>CBDFFO010000005.1:0-186847 GCA_965246805.1 Caldimonas sp. | reverse complement strand
TGTTGCCGGCGCAGAACGCGACCGGCAACTGGATCAAGGTCGTGCAGCGGGTGCCGGTGCGCATTGCGCTCGATCGCAAGGAAGTGGAGGCCAATCCGCTGCGTGTCGGACTTTCGATGCAGGCGACCGTCGACGTCAGCAAGAGCGACGGCCGGGTGCTCGCCGATGCCTCGCAGCACCCGGTCCGCGCGACGACGCCGGTGTTCGATCAAGTCAACCAGGGCGCCGACGCCGAGGTGAACCGGATCATCGCGACCAACCTCGGCAAGCCGGCCGCGCGCGTGGCGCACCCGGCGCCGTCGGGCGGGGCGAACGTGCCGCTGTCGTCGGGCGGCGACGCTTCGGCCTCGGCAGGCAGCCACTGAGCCTGAGCATGGCCCGTTCCGACACGCGGGCGCGCGACGTCGTCGACGGTGCGGCCGCCGCCGCGCCGGACGCATCGCCAGCGGCGGCGCCGTCGAGCCCCGCCTCTCCGGGCGCGCTGCCGCCACTGAAGGGCGCGCAACTGCTGCTCGGCACAATCGCGCTCTCGCTCGCTACGTTCATGAACGTGCTCGACACCTCGATCGCCAACGTGTCGATTCCTGCGATCGCGGGCGACATGGGCGTGAGCCCGGCCCAGGGCACCTGGGTCATCACGTCGTTCGCGGTAGCGAACGCGATTTCGGTGCCGCTCACCGGCTGGCTCACGCGGCGTTTCGGCGCGGTACGCCTCTTCGTCTCGAGCATCCTGCTGTTTGTGATCGCGTCGTGGCTCTGCGGCCTGGCCCCCAACATCGGCATGCTGATCGGTTTTCGGGTGCTGCAAGGCCTGGTCGCCGGGCCGATGATCCCGCTCTCGCAGACCTTGCTGCTTTCCAGCTACCCCCGCGCGAAGGCCGGCACTGCGATGGCGATGTGGGCCGTGACGGTGCTCGTGGCCCCGGTGGTCGGACCGTTGCTGGGCGGCTGGATCACCGACAACATCTCGTGGCCGTGGATCTTCTACATCAACATCCCGGTCGGTCTGGTCTCGGCCGCAGCGGCATGGTCGATCTATCGAGAGCGCGACACCGGTCCGCAGAAGTTGAAGCTCGACGTCGTCGGCCTTGGCCTGCTGGTGCTGTGGGTCGGCGCGCTGCAGATCATGATCGACAAGGGCAAGGAACTCGACTGGTTCGGTTCCGGGCAGATCGTGATGCTGGCGGTCGTCGCGCTGGTCGCTTTCCTGTTCTTCCTAGCGTGGGAGTTGACCGAAGAGAACCCGATCGTCGATCTGCGTCTCTTCTTCCGGCGCAACTTCCTGATGGGCACGTTGTCGCTGTCGGTCGCCTACGGGCTCTTCTTCGGCAACGTGGTGCTGTTGCCGCTGTGGCTGCAGCAGTTCATGGGCTACACGGCGACGTGGGCCGGGCTCGCGACGGCGCCGGTCGGCCTGCTCGCGATCCTGCTCTCGCCCTGGGTCGGCAAGAACGTGTCGAAGATCGATCCGCGCAAGTTCGCGACGGTCGCTTTCATCGGTTTTGCGTTCATCCTGTGGCTGCGTTCGCACTTCAACACACAGGCCGATTTCACGACCATCCTGATTCCGACCGTCATTCAAGGCGCCGCGATGGCGTTCTTCTTCATTCCGCTGCAGGCGATCATCTTTTCGGGCCTCACGCCGGACCGCATGGCCGCGGCGGCGGGCCTCAGCAATTTCGTGCGCATCACGGCTGGCGCGATCGGCACCTCGCTGTTCACGACCGCGTGGGAAGACCGTGCGGTCGTTCACCACTCGGAGATCGCCGAATCGGTGAACCGCGGCAACACCGCCGCCACAGCCACGCTCAACCAGCTCGGCAACGCCGGCCTCGACCCGCAGCAGGCCCTCGCCACGGTCGGTCGCATGGTCGACCAGCAGGCCTACACGATGGCGGTGACCGACATCTTCCTGCTGTCGGCCTGCCTCTTCCTGTTGTTGCTGGTGCTCGTGTGGTCGACCAAGCCGGTGCTCGGGCAGGCGGTCGACGCGGGTGGCGCGCACTGAGTGCTCGCCCGTGGCGACGCGCTAGAGCTTGAGCGGTGACGCATATCCGGTGAGCTCGAGGTATCCGACGCCGACGCGTTGGCCGCGCGCGTCGAGCAGCTCGCTCAAGCCTTCCCAGTAGATCGCGCCGGTGCTGGTACGACTGTCGAGCTCCTGGTCGTCGAGCAGCGCCTGCACCGTGAAGCGCCCGACCGGGGTCTCGATGCGCCACGCGACCGGGTAGCGCGCGCGCGTCGCGGCGCTGGTCCACCAGCGGATCGGTTCGAACCGCGGTGGTGAAGCGGCGAAGTCCTGCGTGGCGCCGCCTCGGGTGCGGAAGCTGCCGCCTGCGAACAGGCTGCTGTCGTCGGCACGGCGCATGCGAAAGGCGGTGAGGGCGCTGCCGTCGTCGAGGTTCATGCCGATCCAGTCCCAGCCGACCGCTTCGGCGTCGAGCAGCGCGTCGCTCCACTCGTGGTCGAGCCACGCGGTGCCCGTGACCGGCGACCTCTTGCCGTCGATGGCCCAGCTGCCGCCTACCGACAGCTGCGGCTCGGTGTAGTAGAAGCTCGACTGCGCGTCGTGCGGGCCCTTGCGCGAGAAGCCGTCGTCGCCCTGCAGCAGCACCGGTTGCGTGGCGTCGAAGGTGAAGTCGAAGCCGAAACGTGCGGTGTCGCTCTGCATGTGCGCGGTGTAGTGGCTCGCGCCGTCGCCGCCGCTTCGTTGCATCGACCAGTCACGAAGCGCGATTGCCGTATCGCCTTCGGCGGCGCGCGCGATCTCGAAGCCGGCGCGGGCGATGCGTTGATCGTGGCGCAGCCGCGCGCCGCGCAAGTCGGTGAGGGCGGCGTGCGCGAAGATCAGCTCGCGCGCTGCGAAGCGGCTCTTCGAATTAGCGCCGAGACCGGTCGCCGAACGGAAGAACGTGATCTGGAAGCCGTGCGTGACGGGCGTCTCGCGGCCGGCCGCGCGCAGCGAACCCGTCACGTACCACCACTCCGTTCGGCTGGCCGGATGGGCGCCGAAATCGACAGGGAAGCGCAACCGTTCACGGCTGGCGGCGGCAAACGAGAGCCGGCTGCCGAAGAGGGCGAGCGGTGCGATCACCAGCGCACGGCGACGCGCCGCCCGCGCCGCCCACGAAGCGGCCGGTGGCGCTGCTGCTCGTCGCGTCGACCCATCGACAGACAATCGCTGCTTCGCCGATGATTCGGCCGAGGCATCCCACGACCGGTTCGAAACCGAACCCCCCACGACTCCGAGGAGATTTTTCATGCGCGTCGACACCATGCGTTCGATTCTGACCGGCACCGTCGCGATGGCGGTCGTCACGGCCTGCACCACCCTGCCCGGCAGCGGGGCGAACGGCGGCAGCGCCGGCACCGGCATGTCGTTCTTCGTGACGAGCGCGGGCTCGGGCAAGGGCGGCGACCTGGGCGGGTTGGCGGGCGCCGACCGCCTCTGCCAGTCGCTCGCGACGGCGGCGGGTGCCGGCGCGAAGACCTGGCATGCGTACCTGAGCACGCAGGCGTTTCCGGGCGAAAGCGCCGTCAATGCACGCGACCGCATCGGCAAGGGCCCGTGGCGCAACGCCAAGGGCGTGGTCGTGGCCGACGACCTTGCGCAGCTGCATGGCGCCAACAACCTGGGCAAACAGACCGCGCTCACCGAACGCGGCGAGGTCGTCAACGGCCGCGGCGACACGCCGAACACGCACGACATCCTGACCGGCTCGCAACCCGACGGCACCACCATCGAAGGCAGCATCAACTCGACGTGCGGCAACTGGACACAGGGCGGCGCCGAGGGCTCGGCGATGCTCGGTCACTCCGACCGTACCGGTCTTGATGAGAGCGTGCCGCAGAAGTCGTGGAACTCGTCGCATCTGTCGCGTGGCGGCTGCAGCCCGGACGCACTGAAAGCCACCGGGGGCAGCGGTCGCTTGTATTGTTTTGCGGTGAACTGACGGAGCGGTGACGGCGCGCCGTCACCAGTCTTCCTTCACCGCAAGCGCGAGCCGATGGCCCGCGCTGCTGCGTGCCGCGAGCCAGGCGGTCGCCGTGCCGGCGACCATCACGGCCACGCAGAGCGCGCTCAGCCGCGACCACGGCAACGCGAGGTCCATGGTCCAGTGGAAGCTCTGTGGGTTCACCACTTTCACCAGCACGACGCTGACGACGATCCCGAGCACCAGGCCGAGCAGCGCGCCCACACCCGTCCACACCGCGGCTTCGGCCGCAACAACGCGCAGCACCTGGCCCCGCGTGAGACCGAGGTGCGAGAGCAGGCCGAACTCCTTGCGCCTGGCGAGCACCTGTGCCGAGTAGCTCGCCGCGACGCCGAACAGGCCGATCGCGATCGCGACCGCCTGCAACCAGTAGGTGACCGCGAAACTGCGATCGAAGATGCGTAGCGAGAGCGCACGGATCTCGCCCGCAGCCGCGAACTGCAGCGGGACCTTCTCGTGGCGGGCGTCGAGCGCCCGCGTCTCGGCGAGCGCGCGCAGCGCGCCCTGGACCGTGGCGGCAGCGGCTTCGGGAGCGAGCCACAGCGCCAGGTCGTTGACGCGTTCGTCGTGGCTGATGCGTCGGTAGGCTTGCGCGTCGATCACGACCGCGCCCGACTGGCGCGCGTAGTCGCGCCAGACGCCGCGCACGACGAAGGTCGATCGCGACCCTTCCGGTATCGGCAGGGTCAGCACGCTGCCGGGCGCGGCCCCGTACAGGTCGACCATCGGTTCGCTGACGTAGACATCAACGAAGCCGGGCCGACCCTCGGCGAGGTCGCCGACCATCGGCAGCGAGCGGGTCGGCTCGGCGAGCGGGCGGGCGATGACCGCGACCGGCGGCCGTATCGGCGCGAGCAATACCGGTAGCACGCGCTGGGCTTCGACGCGCACGACACCATCGACGTGGCGTGCCGCCTCGACGAACGCCGGCGGCAACGCCGGCGCCTCGGCTGAGCCGCTCGGTGCGACCGCCCGCACGTAGAGGTCGGCCGGCAGCACGGTGTCCAGCCATTGCGACACGGCGTCGCGAAAGCTCGCAACCATCACCGTCAACGCGACCGAGAGCGCCAGGCTCGCGATGACGCCGGCGACCGCGATGGTCGCGGTGTCGCGGCGATGGCGCGCGCGCTCGACGGCGAGCATCACGAGCGCCTGGCGCGGCGCGCGCACCGCGCCGAGCAGCGCACCAATCGCCCATGGCACGGCGGCGATGCCGCCCAGCAGCAGGCACGCGATGGCCACATAAGCGGCGAGCGGCATGCCGTTGACGGCGGGCACGAACGACAACGCCGTGCCGGTGACGATCAACACCAGCACCGGCCAGCGCGCTCCGGCTCGCGACGAGGCACTGAGTCCCTTCAAGGCTTGCGCTGGCACGATGGCAGCGGCCGCGCGTGCCGGCAGCCAGCCACCGACGACGGCCGCCGCCATGCCGACGACGCCGTACACGGCGGTGCCCCACGCGTCGATCTGCAGCGTCGGCGTGGCGCCGGCGAAGTAGCCGCCACCCAGATCGCCGCCGAAGAGCCGCAGCGCGAAGGCGGCGAGCGCGGCGCCGAGTGCCAAACCGAGCGCGCTGCCGACCGCGCCGAGCACGACCGACTCGGCCAGCACGAGGCCGAGTCGCTGGCGTGCGCTCAGGCCCAGCACGCCGAGCAACGCCAGTTGCGGTTCGCGTTTGGCGACAGACAGAGACTGGATCGAGAACACCAGGAAGGCGCCGGTGAACATTGCCACCAGTGCGAGCACGGTGAGGTTGACGCGATAGGCCCGCGAGACGTTCGAGACGCGGTCGGTGGCTTCGTTGGTGTCGGCGACGCGCACGTCGACCGGCAGCGCGAGCGCCCGCAAGACCGCGGCGCGGTCGGCGCCGGGCGCGAGGCGGACGTCGATGCGGGAAAGAAGGCCGATGCGACCGAACGCGTCCTGCGCACCGGCAATGTCCATCACCGCGAGCGGCGCACCGCCGGCAGCGACGCGGCCCGCGAGCACGAGATCGGCGGCGCCCGATTCGGCCTGGACGTGAACCGTCCGCGGCGTTGCCGCTGCCAGCCGCTCGATCGCCTGATCGTTCAGGAAGACAGCTCCCGGATCGAGCGGGCCGAATCGCGATGCGGCCCGGTCCGGTCGCGGCAGCAACGCGGGCGCGACGCCGGCCACCACCAACGGGTCGATCCCCACCACGTGCACGCCGATCGGCTTGCCGTTCGCGGCCGTCAGGGTCGCATCGAACTCGACGACCGGGCTCGCCAGCGCGACACCTCCCACCGCGGCGACTCGGGCATAGAGCGCTTCATCGAAGCCGGCGCGTTCGCCCTTCAACTGGAAATCGGGCTCGCCGTTCACGGCGCGCACCGCGGCGCTGAACTCGGCCAGTGCCGAACGATTGATGAGGTGAACCGAGAACGCCAGCGCGACGCCGAGCACGACCGCGAGCAACGCGACGGCGTTGCGCCACGGATGGTGCTTGACCTCGGGCCACGACAATCGATGGAGGAGGCTCGGCCACGAACCCGTCAGCGTCGTCACGGGGCGATGCCGTGCGGCGTCAACGTCAACACGCGATCGGCGAGGGCCGCTGCCGCGCGCGAGTGCGTCACGAGAATGCACGCCGCGCGTTGCTCGCGCACTTGACGTTGCAGCAACGCCATCACCCGCTCGGCGGTGGTCGGATCGAGGTTGCCGGTGGGCTCGTCGGCGAGCAGAAGGCGGGGCGCATGCACCAGCGAACGCGCGATGGCGACCCGCTGCAGCTGACCGCCGGACAACGTCTGCGGCAAGCGCGGTCCGAAGCCCTCGAGGCCGACCGCGGCCAGCACGGCCGCCACGCGCGCAGCGTCGTCGCGGTGCTGCAGCAGCAACGGCAGCGCGACGTTCTGCGCGACGCTCAAATGCGGAAGCACGTGAAAGGCCTGGAACACGAAGCCGAGGTGGACGCGGCGGAACAGAGCCTGCTGCCGGTCGTCGAGCGCGTCGATGTCGGTGCCGGCGATGCGCACCGTGCCGGCATCGTGGCGGTCGAGTCCGGCGATGCAGTTCAGGAGCGTCGACTTGCCGACGCCCGATTCGCCGACGACGGCGACGAACTCGCCCGGCGCCACATCGAAGGTCACGCGATCGAAAACGGCGCTCTCGCCGAAGTGCTTGGCAAGTCCGCGCACCTCGACGAGCGGGGCCGCAGAGGTGGCGGAAATGGGGGTGTCGATCATGCCGCGAGTCGCTTCGCGAGGTCGACGGCGCGGGCCATCGCATCGGGTGCGTCGCACGCCACCACGTGCCGCTCCCGCATGCTGCGCAGCCACGTGAGCTGGCGCTTGGCGAGCTGGCGCGTCGCGGCGCTGGCGTCGGAGGCGAGCGCCGAGAGGTCGCCGCAATCGAGGGCGAGCCAGGCCTGTCGATAGCCGACCGAGCGCATCGACGGCATCGCGGCATCGAGATCGCCACGGGCGCGCAGGCGCCGCATCTCGTCGACGAATCCCGAGGCCAGCATCGCTTCAAAGCGGCGGTCGATGCGTTCGTGAAGCCAGGCCCGATCGAGCGGTTCGAGGGCGATCATCGGCAGCGGCAGCGGCATCGTCGCGTTGCGCTCGCCGACGCTCTCGGGATCGCGATCCCGGTGAAACGACGAGATCGGTCGGCCGCTCTGAGAGTGCACCTCGAGCGCGCGCTGGATGCGCTGGCTGTCGCGTGGTGCGACGCGCGACGCAGTGACCGGGTCGACCCGCGCGAGTTCGGCGTGCAGCGCGGGCCAGCCTTCACGCTCGGCGTCGGCGCTGATGCGCGCGCGCACGGCGGCATCGGCGGCGGGCATCGCGTCGAGGCCGTGGAGCAGCGCCTTGAAATAGAGCATCGTGCCGCCGACCAGCAGCGGCAGCGCGCCACGCGCGTTGATCTCATCGATGAGCGCGTTCGCCTCGTCGACAAAGCGCGCAGCGGAATAGCGGGCGCTCGGCTCGATGACGTCGATCAGGTGATGCGGTACGGCCGCGCGTTCGGCCGCGCTCGGCTTCGCGGTGCCGATGTCCAGGCCGCGGTACACGAGCGCCGAGTCGACGCTGATGACCTCGACCGCGCGGGCGCCGCGCAACGCTTCGGCGATCGCGAGCGCGGCGGCGGTCTTGCCCGAGGCGGTCGGACCCGCGACGCACAGGGCGCGCGCCGGCATCGGCTGATCGGGGCTCATGTCAAACTGCCCGTACCGGGCCCGCGTCGAGGCCCTTTCGAGCCCGAATCCACATGAACCTGAACGTCAGCATCGGACCTGTGGTCTCACTGATCGCCGGCGTCCTCATCCTGGCCATGCCGCGCCTGCTCAATTTCATCGTCGCGATCTATCTGATCGTGATCGGGTTGATCGGCCTCTTCGGCAGCAACCTCAACCTGCATTGACCGGTCGGTGGCGGCGGTCGCCGGCGCCGTTGCTTGCGGTCTCGCCGCGTCGATCTCGCCGAACGATTCGCCGTGGCGCAAGTAGCGCCACTGACCGACCGGCAGATCGCCGAGCATCACCCCGCCGATGCGCACGCGCTTCAGGCCCGTCACGTGCAGGCCGACCGCTTCGCACATGCGCCTGATCTGGCGCTTCTTGCCCTGCTGCAGCACGACGCGCAGCTGATCGTCGTTCAGCCACTCGACGCGCGCCGGTCGGAGCGCTTCGCCGTCGAGTTCGAGGCCGTGTTGCAGCAACGCGAGCTTCGACGCCTGCCACCCACCACCTTCGATCGGCGTGACGCGCACCAGATATTCCTTCTCGATCTCGCCGCCAGCGCCGACGAGTTGCTTGGCGACCCGGCCGTCCTGCGTGAGCACGAGCAGACCGGTCGAGTCGATGTCGAGCCGGCCCGCGGGCACCAGGCTTCTCAGGTGCGTTCGCAGGAAGCAGCGGCCCGAATGGTCGTCGCGCCACTGCGTCTCGGGCTGCACCAGCACGAACGCCGGCTCATGGCCATTTTCGGCCTGGCCGCTGACGTAGCCGATCGGCTTGTTGAGCAACACCGTCACGCGATCGGCCTGCTGGTTGCGCGCGTGCGCATCGACCGTCACGTGCTGGCTCGGCAGCACGCGCGCACCGAGCTCGCCGATCACACGGCCATCGACGCGAACCCATCCGCGCGCGATCCATTCGTCGGCTTCGCGCCGCGAAGCGATGCCGAGCTGGCTCATGCGCTTCGAGAGCCGCAGGCTGCCATCGGCATGCGCGGTGTCGATCGCAGGGCGCGGATCTGCGCGTGGTGCGTCATGCGCGGGTTTGCGCGGTTTGTCGAAAGGGTCCGATCGCGCGGGTCTGGTCGGCGGCGACGCGACACGCTTCGCTGGCGCGGCAGCCGGTCGCGCCTCGGCCCGCGGAGAGCCGCGAGACGTCGCATGGCGCCGAGGCGGCGCGTCTTGAACGATGACCGTAGGACGCACCGGCTTGCGCTCCGGCCCGTTCACCTCCGCCCGTCGGGTCTCGTCGCGCCTGGCGCGATAGGCCTCGGCTTCGGCCTGCGTCGGCCGCACGCGAAGGCCTGCGTTGATGCCGCGCACCGGCGGCCGGGCGCCGCGCGCAGGCGGGGTCGAGGCCGGTCCCGCGGGCTTTTTCAGCTTGATCGTGGTCATCGCGCGTGGTTCTTCGAGAGTGCCGGTTCAACGACCGCGCCAGAACATCGCGTCGAGTTCGCGCAGTGTGACCTGTCGCCACGTCGGCCGCCCGTGGTTGCACAGGTCGGAACGTTCCGTGCGTTCCATGTCGCGCAGCAGCGCGTTCATCTCGTCGATCGACAGGCGACGGTTGGCGCGTACCGCGCCATGGCAGGCCATCGTCGACAGCATGTCGTGGCGCGCACGCGCGACGACGCTGCTGCTCTCGACCTGCACCAGCTCGGCGAGCACGCCGCGGGTCAGCTCGACCACGTCGGCGCCGACCAGCGCGGCGGGTTGCGAGCGCACCGCGAGCACGCCCGCGCTGAGCGGCGCCACGTCGAGTCCAAGCTTCAGCAGCGCGTCGGCGTGGCGCTCGGCGGTCGCGATCTCGAGCGCGGTGGCACGGAAAGTCGCCGGCAGCAGCAGCGGCTGGGCCTCCAGCGCCTGATCGTCGCGGCGTGCCTTCAGGCGTTCGTAGACGACCCGTTCGTGCGCGGCATGCATGTCGACGATGACCAGCCCTTGCGCGTTCTCGGCCAAGATGAAGGTGCCTGCGATCTGCGCCAGCGCACGGCCGAGCGGCGACTCCGGCTCCGAGCGGAGGGCGCTCGCTCGGGCAAGGGGCAGCGATGGCTCGGAGGACGAGGCCGGCGCCAACGGCTCGCGCCACCAGGCCGTCGCCACGCCGCTTTCGCGCGCGGTCGGCGGGTCGTCGCCGCGCCAGCCGAGTGCCGTCTGCGTGAACGCGAGGGTCGTCGACCACGGCGAAGACGCGATCGACGCGGGGCGCTCGTCAGCCGGAATCATCGACGCGGCGGGGCCGACCGCTGCCGACCCGCCAGCCGACGCCAAGCCGCTCTCGACCGCCCGACGCACGGCCTGATGCACGTCGCGCGAGTCGCGAAAGCGGACCTCGACCTTGGTCGGGTGCACGTTGACGTCGACGCGTTCGGGCGCGACCTCGATGAAGAGCAGATAGGCCGGTTGACGGCCACCGTGCAGCACATCGTCGTACGCGGCGCGGACGCCGTGCGCGATCAGCTTGTCGCGCACGAAGCGGCCGTTGACGTAGACGTATTGATGATCGGCGCGCGCCTTCGCGGCTTCCGGCGAGCCGGCCCGGCCGCTGACGCGCACCGGGCCAGGCAACGTCGCGATCTCGCGGCTCGCGGCGATGAACGCCTCGCCGAGTACATCGCAGAGGCGCGTTGCGGCGGTCGCGCGCGGCCAGCGATGCACCAGCTTGCCGTCGTGCCAGATCGCGAACGCCACGTCGGGGCGCGCGAGCGCGTGTCGTTTGACGGCTTCGATGCCGTGGGCGAGTTCGGTGGCATCGGTCTTCAGGAACTTGCGCCGCGCCGGCGTGTTGAAGAACAGCTCCCGCACCTCGACGCTGGTGCCGATCGAACGCGCGACCGGCTCGAGCTCCCCCGAACGCGCATCGAGCCGGGTGCCATGGCTCGCGTTGGCGCTGCGCGTCGCGATCGCGAGCTCGGCGACCGACGCGATCGCGGCGAGGGCTTCGCCCCGAAAGCCCATCGTCGCGACGCCCTCCAGGTCATCGAGCGATTCGATCTTGCTGGTCGCGTGGCGGCGCAGCGCGAGCGGCAACTCGGCCACCGGAATGCCGTGGCCGTCGTCTTCTACGACGATCGCGCGCACCCCCCCGGCACTCAGGCGCACCGTGATGTGTGCGGCCCCCGCGTCGATCGCGTTGTCGACCAGTTCGCGCACCACCGATGCCGGCCGTTCAACGACCTCGCCGGCCGCGATCTGGCTCACCAGTTCCGCGGGCAATTCGCGGATGCGGCGACGGGTGGCGAGGGCGGGCTCGGCGATCATCGTGGCATTGTAGGAAGCGCATGGGCCGGTGCGCCGTGCCGGGGCTTCCACCGTGCGCCGCCGAAGGGCACGCCGACGGCGGGACGTGATAATTCGGTGATGGATACCGTAGCCTCGATCTTCGATCTCGTCTTGCACATCGATGTGCAACTCGCTCGCTTCGTGGCGCACTACGGCGCGTGGGTCTACGCACTGCTGTTCACGATCATCTTCGTCGAGACCGGCGTGGTCGTGATGCCGTTCCTGCCGGGCGACTCGCTGCTTTTCGTCGTCGGCGCGATGTGTGCGGCCGGGGTGATGAGCCTGCCGCTGTCGCTCGTCCTGTTGATGATCGCCGCCACGCTCGGCAACCAGAGCAACTACATCATCGGCCGGTTCTTCGGCCCCAAGGTCTTCCAGTGGGAGCAGTCGCGCTGGTTCAACCGCAACGCGTTCAACCAGGCGCATGCGTTCTACGAAAAGCACGGCGGCGTGACACTGATCGCGGCTCGGTTCATGCCGTTCGTGCGCACCTTCGCGCCGTTCGTGGCGGGCGTCGCGAACATGTCGCGGCGGCGTTTCACGGTCTACGACGTGGTCGGCAGCGTGCTTTGGGTCGGCGGCGTGACGACTGCCGGGTTCTTGTTCGGCAACCTGCCATGGGTGAAAGACAACCTCGACAAGATCATCTGGACAGCGATCCTGGCGCCAGGCGCCCTCGTGATCTTCAGCGCGTGGCGATCGGGCCGCAAGGCACGCGCAGAGGCGGCTGCCACGCGCTGATCGCCCGCTCGCCGCACCCAGGTCTCCCGGTTCGCGCTCAGCGCGTCATTTGCGCGGGATGTTGACCCGCACCGATGAGGCCGCCGCCGCACGTGGCGCCGAGGCGCTCGAAGTCATGGTGGTGATGGGCACGCCGGCGGACGCTGGAGCAGACGCCGCCCCGACCCGACCACGCCCCGGCGCGGAAGCGTTGACCGCCGGCACCGACGCGGCCTTGGGCGTGTCGAGCTGCGAGTTGGCGGGGCAGCCCGTCTGCTGAAAGACGGTGCGGCCGTCGATGATGCATTTGTAGGTCGTGGCGGCCGAAGCCGCGAACGGGAACACGGCCATCAGGGCGGCGCTGACGGCGCGTTGGGCCGTGCGGTGCCAGACCCGGGCAGCCGGACGGTGCGTGATGGCATCAACCATTCGCAGACCGGACCGGCACCGTCAACACAATTTGATCGAAAGGCGATTCGTCGGTCGTCATGGCACTTTCCTGAGAGGTCGATCGCACCGATGCGCACCCAGGCCGGCGCTAGCCCGAATGCTGCGGCTCGGCACATGTTGACACAGGCTGTGGCCGGCGCCAATCCGGTCACAGCTGTCGGCTGCGAGCGAGCGGTGGGTTGCGCGCGAAATAGCGGCCGATGCCGACGGCCAACGCCTCGACCAACTGACGCTGGAACGCGGGGTCGCGAAGCTTCGCCTCTTCCTCGGGGTTCGAGATGAACGACGACTCGACAAGGATCGACGGCACATCGGGCGCCTTCAGCACCGCGAAGCCCGCCTGCTCGACGCTGCCCTTGTGCAGGCGGCCGACCTTGCCGATCTGCCCGAGCACCTCGCCACCGAGCTTCAGGCTGTCGCGAATCTGCGCGGCGGTGCTCATGTCAAGCAGCGTGCGCAGGACGGTCGCGTCCTTGGCGCGGACATTGACGCCACCCACCAGATCGGCAGCGTTCTCGCGGCTCGCCATCCAGCGCGCCGCGCTGCTGCTCGCGCCGCTTTCGCTCAACGCGAACACCGATGCCCCGCGCGCTTGCGGCGTGAAGAACGCATCGGCATGGATCGACACGAACAGATCGGCCTGCACGCGGCGCGCCTTCTTTACGCGGTCTTGCAGCGGCACGAAGAAATCGTCGTCGCGCGTCATCATCGCCCGCATGTTCGGCATCGCGTTGATGCGGTCGCGCAGCTGCAGCGCGATCTCGAGCACCACGTCCTTTTCGCGCAGGCCGGAGGGTCCGATCGCGCCGGGATCTTCACCGCCATGGCCGGGGTCGAGCGCGACGACGACGAGCCGATCGATGCGCGCCTGCGCGGCCGGCGCCACGGCGCCGTCGGTGGCCATGGTGTCGCGCGGTGGTGGGTTCGGTCGTCCCAAGCGTGGCGTCGAGGCCGGCGCCGCGCCGGCGACAACAGCCGGCATGCCGCTGCTCGCCGCTCCCCCCGCCGCGCTCGGTGAGTTGATCTTGCCGATGAATTCGCCGAGCGCGTCCTGGACAGAGCGCGCGGCTTCGCGCTCGGCCCTTTCCTTGTCGCGGATCAGTTCGAGCAGCGGGTCGCGCGCTTCGGTCGGGTAGAGGTCGAACACCAGGCGGTGCCGGTACGCGGCGACCGGTACCAGCGTGAACAGCTGCGGTGCCGTCGACTGTTTCAGATCGATGACGAGGCGCACCACGCGCGGCTGGTTCTGGCCGACGCGCACGCCGGCGATGAAGGGATCGTCGCGCTTGACCTGGCCGACCAGGTCGCGCAGTTGCGGGCTGAGCTCGAGGCCATCGATGTCGATGACGAGGCGTTGCGGGTTGTCGGCAACGAAGTGGCGTTCGCTGAGCGCCGCGTCCGATTCGATGGTGATGCGCGTGTAGTCGTCGGCCGGCCACACGCGCACGCCGATGATGCTCGCCGCGCCAGCGGCGCCTCTTGCCGCGAACGAGAGCGCGAGCGCGCCCAGTCCTTGCAGCGCGAGCCGGCGTTCGGCCCGCTTCATGGCAGCAGCGCGCGACCGCGTTCGCTCATCGCGTCGAAGCGGACGTCGCGGCGGTCGTCGCTCGCGGGGAGGGCATCGCCGTTGTCGATGGGCGCGATCGCGATGCACAGGTCGGCTGGCGGCATCAAGCCGGCGGCTTTGTCGGCCCACTCGACGAGCTTCAGCCCGGGTTCGGCGAACATGTCGCGAAAGCCCGCGTCTTCCCATTCGTGCGGGTCGTCGAAGCGATAGAAATCGAAGTGCGAGATGGTGATCGGCGGCACGTCGAAGTGGGCGGCGGGCGTGCTGAAGTCGTCGACCTCGTACGGCTCGACCAATGCATAGGTCGGGCTCTTCACCGGCCCTTCGACGCCCAGGGCGCGCAGCAGGTGGCGCACGAAAGCGGTCTTGCCGGCGCCGAGCGGGCCGCGCAATTCGATCACGCTGTCGAAGAGGCCGCGCCTCAGCGCGAGCGCGGCGGCGCTCGCGGCACAGGCGGCCTCGTCGGGCCAATGCTGAAGGCGGCTTTCTAGAATCGACAAATGAGCGGCACCGTGAACGGACGAGCAGGTTGGGATGGCGCTGTCGTGCTGAACGATCTGCGCCTTTGGGCGCGGGAGCTTGGATTTTCCCAGATCGGCGTGGCCGACGTCGATCTCGCGGCGGCCGAGCCCGGCCTCGCGGCCTGGGTGCAAGGCGGCATGCATGGCGACATGGCCTACATGGCGGCGCACGGCGCGAGGCGCGCGCGGCCCGCCGAACTCGTGCCGGGTACGGTGCGCGTCATCACCGCGCGCATGCCTTACCTGCCGCGGGGTATTGACGACGGATGGCAACGGATGGAGTGGCAACGTCTCGATTCGCCCGAACGCGCCGCGGTCTCGCTCTATGCGCGCGGTCGCGACTATCACAAGGTGATGCGTGCGCGCTTGCAGCAACTGGCCGATCGGCTTTCAGCGGCCGTCGGCCCGTTCGGTCATCGCGTGTTCACCGATTCGGCACCGCTGCTCGAAGTCGAGCTCGCGACCCGGAGCGGCCTCGGCTGGCGTGGCAAGCACACGTTGACGCTCGACCGCAGCGCCGGCTCGATGTTCTTCCTCGGCGAGATCTGCATCGACTTCGAGCTGCCGCTCACAAGCGCTGTGCCGCCGAGCTGCGGCAGCTGCACCGCGTGCATCGACGTCTGCCCGACGCAGGCCATCGTCGCCCCTTACCGGCTCGATGCGCGGCGCTGCATCTCCTACCTGACGATCGAGCACCCCGGTGCGATCCCGGTCGAGTTTCGCGCGGCGATCGGCAACCGCATCTACGGCTGCGACGATTGCCAGCTGGTCTGCCCCTGGAACAAGTACGCCAGCGCCAGCCCGGTCGCCGATTTCGATGTGCGACCGCAACTCGACGACCCCACGCTGCTCGCGCTCTGGGCATGGGACGAGGCCGAGTTCCTGCGCGGGACCGAAGGCAGCGCGATTCGCCGCATCGGCCACGAGCGCTGGCAACGCAACCTCGCGGTCGCGATCGGCAACGCGATCCGCGCGGCGGACGATCCCCGAACGTTGATGACGGCGTTGCGCGACAGGCGAAGCAACGCCAGCGAGCTCGTCGGCGAACACATCGATTGGGCCTTGGCGCAGCAGGCGGCGAACTGAGGTCGAACGAGAACGTGGTCCTGGTCTGCCCCTCGCACAAGATCAGCCAAGCCGGCCCAGCAGCGCGAGCCAGAACGGAATGCTCACGATGCCAAGCAAGGTCGAGACCGTCACCAGTCCAGCGACAAAACTGCCGTCGCCGCCCATTCGGGCCGCGAGCACATAGGCACTCGACGCTGTCGGCAACGACGCGAACAGCACGACAATGCTGCGTTCAGCCGGCGCCAGGTGCAGCAACATCGTCAACCCGAGTGCGCTCATGGGCATCAACACGTGGCGGATCGAAAGCAGGGCCGCGGCGAGCCCTGCGCTGCCTCGCAAGCCGCCGAGCGCCAGGCCGGCGCCGACCGCCATCAGGCCGAGCGGCAAGGCCGCAGCGCCGATGCGCTGCAAGGTCGTCGCGACGACGGCCGGCAACGGCAGGCCAGCCATGTTGGCGGCCAACCCGAAAGCGGTCGAGATGATGAGCGGATTGCGGACGATTTCGCGCACATACGAATGACCGCCGTGGCGCGCCAGCGGCCACACCGCCGCCACGTTGGCGATCGGCACCGCGAGCGCCATGATGAGCGCCATCCATGCGAGGCCCTGCGCCTGCGCCATGCGTTCGGCGAGCGCGAGCGCGATGTACGAATTGAAGCGGTACGCGACCTGCGCGCCCGACGCGTGACGGCGCCGATCGACGCCCGGCCACGCGCCGATCGCGAGCGCCGCCGCGATGCCGACGCCCATCGTGCCGATTGCTGCCGCGGTGAGGCCGAGCGTTTGGGTCGGCTGCAGCGGGCTCTTGACGATCGACGTGAAGAGCAGCACTGGAAACAGCAGGAAATAAACAAGCCGCTCGACGGCGTCCCACACAGGTTTGTCGAGTGCGGTTGCGCGACAGATGACGAAGCCGAGCACGATGAGCAGGAAGTCGGGCAGCAACAGCAGCGGGTCGGCCATGCGGGGCAGTGTGCCAGTGCCCAGACGGGAGGAAACGTCGGGCCGATCGCCCCGCGACTCGACCGCCTCTCCTGCTAAACCCTTCTCCAAAGGGTAGGTGGGTTCGCCTAGACTCGCGCGGCAAAAACCCCACGTCCACCCCGAAGCACCCCATGCAACGTCGAACCCTTCTGCTCCAGGCCATTGGCGCCACCTTGACAGCCGAAACCGGTGTGACGTGGGCGCAGGGCGCCTATCCCAACAAACCGGTTCACCTCGTGGTGCCGTTCGCGCCCGGGGGCACCACGGACATCGTCGCGCGGATTGTCTCCGACAAGGTCGGCGCGAACCTCGGCCAGACGTTGATCGTCGAGAACAAGGCCGGGGGCGGCGGCGTGGTCGGCGCGCTCGACACGTCGCGCCAGGTACCGGACGGCTACAACCTCGGCGTGGCGACGGTCTCGACCGTCGCCGCCAACCCGGCCATCAACCCGAAGGTCGGCTACGACCCGCTGACCGACTTCACGCCCATCGTCAACATCGCGGCGACGCCCAATGTCATCGCGGTGCACCCGAGCTTTCCGGCGCGAGACTTCAAGGGGTTTCTCGCCGAGCTGAAGAAGAACCCCGGCAAATATTCGTATGCGAGCTCGGGCACCGGTGGCATCGGCCACCTGCAGATGGAGCTCTTCAAGAGCCTGGCCGGCGTGTTCCTGACCCATATTCCCTACCGCGGTGCGGGGCCGGCGCTCAACGACACGGTGGCCGGCCAGGTGCCGATGATCTTCGACAACCTGCCGTCGTCGCTGCCCTTCATCAAGGAGAAGCGGCTGGTCGCGATCGTCGTCGCCGCGCCGCAGCGGATCGCCGATCTGCCCGATGTGCCGACCTTCAAGGAAGTCGGATTCGAGCCCGTCAACCGGCCGGCCTTCTACGGCATCTACGGTCCCAAGGGCTTGCCGAAGGAGATCGTCGACAAGGTGAATGCCGCGGTGCGCAAGGCGCTCGAGGACCCGGCCGTCAAGAAGCGCATCGCCGAGACCGGCTCGCTCGTCATCGGCAACACGCCCGAGCAGTTCGCGGCACAGATCGCCGCCGAGTACGAGGTCTACAAGAAGGTCGTCGTCGCGCAGAAGCTCAGGCTCGAGTGAGTTTAGGGGCGTCGCGCGGTCGTGGCGGTGCGGTTGCGTCGAGCTCGCTGCCTCCGATGCGCGCGGTTGCCGCTGCAACGGGTTCGCTGCCGCTCGACAGCGCGGAGGCCATCGATCGCTTCATCGATGCGTTGTGGATCGAAGACGGCCTCGCTCGCAATTCGCTGCTCGCCTATCGGCGCGACCTCACGCTGTATGGCGGCTGGCTGCACGCCGTGAGCTGCAGGTGTGTCAGCGCCAGTACCGAGACCGACCTGCGCGCCTACGCGGTGGCCCGCCATTCGGGAGGCAGCGCGAGCAGCGGCAACCGACGTCTCACGGTCTTCAAGCGGTTCTTCCGCTGGGCCTTGCGCGAGCGACTGATCGACGCCGACCCGACGCTAAAGCTCATCAGCGCGAAGCAGCCGCTGTGCGTGCCGCACACGCTGAGCGAGCCGCAGGTCGAAGCGCTGCTGGCGGCCCCGGACGTCGAAACCGATCTCGGCCTGCGCGACCGGGCGATGCTCGAACTGATGTATGCGAGCGGGCTGCGGGTGAGCGAACTGGTGTCGCTGAAGGCGGTTCACCTCGACCTCGGCGAAGGCGCGATGCGCGTCACCGGCAAAGGCTCGAAGGAGCGCCTGCTGCCGTTCGGCGAGGAGGCGCGGGCGTGGCTGGCGCGCTACCTTGCCGACGCCCGCGTCGCCATCCTGAAGGGGCGCGCGAGCAATGCGCTCTTCGTCACGGCGCGCGGCGCCGCGATGACGCGGCAGATGTTCTGGAAGCTCGTCAAAGCGCACGCAGCGACCGCGGCGATCCACGTGCCGCTCTCGCCGCACACTTTGCGTCACGCGTTCGCGACGCACCTGTTGAACCACGGTGCCGATCTGCGCGCCGTGCAGATGCTGCTCGGCCACGCCGATATTTCCACCACGACGATCTACACCCACGTCGCCCGTGAACGACTGAAGACGCTGCACGCGATGCACCACCCACGCGGGTGAACTCACGCGCAGCTGTCGCGACGCGTCCTCAACCGCACGCTTTCTCCCCGATACAAGTTTCGGTCGCAGGGCGCGCAAGTCGCCACCGACGAAGGCGCGTCAACAGCCGGCGGTCGAGGTGCTGACGACCACGCCGGCCTTGGTGCCGCGCTGTTGCGCATCGAAGTAGGTGACGCCGCAGCGCGCCGGTTCAGGCGCGTCGAGCAGGTCGAACCGTGCGTGAGTGGCGTCGGGCATCGAGGCGCGAAACCCGTTGTGATGGACCCATGCATCGATCTCGCCGTTGGCCATCGCGTGGGCGGCGTCGAGCCAGCCATGGTTTACGCGTTGATACTGGCCCTGCAGCAGGATGAATTGCGAGGCATTGCGGACGTTGCAGCGCGGGTCGACGAGACACGCGGTATGCACGGACTGGCTGGTTCGCTTGACGACGCTCGCCAATCCCTCGACCGACTCGACGCGCGCGTCGCGCCCGGTCATCGTGAGGTTCGGAACGGCCATCGCTGCGACCGACGCGAGCGCGACGACCGACACCACCACGGCGCTCAACGTGAAACCCCCTTGCGCGGAGACGGTGTGGGATGTCGCGACAGGTTCCATCCGCGCCATATCGGCGCTGTAGCGGCAAAGTTGAGCGGCGCGCCGTGCAATTGTCGACGACAGGGCGCGCCGCCCGTTCCAGGCCGTGACCGGTTCGGCGCAACGAGGCTTCAGCGCGGCGCTTCGCGCGCCTGCGTCACAGGCTCGGGCTTTGCACCTGGCGCGCGTTCACACGGTCGGTGTAGTCCTTGTACGCGGGCAGTGCCACGGCTGCGAGGATCCCGATGATCGGCAGGATCAGCAGCGACCACGCCAGCACGACCACGCCGGTCGTGTTCGGTGGCGGCGGCGCGCCGAAACGATTCACGCCCGGCGTGCCCTTCTTGAAGAGCCAGTAGAAGAACACGAACGGAATCAGCAGCAGCAGCACCGACCAGCCCGAGAGGTCCATGTCGTGCGAGCGCTGGATCATCACGCACGTGCCGGCCACGACGTACGCGAGGTACAGCAACCCCAGCACGACGATGCCGGCGGTGCTGCCGCCCTGACTCGCCGAAAAGCCGGTGACGAGAGAGACCACGATGATGCCGAGCAGAAAGATCAGGTAGAGCGCCATCGCATACGCGAGCATCCGCACACGACCGATGCGGCCCTTCGGCGGCCACAGGCGCACCGGCTGTGTCGTCGCCAGGGCGTAGACATCGCCGACCATCGCGCCGGGCGGCGCGTACAAGTTACCGCCGGGCGGCGCATGCAGGTACTCGGTGGCCATCGGGTTTCCTTTCATTGGACGTGGACGAACGAGGACGCGAGAGAGGCGCCGGGTGCCAACGCAGGCCGAGGTGGTGGCGGTGAAGCGGCGACGATGAAGCGGCGCGCGGCCGCAGATTCAAGCCATGACCACGCCGATCTTCGAGAGTGCGTCGCTCGCGATGCGCTGCTGCCATTCCTTCGGGCCCGTCTCGTGCACCGAGACGCCGTTCGAATCGACGGCCACCGTCACCGGCATGTCGGTGACGGTGAATTCGTAGATCGCTTCCATGCCGAGGTCGGCAAAGGCGACGACCGCGGCCTGCCTGATCGCTTTCGACACGAGATAGGCCGCGCCGCCCACGGCCATCAGGTACGCGCTGCGGTGTTTCTTGATCGACTCGATCGCGAGCGGTCCGCGCTCGGCCTTGCCGACCATCGAGATCAGCCCGGTTCGCGCCAGCATCATCTCGGTGAACTTGTCCATGCGGGTCGACGTCGTCGGGCCGGCCGGGCCGACCACCTCGTCGCGCACCGGGTCGACCGGGCCGACGTAGTAGATCACGCGATTCGTGAAGTTCACCGGCAACGGTTCGCCGTTCGCCAGCATGTCCTGGATGCGCTGGTGGGCGGCGTCGCGGCCGGTGAGCATCCGACCGGAGAGCAGCAAGGTCTCGCCGGGTTTCCAACTCGCGACCTCGTCTTTCGTGAGCGCGTCGAGGTCGACGCGCTTCGAACGGTTGTAGTCGGGCGCCCAGTGCACGTCGGGCCAGAGATCGAGGCTCGGAGGGTCGAGGTAGACCGGGCCCGAGCCGTCGAGCACGAAGTGCGCGTGCCGCGTGGCTGCGCAATTCGGGATCATCGCGACCGGCTTGCCGGCGGCGTGGCACGGGTTCATCGCGATCTTCACGTCGAGCACCGTGGTGAGCCCGCCGAGACCCTGAGCGCCGATGCCGAGCGCGTTGATCTTGTCGAAGAGCTCGATGCGCAGTGCCTCGACCGGGTCGTTCGGACCGCGGGCCTTCAGCTCGAACATGTCGATGTCTTCCATCAGGCTCTGCTTGGCGAGCAGCATCGCGCGCTCGGCCGTGCCGCCGATGCCGATGCCGAGCATGCCGGGCGGGCACCAGCCCGCGCCCATCGTCGGCACTGTCTTCAAGACCCAGTCGACCAGCGAATCGCTCGGGTTCATCATCACGAATTTCGACTTGTTCTCGCTGCCCCCGCCCTTGGCCGCGACCTGCACATCGACGGTGTCGCCAGGCACCAGCGTCATTTGGACGACGGCGGGCGTGTTGTCGCCGGTGTTCTTGCGGGCGAACTGCGGGTCGGCCACGATCGAGGCGCGCAGCTTGTTGTCGGGGTCCAGGTAGCCCTTGCGGACACCGTCGTTGACGGCATCCTCCACGCCTGCCGGGAAGCCCTCGAAGCGCACGTTCATGCCGATCTTCAGGAACACGTTGACGATGCCGGTGTCCTGGCAGATCGGTCGCTTGCCCTCGGCGCACATCTTCGAGTTGGTGAGGATCTGCGCGATCGCGTCCTTCGCCGCCGGTCCTTGTTCGAGCTCGTATGCCCGCGCCAGGCTGGTGACGAAATCGGCGGGGTGGTAGCAGCTGATGTATTGCAGCGCGCCCGCCACGGAGTCGACCAGGTCGGCGTATCGGATGGGGGTGCTCATGCTCATGGGGCGGCATCTTAAAGTCTGTCGACGGGACTTCTGCGCCCGGCGGAGGGTCCGGTCAAAGCCTCGCCAATGAGGGTCTGTACCCGGGTCCACATGCGGTACAACGCCAGCACAACGATTTCTCTCGGAGACGAACGATGACCTCAGTCGCACCCACCTATCAGCCGCCCGCGGCACTCGCCAAGGCGGCGCACGTGTCAGGCATGTCGGCTTACCAAAAGCTCGTCGACGAAGCCGAAGCCGACCACGAAGGCTACTGGGCCCGCCTCGCGCGCGAGTTCCTGAGCTGGAAGACGCCGTTCACGAAAACGCTCGACGCCAGCACCCCGCCGTTCTTCAAGTGGTTCGCCGACGGCACGCTGAACGCGTCGTACAACTGTCTCGATCGCCACGTCGAGGCCGGCCTCGGTGACAAGACCGCGATCGTCTTCGAGGCCGACGACGGCACGACCACGACACACGGCTATCGCGACCTGCTGGAACGCACCTGCCAGCTTGCCAATGCGATGAAGGCGCGAGGCATCGTCAAAGGCGACCGCGTCGTCATCTACATGCCGATGTCGGTCGAAGGCGTGATCGCGATGCAGGCCTGCGCCCGCATCGGCGCGACGCATTCGGTGGTGTTCGGCGGCTTCTCGGCGCAGAGCCTGCGCGACCGCATCGCCGACACCGGCGCCGTGCTGGTCATCACCGCCGACGAGCAGCGGCGTGGCGGAAAGGCTTTGCCGCTGAAGGCGATCGTCGATGAAGCGTTGTCTGGCCCTGGCCATGCCGTGCGTGACGTGTTCGTCTATCGACGCACCGGCGGCGCAGTGAACTTCGAGGCCCCGCGCGACAAATGGCTGCACGAGGTGATGGCGAACGAGCCGATCTCGTGCGAGCCCGAATGGGTCGGCGCGGAACACCCGCTTTTCCTGCTCTACACATCGGGCTCGACCGGCAAGCCGAAGGGTGTTCAGCACTCGACGGGGGGCTATCTGCTGCACGCCGCGCTTACCACGAAGTGGACCTTCGACCTGAAGCCCGAAGACATGTTCTGGTGCACTGCCGACATCGGCTGGGTCACCGGCCACACCTACATCACCTATGGGCCGCTGGCACTCGGCGGCACCGAGCTCGTGTTCGAAGGCATCCCGACCTATCCCGACGCCGGCCGCTTCTGGCAGATGATCGAAAAGCACAAGGTCTCGATCTTCTACACCGCACCGACCGCGATCCGCTCGCTCATCAAGGCGGCCGAAGGCACGGCTTCGGCGCACCCGCGCAACTTCGACCTGACCAGCCTGCGCATTCTCGGCACGGTCGGCGAGCCCATCAACCCGGCTGCCTGGGAGTGGTACCACGAGCACATCGGCGGCGGCCGCTGCCCGATCGTCGACACCTTCTGGCAGACCGAGACCGGCGGCCACATGATCACGCCGCTGCCGGGCGCGACGCCGCTGGTGCCGGGCTCATGCACGTTGCCGTTCCCCGGCATCGCGGCCGCCATCGTCGATGAAGCCGGCAACGACGTGCCGAACGGCCAGGGTGGCTTGCTCGTCGTGAAGCGGCCGTGGCCGAGCATGATCCGCACGATCTACGGCGATCCGGAGCGCTTTCGCAAGAGCTACTACCCGGAAGAATTCGGTGGCCGCTACTACCTCGCGGGCGACGGCGCCATTCGCGACGAAGGCACCGGCTACTTCACGATCACCGGCCGCATCGACGATGTGCTGAACGTCAGCGGCCACCGCATGGGCACGATGGAGATCGAGTCGGCGCTGGTGTCGCACACCGCGCTGGTGGCGGAGGCAGCGGTGGTGGGCCGGCCTGACGACACCACCGGCGAAGCGATCTGTGCCTTCGTCGTGTTGAAGCGACCGCGGCCAACCGGCGAAGAAGCGAAGAAAATTGCCAAAGAATTGCGCGACTGGGTCGGCAAGGAGATCGGCCCGATCGCGAAGCCGAAAGACATCCGGTTCGGCGACAACCTGCCGAAGACGCGCAGCGGCAAGATCATGCGGCGCCTGCTGCGCTCGGTCGCGAACGGTGAAGCCATCACGCAGGACACGTCGACGCTCGAGAACCCGGCCATCCTCGCGCAGCTGGCCGAGAACAACTAGGACTGGACGCGACGGCCGGCCTGCGCGTCACGGCGACGACGTCGCGACCGGCAACTGCGGCACGCGCTGCAGCTTCGCGACGTCGTAGCCCTGGCTGCCGACGAAGGCGACCAGGCGCGCGTAGTCGGCCTCGGAAATCGTTGGTGTGCGCGCCATGATCCAAACAAAGTCGCGTTTGTCGCGAGCGATGACCGTCTCCGTGTAGTCGTCCGACAGATAGGCGATGCGGTAGTCGGCCTTGATCGGCCATATGTACTGCTGGCCCCAGACGGCATGGCTCACCGGGTCGATCACGAAGCCGCGCGATTCGAGCGTCTTCCTCGGGCCGTCCGGTGCATCGGCGTTATAGCTGTAGGTGGTCGGGATGGTGCCGTCGGGGTCGAGCCGGTAGCTGTCCTTCGCGTTGTGCGCGCCGCGCTCCAGGAACGTTGGGATGTTCGCGATCACGTACCAGTCGCCCATGAAGCGCGGCAGGTCGACATGGCTCGCGAGCGCGACGGGCGGCCGCGTGGGTGCGGTAGTGGCGCAGGCGGCGAGCGCAAGGGCGCCCAGTACGGTGGCGAATCGGTGAAGCGTGGACACGGTGCGTGGCATGGGTGTGGTGAGAGGTGGGGGGCAGGCGTGAGGGTCGACGCGATGTGCATCATGGCAATCGGTAGCTGAGCTTGCGACCGCCGGCGACGGTGCTATCGAGCCCCACCCAGTCGCCTTGCGGACCGTACCAGACATCGATCGGATGCTTGGTGCCGGTGATGCGGAAGCCCGTGGCTTCGACGGGTTTGCCGTGCACATCGATCGTGCCGCCGCCGTTGCTCTTCACCTGCACCGACTCGAGCTTGCCGGTCTGCGGATCGATCAGGCGGGTCTGGCTTTTCAGCGCAGGATTCCAATACGCGAAGGTCATCACGCAGCCCTTGACCGAGGGGCTTTCGTTCGTGCCCCGGATGACCAATGCGTCGCCTTGCTTCTCGCCGCGCACGCCAAGCGGCTTGCCGTCGTCGTCTGTTGTGGTCGCGAGGGCGACGAGGCATTCGCCCTGCCATTGCTCTTCGGCGTGGTGGCGGTAACGGTACGCGGTGAATCCCAGCATCTTGACCGCGAACTCGGCATCGCTCACGACGACGCGCTCGTCACCCTTCGAGGTGACGGTGAAGCGGTGACTTCCGATCGGGTTGCCGTCGAGCAGCGCGGTGAAGTTCCACTCACCCGAGGCGGGGACCTTTTCGGTCGCCGCCGAAAAGGAGGCCGCGCCGAACGCCATGCCGATTGAAGCCAGAAGCCGGGTCGTGCGCATGCAAGGTTCCGTGCCGCAGGCCACCCCGCGAGCGCACCGCATCATGACTGATACGGCGTCGTCACATCGCCTTGAACAGGTGCACGTAAGCGCGGCTCACCGGCAACTCGCGCGCGTGGCCCTTCACGCGCACGAACACGCGGCTCAGATCGTCGCGGCGCGTGCCGGCGAGACGATCGACGTTGACGATGGTCGATCGATGGATCTGCCGGAACCGCTTCGGGTCGAGCTGCGCGGCGAGTTCGGTGATGGTGGCGCGAATGAGGTGCTCGGCGTCGGCCGTCTGTACGCAGGTGTACTTGTCGTCGGCGTGAAAGAAGAGCACGTCGTCGACGGCAATCTGGTGGACCAGGTCGCCCTGGCTCGCGCGCACGTGGCGCAGCGGTTCGCCGGGTGGGCTCGCCGCATTCGCGGTCGATGCGTTTGCGAGCAGACGCTGCAAGGCATTCGCGAGGTTCCCATCGTGCGGGGCGGCGCCCGCCGGAAGGGCGTCGAGCGCCCGCTGCAATCGCCCGACCGTCTTCTCGAGGCGGTCGATCGTCACCGGCTTCAGCACATAGTCGAGCGCCTGCTGCTCGAACGCCTGCACGGCGAATTCGTCGTAGGCGGTCACGAACACGACCCGCGTCTCGCCCTCGATGCCTTGCGCCACCTCGAGCCCGGTCAGGCCCGGCATGCGGATGTCGAGAAACGCGACGTCCGGGTTCAACGCGGCGATGCGCGCAGCGGCGTCGACGCCGTTGCGCGCGACGGCGACGATCCGCAGTTCCGGCCACGCCGTCGCGAGAGCCGATTGCAGTGCCGTGGCGAGGTGCGGTTCATCGTCGGCGATCAGGGCGGTGGGCATGGGGGGAACAGCGCCGGGTTCGTCACGTGCCTTGCGGCAGCGTCAGGGTCGCCTGCACGCCGTGCGGCTGGCGGTCGAGGATCACGAGGCTCGCGGCGCTGCCGCAGGCGGTCGCGAGCCGTTCGCGGATGTTGGCCAGCGCAGTGCGCGAGCCGATCGGGTCGATGCGCGGCACCGAGCCAGGCGCGGGCAGGCCGAGGCCGTCGTCGGCCACGGTCAACACCAGCTGCCCCTGTTCGAGTCGGGCGGTGATGACGACGAGGCCGCCTTCGATCTTCGGCTCGAGGCCGTGGCGGATCGCGTTCTCGACGAGCGGCTGCAACGTCAGTGCGGGCACGGGCAGCGCCCGCAACGCGTCGGGCACGTCGATGCGATAGGCGAGCCGGTCGTCCATCCGGATCTGGAGGATGCGCAGGTACGACTCGACCAGCGCGAGTTCGTCGGCGAGCGTGTAGCCGGCCACGCGCAAGCCACTGAGCGACGAGCGAAGGTAGTCGACGAACGATTCGAGCATCAGCTTCGCGCGCGCCACGTCGTGGTCCATCAGACCCGCCACGTTGGCGAGGGTGTTGAAGAGGAAGTGCGGCTCGATCTGGCCTTGCAACAGCTTCAAGCGCGCCTCGGTGGCGTCGCGCTCGGCCGCGATCTGCTGGTGCTTCGTCGAGAAGAACAGGTAGATCATGAAAGAGATGAGGAGCATGAGCAACCCGCTCCCCACCATGCTGTTGGCATCGAGATGCGAGAACATGTTCGGCAGGTCATAGCCGCTCAGCGTCATGCCGATCGGCCAGCCGATGACGGTGCCAAGGACCGGCACGCCGCCGAAGAACAGCACGCGCTCGGCCATGTTGAACGCCTTCACGCGCGGCGCACCGAAGAGGCGCCACCCCGCGGTGAACAGCGCTCGAATCGTGATGCCGATGACAGCCGAGATGCAGAAGTTCTTCACGTACCAGAGGCCCCAGCCGCGCCAGTTGCGCCAGGCGTCCGCGCCGCCGCTGAAGAGCACGAAGCCGAGGATCGTGAAACCCACGGCGACCGTCGCGCACCAGAGAAGGGTCCAGACCCACTGCAGCCATTCGGGGCCGACACGGGGCGCGCTGTAGCTGAACCACGACCGGAGCGATCGCGAAAGAAGGTCTCGGGTGAACATGCGGTCCAGTTTAAACAGCGTCGCGATCGGTCGGGGTCGAGCCGCCCAGTCGACCGATGGCGCGACGAATCGACGGCGCGCGCGATCAACGCCTCGCGGGGGCCGCCCGAAAGCGCTCCCTACAATGCCGCACCGCAAACCCACCTCCGGCTTCGGCCGGCGCGTCGATGAAGCTTGATCCCTCGGTCTTCAAGGCCTACGACATCCGCGGCATCGTCGGCAAGACGATCGACAAGCGCTTCGCCAGGCACCTCGGCCGCGCATTCGGCAGCGCGGCCATCACGGCGGGGCAGAAGGCGGTCTTCGTGGGGCGCGACGGCAGGCTCTCGGGACCGTCGCTTTCGAAGGCGCTGATCAAGGGGCTCGCATCGACCGGGCTCGATGTGATCGATCTCGGCCCGGTCACGACGCCGATGCTCTACTACGCGGCGGCGACGCGCGGCGCACACGGCTGCAACACCGGCATCCAGGTGACCGGCAGCCACAACCCGAAGGACTACAACGGGTTCAAGATGGTTCTCGCCAATCGCGCGATCCACGGCAACGAGATCCAGGCGCTGCGCGTGCGCATCGAGACGCGGCTGTATGCGAAGGGCGAGGGTCGGGTCGCGAAGATGGACATCGGGCCGGAATACCTCGCCCGCATCGTCCGAGACTGCAAATTGACCCGGCCGCTGAAGATCGTCGTCGATTGCGGCAACGGCATCGCCGGTGCGAGCACGCCGGCGGTGTTGCGCGCGCTCGGCTGCGACGTGACCGAGCTGTACTCGGAGGTCGATGGCGACTTCCCGAACCACCACCCCGATCCTAGCAAACCCGAAAACCTCGTCGAGCTGATCGCGACCGTCGCATCGACCGGCGCCGATCTCGGCCTGGCCTTCGACGGCGACGGCGACCGCCTCGGTGTCGTCACTCGCGAAGGCCAGATCGTATTCCCCGACCGCCAGTTGATGCTCTTCGCGCGCGACGTGCTCTCGCGCAACAAGGGCGCCACCATCATCTACGACGTGAAGTGTTCGCAGGCGCTGGCGCCGCTCATCAGGAAGGCCGGCGGCAAGCCGCTGATGTGGATGACCGGCCACTCGCTCGCGAAGGCGAAGATGCAGGAGATCGGCGCGCCGCTCGCCGGCGAGATGAGCGGCCACATCTTTTGGGGCGAACGCTGGTACGGCTTCGACGACGCGACCTACTCGGCGGCGCGCCTGCTCGAGATCCTGAGCCGCAGCGACGACCCGAGCGCTACGCTCGACGCGCTGCCGACGAGCTTCAGCACGCCCGAGCTCAACGTCGCGTGTGCCGAGGGCGAGCCGCATGGCCTCGTCGATCGGCTTGTGGCGCGACTCGGCGAAAAGCCGTCGCCGTTCGCCGGCGCGAAAACAATTTCGACCATCGACGGCATTCGCGCCGATTTCGCCGATGGCTTCGGCCTGATCCGCGCCTCGAACACGACGCCGGTGCTGGTGCTGCGTTTCGAAGGCACGACGCCGGCGGCGCTCGCGCGCATCGATGCGCAGTTCATGACCGCGTTGCGGTCGGTGAAGCCAGATGCGGTGATCGAGCAAGCGGCGCATTGAACGCGCCTTGACGCCGCTCGCCGCGTCACGTCGACCCTTGCGAGCGTGCCGGAGTCGATGCGCATCCTGATCGTCAAGTTGTCGTCGCTCGGCGACGTCGTGCACGCGTTGCCAGTCGTCGCCGACATTCGCGAGGCGCACCCCGGCGCGCACCTCGACTGGGTCGTCGAGCCGGCGTTCGCGCCGGTTCTCGCTCGCACGACGGGCATCGCCGAGATCATCGAATGCGCGCTGCGGCGCTGGCGCCGCACCTGGTGGCAACGAGCGACGCGCGCCGCGTTCGGCGGCTTCGTGCGACGGCTGAAGCAGCAGCCCTACGACGCGGTCATCGACCTCCAGGGCCTGACGAAGTCGGCGCTCGTCACCAGGCTCGCGCGTGGCACGAGCTACGGTCTCGCGAACCGCACCCATGGCGCGAGCCACGAAGGGCCGGCGCGCTGGCTCGTCGATCACGCGATCGCGGTCGAGCCGCACAGCCACGCGGTCGATCGCTCGCGCGAGCTCGTCGCGCGCGCGCTCGGCTACGACGTGCAGGGCGCACCGCGCTTCGGCCTCGCGCGCGCCGCCGTCGTGGCGCGTGGCGCGCCGACGGTGGTGTTCGTGCACGGCACCTCGCGAGACGACAAGCTCTGGCCGGACGATCACTGGATCGCGCTCGGCCGGCAGGTGGCGGCCGAGGGCTGGCGCGTGGCATTGCCGCACGCCGGCGCGGTCGAGCAGGCGCGCGCCGATCGCATCGCCGCTGCGGTGGGCCCTGCCGCCGAGGTGTGGCCCGAGCTCGGGCTCGGCGAAGTGATCGACCGCATGGCGGCCGTGCAGGGCGTGATCGGCGTCGACAGCGGCCTCAGCCACATCGCGGTCGCTCTCGGTCTGCCGCATGTGCAGATCTATCGGCACCCGACGGCATGGCGCACCGGACCGCAGGGCAATGGGGCATCGGCGCGGCAGGTCGCGGTCGAGCGGCTCGACGCACCGCCTTCGGTGGCCGACGTCGACGCCGCGTGGCGTCGCGTTCGCGGCATGGGCACATGAGCGGAGCGCGTCGCGATACGTTCGGGGAAGGAGTGGCGCGAGCGGCCTACTCGATGCTCGTCCGCGGGCTTGCGCCGCTGATGTTGGCGCGGGCCTGGTGGCGTGGCCGCGCCGAGCCGGCGTATCGCGCGTCGTTCACGGAGCGGTGGGGCTGGTATCGACGAGGGTCCGTTCTTTCGCATTCAGCCACGACCCAGACAGCCGCGATGGCGCTGGCGCCCGCCTCCGTGCGTCCGCTCTGGATCCACTCGGTCTCGCTCGGCGAGACGGTGGCGGCCTCGGCGCTCGTCGACGCGTTGCGACGGCGCGATGCGTCGATTCGCTTCCTGCTCACGCAAGGCACCGCCACCGGACGCGCGGCCGCCGCCCTGCTCCTGCAGCCCGGCGATGCGCAGACCTGGTTGCCGATCGACACGCCCGGCGCGGTGGCTCGTTTTCTCGACCATTTCAGGCCTGAGATCGGCGTCTTGATGGAGACCGAGATCTGGCCCAACCTGATGAATGCAGCCGCCCTTCGTCACCTGCCGATGGTGCTGGCCAACGGCCGCTTGAGTGCGCGGAGCCTGCGGTCTGGACAGCGCGTGGGGCTCGTGCTGCGGCCCGCGTTCGAGCGCCTGCGACTGGCACTGGCGCAATCGGGCGACGATGCCGAACGCTTGCGCGCGGCCGGCGTGACCGATGTGCGCGTCGCCGGCAACCTGAAGTTTGATCTCGAGCCCGAACCTGCGCTCATCGGCCAGGGTCAGCGCTGGCGCAGCCTGTTGCAGCGTGCGTCGCGGGCCGCGCGAGACGTGGTGCTCGCGGCGGTCACGCGAGAGGGCGAGGAAGAGCCGATGCTCGATGCGTGGTTGAAGCTCGCTTCACGGCGCTCGCCGTCCCGACCGCTGTTCGTCATCGTGCCCCGGCACCCGCAGCGTTTCGAGGCCGTGGCGCAGCTCGTCGAAGCGCGTGGCCTGAGGCTCGCGCGGCGGAGCGGCTGGGCCAACGAGCCGCCAACGTCCGCGTTCGACGCCGACGTCTGGCTCGGCGACTCGATGCGCGAAATGGCGACGTGGTATTCGATGGCCGATGTCGCGTTGCTCGGCGGCAGTTTCGAGCCCCTCGGCGGACAGAACCTGATCGAAGCCGCTGCGTGCGGCTGTCCGGTCGTGATGGGCCCGCACACGTTCAATTTCGCCGCCGCAGCGGCCGGCGCGCTCGAGGCCGGCGCCGCTCAGCGCGTGGCCGATGTCGATGAAGGCATGGCCGTCGCGATCGCCATGCTCGATCACCAGCACCCCGACGACAGCGCGGTGCGCTCGTCGCGAGCGCGAGCCTTCGCCGCGGCCCACCGCGGTGCGGCCGACCGGATGGCCGATGCCATTCTGGCGTCGATCAGGTCTTCGTGAACGACAGCGGTTTCACCGCCGTGCTGTTCGGAAACACCTCGCGATCGAGCGCCCCGCTCGCCACGTCCAGGTGCTCGCCGAGCACGCCCTTCAAGAGCGCCCGGGTGTCGGTGGTCGTGCGCAGGTCGCGCCCTTCGTAGCGGTCTTTCTTCGCCAGGCCTGGCCAGTCGGCCATCACGCGGCCGCCGTTGACCTTGCCGCCGAGCACGAAGGCCACGCCGCCGGTGCCGTGGTCGGTGCCGCCGGTGCCGTTGATCGCGACTTCGCGGCCGAACTCGCTCGCGACGACGATCATCGTGCGGTCCCAGGTCTTGCCGGCGACCAGACCGTCGCGCATCGCGGTGAGGCCGTTGTCGAGCTGTCGCAGCGCGTTCGTGAAGGGCCCTTGCGCTGCGGCCTGGTTGGCGTGGCTGTCCCAGCCGAACACATCGAGCACCGCGACTTGCGGGCCATCGGGCTGGCACAGGAATTCGGCCGCGCGTTTGGCGAGCGCGCCGAAGTTGCCGTTGCGGCCATTGCCATTGCCGGTGCCGTTGCCGTTCGTGCCCGCATCGCCGGTCATCGGGGTGTTGCCGGGCATCGGGTCGGCGCCGAGTCCACCGTCGAAGTGAAGCGTCTTCGCGCGTTGCAGCGCGTTGGCGAGCGTCGGATCACCGGCGTACATCTTCTCGAGCCGCGCCACGAGGTCGGCCGACGGGTCGGCCATCGTCGAGGGCGCCCACGTGTCGACCTCGGCCTTGCCGCGCAGCACGAGCGGCACGGCGGTGCTGAGTGCCATGCCCTTGCCCGCAGAGTTCGCGAGCGAACGGCCGAGCCAGCCGGTCGCGAGTTCGTACGGTCGCGTGCCGCCGCTCTCGAGCACCTGCTGCGCGTCGAAATGCGAACGGTCGCGGTAGGGCAGGCCGACCGCATGCACCACCGTGAGCTCGCCGCGCCCGTAGCTCGCGTGCAGGCCCGCAAGTGCGGGGTTGAGCGCGAAGGTGTCGTCGAGCTTCAGCGCCGGCGTCGGGAACGTGCCGAGCGGGCCGCGGGCCGAGGCGAAGGCCGGGTCGCCGATGGCCGGCGCCGCGCCGAGGCCGTCCATGCCGCCGCGCAGGATCACGAGCACCATCTTGTTGCCGGCCCGCGCGCCGGCCGGGCCGGCGAACGACAAGGTCGACCAGGTGGCCGCGGCGGCGCCCGCGAGGGCGAAGCCGACGGTGCGGCGGCGCGAGGGGTCGAAAGGGTGCGACATGTGAACCTCCGTCTGTCGATGTCGATCGAGCGCCACCTCAGCGACGCTGAAATTCGGGTGCCATCATCAAGAGTGCGACGGCTTGCGAGCCGTCGGCCGCACGCTCGAGCTGCAGCCGCGTCGCGTCGCCTAGCCACGCGCCGAAGCTGTCGTTCGCGACCCGCCGCGCATCGGTGCGCGTGCCGATGCGGTCGGCCAGCCGCGTCGCCCATTCCACGCGCTTCCACACCGCGTCGGGGCCGAGCCAGTCGTCGGCGCGGTCGCTCCATCCGGCTGGCGAAGGCGCGCTCTGGATCTTCTGGCCGAGGCCGACGACGGCCTGGCCGACGCCGACCGCGTCGCGCTCGTTGAGGTTGAACACGCGCACACCCGACAGCACGAACTCTTCCGGTGTCTTCAGCTTGGCCGCCTGCGGCGACCACGCCTCGGGGCTCGCGACCAGCTCGCGATAGACCGCGCTCAGCTGGCCATCAGTGCGCACGTAGATGGCGGCAAGGCGATCGACCAGAGCCGGCGGCGGCTCGTCGGCGATCACGTGGCGGGCGAGCTTGGTCGCGACGAAGCGCGCGGTGGCCGGGTGGTGCGCGAGGTCGTGCAACACCATCTTCAACGCTTCTGGCCCCTCCGGGTAGACCTTGCCGAGCACCGTCTTCGTGCCTGGCTCGTGCCAGTTCGCGTTGAAGAGGCCGGCGGACTCGTCTTCGTTCAAGCCGACGCGCCACCCGCTCAGCACCGCCGCGAACGCCGTCACGTCGGCCTGTGTGTAGCTCGCTTTCATGCTCGCTGCGAGCGTCGACGAACGCGCGCTTTCAGCGCCCAGCGTGTGCAGTTCCAGCACCTCGCGCGCCAGGTTCTCGTTGATGCCGGTGATGCGCGGCGCCTCTCCGTCCCTTTCGGCGCGCCGGCCGGTAAACGCGACCACGCGCGAGTGCGGGCCGGCCGATTGCGTGTTGTCGAGGTAGCGCAGCATTGCCGGGTGTGTGGTCGACGCGACCAGCAGGTCTTCGAAACGGCCCGCGATGTGCGGGCGGATCGCGTCGCGCTCGAACGCGCCGACCAGCCCGCGCGTGCTGCCCTTGGCGAGCGAGACGGTGAAATGGTTGGCCCAGAAGAGCTGCATGCGCTCCATGAACGGACGTGTCGTCGTGGCGGCTGTCAACAGACGTGAACGCGCATCGGCCAACGCGGTTTCGCGGTAGTGCTTGACCAGCGCCTGCACGATGTCGACGTTGCCGGCTTTGGCCTGGCGGCGCTGCTCGCGCTCGGCGGCCGTCAGTTGGAGGGCTTTCGACGTGTTGAGCAGCCCGTCGCCTTTCGGCGCGTCCGCTGGCCCGATCTGCGCGAGCAGCCAGCCGCGCGGATCGGCCTCGATGCGCGCGAGCGAGGCCTCGCCGAGGCCGAAGCGATGGGCCGCGATGGCGGCGTCCGTGGAACTGGTGGCAGACATGAGTGCCCTCCCGAAGCCTCGAGCATGCGCCGACCGGGTGAAGGCGCCGTGTCGACGACGTCAAGAAACGTTGCGTCGTGCTCGAAACGACGCTGGACGAGCGGGCCACCCGCCCGGCGCGCGGGCGGCGCAGCGCTCAACGCGCCAGCAGGGTGTTCACCGACGCCAGATCGGGCGGCGCGAGCTGGCCCGACGCCTGGCGCAGCCGCAAGGTGCCGAGCAGCACGTCGTAACGTGCGCGCGCGAGATCGCGGCGGGTCGTGAAGAGCTGGGTCTGGGCATTCAGCACGTCGAGGTTCACGCGCACGCCGACCCGGTAGCCGAGCTGGGTCGCTTCGAGCGCGAGAGCGCTCGAAGATTCGGCAGCCTCGAGCGCGCGCACCTGGGCAGCGCCCGACGCCAGTTGGTAGTAGGCCTGCTTGGTCGTCTGCGTGACCGCGCGGCGCGCCGCTTCCAGGTCGTTGCGCGAGCGCTCCTCGAGCACCAGCGTCTCGCGGATCCGGTTCTGCACAGAGCCGCCGGTGTAGAGCGGCAGGTTGATCTGCACGCCGACGCTCGCGCCGGTGTTGCTGCCCGAGATGTTGCTCGCGACCGTGCCGCGCCCGCCGTTCAACGACGCGACCAGGTCGACGGTCGGCAGGTGCTGCGCGCGCGCCTTCTCGGTCTCGAACTGGGCCACGTCGTAGGCCACTTGCGCGCGCCGCACGGCGGGGTGCTGAGCCACCGCATTGGCGACGAGGTCGTCGATGTTGCCGGTCGCAACGGGCGGCAGCACGACCGGGGTGGCGAGCTGGACCGGTGCGACGTCGGTGCGGCCGACGAGCTGATCGAGCGTGATGCGCTTGTAGACCAGATCGTTCTCGGCCGCGATCTCCTGCGCGCTCGCGAGGTCGTAGCGCGCCTGTGCCTCGCGGGTGTCGGTGATGGTCGCGGTACCGACCTCGAAGTTGCGCTTGGCCGACGCGAGCTGCTCGCTGATGCCGGTCTTGCTCTGGCGCGTGGTGACGAGCGTGTCCTGCGCGCCGAGCACGTCGAAGTAGGCCTGCGAGAGCCGCAGGATCAGGTCCTGCTCGGCGGTGTCGAGGTCGGCCGCGGACGAGTCGAGCGAGCGTTCGGCCTGCTTGATGGTCGCGTTATTGGCGCGGTTGAAGAGCGGCTGCCTACCCTGCAGCTGCAAACCCAGCGAATTGCTGCCGTAGCTCGAGCCGAAGGTCGGATTGGTCTCCACGCGCGAGTTGCTGCTGTTGAGCGTGGCGCTCGGCCGGTTGAGCGCGCGACTCTGCTCGACGCGGTAAGGCGCCGACTCGGCGAGCGCCTTGGCCGAGAGGTAGGTCGCGTCGTAGCCGTGCGCCGCGTCATACAGCTCTTGAAGCGTCTGCGCATGTGCCGCGCCGATCGCCAGGCCGATGAGCGCGCCGCCGAAAGCGAACGCGCGCGGCCAGGGTCGCGGGGTCGCGCGCAGGCGCGATTCGGCAAGGGTCATGTCGGGAATCCTCAGGCGTCCGGTTCAGTAGCGCGTCACGCCTGGGTCGACCTCGTCGGACCAGGCGTCGATGCCGCCGGCGAGGTTATAAGCGGCGGCGAACCCTCGCCGCTGCAGGAATGCGACGACCTGCGCGCTGCGGGCGCCGTGATGACAAATACAGACGACAGGCTGCAACGGATCGAGCTGCCCGAAGCGCTCGGTGACCTCGCCCATCGGCATGAAAACGACGGTCGCGTCGTCGCTCGCGATCGCGGCGGTCTTCACCTCCCACGGCTCGCGCACGTCGAGGAACACAACACGCTCATGCGGAGCCCCCGACAAGGCCCGCTCGCGGGCCATCGCCATGGCCTGGCCGGCCGAGAGTTCGCGCATCAGAACGTGAACCGGCTCGGTTCGCCGAAACCCATCAGGCGCGGTGCGACGGTGTCGAAGAGCTCGGTGTGCGAGAAACCGTGCTCGCCGTCGCGGCCGACGAGCGTGGCCCGCATGATCGGCTGCTGGCCGACGACCGCGACCAGCCGACCCCCGACCTTCAACTGCGCGAGCAGCGACTTCGGGACTTCGGCCACCGACCCCGACATCACGATGACGTCGTAGGGCGCGCCTTCCGGCAGCGCGGTCGCCGCGTCGGCGTGCACGACGGTGACGTTCATGATCCACGCGCGCTTCAGGTTATCGGTGGCCATCGCGGCCAGCTCGGCGTTGATCTCGACGCTCGTGACGCGCTGGCCGCGATGGCCGAGCAAGGCGGCCATGTACCCGGATCCCGCGCCGATCTCGAGCACGTGTTCGTGGCGCTGCACCGCGAGTTCCTGCAGCAGGCGCGCCTCGACCTTCGGCGCCAGCATCGACTGTCCGGCCGGCAGCGGCACTTCGGTGTCGACGAAGGCCATCGCGCGGTAGGCCTCCGGCACGAAGTCTTCGCGCTTCACGACCGCCAGCAGCGTCAGCACGTTCTGGTCCAGGACCTCCCAGGTCCGGATCTGCTGCTCGATCATGTTGAAGCGGGCGAGTTCGACGTTCATGGGTGGTTGCGCGTGCGCGGCAACAGGCTGCGGCGAAGGCGTAGTTTATGGGGCGCTGCCGGCGAACTCCCCCGCGTGGGGCGGTCGCTCACGAATGCCGAGCCGGCGCTTCATCCATCGCGACAGATCGTCGAGGTAGCAGTAGACGACGGGCACGACGACGAGCGTGAGCAGCGACGACGTGATCACGCCGCCGATCACGGCCTGACCCATCGGCGCGCGTTGCTCGGAACCCTCGGACAGCGCGAAGGCGAGCGGCACCATGCCGAAGATCATCGCCAGCGTCGTCATCAGGATCGGGCGCAGCCGGACGCGCGCGGCGTGCAGCAGCGCAGCCTCTCGCGCCATCGGGGCGGCAGCGTGGCCGGGCTCATGCTCGCCATGTTGCGCACGGATCGCGAAGTCGATCAGCAGGATCGCGTTCTTCGTGACCAGACCCATCAACATCACGATGCCGATGATGGAAAACATGTTGAGGGTCGAACGGAACATCAGAAGCGCCAGCACCACCCCGATCAACGTCAGCGGCAGCGAGGTCATGAGGGCGAGCGGCTGCAGGAAACTCCGGAACTGACTCGCCAGGATCATGTAGATGAAGATAATCGCCAGCCCGAGCGCACCGAGCGCGTAGCTGAAGGACTCGGTCATGTTCTTGGTCGAGCCGCCGAAGCTGTAACGGTAGCCGGGCGGCCAGCTTGTCGCGTCGAGCACCTTGCGAATGTCCGCCGAGACATCGCCAGAGCTGCGGCCGAGCGCGTTGGCATCGACGTTGACCTCGCGATTCAGATCGCGCCGGTTGATCTGGTTCGGACCCGTCGATGCCGTCACGTCGGCGATCTGCGAGAGTTGCACCGCGCGCGGCGAGCCGTCGGGCGCCGCGGCCACGTTGATCGGCATGCGCTGCAGGTCGGCGATGCTGTTGCGGCTTCCTGGCGTGAGCCGCACGTTGACGTCGTAGTTCTCGCCATCGGCGGCGCGCCAGTTGCCGACCAGCGTGCCGGCGACGAGCGTGCGCAGCGAATCGGCGAGCACCTTGACGTTGAGGCCCGCGTCGGAGGCAGCTTCGCGCTTGACTTCGATCGCGACCGTCGGCTTGTCGGGTTTCAGGGAGCTGTCGAGGTCGACGAGTCCGGGGATCGCGGCGAGCCGCGCCATGATGGACTTAGAAAGCCGCTGAAGCTCGCCGAGGTCGGTTCCCTGGATCGAAAACTGCAGGCTCTTGCCGCCGCCCAGATCGGTCTGGCCGATGTTCGTGACCGTGATGCCCGGAATGCGCGCGAGCTTCTCGCGCAACGGCGTCGCCAGTTCGGTCACGCTGCGCCGGCGATCCTTGCGGTCGACCAGGCGCACATAGGTGGCCGCGTAGATCTTGCCCGCGGCCTGACCGCTGTTGATGGTGGTCACGGTGTAGCGCACCTCGGGCATTGCGCGCAGCGCGGCGTCGACCTGGGCGGCGCGCATTTCGGTCGCTTCGAGCGACGATCCGACCGGCGTGTAGTAGTTCACCTGCGTCTCCGAGAAGTCGGCCTTCGGAACGAACTCGGCGCCCAGCAACGGGATCACGAAAAAACTGGCGACGAAGGTGGCGAGCGCGATGCCGAGCGTCGCCAGCTTGTGCTGCAGCGACCAGCCGAGGAGCGACTGGTACGCGTCCGAAAGCCACAGCGTGAAACGCTCGAAAAGGCCGGTGATGCGGCCGATGGATTTGTCGTACAGCGTGCGCCTGCTGTGGCGGCGGGCGCCCGCGTCTTCGGTGCCACCGCGGCCGCGCTCGGCCTGCGGGTCGTGCCAGATGCTCGACAGCATCGGATCGAGCGTGAAGCTCACGAACATCGAGATCAACACGGCCGCGACGATGGTGAGACCGAACTCGTGGAAGAACTTGCCGACGATGCCGCCCATGAATCCGATCGGCAGGAACACCGCCACGATCGAGAGCGTGGTCGCGAGCACCGCGAGACCGATCTCGTTGGTGCCGGCGAGTGCCGCGTCGTGGGCGCTCTTGCCCATCTGCACATGGCGCACGATGTTCTCGCGCACGACGATGGCGTCGTCGATGAGCAGACCGACGCACAGGCTGAGCGCCATCATGGTGATGGTGTTGATCGTGAAGCCGAAGACGTACATGAACAGAAAGGTGCCTATCAGAGCGATCGGCAGCGTGAGGCCGGTGATGACGGTCGAGCGCCACGAGTTGAGGAACAGGAAGACGATCAGGATGGTCAGCGCGGCGCCTTCGAAGAGCGTGCGCTTGACGTTCGCGACCGAAACCCGGATCGAGCGCGAGTTGTCGCGGTTGACTTCCACGCGAATGCCGGGCGGCGTGACGTCTTTCGACTTGGCGAGCGCTTCGTACAGTCCGTCGACGACCTCGATGGTGTTCTCGCCCTGCGACTTCTGCACCGACAGAAGCACCGTGCGCTGGCCGTTGTAGAGCGCGAGGCTCTCGACCTCCTGTGGGCCATCGACCACGTCGGCCACCTGCGAGAGACGCACCGGCGCGCCGTTCGACGTGACGCCGTTCGCGCCGCCCATGCCCTTCCGGGCGACGACGATGTCGCGAAAGTCTTCCGGCCGCTTCAGGCGCGCGTTGATCTGCACCACACGTTCCTGTTCGCGCGATCGTATGGCGCCGAGCGGCAGCTCCTGGTTCTCGCTTCGGACGGCGGCCACCACCTGCTCGACACCGATGCCGAGTGCCTCGAGCGCCGCCGGCTTGAGGTACAGGTTGATCTGCCGCGAGACGCCGCCGACGACGCTCACCGAGCCCACGCCGCGCACGTTCTCCAGCCTCTTCTTCAGGACCTGGCTGGCCCACGTGGTGAGTTCCTGCGCCGACTTCGGCGCGACGCCCGATCCCGCGACCGCCGGTAGCACGGCCACGTTGAAGATCGGCACGCTCTGCGGATCGAAACGCGAGATGCGCGGTTCCTTGACCTCGTCGCGCAGCAGCGGGCGAATCAGGGCCACCTTCTCGCGCACGTCGTCGGCGGCCTTGCGGCCGTCGACATCGAGGTTGAATTCGACGATGACGACCGAGGTGCCTTCGTAGGAGCGCGAGTAGAGCGAGCTGATGCCGGCCACCGTGTTGACCGCCTCCTCGACCTTCTTCGTGACCTCGCTCTCGACGATCTCGGGCGACGCGCCGGGGTAGTCCATCGCCACCACGACGGTCGGGAAGTCGATGTTCGGGAACTGGTCGACCGGCAGGCGCTGGTAGCTGAAGACGCCGAGCACGACGAAGGCGAACATCACCATCACCGCCAGCACTGGGTTGCCGATGGACACGCGCGTGAACCACATGGCTCAGTGCCCCGCAGGAGTCGACGCGGCCGGTCGCGCGCCGGCCAGGCGGACTTCGGTGCCGTCGCGCACCAGGCCTGCGCTCGCTCCCAGCACCGGCGTGCCGTCGGCAAGGCCGCCCGAAATCTCGACCCAAGGCTCGCCGTCGACTTGTCCGCGCACGCCGAGCTGTACCGGCGTGGCGACGGCCTTGCCATCGCGAACCTGCAGCACGTAAGGCACGGCCTGGTCGGTGCGCACCGCGGAGAGCGGCAGTGCGAGCGTGCGCCGTTTCGCGAGCTCGATCGTCCCGCGCACGAACAGGCCCTGGCGCAGCGCAGGCTGGCCGGCGACGCTCAGGTAGACCATGACTGCCCGCGTACCGGCTTGCGCGCTGGGGTTGATGCGCGCCACTCGCGCCGTGACCGGAGCGGCGATGCCTTCGACCCGAAGCGTCGCGACACGCCCGATGTCGATCAGCGCCACGTCTTCGGGCGTGAGCGGCGCTTCAAGTTCGAGTTGCGACAGGTCGACGATCTCGAGCAGCTTGGCGTCGACGGCGACGCGTTCACCAGGTTGCACCAGGCGCTGCGACACCATGCCGGCGATCGGCGATAGCAGCTGTGAATCGGCGCGCGCCTTGCGAGCCAGCGCCACCGCAGCGTTCGCCGCCTCCAGCGTGGCGGCCGCGCCGGCCTCGGTCGATATCGATGTCTCGAGGCCCGTGGGCGAAATGAAACCCTGCGACACGAGCGCGCGGTTGTTCTCGAGCGATCGCCGCGCGATGTCGTGCTGGGTGCGCGTCGACGCCGCGGTCTGCTCGGCCTGACGCAGCCGCAGGTCAAGCTCGGTGGTGTCGAGCTGGCCAAGCGACTGCCCCGCCTTCACGGCATCACCCTCGCGCACGCTCAGGCTGCGCACTTCGGCGGCTACCTTGGCGCGGACCACAGCGCTGTTCACGGCCTTGAGGCCGCCGGATACGTCGAGCGTGCGCGCCAGCTCGATGGTGCGTGCCTTGATCACGTCTTCGGCCGCCAGGTCGAGGCCCGACAGCGCCTTTGAAGGCGTTGCGAGTGCAGCCTGTTCCGACTTTCGGGCAAAGATGGCGCGAGCGACGAACGCACCGATGACAGCGACCGCCAACAAGGGGATCGCGATCCGCAACCAGCGCTTCATGTTGCTTCGCCGCCGGCCCGCGGCGCTGCGTCGACCAGCCGACTCACCGGTGACACGCGCGGTCAGGCAACCGTCGGGCAGCAGGGGGTTCGCCGACCGGTCGATAGCGGCCGGTGGGATGCGGGCGGAAGTTGGGCATGGTCGGCGGCGGAGCAGTGCGGTAAGTGGAACGCTGGGACAAATGTAGCGGGCGTCATCCACCATCGATGGCGACGAAGCCCATGCCATCATGTCTGCCTGTCGAGGAGGTCGCGTTGTCGCAAGCCCTGTCGTTTCTGAATCCGTATCGCCATGGCTTCGCGCGCGTGGCGGTGGCGGTGCCGCGCCTGAAGGTGGCCGACCCGGATTTCAACGTGGCCGAGTCGATCGCGCTTCTCGCCGAAGCAGCCAACAACGGCGCCGCGGTGGTGGCGTTCCCGGAGCTCGGTCTCTCGGCTTATACCTGCGACGACCTGTTCCACCAGCGCGCGTTGCTAGACGCCTGCGAAACGGCGCTGGGCGCGGTGGCGGCGGCGACGTCGAAGATCGCGGCGGTCGCCATCGTCGGTCTGCCCTTGCGGGTCGACCACCGCCTCTTCAACTGTGCCGCCGTCGTGGCCGGGGGTCGCGTGCTCGGCGCGGTGCCGAAAAGCTACCTACCGAACTACAGCGAGTTCTACGAGGCGCGCCAGTTCAACGCGGCAGACTCGGCGCTCTCCGGCACCGTCTCCCTGTTCGGCCTCGAGGTGCCGTTCGGCAACAAGCTGCTCTTCGAAGCCGAAAACTTCCCGCTCCTGAAACTGCACGTCGAGATCTGCGAAGACGTGTGGGTGCCGATCCCGCCATCGAGCTTCGCCGCCCTTGCGGGCGCGACGGTCCTCGTCAACCTCTCGGCCTCCAACATCACGATCGGAAAGTCCGATTACCGGCATCGATTGGTGAGCGTGCAGTCGTCGCGGTGCCTCGCGGCCTACCTGTACTCCTCGGCCGGTATCGGCGAGTCGACAACCGATCTCGGTTGGGATGGGCAGGGGCTCATCTACGAGAACGGCGAGCTGCTCGCGCAGTCGGAGCGCTTCGTCAACAGCTCGCACCACATCAGCGCCGATGTCGACCTCGAGCGGGTGTCGCGGGAGCGCATGCGTCAGACCTCGTTCGGCGATTCCGTGCGACGCCACAAGGCCGAGCTCGACGGCTTCCGCACGGTGCGCTTCGCTGTGCCGATACCGACGAAATTTCCGCTCGAGTTGCAGCGGGTGGTCGACCGCTTTCCGTACGTGCCGGCAGATCCGTCGCGGCGTGACGAGCGCTGCGGCGAGGTCTACAACATCCAGGTGCAGGCACTGGTTCAGCGGCTCGCCGCGACCGGCATCACGAAGCTCGTGATCGGTGTTTCGGGCGGCCTTGATTCGACTCACGCGCTCCTCGTCTGTGGCGCTGCGATGGACCGGCTCGGCCTGCCGCGTACCCACATCCTCGCCTACACCATGCCGGGTTTCGCGACCAGCGCCCGCACGCTGCATCAAGCGCACCAGTTGATGGTGGCTGTCGGCTGCAGCGCGAGCGAGATCGACATCCGGCCGAGTTGCTTGCAGATGCTCGCCGACATCGGCCACCCTTTCGCTCGTGGCGAGTCGGTCTACGACATCACGTTCGAGAACGTGCAAGCGGGCGAACGCACGAGCCACCTGTTCCGTCTCGCGAATCAGCATCACGGCCTCGTCGTCGGCACCGGCGACCTGAGCGAGCTCGCGCTCGGCTGGAGCACGTATGGCGTCGGCGACCACATGTCGCACTACAACGTCAATGCGAGCGTGCCGAAGACGTTGATCAAGCACCTGGTGCGCTGGGTCGCCAACAGTCCGACGGAGCGCGCGGCCGACTTTGCGGTACTCCAGCAGATCCTCGAAACGCAGATCAGCCCGGAGCTGGTGCCGACAGCCCTCGTCGAACACAAGGCCGGCCCCGCCACAAAGAAGTCAGCGATAAGCGGTGCTGCGGCATCGAAGGGCAAGAAGGGCGGCGCCGTCGCAACGGCGGTCGACGAAACCGGCGCGGCTGGCCAGAGCAGCGAAGCCAGCGTCGGACCGTACGAGTTGCAAGACTTTCATCTCTATCAAGTGCTGCGCTACGGCTTCGCGCCGACCAAGGTCGCGTTCCTCGCCTACACCGCGTGGCACGACGCCACCCGCGGCGCATGGCCCGACGGCCCCGACGTGACCCGCCGCGCCTACACGCTGGCCGAGATCAAGACCCACCTCGGCACCTTCCTCTACCGCTTCTTCAAGACCAGCCAGTTCAAGCGCTCGTGCGTGCCGAACGCGCCGAAGATCGGTTCCGGCGGCTCGCTCTCGCCGCGCGGCGACTGGCGTGCGCCGAGCGACTCGGAAGCGACGGTGTGGATGGCCGACCTCGAACGCGTGCCGGACCGCTGATGTCGGTTCGACGTCGATGGATCGCGGGCCTCGCGCGCGCAACGATCGAGCTAGGCCTCGCCGCGCTCGGCGCGTGCGCGACACTGCTCGGCCCGCGCACGATCGACGTGCCGCAAGCGCGTCTCGACGCGCTGCTCGCCGAGAAGTTTCCGCTCGAGCGCCGCGTCTTCGACCTGATCGACGTGCGGATCCCGCCGCCGCACCTCACGATGCGGCCAGAGACCAACCGCGTCGCGATCGGGGTCGAGATCGTGCAGGGCGGGTCGAGCCCTCCCGTCGTGAACGGCGATCGAACGGACCGCATCGGCTCGATGGCGATCAGCGCCGGCGTTCGCTTCGACCCGACCGACAACACCCTGCGTCTCTTCGACGTGCGCGTCGAACAGCTCTCGTTCGTCGGCTTGAGCGCGTTGCTGAGCGGCCAGGCCGACCGCGCGGGCCGGCGGCTCGCCGAAGGCTTGCTCGAGAACCAGCCCATCTACACGTTGCGACCGAAGGACGTGGCCGGGCTCGACGCGCGCGGTTACCGGCCGAGCGATATCCGCGTCACCGCGAGCGGGCTCGCCATCACGCTGACTCCCAACGAAATGTGACGAGGCCCATGCAAGAACCCAGGAGAACCATGTGGACATCGTGATGCTCATCAAGGCGGCTGTGATGGGCGTCGTCGAAGGCGTGACGGAGTTCCTGCCGATCTCCAGCACCGGCCATCTGATCGTCGCCGGTTCCCTCATCGGGTTTACCGACGAGACCGTCAAGTCGGCCAAGCTGTTCGAGATCGTGATCCAGGCGGGCGCAATCCTCGCGGTGATCATCGTGTATTGGCAGCGCGTGCGCGCGGCGCTCACTGGCCTGGTCGGCGGCGACGGCCGGCAGCAGCGCTTCGTGTTGAACGTGTTGATCGGCTTCCTGCCCGCGGCGATCCTCGGCGTGCTCTTCAACAAGGCGATCAAGGCGCATCTCTTCACGCCGACCGTCGTCGCGACGACCTTCATCCTCGGCGCGTTCGTGATCCTGTGGGCCGAACGCCGGCCCGCTGACACGGTGCGAATCCACTCGATCGACGAGCTGAAGCCGCTCGACGCGTTGAAGGTCGGGCTCGCGCAGAGTCTCGCGCTTGTTCCCGGCACGAGCCGGTCCGGCGCCACCATCATCGGCGGCATGCTGTTCGGGTTGAGCCGTCAGGTCGCGACCGACTTCAGCTTCTTCCTCGCGATCCCGATCCTCATCGGCGCCAGCGTCTACAGCCTGTGGAAGGAGCGTGCCAACCTGTCGGCCAGCGATGGCCCGCTGCTGCTGGTCGGCACCGCGGTTTCGTTCGTCGTCGCGTGGATCGTCGTGCGCTGGCTGCTGCGCTACATCGCCACGCACACGTTCACGCCGTTCGCGTGGTATCGCATCGCGTTCGGCATCGTTATCCTGGTGACTGCATGGACCGGCGTCGTCACCTGGCGTTGATTCGACGCCGATCGCGGTTCACCGCACTCAGCGTTTCGTGAACACCAGGTCCCACACGCCATGCCCGCGCGCGAGGCCGCGTTTCTCGAACTTGGTGAGCGGACGGTGCCCGGGGCGGGGCGCGTAGCCCTCGACCGAATTGGCCAGCGCCGGCTCGGCTGAAAGCACCTCGAGCATCTGCGCCGCGTAGGGCTCCCAGTCGGTCGCAAGGTGCAGGTAACCGCCCGCGGCGATGCGGCTCGCGAGCAAGGCCAAGAACGGCGTCTGGATCAGGCGCCGCTTGTGATGCTTGACTTTGTGCCAGGGGTCGGGGAAGTAGATGTGGACCGCGGCGAGCGAACCGGGCGCGATCATGTTCGTGAGCACATCGACCGCATCGTGCTGGACGATCCTCACGTTCGCCAGCGCGGCCGACTCGATGCGTTGCAGCAGCGCGCCCACGCCCGGCGGATGCACTTCGATGCCTAGGAAATCGCGTTCCGGCTGCGCGGCCGCGATCTGCGCGGTCGCGTCGCCCATGCCAAAACCGATCTCGAGCACGAGCGGCGAGTGGCGGCCAAACACCGGCGCGAAGTCGGTCCGCTGATCGCGGTACGGCACCACGTAACGGGGAGCCAACTCGGCCAGCGCGCGCACCTGGCCAGGCCCCATGCGGCCGGCCCGCACCACGTAGCTGCGGATGTGGCGCGCCGCCTTGTCGGTCGGCGTGTCGGTGGGGCTTGTCATGCGGTCGTCGATCGAGGGCTCACGCCTCACGTGCGCTGCCATAATCGTGGCCGCAGGCGGGTGTAGTTCAATGGTAGAACGGCAGCTTCCCAAGCTTCATACGTGGGTTCGATTCCCATCACCCGCTCCAGCCGCATCGCATCGCCGGGCGCCGCGAGGCGCGATCGGCATCAGCAAAAGCGCGAGGGCCGCTTGGCCGGCTGGGCGTACCAGACGATCAGAATGATGATGCCGACCAGCGGAACCAGGTAGAGCAGCTGGAACCAGCCGCTGCGGTCGATGTCGTGCAGGCGGCGTGTGGCGACCGCGATCGACGGCAGCAACGTGGCAATGCTGAAAAGGCCCGCCGCGCTCTGGCTCACCGAGCTGAGCAGCGCGCTCGCGACGATCGTGAACAGGAACCACCACCAGAACTCGGGCCGCGTCGCGCAGCCGTTGAAATCGGCGTACTTGGTGAAGCCCGACCTGACCGCGTCCTGGAAATTCATCGCTGCGCCTTCCCGAATCGCCGGCAGGGCGCCGGCCGCGCGATTGTGGCGGCAGATGGGCGCGATGAAAGGCCGCGACAGCTCGACGCGTCAAGCGGACCGGGCAGTCGCTTCGCGCGCCTCGACGTCGGGCATGAACGAGATGTCGCGTGCGAGGTCTTCGAGCATGCATTCGTGCGAGAGCAGTTGAACGAGCGTGGTCGAAGCGCCCTCCGGGCCGAGGGTCTGGCAGTCGATCAGGGCCGAGACCCACGGCGAGAACGTCTTCAGGCCGGGTGGTGCCGGATGCACCATGGCGGGCGACGCTTCGATCACCGACAGCACCTCGTCCACCCGCAGGCCGATCGACAGCGTCGAATCAGGGCCTCCCGGCCGCAGCACGAGCACCACGCCATCGGTCTTGCGAGCCTCGTGGGTGACGCCGAAGAGTTGCCGGGCGCACACCACGCGCACCAGTCGTGAGCCAACTTCGACCATGCCGAGCGTGGCACCGCCGATCGATGGCGTGCGAACCAGGTTATGGCGCGCGATCGCTTCGGCCACCACCGTTGCGGGCAACGCGTAGAGCAGCGCGCCGACCTGGAAGATCGCCATCTCGACCGAGTCGCCTCGCGACGACGGCTGCGGCGCGACGAACTCGAGATCGCCGAAGTTGAGCTTGCGGCGTTCGAACGCGCCCAGGCGCAGCCCCACGATCACGTGCACGCCGTTGTCGTAGCCGTCGCTGAGCTTGAACTCGCGGTAGCCCGGCGCAGCCTGGCGTGAACACGCGTAGTGCGCGCCCCTGTGTTCGATCAGTTGCGCCTCGTCGCGTACCGCGAGGGCAGGGCCCGTCATCATCGTCGCGTCGGTCGACGCGATGATCTTGCCGCTCGATTCGACGAAGGCCGCGAAGCCGTTGCGCTCGCCGAGGATGTCGGTGAGGATCGCGCCCAGCTCGCGCGCCGAGTTGAAGACGATGCCGATGCCACCGACGATCTGCCCACCCACGTCCGACCGGATCGCCGCGAGGTACACGTAGGTGTCGCCGTGGTCGTGCAGGGGGGTGTCCTCGAAAGCCGTCACCGCGTAGTTTTGCGACGTCGTCAAGGCGCGGATCGGCAGGCGCCATGTGTCGGGCACCGTGCCACCGGTGAAGCGCTCGGCGCCATCGTCAACCGAGACCGCGCGGATCACGCCCTGCGCATCGAAGACCACGAGCTGGCTGTACACGGTATAGAGACCGTTGATGTACGAGAGCACCTCGTGCATGGCGTGGTTGCCGGGTTCGCTCGACGGCATCGCGAGCTGGCGCCGCAACACCGGCGAGAGCGCCCACCAGCGGCAGTCGTTGGCGCGCTCGTAGAGGTTGCGGTCCATCACGTTGGCCGCCAGGCGTGCGAGGTCGCGCGCCTGGTGTCGGCCACGCGAGAGGGCAACGCGGTAGATGTCGTGGATCGCCTGCGTGACGCGGGTGCGCGTGCGCCGGCCGGTCATCGAGACCTGGCGCAGAACCGCCTTCAACTGCGTTCGCGTCGAGCCCTCGCCGGCGATCAGCACGCTGCCGTTCCAGAGCACCCGGCGCAGCTCGCGATTGATGTCTTCCGATTCGGTCTGCACCGATTTCAGCGCGGCGTTGTCGAGCGGCACGTCGGCCTCGTCGGTGCCGGCGCGGTGGCGGAACGCCGTGAGCAGCGAGACCATCGCGACCGCGCGCCACGGCGGGCCCCCGTAGCCCTGGTAGCCACCGCTCACGCAGCAGCAGGCGATGTATTCGCGACCCGCGAACGAAGCCAGCTCGACGCCGGCGCTCGCCAGCGCGGGCAGCCGGGTGCCGATCGGCACGTGGGCGGCGTCGCTGCTCGAGATCACGGCGTGGTTCTGGTCGACCAGCATCAACACCGCGCGATGCGGGTCGTCGACGACGGCCGCGAAAATGCGCTTCATCTCGTCGACGAAACGGAAGCGCAGCGCCAGCACGCCGACCATGCGGCCGTCGGCGGTGTCGATGCGATGCGCGTAGAGAAGGGCCGGTCGGCCGTCCGACGCGAGGGCGGTCGCTCCGAAGAATTCGACATAGCCTTGCCGGGCGAGTGCCTCGGCGACGAACGGTTCACTGACAACCTCGATCGGCATCGAGTCGTCGAGCCTGGCGAGCACCCGGCCGTCGGCGGCGAGCAGGACGATGTCGTCGTAGACCGTGTACTTGGCCTGGTATTCGCCGAGGCGCCGCAGCAATGGCGCGCGGTTGTCGCCGCCCGGCGAGGTGGTCGTGGCGCAAAACTCGCGAACCACATCGTCTGTGGCGAGAAAGCCGACGTCGGCGGTGCGTTCGAACAGGTTGCGCACCAGGATGTCGATCGCGCACTGCGCGTTGGCGTTCAGGTCGTCGCCGAGCTCGGAGCGGTTTTCGACCACCATCTGCTCGATCAGGCGCCGCTGCAATTCGTCGAAGCGGCGGCGTGTTTCGGTGAGCGGCTGCAGGATCTGCTCGGCTTCTTCGGGGCAGGCGATCGCCGCGGTCGACTCGATCATCTGCCAAACCAAGGCGAGGTCACGCAGATCGCGCTCCGCGGACAGCACCGAGCGCATATGGCCCATCAAGTCTTCGGACTGAGACACGCGTCGCGTTCCTTCCAAGCCGAAGCACCCCAGCCGGCGGCTTGGCGATGGATTCGAGCCTGCGATTTTCCTCGCGTACGCGAAAAGTCGAAGGCGCTTTTTGCGTGGCATTTCAACGCCTTCTTCACGGCTCGCCGATTGCCAGCGCTTGCAGAGGCCCGTCCATCGGGTCGATCGACGCGGCCGTCCTTCTTTCGGGGGGTCTGTTGCGCGGAGGGTCGCCAGCGTGATATACCGCACGACTCGGTCCTCTCGAGCTCGGGTCGCGCATTCGAACGCGCGTCACGGTCGTGGTGCCCGTGCAGTCGACGGCACCCGCATCCGTCGAGCGATCCATCGCCGCCCCGCCACGCGAACTAAAGGACGAACATGGCCACCCCCCGCAAGCAAAACGCCCTGCAGGTCTCGGCGCCATGATGGCCGGACCCGAGCCCACACTGGACCCGGCGTTCCGAATCCGCATCTCGGTGCCGCTCGACATGCGAGTGCTAACCGAGTTCTGTGCCGGCAGCTACGGGCCGTTCGCGGTCTCGCGCCAAGAAGAAGTCGATCCGACGCCGGTCGAGGCGCAATGGGGCGCGTTCGATGCGGTGGTGGCCGACGCTCATTCCGCCTGGTTGCAAGGCGAAGACGCTGCCGATGCTTTCGCGATGACGGCGGTGGTGATCGTCGAGGACAACCCGTCGCACGACACCGTGCTGGCGTGGCTGCAACGCGGCGCGCAAGACGTGCTCGCGCGCGAGGGCCTGAGCGGTGCCACGCTTGGCCGCCATGTCCGGATGGCGCTCGAACGCAAGCGTTTGTCGCGATCGGCCATCAACAACTACTCGACCGATATCGCGACTGGCTTGCCGCATCGCACGCAGCTGGTCGAGCACATGAGCCACCTGCTCGCGTTGCGTGAACGCGAGCCCTCGCCGATGGCGGTGCTTGTGTTTCGCGTCGAGGGGCTGGCCTCGACGACCGTGCGCTTCGGCGTCGAGGTCGCCAGCCTGTTGCGTCGCAAGGTCGCCGTCCGCCTGCGCGCCGGCGTCCGGGCGAGCGATGTGGTGGCGTCGATCGGCCACGAGTCGTTCGCGGTGCTGCTGGGCACCTTGCTGAAGCCGGCCGATGCGCAACGTGTCGGCGAGAAACTTGCCGAAAGCCTCGTCAAGCCATTCGGCGTGAGCGGCAGCGACATGTCGGTCGCGGTCGCGGTCGGCGTGGCGCACTACCCGCAGGACGGTGCCGAGGCGAGCCGGCTGCTGCGTCGCGCCACGGCGCTCGCCGCGGCCGCGCCGGCCGAGGGCCGCGACGGCTTCGCGAACTTCCACGAGCGGTCGAGCACGCGCGACGCTGCCAACGACGAGTGAGCATGCGGCGATGCGCCGCTCCGGGATCGCGCTCGTCCGGCCCGCGAGAACCGCGCAGCGCCAGTGGCCCGTCGGGCCACGGCCGGCGCCGGACCCCGTACGATGCGGTCCATGAAAGCTGCTGAAATCCGTTCGACGTTCCTGGGCTACTTCGAATCGAAGGGCCACACGGTCGTGCCCTCGAGTCCCGTCGTGCCCGGCGACGACCCGACGCTGTTGTTCACGAACGCGGGCATGAACCAGTTCAAGCAGGCGTTCCTAGGCTACGACAAGCGGCCGTATGTTCGCGCGACGACCTCGCAGAAGTGCATTCGGGCCGGTGGCAAGCACAACGACCTCGAGAACGTCGGCTACACCGCGCGCCACCACACGTTCTTCGAGATGTTGGGCAACTTCAGTTTCGGCGACTATTTCAAGCGCGACGCGCTGAAGTACGCGTGGGAGTTGCTGACCGAGGTCTATCGGTTGCCGAAGGAAAAGCTCTGGGCCACCGTGTATGCCGAGGACGACGAGGCCTACGACATCTGGAAGAACGAGATCGGCCTGCCCGCGGATCGGATCGTGCGCATCGGCGACAACAAGGGCGCGCGCTTCGCGTCCGACAACTTCTGGATGATGGGAGACACCGGCCCGTGCGGACCGTGCAGCGAGATCTTCTACGACCACGGCCCCGACGTGGCCGGCGGGCCGCCGGGCTCCCCGACCGAAGACGGGGACCGCTACATCGAGATCTGGAACAACGTGTTCATGCAGTTCAACCGGGACGAAGCCGGTCTGATGCATCGGTTGCCCAAGCCCAGCGTCGACACCGGCATGGGCCTCGAGAGGCTCACGGCGGTGCTGCAGCACGTGCACTCGAACTACCAGATCGATCTCTTCGTGACCTTGCTCGCGGCGGCGAAGAGAGCGGTCGACATGGCCGGCGCCGAAGATTGCGACGCCGCATCGCCGTCGCTGAAGGTCATCGCCGACCACATCCGGGCTTGTGCGTTCACGGTCGCTGATGGCGTTATTCCAGGCAACGAAGGCCGTGGCTATGTGCTTCGTCGCATCACGCGGCGTGCGATTCGCCACGGCTACAAGCTCGGCGCCCGCAAGCCCTTCTTCCACAAGCTCGTGGCCGACCTCGCCGCAGAAATGGGCGATGCCTATCCCGAACTCCGCCGCGACGAAGCGCGCGTGACCGATGTGCTGAAGCAGGAGGAAGAGCGTTTTTTCCAGACCATCGCGAACGGCATGGAGATGCTCGAGACCGCGCTGCTGAAGCTCGGCGCGCCACCGTACACGGGCGATCCTGCGCGGGCGCCGGCCCTCGGCTCGCGCGGAACGCTGGCTGGCGATCTCGCCTTCAAGCTGCACGACACGTTCGGCTTCCCGCTCGACCTAACGGCCGACGTGTCGCGCGAGCGCGGTGTCGCCGTCGACACGGCGGGCTTCGAGACCGCGATGGCGCGTCAGCGCGAGCTCGCTCGAGCGGCAGGCAAGTTCAAGGTCGCGCAGGGCCTCGAATACAGTGGTGGCAACACCGTTTTTCACGGCTACGACGGCCTTGCGCACGACAGCGCAAAAGTGGTCGCGATCTATGTTGACGGCAGCGCGGCGAACGCCGCGAAGTCGGGCGACGATGCGGTGATCGTCCTCGACCACACGCCGTTCTATGCTGAGTCCGGCGGCCAGGTCGGTGATGCCGGCGAGTTGAGGAACTCGACCGCGCGCGTGCTGATCGAAGACACCGTGAAGATCCAGGCGGTGGTGTTCGGCCACGAAGGGCGCGTCGTCGAAGGCGAGATCGCGGTGGGCGACATGGTGCACGCGGTCGTTGACGCCGAGCGGCGCGCCAAGACCGTGCGCAACCACAGCGCCACGCACCTGATGCACAAGGCGCTGCGCGAGGTGCTCGGCGAACGGGTGCAGCAGAAGGGTTCGCTCGTGACGCCCGAGCGCACGCGCTTCGACTTCGCGCACCACCAGCCGATGACCGAAGACGAGATCGGCCGGGTCGAGGCCATCGTCAATGCGGAGATCCTCGCCAACCACGCGACGAACGCGCGCGTGATGCCAATCGCCGAGGCGCAGGCACTCGGTGCGACGATGTTGTTCGGCGAGAAGTACGGCGACGAGGTGCGCGTGCTCGACATCGGCTCGAGTCGCGAGTTCTGCGGCGGCACCCACGTTCAACGCACCGGCGACATTGGTCTCTTCAAGGTGGTGGCCGAGGCGGGCGTCGCGGCTGGCATCCGCCGGATCGAAGCGGTGACCGGCGACAACGCGCTGCACTACCTTCAGGCGCTCGAGGCGACCGTGCGCAAGCTCGCCGGCACGCTCAAATCATCGCCCGCGGACGTGCCGTCGCGCGTCGGCCAGGTGATGGATCAGGTGCGCACGCTCGAACGGGAGATGGTCACGCTGAAGGGGCGCATGGCGTCGTCGCAGCGCGACGAACTCCTCGCGAAGGCGGTCGATGTCGGCGGCATCCAGGTGCTCGCGGCGCGGCTCGAAGGGGCCGATGCGACGACGCTGCGCGAAACGCTCGACAAGCTGAAGGACAAACTGAAGTCGGCGGTGGTGGTGCTGGCCGCCGTCGATGGTGCGCGCGTGCAGCTGGCGGCCGGCGTGACCAGCGATCGCACGCAGCGGCTGAAGGCCGGCGAGCTGGTGAATTTCGTCGCACAGCAGGTCGGCGGCAAGGGCGGCGGCAAGGCCGACCTCGCCATGGCCGGCGGCAACGATGCGACCCATCTCGATGCGGCGCTCGAATCGGTCAGGGGATGGGTCACGGACCATGCCTGACATCACCACCAAGGCGATCTGATGGACGTGCTCTTTCTTGAAGGCCTCGAAGTGCCGTGCCGCGTCGGTTGCTCGGCACCCGAGCGCGCAACGCCGCAATCGTTGCGCGTGGAGGCCAGGCTCTTCGTCGCATCGCTGCAGCCCGCTGGCGTCGCCGACGACATCGAGGCAACGGTCGATTACCGCCTCGCCGGCGACATGATCGATGCGGTGCAGGGCAGCGAATATCTCTTGATCGAGCGGGTCGCGGAAGTGCTGGCCGAGGTGGCCTTGCGGCCGGCGATGGTCGAGCGCGTCGAGATCAGCGTGCGCAAGCGCCCGCCGGTGCAAGGGCTTGAATGGGCCGGCGTGTGCATCACGCGCAGCAAGCCGGCGGGCGTGCCCGACGGTGGCAACTCGGGTTTCGACAAGACGTGACGAAGTCGGTTGCATGAAGGTGTTCAGCAACACCGCGGTCTCGCTCGACGGCCGCATCAACACACGCGAGCGGCGTTTCACGTCGCTCGGCAGCGCCGAAGACCATCGACGCATGAGCCTGCGACGTTCGGAAGCCGACGCCGTGCTGGTTGGCGGCACGACGTTCCGCCTGTGGCCGCACGCCTCGTTGCCGGAAAACGTGGGGGATCACGCGGGCGCGGGCAGACCGCCGGCCGCCGCGGCGTCCGATCGCAGCACCATGCCCTCTGTCGGAAAGCCGCTGTGGAACGTCGTCGTCACCGGCCGGCTCGACGTGCCGCTTTCTGCCGATTTCTTGGCCGAGCGCCGCATCAAGCCGCTCTTTCTGACCGCCGCGCGTTCGATACCAGGCAACTTTGCCGCCGAGGTCGAAGGCTGGGAGGGTGACGGCGATCTACCGGTGTCGTGGATGCTTGAAAAGTTGCGCGAGCGCGGCATCGAACGATTGCTGGTCGAGGCCGGCGGGACGTTGATGTACCAGTTCCTGGCGGCCGACGCCATCGATGAGATGTTCATCACCTTGTGCCCGCTCGCCATCGGCGGGGATTCGCCGTCGCTGGTCGATGGCACCGGTTTCGATTCAGAGGCGATGAAGCGTTTCCACCTCCGCCAGTCGGAGGTCGTCGGCGACGAGATCTTCCTGCGCTACGCGGCGGATCGCGGGCGCTGAGCACCCCGCGCATGCATGGGGTGGCGTCGACGCCTCGTCACGCGGCGCGAGCCCAGAACACGGCGAACCAGCCCCGCGCGTCGGTCCAATGCACAGGGGCTTCGAACCCGGCTCCCTGCAGCAGCGCGCCGAAGTCTTCGGCCGTGTACTTACAGGAGTTCTCGGTGTGGATGCGCTCGCCCTCCGCGAAGCGACGTTCGCCACCGGGCCAACGAACGGTCACCGCCCGACGCGCTTCCACGTGCATCTCGATGCGCGAATCAGCGGCGTTCCAGAACGCGACGTGGCGCCAGTCCCTCGGCTCGAAATCGGTGCCCAGGGTTCGATTGACGTGTCGCAGAAGGTTGAGGTTGAACGCCGCGGTGACGCCGAGCGGGTCGTCGTAGGCGGGTTCGAGCACATCGGCCGGCTTCACCAGATCGACTCCGACCAGCAGACCGCCGCCGCTCGCTTGAGAGCGAATCATCGTGAGGAAAGCCAGTGCGCCGTCGCGGGTGAAATTGCCGATGCTCGAGCCTGGGTAGAAAAAAGCGGGCCGACCTTGCTGCGTATCGGGCGGCAGGTCGAACGGCTGCATCAGGTCGAGGCCAATACCGACCACGTCGAGTTGCGGGTGTTCGCGTTGCACGCCGTGCAAAGCCTCGCGCAGGAACTCGGCCGAGATGTCGATCGCGACGTAGCGCCTCGGCTCTAGGATCGGAAAGAGGCTCACCGCCTTCGCGCAATTGCCTGCGCCCAGATCGATCAAGGTGCTGCCGATGCCGACCGCTACGCCGATCGCCGGGCCGTGCGCGTGAAAGATGGCCGCCTCGGTTCGCGTCGGGTAGTACTCGGGAAGTTCGGTGATCGCTTCGAACAGGTGCGAGCCGAGCTTGTCGTAGAAATACTTCGGCGAAATTGCCGCGCTTGCCTGCAGCAGGCCGGCTTGCGACGCGACGCGTTCGTCGGCCGAGTCGGCCACGTGCATCTGAATGAAGCGCGGATGGCGGGTGGTGCTCATGGCGTGGGCGGTATCGGAAGGGGAGTGCGAGACAGGCGGGACTCGTGAGACGGCCGTGCGAGACGCAGGCGCCACACCTTACGCGCTTGTAGTGTGGCCGGCCGAGGCGGGCGATGATGCCCGTGCAGCCGTCATTCTCTGGCCGCGGCCCTGTAGCACCCCCTGTCACCGCTCCGGGTGTCGCAGATTCACCTGCGGCGTTTGGCGTCTGCGCCAATAATCGCCGCCTCATGACCGACAGCATCCGGAGCCCTCACCGCGATCTCGACGGTCGCCACATCGTGCTCGGGCTGACCGGCGGTGTCGCTTGCTACAAGTCGGCTGAGCTGCTCCGCGTCTTGGTGCGGGCCGGTGCCACGGTTCAAGTGGTGATGACCGAATCTGCCGCGCGTTTCATCGGCGTCGCGACGATGCAGGCACTCTCGAACCGTTCCGTCTACACGAGCACCTGGGATGCGCGTGAGCCGAATGCGATGGCCCACATCAACCTCACTCGCGAAGCCGATGCGGTGCTGGTCGCGCCTGCCACGGCCGATTTCATCGCGCGACTGGTCCATGGCGGCGCTGCCGATTTGCTGAGCCTGCTCTGTCTGGCCCGCCCGATTGAGCGATGCCCGCTGATGATCGCACCGGCCATGAACCGGGAGATGTGGGCTCATCCGGCCACGCAACGGAACGTGACTCAACTGGTTGCCGATGGCACGACCTTTATCGGCCCGGGCAACGGCGACCAGGCCTGCGGTGAGTTCGGTGACGGCCGCATGTTGGAGCCGGCCGACATCGCGGCCGCGCTGCTCGCGTTCTTCCAACCCAAGCTGCTGCGCGGCAAGCGGGTGCTGATCACCGCCGGACCGACGTTCGAACCAATCGACCCGGTGCGCGGCATCACCAACCTCTCGAGCGGGAAGATGGGCTTCGCGATCGCGCAGGCGGCGGCCGAGGCGGGCGCGATCGTCACGCTGGTGGCCGGTCCGGTCGAACGCGCGACGCCGCGCGGCGTCCGCCGTGTCGATGTCGAAACCGCGCTGCAGATGCATGCGGCCGTGATGGCGGCGGTGGGTGCATGCGATGTGTTCGTCGCCACGGCGGCGGTCGCCGACTGGCGCGCCGCAGACGTCGCCCCAAACAAGCTCAAGAAGTCGGCTGGCGGCGGCGCACCGTCGTTCGCGCTGGTCGAGAACCCCGACATCCTTGCCGACGTCGCTGCGCTCGCCGCGCCGCCGTTCTGCGTCGGTTTTGCAGCCGAGACCACCGATCTCGTCGCCCACGCACGCGCCAAGCTCGACAAGAAGCAAGTTGCGCTGGTCGTGGCCAACCATGGGCCATCGGCCTTCGGCCACGACGACAACACGTTGACGCTGGTCGACGTGCAAGGGGCGCGCGAGCTCCCGCGCGCCGGCAAGCTCGTGCTGGCCCGCCAACTGGTTGCCGACATCGCGGCGCGGCTTGCGCGCTGAAGCAGATGCCGTTCGCGGCAACGCAGGCATTCCCTTCACCGGCCGTTCGCCGCTTTTCCACATGACCGTCATCGACCTCAAGATCATCGACCCGCGCATGGCCGACCAGCTGCCCGCGTATGCCACGGCCGGCAGCGCCGGCCTCGACCTGCGCGCGTGCATCGACGCACCGCTCGAATTGAAGCCGGGCGACACAGCGCTCATCCCGACCGGGCTCGCGGTGCACGTGGGCGACCCCGGCCTGGCGGCGATGGTGCTGCCGCGCTCCGGCCTCGGGCATCGGCACGGCGTGGTGCTCGGCAATCTCGTCGGCCTCATCGATTCCGATTACCAGGGCGCGCTGATGGTGAGCTGCTGGAACCGTGGCAGCGTGCCCTACACCGTGCAGCCAATGGAACGCATCGCACAGCTGGTGGTGGTGCCAGTGGTGCGGGCCGCCTTTCGCGTGGTCGAGGCCTTCGACGCCTCCGAACGAGGCGACGGCGGCTTCGGCTCGACCGGCCGCGGTTGAATCACGACCGGTCGACGCGAGGCCGGACCGTCGGGCACGTTGCGCTCAGGGTGTCGACGGACGCGGCGCTCACGACGCTGAAGCCACAATCGAGGCCCATGAAGACGACGATCTGGACGGTGCTCGCGGTAGCGGCGCTCGCCATCGGCACGAGCTACCTCTTGCTGAACAAGAACGCGGCGAGCGTCGGCAATGCGGGTGCCACGCCGGGCGGCAGCCCCAATGCCGCGTCGGGCGCGGGTGCGCCGCCGGTCAGCGTGACGACCGTGAAGGCGCGTCAGCGCGATGTCGATGTGCAACTCGAAGCGACTGGCACCGTCGCTGCGCTCAACACCGTCGACATCCGGCCCCAGGTGGCCAGCACCATCCGACAGGTGCACATCCGCGAGGGCCAGTTCGTGAACGCCGGCCAGCTGCTCTTCACGCTCGACGCGCGCAACGACGAAGTGAACGTCACACGCGCCAGGGCGCAGCTCGCAAAGGACACGGCCTCGTTCGCCGATGCGCAACGTCAGCTCGCGCGCAGCAAGGACCTGTTCGCGCAGAATTTCATCTCGCAGGGCGCGGTCGACACGAACCAGACGTTGGTCGATTCGCAACAGGCGGTGCTGGCGGCCGACCACGCGGCCATCGATGCGGCGAAGGTCGGACTCTCGTACACGCGCATCAGCGCACCGGCCGCCGGCCGCGCCGGCGCGATCAACGTGTTCGCCGGCAGCACCGTGCAGCCGGCCGGCGCAACGCTCGTCACGATCACGCAGCTCGATCCGATCGCAGTCGCGTTCAACCTGCCGCAGCGTGATCTCGGCAATGCACTGGAATCGTTGAAGAGCGGCGGCGGCGCCGTGACCGCCGTGTTGCCCGAAGGCCGGGGTTCCCGCAACGGCAGGCTGCAGTTCGTCGACAACGCCGTCGATACGAGCTCCGGCACCGTGCGCGTGAAGGCGCAGTTCGAGAACCGCGACAGCACGCTCTGGCCCGGGGCCTTCGTGACCGTTCGACTCGCGGTGCGCACGATCAAGAACGCGGTGGTCGTGCCCCAGGCGGCGATCATCCAGTCACCGCGGGGCAAGATCGTCTACGTGGTCGATGGCACCGGCCAGGCGGGCGCCCGGCCGGTGGAGCTCGTGTACGCCTCGGGCGAGGATGCGGTGGTCGGTGGCGTGACGCTCGGCGAGCGGGTCGTCGTCGAAGGGCGCCAGAACCTGCGGCCCGGTTCGAGCGTCGTCGAGCGTGCTCCGGATGGCGATGCAGCGAAGGCGCGACGCGGTGCGTCGGCGCCGGGTTCGTCGGCGGCCACGATGCCCCTCGTCAGCGCGTCGCCATGAACCTGTCCGAGCTCTTCATCCGGCGGCCGGTGCTCACCGTGCTGTTGAACGCGGCCATCGTGGCCGCGGGGGTCATCGCGTATCGCCAGATCCCGGTCGCGGCGCTGCCGAGCTACAACACGCCGGTCATCAACGTCGGCGCGAACCTGCCGGGCGCGAGCCCCGAGACGATGGCGACTTCGGTGGCGTTGCAGCTCGAGAAGCAGTTCTCGACCATCTCGGGCCTCTCGGTCATCAGCTCGAGCAACACGCTCGGCAGCACGTCGCTCACGCTCGAGTTCGACGAAGGCCGCGACATCGATGCCGCATCGGTCGACGTGCAGGCCGCGCTCCTGCGCGCGCAGCGCTCGCTGCCCATCGAGATGACGTCGCCGCCGTCGTATCGCAAGGTGAACCCGGCGGATGCGCCGGTGCTGCTGATCTCGTTGACGTCGCCTTCGCTCAATCTCTCCGACCTGAACGACTTCGCCGAACACCTGATCTCGCCGACCCTCTCGACGCTCGACGGCGTGGCCCAGGTGAACATCTTCGGCCAGAAGCGCTATGCGGTGAGGGCTCGCGTGAACCCCGATGCGCTCGCTGCCCGCAACATCAGCCTCGACGAGCTGACCAACGCACTGCATGCGGCCAACGCGAACACGCCAGTCGGCACGCTCGAAGGCCCACAGCAGACCCTGACCTTGCAGGCCAATCGGCAACTGCGCAACGCCGCCGAGTTCGCCGACCTCATCGTCAGCGCGCGAAACGGCAACCCGGTGCGGCTGCGCGATGTCGCCACCGTCGAAGACAGCTTCGAGACCGTGAAGACCTCCGCGAGCTTCAACGGCGAAAGCTCGATCACGCTCGCGGTGCTGCGCCAACCCTCTGCCAACACCGTGAAGGTGGTCGATGCGGTGCGGCGTGCATTCCCGGGCTTTGAATCGCAGTTGCCGCAGTCGGTGCGCATCAACCTCGTCAACGACCGCTCGGTCTCGATCCGCGATGCCCTGCACGACGTGACGCTGACCCTGCTCGGCACCGTCGTGCTGGTCGTGCTGGTGATCTTTCTCTTCCTGCGTCGCTTCGTCGCGACGGTCATCCCGACCCTGTCGCTGCCGATCTCGCTGATCGGAGCGGTCTCGCTGCTCTGGGGTTTCGGATACACGCTCGACAACATCTCGTTGCTCGGCATCACGCTGGCGGTGGGGCTCGTCGTCGACGACGCGATCGTGATGCTCGAGAACATCATGCGGCACGTCGAGCATGGCGGAGCGCCGTTCCAGGCCGCGTTGCGCGGCTCGCGCGAAGTCGGCTTCACGATCATTTCGATCTCGACCTCGCTGGTGGCGGTGTTCATCCCGATCTTCTTCATGCCGGGCGTGATCGGCCTGCTGTTCCACGAGTTTGCGGTGATCGTGTCGCTCGCGATCGTGGCGTCGGCTTTCGTTTCGCTCACACTGGTGCCGATGCTCGCGAGCCGCTTCCTCACCGACGAGCAGCACATGAAGCGGCCCGGCGCGCTGGTGCGGTCGTTCGAGCGTGGCTTCGATGCCCTGCTCGGCGCGTACACGCGCAGCCTCGATGCGGCGCTGCGCCACCGGTGGTTTGTCGGCTTCGTCGCTCTGCTCACCTTCGTGCTGAGCGCGGGCCTCTTCGTCGACATCCCCAAGGGGTTCTTCCCGCAGGAAGACATCGGCCAGATCCAGGTCAGCACCGAGGCGGCCGAAGACGCGTCGTTTCCTGCGATGGTGCAGTTGCAGAACCAGGTCGTCGCGATCATGCGGGCCGATCCGAGCATCGCCACGGTCAACTCCTTCAACGGGGGCGGCGGCGCGCAGAACACGGGCCGCATGTTCCTGAACCTGAAGCCGCGCCGCGACCGGCCGCCGATGAAGGAGGTGATCGAGGGCTTGCGGAAGAAGTTGCGCGACGTGCCCGGCATCACCGTCTTCATGCGGCCGATCCAAAACCTGCAGCTCGGCGGCCGCCCGAGCAAGGCGCAGTACCAGTACATCTTGCAGAGCGTGAAAGCCGACGAGTTGAGCGACTGGGCCGCCAGGCTGCAGGAGCCGATGCGCGCCGACCCGATGTTCCGCGACGTGACGAGCGACTCGCAGTTAAAGGGGCTGCAGGCGTCGCTGAAGATCGATCGTGACCGTGCCAACACGATGGGCGTCTCGATCGACGCCGTGCGCAACGCGCTCTTCAGCGCGTTCGGCGAGCGCCAGGTCTCGACCATCTTCACGCCGGTCGACAGTTACCAGGTGATCATGGAAGTGGCGCCCGACGCGAAGCAGGACGAGAGCGCGTTCAACAACATCTACGTGCGTTCGACCGGTGGCGGCCTAGTGCCGATGTCGAGCTTCACGACGGTCGAGCGGAGCGTCGGGCCGACCGCGATCAACCACGTGGGCCAGTTGCAGGCCGTGACGCTGTCGTTCAACCTCGCGCCGAACGTCGCGCTCGGCGACGCGACCGCGAAGCTCGAGAGCTACCGCGAACAGATCCATCTGCCGCCATCGGTCATCACCAGCTACGGCGGCGATGCGGCGGTCTTCAAGAGTTCGCAAGGCAGCCAGGCCATTCTGCTGATCGCGGCGCTGCTGGTGATCTATGTGCTGCTCGGCGTGCTGTACGAGAGCTTCGTCCACCCGCTGACAATTCTCGCGGGCCTGCCGTCAGCCGCGGTTGGCGCGCTCTTGATGTTGAAGATCTTCCACCAGGACCTGACGCTGATCGCGATGATCGGCATCCTGCTGTTGATCGGCATCGTCAAAAAGAACGCGATCATGATGATCGACTTCGCGCTCGACGCGCAACGCACGCAAGGTCTGTTGCCGGCCGATGCGATTCGCGAAGCCTGCGTGCTGCGCTTCCGGCCGATCATGATGACGACGCTCGCCGCGCTGATGGGCGCATTGCCGATCGCGCTCGGCATCGGGGCCGGCGCCGAGTTGCGCCAGCCGCTCGGCCTCGCGGTCGTCGGCGGGCTGGTGTTTTCGCAGGCGATCACGCTTTACATCACGCCGGTGATCTACCTCGCACTCGATCGCTTCAGCGGCAAGGGGCCGGTGACGACGCCGGAGGGAAAGGTCGCGGTCGCGTGATCAACTGACCTCTTGCCGTGCGCGAGAGCCTTATGGTCAGTGCACGGCGGGCGGCGGAGTCACGCTCGCGAGCACCCCGAAAGCGGGCTCGCCCACCGTTCGAGAGTCGATCTCTTCGGAGGTCGCCTCTCGCACATCGCGAACCGTCACGTGGAGGCGCAACGCAATGCCGGCGAGCGGATGGTTGCCATCGAGCACCACATGATCGGGGTACACCTCGGTCACCGTGTAGATCGCATCGGCTGGCATGTCGGGCGTGACGGCGCCTTCCGGCAAGCCTTCGAACTGCATGCCGACCTCGATGCCTACGGGCATCACCGAGCGTTGCTCGAAGAACACGAGTCTCGATTCGTATTCGCCGAACGCGTGCTCGGGTTCGAGATGCAACGTGTCCTCGAAGCCGATCGTCTGATCGGCGAGCGCGTCTTCGACTTTCGCAAGGAGGTCGTCACCGCCGTAGAAAAATTCAACCGGGTCGGCGAGTTCGTCGATCAGGTTGCCTTGAGCGTCGCTCAAGGCCCATGTCAGCGACACCACGCATGGAGCTGCGATGTTCATCGAAAGATGATCGCACAATCGATTCATGCAGACGTTCGAAACGCCGCCTCCGATGGACATCAAGCACCCCACGCCACTACTCGGTGGGCTTTCGCCGCGCGCCTTCATGAAGCGGCACTGGCAAAAGTCGCCGCTGGTCATCCGCGCAGCGGTGACGTTCGAAGCGGCGCTGCCCGACGCCAAGGCATTGTTCGCGCTGGCCAGCCAGGAAGGCGTTGAGTCGCGGCTGGTCGAGCGGCATGGCGAGAAATGGTCGCTGCGACAAGGTCCGTTCGCGCGCGCCACGATGCCGTCGCCGAAGAAGCCTGCCTGGTCCTTGCTCGTGCAAGGGGTGGACCTTCATGACGACGCGGCGCACGCACTGCTGCAACGCTTCCGCTTCATACCCGATGCGCGGCTCGACGACGTGATGCTTTCCTATGCGAGCGATGGTGGCGGCGTCGGTCCGCATGTCGATTCGTACGACGTGTTCCTGCTGCAGGTGCAAGGGTCGCGGCGCTGGCGCGTCGGCCCACCCGGCGATCAGGCGTGGCGCGGCGACGGGCCGCTGCGCATGCTCGCCCATTTCGAGCCCACCACCGAATGGCTGCTCGAGCCCGGCGACATGCTCTACCTGCCGCCGGGGTGGGGTCACGACGGAGTGGCCGAAGGCGCGTGCATCACCTGCTCGATCGGCTTTCGCGCGCCGAAGCGCAACGAGCTCGCAACCGACTTGTTGCATCGCACGCTCGATGCCGTCGACCCCGATGACGAAGACGTGATGTATCGCGACCGGAGTCAAGCAGCTGTCGATGAGCCGGGCCGTATACCCGAACATCTGCACCGCTTCGCCGTCAAGGCGCTCGAGCGCGCGATCGGCGACGCGAGAGCGCAAGCATGTGCGCTCGGCGAAGTGTTGAGCGAGCCCAAGCCCGGCGTGGTGTTCGAGGCGCCGGTTGAGCCGGAGACACCGGGCGCCATCAGGCTCGATCGGCGCACGCGCATGCTTTACGACGACTGGCACGTGTTCATCAACGGCGAATCGTTCCGCGCCTCCGGTGGCGACCAGCGATTGATGCGCAGGCTCGCCGATCGACGCGGACTCGATGCAACGGAGCGTCATCGGCTGAGCGGAACGGCCCGCGCGTTGGTCAACGACTGGATCGCGCAGGGCTGGCTAAGATGCGCGCGATAAAACGCACGGGATCGCACCATGGATGAACAGGCATCACCGCCGCTCGACGCCCCGATCACGTCGCGCGGCGATTTCCGCGCGGCCGTCAAGCGCGCGCTCACGCAAGCGGCAGCGGCAGGCGCGCGTCAACTCTGGTTGACGGATCCGACATTCACCGACTGGCCCTTGTCCGAACCCGATGTGATCGAGCAATTCACGCGTTGGGCCGAACCGCAGCGCCGTCTCGTCTTGCTGGCGGGCAGCTTCGAAGACCTGTCGCGTCGCCACGCCCGTTGGGCCGAGTGGCGACGTCACTGGGCCCATGTCGTCGAGTGCCGAAGCAACCCAGAGGTCGAGATCGACAAGGTGCCGACCGTCCTGCTCGCCGCCAACACCGTCTGCGTGCGCTTGCTCGATCGAGAGCACTACCGAGGATCGACCTCCACTGCGGCTGCCGCGCTGGTGCGAGCCCGCGAAACCGTTGACGCGGTTTTGCAACGTTCCGCCGAGACGTTCGCGGTAACGACCCTCGGCCTCTAGGGAATGTACCTAAGATGTCTATAATTACCGGCTAGGCAGTGGAAATGCTTAGCGTTCCTTGTCTTTGAACGATGGGGCTCTCCGAGGAGGGCGTCGCGAAACACCGGCAATTTTCTGAACTATTAGATATAGAGGACAAGTATGAAAAAAGCATTTCTGATCGTCTCCCTGGTTGCAGTCGTTTCTTTCGCTGCCTGCAGCAAGAAGGACGATGCCCCCACGATGCCCGCCACCACGTCGACCACGACGGTCGTCACCCCGGCTCCGGCGATGGACGCATCGTCGTCGGCCATGTCGGCATCGATGGCAGCTTCCTCGGCTGCCACTTCGGCCATGGACGCTGCGTCGTCGGCCATGATGGCGGCAAGCTCGTCTACGGGCTCGATGAAGTAATTTGTATCCTGGTCCAAGAAGAGCCGCCTCCGGGCGGCTTTTTGTTGTTCGTTTATCGTGTCGCTCGGAGACCGCGTGACGCGGGTCTCCCGGTGACACCCGACGAGGCGTCACGCGTCCTGGATCGTCACGCGGCCGGCCCGATCGCTAGCCACGCCACCCCGAGCAGGGGATCGGCGATCAGGAGGCCTTCCGGCGTCCCCCGCCATGCCGCTGCCAACGCTTCGCGCACCAGCGCCGGCGTGTTGTTCTGGCGTCTCAGGTGAGCGGCGACCAGGTGGCGCAAGCCGCTGTGCATGCAGGCCGACAGCACCTCGGCCGAGGTCTCGTTGCTCAAATGCCCGAAGCGACCGCCAATGCGCGCCTTCACCGAGGCCGGGTAGGCCGATGCGGCCAGCATCGCGGTGTCGTGGTTGCACTCTAGGAGCAGCGCGTCGCAGCCCTGCAGGTGTTCGACCATGTGCGGCGTGATCGAGCCGGCATCGGTCAAGATGGCGAACACCGATTCGCCGTCTGTGAAGCGCAACTGCAAGGGTTCCGCCGCGTCGTGAGCCACCGTGAACGGGCGCAACGTCAGGCCACCGATCTCGATCACGTCGCCGTCGCGCGCGAAGCGCAGCTCGGCCGGGGCTTCCGCCATCGCGAGTGCGCGCCACGTTCCGCGACTCATCCACAGCGCGACCCCGTGGCGTTGCGCGATCGAGACGGCGCAGCCGATGTGATCGCCGTGCTCGTGCGTGACGAAGATCGCGTCGAGTTCTTGGGCAGCGATGCCGGTGCGGGCGAGCCGCCGTTCGAGTTCGCGTTGGGCGAAGCCGCAATCGACGAGTACACGGCTGACGCGGCCGCCGACCGACGTCTCGACGAGCGTCGCGTTGCCGCCGCTGCCGCTGCCGAGACTGCAGAAGCGCATCGAACGAAGGTTGCCCGAGAGACGCGTTACTTGAGGTCTTCGAGCAGCAGGCTCGCGATGCGGCGGCCGTTGTCGGAATTCTCGGGCGCGCCCTTCGAGTCGAGCACCGCGACCGAACTCTTCGCGCCCTCGGTTTTCAACTGGATGCGATAACGCGCAAGGCCGTTTTCTGCGAGCTTCTTGCGGTCGGAGCTGAACCAGCGAGCCAGCAGGCCCGGCTCGTCCTTGCCCGAGAAGGTCGGGTCGACGTAGCGCACGAAGTAGACGCCTTGAGCGCGGTCGCGGTCTTCGACCGTGAAGCCGCTGCGATCGAGCGCGAGTCCGACGCGGCGCCAGGCGCGGTCGAAACCGTCGTCGACCTGCAGTGTCGGCGTCGACTGGTCGGAGAGCAGTCGAGCGCGCGTCGGCCCTGTCCCGGTCGTGCTGGCCGCGACCTGCGTCTTCGCGACATCGTCCTTCTGGCCGAGCCTGATCATCAGGCGCGACAGGAATTCGCCTTCGAGTTGCGGATCCGTGGGGCGCGGCTGCCACGTGGTCGACTCGCTGCGCTGGCCCGTGTACACCTCGATCATGCCGCGGTGGCTGATGTAGATGTCGCTGCCCGTCGAGGTGCGTTCGACGCGGGTGCGGAACTTGTCGAGTTCACCGGTGGAGTAGGCGCCGTCGAACAACTTGCCGATCGTCGAGCGTACGACGTCCTTCGGCAGCTTGGCGCGGTTCTCGGACCAATCGGTCTCGACCACGCCGGTCTCGGCTCGCTCGGCGACGAGCGTGAAGCCGCTGTCTTTCCAGAAACCGATGATCTGCGGAAAAACCTGGTCGGGCGGCAGCGAGGTGCTGATCCAGCGGTCGTTGCCAAGGCGCTCGATGCGGAACGTGCCCGCTTGCTGGAGCGCGACACTCGGCACGCTCGGACCCGCGCGCGAGACCGCGCTGGCCGACGCGCGGAACGAGGTCGCGCTCACGGTGTCGCCCGGTGTCTGGTATTGCGACGTGCGGTTCAGCTGGGTCAGGTCAGGCGGTACCTCGAGGCCTGACGTGGTCTTCGCGGCCGACGATTTGTAGTCGACCTTGTCGCCACCGAGCACTTCGTTGATGGAGGAACAGGCGCCGAGCGCGATGACGAGGCCGATGGCGAGGCCGATGCGCGACGAGCGAGGTGAAGCTTGAACGGACACGAGGGTGATCTCCAAAGAAAAAAGCGCCGGGTACGCGGCCGGGGTTCGAGGGTGCGCGTCGAAAAAGGTTCGCGCCACCCCACCCGCATCAGAGCGGCGAGGTCAGAGCATTTCGGCTTCGCGAAGCGCGGCCTCCACGACCGCCTGACCCGCGCTCGACAGCGGCGTGATCGGCAAGCGCAATGCCGCGCCGCATCGGCCGAGGCGGGCCAATGCCCACTTCGTGGCAGCCGGGCTCGGTTCGACGAAAAGCGCCTGGTGCAAAGGCAGCAGGCGCAATTGAATGGCCGCAGCCTCGCGGGCGTTGCCGGCGGTGGCAGCGGCGCACAAGCGCTGCATCGCGCCTGGTGCGACGTTGGCGGTGACGCTGACGTTGCCGTGGCCACCGAGCAGCATCAACGCGACGGCCGTACCGTCGTCACCGGAATAGATCGAGAACCCAGGGGGGCTTCGCTTGATGAGTGCGCAGGCCTTTTCGATGTTGCCCGTCGCTTCCTTGATGCCGATCACGCCCGGCACTTCGGCCAGGCGCAACGCGGTCTCGACGCTCATGTCGACCGCCGTTCGCCCCGGTACGTTGTAGAGCACCAGCGGCAGGTCGACCGCTTCGGCGATCGCCTTGAAGTGCTGGTAGATGCCTTCTTGCGACGGCTTGTTGTAGTACGGCACGACCGACAGCGCGCAGTCGGCGCCGACCTTCAGGGCGTGGTGCGAAAGCTCGATCGCTTCAGCGGTCGAATTGGCGCCGGTGCCGGCCATCACCGCGATGCGGCCGTTGGTGTGCGCTACCGCGACGCGGATGATCTCGTGATGCTCGTGGACGCTGACGGTCGGCGATTCGCCGGTCGTGCCGACGACGCCGACGCACTGGGTTCCTTCGGCGATGTGCCAGTCGATGAGACGCCGCAACGCGTCGTAGTCAACGCTGCCGTCTTCGTGCATCGGCGTGACGAGCGCAACGATGCTGCCAACGATGGGTTTCATGCGGGATCCTTCGAGTCGGGCGATTTTAGCCGCTCGACAGTGGTCAAGCCCGCGTCGCGACGATGCGCTGCACGCAGCGGCTGTCGGTGCGGTTGTCGACATCCTCATAGGCCACCACGTGCAAGCCCCGACACACGCTCAGCAGTTCGCCGTGCCGCAACAGGAAATTGGGATTGCGGGGTCGACCGATCGCCTGCTGGCCATCAGCGAAGGTCTCGTAGATCAGCACGCCGCCGGACGCCAACACGTCGATCAACGTCGGCAGCAGTGGGCGCCACAGATAGTTCGTGACCACGACCGCGTCGAAGTGCCGGCCTGCGAAGGGCCACGCGCCGCCTTCGAGGTCGGCGCCCACCCCTTCGATGTCGCCAGGCAAGGACGACACGGCGAGCACGTCGCGATCCACGGCCGTCACCGCGTGGCCGCGATCGGCGAGCCATCGGGCATGCCGGCCACCGCCGCAGGCGACATCGATCACTCGCCCAGCGGGCGCGATGAGGTGGGCCCAGCGGACCAGCCACGGTGAGGGCAGGTCGCGATCGCGGCCATCGTCACCCACGGCGTCGGCGGTCTCGATCAACGAGGCATGCGGTTCTTGACCATGGGCGTGACTGTAGCCAGTCGACGCCTCCGATCTGGAAAAAAACACAGTCCTAGAATCCGCCGCCATGGCGATCAAATCAAGTTCCACGGGCTCGACCGCAGCGAGCTACGGCGAAAGCTCGATCCGCGTGCTGAAGGGTCTGGAGCCCGTCAAGCAACGGCCCGGCATGTACACGCGCACCGAGAACCCGATGCACGTCGTGCAGGAAGTGATCGACAACGCGGCCGATGAAGCGCTCGCCGGACACGGCACCTCGATCGAGGTGACGCAGCACGCCGACGGTTCGATCAGCGTGCTCGACAACGGCCGCGGCATCCCGTACGGCCCGCATCCGACCGAGAAGCTCAGCGTGGTCGAGATCGTGTTCACGCAGCTGCACGCCGGCGGCAAGTTCGACAAGGGCAGCGGCGGCGCGTACAGCTTTTCGGGCGGCTTGCACGGTGTCGGCGTGAGCGTGACCAACGCGCTCGCAAAACGGCTCGAGGTGACCGTGTGGCGGGCCGGTCAGGTCGCGACGCTGGCGTTCTCGGCTGGCACGGTGGTCGAGCCGCTCGCGTTGCGAAAGGCGACATCGAGTGATCGCAAGAGTGGCACGCAGGTGCGGGTATGGCCCGATGGGCGCTATTTCGATTCGCTCGACCTGCCGCGCCACGAGTTCACGCATCTGCTGCGCAGCAAGGCGGTGTTGATGCCGGGCGTGACGGTCGGCTTCACGGTCGAAAAGGCCAACCGCGCAGACCCGGAGCGGCAGAGCTGGCTGTATCGCGGTGGGCTCGCCGACTATTTGCAGCAGTCGCTGACGGAGGCAGCGGTCATCCCGCTCTTCGAGGGCGCGCACCACGCCGACGGCAAGGAGACCGAGGACGTCGCCGAAGGCGAGGGCGCCACGTGGTGCGTCGCGTTCACCGAAGACGGCGCGCCGGTGCGCGAAAGCTACGTGAACCTCATTCCGACCGTGGCCGGCGGCACACACGAATCGGGTTTGAAGGACGGCCTCTTCACGGCCGTGAAGGGCTTCGTCGACCTCCACAGCCTGTTGCCCAAGGGTGTCAAGCTGATGCCCGAGGACGTGTTCTCGCGCGCGAGTTTCGTGCTCTCGGCGAAGGTGCTCGACCCGCAGTTCCAGGGCCAGATCAAGGAGCGCCTGAACAGTCGCGATGCGTTGCGGCTGGTCTCGAACTGCGTGCGCCCCCCGCTCGAGCTGTGGTTGAACCAGCATGTCGATCATGGCAAGCGGCTCGCCGACCTGGTGATCCGGCAGGCGCAGACGCGGCAGCGCGCGAGCCAGCGCGTCGAGAAGCGCAAAGGCTCCGGCGTCGCGGTGCTGCCCGGCAAGCTCACCGATTGCGAGAGCCGCGATCTCCGAATCAACGAGATCTTCCTCGTCGAAGGCGACTCGGCCGGCGGCAGCGCGAAGATGGGCCGCAACAAGGAGACGCAGGCGATCCTGCCGTTGCGGGGCAAGATCCTGAATGCGTGGGAAGTCGAGCGCGACCGGCTCTTCGCGAACAACGAGATCCACGACATCGCGGTCGCGATCGGCGTCGATCCGCACGGTGCCCACGACTCGCCCGACCTGACGGGACTGCGATACGGCAAGGTCTGCATCCTGTCGGACGCGGACGTCGACGGCTCGCACATCCAGGTGCTGCTGCTGACACTCTTCTTCCGCCACTTCCCGAAGCTCATCGAAGCGGGCCACATCCACATCGCCAAGCCGCCGCTCTTTCGAATCGATGCACCGGCGCGCGGCAAGAAGCCGGCCGCCAAGATCTACGCGCTCGACGAAGGCGAACTGCACGCGACGCTCGATCGCCTGAAAAAGGAGGGCGCACGCGAGAACTCGTGGAGCATCAGCCGCTTCAAGGGCCTGGGCGAAATGAATGCCGAGCAGTTGTGGGACACGACCCTCAACCCCGAGACCCGTCGCCTGCTGCAGGTGGGTTTCCAGGTGCTCGGCCTTGCCGGCACGACCGAATCGCTCACCAAGCTGATGGGCAAGGGCGAAGCGCAAGCGCGGCGCGACCTGATGGAACTGCGCGGTGACGCGGTCGAGGTCGACGTCTGATGGATGATCTCTTCGCCGAAGACACCGGCGCCGCGAGCCCGCCGACGGAAGACGATCCGAACGCCGTCGCGCTCGCGGCGTATGCCGAGCGCGCCTATCTGGAATACGCGCTGAGCGTCGTGAAGGGCCGCGCGCTGCCCGATGTGAGCGACGGCCAGAAGCCGGTGCAGCGCCGCATCATGTATTCGATGGCGCGCATGGGCCTCGCGTTCACGACCCCGAGCGGGCCTAAAGCAGTGAAGAGCGCGCGCGTGGTCGGCGACGTGCTCGGCCGCTTTCATCCGCACGGCGACCAGGCCGCGTACGACGCGCTGGTGCGCATGGCGCAAGACTTTTCGCAGCGCTATCCGCTCGTCGATGGCCAGGGCAACTTCGGCTCGCGCGACGGCGACAACGCCGCCGCGATGCGCTACACCGAAGCGCGCTTGGCGCCGATCACGCGGCTGCTGCTCGACGAGATCGACGAAGGCACGGTTGATTTCGTGCCGAACTACGACGGCTCGACCGAAGAGCCGCGGCTCTTGCCGGCGCGCCTGCCGTTCGTGCTGCTCAACGGCGCGAGCGGCATCGCAGTCGGCCTCGCGACCGAAGTGCCGAGCCACAACCTGCGCGAGATCGCCGACGCGCTGATCGCGTTGATCCGTGACGAGAAGGTGGGCGACGACGCACTTGCGGCGCTCGTGCCCGGGCCCGACTATCCCGGTGGCGGCCAGATCATCAGCACGCCCGAAGAGATTCGCTCGGCTTATTCCACTGGGCGCGGCAGCCTCAAGGTTCGCGCGCGCTGGAAGATCGAAGACCTGGCGCGCGGCCAGTGGCAATTCGTCGTCACCGAGTTGCCGCCGGGTACCAGCACGCAGAAGGTGTTGGAAGAGATCGAGGAGCTCACCAACCCGAAGGTGAAGGTTGCTAAGAAGGCGCTCGGTGCCGATCAGCTGCAACTGAAGGCGACGATGCTCGGCGTGCTCGACGCGGTGCGAGACGAGTCTTCGAAGGACGCGGCGGTGCGCCTCGTCTGCGAGCCTAAGACGAGCCGGACCCCGCAGGCCGACCTGGTCAACGCGCTTCTCTCGTACACCAGCCTCGAGACCTCGACACCGATCAACCTGACGATGGTCGGCGCCGACGGTCGGCCGACCCAGAAAAGCCTGCGCACGATCCTCCTCGAGTGGATCTCGTTCCGCCTGCAGACGGTGCAGAAGCGCTCGGCGCATCGGCTCGCGAAGGTGGTCGACCGCATCCACGTGCTCGAAGGGCGCCTCCTGGTGCTGCTCAACATCGACGAGGTGATCCGCATCATCCGCGCGGCCGACGAGCCAAAGCCGGCACTGATGGCGCGGTTCGCGTTGAGCGACCGACAGGCCGAGGACATCCTTGAGATTCGATTGCGACAGCTCGCCCGGCTGGAGGCGATCCGCATCGAGACCGAGCTCGCAGCGCTGCGCACCGACGAGAAGAAGCTGCAGGAGATCCTTGGCAGCCCGGCGACGTTGAAGCGCACGGTGATCCGCGAGATCGAGGCCGACGTGAAGGCGCACGGCGACGATCGCCGCACGCTCATTGAAGCGCAGCGGCGATCGGTCGCGGAGATCCGCATCGTCGACGAGCCGGTCACGGTGGTCGTCAGCATGAAGGGCTGGGTGCGCGCGTTGAAGGGCCACGAGGTCGAGACCGGAGCGCTGGCGTTCAAGCCCGGCGATTCGCTCTACGGCACGTTCCTTTGCCGCAGCGTCGACCCGCTGCTGGTCTTCGGCAGCAACGGCCGCGTCTACTCGACTGGCGTCGCGACGTTGCCCAGCGGTCGGGGTGACGGCCAGCCGATCACGTCGATGATCGATCTCGAGCCGGGCACCGCGCCCGCGCACTTCATCGCCGGGTCGCCCACGCAGGCGCTGCTCCTCGCCGGCACCGGCGGGTTCGGTTTGATGGCGCGCGTCGGCGATCTCGTCGCGCGCCAGCGTGGCGGCAAGGGCTTCCTGACACTGATAGGCGACGAGCGACCGTTGCCGCCGGCATGGGTCTCGGACGCCACCACGCGGGTCGCCTGCCTGTCGCTGCACGGACGCTTGCTGGTGTTCGGGCTGGAGGAGCTGAAGCTGCAGCCGTCGGGCGGGCGCGGCCTCACGTTGATCGATCTCGATGCGAAGGACGCACTGGTGAGCGTGACTGCGTTCGGCGCCGCGTTGCAGCTGCTTGGCACGGGCCGCGGCGGCAAGGCCCGCGACGAGGTGTTGCGTGGCGCGTTGCTCGAGCCGCACGTGGGTAGGCGCGCGCGCAAGGGGCGCGCGCAGAGCGCGATGCCGAAGGCCGAACGCGTTGTGGCGGCTGCCAAGTCCGGCGATGCGTGACAGTGATCGTTGCACGCCGGGCGGTGCGCCCTAACGCGAGCGCTGCCCTCGCCCACTACGATCGCGCCTTCGCCACACCCGACCACCGACTGGAGCTCTCTCATGAAGAAGCCGATGAAAGACGCGCCCGATGCCTTCGACACACGGATCGAAGCGTTGAAGAGTGCGCATGCCTCGCAGTTCGAGATCGATGCGGCGATCGCGGTTTGTGAGCGGGTGCGCACGGCGCAGGCGATCGGTCAGGCGGTGGCGCCGGAAGGCGCATCGGAATCGTTCGTGATGACCTTGCTCGACGCGCTCTCCGATGAAGTCGCCGCGTTGCAGCAGATGGCGTTCGACGCCGATGCGCCGCCGCCGTCGCGTTTCAAGCAGTGAGCGGGCGCGAGACGAGCTGTCTCAGCGCGCGCGCCGGTCCATCAACAGGTTGATCAGCACGACCGTCACCACCGCGAACACGGCGAGGCTCCAGAAGTCGTAAGGCACGCCGAGCAAATCGACCGCGGCGTCGGCGCAGCTCGCGCGCGGCGAGAACACATCGGGCCAAAGCGTGTCGAGCTGCAGGCCGCTGATGATCTTGTCGGCAAGCGTCTGCACGCACGATGGCGCTTTCGCGGCGACGAAGTGCTGCCAGAGCGACGCCGCGATGCCGCAGAGGCCGAGCGCCGCGCCGAGCAATGCCGTGATCGACCGGCCGGAACCGCTGCGCCACGCAAGTCCGAGCAGGCAGACGAAAGCGATCGCGAGAAAAACGATCCGTTGCAGCACGCACCACGGACACGGGTCCATGTTGAAGGCGTACTGCGAGACGAGCGCCGCGCCGACAGCGCCCACCGAGACGAGTGCGCAGGCCGACAGCCGCCAGTTGCCGCGGCGGGTCGGGGCCGGCCGGCCGAAGCTGTCGCGACCCGATGCGCCGAGAGGCGGGCGGCGTGCCGACGCGTTCATCGATCGCCCCAGAGGAACCTGCGCGCGAACCCAGGCAACACCGTCGGCTTCACTCGACCTCGACGATCATCTCGATCTCGACACACGCGCCCATCGGCAGCTGCGCCACGCCGTACGCCGCACGCGCGTGGATGCCTTTCTCGCCGAGCACGTCGCCGAAGAGTTCCGAGCAGCCGTTCGTCACCAGGTGATGCTCGGTGAAATCGGCGGTGCTGTTGACGAGGCTCGTGAGCTTCACGATGCGCACCACCTTGTCGAGATCGCCGATCGCGGCGTGCAGCGTGCCGAGCAGGTCGATGCCGACGGCACGCGCGGCCTTCTTGCCGGTCGAAGTGGTGGTGTCGCGCCCGAGCTGTCCGACCCAGACCTTGCCGTCGCGCTTGGCGATATGGCCCGACAGGAAGACAAGGCGGCCGGTACGCACGAAGGGCACATAGGAGCCCGCCGGTATGGCGAGCGGCGGCAGCGCGATGTCGAGTTCGGTGAGTCGGTCGTAGATCGATGTCATGGCTAACGTGCGGTCCGGGGAGCAGACTCAAATCCTACACTGGCCCCTCTATGCGACGCACGGGACCGACCGATACCGGCTGGCGCCTGCTCGCGTTCGCGCTGGCCTGGCTCGGTGGCGTCGGTGTTCAGTTGCAGCAGGCCGAACTCTGGTCCGATCAGGTCTACCCGGCTGCGCTGGCATGCGGTGCCGCGGCCGTGCTGGCCGCGTGGCGTTGGCATCGTCACGCAACGGCCGTGCTGGTGCTCGGTTTGGTCGGCGCGCTCGTCATGGGCCTGGGTGCGTCGGGCTGGCGCGCGGGCCTGCTGCTCGACGACGGCTTGCCGGGCGCGATCGAGGGGCGCGACATCACCGTCACCGGCGTCGTCGCGACGCTGCCGCAAGTGAGCCCGTCGGGGCTGCGTTTTCGTTTCGATGTTGAGAGCGCAACCGCCGGCGACGTCGCCGTCCGGATCCCCGCGCAAATCGCGCTCGGCTGGTACAACGGCTTTCATGAAGAGGCCGCGCTGAGCGCGCCGCAGCAGTCGCTGCGCGCCGGCCAGCGCTGGCGCTTCACGGCACGCCTGCGACAGCCGCACGGCAACGCGAACCCGAACGGCTACGACGTCGAGCTGATGTGGTTCGAGCAGGGCGTGCGTGCGACCGGCAGCGTGCGCGCGGCGCCGGTTCTGCTGCTCGAGCGCGCGGCCGGCCATCCGATCGAGCGCCTGCGCCAGCGCGTTCGCGATTCGATCTACGCCAACGTCGGCGATCGGCGTGCCGCCGGCGTGCTGGCGGCGCTGTCGGTCGGCGACCAGGGCGCCATCGAGCGCGAGGACTGGGACCTCTTTCGCAACGCCGGCGTCGCCCACCTGATGTCGATCAGCGGCTTGCACGTGACGATGTTCGCGTGGCTCGCCGGACTCGGGCTGGCGTGGCTGTGGCGTCGCAGCGGGCGCCTGATGCTGCTGCTGCCGACATCGATCGCCGCCCGCTGGGGTGGCTTCGCGGCGGCATTCGCGTACGCGCTCTTCTCGGGCTGGGGCGTGCCGTCGCAGCGTACCGTGTGGATGCTCGCGACCGTCACGCTGCTGCAGAGCGTCGGCGTGCGCTGGCCCTGGTTGCTGGTGCTGGCGGTCGCCGCGGTCATCGTCACCGTGCTCGACCCGTGGGCCTTGTTGCAGGCGGGCTTCTGGTTGTCGTTCATGGCGGTCGGCTTGCTGATGGTGTCGTCACCGGCCACCGGAGAGGCTGCGCCTCGCGAAGACCGCGTGCCGTTGGACGATTCCCGACAAGGCTGGCGACTCTGGCCGTCGCGTCTGCTCGGTCATGCCCGTGACGGCCTGCGCACCCAACTCATCGCGACGCTCGGCCTCACGCCACTCACGCTCGTGTTCTTCAACCAGGTGTCGGTCATCGGCTTCGTCGCCAACCTGTTCGCGATTCCGCTCGTCACCCTGGTGATCACGCCGCTCGCGTTGCTCGGCGTGTTCGTGGCGCCGTTGTGGAACCTCGGCGCGGTGATCGTCGATGCGTTCAGCGCGGTGCTCGGCGGGCTCGCCTCGTGGTCAGGCGCGGTGTGGGTGGTGCCCGTCGCGCCGCTCTGGGCCCGCCTCGCCGGCTTGGTCGCCGCTGCGCTGCTGGTGCTGCCGCTGCCGTGGCGGGCGCGCCTCTTGGCCTTGCCGCTCGCCATCGCCCTGCTCGTGCCGCCACACGGCACGCCGCGTGAGGGCCGCTTCGACCTCACGGCCGCCGACATCGGGCAAGGCACCGCGGTGATCGTGCGCACGCATGCGCATGTGCTCGTGTTCGACACCGGCCCGCAATACAGCACCGACAGCGACGCCGGTCAGCGCGTGCTGGTGCCTCTGCTGCGCACGCGGGGCGACGATCGCGTCGATCGCCTCGTGCTCAGCCACCGCGACAGCGATCACATCGGCGGGGCGCGTTCGTTGATGAAGGCGCTGCCGGTCGGCGATCTGTGGTCGTCGCTCGAGCCGGGGCATCCGTTGCTCGCGCTCGCGACCCGCGCGACCCGCTGCGAGGCTGGCCAGCAATGGGTGTGGGACGGCGTGCGCTTCGACGTGCTCAGCCCGATGGCAGACGAATACGCCCATCAGCGCAAATCGAACGCGCTGTCGTGTGTGTTGCGGGTGAGCGGCGGCGGCCGCAGCGCGCTGCTGACCGGCGACATCGAGAAGGACCAGGAAGCTTCACTGGTCGCGCGCTACGGCGCGACGCTGCAGAGCGAGGTCCTGATGGCACCTCACCATGGCAGCCGAACCTCGTCGACCGCCGCATTCCTGGATGCGGTGCGGCCGTCGGCCGGCGTGTTCCAAGCCGGCTACTGCAACCGGTTCGGGCATCCGGCAGCCGACGTGGTCGCGCGTTACCGTGAACGGGGTGCGCAGGTCGTCGCCAGCCCGTCCTGCGGCGCATGGCAATGGCCCGTCGACGACGCGGGCGACCCGGCAGGCTTGCCGGCCCCGGGCCTGTGCTGGCGCCACGCTGCGCGCCGTTACTGGCACCATCGGGTCGACGCAGTCACCCCGATGCCCTGATCGAAGGCGCCAGTGGCCCGGAGTTTGCTACCCTGACGACAGGAGAGATTGCCGATGACCCCAGGCTTCGACGAGATGCAAGCCACCGCCACCGATGTGCGAGAGCACTACCGCGGCTACGACCGCTGGCTCGCACAGCAACCGCCCGATGTCATGGTCTCGCGGCGCGAAGAAGCGGAGATGATCTTTCGTCGCGTCGGCATCACGTTCGCGGTGTATGGCGCGAAAGACGATGACGGCGCAGCCAACGGCGGCACCGAGCGGCTGATCCCGTTCGATCTGATCCCGCGCGTGATTCCTGCGGCCGAGTGGAACGAGATGGAGACGGGGCTTCGTCAGCGCGTCACAGCGATGAACCGCTTCCTCCACGACGTCTATCACGATCAGGAGATCTTGAAGGCCGGCATCGTGCCCGCGGAGCAGGTCCTCAACAACGCGCAGTACCGGCCCGAGATGAAAGGCGTCAACCTTCCGGCCGGCATCTATTCGCACATCGCCGGCATCGACATCGTGCGGGCCGCAAACCCCGACGGCAGCGGCAGCTACTACGTGCTCGAAGACAACCTGCGGGTGCCGAGCGGCGTGAGCTACATGCTCGAGAACCGCAAGATGATGATGCGGCTCTTTCCCGAGCTCTTCAGCCAGCACCGCGTCGCGCCGGTCGCGCATTACCCCGACCTGTTGCTCGAGACGCTGCGATCGGTCGCGCCGGCGTCAGTGAGCGAGCCGACCGTTGTGGTGCTCACGCCAGGCATGTACAACAGCGCGTATTTCGAGCATGCCTTCCTCGCGCAGCAGATGGGCATCGAACTCGTCGAGGGGCAGGACCTGTTCGTCAAGGATCGCTTCGTCTACATGCGCACGACGCAAGGGCCGAAGCGCGTCGACGTGATCTACCGCCGCGTCGATGACGACTTCCTCGACCCGCTCGCGTTCCGGGCCGATTCGTCGCTCGGTTGCGAGGGCCTGCTCGATGCGTACCGCGCCGGTAACGTCACGCTCTCGAACGCAATCGGCACCGGCGTGGCCGACGACAAATCGATCTATCCGTACGTGCCGAAGATGATCGAGTTCTATCTTGGCGAGAAGCCCATCCTCGCAAACGTGCCGACTTATCTCTGCCGCGACCCGTCCGATCTGTCGTACGTGCTCGCGCACCTGCACGAGTTGGTCGTGAAGGAAGTGCATGGCGCCGGTGGCTACGGGATGCTGATCGGCCCTGCCGCGACCAAGAACGAGATCGAAGAGTTCCGAGCCGCGCTCGTCGACGACCCGTCGCGCTACATCGCGCAGCCGACGCTCTCGCTCTCCACCTGCCCGACCTTCGTCGAGAGCGGTATCGCGCCGCGCCACATCGATCTGCGGCCGTTCGTGCTGTCGGGGCGCACCTCGGTGCAGATGGTGCCGGGCGGACTCACGCGGGTCGCGCTGAAGAAAGGATCACTGGTCGTCAACTCGTCGCAAGGCGGCGGTACCAAAGACACGTGGGTGCTCGAGTCATGAAGACGCTGTGCTCCGAGCACCTCGCCCGCGCCAGGAATCGGGGCGGGCCGGCCGCGGCCCGGCCCTGAGAAGCCGACCATGTTGTCTCGCACGGCAGACCATCTGTTCTGGATGGCTCGGTACATGGAGCGTGCCGAGAACACGGCGCGCATGCTCGACGTCAACTACCAGATGTCGCTGATGCCGCAATCGGAAGAGGCGGCCGAGAACGGTTGGAAGGGCTTGCTCAGCATCAGTGAACTGAGCGGCGACTTCGCGAAGCGCTACGGCAAGGTCACGCCGAAGAACGCGATCGACTACATGGTGAGCGACCCGAGCAACGGCTCGAGCATCCGCAGCTGCCTGAAGTCGGCCCGCGAGAACGCGCGCGCGGTGCGCGGCACGCTTACCACCGAGGTCTGGGAAACGCAGAATCAGACCTGGCTCGAGTTCCAGCGCATGGTCTCGACGGGCACATTCGAAACCAGTCCAGGCGACGCGTTCGAGTGGGTGAAGTTTCGTTCGCACCTGTCACGCGGCGTGACGGTCGGCACCATGCTGCAGGACGAAGCCTTCCACTTCCTGCGCATCGGCAGCTTCCTCGAACGCTCGGACAACACCGCGCGCCTGCTCGACGTGAAGTTCCATGCGGTCGACACCGAGTTCTTCGGCCTCGTCAACGGCGTGCCGGGTAGCCAGGGGCAAAGCCAGAGCCAGAGCCAGGCGCAAAGCGAAGCCATCGCCGGCAGCGCGCCACCGCCCGAAGCGGCTGGCAAGGACATCGAGTACGACTTCTATCACTGGTCGGCGATTTTGCGGTCGGTGTCGGCGTTCGAGGTCTATCGCAAGGCCTATCGCAACGTGATCCGGCCCGACCGTGTCGCCGAGCTGCTGATCCTGCGGCGCGACATGCCGCGTTCACTTGCCGCGTGCATGCACGAGGTGGTGTCGAACCTGGAGCGCGTGGCGAACGAGCAATCGCGCGATACGCTGCGCATCGCCGGCCGCATCGATGCCGATCTGCAATACGGCCGCATCGACGAGATCCTCGCGACCGGCCTGCACGCTTACCTCACGCAGTTCCTCGAGCGCGTGAACTCGCTCGGCGTCGGCATCAGCCGTGATTTCCTGGTGCCGGTGGCGCCGTGAAAAATAGAGCCACCACGTTTGCGGCTTCGCCGCGGCGCTGCCGCCGAGGCGCGCGGCCGGCCTTGGGGCGGCCCGGCGGCCTCCCGGCCCCACGCTCGGCGTTGCGCTCGGCGGGTCCTCTTCGCGCGCTCACCTGAAAGCCATCGAATGTCGATCCACGTCGCGCTGAACCACGTCACCCATTACCGCTACGACCGGCCGATCATGCTCGGGCCGCAAGTCGTGCGGCTGCGGCCGGCGCCGCACTCGCGCACGCGTATCCTGAGTTATTCGATGCGCGTGACACCGGTGCAGCACTTCATCAACTGGCAGCAAGACCCGCAGTCGAACTACCTCGCGCGCCTGGTGTTCCCGGAGCGCACGAACGCGTTCAAGATCGAGGTTGACCTGGTCGCCGAGATGGCGGTCTTCAACCCGTTCGATTTCTTCCTCGAGCCCGAGGCCGAGAAATTTCCGTTTCGCTACGACGAGGCGCTTGCGACCGAACTCGAGCCATACCTCAAGAAGGCGCCGATGACGCCGCTGCTCGCGGCCTACGTCGCCGAGGTCGATCTCACGCCGACGCCGACCAATGATTTCCTGGTCGCCCTCAACCAGCGCCTGCAGCGCGATATCGCCTACCTGATCCGCATGGAGCCCGGCGTGCAGACGCCCGAGACCACGCTCGCGAACAAGAGCGGTTCGTGCCGCGATTCGGGTTGGCTGCTGGTGCAGATCCTGCGGCATCTGGGGCTGGCCGCGCGCTTCGTGTCGGGCTACCTGATCCAGCTGAAGAGCGATGTGAAATCGCTCGACGGACCAAGCGGCACCGAGATCGACTTCACCGACCTGCACGCCTGGTGCGAGGTGTATCTGCCGGGCGCCGGCTGGATCGGTCTCGACCCCACGTCGGGCCTCTACGCCGGCGAAGGTCACATCCCGCTCGCGTGTTCGCCCGAGCCTTCGTCGGCCGCGCCGATCAGTGGCGTTCTTGAACCGTGCAAGACCGACTTCGAACACACGATGAGCGTCACGCGCATCTGGGAGTCGCCACGCGTCACACTGCCGTACACCGACGCGCAGTGGGCCGCGATCGACGCGCTCGGCCACCAGGTCGATCGCGATCTGGTCCGCCTCGACGTGCGCCTCACGCAAGGAGGCGAGCCCACGTTCGTGTCGATCGACGACCGCGAGGGCGGCGAATGGAACACCGAGGCGATGGGCCCGACCAAGCGAATCCTGAGCGCCGACCTGATGGATCGGCTGGCGGCCAAGTATGGCGCCGGTGGCCTGCTGCACTACGGCCAGGGCAAGTGGTATCCGGGCGAGCAACTGCCGCGCTGGTCGCTCAACCTGTTTTGGAGGAAGGACGGCGAGCCGATGTGGCGCGACCCGGCTCTCTTCGCGAGCGAGCACAACGACTACAAGGCGACTGACGAAAGCGCGGGCGCCTTCTTGCAGAAACTCGCGACCCGGCTCGGCGTCTCGCCGCGCCACGTGTTCCCCGCGTTCGAAGACGCGTGGTACTACCTTTGGCGCGAACGCAAGCTGCCGATCAACGTGAACCCGCTCGACTCGCGCCTCGCCGATCCGCTCGAGCGTGCGCGCTTGTTGAAAGCGTTCGGCGGCCAGGCGCTCGAGCGCCCGGTCGGTCACGCATTGCCGATCGGGCGAGACCCGAAGCGGCCGGCGAAGTGGCTGTCGGGCTCGTGGTACCTGCGAGGCGATCGCTGCTACCTGGTCCCCGGCGATTCGTCGCTAGGCTTTCGCCTGCCGCTCGATTCGCAGCCGTGGGCGAAGGCCGGCGACATGCCGTGGATCCACGCGCCCGACCAGAACCAGGACTTCCCGCTGCTGCCGGCACGCGACGACATCGACGCCGACGCCGACGCTGGGGCCGTCAATCCGTCGTCTCATGCGAACGCGCTGCAGACGCGGGCCGATCTGCCCGACGACACGCACGTGCCCAGGCCATTCGAGTCGGCCGGATTCGTTGTGCGGACCGTCATCAGCGCGGAGCCGCGCGGTGGTCGACTCTACGTCTTCATGCCGCCGACGAATGGCTTCGACGAGTACGTCGAGCTGATCGCCGCAGTCGAGGCGGTGGCCGGCGAAACGCAGATGCCGATCGTCGTCGAGGGTTACGAGCCGCCGAAGGATCCGCGTCTCGGCTTGCTGCGCGTCACGCCCGACCCGGGCGTGATCGAGGTCAACGTGAACCCGGTCTCGAACTGGCCCGATCTCGTCGAGCAGGCCACCTTCCTGTACGACGCCGCGCACCGCACGCGCCTCTCGACCGAGAAGTTCATGCTGGACGGCCGCCACACCGGCACCGGCGGCGGCAACCACTTCGTGCTCGGCGGGGCCACGGTGCAAGACTCGCCGTTCCTGCGCCGGCCCGACCTGCTTGCGAGCATGGTCGGCTACTGGCACAACCACCCGGCGCTCAGCTACCTCTTCGCCGGACTCTTCGTCGGTCCGACGAGCCAGGCGCCGCGCATCGACGAAGCGCGCAACGACCAGGTCTACGAAATCGAGATCGCCTTCGCCGAGCTCCAACGCGCGACCGCGATCGCCGGCGATGCCTGCCCGCCCTGGCTCATCGATCGGCTGCTGCGCAACCTGCTCATCGACGTCACCGGCAACACGCACCGTGCCGAGTTCTGCATCGACAAGCTCTACTCGCCCGACGGCCCGACTGGTCGCCTCGGCCTGCTCGAGATGCGCGCGTTCGAGATGCCGCCCCACGCGCGCATGAGCCTCACGCAGCAGCTGCTGATGCGGGCACTGGTCGCGCGTTTCTGGGCCCGGCCCTACCGCCCGGCGAGGCTGATGCGCTGGGGCACCGAGCTGCACGACCGCTTCATGCTGCCGCACTTCATCTGGCAGGACCTGAACGACGTGGCCGCGGAATTGCACGGAGCGGGCTACGCACTGCAGACCGATTGGTTCGCGACGCACCTCGAGTTTCGCTTCCCGCGCCTCGGCGATTTCGCGGCCGCCGGCGTCGAGGTCGAGCTGCGCATGGCGCTCGAGCCGTGGCACGTGCTGGGTGAAGAAGGCGGGCCGGGCGGCACGGCGCGCTACGTCGATTCGACCGTCGAGCGCATCCAGCTGAAGGTGCAGGGCCTGGAAGACGGCCGCCACGTGCTCGCCTGCAACGGCCGCAAGGTGCCGCTGCAAGCGACGGGCGTCGTCGGTGAATACATCGGCGCGGTGCGCTATCGCGCGTGGACCGCGCCTTCATCGTTGCACCCGACGATTCCGGCGCACGCGCCGCTGGTGTTCGACCTGATCGACACCTGGATGGGCCGTTCGATCGGCGGTTGCCAGTACCACGTGTCGCACCCGGGTGGCATCAATTACACGACCTTCCCGATCAACGCCCTCGAGGCTGAAGCGCGTCGGCTGGGCCGCTTCTTCCGCACCGGCCACACGCCGGGGCAGGTCGGCGTGCCGAAGGACGAGGCAAACCTCGACTTCCCGTACACGCTCGACCTGCGTCGCGCTGCGCCGTGAAGCAGCGCGCGCGTCGTCCAGGTGCCGTGTCCTCAGTCTTCCCCCTCTTCCCCCGGGAGGGGGTTGGGGTGAGGGCCGTGCTGCACCGCGCTCACCCTAGCCCTCTCCCAGAAGGAGAGATGACTTGCCGACCCGCGCCATGAAGACTCGCGCAAGCCCATGGCCCATTCGTCCGCCACCTTGAGCACCTTGCTGTCGGGCTACAACACGCTCGCGGACCGCTACGACGAGCTGCTGGGTGTGGGCGGCGAGCCGCGTGCGCCGTGGGCCGCGTTCCTCGAAGGGCTCGCGGGTCGCGACGGGCGCCTGATCGGCGACACCTTGTCGCTGACCGAGCGCCAGATCCGCGAACACGGCATCACCTACAACGTCTACGACGATGCGAAGGGCGCCGAACGCCCCTGGGAAGTCGACCCGCTGCCGCTGATGCTTGCGGCCGACGAGTGGCATTGCATCGAAGCCGGCATCGTGCAGCGGGCGGAATTGCTGAACCGCGTGCTCGCAGACATCTACGGTCCGCAGGAGCTGTTGCGATCGGGCGCCATCCCCCCGCCGGTGGTGTTCGGCCACGGCAACTTCCTGAGCCCGGCGCAGGGCATCGAGCCCGCGGGGGGCGCGCACCTCTTTCAGTACGCCGCCGACCTGGCCCGCTCGCCCGACGGCAGCTGGTGGGTGGTGGCTGATCGCACGCAGGCGCCTTCGGGCGCGGGCTACGCGCTCGAGAACCGGCTCGTCGTGTCGCGCGTGTTCCCGCAGATGTTTCGCGATCTGCAGGTGCAGCACCTGGCGTCGTTCTTCCAGGCGTTTCGCGAAGCCATCCTGCATTGGGCGCCGCGCGACGAAGGCTTGCCGTTGATCGCGTTGCTCACGCCGGGGCCGTACAACGAAACCTACTTCGAACATGCGCTGCTCGCGCGCTATCTCGGCTTCACGCTGGTCGAGGGCAACGACCTCACGGTGCGCAACGACCGGGTGTGGCTGAAGACCATCGACGGCCTGCAGCGGGTGCATGCGATCGTGCGTCGGCAAGACGACGACTACTGCGACCCGCTCGAGCTGCGCTCCGATTCGGCGCTCGGCGTAGCCGGCCTCACCGACGTCGCGCGGCGCGGCAACGTGATGCTCGCCAACGCGCTCGGCTCCGGCATTCTCGAATCGGGCGCGTTGCTCGGCTACCTGCCGAAACTGGCGCGGCGCCTGCTCGGTGAAGATCTGAAGCTGCCATCGGTGGCCACCTGGTGGCTCGGTGAGCCGGCCGCACTCGACGATGCGTGGTCGCACCTTGATCACCTGGTCGTGAAGCCGCTCGAGCGCACGCCGAAGGAAAGGCCGCTGTTTGCGGCCGACCTGTCGGCGAACGAACTGAAGCGCTTGCGTGCGCGCATCGCGGAGCGGCCGCAACACTACGTCGCGCAGGAGTGGGTGCACGTGTCGCAGGCGCCGGTGCTGGAGCGCGGCGACAGCGAATCGTTCGCGGCGCGCACCGTCGGCCTGCGCGTGTTCGCGGTCGCAACGCCGAGCGGCTGGCGCGTGATGCCCGGCGGCCTCACTCGGGTCGCGACCGACAGCGACTCGCGCATCATCGCGATGCAACGCGGCGGTCGCTCCAAAGACACATGGGTGCTTTCCGATGCGCCGGTCAACGCATCGTTCAGCCTGCTCACGAAGACCGTGACGGCGAGCGACCTCGCGCATTCGAAAGCCGCGCTGTCGTCGCGCGGCGCCGAGAACCTGTTCTGGTTCGGCCGCTATGGGGAGCGCTGCGACATGACGCTGCGCCTGCTGCGCGTGGCGCTGGCCGAAGCGGTCGACGATGCAGCCGACCCGATCGCCGGCATCTCGCCTTCGTGGATACTGGCCGAGCAACTCGGCCTCATCGACGATGCGGAAGACGATGCACCCGCTGCGCTGCTGGAAGCCTCGACGCAGCCGGACAAGGCTTTGCACGTGCGCCTCGGTCAGCTCTCCCGCGTCGCCTTCAACTTGCGCGACAAGATGTCGATCGACCATTGGCGCACGTTGAACGGGCTGATCCACGACCCGGTGTTTCGCCGCGCCACACCGTTGCGGCAAGCGTTGCCATGGCTCGATCGTGCGATCACCTCGACGATGACGCTCTCCGGCTTCGTGCTTGACGGCATGACGCGGGGCGTCGGCTGGCGCTTCCTGTCGATGGGCCGCCGCATCGAACGGCTCGGCACGATGTGCAGCGCGTTGCAGGTCGCGACCACCGAGGGCAACTCGCACGCGCTCGACTGGCTGCTCGACCTTGCCGATTCGACCGTGAGCTACCGTGCGCGCTTCCTGGTCGCGCCCGAATGGCTGCCGGTGCTCGACATGGTGGTTCGCGACGAGTCCAACCCGCGTTCGGTCGCGTTCCAGGTCAAGGGTCTGGCCGACTACCTGGTCAAGATCGAGGCCACGCACGGCTCATTCGCGAGCGAGTTGCTCGCGCCTGGCCAATGCGCGCTGCGCGCGTTGACCGCGGCCGATCTGCAGCCGGAAAGTCCCGTGCTGGCGGCGGTGCTCGCCCAACTGAAGCGGGCAGCCTTTGCGATATCGGACGAGCTTTCGATGAAGTTCTTCTCTCACGCGATTCCGCGCAGCCTGCTGTCGTTCGAGATCTGAAATCGGAGACGCGCGAGATGGCCGCCGAGCAATACACCGTCGAACACGAAACCCGCTACGCGTATCGCGCCGCGGTCTCGCAGTCGTGGCAGCTCGCGCACCTCACGCCGCGTGCATTGCCGTGGCAGACCTTGTTGTCGCACCGGATCACGATCGAGCCCGGCGCCGACGAGCGCTGTGATCAGGTCGACAGCTTCGGAAACCCGGTCACGCATTTCAGCTTGCACAGCGCACACAAGCTGCTGCGCGTTCGCATGGCGTGCGAAGTCGAGGTCGACGCGCGACCGCTCGCCGATGACGCCGAGACCGAGGGCGCAGCGCCTCTCACGTGGGAAGGCGTTCGCGACGCGGTGCGCCAAGCGACAGGCGAGGGCGCGCTGAATGCCGCACGCATGTGCGAGTCGACGCTGCTGGTGCCGTGGTCGGCGGCCGCACGCAGCTACGCAGCGCCGACCTTCAGCAAAGGCCGCCCTTGGCTCGACGCGATGCGCGAGCTGATGCACCGGGTCCACACCGATTTCGCTTTCGAGCCCGGCGCCACCACGGTCACCACGTCCGTCGACGACGTGTTGAAACTGCGCCGTGGCGTGTGCCAGGACTTCGCCCACGTGATGCTGGCGTGTCTGCGCGGCTGGGGTCTGCCGGCGCGATATGTCTCGGGCTACCTGCTCACGCGGCCGCCGCCGGGGCGTGCGCGCCTGCTCGGTGCCGATGCGACGCACGCGTGGGTCGCGGCGTATTCACCGGTTCACGGCTGGGTCGAGCTCGACCCGACCAACGACACCCACGCCGATCGTCGCTACATCACGCTCGCTTGGGGCAGCGAGTTCGCCGACGTGGTGCCGCTGCGCGGCGTGATCCTGGGCGGCCGCGGCCATGCGCTCGATGTCGAGGTCAGCGTGATTCCAGCGGCGGAGCGCGTGTAGCGCGTCGCTCCTGCCTCGTTCGGGCACGTGCGCACGGGGGTGCGATAGCGGCTCCCCGGCGATGCGGCGGGCCGTCGCGCTCGGGCACTCGCTCGTCATCTGCTCGGCCACCGCCTCTTTATCTGCTCGGTCGGCGTTGTCCTTCAGCGTAGCGACGCCACGCGTTCGCGGGCCACCGCAGCACCCAGTTCGATCACTGCCATCGCGTAATAGCTCGACCAGTTGTAGCGCGTGATCGCGTAGAAGTTGGCGGTGCCCGCGACGTAGCTCGGCGCGGCGCTGCCGTTCTGCAGTTCGATGAACGCGAGCTTGCCGTCGCGCACCTGCTCGGCCGCGCTCGCATCGAACGCCGCGCCGTGCGCAGTCATCTCGGCCACCGTGAACGTGGGCAGGATGTCGGGTTCGAGCAAGGCGACGCGATCGGCGCTCGCGACCGGCGCGGCGACCTTGAAGTGCGTCGGCAGCCCGCGGACCCAGCTGAACTCGGCGAGATAGTGCGCGACGCTGCCGATCACGTCGGCGCTGCTCGTGTGCAGGTCGACATGGCCGTCGCCATCGAGGTCGACCGCGTACTTGTTGTAGCTCGACGGCATGAACTGCGCCATGCCGATCGCGCCCGCATAGCTGCCGCGCCAAGCGATCGGGTCGACGCCTTCGCTGTGGCAGAGCACGAAGTAGCTTTCGAGCTCGTCGCGGAAGAACGGGCTGCGGTCCTTGCGGCCGACGGGAAAATCGAACGCCAGCGTGGCGAGCGCGTCGATCACGCGGTAGTGACCCATCTGCCGGCCGTAGATCGACTCGACACCGACGATGCCCACGACGATTTCCGCCGGCACGCCGTACACCTCCTCGGCCGTCTTCAGCCAGCGCTCGTTGTCGCGCCAGAACGCGAGGCCCGCCCTGACGCGCGTCGGCTCGATGAAGCGTGCGCGATACGCGGCCCAGTTCTTCGCGGTGCCCGAGGGCGGCGGCATGATGAGCTTGGCCACGCTCGGCACGAAGCGCGCGTTCTCGAGCGCGGCGCGCACCCAAGCCGGGTCGAGCTGCCGGCGCTCCGCGAGCTCGGCGGCGAAGCGCATCACGTCGTCGCGGCGACCGTAGGTGACGATGTCGGGGGCGTCGTCGGGCGCGACCGCCGGCGCGGTCGGCTTCTTGCGGGCGGCGTGGGGTTTGTCTTTGGCGTGCGCCGGTGTCGACGCCATCGCGATGGCGCCGGCGAGCGCGCAAACGAACGCCAGCACGGCGGCAGCAGGGAGGGCGGGCGGGAAGCGCGTGGTCATGCCGCCATTGTCGACGCGGCCCGCCCGCGGAGACGCCGCGCGGCGGCGGCAAATTCGCGCGTCAACCCGCGGTCGGGATGAGCCCGCGCGTCGCGGCCGTAGCGGTGTTGCTCGACCAGGCCCAGCAACACCACCAGGGGTGCACCGGCATCGCCGATCGTCTCGCGCACGCGCAGTGCCAGCGTTCGTGGTGGCTCGTGCGGCGCGGCGTCGACGCCGAGCCTTCGCAGCGCGCGCCGGATGCGTGACATCTGCCGTACCCACGGGTCGACACGCTGGTGATCGATCCAGGCCCAGATCGCGCCGGCCAGCGCGAGCGCGCTCAGGGCCTCGACCAGCAACACCGCGAGTTCTTCCCATCCGGTCGATTTGAAGCCCAGGTTCTTCATCAGATCGAGCTGGCTGCCGCGCGAGTAGTTCAGCACCCACTGGTTCCATCGGTTGTTGAGCGCTTCCCACGACGCGCGCAGGTCGGCCATCAACTCCGGGCTCATCGTGCCGATCGCATCAGCCACGAGGCCGGGCCGGGCGACGAGGCGTCGGCTGCGGTCGATGCGTTCGGGAGCGACGGCCGCGGTCGGGTCGGCACGGACCCAACCCAGGTCGTGCTGCCAGTACTCGGCCCACGCGTGCGCCGAGCTTTCGCGCACGACGTAGAAGCCGTCGACCGGCCGGAGGTCGGTGCCCTGATAGCCGGTGACGATGCGCGCCGGTACCCCGAGCGCCCGCATGATCACGACGAACGTGGCCGCGAAGTGTTCGCAGAAGCCGACGCGTCGATCGAGCCAGAACTCGTCGACGGCGTCACGCCCGTAACCGCCGGGTGCGAGCGTGTAGCTGTAGCTGCCGCGGCGGATGTGATCCATCAGCGCATCGGCGTACACCTTGGGACTCGCGTCGGCGAAGCGAGGCTCGAGCTTCATCTGCATCGCCCATGCGATCGTGCGTGGGTTGAAGTCGGCCGGCAGGGTCAATTCCTCGTCGAAGCGCGGGCGCCGGATCTCGACGCTGTTCTCGAAGGTCGGGTAGGCCTCGGCCTCGTAGCGAACGCGCTCGACGATCGGCCGTTCGGCGAGCCACTGCATGTCGTCGCGCGGCGCGACGCGATAGCCCTCGAGCTGCGGCGGGACAATCGCGGCCTCGAGCAGCGGCAGGCTCGCGAGCCGTGTCGGCTCGAGCGTCGCTTCATAGCGAATGGGTTTGCCGCGTACGCGCAGGTGCGGCGGCGAACGCACCGAAAGTTGCGAGGCCGTTGCGAACGGCAGGCCGAGCGGCCGCCATTCGACGCCGTCGAATCGGCTCAGCACCGGGCCGCGAAAGTACATCGCGGTCTGCGGCGGTGGTTCGCCCTCGAACTTCACCCGCATCGCGATCGTGTCGTTCTGCGCGATCTCTTCGACCGAACCCATGCGCAGGCTGTTCGAGAGGCCGGTCGACGACATGCCGTCCTGCGGCACGCCCCAGAGCGGACCGATGCGCGGGAAGAGCACGAAGAGGATCGCCATCACCGGCGCGCCGAACAGGGCGGTGCGCGCGGCCAGACCACCGGCCTTGCGCAGACTCGGCAGGCCGACCGGCATGTGCGCGAGCACGACGGCGGTGAGCAGGCCCCACACCGACACGATCATCGAGACCGCAATCGGGAACGATTGCGAATAGAGGAAGTTCGTGAGGATGATGAAGAAGCCGAGGAAGAACACCACGAACGCATCGCGGCGGGCGCGCAGCTCGAGCGTCTTCAAGGCCATCAGCACCACCGCCATCGTCACGCCAGGCTCTTTGCCGAGGAGGGCGCCGTAACTCCACACCGTGAGCACGCCAGCGAGCGCGAGCACTGCCATCAGCGTCCACCGGCCCGGCAGGGCGCCGTTGACGAGCGCCAGGTGAGCGCGCCACAGCAAAACGGCGGTCGACAACACCACGCACCAGACCGACAAGTGCGATGCGTGCGGCGCGACGGTCCAGGTGATGACCGCGAGCAGGAACAGCGTGTCGCGTGCCTCGCGCGGAAGTCGGCGCCAGCCCGGCCACGGGAAGCCGATCCGGCTGCCGAGACCGCCGCCGAAGGTGCGCCGGTCGGCGTCGCGCTGTGCGCGGTCGGCGCTGCGTGTCGGGCGTGCTACGGCGGCGGGCGGGTTCAAGTCCACAGCGCAAGCACCTCGAGGCATCGCTTCTTCTGCACCTCGCCCCGGTCGGGCGCGAGTTCCGCGCCGGGCAGGCGCAAGCCGAAGTCGGCGCCGGCGCGCTCGGCCGCGAGCGTCCACGTGGCCAGGCGCGACAGGCGATCCTCCGGCGCGAGCGCGCCGCAAGCGACCCACTCGAGCCAGAGCTCCTGGCGCGCCGAGGTGCTGGTGTCGCGGCTCACGAGCTCCGAGCCGGCCTCGAGCGCTTGAGCGGCCTTCTTCCACGCGATGAGCTTCATCGGGTCGCCACGCCGATAGGCGCGCACGCCTTCGATCTCGCCGCCATCGGCCGTGCGTGACGACGCGGTGCCGCCGGCGACCGGGCGCGCAGCGGGCAGGGCCGGTGGTCCGACCTCGAGCTTCGGATAGACCAGCACTTTCGAGACCGGCCGCCACACCGCCCAGGCACGGAAGAGGCCGAGCGGAAAACGCGTTTCGACGCTCATAGTCGGTACCTCGCGCCAGCCGCGTCGTTCCGGCACGAAGCTCACCTGCAGCGCGCTCTGCCCCTGCGCGGGCACGTCGATCCACGACAAGGTGGAGGCAGCCGCCGACAGGATGCGCACGCCGATCCCGAAGCGTGCCCTGTCGACGCTCGTGATAACGACATCGAGCCCGGCCGGCACGCCCGCGAACGCGGGCCGGGTCGGCCGCAGATGCAACGTGAGGCCGCGCAGCGTCGCATGCGTGACGTTCATCGACGCGATGCCGCTGCCGGCCAGCAGGAAGGTCAGGATGTAGCCCAGGTTCAACTGGTAGTTGATCGACGCGAGGAGCAGCACGAAGAGCGTGAACCCGAACATGAAGCCAGCGCGCGTCGGCAGGATGTAGATGTTGCGTTGCGTGAGGAGCTGCGTGTCGGTGAGCGGCAGGCGCGCTTGCCACCACGCCTGGAAGCGCTTTCGCACCGCGCTCGCGGGGTGGCGCAGATCGGCCGCGTACGCGACCCACGCGGTCAGCAGATGACCTTCGCGAGGCGCGCTCCGGTCTTCCCCTTTCGGACCGCCGGGCAGGCTCATGCCGGGAACGCGTCGACGTTCATGGCAACGGCACGGCCTCGACCATCGCGCGCACCTGTTCGACCCGGCCTCGACCGGCCCCCGAAACCGGCGTCAGACGGTGCGCGATGGTCTGCGGCAGGATCGCCTGCAGATCGTCGGGTGCGACGTAGTCGCGCTGCGCGAGCAGCGCGTGCGCCTTGGCCGCGCGCAGCACCGCGATGCCGGCCCGTGGGCTCAGGCCTTCGACGAACCAGGCGCCGGAGCGCGTCGTCTTGATGAGCTCCTGGAGGTAGTCGAGCAATGCCGACGACGCGTGCACGCGTTGCACCGCGGCTTGCGCGGCGCGCAGCTCGTCGTTGGTCATCACGGCCTGCAGCCGGGCCGTCGCCGCGCGCCGATCGGCGCCCGCGAGCAACTCGCGCTCGCTCGCCTGGTCGGGATAGCCGAGCGTGATGCACATCAGGAAACGGTCGAGCTGCGATTCGGGCAACGGATAGGTGCCGAGCTGGTCGGTCGGGTTCTGCGTCGCGATCACGAAGAACGGATCGGGCAGTGGCCGCGTCTCGCCTTCGACCGTGACCTGGTGTTCTTCCATCGCTTCGAGCAGAGCGCTTTGCGTTTTCGGGCCGGCGCGGTTGATCTCGTCGGCGAGCAGGACCTGCGCGAAAACGGGCCCAGGGTGAAAGACGAACGCCTCTTTGCTGCGTTCGTAGATGCTGACGCCGATCAGGTCCGAGGGCATCAGGTCGGCGGTGAACTGGGTGCGCGAGAAGCGCAGGCCGAGCGACACCGCGAGCGCGTGGGCCAGCGTGGTCTTGCCGACCCCGGGGACGTCTTCGATCAGCAGGTGTCCGCCTGCCAGCATGCACGCGATACTGTCTTCGATCTGCGGGCGTTTGCCGACGATGATCGTGCTAATCTGCCCGACGAGCTCTGTGAGCTGGGCTGCCAACGGTTTGTTCACTGCCATGCCTTCGTGCTGGGCACGCCGGTATTCGCCCGTGGGCGCCCGGCGGGCTCAGTGGATCACCTTCGTGCTTCGCACTCCGGCGCGCCTTTGGGCGACCCCGGCGGGCTCATGCGTCCACGTTACTAGAAAAACCTGAATCCCAGACCCGCATGAAGACCGCCTTCTACAGCCATTCCGACTGTCGTGGGCACGACATGGGCGGCGGCCACCCCGAAAGCCCGCGACGCCTCGACGCCATCGACGACCACCTGATCTCGAGCGGGCTCGACATGGTCATCGAACGCCGTGACGCGCCGATGGTCGATCTCGCGACGGTGGCGCGCGCTCATTCGCGCAGCTACGTCGATGCCGTCGACGCGCTGATGCGCAGCGCCAGGGACACCGGTACGCCGCGCGCCCTCGACGGCGACACGACGGCGATGGCAGGCACCTGGGCCGCGGTGATGCGCGGCGCGGGCGCGGCCGTGGCAGCAACCGACGCGGTCATCGACGGCGAGATTGCGAACGCGTTCTGCTCGGTGCGACCGCCCGGCCACCACGCGACGCGCGACGCCGCGATGGGCTTCTGCTTCTTCAACAACGTGACCATTGCCGCGCGCCACGCGCTCGACGTGCGCGGGCTCGATCGCGTCGCCATCATCGACTTCGACGTCCACCACGGCAACGGCACCGAAGACATCATCGCCAACGACGAACGCATGTTGATGGTAGGCCTCTTCCAACACCCGCTCTACCCGTACAGCGGCGACGTTCCGAGCGGCGACAACATGCTGAACGTGCCGGTCGCGCCGTATACGCGCGGCGCCGAGGTGCGCGAGATGATCGACGCGTTGTGGATGCCGCGCCTCGAGGCCTTCCGCCCGCAGATGGTGTTCGTCTCGGCCGGCTTCGACGCGCACCGCGAGGACGAACTCGGCCAGCTCGGCCTGGTCGAGTCGGATTACGAATGGATCACGCTTCGCATCAAGTCGATGGCCGAACGGCATGCCCAGGGCCGCATCGTGTCGTGCCTCGAGGGCGGCTACAACCTGCGTGCCCTGGCGCGCAGCGTGGGTGTGCACGTGCGCGTGCTGACCGAAGCCTGAGCCTTCGATGGCGCGCTCCATCGACGCAACCCAGTTCGGCGAGCTCGTCGAATCGCTGACGCATCCGGCCGCCGCGGCCGAGCTCGCGCTGCTGGCCGGGTGCCTCGTGATCGCGTGGGTCTTCGTGCGCCTGTTGCGCGGGCGATCGCGTCCGGTGGCCTCGGTCTGGTTCGGCAACCAGATCGTCGACGGCGTGCTCTTTCCGCTGGTCGCGCTCGGTCTCGCGTTCGCAGCGCGCGTCTCGCTCGAAGGGCATCTGAAGCCGGCCGTCTTCAGGCTGGCGATCCCGATTCTGATATCGCTCGCCGTCATCCGGCTGAGCGCACGGGTGCTCGGTGCGACGTTCCCGAACACGGCGTGGGTGCGCCACATCGAGCGCAGCATCTCGTGGCTCGCCTGGGTCGCGGTGGTGTTGTGGGTGACGGGAATCTCGCCCTTCCTGCTCGACGCGATGGACGACGTGCGATGGAAGATCGGCGTCGGCACCATCACGCTGCGCAACGTCGTCGAAGGCTCGATCACAGCCGGCGTGGTGATGGTGCTCGCGCTCTGGGTGTCGGGCGCGATCGAGCGCAAGCTGCTCGCCAACGGCAGCGGCCACGACCTCTCTCTGCGCAAGATGGCCGCCGTCATCGTGCGCACCGTGCTGCTCTTCCTCGGCCTGCTGTTCGCGCTGTCGGCGGTCGGCATCGACCTCACCGCGCTTTCGGTGCTCGGCGGCGCGATCGGCGTGGGCCTCGGCTTCGGCCTGCAGAAGATCGCGGCCAACTACATCAGCGGCTTCGTGATCCTCGCCGAGCGGAGCCTGCGCATCGGCGACATGGTGAAGGTCGACGGCTTCGAAGGGCGCATCACCGACATCCGCACTCGCTACACGGTGATCCGGTCGCTCGGCGGCAAGGAGGCGATCGTTCCGAACGAGATGCTCATCACGCAGCGCGTCGAGAACTCCTCGCTCGCCGACCCGCGCGTGTTGGTCCAGACGGGGGTCCAGGTCGCGTACGGCACTGACGTGCGCGCGTTGCAGCCGAAGCTGGTCGCGGCAGTGTCTGCGGTCGGACGTGTGCTCGACGAGCCGGGCCCTTCGGTGCACCTCAGCGCGTTCGCGGCCGATGGCATGGACCTCAGTGTGTTGTTCTGGATCCTCGATTCGGAGAACGGGCAGATCAACGTGAAGTCGGAAGTGAACCTGGCCGTGCTGGCGATCCTGAATGCAGAAGGGATCGAGATCCCGTTCCCGCAACGCGTGCTGCGAGTGCTCGGGCCGTTGCCGGCAATGGCGTTCGAGCCGAACCCGGCGACCGCCAACGGTGCCGTGCCCGGCGCGGCCTGACGGCACGCCAGCACGCCATGGACCACTCCTTCGTCTCGGCGCTGATCCTGCTGCTGCTCGTGCTCGACCCGTTCGGCAGCCTGCCGATCTTCATTCCGGTGATGCGCACCGTGCCCGCGAACCGGCGTCGTTGGGTCGTGATCCGCGAGGTGGTGATTGCGTTCGCGGTGCTGTTCGCGTTCATGTTCTTCGGCGAAGGATTCCTTCGCGTGATGCGCCTTTCGGAGCGCTCGCTGGAGGTGGCCGGCGGCGTGATCCTGCTGATCATCGCGATCCGCATGATCTTCGGCCAGGGCGGCTCGGCCTACGGCGTGCCCGAAGGTCGCGAGCCGTTCATCTTTCCGCTCGCGGTGCCGCTGCTCGCAGGCCCGTCGGCAATGGCAACCGTGCTGCTGCTCGCCTCGCGCCAGCCCGACCGCCTGCTCGAGTGGGTGGCGGCGCTCGTGTGCGCGATGCTGGTCTCTGGCGGGGTATTGCTCGCGAGCGATCGCATCCGCACGTGGCTCGGCGATTCGGTGGTGTCGGCGATCGAGAAACTGATGGGCCTGGTGTTGACGGCGATCGCGGTGGAAATGATCCTCGCCGGACTGAAGCGCTACTTCATGGCCACGCTGTGAACGGCACCATCGGCCGCCGCTCGCACGGTCAACGCGTGTCGAGCAGGGCCAACTCGTCTTCGCTGAACCCCGCCGCGCGCCGCGCCGCCAGGTTGAACGGCCCGCGCGGCCTCGGCGCGCGGTGGCGTATCGCGAGCTCTCGATAGGTGGCGAGCGGCTCCAGCCCGCGCGCGTCGCAAAGCCACCGGTACCAGTGGTTGCCGATCGCGACGTGGCCGACCTCGTCGCGCAGCAGCACGTCGATGATCGCGGCGCCCGCGACATCACCGCAGGCGACGAGCTTGGCGCGCACCGCGGGCGACGCATCGAGACCACGCGCCTCCAGCGTGCGCGGCACCAGCGCCACCCGCGCGAGCACATCGTCGCGCGTGCGATCGGCCATCTCCCACAGGGCGCCGTGCGCGGGAAAGTCGCCATACGCGAAGCCGAGCGTCACCAGGTGATCGCGCAGCAGTTCGAAGTGCAGCGCCTCTTCGCGCGCGACGCCGATCCAGTCCTGATAGAACGCGTCCGGCATCGCAGCGAAACGCCAGCACGCATCGAGCGCGAGGTCGATCGCGTTGAACTCGATGTGCGCGATCGCGTGAACGAGCGCGGCGCGGCCTTCCGGCGTGTGCATCGAGCGCTGCTTCACCGCTTGATGCGGCACCCGTTCCGGCCTGTCGGGACGGCCCGGGATGCCGCACGGCTCGGCGAGAGCCAATGCCGCGCCACTCGGTGCGTCGAGCCCGAGCACGCGCGCTCGCGCCGCCTTGCGATCGGCGTCGGGGTCGAGCAAGACCGAGAGCGCGTGGCTGCGCAGTGTGCTGGGCATGGCGCCGGATTTTCGCCGATGATGACCGGGCGTTCTTCCACTGCGCCCCAGTAACCTCGCATGGCCATCTACCAGCTTCGCAGCAGCACGCCGACGATCGACCCGACCGCCTGGGTTGCCGACAGCGCCCAGTTGATCGGCGATGTCGAACTCGGTGCCGATGCAAGCGCGTGGTTCGGAGCCGTGTTGCGCGGCGACTCGGCGCATCTGCACATCGGCCGAGCCACCAACGTGCAGGACGGCAGCGTGCTGCACGCCGACGACGGCGTGCCGCTCTTCGTCGGCGACGGCGTGACGATCGGCCATCAGGTGATGCTGCACGGCTGCACCGTCGGCGACGGCTCGCTGATCGGCATTCAATCGGTCGTGCTCAACGGTGCGCGCATCGGCAAGCACTGTCTGGTCGGCGCCGGTTCGCTCGTCACCGAGGGTAAGGAATTTCCGGAGGGCTCGCTGATCGTCGGCCGGCCGGCTCGGGTGGTGCGGCTGCTCACCGCAGAACAGATCGAGGGCCTGCGCCGGAGCGCCGCCCATTACGTCGCCAACGCGAAACGCTTTGCCGCGCAGATGGTGAGGCTGCGCTGACGCCGGGTCGCGGCGCGAGGCCTCAGTCGAGCGTCAGCGCCACCTGGCCGAGTTCACCGAAGTCGGCCACGTAGCCGTTGCCGTGCACGGCGGGCACCGCGCCGGTGCAGGTGCCGGTCGTGATGAGGTCGCCGCGTTGCAGGCCACGCACGAGTCTTGGTTGCGCGTTGGCGAGCATCACCACGGTCTCGAACAAGTCGCCATCGAGGATCGCGCTGCCGCTGCCGCGCGCGATCTCGCCCGCGTGCCCGGGGTCGGTGGCGCGCAGCACGACGCCTTGCGTCACGAAATCGATGTGACGCCAGTCTGTCGTCGCCGCACCGACAACGTAGGCGCCGCTGTTGAATGCGTCGGCCAGTTCGGCATGCACGCCGAGCCCCCGTGGCAGGCGCGTATCGACGACTTCGAGACCGATGCGCATCGCCCGCACCGCGGCCTTGACTTCGGCGCGCGTGTAAGGCGCGTCACGCGGCGGCACGTCGGCACCGAGCTCGAACGCGAACTCGCACTCCAGCATGGGTGCGATGTAGCGGCTGCGCGGCCAGCGGGCTGGCGAGTCGGTGAACCAAGGCGCCAGCAGCCCGGCCGAGACCGGGCCGGACAGCCCGAGCGCCTGCTGTTGCGCGGCCGTGACCGCGGCGACCTTCCATCCGCGCGTGGCCCCGAGTTCATCGGCCACCGCGCGCTGCAGTCGATACGCCTCACCGACGTCGGCCGGCAGCCAGGCGTTCGGCCATGACGCGATCGGTCGCGAGTTGAGGCGCGCCTCCACCAGCGCGAACGTAGCGGCTTCGAAATCGGCGCCGTTCATTTGAGCCGATTGCCGCAGACGCCGCAGAACACATCGTCCCGGCTGGCCTGGGACAGGCACTTCGCGCACGTCGAGGTGGCCGACGCCGAGAGTTCTGACGGTGAAGACATCGAGGGGAGCGGTGGCACGGTCGGTGCGACCGGCGCGGTCGGCAAATCGAAATCGAATTCGATGTCGAGCGGGGCAGTTGTCGATGCCGCACCCGATTTGCCGATCGGCAGGTCGATCAACGACGACCCCGCATGCCCGCTTGGTCGCGCCGCATCGGGCGGGTCGATGGCGGGCGGCGTGCCGGCGCTCATCGAAGTGCCGTCGGGCGTGGCCGGGGGCGGCGCGAACTCGAAGGACGGTCGCGTGGCTGGCGGGGCGGAATAGGCGGGCGGAGACGCCATCGACGACGGCGCTGCCGGCATCACAGCCGGTGGCGCCATGGGTGGCGGCGAATAGGCCGGCCGCGGATTCGAATAGCCGCCATAGGCCGCCGCCGCGCTGGCCGCCGCGGCCGCTGCCGCCGCAGCGCGCGCGTCGACAGCCGACGGTTCGCCGGCCGGCACGGTAGCAGTGGCCGCGCGTGCCTTCGCGGCGAGATCGCCGCCTTTTCGCCTGGCTTCGTCGAGGGTGCGCTGCAACGCGGCTTCGGCGGCGCCGAGATCGAGGCCTTCGGTCACGCGCAGGTAGACCAGGTTGAGGCCCTGCAGATAGACCTGACCCACGAGCGCACCGGCCGCCGACCACAGGACGCCGAAGCCGATGCCTCCGGCAATGGCATAGCCGCTGCCCGAGCCTTGCAACATGTTGTTGGCGAAGTCGGCCAGCCCGCCACCGACAGCATCGCCACCACCGCCACCGAGGATGCGGGTCGACAACGCGATCACCGGCACCAGTCCGTTGAAAAGCACGCCGAACACGATCATCGCGACGACGAAGCAAAGCACGCCCACCACCACCAACAGCAGCAGTGTCTCGACCAGACGGCTGCGCGCGATGGCGAAGGTCTGCGTCAGCGCACGCGCGATCGGCGAGCCTTCCCAGATCGCCGGCAGCGACAGCAGCATGCAGGCGAAGACGGCGGTCAGCAGCACGCCGGTCGCGACGATCGCGAACGGCAGCACGAACGCGTACAGCACCGGCCCGATGAACGGGATCTTGCAGATCGCGAGGACCAGCGCGAGCGCGAGGAAGAACACCGTCGTGACGGCGAAGAACGCGAGGCCGAGCACGATGAGCCTCGGGATGCACGTCAGGCCGTAGATCAGCGCGTTGGCAAGGCTGCGCAGCGGCGCGCCGCGCGCTTGGTCCATCTGCAACAGGCCGGCCGCGTTCACGCCGGTGCCAAGCGCGACCATGAAGATCAGCATGCCGAGCAAGGTGCCGAAGGTTCCGAGCAACGAGAGCACGCCCACGCACAGCACGCCGACGATGGCGCAGCCGAGCCATGCGATCAGTGCGCGCGTGTTTCGCAGGCCGCCGACCGCCCGGAGCAGGCTCGTGAACGAGTCGGCACGAAGGCCGTTGAAGGGCGGGGGGGCGTTCGGTTGCATGGGCGCTTTCAATTGTTGTAGTTCTGCCGTCGCTCCTGGGTTTTCTTCAGCTCGCGACCCAGGGCTTCGTTCGCTTGCACGGAAGAAGAACATTCACGTGTCTCGCACAACGGCTGGCCGATGAATTCCTTGCCGGCGCAAAGGTCGCGCACCGTCTTCGGCGGTGCCGGCGTGACGGCGGTATTGCTGGTGCTCGGCGCCGGCCCGCTCGCGTGCGCGGGTAGGAACACCTGCCCCTGCAGACGGCGGCGGCGTCGCGACGACGGTGGTGTTGAGCGGGGACCGCATCCTTTGCAGAACTGCGCGTCATCGCGGTTCTCGGTGTTGCAGATCGAGCAGACCTTGGCCATCCGGAGCTCCTCCTGCGCCGGTACCGTGAAAAACGATGACCGGGTTGCATACCGGAGTGATTGTCGCTTGGCCGCCGTGCAGAATCGATCGCCGACGCCGCGCTCGGCGCCATGCGCATCGGCGCTGGGAGTTTCGGGTGATCTATGCCGTTCTGAAAGCGCTTCACCTGCTCGGCATTGTCGCGTGGGTCGGCGGCATGTTCTTCGTGCTGGCCTGCCTGCGCCCCGCGTTGGCCGATGTCGAGCCGCCGTTGCGCATTCGCGTGATGCACGCGGTGGCGCGCCGCTTCTTCAACGTGGTGGCGGTCGCGGTGTTGGTGGTGCTGGTCAGCGGCGTGGCTTTGATCGCGATCGCATCGAGCAGTTCGGTGCGAGCAGGCATCGGATTCAACATGCCGGTGGACTGGTACGTGATGGCCACGCTCGGGGTCGTCATGATGCTGGTGTTCGGCCACATCCGGTTCGCGTTGTTTCCTCGCCTGACCCGCGCGGTCGATGCCGAAAACTGGCCGGCAGGTGGCGTGGCGTTGACAGCGGTGCGCAGCGCACTCGTCTTCAACCTTGTGCTGGCGGTGGTGATCATCGTCGTCACGCGCCTCGGCACGGCGATCTCGTCGCTGATGTGAGTCGGCTCGGGTGCGGTTGCAGCCGAAGCGGCAGCCGGTGAACGCGATCAGCGGTGGGGCCGCACGCGACAGCGTCGAAGCGCATCGAGCGCCTGGGCGACACGGGCCTCGCCGAGCCCGCTCACGCGCCCGAAGGACACGCCTGCGCGAGCCAGGCCTTCGCGCACGAGCGCATCGATGGGCTCGCGCACGTGGGCACCTTCGCGCTGCAGGCCATCGGCCCGCCACGGCAGGTCGAGATCGGTGAGCAGCGTGCAGTCGCAGCGGCGTTGCTCAGCGTCGGCATACGCGTCCAGCGATCGGTCGCCGAAGACGAAGGTGCTGTAGACCGCGGTCATCAATGCCGTGGTGTCGGCGATCACAACGGCGTGCGCGCACGCCTCGGCGCGGATGCGGTTCGATTGCAACTCGGCGATCGCGCGCTGCTCATCGAGCCTCGGTGTGCGGCCCTCACGGTCGCAGAAGGTGCGCAGCGATTCGTCGACGACGACCGCGTCTTCGCCAGCCGCGACCAACGTGGCGCCGAGCGCTCGCGAGAGCCAGGTCTTGCCGGTGCTCTCGGCGCCGACGATCGCGATCACGAACCCGCTCACGAGCCGGAGCGCGTCATTGAGAGCCGGCGCCACGCACGCAAGCCGCTCACCGACATCGCCGCGAAGACCGCGTACAGCAGCGCCGTGAGCCAGAGCCCCTTGTAGGCGAAGAGCGTGGTGCCGACGACGTTGACGACGAGCCACACGGCCCAGTTCTCGATGAACTTGCGACCGAGCAGAACCTGGCCGAGCACGCTCGCGGCGGTGGGGAAGGCGTCCCACCAGGGCACGTCGGTGTCGGTGAAAGTTTTCAGAAAGAGACCGGTGGCGGGCCACGCGACGGCCATCGCCAACCAGGCGGTCGCTCGTTGCCGCTTCGTCATCGAGCGCACGCGCAGCGGCGCATCGGGAATCGCGACATCGCGCAACCACTGCGCCCAGCCCCACACCGCGATCACGATGAAGAACACCTGCAGACTCGCGTCACCGTAGAGTTTGTGGTGCCAGAAAAAAACGCCGTACGACATCGAACTCACGATCGCGAGCGGCCAGCCGATCGGATTGACTCGCATGTTGAAAAGCACCATCGCGATCGATAGCACGACCGCCACGATCTCTAGCCAGGTGATGCTGGCGCCGTGAAATTCGAACGCCGCTCGAAACGCCGGTTCGAACCACGCGCCCAGCGGGTCGTGTGCGGCCAGTGAAAGCTCCCGTGAGCGCCGGCGGTGGGCGCCTAGCGGCGTGGCACTGGGTTCTGCACGTAGATCTCGTCCGGCTTGATCATGCCGAGCTCGAAGCGCGCTTTCTCTTCGACCATCTCGAGACCGTCTTTCAGGTCGTTGACCTCAGCGCTCATGCGGTCGTTGCGTTCTTTGGCCACCGCGTTGCTCGCCGACTGAACCCGCAGCTTGCCCGTCAGGTCCATCATCTTCGGCACGCCGCCCTTGCCGAACCAGAGCTCGGCCTGGATCAAGCCCAACAGGGCGATCAGGACACCGGTGACGACGCGCATGGCTCGACGATAACGCGAGCACGCGCCGCGGAACAGGCCGGATGTCGCGTCAACGCGAACTGTGGAAGGCCATGCGACCCGGATAGCTCGCCACGTCGCCCAGGTCTTCCTCGATGCGAAGCAGCTGGTTGTACTTCGCCATCCGGTCGGAGCGGCTCATCGAGCCGGTCTTGATCTGGCCGACGTTGGTGCCCACCGCGATATCGGCGATCGTCGAGTCTTCGGTCTCGCCCGAGCGATGGCTGATGACCGAGGTCCAGCCGGCGCGCTTCGCCATTTCGATTGCGGCGAAGGTCTCGGTGAGCGTGCCGATCTGGTTGATTTTGATCAGCACCGAATTGGCGACCCGTTCGGTGATGCCGCGCTCCAGGATCTTGGTGTTGGTGACGAAAAGGTCGTCGCCCACCAGTTGCACCTTGGCGCCGAGCCTGTCGTTCAGCGTCTTCCAGCCGGCCCAGTCGTTCTCGGCCATGCCGTCCTCGATGCTGATGATCGGGTACTTGTGGCACCAGCCGGCCAGCACGTCGGTCCATTCGGACGCCGACAGCACCAGGCCGTCGCCCGACAGGTGGTAGGCGTTGGAGCCGTCGGCGCCGTCCTTGTAAAACTCGCTTGCCGCGCAGTCGAGGCCGAGTGCGATCTGCTCACCGGCCTTGTAGCCGGCCTTCTCGATCGCTTCAAGGATGAGCTGGATGGCGGTCTCATGGCCGAGACCCGATGGCGCGAAGCCCCCTTCGTCGCCGACCGCGGTGCTGAGCCCGCGCCCGTCGATGATCTTCTTCAGTGCGTGGAACACCTCGGCGCCGAAGCGCACCGCTTCGCGAAAGCTGGGCGCGCCGACCGGAATGATCATCAACTCCTGCAGATCGAGGTTGTTGTTCGCGTGCGCGCCACCGTTGATGACGTTCATCATCGGCACCGGCAACTGCATCGCGCCCGAGCCGCCGAAGTAGCGGTAGAGCGGCAGGCCGCTTTCTTCGGCCGCGGCGCGCGCCACCGCCATGCTCACCGCGAGCGTCGCGTTGGCGCCGAGGCGGCCTTTGTTGTCGGTGCCGTCAAGGTCGATCAACGTGCGGTCGAGGAAGGCCTGCTCGCTCGAATCGAGGCCGAGCACCGCCTCGCTGATCTGCGTGTTGATGTGCTCGATCGCCTTCAGCACGCCCTTGCCACCGTAGCGCGCCGGGTCACCGTCACGCAGCTCGATGGCTTCGCGCGAGCCGGTCGAGGCGCCGGAAGGGACTGCCGCGCGGCCCATCGTGCCCGATTCGAGCAGCACGTCGCATTCGACGGTCGGGTTGCCGCGGCTGTCGAGGATTTCGCGGCCGACGATGTCAACGATCGCACTCATTCATTCACCTGTTCTTGTGATTTTCTGGAAAGGGTCAGTCCGCGCCGTCGACGACGATCATGCGCATCATCGCGGCGTTGCTGCGCGCCTCGCGAGCGGCGCTGTACTCAGGCGATTCGTAGAACGCGCGCGCCGCTTCGACCGACTTGAACTTCAACACCACGACGCGGCCCGGGTGCCAGCTGCCCTCCAGCACATTAACGGCGCCACCGCGCACGCAAACCTCGGCGCCATGCGCCTTCATCGCGATGGTCGACAGTACCTTGTAGCTCTCGTACTGGACCGGGTCGGTGACGTCGACGTCGGAGATGAGATAGGCGCTCATGGGGTACCTTCGCGCCGTGCGCTCCGGAATTCGCTCGAGGACCTGAAGGGGCCTCTTCGTGGCCCTCGGCGGCAGGGCAGGCTCATGCCGCGAAGTCGTTTTCGGCGAGCGGCCGCGACTTGACGACGTGGTCGAGCGCCATCAGCTGTTCCAGCAACGCGCGCATGTGCTTCAGCGGCACCGCGTTCGGCCCGTCGCTGAGCGCGACTGCCGGGTTCGGATGCGTTTCCATGAAGACACCCGCGACACCGACCGCGACGGCCGCGCGCGCGAGCACCGGCACGAACTCGCGCTGCCCGCCCGACGACGTGCCTTGCCCACCGGGCAGCTGCGCCGAATGGGTCGCGTCGAACACCACGGGCGCGTTCGTCTCGCGCATGATCGCGAGTGAACGCATGTCCGACACCAGGTTGTTGTAGCCGAAGCTCACGCCCCGTTCGCACGCCATGAAGCGGTCGGTGTCGAGGCCCTTCGCGCGCGCGGCGGCGCGGGCCTTGTCGATCACGTTGACCATGTCGCGAGGGGCGAGGAACTGGCCTTTCTTGATGTTCACGGGGCGTCCGCTCTGCGCCACGGCGGTGATGAAATCGGTCTGCCTGCAGAGGAACGCGGGCGTCTGCAGCACATCGGCCACTTCGGCGGCGGCCGCGATCTGATCGGTGTCGTGCACATCGGTCAGCAGCGGCACCGAGAGCGCGCGCTTCACCTGGCCGAGGATCTCGAGTCCCTTCTCGAGCCCGGGCCCGCGAAACGTGCTGCCGCTCGAACGGTTCGCCTTGTCGAAGCTCGACTTGAAAATGAACGGGATGCCGAGCGCGGCGCACGTCTCCTTCAGCTGCCCCGCCACGTCCATCTGCAGCTGCTCCGACTCGACGACGCACGGGCCGGCGATCAGGAAGAAAGGCCGATCGATGCCGATCTCGAACCCGCAAAGCTTCATGCCGCGGCTTTTTCGCTGCGGCTCGCCTGATGGACCAACGCGGCTCGCACGAACGACTTGAAGAGCGGGTGGCCGCCCCACGGCGTCGACTTGAACTCGGGGTGGAACTGGACGCCGAGAAACCACGGGTGCACGCTTGCCGGCAGTTCCACCACTTCGGTGAGCTTCTCCTTCTGGGTGATCGCCGAGACCACGAGGCCCGCCTCGGTGAGCTGGTCGAGGTAGTTCACGTTGGCTTCGTAGCGATGGCGGTGCCGCTCGGTGAGCACGTTGCCGTAGATCTCGTGTGCGAGCGTGCCCGGCTTCACATCCGAGCTCTGCGCGCCCAGGCGCATCGTTCCGCCGAGATCGGACATCGCGGTGCGCGTCTGCACGGAACCGTCGGCATCGTGCCACTCGTCGATCAGTGCGATCACCGGGTGTGGCGTCTCGGCTTCGAACTCGGTGCTGTTCGCATCGGCGAGCCCCGCCTTGTGGCGCGCGTATTCGATCGTCGCGACCTGCATGCCGAGGCAGATGCCGAGATAAGGAATGCGTTGTTCACGCGCGTATTGCGCCGCGAGGATCTTGCCTTCCACGCCGCGCTTGCCGAAGCCTCCTGGCACCAAGACGGCATCGAAGCGCGCGAGGTTGTCGACGTTCGACGCGCTCAGGTCCTCGGCATCGACGTACTCCACCTTCACGCGCACATGGTTGTGCATGCCCGCGTGCCGAAGCGCTTCGTTGAGCGATTTGTACGAATCAGAGAGATCGGTGTACTTGCCGGCCATCGCGATGGTGACATCGCCTTGCGGGTGCTCGAACTCGTGCACCAGGCTGTCCCAGCGCGCGAGATTGGCGGGCTTCGTGTGCAGCTGAAGCCGCGCGCAGACCAGCTCGTCGAGCCCCTGCGAGTGCAGCATGCGCGGCACCTTGTAGATGGTGTCGGCGTCCCACATCGAGATCACGCCGAACTCGTGCACGTTGGCGAAGAGCGAGATCTTCTCGCGCTCGTCGTCGGGGATCGGCCTGTCGGCGCGGCAGAGCAGGGCGTCCGGCATGATGCCGATCTCGCGCAGCTTCTGCACGCTGTGCTGCGTGGGCTTGGTCTTCAGCTCGCCGGCCGTCGCGATCCACGGCACGAGCGTGAGGTGGATGAAGGCCGCGTTGCCGGGGCCCATCCGCAGGCTCATCTGGCGCACGGCTTCGAGGAACGGCAGCGACTCGATGTCGCCGACCGTGCCGCCGATCTCGACGATCGCCACATCGACCGCGTCCGACGTGCCGACGCCAGCACCACGCCGAACGAAGTCCTGGATCTCGTTGGTGACGTGCGGAATCACCTGCACGGTCTTGCCGAGGTAGTCGCCGCGGCGCTCCTTTTCGAGAACGCTTTTATAGATCTGACCGGTGGTGAAGTTGTTCGCACGCCGCATGCGTGTCGTGATGAAGCGTTCGTAGTGGCCGAGGTCGAGGTCGGTTTCGGCACCGTCGTCGGTGACGAACACCTCGCCGTGCTGGAACGGTGACATCGTGCCCGGATCGACGTTCAGATACGGGTCGAGCTTGATGAGGGTGACTTTGAGGCCGCGCGATTCGAGGATCGCGGCGAGCGACGCCGAAGCGATGCCCTTGCCCAGCGAGGACACCACACCGCCGGTGACAAAGACGAACTTGGTCATTGCGTGAGGCCTCGTATTTACAAGTGCCTTGGTGGAAAGATTGATTATGCCTTTGGCGGTGGGCTTTGCTGCTGCGGGCACTGCGCCGGACTGGCCGGCCGGGCCAGTCCGGCGCAGTGCATCGCCCATAGGCGTGCCGACGACAACGGCACGAGAAACTGGTGCCCGCGTTGCAACGCCTGCAGTGAAGCCAGCCGCGCAGCGTGCTAGACGATCTTCTCCGTCGGATGCGATATTTTCCGCATCGCCTCATACCGAGGCGACGCCACCACCATAGGCGAAGCCGCATGAGCCGACCCGTCCCACTGCGGATCGTCGATCGACTCGAACACGTCGCGCAATTTCGTTCCCCAGGTGCTGCGGATCATCTGAAAATACGGGTTCGCGTCATCGAGGCAAACGATCTGTTGCGAGTGCAGGTCGCCGACCTGGTACACGCACAGGTCGAGCGGTAACCCGACCGAGAGGTTCGACTTCAGCGTCGAGTCCATCGAAACCAGCACGCACTTCGCCGCTTCGTCGAGCGGCGTCGAAGGCCGGATCATCCGGTCGAGCACCGGCTTGCCATACTTCGATTCGCCGATCTGGAAGTAGCACGTCTCGCGCGTCGCCTCGATGAAGTTGCCGGCCGAGTAGACAAGGAAAAGCCGCATCGGCTCGTTGCCGATCTGGCCGCCGAAGATCATTGTGGCGTTGAAGTCGAGGCCGGCCTTTTCGAGCGCGGCGCCGTCTTCGTCGCGAATGCGGCGCACCGCGGCGCCGAGCACGCGGGCTGCGTCGAACATGCTGGTCGCGTTCCAGATCGTGATCGCCGAACCGTCGGCGGCATCGATCTTTTCGACCTGGAGGATCTCTCGCACCTGCTGCGAGATCGACAGGTTGCCGGCCGAAAGCATCACCATGAAGCGATCGCCCGCGCGTTCGTAGACCATCATCTTGCGAAACGTGTTGATCTGGTCCAGGCCCGCGTTGGTGCGCGAGTCGGAGAGAAACACCAGGCCGGCATCGAGCTTCACGCCCACGCAATAAGTCATTGGCTGTTGTCCTGCAGAGCTTTCAGGCGGTATAGCGCGTCGAGCGCTTCTTTCGGGGTGAGCATATCGGGCTGCAATGCGGCGAGCGCCGCCAGCGCAGGCGGTGGTGCGGATTCGGCCACGGTCGGTGCGGCTGCGGGCGAAGTAAAGAGGCTGATCTGCGCATCGCTCGCGCTCTTCTCGGCTTCGAGCGCTTCGAGCGCGGTGCGCGCATGCCGCAACAGGCTCGCGGGCATGCCGGCGAGCCTGGCCACCTGCACGCCGTAGCTGCGGCTCGCGGGGCCGGGTTCGATCCGATGCAGGAAGACGATGTCTTGGCCGGCTTCGAGCGCCGCGACGTGCATGTTGACGGCCTGCGCGTGCCGGGCCGGAAACTCGGTGAGCTCGAAATAGTGCGTCGCGAACAGCGTGAGCGCGCCGTTGCGGTCGTGCAGGTGGTGCGCGATCGCCGACGCGAGTGCGAGTCCGTCGAAGGTCGAGGTGCCGCGGCCGATCTCGTCCATCAACACCAGCGAACGTTCGGTCGCGCCGTGTACGATGGCAGCCGCTTCGGTCATCTCGACCATGAAGGTCGACTGCGCGTTGGCCAGGTCGTCGGCGGCGCCGATGCGTGTGTGGATCGCATCGATCGGGCCGAGTCGGCACGCGGTGGCGGGCACGAACGAACCCATCGACGCGAGCAGCACGGTGAGCGCGACCTGACGCATGAAGGTGCTCTTGCCGCCCATGTTCGGGCCCGTGATGACGAGCATGCGACGCGCCGCGTCGAGTTGGCAGTCGTTCGGCGTGAAGCTGCCTCCGCTCTCGTTCAGGCGCGCCTCGACGACCGGATGGCGACCGCCACGGATGTCGATGCACGGCTCCCGCACGAAGGTCGGCCGCCGCCAGTCGAGCGTGGTCGCGCGTTCGGCGAGGGTGGCGAGCGCATCGAGCGTCGCGATCGAGCGAGCCACGCCCGATAGGATTTCGAGATGCCCCTGCAACGCGTCGAGCAGCGCGTCGTACAGGAGCTTCTCGCGGGCCAGCGCGCGGTCCTGCGCGGAGAGCGCCTTATCTTCGAAGGTCTTCAACTCCGGCGTGATGAAGCGCTCGGCGTTCTTAAGCGTCTGGCGCCGTCGGTAATCGGCGGGCACGCGTGACGCCTGCCCCTGCGTCACCTCGATGTAGAAGCCGTGCACGCGGTTGAACTGCACGCGCAGGTTGGCGATGCCGGTGCGCGCGCGTTCACGCGCCTCGAGCTCGAGCAGGAAAGCGTCGCAGTGGTCCCCGATGTTGCGCAGCGTGTCGAGTTCGGCGTCGTGGCCGCGCGCGATCACACCGCCGTCGCGCAGCAGCGGCGCGGGGTCCTCGGCGATGGCGCTCGCCACCAGGCGTTCGATGTCTGCGGGCGGTTGCAGGCCGTCGGCCAGCATGTCGAGCAGGTTCGCGCGGGCTATCGGCACCTGCCGATGCAAGCCGGGCAGCGCCTGCAGCGTGTGTCGCAGCGCGGCAAGCTCGCGCGGCCTGGCCTGGCGCAGCGCGATGCGCGACGCGATGCGTTCCACGTCGCTCACCTCGCGCAGCGCCGCGCGCAGCGCGAGGCCAGCCGACGGGCCCTCAGCGTGCAACGCGTCGATGGCGTCGTGCCGTTCGGTCGCGACCTGGCGATCGCGCAGCGGCTGCAGCAGCCATTGCCGGACGAGGCGGCTGCCCATGCCGGTCGTGCACTCGTCGAGCAACGACAGCACGGTCGGCGCCTTCGCGCCGCGCAGGGTCTGCGTCAGTTCAAGGTTGCGGTGCGTCGTGACGGCCAGGTCGATCAGGTCGCTCGCGCGCTGCACGCGCAGCGTGCGCACATGCGGCAACGCGCGACCCTGCGTGTGCTCGGCGTAGCTCAGCAGTGCGGCGGCGGCAGCCTGCGCGGTGTGCAGCTCGGCAGCGCCGAAGCCGGCGAGGTTCGCGACGCGCAGCTGCGTGCACAGCTTCCGCGAGCCCAACGACGCATCGAACTGCCACGCGGGTCGGTGCGTGAGGGCGGTCCCGTGCGCGGCCGCGATCCGTTGCAAAGCGTCCGGGATGTGGTCGCGGTCGACCAGCACTTCGGCGGCGGCGAGCCGCGCAAGCCAGCCGGGCAGCTCGCCTTCGGTGCATTCGGCAAGACCGATCTCGCCGCTCGAGAGGGCGAGCCAGGCCAGACCGAAGCCACTGCGCCTGGCCGCTGCGACGGGCGTGATCGCGAGCAACAAGGCGTCGCTCTTGTCGGCCAGCAGATCGCTTTCGGTGAGTGTGCCGGGCGTGACCACGCGCACCACCTGGCGATCGACCGGACCCTTCGACGCGGCGACATCGCCCACCTGTTCGCAGATCGCGACCGATTCGCCGAGCTTGATCAACTTCGCGAGATGGGTCTCGAGGGCCACGACCGGCACCCCGGCCATCACCACCGGCGCACCCGCGCTCGTGCCGCGCGAGGTGAGCGTGATGTCGAGCAGCCGATGGGCCTTTCTGGCGTCGTCGAAGAACAGCTCGTAGAAATCGCCCATGCGGTAGAACACCAACGTCTCGGCGTGTTCGGCCTTGATGCGCAGGTACTGCTGCATCATCGGCGTGTGCGCCGAAAAGGCGGCGGTCGCGGGCGCGGACGAGGTGGACACGGTCGCGAAGGCGATCGGCGAAGATCGATCGAGAGCGAGTCGATCAGCCCGCGTCGCGGTCGTGATCGGCCTTGCGAATGCGGGTCGGCGCCGCTTTCGGCTTGCCGGCAGTGCCCGCGACATCGGCGGGCGCCGAGCCTTTGACGGCCGTGGCCAGGGCTTCTTCCGGCGTGAGCGCCGAGAGCGCTTCGGCCGGTGCCGCTGCGAGCACCGCAGCGGCACCGCTCGCCTCGCGCGCTGCATCGGCGCCGATGGTCGTGAACATAGACAGCAACTGCACGAGTTGCCCGTACATCTTCGGATTGCCCGCGAGCGCTTCGTGCCGGAACAGGAAGTCGGATTCCCCGGTGAAGTTGCCGACGAGGCCACCGGCCTCGGTCACCATCAACGAGCCGGCAGCCATGTCCCACGGTTGCAGGCCAGTCTCGAAGAAGCCGTCGTACCAGCCGGCTGCCACGTAGCAGAGGTCTAGCGCGGCCGCGCCCGGCCGGCGCAGTCCGGCGCAGAGCGGCATCATCAATTCAAGCATCTTCAAGTAGCGTTTGAAGTCGTCGCCGCGGCGGAACGGGAAGCCGGTGCCGATCAGCGCCTCAGCCAAGCGGATGCGCTTCGAGACGCGCAGGCGCTTGTCGTTCAGGAAGGCGCCGCGGCCCTTCGAGGCAAAGAAGAGGTCGTTGCGAGACGGGTCGTAGACGACGGCCTGCTGCACCTGGCCCTTGAACGCGAGCGCGACCGAGACCGCGTAGGTCGGAAAGCCGTGGATGAAGTTGGTCGTGCCGTCGAGCGGGTCGATGATCCACACGTAGTCGCTGTGCTGCGCACCGTGCGCGCGCCCCGATTCTTCGGCGAGGATGCCGTGACCTGGATACGCAGCGAGCAGCGTCTCGATGATGGCCGCCTCGGCCGCGTGGTCGACCTCGGTGACGAAGTCGTTCGGCGCCTTGGTGTTGACCTGCACCCGGTCGAGGTCGAGCGAGGCCCGGTTGATGATGCCGCCGGCGCTGCGGGCCGCCTTGATGGCGATATTGAGCATCGGGTGGAGCGCTTGCGACATGGGTGATGTGGCCGAAGGAGACGCGATCGAAGATGACGAAGGAGCGGTGCGGCGGTGGTTGAAACCAGCGCTGCGGATAATCGCAGTTTAACGATGCCGCTCGCCGATCCCACCCGCTTCATCCTCGTTGGCACGAGCCATGCGGGCAACGTCGGCGCGACCGCGCGGGCCATGAAAGTGATGGGTTTCGCCGATCTGGTGCTGGTGGCGCCGCGCTTCGCCGACGTGCACCGCCAGCACGAGGCGACGGCGTTCGCGAGCGGCGCGACCGATGTACTCGACCGCGTGCGCGTGGTCGAGACGCTCGTCGAAGCGCTCGACGGCATCACCTTCAGTGTCGCGACCGCGATGACGCCGCGCGACTTCGGCCCGCCCACCCGCGCGCCGCGCGTGCTCTTTCCCGAGCTCGCGTCGACGCCTCATCGGGTGGCGTTCGTGTTCGGCTCCGAGCGCTTCGGCATGGCGAACAGCGACGTCTACCAATGCCACGCCTGCGTGTCCATTCCGACCGCGTCCGACTACGGCTCGCTCAACCTCGCGCAGGCGGTGCAACTCATCGCGTACGAGTGGCGCGGTGCGCTCGGTGGCTTCGAGGTGATGCCGCGCACCGCCCGGGAACCACTCGCCGATGCGATTGCGCTCGATGGCCTGCTCGCGCACTGGCAGGTCGCACTCGAGCAACTCGGCTACCTCGACCCGGCCGTGCCGCGCAAGTTGATGGCGCGTCTGCGCCGGCTGGTCCAGCGTGCCGAGCCGACCGTCGACGAGTTGCAGATCCTGCGCGGCATCGCGCGGGCGGTCGGCAAACTGGCCGAGCGGCGCTGACAATCGCGTCTTGGCCGAGGTCGCCGATCAGGGTCTCGACGGCACGCCGCGCGCGAATGGCATCGCGCCGGTAAACTTCGGCCGCCCGGCAAAGCCGTCACCAGCCCAGGCTCAAGCCCATGTTCGAACGCCTTCGAGAAGACATCGCCTGCATCGTCGAGCGCGACCCCGCCGCTCGCAACGGCTTCGAGGTGCTCACCTGTTATCCGGGGCTGCATGCACTCGTGTGGCATCGCCAGTCGGCGTGGTGGCGCTCGATCGGCGCGCACTGGATGTCGCGCGCGGTCTCACAGCTCGCGCGCTTTCTCACCGGCATCGAGATCCATCCGGGCGCCACGATCGGTCGGCGCGTGTTCATCGATCACGGCATGGGCGTGGTGATCGGCGAATCGGCCGAGGTCGGCGACGACTGCACGATCTACCAGGGCGTCACGCTCGGCGGCACCTCGCTCGTGCGTGGCTCGAAGCGCCACCCCACGCTCGGCAAGGGCGTGATCGTCGGCGCGAACTCGCAGGTGCTCGGCGGCTTCACGGTCGGCGATGGCGCGCGCATCGGCTCGAATGCGGTGGTGTTGAAGGCGGTGCCGCCCGGTGCGACGGCGGTCGGCAACCCGGCGCGCATCATCCTCGCGCAGGTCGACGTGGTGCGCGAAGAAACCGCAGCACGCCTTGGTTTCTCGGCCTACGGCCTCACGCAGGGCGACGACCCGATGGCCCAGGCGATGAAGGGCCTGATCGACAACGCCTCCGGCCACGAGCACCAGATCATGATGCTGTGGCAGGCGATCGAGAAGCTTTCGGCGCGTTCGCGCGAATTGCCTTCCGACGACTGCGTGCCGTCGGACGCGCAGACGACGGAATGCTTCGACGCCGCGCGGATGAATCAGCTGATGAAGTGACGCGAACGCCGCGCCCTCATGGGCGCGGCTTTCGAAGCGCCGACTTCGGCCGGAACGCTTTGCAGACCGCGTCGACGGTCTCGAGGTAAGGGCCGCCGATCAGGTCGATGCAATACGGCACCGCGGCGAAGATGCCCGGCACCGGACGGGTCGCATCGGCCAGGCCTTCGAGCGTCTCAGCGATCGACTTCGGCTGCCCCGGCAGGTTGATGATGAGCGCCTGGCCCCGAACGACGGCGACCTGTCGAGACAGGATTGCGGTCGGCACGAACGCGAGGCCGATGCGGCGCATCTGCTCGCCGAAGCCGGGCATCACCTTGTGTGCCACAGCGAGCGTCGCCTCCGGTGTTACGTCGCGGGGCGCGGGCCCGGTGCCGCCGGTCGTCAGCACCAGATCGCAGCGCGCACCGTCGACGAGTTCGATCAACGTCGCGCGGATCGTCGCCTCGTCGTCGGCGATGAGGCGCGTCTGCCACTCGACCGGGTTTCGCAACGCGCGACCGAGCCAGGCCTGCAGCGCGGGAATGCCCGCGTCTTCGTAGACACCGGTCGACGCCCGATCGCTGACGGAGACGACGCCGATGCGCACGCTGTCGAAAGCCACGGTGTCGCTCATGGGCTGCCCGTCATCAGGTGTCGTGTTCGCGAATGAACTGGAACAGCTCGCGGTAGGCACGCCCGCTGCGCTTTTCGGGCACCAACGCGGCGTCTTTGCGCGCATTGCGGACCAACGTGCGCAAGGCCTGCGTGTCGGTGCCTTCGTGCGCTTCGATCCAGCGCGTGGCTGCGCTGTCGTCGGCGATCAGCTCGGCGCGCCAGCGCTCGGCCCGATGCAGCGCCAGCGAATCCTGAGCGCGACCGAGTTGCAGCTCGGTCACCGCGGCGCGGATCGGCGCCGGGTCGATACGCCGCATCAGCTTGCCGATGTACTGCATCTGCCGGCGTTTGCCCTCATGGCTCTTCACCGTCTTCGCGGCGCGAATCGCATCGAGCAGCGATTCGGGCATCTCGAGCTGCTGCAGGCGCTGGTCCGACAGCACGAGAACCGCTTCGCCCAGGTCTTGAAGGTCGTGCGACGCCTGCTTCAGGCGCGTCTTGCTCGGCCGCTCGTAGAGGCCCGGCACGTGGGCCGGCGCGGCGTCGTCTTCGGGCAGGTCGGCGGGGTGGGAGGACATGGAAGGATGGAGGATCGGGTCGGGCGCCGTGCGCGTCGAGAGCCCCCGCGACGGAGCAAGGCGAGGTGCTCGTTATCATAGTGGCCGACCCCAGACGAGGCAGCCACGCGCGCCTTGCGCCCCACATGAAGAAGAAGACCGCGCCCGTCGCGTCGTCGTCGTCGCGCGGCTTCGCGTACCGACGCGGACAGTTCCAGCAGATCGTCGAAGACGCGCTCAGGCTCGCGCGCACGGCCGGCGCGACCGATGCGGCGGCAGAAGTCTCCGAAGGCGTGGGCCTCTCGGTCTCGGTGCGCAAGGGCGCGATCGAGAACGTCGAGCGGAACCGCGACAAGGCGGTCGGCATCACGGTCTACGTGGGCCAGCGCCGCGGCAACGCGAGCACCACCGATTTTTCGAAAGCTGCGCTCGAGCGTACCGTGAGCGCCGCGTACGACATCGCGCGCTTTACCGCCGAAGACCCGGCCGCGGGCCTTGCTGACGCGGCCGACATCGTCGACCACAAGACCGCCTCACGCGAGCTCGACCTGTTCCACCCCTGGGCGATCGATGCCGAGCAGGCGATGCAGCTCGCGTTGCGCTGCGAGGCCGCGGCGCTCGGCGTCGACGCGCGCATCACCAATTCGGAAGGCGCTGGCGTGTCGGCGCAGCAATCGCACTTCTACGCCGCCAACACCCACGGCTTCGCCGCCGGCTATCCGAGTTCGCGTCATTCGATCTCGGTCGCGCCGATTGCGTCGGTGCCGAGGAAGGGCGGCGACGACATGCAGCGCGATGCCTGGTATTCCTCGATGCGGGCGTCGAGCGATCTGGCAGCGCCGGAGGCGATCGGCCGGTACGCCGCCGAGCGCGCGCTGTCGCGTCTCGGTTCGCGCCAGGTGCCGACCTGCGAGGTGCCGGTGCTGTTCGAATCGACGCTGGCGTCAGGTCTCATCGGCTCGTACGTCAACGCGGTGAGCGGCGGGTCGCTCTACCGCAAGTCGACGTTCCTGCAAGACAGCCTCGGCACCGAGGTGCTCGCGCCGCACATCGACATCGAAGAAGACCCGTTCGTGCCGCGCGGCAAGGGCAGCGCCGCGTTCGACGACGAAGGCGTGGCGACACGCCGCCGCCAGGTCGTGAAGGCCGGCGTGGTGCAGACCTACTTCCTGTCGAGCTACTCGGCTCGAAAGCTCGGCATGAAGACCACTGGCCACGCCGGCGGCACGCACAACCTCACGTTGACGAGCCGGCTCACGAAGGCCGGCGACGACCTCGACGCGATGCTGAAGAAGCTCGGTCGCGGCCTCTTCGTCACCGAAGTGATGGGGCAGGGCGTCAATGCCGTCACCGGTGACTACTCGCGCGGTGCCGCGGGCTTCTGGGTCGAGCACGGCCTGATCGCGTACCCGGTCGACGAGATCACGATCGCGGGCAACCTGAAGGACATGTTCAGGCAGATCGTCGCGGTCGGTGCCGACGCGTACGCGAGCGGCAGCCGCACGGTGGGTTCGGTGCTCATCGAACGCATGAAGCTCGCCGGCTCCTGAGCCGCTCGGCCGGCACGCACCGCGGGTAACACCCCCCGCGCGGCTTCGAGTGGCCATCGCTAGAATTCGGGCGCCTCGAAGATGGCCTCGACGGCATCGCGACCGGTTTGCATGGCCGCTCCGATGACGGCGCTCCACACACCAACAACAGCAGGACCCACGCCATGACCTCCCCCCGATCGAAAATCAGCCGTTCCGCCCCCACGCGCCTCTGTGTCGGCCTCGTCGCCGCATTCGGTCTGCTGGCGTCGGCCGCGGCCGCCGACATCAAGATCGGTGCGGCCGAGGCGATGTCGGGCAGCGCTGGCCAGTACGGGCAGATGATCCAGAAGGGCTTCCAGCTCGCCGTCGACGAGATCAACGCGGCCGGTGGCGTGAAGGGCAACAAGATCGTGCTTCAGGTCGAAGACGAGCAGGGCAAGAAAGAGCAGGCGATCGACGTCTTCAAGAAGCTGATCTTCCAGGACAAGGTGCTGATGCTGTTCGGGCCAACGCTCTCGAACTCCGCCCAGTCGGCCGACCCGATCGCGCAGGCCGCCAAGATCGTGGTGTTCGGCACCTCGAACACCGCCGACGGCATCACGTCGATCGGCAACTACGTGTTCCGAAACTCGGTGACCGAAGCCGACGTGCTGCCCGAGACGCTGCGCATCGCTGCCAAGAACGCCAACATCAAGAAGGTTGCCGTGATGTACGGCAACGACGACGTCTTCACGAAAAGCGGTTACGACGCGTTCAAGAAGGCGCTCGACGATTCGAAGATCGCCATCACGACCACCGAGACGTTCGCCAAGGGCGACGCCGACTACAAGGCCCAGCTGACGAAGATCAAGGCCACGAACCCGGATGCGATCGTCCTGTCGGCGCTCATCGCCGAAGGCGCGCCGATCATGGTGCAGGCGCGCACGCTCGGCATCACGGTGCCCTTCATCGGCGGCAACGGCATGAACTCGGTGAAGGTGTTCGACCTGGCCAAAGACCGCTCCGACAACCTCTGGGTCGGGAGCCCCTGGGCGATCGACAACAAGACCTCGGAGAACGCCAAATTCGTCGCGTCGTTCAAGCAGAAGTACTCGATGGCGCCCGACCAGTTCGCAGCGCAGGCTTACGACGCGATGTACGTGGCGTCGCAGGCGCTCGGCAAGATCACCATCACCGGCGACCTCGACGCCGATCGCACCGCGCTGCGCGACGCGCTGCCCACGGTCACCTGGACCGGCGCGACCGGCCCGTTCAAGTTCCGCCAGTCGATGGGCAAGGACGGCAAGCCGGCCGGCTACGACGCCAGCCAGGCAGCGATCGTCAGCGTGACCAAGGGTGGCGCGTACGTGATCGAGAAGTGATGAAACGGTGCCCGGCCGGCGCGGTTCGCGTTTCGTCGGGCGCTGGTAGTCGGGCTCGAAATGACCTGAAGGGCGGCGACGCGATCACGCGGACGGCGTTTTCAAGGTCGGCCTGACATGCTCGAGCAGCAACTCGTCAACGCGCTCTCGCTCGGCTGCGTCTATGCGCTCTTCGCGCTTGGTTTCACGCTGGTGTTCGGGGTGCTCGGCGTCATCAACCTGTCGCACGGCGCGGTGTTCATGGTGGGCGCCTATGCCGCGCTCGAGGCCGTCACGCGGCTGACGGTGCCGCTGCCGGCCGCGCTCGTCGTGGCACTGCTCGTGAGCGGCCTGCTCGGTTTGCTGATCGACGCGCTGATCCTGCGGCCGCTGCGCGACCGCCACGCGCCGCACCTGATCCCGATGATCGCGACCATCGGCGTCGGCATCTTCCTGAACAGCGCCGTGCAGGGCCTGTTCGGGGCCGAGAACCAGCGCTTCTCGCCCGACGTGCTGCCGGAGGCGCAACTGCATTTCGCCGGCGTGCAGCTGAGCGCGCTCGAGCTCGTGATCATCGTGCTGTCGTTCGCGCTGATGGCGACCCTCTTCGTCGTGATGAACCACACCCAGCTCGGCCGCGCGCTGCGCGCGATCGCCGAATCGCCGAAGGCTGCTGCCTTGCTCGGCATCAACGTCGAAGGGCTGTTTCGTCTCACGTCGTTCACTGCGGCCGCGCTCGGCGGTGTCGGCGGCGTGCTGATCGCGCTCTATTCCAACGCGGTGTTCCCGCTGATGGGCCAGCCGATGCTGCACAAGGGCATCGCCGTGATCATCCTGGGCGGCATGGGCGACATCCGGGGGGCGCTCGTCGCCGGCCTCTTCCTCGGCTTCGCCGAGGTGCTGGCCGTGGCCTACATCGGTTCGACGATGCGCGACGCGGTCGCGTTCGGCCTGCTCTTCGTGGTGCTGCTGATCCGGCCGCAAGGATTGTTCGGCAAGGTGCTCGAGCGAAAGGCCTGAGTGACCGCATATCGCCTGCACCCGCAGACCCGGGCCGCTTGACGATGGCCGGGTTCCATGACTTCTGGGCCGTCTACAGCAACCTGGTGCTGACGATCGGCATCAACGCGTTGCTGGCGCTGTCGATCTGGCTCACGCTCTCGTGCGGGTTGCTCGCGATGGCCAACGCAGCCTTCATGGGTATCGGCGCGTACACGGCTTCGCTGCTGACCATGACGATGGGCGCGCCGTTTCCGGTGGCGCTCGCGGGCGGAATCGCCGCCCCTTGCCTGGTGGCGCTGCTGATCGGCGGCCCGACGCTGCGCCTGTCCGGCGTCTATCTCGCGATGGCGACGCTCGGCTTCGGCGAAGTTGTCCGCGTGCTCATTCTCAACGCCGAGCGCCTGACGGGTGGCGCGCTCGGCTTGAGCGGCATCCCGCAGCTCACGCAGTGGTGGCACGTGGTCGGCTTTCTGGTGCTGGTGCTGCTCTTGCTATGGCGGCTGCGGCGTTCGCGCATCGGCCGCGCGTTCGAGGCGATCAAGGAAGACGAGATTGCTGCGTCGCTGATGGGCATCGGCGTGCTTTCGCACAAGCTGCTCGCGTTCACGCTCGGCGCGGGCATCGCGGGGCTGGCCGGCGCGCTGAACGCGCACCTCACGTTCTTCATCGGGCCGAGCGAGTTCGGCTTCGATCGCGGCGTCGACATTCTGACGATGGCCATCCTGGGCGGAACCGGCGGGCTCACCGGACCGGTGCTCGGCGCGTCGATCATCACCGTCATGCCTGAGCTGCTGCGCTCGTTCAAGGACTACCGCCTGATGCTCAACGGCGCGATCCTCGTCGTGATCGTGCTGTTCCTGCCGCGCGGCCTCTGGGACCCGCTGCGCATGCGGCACTGGTGGGGTCGTGACCAGCGATCGCGTACCCGCACCGGTCGGTTGTTGTCGACCGACGAGATCGCCGGTGTCGGCGCGGCCGACAATCTCAATCGCGCGAAGAAGGCGGGCCGTTGATGCTCGAGCTCAACCACGTGTCGAAGCGGTTCGGTGGGTTGACCGTGTTGCACGACGTCAGCTTCCATGTGCCACCGGGCCAGATCTTCGGACTGATCGGCCCGAACGGCGCGGGCAAGACGACGGTGCTGAACCTCATCACGGGTCTGGTCGCGCCGAGCGGCGGCGCGATCACGTTGCAAGGCGTGGCGTTGCATGGCCTCAAGCCGCATCGGATCACGCGCAGGGGCATTGCCCGCACGTTCCAGAACATCCGCGTGTTCAAGGAGATGAGCCTGCTCGACAACGTCGTCGTCGGCATGCACGCGCACCTGAATTACGGCCTGCCGCAATGGCTGTTGTCGTTGCCCGGCTTTCGCGCGCGCGAGCGGGCAGCTCGGCAGCGTGCGCTCGAACTGCTCTCGTGGGTCGGGCTCGACTCGAAAGCGGGCCATCTCGCCGACAAGCTCTCGTACGGCGAGCAGCGCAAGCTCGAGCTCGCCCGAGCGCTCGCGACCGAGCCGAAGCTGCTGCTGCTCGACGAGCCGGTGGCGGGCATGAATTCGGGTGAGAAGGTCGAGCTCGCGAAGCAGGTCGCGCAGATTGGCCAGCGTGGCTACACGATCTTCCTGATCGAGCACGACATGCGCTTCGTGATGGGCTTGTGCGAACGCGTGGCGGTGCTGAACTTCGGGCGAATCATCGCCGAGGGCGCGCCCGACGAGATCCAGCGCAATCCGGACGTGATCGAGGCCTATCTCGGTCGCGACGACGACGCGGGCGCCGCTGCCACCCCGAACGCCACCGCCGCTTCGCACCCGACGGAGCCACACGCATGAGCCTGCCCGGCCGCCCGGAAGGCGAATACCGGGGGGCGCAGCGCGAAGGTGCCCCAGTGCAAGCGTTGCTCGAGGTGAAGGGCCTGCACGTCGGCTATGGTCACATCGAAGCCGTGCACGGCATCGACTTCGAAGTCCACGCCGGAGACATCCGCACGCTGGTCGGCGCCAACGGCGCGGGCAAGTCGACGACCCTGCTCGCGCTCTCCGGCCTCGTGCGTGCGCGGGCGGGCTCGATCCGCTTCGATGGCGAAGAGATCTCGCAGCTTGCGACGCATCAGATCGTCGAGCGCGGCCTCGTGCAGGTGGCCGAGGGCCGGGCGATTCTGACGACGCTCAGCGTGCGGGAGAACCTCGAGCTCGGCGCGTATCGAAGGCGCGACCGCGCCGCCATCGCCAACGACATGGAACGCGTGCTGGCGCTCTTCCCGCGGCTCGGGGACCGCATCGACGCGATGGCGGGCAACCTGTCGGGCGGCGAGCAGCAGATGCTCGCGATCGGGCGGGCCTTGCTCGCGAAGCCGCGCCTGCTGTTGCTCGACGAGCCGTCGATGGGGCTCGCTCCGATTGTCGTGCAGGAGATTTTCGCAACCCTGAAGCGCATCAACGCCGAAGGGCTCACGGTGTTTCTGGTCGAGCAGAACGTGCGCCAGGCGTTGAAGGTGGCGAGCCACGGCTACGTGCTCGAGAACGGGCGGGTGGTGCTGGCGGGCGCCAGTGCGTCGTTGCTCGGGGACCCGAAGGTGGTGGCGGCGTATCTCGGCGGGTAGGCCATCGGTCTCTCGCGGTGGCCAGTGTCAGCCCGGCCGGGCGGCGTGGAAGAGCTTGGTCGAGCGAGCACCCGACCGGCAGAACAACAGCACCGGCGCCGGCATCGACGCGAGCAGTTGCGCCAGCGCATCCGCTTCCGCAGGCGTTTGCACGGCAGGGGCCACGGGCAGATGCGCGTATTGCAAGCCCGCGGCCTGCGCGGCGGATTCGATCGCAGCACTCGTCGGCTGCGAATCGCCGCCTTCGAGATCGGGCCGGTTGTTGATGACGCTGCGGTAGCCCGCCGCAGCCACATCCGCCATGTCCGACGGCTGCAACTGGGGCGCGGCGCTCACCTCGGCGCTCAATCGCGAAACGGCCAAGCTCATGTTCGGGCCGCTCAGGGCTTCAAGGCCTGCTTCACCGCAGCGGAGACCGTACCCATGTCGGCTTTCTCGGCGAGACGGGACTTCACGGCCGCCATCACCTTGCCCATGTCGCCCGGGCCCTTGGCATCGAGTTCGGCCACGACGGCTGCCACGGCGGCCTGCACCTCGTCGGCGCTCATGCGAGCGGGCAGGTACGACTCGAGCACGGTCTTCTCGGCGTTTTCCTTGTCGACCAGATCGGGCCGGTTGCCGGCCGTGAACTGCGCGATCGAGTCCTTCCGCTGCTTGACGAGTTTGTCGATGATGCCGACGACCGCCGAGTCGTCGAGCGTGATGCGTTCATCGACCTCGCGCTGCTTGCACGCGGCGAGCAGCCCGCGGATGGTGAGCAGGCGCGGCGCGTCTTTCGCACGCATCGCGGTTTTCATGTCTTCGGTGATGCGGTCTTTGAGGCTCATGGCGGGCGGCGCGTCTCACGTTGAATGGACCGGTCTGAAAGCGACGAAGCCCGCATCGAGCGGGCTTCGTCGGCCGCTGATCGGAGATCAGCGCGAGTTGTCGGCGATCGGGCTCAGAACAGCTTCTTCGGCAACTGCATGCTGCGCACGCGCTTGAAGTGGCGCTTCACCGCGGCTGCCTTTTTGCGCTTGCGCTCGGCGGTGGGCTTTTCGTAGAACTCACGGGCACGCAGGTCGGTCAACAGGCCAAGCTTTTCGATGGTGCGCTTAAAACGGCGGAGCGCGACGTCGAACGGCTCGTTTTCCTTGACGCGAATGGTAGTCATTGAGGGTGGGGTCCTGGCTCTTTGGGTAGGCGGTTTTAGCAAAACGAAGCATTATAGCCAGGCTCGCGTGCCGCGCAACAGCGCTGTCGTCGAGGTGGCCATTGCCGCCGCGGCGTGGAAGATCGCACTGCAACAATGAACCCGGAAACGCCTCGATCCCCTTCGCGGCGCAGACACGCTCCGCCAAACCGATCCACTTTGGAAACACGACACGATGAACGCCACCCAGCAGCTGCACGACCTCGGCCAGAGCATCTGGCTCGACAACATCACCCGCGACCTGATGTCGAGCGGCACGCTGAAGCGCTACATCGACGAGTGGTCGGTGACCGGCCTCACGTCGAACCCGACCATCTTCAACATGGCGATCAAGGGCAGCGCCGCGTACGACGAGTCGATCCGCGCGGGTGTGAAGGCGGGCCGGTCGGGCGAGGCGCTCTTCTTCGATCTGGCGCTGGCCGATGTCGGCGCCGCGGCCGATCTGTTCCGCGGCGTGTTCGATCGCACCTCGGGCGTCGACGGCTGGGCCTCGCTCGAGGTCTCTCCGCTGCTCGTGCACGACGCGAAGGGCACCGCGAAGGTGGCCCGCGAGCTGCACGACCGCGCCGGCCGGCCCAACCTCTTCATCAAGATTCCGGGTACGCCGGAAGGCTGCGAGGCGATCGAGGAGACCATCTTCGCCGGCATCCCGGTCAACGTGACGCTGCTGTTCTCGACCGCGCAGTGCCTGGCCGCCGCCGAGGCCTACCTGCGCGGCGTCGAGCGTCGCATCGCCGCCGATCTCGACCCGAACGTGGCGTCGGTGGCGTCGCTCTTCGTGAGCCGATGGGACGCCGCGGTCGCGAAGAAGGTGCCCGAGGCCATGCTGAACCGGCTCGGTATCGCGGTGAGCCGCGTCACCTACCAGGCGTTCAGCGATCTGATGACCTCGCCGCGCTGGCAGCGCGCATTCAATTTCGGCGCGCGCCCGATGCGCCTCCTGCTCGCCAGCACGGGCACCAAGGATCCGAAAGCCCCGGATACGCTCTACATCGAGGCGCTGGCCGCACCGCTCACAGTGAACACGATGCCCGAAGCCACGTTGAAGGCGTTTGCCGATCACGGCAAGCTCGGTGCGCCGATGACGGCCGATGGCGGCGACGGTGCCGCGGTGCTCGCGACCTTCACTGCAGCCGGCATCGACCTCGACGCGCTCGCTGCGACCTTGCAGGACGAAGGCGGCGCGTCGTTCACGAAATCGTGGACCGAGTTGCTTTCGGTCATCGAATCGAAAAGCGCGGCCGTCAGCGCGAAGGCCTGATCCCTTCGCGTTTCCAGCACTTCACCACCCAGGACGGAAAGCCATGCAACTCGGAATGATCGGCCTCGGCCGCATGGGCGCGAACATGGTTCGGCGCCTGATGAAGAAAGGCCACGAGTGCGTGGTCTTCGATCGCTCGGCCGAATCGGTGGCCGCGCTCACGAAGGACGGCGCGAAGGCCGCTGCATCGCTGGCCGAGATGGCTAAGCAGCTCGCCAAGCCGCGTGCGATCTGGCTGATGGTGCCGGCCGCGGTCGTCGATGGCGCCGTCGCCGATCTCCTCGAGGTGCTGGAGGAAGGCGACATCCTGATCGATGGCGGCAACTCGTACTACATCGACGACATCCGCCGCGCCGGTGAACTGAAGGCGCGCGGCATCCACTATGTCGACGTCGGCACCAGCGGCGGCGTGTGGGGGCTCGAACGCGGCTATTGCATGATGATCGGCGGCGAGCCGGAGGTCGTGCAGCGGCTCGACCCGATCTTCGCGGCGCTCGCGCCCGGCGTCGGCGAGATCACCCGCACGCCCGGCCGCGCCGCTGACCCGAATACCGCCGAACAGGGTTACCTGCACTGCGGTCCGAACGGCGCGGGACACTTCGTGAAGATGGTGCACAACGGCATCGAGTACGGCCTGATGGCCGCCTATGCCGAAGGCTTCGCGATCCTGAAGTCGGCCAACATCGGCCACACCGCGCGCACGGCCGACGCCGAGACCACGCCGCTGCGCGACGCCGAGCACTACCAGTACGACCTCGACCTCGGCGAGATCGGCGAGGTCTGGCGGCGCGGCAGCGTGATCGCTTCGTGGCTGCTCGACCTCACCGCCATCTCGTTGCAGGGTGATCCGAAGCTGGCCCATTACGCGGGCCGCGTGTCCGATTCGGGCGAGGGCCGGTGGACCATCAAGGCTGCCATCGACGAAGGCGTGCCGGCGCCCGTGCTGACGACCGCGCTCTACCAGCGCTTCAACTCGCGCGGCGAGGCCGATTTTCAGAACCGCCTGTTGTCGGCCCTGCGTTATCAATTCGGCGGCCACGCCGAGAAGCCGGCGGAATGACGATGGGCACCGACAACACCGCCGCGACGGGACCGGCGCCGAGCAGGGTGGTCACGTTCAACGGCCGCCAGGTCACCACCGATCAGCTGGTGATCGACACCATCCGCACGCTTTCGATCGACGCGGTGCAAGCCGCCAACTCCGGACACCCGGGCGCACCGATGGCGCTCGCGCCGCTTGCGCTGGTGCTGTGGAACCGGGTCATGAACTTCGACCCTCGAGACCCCGCCTGGCCGAACCGCGACCGCTTCCTGTTGTCGAACGGGCACGCGTCGATGCTGTTGTGGTCGGTACTGCATCTGGCCGATGTCGCCGCACTCGGCCCCGATCGCAAGCCGACCGGCGAGCCGGCGATCTCGCTAGCCGACATCAAGCAGTTCCGTCAACTCGACAGCAAGGCGAACGGGCATCCGGAATACGGCGTCGTCTCGGGCGTAGAAGCCACCACCGGCCCGCTAGGCCAGGGCGTGGCGATGAGCGTCGGCTTCGCGATCGCCGAACGCTTCCTCGCCGAGCGCTTCAACCGCCCGGGCTTCGACGTGTTCGACCACCGCACCTACGCCGTCTGCGGCGACGGCTGCATGATGGAAGGCGTGAGCGGCGAAGCCGCGTCGCTGGCGGGCCACCTCGGTCTCGACAAGTTGTGCTGGATCTACGACAGCAACCGCATCACGATCGACGGCAGCACCGACATCACGTTCACCGAAGATGTCCCCGCGCGCTTTGCCGCGTACGGCTGGAACGTCCTCCATGTCGACGACGCCAACGATCTCGACGCGATCGAAGCGTCGCTGGAGGCGTTCAAGTCGACCCGGGGCAAGCCGACCTTCATCGTTCTGAGGAGTCACATCGGCTTCGGCTCGCCGCACAAGCAGGACACCGCCGCGGCACACGGCGAAGCGCTCGGTGTCGACGAAGTGAAGCTCACGAAGAAGGCCTACGGCTGGCCGGAAGACGCGCAATTCCTGGTGCCCGATGGCGTGCATCAGGTCTTTGCCGGCGGCCTCGGCGCGCGCGGGCGCGACGCCCATGCCGCGTGGCAAACCCGGTTCGATGCCTACCGCGCGGCGTTCCCAAACGAGGCCGCCGAGATCGATCAGATCGAAGGCCGCACGCTGCCAGCCGACTGGGATCGGGAGCTGCCGACCTTCCCGGCCGACGAGAAGGGCGTGGCCGGTCGTGAAGCTTCCGGCAAGGTGCTGAACGTGCTCGCGGCCAGCATCCCGTGGCTCGTCGGCGGTGCCGCCGACCTCGAATCGTCGACCAAGACCGCGTTGAAATCCGCCGCGTCGAGCAGTCAGCAGGCTGCGTGCGCCGGCGGCCGGAACATCCACTTCGGCATTCGCGAACACGAGATGGGCGCGGCCGTGAACGGCCTCGTGCTCTCGAAGGTGCGCGCCTTCACCGGGACGTTCTTCGTGTTCAGCGACTACATGCGGCCGGCCATGCGGCTCGCCGCGGTGATGGGGATCCCGAGCCTCTTCATCTTCACGCACGATGCACTCGGCGACGGCGAAGACGGGCCCACGCACCAGCCGATCGAGCAGCTCGCGTCGTTGCGCGCGATGCCCGGCATCACGGTGCTGCGGCCGGGCGACGCGAACGAGGTGGTCGAGGCCTATCGCGTCGCGATGGCGATCGTCGACCGACCGGTGGTGATGGTGCTGTCGCGCCAGCCGATCGCGACGCTCGATCGCACACGTTATGCGCCGGCCACTGGTGTCGCGAAGGGCGCCTACGTCATTGCCGATGGCGGTTCGACGACGGAAGACGCGGCCGCGGCTGGCATGCCGCAAATCATCCTGATCGCGACCGGCGGGGAGCTCGGCACCACGGTGCTGGCACACGAAAAGCTCGTCGCGAGCGGCGTGCGATCGCGCGTGGTGTCGATGCCGTCGTGGGATCTGTTCGCGAAGCAGTCAACGGCCTATCGCGACAGTGTGCTGCCGCCGACGGTGACGGCGCGCGTCGCGGTCGAGCAGGCCTCGACCTTCGGCTGGGAGCGCTACGTCGGCCAGAAGGGTCGCGTCGTCGGCATGGATGGCTTCGGCGAATCCGCGCCGTACGCGGCGTTGCAGAAGCACTTTGGATTCACGGTCGATGCGGTGGTTGAAGCGGCGCGCGCCGCGATCGCCGACAACGCCTGAGCCTCAGAGGCCGGCGGCGCTCGCATCCAGCCAGCCGCCCTCGAAGCCGGCCCGTTCGAGGCCGACGCGAATCGGTTCGCAATTCCGCATCAATTGCCAGACGAAGCGTGAGCGGTGGTTCTCGATCATCAGCAACGCGATGCCCTGATCGAGTCCGAAGCAACCTTCGGAAAGCCAGGGTGGCTCGCCACTCTTAGGGAAGGTTTCGTTGATCGCGCTCGTGATGCCGCAGGCCGTCAGCATCTGCGGCACGCGGGCATCGAGCGCATGCCACGAAGGAAGCACCAGCGCCGGCGAGAACGGCAACGACGCGATCATCGCGGCCGGCGAGATGGTGCCGTCGTCGGGTCCGAAGGGTGCGCCGCGCGCGAGATAACTCCAGAAGCGGCGTTTCTTGCCGGCGCGGGTGCGAACCAGGCGCCCCGGGCCGTCGCAGGCACTGAAGCCCCACATCTCGGCGCCGTAGCCTCGGTAGCCGTTCGGGTTGCGTTCGGCATAGGCACGGTGGATCTCGACCGCGCAGCGGCTGTTGTCGAAATAGTCGCTTCCCCTGTCGCGCATGAAAGCGTCTCGAATGCTTTCGAAGTCGATCCATGCGTGCGAGAACTGGTGGACGAAAAGCGGACCACCGAACAGCAGGTCGTGTCCGTCGATGTGGGCCCAGTCATAGGTCGAGCACCACGCCTGGTAGCTTGCCGGTTCGATCGCATGCGTGGGCGCGCCGAGAGCCAGCACGTACGCGATGAGTGCTTCGTCGTAACCCTGCCAGTCGTAGCGCAGGAAGCCCGACTCTGGCTTCCAGCCGTGGCCTAGGGTGCCGGTGCTCGTCACGGCCCAACGCCAATCGACGCGCGCATAGAGCGCATCGACCCATTCGCGAATCTCCGTCTCGTCGCGATCGGCGCCGCTGAAGAACGCGCGGGCGGTGAGCATGCCGGCGAGCAGCAGCGATGTGTCGATCACCGACAGCTCGGAATCCCACATGCGCTTGCCATGCGGCACGTCGAGGAAGTGGAAGTAGAAACCTTTGAAGCCGCTGGCATCGGGACTGCCGCTCTGGTCGCTCTGCATGAACCAGCGCAACGAGCGCAAGGTGCAGGCGACGGCGTCGGCGCGGGTCATCCAGCCTTTGTCGACACCGATCGGATAAACGCTCAATGCGAACCCGCAAACGGCAACGCTCACTGGCGCATGAGGGCGCGACGTATCGGCGACCAGGCCGGTCACCTCGTTGACGTTTTGCGTGAAGTACCTGAACGCGCTCGACGCGTAGCGATCGGCGAGGGCCTCGTCGCGCGCAGTCCATCGGGGAGGGCTGCGGCTCGGCGGTGAGCCGGCCGCTTCATGCGGCATCAGCTCGCGCCGCCGAGCGCGGCATCCACGAGCGCCTGCGCCTCGACGAGGACGCGCTGCACATGCGCATCGCCCTGGAAGCTTTCGGCGTAGATCTTGTAGATGTTCTCGGTGCCGCTCGGCCGCGCGGCGAACCACGCCGTCGCAGTCGTGACCTTGATGCCGCCGATTGCCGCACCGTTGCCGGGCGCTTCGGTGAGCACAGCGGTGATGGCTTCGCCCGCGAGGTCGCTCCCCTGCACCTGATCACGACTGAGCTTGGAGAGCTTTTTCTTCTGCCCTGGGGTCGCGGGCGCGTCGACTCGTCGGCTCGTCGGTTCACCGAGTTCGGCGGCGAGCGCCGCGTACGCCTCCCCCGGATCGCGGCCGCACTTCGCGGTGATTTCGGCGGAGAGCAACGCCGGTACAAGGCCGTCCTTGTCGGTTGTCCACACGCTGCCGTCGAGGCGCAGGAACGACGCGCCGGCGCTCTCTTCGCCGCCGAAGCCGAGACTGCCGTCGAAGAGGCCATCGGCGAACCACTTGAAGCCGACCGGCACTTCGTAAAGGCGCCGTCCCAGCTTCTTCGCGACAAGGTCGATGAGCGATGTGCTCACGACCGTCTTGCCGATGGCAGCCGACGGGTTCCAGTGCGGACGTGTCCTGAACAGCTGGTCGATCATCACCGAGAGGTAGTGGTTCGGCGGCAGCAGGCCATGGCTCTTCGTGACGATGCCGTGCCGGTCGTGGTCGGTGTCGCAGGCGAACGCGATGTCGAAGCGATCCTTCAGGCCGATGAGGTTCTTCATCGCGTGCACCGACGAGGGATCCATGCGGATGCGGCCGTCCCAGTCGAGCGGCATGAACGCGAACGTCGGGTCGACGCGGTCGCTGACGACGGTAAGGTCGAGCCCGTGGACCTCGGCGATGCGGCCCCAGTAATGCACGCCCGCGCCGCCGAGCGGGTCGACGCCCATGCGCAGCTTCGAGGCCCTGATCGCGGCGATGTCGATCACGTTGACGAGGTCGGCCACGTAGCGGCCAATGTAGTCGTGGCGTCGCGTCGTCGATGCCTTCAGCGCGCGACCGTACGGCATGCGCTTCACGCCGGCGAGTTGCGCCTCGAGATGACGATTGGCCGCACCTTCGATCGCGCTGGTGAGCGTCGAGTCGGCCGGACCACCGTTCGGCGGGTTGTACTTGAAGCCGCCATCTTCCGGCGGGTTGTGCGAAGGCGTGACGACGATGCCGTCGGCCAGCCCCGTTTCACGACCTTTGTTGTGCGTGAGGATGGCGTGCGAGACAGCCGGCGTCGGCGTGTATTCGTCGCCTTCGGCGAGCATCACCGTCACGCCGTTTGCCGAGAGCACTTCGAGCGCACTCGCGAGCGCGGGCTCGGACAGCGCGTGCGTGTCGATGCCCAGGTAGAGCGGCCCATCGATGCCGCGTCGCGCGCGGTCGTCGCAGATCGCCTGCGTGATCGCGAGCACATGCCACTCGTTGAAGCTCGCGTTCAGTGCCGAGCCGCGATGGCCCGACGTGCCGAAGGAAACACGTTGCGCCGCGATGCCCGGGTCGGGCCGCTCGCTGAAATAAGCGGTGACGAGGCGCGGCACGTTCACCAGCATCGAAAGAGGCGCCGGTTGGCCGGCCAGCAGGTTCTCGTTCACGTCGTTCGGCTCCGCGCGGTAGAGGGGTCGGTAATCATCGAGGAGACGACCTCGATGGGTGGGCATCTGCTCCAGATTCTTTCTTGTCGGCGTCGGCTTTCTCGAAGATATCGACCCACTCGCGAAACCGGGCCGCGATGCGTGCCGCGGCTTCTTCGCGTGTGGCCTTGCCTTTGCGGAAGTCGGCGACCGCGTCCCAGAAGCTCGTGCGGCCGACCGCGAAGCCGATGAATCCCGTCACCGATGCCGCGGTCTCGAGCCAGCCGGCCACCTTGTCGTCATGCGCGCCGCGGCCGAGCACGATGCAGCTCACCGCGTCGCGGCCGCCGCGTCTGGCCACGCCGACGATGCGCTCGCAGTCGGCCCGCGATTCGAGGCCTTCGATCTTCCACACATCGGGCTCGACACCGGCGTTCTGCAGGGCCTCGATCGCACGCGTCATCAACGGGGCTCGCGCGTGGCGATCGAACGCCACGGCGTCGCCGCCGGCGGTCTTCAGCTGCTCTGCGGTGGGCGGCACCAACAGCTCGAACATCAGTTTGCGGCTCGATGCCGTGCACCATGTAGAGAGCTTCGAGAGTCGCGCCGTCTGGCGTGCGTTCAACGCACCGTCGCCGTCGACGTTGAAGCGGACCAGCACCTTCGCGAAGGTGGGATCGATCCGTTCGAGGTGCGCGCCGAAGTCGTCGCCGTATTCGAACTGGAACTCGTCGGAGCCGCTGCCCTCGACCGAGACCGCGGTCATGGCACCCATCGCCTTGGCGTCGCGCAGCACGTCGGCCCCGAACTCTTCATCGACCAGGACGCCGGCTCGCGCAACCGGCACACCGTCGGCGATCGCCTTGCGAAAGCCCTCGAAGATCAGGCGCTTGCTGTCGACCACAAGCGAGTGCTGCCAGGCGTCCAGCGGCAGGTTGAAGCCGAACATGCCGGCGAGATACGAATGCCGATGGTCGAACGGCAGCAGATAGAGCGGGCGTTCGAAGCCGTGCGTCATGCGGTTGTTCCTGCAAGGGTGCCGTCCTGTGCGCGCTGGCCGAAGCTGGCCCTTTCGAGCGTCGTGAAATCGCCGATGCGTTCGAGCGTGATGTCGACGGCGCCGAGGTATCGATCGTTGGCGAGATCGAAGGCGTAGTGGCCCTGTCGCGGATAGACGGTCGTGACGCGATCGCCCCAGCCGGCTTTCAATGCCGAAAGGATCCGTGACTTGTCGTCGACCATCACGTAGTGGCGGGCGGGGTACAAACGCTCGATGTCCGCGAGCATCGCTTCCTTGTGCACATAGATCAGCGCGCGACCGCCGACCGCGCTCCATAAGCCGGAGCGCATCGCCTTGCGCGGCTGCATCACCGCTTCGCCGTCGGAAAGCAGCACGGTCGTTCCCCACGTGGCCGCGCGAGCGAGGGCATCGAGCGCGCCGTCGTACACGCGGTCGGCGAACGGGTAGTCGATAAGGAATGACGCGAGCGAGAGTCGTCGCGTGTCGTTCAGATCGTCGAGGCGAAGGCGCTGCATCGCGCCGAGGTAGTCGGCGTATCCCTGCTCGTGACGCAGCGCTTCGAAGTGCACCCAATAGCGGGCCGCCGACGCCTCACCGACGGTGGCGATCAGGTGCGCCGTCAGGTCGGCCTGCACGCGGTCGTTGTCGAGCAGCGTGTTGTCGATGTCGAACAGGAAGACGAGTTCGTCGGGAGCGCTCACGGAACGGGCCTGCGGTGTGACGGCGCAGTATGCGCGAGCGAGGGCGAGCCGTCCGGCGTGCGGGATTCTTTCCGGCCTATGCGTTACCGAGCGCGGCAGGCGGCGGGTTGCCGATCGCGATGGCGCGCGCGCACGCGGCGCCACTCGCCCATGCCCAATGGAAGTTGTAGCCCCCGAGCCAGCCGGTCACGTCGACCACCTCGCCGATGAAATAGACGCCCGCGACGCGCCTGCTCTGCATCGTCTTCGAATCGAGTTCGCGCGTGTCGACGCCACCCGACGTCACCTCGGCCTTGCGGAAGCCTTCGGTGCCGTCGGGTGTAAGTTGCCACGCTTGAACCGACTCGGCGAGCGCGCCCAGGTCCTTGTCGCGTGTGTCGCCGAGGGTTTGCTCGTCGCGCATCGACAGGCGCGCGAGCCAGGTCTCGCGCAGGCGGCGGGGGAGAGATTCGGCGAGCGCCGCGCCGAGGCTTCGACGCGGTGACTCTTGCTTGGTCGCGAGCCAGGTCTCGCGCAGCGCAGCGCCAGGCGCGCAGTCGATCGTCAGCGCGATGCCGGGGCGCCACGCGGTCGAGATCTGCAACGCCGCCGGACCGCTCAATCCGCGATGCGTGAACAGCAGGTCGTCTTCGAACGTGACCTGGCTCGCGCCGCGACCGACGGCCACACGCGCCGGCAGCGCGACGCCGGCGAGCGCATCGAAAGGTGCCCACGCGTCGCCGCTGCACGTGAGCGGCACCAGCGCGGGCAAAGGCTCGATGATCCGGTGCCCGAACTGGCGCGCGAGGCGATGGCCGAAATCGGTGGCGCCGATCTTCGGGATCGAGAGGCCGCCGGTCGCGATCACGAGAGCCGCGGCGCCGACCGCACCGCGCGAGGTCATGATTTCGAAACGTTGCGGCGCGTCGATTGGCGCACGCGTGGACCCCGATGGCGGGCGGGACTTCGCGCCCGGGTCGGCGGCCGATCCCGACGCCACCGATTCGACCGAGCACGGCTGCCACACCTCGACTCCACCCGCCGCGCATTCCGCCATGAGCACATCGATGACCTGCTGGCTCGGACCATCGCAGAACAACTGCCCCTTGTGCTTCTCGTGCCAGGCCACGCCATGGCGTTCGATCAGCGCGATGAAATCCTGCGGCGTGTACCGCGCGAGCGCGGACCGGCAGAAATCGCGGTTGGCCGAGAAGAAGTTCGGTGCGCCGACGTCACGGTTGGTGAAATTGCAGCGCCCACCGCCCGAGATGCGGATCTTTTCGCCGATGCGCCCGGCGTGTTCGATCAACACCACCGAAAGCCCGCGCTGGCCGGCCATCGCGGCGCACTGCAAGCCGGCGGCGCCCGCGCCGATCACGACGACATCGGATCGGCGCATCAGCTCGACGCGCACCGTCCACTCGCGCGCATCGGTCCGGAAGGGCCACTGCGGCGGCAGTCGCCGTCAACGCCGCTCACTCTTTCCAACGAAACTAAAACGCGAGGGGCTTCATGAAGCCGTTCGGCACGTGATCACCAACCATCCCGTCCGTGCTCCCCCGCCCGCAAGCAAACCGTTGTTGCCGGGGCGCAGCGAGCCACGCGACGCGGTGAGTTGGTGAAGCTTGTCAAGAGATTTCATGGCCGAGACCGCTTCGTCGATCGGCGAATTATGCGAGCGCTGCAGGCTCGGTCAATCGCTCGAATGAAGGGTTGCCCATCGCGGTGAGCGTGGCAATCAGGCAATCGACCTGCCGCAGCAGCGGCGGCGGCGCCGGTTTCTCGCCACTCACCACCGACTGGATGTAGAGCGCGGTGGTCGGCGCGTCGATGCTGTGCGGCAGCAGCGGCAGTTCCGTCAGCACGCCGTCTTGCCGTTCGAGCGAGAGATCGGTGCGGAAATGGCCCTGCAGGAACACGTCGATCTTCGCTGCCCTTCGCGAATCGGCGACCGGCTCGCCTTCGGTGCCGCGCATCAGCAACGCGTTGGCGCCGGTTTGCTGCAGCAAGCGGGCGAGCAGCACGCCGTACTCCGGGTGCGTGTAGTTGACGACGCGCAGCGCCTGACCGGAGCGGATCGGCAACAGCAGCTTGCCGATCGTGTGAGCGGAATTGCGAAGGCCTATCACGCGCCGCACCTCGAGCAGCCGCGCGAGCGGAGGGCACAGGTGCTCGGTGCGAACGAACACGGGCTCGCGCCGGGCCCAAGCGTCGTCGACGCCGCCTGCATCGACCGCGACCGGCAGGCCGAGGTCGTGGAAGATCGACGCCGTTGTCACCCGACCGGCATCTTCGGCGAGGCCGTGAACCAGCACGCGAATGCCTTCCTGCGCGAGCAGCAGCGCGAGCAGCGCGGTGAGGTTGGGCAGCTTGCGGGCGCCGTTGTAGGACGGCAGCACCACCAGGGGTTGATCGGTGTCGATCGCAATGCAACGCTCGTGTGCGGCTTGCAGAAAACCGGCGAGTTCGTCGGGCGTTTCGGTCTTGATGCGCATCGCCATCGCGAACGCACCGATCTCGAGATCGGTGAGCGACCCGTCGAGCACCTGCGACATCAGGTCGTGGGCTTGCGGCTGCTGCAAAGCCCTCGCACCTTCTTTGCCTCTGCCGATCTGTCGGATGTAATTTGCGATGCCCATGGCGCTTTTTGGTGTTGCGCCGGAATCGCAATTTCCAGGCCCGTTGCGTGGGCCGTGGCTGCCGCGTCCCAGCAATTACGAGCGATGCATGATCGGCGCAAGAGTGGCGCTCGACAGTTCAATCCTTGCGCGCGAGCAGCTGGTTCACCGCGTGCCACTCAACGGCGCTGACGGGCGTGATCGACAAGCGATTGCCTCGCTTCAACACGACCATGTTGGCGAGCGACGGCGACTCGCGCATCTCGGCGAGCGCGAGCAGGCGCGTTTTTTTCACGAGCCTGACATCCACCAGCATCCAGCGCGGTGCATCGGTCTTCGACTTCGCATCGAAGTAGTGGCTCTTCGCATCGAACTGGGACGCGTCGGGGTAGGGCTTGCCGACAACCTCGGCGAGGCCGGCGATGCCGGGCTCGGGACACGACGAGTGATAGAAGAGGACGCCGTCACCGGGCTGCATGTCGTCGCGCATGTAATTGCGCGCCTGGTAGTTGCGAACGCCGATCCACGGGACAGTGTGCCGGGGAGCGGCCGCGACGTCATCGATCGAGCATTCGCTCGGCTCGCTCTTCATCAACCAGTAAGCCATGCGCGGCGCTTCCTTGGTCTGCAATGGTGCGCGTTGCTCGAATCGCGAACTGACCGGTTCGAACATGAAAACAAGGTGTCCGCCGCGAGCCGCGAGCCGCATTCCTGAACCCAGGCAGTTCAGGTGGGCGAGGTCAGCCCGGCTTCGGGTTCATCTGACGCGAGACGATCACACCAACCGGGCGATGTTCCAAGCCCTTGCTCTTGCGAGCATCGGTTCAAGGAAATATAAAGCTCGCACGAACGCGACGGACCGGGAAACTATACGCCTCGGCGCCGACCTTCACAGCAGTTGGCCATCGGTTCCGAGTGCGGAATCGATGCGTTGCATGAGCCCGGCGATGTCGACGTTGTGCGCCACGTCGTCGACGTGTGATTTCGTACCGGCCGCGCTGGCCCCGGCTGGTCGATCGGCGAGTGCGAACGCGAGATTGAGCGCTGCCAGCACCGCGATCCGCTCGCGCGCCTTCACCTTGCCGCTGTCACGGATGGTGCTCATCTCACGATCGACGGCGCCGACGGCCTCGAGCAGCGCGGTCTCGCCGCCGTCGGGGCATCCGAGGATGTAGCTCTGACCCATGATGGTCACTTCGAGTTGCTTCATGAGGGCGACACGATGTCTTTCTGCTCGCCGGGCGAGTCGTTGACCGGATCGTTCGGCAAGCGGTCGAGCAGCACATCGATGCGGCTGCGCGCGGCGTTCAGACGTGACCTCAGGTTGTCGCGCTCGCCAGCCACGGCGTCGAGTTGCGCGCGCAGCAGCGAGGTGGTTCGTTGCAGCTCGTCATGTCGCAGCAAGAGCCTCTCGACCCGCTCGGCGAATTCATCGATCTTGGACATGGACGAGGCCTGCGTGAGGGTGGCAGATTGTAGGGTCGGCCATGCTGCCGTCGGATGTGAAAGCTGCGCTCGGCGTGACGACTTTCATGCGTGGCGGCGAGCGGCGATCGGCAACGGCGATACACCGTCGCCTGCGGGCACGAGGCCGGTCAGGAATATCGGCGCCGAATCGCAATATCGCGCGACCGCGCACTGCTCGCAGAGCGGTCGCCTCGCGAGGCACACGTAGCGACCATGCAGGATCAGCCAGTGGTGCGCGTGTTCGAGAAATTCGACCGGCGTGCGGTCGAGCAATATCAGCTCGACGGCCAACGGGGTCCGGCCGACGGCGAGTCCGGTTCGATTGCCGACACGAAACACGTGCGTATCGACCGCTATCGTCGGCTCGCCGAACGCGCTGTTGAGAACGACGTTCGCGGTCTTGCGGCCGACACCCGGCAAGGCCTCGAGCGATGCACGATCGCGCGGCACCCGGCCGCCATGACGTTCGGTCAGCTGCCGGCAGGTCTCGAGCAGGTTCTTCGCCTTCGTGCGAAAGAGCCCGATCGACTGGATGTGGCCGGTCAGGCGCTCGAGCCCGAGTGCGACGATGGCTTCGGGGGTGTTGGCGATGGGAAACAGCACGCGCGTCGCTTTGTTGACGCTCTTGTCGGTGGCTTGCGCCGACAGCAGCACGGCGGTTAGCAGCTCGAACACGCTCGTGTATTCGAGCTCGCCCTGAGGAACCGGGTTGGTGGCCCGCAACGTGGCGTAGAAGGGCGCGATGTCGGCGACTTTCATCGGCGCAAGAAGCGTGGCGGCCTGCCCGTGATCAGGCGTTGCGCGAGGCGCGAACGCGCGCGAGTGCCGCGGCAACGGCGGCGCGACGGCGTGTGAGCGATTCGGCCTCGGCGCGCGCAGAGGGTTCGATGGACATGTCCTCGATGTCGGCATCGCCTTCGGTCTGGGTCCATGCCTCGCCGGTGGCCGAGCGTTCGTGTTTCACCGACGAACGCGTGCGGTGAGCGTCATAGCGTCGCCTGGCCGCGTCGGCCTGTTCCACCGACCACGCGGCCCAGCCGGTGCGGTCGACCGTCACCTCGACGAGCGAAATGCAATCGACCGGACAGACCGGCACGCACAGTTCGCAGCCGGTGCAATGCGCATCGATCACGGTGTGCATGCGCTTGGCCGCGCCCGCGATCGCATCGACCGGACAAACCGCGAGGCAGAGCGCGCAGCCGATGCACCAGTTCTCGTCGATCACCGCGAGCTGGCGCGGACCCTCCCGGCCACACGAGGGGTCGAGCGGCAAGGCGGTCGCGCCGACGACGGCCGACAGCCGTTGCACGCCGACATCGCCGCCCGGTGGGCAGCGGTTGGTCGCGGCCCGGTCTTCGGCGATGGCGATCGCATAGCGCCGGCAATCGTCGTAACCGCAGCGTGTGCACTGCGTTTGCGGCAACGCGGCATCGACCGCATCGATGCGCGACAGGAGCGTCACCGGCGCGCCTTCGACGCCACGTCAGCGGGCAGCGGGCGCGCGCCGCTTTGCAGCGCGCGCAGTCTTGGAAGACGTGCCCGGCTTCACGGGCGTGCGCGGCTGCGCCGCTGCCTTCGCTGCCGCAGCGGGCTTGGCGGCGGCCTTCCCAGACCTCGCACTCACCGGTTCGGGCGTGGACATCGATCGCGCCAACGTTGTCGCCTTCTTCGTGGCCGCCGCCAACTTCACACCGCGCGGTGCCGATGCCCCCGCCGATGCGATGAAGTCGCGCACCCGCGGGTAGACCAACTCACGCCAGCGCCGGCCCGAGAAAATGCCGTAATGCCCCGCACCGACCACGTCGTAGCGGAACCGGTGCGCGGCCGGAATCGACGTGCACAACTCGTGTGCCACATGCGTCTGGCCGGCGCCCGAGATGTCGTCGAGCTCCCCCTCGATCGTGAGCAGCGCACTGGTCTTGATGTCTTGCGGGCGCACCCGTCGGCCGTTCACATCCCAGGTGCCTCTCACCAACGCGAACTCCTGGAACACTGTCTTGATGGTGTCGAGGTAGTACTCGGCCGGGATGTCGAGCACGGCGTTGTACTCGTCGTAGAAATCACGATGGAAGTCGGCCTGTTCGTCTTCGCCGCGCACCAGGTCCAGGAAGTAGTCGTAGTGCGACTTCATGTGGCGGTCGGGATTCATCGCGATGAAGCCGGCGTGCTGCAGGAAGCCCGGATACACCGGCCGGCCGCCGCCCGGGTACTGAGCCGGCACGCGGAAGATCACGTTGTTCTCGAACCACTCGATGCTCTTGTTGGTCGCGAGGTTGTTGACGGCGGTCGGGCTCTTGCGGGCATCGATGGGGCCGCCCATCATGGTCATGGTGCGCGGCGTTTTCTCGCCGGCGCTCGCCATCAGCGAGATCGCCGCCAGCACCGGTACCGTCGGCTGGCAGACCGAGATCACATTCACGGCGGGCCCGATGAGGCGGATGAACTGCTGCACGTAGTCGACGTAGTCGGCCAGGTGGAACGGGCCCTTGTCGGCCGGCACCATGCGCGCGTCGGTCCAGTCGGTGATGAAGACCTTGTGGTCGTGCAACAGCGCGCGCACGGTCTCGCGCAGCAAGGTCGCATGGTGGCCCGACAGCGGCGCGACGACGAGCACCGTGGGCTGCTCTTTCAACCGCGCCAGCATGGGCATGTCATCGGTGAAACGCTTGAAGCGCAGCAGCCGGCAGAACGGCAGTTCGAGTGCGACCTGTTCATGCACCGCGACGTCGACCTCGTCGATTGCGACCGAATGGATGTTGAACAACGGCTTCTCGTACTCCTTTGCGAGACGATGCATCAGCTCGAGCCCGGCCGACACACGTTGGGCGAGCGAGGTGTGCGAGAACGCCGAGCGCGGGTTGTTGTAGAGCTTGGACGAGGCGCTCGCGAATTCGGCGAACGGACTCAGCAGCGCGCGCTGCGATTCATACAACTCATAAAGCACTGGAGCCACCTTCCTGGACGCCGCGTCTCCGGGTTTGGCCGGTCGTTCGCGCGCGAGAATCACACACCGCAGTTGCGGCCGGGGATTGTAGGAACAAGATCGCGTCAAGACACCGCGACGATCCCGGCCACCACCGCGTCGATGTTGTGTTCGTTCAGCGCGGCGACACAGATCCGGCCCGAGTCGACGCCGTAGATGCCAAATTCGTGTCGCAAGCGATGCATCTGCGCCGTGCCGAGCCCAGAGTAGCTGAACATGCCGCGCTGCCGGGTGATGAAGCTCGTGTCTTGCGTGCTGCCGGCGGCCGCGAGCTTGTTCGCGAGTTCCGCACGCATCGCCTTGATGCGCACGCGCATCGCGGCGAGTTCGCTTTCCCACAGTGCGCGCCAGGCCGGTGTGGCGAGCACATTGGCGACGACCTTTGCACCATGGGTCGGCGGGTTCGAGTAGTTGGTGCGGATCACGCGCTTCAACTGGCTCAGCACGCGGGTCTGCTCATCCTTCGAACGGCACATCACGCTCAACGCGCCGACGCGTTCGCCATACAACGAGAAACTCTTCGAGAAGCTGCTCGCCACCAGGAAGTCGGTGTCGGCATCGGCAAAAAGGCGAACCACCGCGCCGTCTTCGGCAATGCCGTCGCCAAACCCCTGATAGGCCATGTCGATGAATGCGAACAGGCCGCGCGCCTTCACGACACCGACCACCTGGGCCCACTGTGCCAGCGTGAGATCGCAGCCGGTCGGGTTGTGGCAACACGCATGCAACACGAGGATCGTGCCCGGCGCGGCGGCATCGAAGCAGGCCAGCATCGCCGTGAAATCGACGTCGCGCGTGGCGGCGTCGTAGTACGGGTAAGGGTCCACCTTGAAGCCGGCGGCTTCGAAAAGCGCGCGGTGGTTCTCCCAGCTCGGCGCGCTGATCAGCACCTTCGCGCCGGGGTTCATGCGCTTCAGCAGATCGGCACCGACCTTCAACGCGCCGGTGCCGCCGAGCGATTGCACGGTCGCGATGCGCCCGGCCCTGGTGGCCGGGTGATCGGCACCGAACACGAGGTCTTGCACTGCCGCGTCGTACGCGGCGATGCCGTCGATCGGCAGGTAACCGCGCGCCGATGGCGTTTTCGCCATGGCCTCCTCGGCCTGTTGGACACAGCGCAGCAACGGCAGCTGGCCGCTCTCGTCGCCGTACACGCCGACGCCAAGATTGACCTTCGTGGGACGGGTGTCGGCGGCGTATTGCTCGTTCAGGCCGAGGATGGGGTCGCGAGGTGCGAGCTCGAGGGTTTCGAAGAGCGCAGGCATGAACGTCCTTGTCTAAAGAGGGAATGCCACCAAGTGGAATGACGCGTAGCGGCACTGCCGATCGAAATGCCGTCGCCCATTTCCGTTTAGGCTGGCCCGGTTCGCGCAGCCGACGCGCCTGCTTCATTTTATCTGCCATGTCCTCATCACCCGAAGCCGTTCAAGTGGTCGACGCCGAGCGCGAGCCGGAAGGCGAGTTCGTGTCTTATCCGGGGTCGCCGTTCCAGCTGTTGATGCCTTACCGGCCGGCGGGCGACCAGCCGGCCGCGATCGCGCAGCTCGTCGAAGGCGTTCGTGACGGCCTGAGTTTCCAGACCCTGCTCGGCGTGACGGGTTCGGGCAAGACCTTCACGATGGCCAACGTGATCGCGCAGATCGGCCGGCCGGCGATCGTGTTCGCGCCGAACAAGACGCTGGCGGCGCAGCTGTACAGCGAGTTCCGCGAGTTTTTTCCGAAGAACGCCGTCGAGTACTTCGTGAGTTACTACGACTACTACCAGCCGGAAGCCTACGTGCCGCAGCGCGACCTCTTCATCGAGAAGGACAGCGCCATCAACGAGCACATCGAGCAGATGCGGCTCTCGGCCTCGAAGAGCGTGCTGGAGAGGAAGGACGTGGTGATCGTCGCCTCGGTGAGCGCGATCTACGGCATCGGAGCGCCGGAGGACTACACCGAGATGCGGATGATCATGCGCGTCGGCGACAAGCTCGGCCAGCGCGACGCGATCGCGCACTTGATCCGCATGCAGTATTCGCGCAACGAAACCGACTTCTCGCGTGGCACGTTTCGAGTGCGGGGCGACACCATCGACGTGTTTCCCGCCGAGCACAGCGAGCTCGCGATCCGAATCGAGCTTTTCGACGACGAGGTCGAGACGCTGCAGCTCTTCGATCCGCTCACGGGCGTGATCCGCCAGAAGATTCCACGCTTCGTGATCTACCCGGCGAACCACTACGTGACGCCGCGCGGGCGCGTGGTGTCCGCCATCGAGACCATCAAGAACGAGCTGCGCGAGCGGCTGGCCGAGCTGGTGGGGCAGGGCAAGCTCGTCGAAGCCCAGCGCCTCGAGCAGCGCACGCGTTTCGACCTCGAGATGCTGCAGGAGATCGGCCATTGCAAGGGCATCGAGAACTACACCCGGCACCTTTCGGGCGCAGCCCCGGGCCAGCCGCCGGCGACGCTCGTCGATTACCTTCCTAAAGACGCGCTGATGTTCCTCGACGAGAGCCACGTGATGATCGGCCAGCTCGGCGGCATGTACAACGGCGACCGGGCCCGCAAGAGCACGCTGGTCGACTACGGTTTTCGGCTGCCATCGGCGCTGGACAACCGGCCGCTGAAATTCGAGGAGTTCGAAACGAAGATGCGCCAGGTGGTCTTTGTCTCGGCAACGCCGGCGGCCTACGAGAAAGAAAACGCCGGCCAGATCGTCGAGCAGTTGGTGCGGCCGACCGGGCTTGTCGATCCGATGGTGGAGGTGCGACCGGCCAAGAGCCAGGTGGACGACGTGCTGCAGGAAATTCGCGAGCGCGTCGAGGTGAACGAGCGGGTGTTGATCACGACGCTCACCAAGCGCATGGCCGAACAGCTCACTGATTACTTGAGCGATAACGGCGTCAAGGTTCGCTACCTGCACAGCGACGTCGAGACCGTGGAAAGGGTCGAGATCTTGCGCGACTTGCGGCTCGGCACTTTCGACGTGCTGGTCGGCATCAACCTGCTGCGCGAAGGACTCGACATTCCCGAGGTCTCGCTGGTCGCGATCCTCGATGCCGACAAGGAGGGTTTCCTGCGCTCCGAGCGCAGCCTGATCCAGACCATCGGGCGTGCCGCGCGCAATCTCAACGGCCGCGCGATCCTGTATGGCGACCAGATCACCGACTCGATGCGGCGCGCGCTCGACGAGACCGAGCGCCGTCGCGCGCGCCAGATCGCGCACAACGAGGCCGAAGGCATCACGCCGCGCAGCATCAACAAGCGCATCAAGGAAATGATCGATGGCGTCTACAGTTCAAAGGGCGCCAAGGACGACCTGAAGCTTGCCACCGCCGCCGAGATCGACCACATGACCGAGAAAGACCTCGGCAAGCGGATCAAGCAGCTCGAAAAGCAGATGCTCGACCACGCCAGGAACCTTGAATTCGAAAAGGCCGCGCGCACGCGCGACCAATTGGCGCAGTTGCGTGAACAGGCTTTCGGAGCGGCCGGCGCCGACAACGTCGTCACGCTCGTGCCGTCGACGCCGAGGTCCTAGGTCGCTCAGTCGGCGCAGCCCGAACTTCGAAAAAACCCGCCAGCCTCCAGGGAACTAATTGGGGATAACCAGACCGAAACAGTCGACTTCCCCTATACTCGACAAAATCGGTCGGATAAGGGAACAGGCCGCCGCGAGACTGCTTCGTCATAGAGGCGCGGCGCGTTTTTCCAGCTCGTCAGGGCTGCCGATTCAGGACCACAGGAGTTGATATGCGATTGACCACCAAAGGCCGTTTTGCGGTGACCGCCATGATCGATCTGGCGCTTCGAGAGCACACGGGGCCTGTCGCGCTGGCGGCCATCAGCGGACGCCAGCAAATTTCGCTGTCGTATCTGGAGCAGCTTTTCGGAAAGCTCCGCCGGCACGAGCTGGTCGAAAGCACGCGGGGACCCGGCGGCGGTTATTCGCTCGGCCGCAAATCGGAGGAGATCACCGTGGCGGACATCATCGTCGCGGTCGACGAGCCGATCGATGCCACGGGTTGCGCCGGCAAGGAAAACTGCATGGGCGACGACGCCGGTCGTTGCATGACGCACGACCTCTGGGCGAGTCTCAACTCGAAAATGATCGAGTTCCTGGATTCGGTGTCGTTGAAAAAGCTCGTCGACGAGCAACTCGCCAAGGGGGTTTCGATTGAAGAGCATCCGGTGAAGCGCGCGATCTCGACGCAGCCAGTGGTGAAGCCGATCAAGATCACGGCGCCGAACTCGGTGTTCGCGCTCGGGGCGAGCTTCGCAAAATAAGCTGTTTTCAACAAGGGCGCCGACCACGCGCCGCGACCGACATTCATGGATACCACCCCACATTTTCCCGTTTACATGGACTACGGCGCGACCACGCCCGTCGACCAGCGCGTCGTTGACGCGATGATTCCCTGGCTGAGCGAGCGATTCGGCAACCCGGCCTCACGCAGCCACTCGTATGGTTGGGAGGCTGAGGCAGCGGTCGAGAAGGCCCGCGAGCAAGTGGCGGCGCTGATCGGGGCCGATCCGCGCGAGATTGTCTGGACGTCTGGCGCCACCGAGTCGAACAACCTCGCCTTGAAGGGCGCAGCGCAGTTCTACAAGACCCGCGGCAAACACTTGATCACGGTGAAGACCGAGCACAAGGCCGTGCTCGACACCATGCGCGAGCTCGAGCGTCAAGGCTTCGAGGTGACCTATCTCGATGTCGAAGAGAACGGTTTGCTCGATTTCGGCAAATTGAAGACCGCGATGCGGCCCGACACGATCCTGGTGTCGGTGATGTATGTCAACAACGAGATCGGCGTTATTCAGGATATCGAGGCCATCGGTCAGATGTGCCGGGAGCGCAGCGTTATTTTCCACGTCGATGCGGCGCAGGCCACCGGCAAGGTCGCCATCGATCTTTCGACGTTGCCCGTCGATCTGATGAGCTTGGCCTCCCACAAGACGTACGGACCCAAAGGCATTGGGGCGCTCTATGTGCGCCGCAAGCCTCGTGTGCGCATCGAGTCGCAGATGCATGGCGGTGGGCACGAGCGGGGGATGCGCTCTGGCACGTTGCCGACGCACCAGATCGTCGGGATGGGCGAAGCTTTTCGGATCGCGCGGGAGGAGATGGGTTCGGAGATCGAGCGCGTTCGCATGTTGCATCAGCGCCTGGTCAACGGGCTTTCCGATATCGAGCAGACCTTTCTGAACGGAGACGCTGAGCGTCGCGTGCCGCACAACGTCAACATCTCGTTCAACTTCGTGGAGGGAGAGTCGTTGATCATGGGTGTCAAGGGCATCGCAGTGTCGTCGGGTTCGGCGTGCACATCGGCGAGTCTCGAACCGAGTTATGTGTTGCGTGCACTCGGCCGCAGCGACGAACTCGCCCATTCGAGCTTGCGGATGACGATCGGACGCTTCACGACGGTCGAAGACATCGATTACGTGGTCGGCACCTTGAAGGATCGCGTGGGAAAGCTGCGCGAGTTGTCGCCGCTCTGGGACATGTTCAAGGATGGTGTCGACTTGAGCACCATTCAATGGGCGGCGCATTGATGCGCCGGCTGTGAAATTCAGGAGACAGATGTGGCATACAGCGAAAAAGTCGTCGAACACTACGAAAACCCCCGCAACGTGGGCTCGTTCGACAAGGGCGACGACAGCGTCGGCACCGGCATGGTCGGCGCGCCGGCCTGCGGCGATGTAATGAAGCTCCAGATCAAGGTGAACCCGGCGACGGGATTGATCGAAGATGCGCGCTTCAAGACGTACGGATGTGGCTCGGCCATCGCGTCCAGCTCGTTGGTCACCGAGTGGGTGAAGGGTAAAACGCTCGACGAAGCGCTCGCGATCAAGAACACGCACATCGCCGCCGAACTCACGCTGCCACCGGTGAAGATCCACTGTTCGATCCTGGCTGAAGATGCCATCAAGGCGGCGGTCGACGACTATCGCGCGAAGAAGGGCGAGACCCTCGCGCACTGACATGGCCGTCACCCTCACTGAAGCCGCTGCACGTCACGTCAGCCGATACATAGGCAAGCGTGGCAAGGGCGTGGGCGTGCGCCTTGGTGTTAAGACCACGGGTTGCTCTGGGCTTGCGTACAAGCTGGAGTACGCCGACGAGAGTGCCCCGGAGGATGTGGTCTTCGAAGACCATGGCGTCAAGGTTCTAGTCGATCCGAAGAGCCTGCCTTACATCGATGGCACTGAGCTCGACTACGTGCGCGAAGGCTTGAACGAAGGCTTCAAGTTCCATAACCCGCGCGAAAAAGATCGCTGCGGCTGCGGAGAATCATTCCGCGTCTGATGGACTCGGCAGGCCCTAGCGCGGGCCCTTCGCCGTACCTCTCCAGCGACGGTCTACCGCTCGACCACAAAGGCTTGGTCCGAGCCCGCCTCTTCCGATGAAACTCGACAGCACCGATTTTGAGTTAATGGACGTGCCCGTGCGCTTCGAGCAAGACGCGGCCGTGCTCGACGCTCGCCGCCGCCAGCTGCAGGGGGCGGTGCATCCGGATCGCTACGCGAACGAAGACCCCGCCGCTCGTCGCGTCGCCATGCAGTGGGCAATGCGTGTCAATGAGGCATATACCCGGCTCAGCGATCCCTTGGCGCGTGCCGCCTATTTGTGCGAGCTGAACGGGGTGAGGGTTCAGGCCGAAGACAACACGTCGATGCCGCTCGCCTTCCTGCAGCAGCAGATGCAGTGGCGCGACACACTCGACGACGCGTCTGACGGCGCGACGGTGGGGGTGTTGGCCGACGACGTGGCGTCGCATCGAGCGCAGGCGTTGCACCGACTCGCCGCCTTGCTGGACGGCACGCACGACTTTGTTGCCGCTGCTGAGCAACTGAGGGCGTTGATGTTCCTGGATCGGCTGACCGAAGACATCGATCGACGTCTCGCGACAACCAACGTCTGACGTGGCGCTGCTCCAAATCTCCGAGCCGGGCGCAAGCCCGGATCCGCATCAACGCCGTCTCGCTGTGGGCATCGACCTCGGCACCACGCATTCGTTGGTCGCCGCCGTGCGCAGTGGCGTCGCGACGTGTCTGCCGGATGCGGAGGGCCGGGTGCTGCTGCCATCGGTCGTGCGCTACCTCGCGAACCGTGAACGACGCATCGGTCATGCGGCACTGGGTGATGCGTCGGCCGATCCGCGCAACACAATCGTGTCGGTGAAGCGCTTGATGGGCCGCGGTTTGGCGGACCTGGCGACCGGCGTGGCGTCGACGTTCGACTTCGTCGACGAACCGGGCATGGTTCAGCTGAACACGGTTGCCGGCGTGAAATCGCCGATCGAAGTGTCGGCAGAAATTCTCGCCACCTTGCGGCAGCGCGCCGAGGACACCCTCGGCGACGACCTGTTCGGTGCCGTCATCACGGTACCGGCCTACTTCGACGACGCCCAGCGCCAGGCGACCAAAGACGCGGCACGACTGGCGGGCTTGAACGTCCTGCGGTTGATCAGCGAACCGACCGCAGCGGCCGTGGCCTATGGGCTCGACAACGGGTCGCAAGGCTTGTTCGTGGTCTACGACCTGGGTGGCGGCACGTTCGACATCTCCGTGCTGCGCCTGACGCGTGGGGTTTTCGAAGTGATCGCCACCGGAGGCGATTCCGCGCTCGGCGGCGACGACTTCGATGCGGCGCTGGCCGACTGGGCCTTGCTGCAGACCGGTCGCTCGGCTGACGATCCCCACGAGCGCCGGTCGCTCCTCGACGCCGCTCGCGCCGCGAAGGAGGCGCTCTCGATCGACGAGGTGAGCTCCCTGTCGTGCATGCTGGGTTCAAGGCGCCTGACCCAGCGTGTCGATCGTTCGGATCTCGAAGCCGTCGCGCAGCCGCTGGTCGACCGAACGCTCGAGGTTGCGCGAAATGTCCTGCGCGACGCGCGCATAGACCGCACCGAGCTAGATGGAGTGATCCTCGTCGGCGGTGCCACGCGCATGCCGATCGTGCGTCGCGCGGTGGCTACCACTTTCGCGCTCTCCCCACTGACCAACCTCGATCCGGATCAGGTCGTCGCGCTGGGGGCTGCGATCCAGGCCAATGCACTCGCAGGCAACGCCGATGCCTCTCAGGTCTTGTTGCTCGATGTGATCCCGCTCTCGCTCGGTTTGGAGACGATGGGGGGTCTGGTCGAGCGCATCATCCCGCGCAACAGCTCCATACCGACCGCGCGCGCGCAGGACTTCACGACCTTCATGGACGGTCAAACAGCGATCGCCCTCCACGTCGTGCAAGGCGAGCGCGAGCTGGTGGCCGATTGCCGCTCGCTCGCGCGTTTCGACCTGCGGGGCATTCCGCCGATGGTTGCTGGCGCGGCGAGAGTTCGAGTGAGCTTCGAGGTCGACGCCGATGGATTGCTCAGCGTGGCGGCTCGAGAGGAGACCTCGAAGGCCGAGGCATCGATCAGCGTGAAGCCGAGCTATGGCCTCAGCGACGACGATATCGCCCGAATGCTGACGGAAGGTTTCGGCGCGGCTGAGACCGACATGCGAGCGCGTGCGGACCGCGAGGCGCGGGTCGATGGCGAGCGGCTCGCCATCGCGACGCGATCGGCGCTGGCGGCGGATGGTGACCTGCTCACGACGGAAGAGCGGGCTGAGATCGACGCATGCCTCGCAGTCATCGACGCGCTCGTGAGTGCAGCCGATACCGACGCCGAGGCCCTCCAAGGCGTTTGCGAACGCTTGTCGGCCGCGACCGAAGCGTTTGCCGCCGAACGCATGAACCGAGGCATCCGTCGCGCCCTCGCTGGCAAGCGCCTCGAGGACATCTGATGGCGACAATCAAGGTGCTGCCGCACGCAGAGTACTGCCCGACCGGCGCGACGCTTGAGGTCAAGGCGGGCACGTCGATCTGCGAAGCGCTGCTCGAGAGCGGCATACCGATCGAGCACGCCTGCGAACTGAGTTGCGCGTGCACGACCTGCCACGTGGTGATTCGCGCCGGTTTCGATTCGCTGGGCGTCCCCGATGAAAGCGAAGAAGACCTGCTCGACCGCGCCTGGGGCTTGGAACCGACGTCGCGGCTGTCGTGCCAAGCCATCGTGGCGCAGCAGGAAGTGACGATCGAGATTCCGAAGTATTCGATCAATCATGCCAAAGAGAAACATTGATGCTGGTTCGCACGTTATCGACGTCCGCCGACAGCGCTCGTCGCACGATGATTGATCAGCGCGCCATGCGCTTCGGGAATAGATAAGGATGACGAGACTTCGTCGTCCTTGCCCGTCTCATCGAGTAGAAACAATTTGAGACCATACTTCGTGATATTTCAGACGGTTTCGAACCACGTTCGCAGAGAGTGACGCAAGGCTGAGCACGAGCAATACCTACAATGTCCCGACGCTGGCCTGTATGGGGTATTTCGCGAGATGTGCGCAGGTATCCACCTAAAAAACTGTTGCTTTTGTCCACCACATCGAACGATATTCGATTGACTCGTTTCAAAACGTGTCGACGAGTGCCTCCATGACCAGTACCGATACGTCACCGGACCTCGCTGACCGGATGCGGGACGAGCCGTTGCGTCTCATCCTTGCCCACACCGAAGTCGCGACACTGCTGGCAACGGTCTTTGCGTTTTCAATCGCCAGCCAGTTGCACATCGGCGCACTGGCGTCGGACGCGCCCAGCGTTGCGGTGACGACGTGGATGGTGATCAAGCTCGCGATAGCCATGCTCAGGATCACGCATGCGTATCTGCTGCGTCACAGCGACTCCCACAGGGTGACGAACGGGTGGAAGAGGTGGACCATCACGCTGCTGGCGGTCGACGGTGCAGTTTGGGGTATCGGCGGGGCATGGCTTATGTTCGCGCCCACCGAGACATGGACCGTTGTCGCCGCTTCTCTTTGCGGCGTGGCGTGTGTCGCCACCTTCGGTCTGCAAATCAGTTTTGCCGCGACAACGGCATACGTGGCACCGATGATTGCTCCGCTGGCCGTGGCGCTCCTGATGCGCGGTGATCGAGCCGGCTTGATCACCGGCGTCGGTTTTGCACTTTTACTGGCGTTAGTGCTGTCCACATCGAAGCGGTCAGACAAGCAGCTTCGCGAAACCATCCGCCTGCGCAGTGAGACCGAACGTGTGTCCGGTGAGCTTCGCACTGCTCTGTTGTTGGCTACCCAGCACGGCGAAGCGAAAGATAGGTTTCTCGCTGTAGTCAGCCATGAACTCCGTACTCCCCTACACGGGATTCTCGGGCTGACCAAACTCGCGCGCAGCGAGTTGTCGCAGGCGCACGGTCACCTTCACTATCGCCTTGACTTGATCGATGAGGCCGGTCGTCATCTGCAGCGGCTGGTAAACGACCTCCTCGACATTTCTCTGATCGAGGCCGGCGGACTCCAGTTGAAGCCCGAAAGCATGGACCTGCACCGCGATCTGGCGCTGCTGATTTCAACGTACGAGGTTCGCGGCGCAGAACTGGGAATCCGCTTGACGGTCGATGTGCGCCCCAATATTGGCGAGCAGGTTTTCGGCGATGCAGACCGAATTGCGCAGGTGCTGCACAACCTGCTGCACAACGCCATGAAGTTCACCCGTCTTGGTGGCACCGTGCGTCTGAAGGTTGACCGCCCACACGGCGGAGACCGGGTGCGATTCGAAGTGGCCGACGACGGGCCAGGTATCCGCATGGAAGAGCTTGAGCTGGTGTTCGAGGCTTTTGCGCAAGGTGCGCAGCGCGCTGGATCTCGGCCGCAGGGCGTTGGACTGGGCCTCACCATCTCTCGACAGCTTGCACGTGCCATGGGCGGAGACGTGGTCTGCGACAGCGTGGAAGGGGAAGGCTCCGTCTTTACGTTCACGGCCGAGTTGCCTCGTGCGCCCAACCCGGAAACCTCGGCCCTGACGGAAACGCCTGCTCGCCATCTGAGGCGTTTGGCGGGTCGCACGGTGTGCGTCGCTGAGGATGACCCCGTCAGCAAGATCATCAGTGGTTCTACTGCGTTGAAGCTCGGCCTGAAGTTGGAAGAGTTCGTCGATGGTCAACAACTGCTCGATCGTGCGCTGGTGCAGACGAGGCGGCCTGACATCGTCTTGATGGACTGGGACTTGCCAAAGTTGAACGGGGTGATGGCAACGCAGGCGATCCGCGCCTTTGAAATCGCTCACGGTCTCGAGCCGATCGTGATCATCGGACTTTCGGCGAACGCGGCTCCCTCTTTCGAGGCAGCCGGGCTGAAGGCGGGCATGGATGCGTTCCTGATCAAGCCTTGCTCACCGGATCAGATCGCCACGGCGATCCAAAGACTCGTCGCCGTCACCGATAGGGCGTGAAATATCCGACAGTCGGTTAAGCTTGGTGTTGTGATTACGGTCATGCGGGTTTGGCGGCATGGAAATGGCGCTGAACTCGCGTTACCTTTGGTTCGCAGATCGGGTCAGCCGGTTGTCACCATCCAGCAGCGAGCGCGACATGGCCATTCAGTCCCTGCCTTTCACCATCGAAGTCGCCACCGAGGCGATCGCGCTCGACGATGCGTGCGAGGTGAGAGTTGCCGGCTATGGCCATCATCTGCCGCACATCAAACACGCGTATTCAGTCCCCGAGACCATCGACCACGCCATAGACACCACCGTATTTGTCGCGTACGACAAGGACACTGGTGCAGCCCTTGGCACCGCGCGCTTGCAGACGACCACGCACGGCGGGAAGCTGCCGATCGAAAGTTGTATCGAGCTCACACCCAGGGTGCTGGAGGCAGGCAGGGCCGAAATCACGAAGCTGGCCTCTGTCCCGGGGGCCGACCCGCTGGTCAAGCTTGCGATTTGGAAGGCGGGATATCTTTTTTGCCTGGCCAACCAAGCGCGTTATCTTTTCATCGGCGCGCGCTCGCGCGGCTTGGTCCGTCAATACCGGCGTCTCGGCGCACTCGCCTATCACGATGACGAGCGGATGATTCCTTTGAGCTACGCGGCGGAGATCCCTCACCAGGTTTTGGTGTTCGACGTGACCTCAGCGGAACGCAACTGGCACACCGCCAACCACTCGCTGTTTGATTTCATGTTCCGCACCACTCACCCCGATCTCTTCTTATTCCCGCGCCAGAGCGTGGTGCCCCGCGAGCGTTTGGCGCCGCTGCGTCGGGCGGCTTAGCCTGCGATCAGGCCGTCTCGACGAACGCCGGCGAGAGGTCGGTCGACGGTTCGAGACCGAGGCGTGAGCAGTAGCGATCAAAGCGGGCAAGCTGCTCGTCGAGTGGCACTTTCAAAGTCGCGAAGCGACTCTTAAAGAGAGTGCGCAACACCTTGGCTTGCACCGAAGCGAGGTTGCGCTGCCAGTCCTGCACAATGCGCAACTGATTGACGACGTCGCAATCAGCGAATTCGTCGTTCAAACGAATGGAACCGACGCCGGCATCAACGTCGGCATACAAGCCTGACAGCGGAAGTTGAAAAGCTTCTTCGGATGGTCGTTTGAGGAATTGAACAGTCATTTATGTCTTCCAGTCGGTGATCCGACCTTGGTGATGCATTCTGGCTAAGACCGCTCAGGCAAGTGATAGGTTCCGTGTGAGAAATTGCTGCGTTCACGTAGGCACGAGCGACTTGCGTTCTACGCGATGAAAATCCTCGGCATCGAGTCCTCGTGCGACGAGACGGGAGTTGCACTCGTAGAGGCGGCTGGCGACGGGCCGACGCGACTTCTGGCTCAGGCGCTGCACAGCCAGATCGACATGCATCGCGCCTATGGAGGTGTGGTTCCTGAACTGGCGTCGCGCGACCACATCCGGCGCGTACTGCCACTTCTGACGCACGTCCTGCATGAGACGAATCTCACGATCGACCAGATCGATGTGATCGGGTTCACGCGCGGGCCCGGGCTGGCCGGCGCGCTGTTGGCCGGGGCGGGCGTCGCTTGCTCGCTCGGCGCGTCACTGCGTCGTCCGGTGATCGGCATTCATCATCTGGAAGGGCATCTGCTGTCACCCTTTTTGTCGAGCGATCCGCCTTGCTTCCCGTTCGTCGCGTTGCTGGTATCTGGCGGCCACACGCAACTGATGCGAGTCGATGCCGTGGGCGAATATCGATTGCTCGGTGAAACGATCGACGATGCGGCCGGTGAAGCCTTCGACAAGTCGGCGCAGTTGCTGGGACTGCACTACCCCGGAGGCTCGGCGTTGTCACGGCTGGCCGAACAGGGCCGCGACGACGCGATCGCGTTGCCGAGACCCTTGATGCACAGCGGCACGTTCGACTTCTCGTTCTCCGGGCTGAAAACGGCCGTCCGGCAACACGTGGCCAGGCTCGGTCCAGACATCGGCGCCGACGTTCGTGCCGACCTGGCGGCATCGACCGAGCGTGCGATCGTCGACGTTCTCACGCACAAAGCGCTCGCAGCGATTGAGAGCACCGGCCTGCAGAGCCTCGTGGTGGCCGGCGGCGTCAGCGCCAACCGGGTGTTGCGGCGAAGCCTCGACGCCTCCAGTGCGAAGCGTGGCTTTCGGGTGCATTACCCCGAGTTCGCCTTGTGTTCGGACAACGGCGCGATGATCGCGCTCGCCGCGGCGATGCGCCTGCAACGAGACCCCAGCGAAGCCGTGCCGCGATACGCCTTCGATGTGCTGCCGCGCTGGCCGCTCGCCGCTCGCCGCTCGCCGCTCTAGCATCGTCGAAGCGCTGAGCTGACGCTCATTGATCGACCGCGCCTCACCACCACAACTGCCGGACCACACCTTCATGCGCGACGCCATCGATCAACTGCCGGGCTCGCTGATCCGCGAAGTCGCGAATGCAGGTCTCGGCCGCGCCGATGTGCTGCCATTCTGGTTCGGCGAAAGTGACGAGCCGACGCCCGGCTTCGTCAGCGAAGCCGCCATCGCGTCATTGCGCGACGGTGAGACCTTCTACTCGCACAACTTCGGATTGCGCGAGTTGCGCGCGGCGCTGTCGGGATATGTGAGCCGCCTGCATCGGCCGGTCGAGCTCGAGCGCATTGCGGTCACTTCTTCCGGCGTGAGCGCGCTGATGCTCGCCATGCAAGCGCTGGCGGGCCATGGCGACGAGGTGGCCGTCGTCGTGCCGGTCTGGCCCAACCTCGTCGCGCAGCCCGCCATCCTCGGCGCCAGGGTGTCCCGCATCTCCCTGGGCGTGGTCGACGGCCGTTGGACGCTCGATCTGGATCGTCTGAAGGCGTTGGTGACCAGCGCCACCAAGGTGCTTGTCGTCAATGCGCCGAGCAACCCGACCGGCTGGGTCATGTCGCGCAGCGAACAGCAGTCCGTGCTCGATCACTGTCGGCGAACCGGCACCTGGGTTGTCGCAGACGAGGTCTACGAGCGAATCTACTTCGGCGCCGGCGAACCGAGCACGGCCCGATCCGCGCCGAGTTTCCTCGACATCGCGGAGCCCGACGACCGCCTGGTCGTCTGCCACAGCTTCTCGAAGAGTTTCCTGATGACGGGTTGGCGCCTCGGCTGGTTGGTCGCGCCTGCGTCGTTGATGCCCTCTATCGGCAAGCTGATCGAGTTCAACACGTCGTGCGCGCCGGTCTTCGTGCAGCGGGCCGGGCTCGCGGCGCTGGCCGAAGCCGACAACTTCGTGCCGTTGCTCGTTCGGCGTCTATGCCTTTGCCGAGACACCCTGATGCCGCAGCTGCAAGCATTGCCGGGCGTCGTGACGGCGGTCCCACAAGGTGGCATGTATGCCTTTTTTCGTGTCGACGGCGAAAACGACTCGCTCGCGCTCGCCAAACGGCTCGTTCTCGAGGCGGGACTCGGTCTTGCGCCAGGCGCTGCCTTCGGAGGCGAATCGGAAGGCTGGTTGCGCTGGTGCTTCGCCTCGCGCGATCCCCAGCGGCTCACCGAGGGCGTGGGGCGACTGGCGCGCTACCTCTCGCGCTGAGCGCCCATCGCGGGCCTGAACATCGCCACCGGCTCGGTACCGGATCGACTGCCGGGTCTGTCTATAATCGTGGGCTACGCTGCTCACGGGTGGCGTTGTCAAGCACGGCGCGGGTCGGTTTCACCTGCGTTCGCAAGTCATACACTGGAAACCGCAGCGGCCTTCGTCGGGCGCTCGGTTTCGCTATTGAAGGAAACGAGATGCCTGCCACCACCGAACACACCGCGGAGATCGTCAAGGCGCACGCGCGAGCTGCCCACGACACGGGCTCGACCGAAGTGCAAGTTGCCTTGCTCACCGACCGGATCAACGAGCTCACCCCGCACTTCAAAACCCATCTGAAGGATCACCATGGCCGCCGCGGTCTCCTCAAAATGGTGAACCGTCGCAAGAGCCTGCTGGCCTACTTGCGCCGAGAAGATGCGGTGCGCTACACCGCCCTGATCCAGAAACTGGGTCTGCGCAAGTAACCGAACCGCAGTGGCCGCTCGGAATTCGCCTTGCGACCGCTGCCCGCTGGAACGACAGTCTCCTGGCGAGGTTTTGTCATTCCAGCGCTGCCTCACCCGCGCGCGCGGGCAGCGCTGGAATGGCATGTCGCCAAGGGTCCCACGTTTCGGGTTGGCGCGCCACCCTGAAGGCGCACGCACCTACCGGAGAGACACATGAGCATGTTCAACAAGGTCACCAAGACGTTCCAATGGGGTCAGCACAGCGTGACGCTCGAAACGGGAGAGATCGCCCGCCAATCGAGCGGCGCCGTTCTCGTCAACATCGACGACACCGTGGTGCTGGCGACCGTCGTCGCCGCGAAGAACCCAAAGGCGGGTCAGGATTTCTTCCCGCTGACCGTCGACTACATCGAGAAGACATACGCGGCCGGCAAGATCCCCGGCAGCTTCTTCAAGCGCGAAGGCCGTCCGAGTGAACTCGAGACGCTGACGTCGCGCCTCATCGACCGCCCGTTGCGGCCGCTTTTCCCAGAAGGCTTCTACAACGAGGTCCAGGTCGTCATCCACGTGATGTCGTTGAACCCGGAGGTCTCGGCCGACATCGCCGCGTTGATCGGCTCCAGCGCCGCGCTCGCGATCTCGGGCATTCCGTTCAGCGGGCCGATCGGCGCCGCCCGTGTCGGCTACATCAACGGCGAATACGTGCTGAACCCCGGCAAGACGCAGCTGCTCGATTCGTCGATGGACCTGATCGTCGCCGGCACCGAAGCGGCGGTGTTGATGGTTGAGAGCGAGGCGAAACAGCTGAGCGAAGAGATCATGCTCGGCGGCGTGGTGTTCGGTCATGAGCAAGGCAACATCGCGATCAACGCGATTCATGAACTCGTGCGCGACGCGGGCAAGCCGGCCTGGGATTGGGCTGCACCGGCCAAGGATGACGTATTCATCGCGAAGATCGGTGGCCTGGCGGAGCAGCCGTTGCGGGAGGCGTATCAGATTCGATCCAAGCAAGCGCGCACGCAAGCGACTCGCGCGGTGACGGCTGCGACCATGGTCGCGCTGACGAGCGACGGCGCGACGGTCGACAAGGTCAAGGTCGACAACGTGCTGTTCGACATCGAGGCGAAGATCGTGCGCAGCCAGATCTTGGCCGGCGAACCGCGCATCGACGGCCGCGACACGCGAACCGTGCGCGAGATCGAGATCAGGAGCGGCGTGCTGCCTCGGGCCCACGGTTCCTCACTCTTCACGCGTGGCGAAACGCAGGCGCTCGTCGCGGCCACCCTCGGGACCGACCGCGATGCCCAGCGCATCGACGCGCTGTCGGGCGAATTTATCGAGCATTTCATGATGCACTACAACATGCCGCCGTTCGCGACTGGCGAAACCGGTCGCGTCGGCACGCCGAAGCGGCGCGAGATCGGCCACGGCCGGCTGGCCAAGCGTGCGTTGGTCGCGGTGCTGCCTGACCGTGCCGAGTTCCCGTATTCGATGCGCGTGGTTTCCGAAATCACCGAATCGAACGGCTCGTCGTCGATGGCGTCGGTTTGCGGCGGTTGCCTGGCGCTGATGGACGCAGGCGTGCCGTTGAAGGCGCACGTCGCCGGCATCGCGATGGGCCTGATCAAGGACGGCAATCGGTTCGCCGTGCTGACCGACATCCTCGGCGACGAAGATCACCTCGGAGACATGGACTTCAAGGTCGCCGGCACCACCGCCGGCGTGACCGCGCTGCAGATGGACATCAAGATCCAGGGCATCACCAAGGAGATCATGCAGGTGGCTCTCGCGCAGGCGAAGGAAGCGCGCCTGCACATTCTCGGCAAGATGGTCGAGGCGATGGGCACGGCCAACACCGAGGTCTCGCCGTTCGCACCGCGCCTCTACTCGATGAAGATCAACCCGGAAAAGATCCGCGACGTGATCGGCAAGGGCGGCGCGACCATTCGGGCGCTCACCGAAGAGACCGGTTGCACGATCGACATCGGCGAAGACGGCACGATCACCATCGCATCGACCGATGCCGACAAGGCCGAGTTCGCGAAAAAGCGCATCGAGCAGATCACGGCCGAAGTGGAAGTGGGCAAGGTCTACGAAGGGGCGATCACCAAGATTCTCGACTTCGGTGCGCTCGTGAACCTGATGCCCGGCAAGGACGGTCTTCTTCACATCAGCCAGATCGCACACCAGCGTGTCGAGAAGGTCACCGATTTCCTGTCGGAAGGGCAGATCGTGCGCGTGAAGGTGCTCGAGACCGATGAGAAGGGTCGCGTCAAGCTGTCGATGAAGGCGCTCCTCGACCGTGAATTCGCCCCGCGCGAACCCGCGCGCGAGCCGTCGGCACAGGAGTGACTGCCCTGTGTTCATGCGCGGGCTCGGCGGGCGCGGGCCCGTGGCCTGACATGGGCGGACTGTTGCCATGAGAGCCATCGAGATTCGCGCGCCCGGCGCGCCCGACGTGTTGCAGCTGGTCGAACGACCCGTGCCGACCGCGGGGGCGGGCGAAGTGTTGATCCGCGTCGCCGCATCGGGCATCAACCGGCCCGACGTGCTGCAGCGCAAGGGCCTCTATCCGATGCCGAAGGGCGCGTCGGATCTACCGGGGCTGGAAGTCGCCGGCGAGATCGTCGACGGCGATCGTGCGGCCATGACTGCGGCCGGCTTCGGCGTGGGTGACCGCGTGTGCGCGTTGCTGAGCGGCGGTGGGTACGCCGAGCATTGCGTGGCACCGATCGGTCAGTGCCTGGCCGTGCCGAAAGGATTGACCGACATCGAGGCCGCGAGCCTGCCCGAGACGTTTTTCACCGTGTGGTCGAACGTGTTTGACCGTGCGCGCCTGCAGGCCGGGGAGACGCTGTTGATCCACGGCGGCAGCAGTGGCATCGGCGTCACCGCGATCCAGATGGCGAAGGCCGCCGGCGCAACCGTGGTCGTGACGGTCGGTTCGAGTGCCAAGGCCGACGCCTGCCTGAAGCTGGGCGCCGATCACGCCATCAACTACCGCGAGTCGGATTTCGTCGCCGAAGCGCGGCGACTCACGGCCGATCAGGGGCCCGACGTCATTCTCGACATGGTCGCAGGCGACTACATCGCACGCGATGTCGAATGCCTCGCAGAAGACGGCCGCGTCGTCGTGATCGCGGTCCAGGGCGGCACGAACGCGGCGTTCGATGCGTCGCTCCTGCTGCGCCGCCGCCTCACGATCACCGGTTCGACGCTGCGCCCTCGCTCGGTCGCATTCAAGAGCGCGATCGCCGAGGGCCTGCGCGAGTGGGTGTGGCCCGCGCTCGCCGACGGACGCATCAAGCCGGTGATCCATCAGGTGCTGCCGGTAGCGCAAGCGGCCATGGCGCATGCCTTGATGGAATCGGGCGAGCACATCGGCAAGCTGGTGTTGACATGGTGAGCGACGCCGCCACGTCGCCCACCGCGCGGAGGCCGCTCGTCATTGGCAACTGGAAGATGAACGGCCTGCGTGTGAGCAACGCGGTGTTGCTCGCGGCGCTGAAAGATGCCGGCGCGTGGTCGGCCGACGCGGCGGTGTGCGTGCCGAGCGTCTACATGGCCGACGTGGCCGCGGCATTGCAAGGCAGCTCGATCGCCTGGGGCGCGCAAGACTGTTCGGCTCACGCCGCGGGTGCCTTCACGGGCGACATATCCGCGGCGATGCTGGCCGATTTGGGCTGCCGCTACGTGTTGGTCGGCCATTCGGAGCGGCGCGCGATGCACGGCGAAAGCGACGCGCTGGTCGCCGACAAGGCAAAGGCCGCATTGACGGTCGGCCTGACGCCAGTGGTCTGTGTCGGCGAAACCTTGTCCGAGCGCGAGGCAGACCATACGGCTCGCGTCGTGAAACGCCAGCTCGCCGCGGTGATCTACCGGCTCGGCGCCGCAATGGCTCAGGCGGTGGTGGCGTACGAGCCGGTGTGGGCCATCGGCACGGGCAAGACCGCATCACCGCAGCAGGCGCAAGAGGTGCACGCGCTACTGCGTGCCCAACTCACGGTGGCCACACCCGCGGCGGGCCAGATGCGCCTTCTCTATGGCGGCAGCGTCAAGGCCGACAACGCCGCCACGCTTTTCGGCCAACAAGACATCGATGGCGGACTCGTCGGCGGGGCTTCGCTTGAAGCGGCCGCCTTCGTCGCGATCTGCCGGGCTGCACATTGATGCGTCGCCCGGCCCATCTTCATTCTTCGGAGACTTGACGACATGAACCTGCTGTGGAATCTGGTCCTGGTGCTGCAGATCCTGGCCGCGCTGGTGATGATCGGGCTGGTGCTGATTCAGCACGGCAAGGGCGCCGACATGGGTGCATCGTTCGGCAGCGGTGCCTCGGGAAGCCTCTTCGGCGCCACCGGCAGCGCGAACTTCATGTCGCGCTCCACGGCGGTGTGTGCCGGCGTCTTTTTCGTGTGCACGCTCGCACTTGCGTACACATCGAACGATCGCACCAAGCCTCGCGTGGGCAGCGTGCTCGACCGGCCCGCGATCAGCGCGGCGGCCAGTGCGCCGGCCTCCGGGGTGATCGCGATCCCGGGTGCGAGCAGCGGCGCGACAAAGACCATCGCCGTTCCGGCAGCGCCTGCCGCGTCGACCGGTGGCGGCGCCATTCCCACCAAGTAACGACACCCCACACGCGGCTCGGTAGACGCCACGCAGCGGCGCAGCGCAAAGCCATGCAGCCCCAGGCGAGGACCACCTTTACCAGTAGAATCCCGCAACGCCCGGCGAGCTATTCCTCATGCAGACCGGGCGCTCGAACGAGTGCCGCCGACGTGGTGAAATTGGTAGACACGCTATCTTGAGGGGGTAGTGGCGAAAGCTGTGCGAGTTCGAGTCTCGCCGTCGGCACCAAGCATGGTTCATCGATGAATCTGGAACCCTATCTCCCCGTCATTCTTTTCATCCTGATCGGTGCCGCGGTCGGCATTGCCCCGCAAGTCCTGGGGTTCCTCATGGGCCCCAACAAGCCCGACCAAGCCAAGAACTCTCCGTACGAGTGCGGCTTCGAAGCCTTCGAAGACGCCCGCATGAAGTTCGACGTACGCTACTACCTCGTCGCGATACTTTTCATCCTGTTCGATCTCGAGATCGCGTTTCTATTCCCCTGGGCGGTGTCGCTGCGCGAGATCGGCGCCACCGGCTTTTGGGCCATGATGATCTTCCTCGGCATCCTCGTCGTCGGCTTCGCCTACGAATGGAAAAAGGGCGCGCTGGATTGGGAATGAACATGCGCAGCACCGAGTGTTTCAACGATCACCCGATCGGAGCACCGCGATGAGTCTCGACGGCGTCCTGAAGGAAGGTTTTCTAACCACTGGCATCGACACCGTGATCAACTGGTCGAAGACCGGTTCGCTCTGGCCGATGACGTTCGGCCTGGCGTGCTGTGCCGTCGAGATGATGCACGCGGGTGCAGCGCGCTACGACATCGATCGGTTTGGCATGTTGTTCCGCCCGAGCCCGCGCCAGAGCGACCTGATGATCGTCGCCGGCACGCTCTGCAACAAGATGGCGCCGGCGCTGCGCAAGGTGTACGACCAGATGGCCGAACCGCGCTGGGTGCTTTCAATGGGTAGTTGCGCGAACGGGGGCGGCTACTACCACTACAGCTATTCGGTTGTGCGCGGTTGTGACCGCATCGTGCCGGTCGATGTCTACGTGCCGGGCTGCCCGCCGACGGCTGAAGCGCTGCTGTACGGCATCCTGCAGCTGCAGGCCAAGATTCGTCGCGAGACGACGATCGCCCGCTGATGACCCGGCTCGACACGTTGCATGAATCGCTGACCTCGGTGCTCGGCGCGCGCGTTAAGACGCTGCTGCGCGATCGCGGCGAGTTGACGCTCACGGTCTCTGCAGCCGACTATGCCGAAGCCGCGTTAATCCTGCGCGACGACCCGACCTTGAAGTTCGAGCAGCTCGTCGACCTGTGCGGCGTCGACTACTCGAGCTTTCGCGACTTGCCGTGGGAAGGGTTGCGCTTCTGCGTCGTCTCGCATCTGCTGTCGATCACGCACAACTGGCGCGTGCGGCTGAAGGTCTTCTGCCCGGACGACGACGTGCCGACGGTCACGTCGCTCACCGAGACCTGGAGTTCGTCCAACTGGTTCGAGCGCGAAGCGTTCGACCTCTACGGGATCATCTTCGACGGCCACCTCGACCTGCGCCGCATCCTCACCGATTACGGCTTCATCGGCCACCCGTTTCGCAAGGACTTTCCGGTGTCGGGCCACGTCGAGATGCGCTACGACCCGGAGCAGAAGCGCGTGATCTATCAGCCGGTCACGATCGCACCACGCGAGATCACGCCCCGCGTGATTCGTGAAGACAATTACGGCGGCCTGCACTGATGCGGCCCGAACGCTCACTTCGATCGCGAATCCCCGAGGATTCGCAGGCGCCCCACGGTGCCGCCCGGCGAGACGCCTGACATGGCCGACATCAAGAACTACACGCTCAACTTTGGCCCCCAGCATCCGGCCGCGCATGGAGTGCTTCGCCTCGTGCTCGAACTCGACGGCGAGGTGATTCAGCGAGCCGACCCGCACATCGGCCTCTTGCACCGCGCGACCGAAAAGCTCGCCGAGACGCGCACCTACATCCAGTCGCTGCCCTACATGGACCGGCTCGACTACGTGTCGATGATGTGCAACGAGCACGCGTACTGTCTCGCGATCGAGAAGCTGATCGGCGTCGATGTGCCGGTGCGCGCGCAATACATCCGCGTCATGTTCGCCGAGATCACGCGACTGATGAACCACCTGATGTGGCTGGGCGCGCACGGACTCGACTGCGGTGCGATGAACATCTTCATTTACTGCTTCCGCGAGCGTGAAGACCTGTTCGACATGTACGAAGCGGCTTCGGGCGCGCGCATGCACGCGGCCTACTTCCGCCCCGGCGGCGTGTACCGCGACCTGCCCGACGCGATGCCGCAGTACAAGCATTCGAAGATCCGCAACGCCAAGGCGATGGAGGGTCTCAACAAGAACCGCCAGGGCTCGCTGCTCGATTTCATCGACGATTTCGTCGCTCGCTTCCCGAAGTGCGTCGACGACTACGAGACTCTTCTCACCGACAACCGGATCTGGAAGCAGCGCACCGTCGGCATCGGCGTCGTCACGCCCGAGCGCGCGCTGAACCTCGGCTTCACCGGCCCGATGCTGCGCGGCTCCGGCATCCTGTGGGACTTGCGCAAGCACCAGCCGTACGACGTCTACGAGCACATGGAATTCGACGTGCCGCTTGGCGTGAACGGCGACACCTACGACCGCTATTTGGTGCGCGTCGAAGAGATGCGCCAGTCGAACCGCATCGTCAAGCAGTGCGTCGACTGGCTGCGTGCGAACCCCGGTCCGGTCATCACGAGCAACCACAAGGTCGCGCCGCCGTCGCGCGTCGACATGAAGACCGGGATGGAAGACCTAATCCACCATTTCAAGCTCTTCACAGAAGGTTTCCGGGTGCCGGAAGGCGAGGCCTACGCGGCCGTGGAACACCCGAAGGGCGAGTTCGGCATCTACATCGTGAGCGACGGTGCGAACAAGCCGTACCGACTGAAGATCCGCGCCCCCGGGTTCCCCCATCTTGCCGCGCTCGACGAGATGGCCCGCGGCCACATGATCGCCGACGCGGTCGCGGTGATCGGCACCATGGACATCGTGTTCGGGGAGATCGATCGATGAGTTCGGCTCGACCTCGCGAAGGAGCTCGCAGCGCAGCGCGCAGCGCGGAGGTTTGTTTATGAGCGTCGAGGCGACCACCGGCGCCGAGTCGGCCGTGCAAAGTGAGCTGTCGGCCGATACGCTGTTGCAGTTCGATCGCGAGGTGAGAAAGTACCCGCCCGAAGGCAAGGCCTCGGCGGTGCTCGCCTGCCTGGCCATCGTGCAGAAGGCGCACGGTTGGGTGTCGACGGTGCACGAGGACATCGTCGCCGACTACCTCGACATGCCGCCGATCGCGGTGCACGAGGTCACGACCTTCTACAACATGTACAACCAGAGGCCGCTCGGCCGCTTCAAGATCAATGTCTGCACGAATCTGCCTTGCCAGTTGCGTGCGGGTCAGCATGCCCTCGAGCATCTGTGTTCGAGGCTCGGTATCGACGAAGGCGGCACGACCGCCGACGGTCTCTTCACCGTGCAAAAGGCTGAATGCGTTGGCGCCTGCGCCGATTCGCCGGTGATGCTGGTCAACGATCGCCAGATGGTGAGCTTCATGAGCGACGCTCGCCTCGACGAACTGCTCGAGAGCCTGAAAGCCCAAGCCTGAAATCAAGCGCATGAAGACTCCCGATCTCTCCCGTTTCCAGACCGATGGCACGACCACGTGCTTTCACGGCCGCCACATCGGCGCGCAGATCTACGACAAGCTTGACGGCAGGAACTGGCGCCTCAAGGACTACGAAGCGCGCGGTGGCTACGGCGCGTTGAAGAAGATACTCACGCAAGGCGACAACGACGGCCAGCCGCTCGGCATGACGCCCGACCAGGTGATCGCCGAAGTGAAGGCGAGCGGCTTGCGCGGGCGTGGCGGTGCGGGCTTTCCGACCGGCTTGAAGTGGAGCTTCATGCCGCGCCAGTACCCGGGCCAAAAGTACCTCGTCTGCAACTCCGACGAAGGCGAGCCGGGCACATGCAAGGACCGCGACATCCTGATGTACAACCCGCACATCGTCATCGAGGGCATGGCGATCGCGGCCTACGCGATGGGCATCGCGGTCGGCTACAACTACATCCACGGCGAGATCTTCGAGGTGTACGAGCGCTTCGAAGCGGCGCTCGAGGAAGCGCGCGCGGCTGGCTTTCTGGGTGACAAGCTGTTCGGTTCGAACTTCAGTTTCCAGCTGCACGCATCGCACGGTTTCGGCGCCTACATCTGCGGCGAGGAAACCGCGCTGCTCGAATCGCTCGAGGGCAAGAAGGGCCAGCCGCGCTTCAAGCCGCCGTTCCCGGCGAGCTATGGCCTCTACGGTCGGCCGACCACGATCAACAACACTGAAACGTTCGCCGCGGTGCCGTGGATCATCAACAACGGTGGCCCCGCTTTTCTCGACATCGGCAAGCCGAACAACGGCGGCACCAAGATCTTCTCGGTGGTGGGTGACGTGCAACGGCCCGGCAACTACGAAGTCCCGCTCGGCACGCCGTTCACCAAGTTGCTCGAGCTCGCAGGAGGCGTGCCGGAAGGTCGCACGCTGAAGGCGGTGATCCCCGGCGGCTCGTCGGCGCCGGTGTTGCCGGCGGCGACCATGAACGACCTGACGATGGACTACGACGCGATCGCCAAGGCCGGCTCGATGCTGGGCTCGGGCGCGGTCATCGTGATGGACGATTCGCGCTCGATGGTGACCTCGCTGCTGCGCCTTTCGTATTTCTACATGCACGAGAGCTGCGGTCAGTGCACGCCATGCCGCGAAGGCACCGGCTGGCTCTTCCGCATGGTCGAACGGATCGCGAACGGCGAGGGCCGCATGGCCGACATCGACCTGCTCAACTCGGTGGCCGACAACATCCAGGGCCGAACCATCTGCGCGTTGGGCGACGCTGCCGCGATGCCGGTGCGCGCGATGATCAAGCACTTCCGCGACGAGTTCGTCGCGTTGATCGAAGCCGGCGACAAGAAGCGTCGCAACGCCATCGATGCCTCTTCGGCCCGGATGCCGCATCGCGACCCCGTCCCCGCGCCGGCGCCAGCGCCGATGCCCGCCATGCAGCCGGTCGCATGACCCGCCGCACCGACACGACGGGAACCGCACGATGATCGAGATCGACCTCGACGGTCAAAAGGTGAGCGTTGTCGAAGGCAGCATGGTCATGCACGCCGCCGACAAGGCCGGCACCTACATCCCGCACTTCTGCTATCACAAGAAGCTGACCATCGCGGCCAACTGTCGCATGTGCCTGGTCGACGTTGAGAAGGCGCCCAAACCGATGCCGGCGTGCGCCACGCCGGTCACGCAGGGGATGATCGTTCGCACGAAGAGCGACAAGGCCCTGAAGGCGCAGCAGGGCGTGATGGAGTTTTTGCTCATCAACCATCCGCTTGATTGCCCGATCTGCGACCAGGGCGGTGAATGCCAGCTGCAGGACCTGGCGGTGGGCTACGGGGCCTCGAAATCGCGCTACACCGAAGAGAAGCGCGTCGTCTACCCGAAAGACTTCGGCCCGCTGATCTCAGCACGCGAGATGAACCGCTGCATCCAGTGCACGCGATGCGTCCGCTTCGGCCAGGAAATCGGCGGCGTGATGGAGCTCGGCATGATTCATCGCGGCGAGCACTCCGAGATCACGACGGTCGCCGGCGACACGGTCGACTCCGAACTTTCGGGCAACATGATCGACGTGTGCCCGGTCGGCGCGCTCACCAGCAAACCCTTTCGCTACAGCGCGCGCACGTGGGAACTCTCGCGCAGGAAGAGCGTGAGCCCGCACGACTCGACCGGCGCAAACCTCATCGTCCAGGTGAAGAACGCGACCGTGATGCGCGTCGTCCCGCTCGAGAATGAAGACGTGAACGAGTGCTGGCTCGCAGATCGCGACCGGTTCTCGTACGAGGCGCTCAACGGCGGCGAGCGCCTGACGACGCCGATGGTCCGGCAGAACGGCGAGTGGCAGGCGATCGACTGGACCTCTGCGCTCGAGTACGTTGCACGCAGCCTGAAGCAGATCTCGTCGGAGCACGGCGCCGCGAGCATCGGCGCACTCGCGTCGACCGTCAGCACGGTCGAGGAATTGCACTTGCTCGGGAAGGTCGTGCGCGGGCTCGGCAGCGACAACATCGACCACCGTTTGCGCCAAAGCGATTTCAGCGCCGACGGCAGCGCCCCCTCGAACGCCCCGCGCACGGCGCGCTGGCTCGGCACGCCGATCGCGGCGTTGTCGTCGCTGCATCGCGTGCTCGTCGTCGGATCGTTCCTGCGCAAGGACCATCCGCTCTTCGCGCAGCGCATCCGCCAATCGGCGCGCAAGGGCGGCAAGGTGCACAGCTTGCACGCGCTCGACGACGACTGGCTGATGCCGATGGCCAAGAGCCTGGTCGTCGCGCCCAGTGCGTGGGTGGGTGCACTGGCCGGGGTCGCCGCCGCGATCGCCGAAGCGCAGACCGTCGCGGCGCCGCTCGAGGCCGACATCACCGACGACGCGCGTGCGATCGCGAAGTCGCTCGCGACTGGCGAACGCAAGGCGGTGCTGTTCGGGCAAGCCGCCATGTCGCACCCGCGTGCAAACGAACTCGCCGCGCTTGGTCGCTGGATCGCGGAGAAGACCGGTGCGACGTTCGGCTTTCTCGGCGCCGGTGGCAACGCCGTCGGCGCGCAACTGGTCGGCGCGATGCCGCTGACCGGAGGCCTCAACGCTGCGCAGATGCTCGGGGGCACCCGCGACGCGAAGCCGCTCAAGGCTTGCGTACTGCTTCAGGTCGAACCGGAGCTCGACGCCGCCGACGCCGCCGCGGCGCGCACGGCGATGTCGCAGACCGCGTTCGTCGTCTCGCTGACCTCCTTCAAGCCGACCGGGTCCAGCGACGAACTCGCCGATGTGTTGCTGCCCATCGCGCCGTTCACCGAAACCTCGGGCACCTTCGTCAATGCGGAGGGCAGGGCGCAGAGCTTCCACGGTGTCGTGAAGCCGCTCGGCGACGCGCGACCGGCGTGGAAGGTGCTCCGCGTGCTCGGCAACCTGCTCGGCCTGCCGGACTTCGCGTTCGACACGTCGGAAGAGGTGCGCGCCGAAGCGCTGGGCGACTTGTCGTCGATTCCCGAGCGTCTGAGCAACGCCGGATCGGTGATCGTCTCGCCGAGTGCGCCGAAGACCGTCGCTTCGGACATCGAACGGATCGCCGACGTTCCCCTCTACGCCACCGACCCGATCGTGCGGCGCGCACCATCGCTGCAGCTCACGGCCGATGCGCGTCAACCCGTCGTCGGTGTGCCGCGAGCGCTCGCCCAGCAGCTCGGTCTTGCGTTCGCTTCCAATGTCGACCGCAACGCCAGCAACGCCGGCATCGATCACAGCATCGCGGTCGAGGCGGGTGCGTGGGTCAGCGTCACGCAGAGCGGCGCCACGGTCGTGCTCGAAGCCAAGCTCGATGCGAGCCTGCCGGAGAATGTCGTTCGCGTCGCGGCCGGCCATCCGTCGACCGCCGCTCTCGGCGCGATGTTCGGCACGCTCACCGTGGCCAAGGCCGACAGGCCCCTCGTCGCAGACGACCACAGCGCGCTCGACGACGACCGCATCGGCGGACCGGCCTGGCGCGTGCAGCAAAGCGACAACCATCAGGCCCGCGCGGTCTGAGCGGCGGCATGTTCGATTCATTCGAAGCGTACGGCAGTTCGCTGCTCGGCCCGGTGTGGCCGGTGGCATGGACCGTCATCAAGATCGTGCTGCTGGTCTTGCCGTTGCTCGGCTGCGTCGCCTACCTAACGCTCTGGGAACGCAAGGCGATCGGCTGGAGCCAGATCCGCCCGGGTCCCAATCGCGTCGGCCCGTTCGGCCTGCTGCAACCGATCGCCGATGCGGTGAAGCTGATCTTCAAGGAGATCATCGTCCCGACGGCGGCGAACAAGGGTTTGTTCTTCCTCGGCCCGGTGATGACCATCATGCCGGCGCTGGCCGCGTGGGTGGTGGTGCCGTTCGGGCCCGATGTCGCACTTGCCAACATCAACGCCGGCCTGCTGTTCCTGATGGCCATCACGTCGATGGAGGTCTACGGCGTGATCATCGCCGGCTGGGCGTCGAATTCGAAATACGCCTTCCTCGGCGCGCTGCGCGCCTCGGCGCAGATGGTGAGCTACGAGATCGCAATGGGCTTCGCGCTCGTCGTCGTGCTGATGGTGTCGGCCAGTCTCAACATGAGCGAGATCGTGCTGGGCCAGGGCCGCGGCATCTTCGCCGATCACGGCGTCACGTTCCTCAGCTGGAACTGGCTGCCGCTCTTTCCGGTCTTCATCGTCTACTTCATCTCGGGCATCGCCGAGACCAATCGGGCGCCCTTCGACGTGGTGGAAGGCGAGTCGGAGATCGTCGCCGGCCACATGGTCGAGTACTCGGGCATGGCGTTCGCGATGTTCTTCCTCGCCGAGTACGCGAACATCATTTTGGTCTCGGCGCTGGCTTCGGTGATGTTCCTCGGCGGCTGGCTCGCGCCGTTCTCGTGGTCGGCCATCGGCATCCAGACGCCGCCCTTCATCGTCAAGACCGCCTGGTTCTGGAACTGGTTCTGGCTCTTCGGCAAGACCTTCTGCGTCTGCACGATGTTCCTCTGGGCACGTGCCACGCTGCCGCGCTTCCGCTACGACCAGATCATGCGGCTCGGCTGGAAGATCTTCATTCCCGTGACCCTGGTCTGGCTGGTCGTGGTCGGCCTCTGGATTCAGTCGCCTTGGAACATCTGGAAAACCTGACATGGCATCTGCAACTTCGATCAAAGACTTTCTGTCGAGCTTCCTGCTGACGGAAATCCTCAAGGGCATGCGCCTCACGGGCCGCCACTTCCTGTCGAAGTCCATCACGGTCCAGTTCCCGGAGGAGAAAACACCGCAGAGCCCGCGCTTTCGGGGCCTGCATGCCCTGCGCCGCTACGAGAACGGTGAGGAGCGATGCATCGCGTGCAAGCTCTGCGAAGCGGTTTGCCCCGCGCTCGCGATCACAATCGAGAGCGATGTGCGCGACGACGGCTCGCGCCGCACGACGCGCTACGACATCGACCTGATGAAGTGCATCTTCTGCGGCATGTGCGAAGAGAGCTGCCCGGTCGACGCCATCGTCGAGACGCACATCCTCGAATACCACGGCGAGAAGCGCAGCGACCTGTACTTCACGAAGGACATGCTGCTCGCCGTCGGCGACCGCTATGCGAGCGAGATCACCGCTGCCAAGGAGGCCGACGCCAAGTACCGCTGACGCTCACCAGGACTCCCCGGATATTCCTCTCGGCGCGCGCCCCTTATACAGCAGCCCATGACCAACACCGCGCTCTTCTACATCTTCTCCGTTGTGCTGCTGATCGCCTCTTTTCGCGTGATCACGGCGCGCAGCCCGGTCTACGCGGCGCTCTTCCTGGTGCTCGCGTTCTTCAGCGCTTCCTGCGTGTGGATCCTGTTGCACGCCGAATTCCTGGCGATCGCGCTCGTGCTGGTCTACGTCGGTGCGGTGATGGTGCTGTTTCTCTTCGTCGTGATGATGCTCGACGTCGACATGGGGTCGCTGCGCGTCGGTTTCTGGAAGCATTTTCCGCTCGCCGCACTGGTTGGTGTGGTGATTGCGCTCGAGATGGCCGCGGTGCTGATGCCCGGCTTTCGCGTCATCGATGCGCCGACGGCGGGTGCCGCTGCCGTGAAGCTCGGCAACACCAAGCTGCTTGGCATCGAGGTCTACACGAAGTACCTCTACCCGCTCCAGATCGCCGCGGTGCTGCTGCTCGTCGCGATCATCGCGGCCATCTCGCTCACGCTGCGTGAGCGCAAGGACTCGAAGCACATGGACCCGTCGGAGCAGGTGAAGGCGAAGAAGGCCGACCGCGTGCGCATCGTCTCGATGAAGCCGATCGTTGAGGTGCTCGAGGTGCCGGCCGTCACACCGCCGCCGGTCGGAGATCGTCGATGAGCCTCGGCCCGGTCACGCTCGGTCATTACCTCTCGCTCGGCGCGATCCTGTTCGCGCTGTCGGTGGTCGGCATCTTCCTGAACCGCAAGAACCTCATCGTGCTGTTGATGGCGATCGAGCTGATGCTGCTTGCGGTGAACCTGAACTTCGTCGCGTTCTCGCATTACTTGCCGCTCGAGGCAGATCGCATGGCGGGCCAGGTGTTCGTGTTCTTCATCCTCACGGTCGCGGCAGCGGAATCGGCGATCGGCCTGGCGATTCTGGTCGTGTTGTTCCGCACCCGCGCCACCATCAACGTCGACGAGCTCGACTCGTTGAAAGGCTGAGCGTGGCGGCAGAACTCTCGGCGGGCCTGTTGCTCGCGGTCCCGGTCGCGCCGCTGGTCGGCGCGCTCGGCGCCGGCCTCTTCGGCAAGCAACTCGGCAAGGCCGGCTCGCACACCCTCACCATCCTCGGCGTGCTGATCGCGTTCGTGCTGTCGGCGATGACGCTGCAGTCGGTCGTGGCAGACCATGCGCACTTCAACGCGACCATTTACGAATGGATGCGCGTCGGCGACCTGAAGATGGAAATCGGCTTCCTCGTCGACGGCCTCACCGCGATGATGATGTGCGTGGTGACCTTCGTGTCGCTGATGGTGCACGTCTACACCGTCGGCTACATGGCCGAAGACCCGGGCTACCAGCGCTTCTTCAGCTACATCTCGCTCTTCACGTTCTCGATGCTGATGCTCGTGATGAGCAACAACTTCCTGCAACTTTTCTTCGGCTGGGAGGCGGTCGGCCTGGTCTCGTATCTGCTGATCGGTTTCTGGTACACGCGGCCGACCGCGATCTTCGCGAACATGAAGGCCTTCATCGTCAACCGGGTCGGCGACTTCGGCTTCATCCTCGGCATCGGCCTCATCGCAGCGTATGCCGGCACGCTCAACTACGGTGAGGCGTTCAGCCACGCCGAGCACATCGCTACGCTGACCTTCCCATACGACGTGCCCGGCGGCGACTGGCGCGTGATCACTGTCGCCTGCATCTGCCTCTTCATCGGCGCGATGGGCAAGAGCGCGCAGGTGCCGTTGCACGTGTGGCTGCCCGACTCGATGGAAGGTCCCACACCGATCTCCGCGCTCATTCACGCGGCCACGATGGTGACAGCCGGCATCTTCATGGTGGCCCGCATGTCGCCGCTCTTCGAACTCTCCGACACGGCGCTCTCGGTCGTGATGACGATCGGTGCCGTCACCGCGCTCTTCATGGGCTTTTTAGGGATCGTCCAGAACGACATCAAGCGCGTGATCGCGTACTCGACGCTTTCGCAGCTCGGCTACATGACGGTCGCGCTCGGTGCTTCGGCCTATTCCGTCGCCGTTTTCCACTTGATGACGCACGCCTTCTTCAAGGCTCTGCTCTTCCTCGGTGCCGGCTCGGTGATCATGGGCATGCACCACGACCAGGACATCCGCAACATGGGCGGCCTGCGCAAGTACATGCCGATCACGTGGATCACGTCGTTGATCGGTTCGCTCGCGTTGATCGGCACGCCGCTGTTCTCGGGGTTCTATTCGAAGGACAGCATCATCGAAGCGGTGCACGAGAGCCATCTCTGGGGCTCGGGCTTCGCGTACTTCTCGGTCGCGGCCGGTGTGTTCGTGACGTCGTTCTATTCGTTCCGCCTGTACTTCCTGGTCTTCGAAGGGCCGGAGCGATTCCGCAACAAGCCGTTCCCGCCGGCTGCCCACGACGAGCATGCGCACGACGTCGGGCATGGCGACGCGCACGCCGACGATCGTGGTGACCACGCGGGCGAATCGCATGCCGAGCCCGAGTCGAGTTCGAGCGACGCTGGCCGAGGCGCGCGAGACGACCACGAGCACGTGCACATCCCGCACGAGTCACCGTGGGTCGTCACGGTGCCATTGATCCTGCTTGCGATTCCGTCGCTGCTGATCGGCTACTTCACCATTCAGCGCATGCTCTTCGGCGATTTTTTCAAAGGCGCCATCTCGATCGATCTCGACAAGCACCCGGCGCTGGAAGAGCTCGCGAAGGCCTTCCACGGCCCGCTCGACATGTCGTTGCACGCGTTCGCCGGCCCGGTGTTCTGGCTTGCGCTCGCCGGCGTGGCGGTGGCCTACGTCTTCTACATGGTGAAGCCGGCGATTCCGGCCGCCATCCGGGCGAAGACCGAGGCGCTCTACAGCCTGCTCGACCACAAGTACTACTTCGACTGGTTCAACGAGAACGTGCTCGCCCGCGGCGCGCGTGCGCTCGGCCGAGGTCTGTGGCAGCGCGGCGATGTCGGCTTCATCGACGGCATCCTGATCGACGGCACGTCGCGCGGCATCGGCAGCATCGCCCGGCTCACCAAGGTATTCCAGAGCGGCTATCTCTACTGGTACGCACTCGTGATGATGATCGGCGTGATCGGTCTCATGACATGGCAGCTCTGGCCGTTTCTCAGCATCCCGTTCGCCCGCTGAAACCGCTGATTCGAACAACGACCAGACATGGGCTACCGACACATGGGCACGAGGGCATGACCGGCCTCCTCAGCATCGCGATCTGGCTGCCGATCGGGGCAGGCGCTCTTTTGCTCGCCTTCGGCAGCGACGCCCGTGCGAGCCTGGTGCGCTGGTGTGCGCTCGGCGCGGCCATCGCCTCATTCGTCGTCACGCTGCCGCTCTTCGTCCACTTCAGGCTCGGCACGGCCGAGATGCAATTCCTCGAGAAGGCCTCGTGGATCGAGCGCTTCAATGTCAACTACGCGCTCGGGGTCGACGGGCTTTCGGTGTGGTTCGTGCTGCTCACCGCGTTCATCACGACCATCGTGGTGATCGCCGCGTGGCGGGTGATCACCGAGCGTGTGCACCAGTACATGGGCGCGTTCCTCATCCTGTCGGGTCTGATGGTGGGCGTGTTTGCCGCACTCGACGGCCTCTTGTTCTACGTGTTCTTCGAAGCCACGCTGATCCCGATGTACCTGATCATCGGCATCTGGGGCGGGCCACGGCGCGTCTACGCAGCGTTCAAGTTCTTTCTCTACACGCTGGCCGGCTCGTTGCTGATGCTGATCGCGTTGATCTACCTCTATTACAAATCGGGCGGCAGCTTCGACATTCTCGCGTGGCACCGCCTTCCGCTGGCTGCGAATGTGCAGACCCTGCTGTTCTTCGCGTTCTTCTTCGCGTTCGCGGTGAAGGTGCCGATGTGGCCGGTGCACACGTGGCTGCCCGACGCCCACGTCGAAGCGCCGACCGGTGGCTCGGTGGTGCTGGCGGCCATCATGCTCAAACTCGGCGCTTATGGCTTCCTGCGCTTCTCGTTGCCGATCGCGCCCGACGCGAGCCACCGATGGGCGTGGTTGATGGTGCTGCTCTCGTTGATCGCGGTGATCTACATCGGCCTTGTTGCGCTGGTCCAGCAGGACATGAAGAAGCTCGTCGCCTACTCGTCGATCGCGCACATGGGCTTCGTCACGCTTGGCTTTTTCATGTTCACGCCGGTCACCACGGCAGGTGCCATCGTGCAGATGGTGTCGCACGGCTTCGTGTCGGGTGCGATGTTCCTCTGCATCGGCGTGCTGTACGACCGCATGCACTCGCGCGAGATCGCAGCCTACGGCGGCGTCGCCAACGTGATGCCGAAGTTCGCCGCGTTCGCGGTGCTGTTCAGCATGGCCAACGTCGGCCTGCCGGGCACCGCCGGGTTCGTCGGCGAGTGGATGGTCATCATCGGCACCGTCGGCGTCAATTTCTGGGTCGCCGCGCTCGCCGCGACCACGATGATCTGGGGCGCCGGCTACACGCTGTGGATGGTGAAGCGCGTCTATTTCGGGAGGGTCGCGAACAACCACGTGCGAGAGCTCGTCGACATCGACCGTCGCGAGTTCGGCATGCTCGCGGTGCTGGCGCTCGCAGTGCTCGCGATGGGCCTCTACCCGAAACCGTTCACCGATGTGATGGACGCGTCGGTCGCCAATCTGGTCCGCCATGTGTCGCTCTCGAAGCTCGCGCCGTGAACGCGCCATCGTCATCGCTATGAACTGGTCCGCTGTCTACCCTGAAATCGCGCTGCTCGCGATGACCTGCGTGATTGCGATGGTCGACCTCTGGTCCGGCCCGTCGAAGAAGCTCACCTACTGGCTCGCTCAGGCATCGCTTGCCGGCGTCTGCGTGCTGCAATTCCAGTACTACTTCAGCGGCTTCACGCTCTACGCCATGCAGCGGATGGTCGTCGCCGATCCGATGGGCCACCTGCTGGGCGCCTTCGCCACCCTTGCGGTGATGGTCGCGCTCGTCTACGCGCGGCCCTACGCGGCCGTGCGCGAAATGCTCAAGGGAGAGCTTTTCACGCTCTCGATGTTCTCGCTGCTCGGCATTCTGGTGATGATGGCGGCGAACAACTTCCTCGTCGTCTACCTCGGCCTCGAGCTGATGTCGCTGAGCCTCTATGCGATGGTCGCGATGCGGCGCGACGATCTCGGTGCGACCGAAGCCGCGATGAAGTATTTCGTGCTGGGCGCGCTCGCGAGCGGTTTCCTGCTCTACGGCCTCTCGATGATGTACGGCGCGACTGGCTCGCTCGAGATCGCCGAGGTGTTCAAGGCCATCAACACCGGCCAGCCGGCGCGCGCGGTGCTGATCCTCGCGACGGTCTTCATCGTCTCCGGTCTGGCGTTCAAACTCGGCGCGGTGCCGTTCCACATGTGGGTGCCCGACGTCTACCAGGGCGCGCCGACAGCCGTGACCCTGATGGTCGGCGGTGCGCCGAAGCTCGCCGCGTTCGCGATCAGCATCCGCCTGCTCGTCGAAGGCATGATCGGCCTCGCACCCGACTGGCAGCAGATGGTGATCCTGCTCTCGGTTGCGTCGATGGCGATCGGAAACCTCGCCGCCATCGCGCAGACCAACATCAAGCGCATGCTGGCGTACTCGACCATCGCGCAGATCGGCTTCATGCTGCTCGGCCTCACGACCTCGGTCGTCAGCAACAACACGTATTCGGCGTCGAACGGCTACAGCTCGGCGATGTTCTACGTGATCACCGACGTGCTCACGTCGCTCGGCACGTTCGGCATGATCATGCTGCTGTCGCGCCGCGGCCATGAGGCCGAGACGATCGACGACTTCAAGGGCCTCGCGAAGCGCAGCCCGTGGTTCGCGTGTGTGATGGCGATCTTCATGTTCTCGCTCGCCGGCATCCCGCCGACCGTCGGCTTCTACGCCAAGCTCGCGGTGCTTCAGTCGGTGGTGTCGACCAACGTGACCGGATACATCGGGCTCGCGGTCGCCGCGGTGATGCTGTCGCTGCTCGGCGCGTTCTACTACCTGCGCATCGTCAAGGTCATGTTCTTCGACGAGCCGGTCGACCCGGCGCCAGTCGCGGCCGGCCGCGACGTGGGGTTCATTCTGTCGCTGAACGGCATCGCCGTGCTCGCACTCGGCGTCTTGCCGAGCGGCCTGATGACGCTATGCTCGCAGGCGATCCAGAAGATGTTCGAGACCTGACCCGCGCGAGGGTCGCATGATCGAGCCGCTGATCGACGAATCCCATCTGCGCGAGACCTGCGTCGAGCCGCACGAGGCCTGGCGGGGACGGTTTCTCGATGTCCGGCGCGACCAGGTCCGCATGCCGGACGGCCAGCTCACGTACCGCGAGTACATCGTGCACCCGGGCGCGGTCGTGGTCGTCGCGTTGCGCGACGATGGCCGCGCGATTGTCGAACGCCAATGGCGCTACCCGATCGGCCAGGCGATGATCGAGTTCCCCGCCGGCAAGATCGACACGGGCGAGCCGCCGTGGCGTTGCGGCATCCGCGAACTGGCCGAAGAGACCGGCTACCGCGCTCGCGAGTGGGCCCGCGCCGGCATCATGCACAACGCGATCGCCTATTCGACTGAAGGCATCGAGATCTGGTTCGCACGCGGCGTGACCGCAGGCAGTGCCCAGCTCGATGCCGGCGAATTCCTCGAGGTCTTTGACGCGAGCCCCGAAGACCTCGAGGCCTCGGCCGCCGCAGGCGTGCTGACCGACGCAAAGACGATGGTCGCGATGCTATGGTGGCGGCAATGGCGAGAAGGGCGCTGGCCTTTGCATTGGCAATCCGTCGACGCCGCGCCGCTGGCCGTCTCGAAGCCCTCGACATGAAAGTGCTCGACCTGCGTTGCAGCCACGATCATCGCTTCGAAGGCTGGTTCGCTTCGGAAGACGATTTCCGCTCGCAGATCGAGCGCGGCCTGGTCGATTGCCCGCTCTGTCGCGATCGCGGGATCACCCGCTTGCCGAGCGCACCGCGGCTAGGCGTGTCGAAGGCGACAAGTGCGGTGCCTGTCGCCGACGAGGCCGGCCGAGCGTCTGCTGCCGCGTCGAAGATGCCGACGCCCGCCGGCCTGCAGGCCGGCTGGATGCAGGCCCTGCGGCATGTCCTCGCCAACACCGAAGACGTCGGCCCGCGCTTCGCGGAAGAAGCGCGCCGCATCCATCACGGCGAAACCGCGGAACGCGCGATCCGCGGCCAGGCGACCCAAGAAGACGCCGAGGCGCTGCGCGATGAAGGCATCGAGGTGGTCTCGATCCAGGTGCCCGATGCGCTGAAGGGTCGACTTCAGTAGTCCGGAAGATGCGTCACAGCAGTCGACCCGGGTTGAAGAGGCCCTGCGGATCGAGCGCTGCCTTGATCGAACGCATCATCTGCAATGCCACCGGGGACTTCCGGCGCGTCAACTCCTCGCGCTTCTGCACGCCGATGCCGTGCTCGGCCGAGATCGAACCACCGTTCGCACTCACCGCATCGAAGACCAGGGCGTTCACCGCCGGTTCGAAACGGTGCAGGAATTCGGCGGCGTCGATGCCCTCGGGGCACTGCACGTTGTAATGCAGGTTGCCGTCGCCCAGGTGGCCGAAGTTGACGAGGCGTATGCCGGGGAAGGCACGCAACAGCGCCGCGTCGGTCGACTCGACGAACGCCGCGATGCATGAGACCGGCAGTGCGATGTCGTGTTTGATGTTCGTGCCCTCCAGGGCCTGGGCGAGCGGGATCGTTTCGCGTAAGTGCCACAGCTGGTTCGATTGCTCGATGCTCGCGGCGACGGCCGCGTCGGTCGTGATGCCGCGGTCCATCGCCGCTTCGAGCAGTTGCTCGAGCGCGTAGGTCGCATGGGCGGTGCTGTCATGATCGGAGAGTTCGATCAGCGCGGTCCAGGGCGCGGCCTCGAGCGGCTGCCGGATCCGTGGAAAGTGGCGCGCCACGAGACCGAGCGCGAAGGCGCCCATCACCTCGAAACCGGTGAGCGCCGGCCCCAGGCGCTGCTGTGCGAGGCCGAGCAGTTCGACGGCGGCAGGCATCGTCGCCAGCGTGACCAACGCCGTCATCGTCGCGATCGGGCGCGGGTGCAGCTTCAACGTCGCGCCGGTGATCACCGCGAGCGTGCCTTCGCTGCCGATCAGCAGGTCGCGCAGGTCGTAGCCGGTGTTGTCCTTGCGAAGGCCGCCGAGCAGGTCGCAGACGGCGCCATCGGCGGTCACGAATTCGAGCCCCAGACATTGCTCGCGCGCGTTGCCGTAGCGAAGCACCTGCGTGCCGCCGGCGTTGGTCGCTAGGTTGCCGCCCACGGTGCAGCTTCCTTCGGCCGCGAGGCTCAACGCCAGCAACAGGCCCTGTTCATCGGCGGCGTGTTGAGCCACCTGCAGCACGCAACCGGCATCGACCGTCATGCTCGCATTGGCCACATCGACCGCGCGCACGAGGTTCATCCGGTTGAGGCTCAACACGACCTGCGTGCCGCTGCCATCGGGCGTCGAGCCGCCGACGAGCCCCGTGTTGCCGCCTTGCGTGACGATCGCCGTGCCGTGCGCGGCGCATGCGCGCACGGCGGCAGCGACTTGGCCCGCATCGCCCGGGCGCACCACCGCGAGAGCCTTGCCCGGGTAGCGTTTGCGCCAATCGACCTCATAGGCATCGAGCCCGTCGCCCACCAGCACATTCGCGTCGCCGACGGCTGCCCGCAGCGACTGGAGCAACGCGGTCACGCCGCGGCCACCCTCGCGTGGCGCAGGCGGGCCCGAACGTAGAGGCCGCAACCGGCAAACACCATCAGACCGAGCACGAGTTCGAGGGCCGCGGGCACCGCCCGCCATCCGACATCGGTGGTCACGCGCACGGCGCCTTCCGCGGCGTAGAGCCAGATCAGCAAGCTCATCCAGCGGTAGGTGTAGAGACGATGGCTCGCGAGCCCGTGCACGGCGAACAACAGCGGCACGACCTTCAACGCCAGCGTGCCACGACCGGTCGGTGCGAGCCAGAGCTCCCACGCAAGGCCAAGCGCGATCAGCATCAGCGTGCTGCACAACGCCAGCTGTCGAGCGCGTGCGACGTCACGAGGCCATTCGGCAGGGGTTTTTTTCATCGTTGACTATCATGCCAGCAATGATTTCGCAGACGTCGCCATGATCGCCTGGCGCCACTGGCGAACGCGCCTGCAGCGCATGTTCGCCGCGCGCGAGCGCTGGGCCTGGTACAACACCGCCCGCACGCTCGGGCAGCGCTTCCGTGAAGACCGTCTCGCGGTGACCGCTGGGGGCCTCACATTCACGACCCTGATCTCGGTCGTGCCGCTCGTGACGGTGATGCTCGCGATCTTCTCGGCCTTCCCGATGTTCTCGACGCTGCAGGGAGCGCTGCAGCAGTACTTGCTGAAGTCGCTGATTCCCGAAGGCATTTCGCAGGCGGTCCTGGGCGCGCTCACGCAGTTTTCGAGCCGTGCGAGTCGGCTCGGTATCGTCGGACTGGGTGCGCTCGTGGCCAGTGCGCTCGCGATGATGTTGACGATCGACCGGGCTCTGAATGCGATCTGGCGCGTGCGCCAGCCGCGGCCGATCGCGCAACGCGTGCTCGTCTACTGGTCGGCCGCCACGCTCGGGCCGTTGCTGATGGGCATGAGCCTCACGTTCACGTCGTACGCCATCTCGGCGTCGCGCGGGCTGGTCGACGCCATCCCGCACATCTTCAACCTGCTGCTGCGCACGGCCGAATTCTTCGTCGTCGCCGGTGGTGTCAGCGCGCTCTTTCATTACGTGCCCAACACGCACGTGCGCTGGCGCCATGCGTTCGCCGGTGGCCTCTTCGTGGCGATCGGCTTCGCGGTGGCGCGTCAGTTGCTCGCGCTCTACCTGTCGCGCGTGCCGACCTACGCGGTCGTCTATGGCGCGTTCGCGACGTTGCCGATCTTGCTGGTCTGGATCTACTCGAGCTGGATCATCGTATTGCTCGGCGCGGTCGTTGCCGCCTATTCACCGGCGCTTCGCAAGAACATCGCACGCTGGTCGGAGAACCCGGGCTCGCGGTTTCACATCGCGCTGGCGGTGCTGAACCAGCTGGTGAAGGCGCGCGTCAAGGGCGAGCACGGCATCACCGCGACGCACATCTCGGATCGGCTGCACATCGATCCGCTGCAGAGCATGCCGGTGCTCGACGCCCTGGTGGGGCTCGACTGGCTGGGTGTGCTCGACGAGGCGGGCGTGCCCCGCTACGTGCTGCTGTGCGACCCGGCGACCACGCCGATCAAGCCGTTGCTGAAAGCCTTGCTGCTCGAACCGGCACCCGCGCTCAGGGCCTTCTGGCAACGCGCCGACTTCGACACGATCACGTTGCAGGACGCGTTGCCCTGAGGCGCCCGGGGCGGTACCTTACGCACGCGTTTCCGCGCTTGCGCCGGCGCAGCGAAGAGCGCATGTTCGGGCGGCATCGCGCTCGACAGACGCCTAGAGCCGACGCCGGGCGGGCCATGGCTCGCCGCAACCCACAAACCAGGAACGCCATGAAGCGCACGCACGAAATCCGTTCCCCATCTTCCGCGGCGCGACTGGCGCTGTGCGGGGGCGGCCTGTCCATCGCGATCGCACTGCTCACTGCATGTGCGGCCACGCCACCGATGTCCTCGATGCCGATGGCATCGGGCTCGGCCAAACGCGAGTTGATGATCATCGGCAACGACGAGAAGCAAAGCTGGGACCCTGCGGGTCGCGTCTTGTTCGGGGCGCCCGGGCGCGACACTGTCATGGTCGTCGACATCGGCAGCGATCCGCTCGCGCCCAGGACGCTCGCCACCATGCCGCTGATGAACACCATCGCTGGGCCGCCGACCAACCTCGCGATCACGCCCGACGAAAAGCTAGCCATCGTCGCCAACTCGCTCGACATGGTGGCCGATGGCGCCGCGTGGAAGCCGGTGCCCGACAACCGGCTCTGGGTGATCGATCTGGAAGCGACGCCACCGAAGCTGATCGACACGGTCATCGTCGGCAAGCAGCCGTCGGGCCTGGCGATCAACCGGGCCGGCACGCTGGCGCTCATCGCCAACCGCGCCGATGGTTCGGTGAGCGTGCTGCGCATCAAAGGAAAAACGGTGACGTTGATCGACACGGTCGTGATCGGCGAGCAGGTCTCGCACGTGGTGTTCACGCCCGACGGAACGCGCGCGATCGCGACCAAGTTCCCCGGTCACAAGATCGCCATGCTCGACGTGAACGGCGAGAAGGTCACGTACGCGAAGGTCGATGCCTACGTCGGCTTGTGGCCGTATAACGCCGACGTGACGCCGGATGGACGCATCGCGCTCAGCGCCGACAACGGCAACGCGGGCGCGGCCGACGGCAACATCGACACGGTGAGCGTGATCGATCTCGAGTCGAAGGTACCGCACGTGATCGACAAGGTCGTTGTGGGCGACGGGCCCGAAGGCATCGCGATCAGCCCGACCGGCCGGTTGGCGGTGGCGCTGCTGTTGCGCGGCTCCAATGCGGCAGTCGACGCGGACTTCTACAACCGCAACGGCAGCGTCGTCGCGATGAAGATCGTCGGCAAGACGGTCACGAAGACCAACGAGGTGATCGTGAAGGGCTTGCCGGAAGGCGTGGACTTCAGCAACGACGGCCGCTACATCTACGTGGGCAACTTCATCGATCAGAACGTCTCGATCTTGCGTGTCGAGGGCGACACGATCATCGACACCGGGAAGGCCTTCGCACTGCCCGGGCACCCGGCATCGATGCGTGCACGCACGCGTTGAGGCGCTCCTCGCAGGGCGGGCGAATCGGTCAACGCACAAGGGCCATGTCGAGGTAAGCGGCGGTGCGACTGCCCTTCGCGCGCGCCACCTCCGACGGCGACCCGGCTGCCACGATGCGGCCCCCTTCGTCGCCCGCGCCGGGCCCCATGTCGATGACCCAGTCGCTGCCGGCGGCGACGCGCATGTCGTGCTCGACCACGACGACCGTGTTGCCGGCGTCGACCAGCGCACCGAGCTGGACCAGGAGCCGGTCGACGTCGGCTGCATGCAGACCCGTCGTCGGCTCATCGAGCACGTAGAGCGTCGCGCCGCGTTGCTGGCGTTGCAGTTCGGTCGCTAGCTTGATGCGCTGGGCTTCGCCGCCGGAGAGTTCCGTGGCCGGCTGGCCGAGCCGCAAGTAGCCGAGGCCGATGTCCCGCAGCACGAGCAGCGACCGCTGAACGGAAGGCTCGTCGACGAAGAATGCGGCCGCCGCGTCGACCGTCATCGCCAGCACGTCGGCGATGTGCTTTTCGTGCCATCGCACCTGCAGGGTCTCGGCGTTGTAGCGTGCACCGTGGCACGTCGGGCATGGCGCATAGACGCTCGGCAGGAAGAGCAGCTCGACCGAGACGAAGCCCTCGCCTTCGCAGGTCGCGCAGCGACCCTTGGCCACGTTGAACGAAAAGCGGCCGGCGTCGAAGCGGCGCTTGCGTGCCTCGGCGGTAGCCGCGAAGAGTTTGCGCACGGCGTCGAAGAGGCCGGTGTACGTGGCGAGGTTGGAGCGTGGCGTGCGCCCGATCGGTTTCTGATCGACCTTGACGAGCCGACGGATGGCATCGGCATCGCCGGTGAGCTGGCCGTCCCCGACGGCGGCCGGTTCGGCATCGAGCCCCTGTCCATCGGCGCCATCGTCATCGACAGGCACCTCGGTGCCCAGACGATCGGCCACGAGCTCGAGCAGCGCCTGGCTGACAAGGCTTGACTTGCCGGAGCCCGACACCCCGGTCACGGTCGTGAAGCAGCCGAGCGGGAACGCGGCATCGAGGCTCCTCAGATTGTTGCGCGTCACGCCGGCGAGGTGCAGCCAGCCGTGCGGCGCGCGCTTCGGTCGCTCGCTTTCGCGCAACTCGGTCGGGAACAGATGGCGGCGCGTCACCGACGCCTCGATGCCGGCGAGCCCCGCAGGCGGGCCGCTGTAAAGCACCCGACCGCCCAGTTCGCCGGCCGCCGGCCCGACATCGACCAGCCAGTCGGCACGCCGCACGATGTCGAGGTCGTGTTCGACGACGAAGAGCGAATTGCCGGCGGCTTTCAAGCGCTCGAGCGCGGCGAAAAGCGCCTCGCCATCGGCCGGGTGCAGGCCGGCGGACGGTTCGTCCAGCACATAGACCACGCCGAACAGGTGCGAGCCGAGCTGCGTCGCGAGGCGCAGCCGCTGCAGCTCGCCGGGCGAGAGCGTCGGTGTGCTGCGGTCGACGGCCAGGTAACCCAGACCGAGCGCGAGCAAGGCGTCGAGACGGTCGAGCAGTGCGCGCGCCAGCTGCCGCGCCGCCAGCACCTTCTCGACCGATCGATGGGGGGTGCGGCGCACGTCGGGAGCCGCCTTGTGCGCCGAACCACCGGCGGCGACGCGGGCATCGACCGCGCGCTCGGCGGTGGCGCGATCGAGGGTGTCACCATCGTCCGCGGGCGCCACGGTGCGGGCTTCCGACCGCGCTCCCGCAGCGCCCTCGGCGCTCGTCGCGACCGGCCTCAGCACGTTCGCCAGCGCGCGCATCGGCAGCTGCGACAGCGCGCCGATGTCGAAGCCTTCGAACGTCACTGCCAGGGCTTCGCGCTTCAGTCGCTTGCCATCGCACGTCGGGCAGGCCGAACCGACGATGTACTTGGCCACCCGGGCCTTGATGAGCGCGCTTTGCGTCGTCGCATGCGTGTGCAATACGTAGCGCCGTGCGCCGGTGAACGTGCCCTGGTAGCTCGGCGCGAGCTTGCACCTGAGCGCCTCCTTCACTTCGGGCAACGTGAAGCCCGCGTAGACCGGTACCGTCGGCGTCTCGTCGGTGAAGAGCAGCCAGTCGCGCGTCTTCTTCGGCAGCTCGCGCCACGGCACGTCGACGTCATGGCCGAGCGTGGTGACGATGTCGCGCTGGTTCTGGCCCTGCCACGCCAAGGGCCACGCCGCGATCGCCCGCTCGCGCAGCGTCAGGGTGTCGTCCGGCACCATCGACTGCTCGGTCGCGTCGTAGACACGCCCGAGACCGTGGCAGGTCGGGCAGGCGCCTTCGGCGGTGTTCGGCGAGAAGTCTTCCGCGTATAGCATCGGCTGTCCGCGCGGGTAGCGGCCGGCGCGTGAATAGAGCATGCGCAACAGATTCGACAAGCTGGTGACGCTGCCGACCGACGAGCGTGCGGTCGGCGTGCCGCGTTGCTGCTGCAGCGCGATGGCCGGTGGCAGGCCCTCGATCGAATCGACTTCGGGCACCCCGACCTGTTCGATCAGGCGCCGCGCATACGGCGCCACCGATTCGAAGTAGCGGCGCTGCGCCTCCGCGTACAGCGTGCCGAAGGCAAGCGAAGACTTGCCCGACCCTGACACGCCGGTGAACACCACGATCGCGTTGCGTGGCACATCGACGTCGACGTTCTTCAGGTTGTGCTCGCGCGCACCGCGCACCTGGACGAAGCCGCTGTCGGGAGTCATCGCGCGATTCGGCAAGCGCGGTGCCCGAGTCTGGTTCAAGATCGCACGGCGCCGTCCACAATGACGGGTCTTGGAACAAAGCGCCATGTCCGAACCGAACCCCGCGACTCCGGCAGACTCCCTCGAACCGCGCGACGCCGATCGCGTCGATCCGCGGGCGGCAGGCCATCCGCGACACGAGCAGACGTTCCCGACGCTCACGCCCGACGAGATCTCGCGGATGCGCCGATTCGGCGGCACCCGGCGTTACGCCCACGGCGAGCTCTTGTTCGAGGCCGGCCAGACCGGCCCGGGCATGTTCATCGTGCTGAAGGGTCACGTGGCCATCACGCAGCGCGATGGTCTCGGTCACGCCACGCCGGTGGCCGAGCAAGGGCCGGGGCAGTTCCTGGCCGAGGTCGGCCAGCTCTCGGGCGGTGCGGCGCTGGTCGACGGCACTGCCGAAGGCGAGGTCGAGGCCTTGCTAATCGCGCCGATCGATCTGCGCCGGCTGATGGTCGCCGAAGCGGAACTCGGCGAGCGCATCATGCGAGCGCTCATCCTCCGGCGAGTCGCGCTGATGCAGGCGGCAGTCGGCGGGCCGGTCATCATCGGGGCGCCGAACGCCGGCGATGTGGTGCGACTGCAGGGCTTTCTCACGCGCAACGGGCAACCGCACCACGTTCTCGATCCGGCCAGCGATGCCGATGCCCAGGCGCTGCTTGCGCGCTACGCGCCGGCCGAGGCCGACCTGCCGCTGGTCGTCACGCTCGACGGCACGGTGTTGCGCAACCCGAGCGAGGACGCGCTCGCGCGTCGGCTCGGCATGGTCGGCGCGCGCCAACGCAACGACGTGTACGACGTGGCCGTCGTCGGTGCCGGGCCGGCGGGGCTGTCGACGGCGGTGTACGCAGCCTCGGAAGGCCTTGCCGTCATCGTGCTCGACGCCCGCGCCTTCGGTGGTCAGGCCGGCGCGAGTGCGCGCATCGAAAACTACTTCGGTTTCCCGACCGGCATTTCGGGGCAGGCCCTTGCTGGGCGCGCGTTCGTGCAGGCGCAGAAGTTCGGCGCCGAGATGATGATCCCGAGCGTCGTCACATCGCTCGAGTGCGACCCGGACCACGGTCCGTTCACGCTGCGGGTCGAAGGCGGCGCCGATCTGCGCGCGAAGACCGTGGTGGTCGCGAGCGGCGCGCGTTACCGGCATCCGGCCATCGACAAGCTCGATCAATTCGAGGGCCGCGGCGTTTGGTATTGGGCCTCCCCGATCGAAGCGCGTCTCTGCGCTGGTGAAGACGTGATGCTGGTCGGCGGCGGCAATTCGGCGGGCCAGGCCGCCGTCTACCTGAGCAGCCAGGCCAGGCGCGTGACGATGCTCGTGCGTGGCGCGCGCCTGGCCGACAGCATGTCGAAGTACCTGATCGACCGCATCGCCGCCGCGCCCAATATCGATCTGAAGGTGTCGAGCGAGGTGCTCGGGCTCGAAGGCGACGCGCGCGGCCTCGAACACGTGCGCTGGCGCGACCGCGCTACAGGCGCCGAGTCGACCGTTGCCGTGCGCAACCTCTTCCTCTTTGTCGGCGCCGATCCGGTCACGGCGTGGCTGAAGGGCTGCGCGGTCGACGTCGATCGCAGCGGCTTCGTTGTCACCGGCCAGGTCGAACGCGGCGCCACCTCGTTGCTCGAGACGTCGATCGCCGGCGTGTTCGCGGTCGGCGACGTGCGCTCGGGCTCGACCAAGCGCGTCGGTGCGGCGATCGGCGAGGGCGCGCAGGTCGTGCAGGCGATTCACGCCCACCTCGCCGCACTCGAGGCCTCGGCTGCCCGGCCGGTCGGTGTCGACCGGGATACTGCACTGGCGTAATGGCGTCCCTTCCAGGTCCACCCCCACGACCCAACGAACCATGTCTCGTTCCGCTCTGCGTTCCTTGCTCGCGCTGACGCTCGCCGCCATCGCCACATGTTCGGCCACCGCGCAGAGCGCCTGGCCGATCAAGCCGATTCACCTCGTGGTGCCGTTCGGCCCGGGCTCCTCGCCCGACGTGCTCGCGCGCCTGCTGAGCGACAAGTTGGGTGCAAGACTCGGCCAGCCGATCGTCGTCGACAACCGACCCGGCGCGGGCGGCAACACCGGTACCGACTACGTCTCGAAGTCCGCCCCCGACGGCTATACGTTCGTCGTCAGCACCAATGGCCCTTTGGTCTACAGCACCGTCTTCAACCCGAAGCTGCCGTACGACCCGTTCAAGGACCTCGCGCCGGTCACCTTGGCGGGCGGCCAGCCCGGCGTTTGCGCGGTCGCCAACGACATGCAGGTCGACGACGTCAAGGGCTGGATCGCCGCGATGCGCGCGAGCCCCGGCAAGTACAACTATTCCTCGATCGGCATCGGCTCGGTCTCGCACCTGTCGATCGAGATCCTGAAGTTGAAGACGGGCTCGTTCGCGGTCCATCTGCCGTATGCATCGTCACCCGCCGCGATCACCGCGCTGATCCAGGGCGATGTGCAATTCGCCTGCGTGCCCCCGGTCGCGGTGATGCCGCAGGCGAAGGCCGGCAAGCTGAAGGCCATCGCGGTGACGACGGCCAGGCGCAGCGCGTTGCTGCCGGGCCTGCCGACCCTGGCCGAGTCGGGCTTCCCGGAGATTCAGGCGCTGGCCTGGATGGCGGTGATGGCGCCGGCGCGAACCCCGCCCGAGATCATCGCGCGCATGCATCGCGAGATCGTCTCGGTGCTCGAGGAGCCGGCGGTGAAAGAGCGCCTGGCGACGTCGTATATCGAACCAATCGGCTCGTCGCCGGCTGAATTGGCGAGGTTCATGAACGAGGAGAAGGTCCGCTGGGCGCCGGTCATCAAGCGGGCCGGCGTCACGACCGAATGACCGAGGCGACTTCGCGGGTCGCGATTCAGAACAGCTTCGCCGCGAGGAACGTGATGCCCGCGAAGTAAGACCACGTCGCGTCGCGCGTGCTTCGCGCGAAGCCCGCATCGATCGTCGCTGCCTTGCCGACGTTGCAGCTCGTCGCCATCAGCAACTGGGTCGTGCCGGCGAGGTTCGTTCGATGCGTGCCCGAGAGCTCGCCGACCACGCTCCATCGCTCGGTGAGCTGCCTTGAAAGCGCCGCGGCCCAGCCGGCTTGAACGCGACCGGTGCCGGGATCGATCGTGCCCAGCCGGGTCGCGTTGATGTTGAGGTCGGTGTGATAGGCGCCCATGTCGGCGCTGTAGATCGCGTTCGCCGTCTGGCTCGGCTTGCTCTGCGAGATGCCTTTGCGGCCCGTCGGCGCGACGACGCCGCCTTCGAGCCCGAAGGCCGATGCCTCGTCGATCGCGAAGCGGCGCTTGACGATGACGCTGGTGTCGCCGAACCCGGCGATGCGCGAGCCGCTGCCGTCGTCCTGACGGACCCAGGCCTCGCCGCCGATGCGCACGCCCCAGTCGGGCGTGAACGCGAGCTTCAGCGTGTAGGGCACGCTGCTGCGTGAAGGAATTCCGGCACCGGTGGCGTGCTGGCCACCAAGTTCGACTTCGAGCCAGCCGGGCGCAGACAACGCGGCCGGCGTCGAGACGCTCGGGCGATACGGCGTGACCGACGGCTCGTTCTCGGCCGCCAAGGCCCATCCGTGCGGCGCGACCAGCGCGATCGCCAGCAGCAAGGTGCGTGGCCGCGCGTTCAAACGCTGCTCACCGCGGGCATCGGCGCCGCCGATTCACGCACCGGCAGCTGCTCCGTCGGCGCGTTCGAGTTGCGTTTGCGGTTCTCGTCGCGTTTGCGCTCCAGGCCGGTCTCGGCGCGCCGCAATGCTTCGCCGATCGTCTCGCCGACCTGCAACTGCGCGATGCCGAAATTGAGTGTCACCCGCGCAATGCGCGGCGCCACCTGGCGGTCATTGAGGCGCGCCATGACGCGTGCGGCCGCGAGGCGGGCGTCGTCGGCGGTCGTCTTCAAGAGCAGCGCGGCGAAATCGTCGCCACCTAAGCGACCGGCCACGTCACGACGCCGCAAGGTCTCGCGCATCGCGAGACCGACCTGGCGCAGCGCTTCGTCGCCCGTCGCATGTCCGAGCAGGTCGTTGATGTTTTTCAGGTTGTCGACGTCGAACAGCACGACCGTCGCGGTCGAAGCGTGCAGCGTCGAGATCGCGCGTTCCGCGAGCTCGCCGAAGTGACGCTTGTTCGGCAGGCGCGTGAGCGGGTCGACATCGGCGATGTGGCGCAGGCGGCGCAGCGAGCTGCGCAGGTTGTCGACGGTGCGTTCCTGGTTCAGCTGGAGCCCGAGGTGCGTCATCAGCATCGCCGAGAAGAGGGTCGCGAGCAGCTGCATCACGCTGCCCTGCTGGGGGTCGAGGCCGGAAAGCGCCCCGGTCGCGATCAACACCATCCAGGTGCCGAGGCCGATCGCGCCGAGCAACAACACCGCGACGAGGCTCTTCAACGCCGCACTGACGCTGAAGTCCTCGAGCCGCGTGATCAGCACGGCCGCGTAGGCGCCGAGCACGGTCGCGCCGACCACCGTGACGCCGCTTTGCAGCGCCGGCATCGAGGGCAGCGAGGCACCGATCACGGTGGCCACGCAGGCAGTGCCGAGAAGGGCCCAGTCGACGCCTTGCGGTACGCCCGGCGAGCTGCGCGAATAGAAGCGGCGCATGCCGGCGAGCACGAGGATGGGCCACGGCAACGCGAGCACGCTCGCCACGGCGCTCGCAAAAGGCACGCTCACGATGCCACTCGCGACCAGCAACGCCGGCACCAGCAGGCCATTGGCACCGGCCCACCACCAATAGCCGCGGTGGGTGCGCTGCTTCAACGCGATGAAGGTGGTGCTGCCGGCCGAGAGCAGCAGCAACACGGCGCCGGCGGCCAGCAGGGTGGGGACGTGGAGGTCGGATAGGGCGTCGGGCATGGCGCAAAAGATCGTCGTTCGGGGCGCTGGCACCGTCGCGCCCAAGCACGACGTGGCCGCGCGGGCACTCGAGGGGTCGAGCATCACCGAAGGCGGCGCGTTGCAGCGTGGCGATCGAGCGGGTCGATGTGCGATTTCGGTATGAATTGGCGAGGCCGTTGCACGATTGACGACACGCGACGACGCTCCGGCGAGGGGCTGGTTGCCGAACGCTCGAGAAGAGCTGCATTAACCCTCGTGTTGCGCGTCTCGAACGGGCCGCGAGCATGCTGCCGCCTCGTACACTCTCGTGTTTCCCTGTCTGGCGTGCGTCTTGAGTGTTCTGAATGTGGGTGTGCGGTCGGTATGGGCGTGGGTCGTTGTGTGCCTTTTCCTGGTGTTGCATTCGAATCCGGCGATGCCGCAAGCGTTGCGCGCTGCGGCGCCGGCGTCGGCGCCGATGGGCGCGGCCTCGGTCCGAGCCCGTGCGCCTGCGGTGGCCGCCTCGCGATCGATCCGGGCCGGGGCCCCGGCCGCCTCGTCGCCAGCGTCCTTCGCAACCGGATCGGCGTTCCGCAGCGGCTCGGTCGCCGCGCCTGCAACCTCGCCGCTCACCTCCGCGCACCCGATCTTTGTGCTCAATTCGCTCGACGCCACCATCAGCGTCATCGACCCCGTGAGCTACGTCGAGCTGCGCCGCATCGCGACCGGCAAGGAGCCGCATCACCTCTACCTGTCGCCTGACGAGAAGTCGCTGATCGTCGCCAACGCGCTCAGCGATTCGCTCACCTTCATCGACCCGCGCACCGCCGTGATCCAGCGTGTAGTGACCGGCATCTCCGATCCGTATCACCTGCGCTTCTCGCCCGACATGAAATGGTTCGTCACGGCGTCGAACCGGCTCGACCGCGTCGACATCTACCGGTACGACCCGAACGATGCCTTGCACCCGCTGACGCTCGCCGCGCGCGTGCCCGCGCCGCGCACGCCGAGCCACCTGATGATCGACAGCACGAGCCGCACGGTCTATGCATCGCTGCAAGACAGCGACGAGCTGCTCGCGATCGACCTCGCGACCCAGACACCGCGCTGGAAGATCGCGGTGGGCAAGTTGCCGGCCGATGTGTTCCTGTCGGCCGACGACAGGACCTTGCTGGTCGGTCTGACCGGCGATGCCTTCGTCGAGGTCTACGACGTGAGCAAACCCAAGCCGACGCTCATCAAGCGCATCCCGACCGGCGCCGGCGCGCACGCGTTCCGCGCGCGCGGCGACTCCAAGCGCGTGTTCGTTAGCAACCGCGTCGCCAACACCATCAGCCTGATCGACATGCCCTCCTTGACCACGGTGGAAAGCTACCCCGCCCCCGGCGGGCCTGACTGCATGGACGTGTCGGCCGATGGCAAGACGCTCTTCACGACTTCGCGCTGGGCCCGCAAGCTCACCGTCATCGACACCGAAAAGAAAGTGGTGGTGCGGCAGGTGAACGTCGGCCGTTCGCCGCACGGCGTGTGGACGCTCGACCATGCGCCGCGTCGTTAGCCGACTGAACCGGATCGGCGGGCTCCGGCGCGGCGCGCTCGTCGCTATGAGCTGCTTCACGTGGGTCGCGTCGGGCGTGGCCGCCGCCTGCGGAGATGCCGCCGAAGACAAGTCGGTGTACCTCACGTTCGACACCGGCCACATGGGCGTCGCGCCGCTGGTGGCGGAGGTGCTCGCGCGCCAGCGGGTCCGGGCCACGTTTTTCCTCGCCGACGAGAAGACGCGCACCAACGGCACCAGCCTCGACGAGGAGTGGGCGCCCTGGTGGAAGGCGCGCGCGGCCGAGGGCCACGTCTTCGGCTCGCACACGTTCGTGCACGCCGTGTGGCTGGCCGACGAGCCGGATGGCTTTCGAGTCAGGCCGAGCGCAGGACCGAACGCCGGCCAGATCGAGCACTGGAGCGCGGCACGCTATTGCGCCGACCTGCAGCACACGGCCGATCGCTTCAAGGCGATGACGGGCGCGGCGATGAGCGCGATCTTCCGCGCGCCCGCCGGCAAGACCTCGCCGGCGCTCATCGCCGCCACGCAGCGATGCGGTTGGAGCCATGTGCCCTGGAGCCCGGCCGGATTCCTGGGCGACGAACTAGCGAGCGAGCGGGCCTCGAACACGATGCTGCTCGACAAGGCGCTGCACGACATCCGCGTGGG
>CBDFFO010000004.1:0-144428 GCA_965246805.1 Caldimonas sp. | reverse complement strand
GGGCGAGATGTGGATGCGCGACGGCAAGAACGGGCCCGGGACCGGCGCGATGGCCGCCACCGCGGCCGCCACCGCGGCCGGCTACGTGCTCGGCGCCGAGCTGCGCGCGTGCGGCGTCGACTTGAGCTTCACGCCCGTGCTCGATCTGAACCACGGCGGCAGCACCGTCATCGGCGACCGCGCATTCCACCGCGACCCGCGCGTCGTGACGATGCTCGCCAAGAGCCTGATGCACGGCCTCTTGCTCGCCGGCATGCGCAACTGCGGCAAGCACTTTCCCGGGCACGGTTTCGTGCGCGCCGACAGCCACCTCGACACGCCGATCGACCCGCGCACGCTGCGACAGATCCTCGACGACGACGCGAAGCCGTACGACTGGCTGGGCACCAGCCTGTCGAGCGTGATGCCGGCGCACGTCGTGTACAGCCGCGTCGACCCGAACCCGGCCGGTTTTTCCGAGCGATGGCTCAAAGACATCCTGCGCCTGCAGCTCGGCTTCGATGGCGCCGTCTTCAGCGACGACCTCAGCATGGCCGGCGCGCGCCAGATCAACGGCAGCGACGTCACGTTCGTCGAAGCGGCGATGGTCGCGCTGCAAGCCGGCTGCGACCTGGTGCTGCTCTGCAACCAATCGGCCGATGGCGGCACGCACATCGATGCGCTGCTCGACGGACTCGACGCGGCACGACAAGACGGTCGTTGGCGGCCCGATTCCGACGGCGAACGTCGCCGCCTCGCGCTGTTGCCGCAAACGGCGCCACTCACTTGGGACGAGTTGATGCACGAGCCCGCCTACCAGCAGTCGCTCGAGCGGTTGCCCTGAGCGGCCCCACTTTCAACGCAAAGCGGCGATGCTTCTGCAAGCACCGCCGCTTTTGTTCACGCGCAAAACCGTGACGTCACGTCACCGGCGCGCCTCGGCGATCAGGCCGCGCCGGCGTCGCCATGCGAGGCGCTCTCGAACGGCAGCTTGACGTTCGACAAGTCCTTGCGCGTCTCGACCAGCACCAGTGGACCGGCGTCCACGCTCGGCGCCGGCTGGCGCTCGCGTGGCACGTGCACCGGACGCGGCTCTGCGGCCATCGCCGCCTGCACCGCGCGGATCTTGTCGGCATCCGAATTCACCCATTGCAGGCCGGCGTTCGTCGCCACCGCTTCGAGCGAATCGATCGGCAACTCGAACGGCGCGACCGGCAACACCGATGCTGTCGCGGGCACTTCGAACGGATGTCCGGCCTCGACTGCGGAGCCGTTGCTCGTCGCCAGGGTTGCCGGCGCCAGGTCTTGCGTCGATCGCGTGGTGTCGGGGCGGGCCACCGCCGGTGCCTCATGCATCGGTGCGTCGACGCGCGACGTCTCGTGCATCGACGCGATCGAGCCCATCGACGCGGCGGCGTCTTCTAGAGCCGGGCCGCCGTTCATGCCGCTCGGCTCCGGCGCAAAACCGGCACCGTCGACGGTGGCGTTGCCGTTGGCGTGCGCACCGATGGTCGCGCCGTCCTCGGCCGTCGCGCCTTCGTTCAAGCGCGGGCCACGGTCGCGGCCGCCGCGGCCACGGCCACGACGTCGACCAACGGCTTCGGTGCCTTCTTCACGCGGCGCGTCTAGGGTGGCCGGCGAGCCGTCGACCGACTCACCGACGAACGCGCTCGCGCCTGGTGTCGGCGCCATCGATGGGGCAGGACCGTCGGCAGGCGCGTCCAGGTTCGCATCGCCGACGACGTTGCCGTTCGCGGCGTCGTTCGGCGTCGCGCCGCGCGCGTCGTCGCGATCCCTTCCACCGCGCCCGCCGCGGCGATTGCGTCGCCGCCCGCCCTGGCGCTCACCATTCGCGTCGACACCGGCTTCGCTGGCATTGAAGCCAGGCATGGTGTCGACGAAGAGCTCTGGAGCGACGCCTTCCGCGTTCAGCGTCGGCGTGCCTTCCGGCATTGCTTCCGGCGCCGCTGCGCGTGCGCGGCCCTCGCGATCGCCGCGACCGCGACGCCCTTCGCCTCGGCCCTCGCCTTCGGCGCGTGGCTCCCTGGGTTCGCGCGCTTCGCGCGGCTCACGCGTGTCGGGTCGGGCTTGACGCTCGGTCCGCGGGGCGCGTTCGTCGTTGCGAGCGCCGGTCGGCGCGTCGGCGCGCGCGCCTTCGCCGCTCGCGGCGCGACCTTCGCCGCGTTTGCCACGGCCTTCGCCCCGCTCCGCCGATTCACCCCGCTCGCCCGAGCGACCCCGTCCGCCGCGCCCGCCGCGACCGCCGCGGTCGCTGCGGTCACCGCGATCGCGCCGCGGTTCGCCGACGCCCGGTGCGATCGACGCGACCGTGCTCGGCACATCCGGCGTCACGGTGAGCGGCGCAGGCGCCATCTCGTTGCCGCCGAACAGGCCCTTGACCCATGAGAAGAAGCCGCCGCCGGCCGGCATCGCCGGTGCCGGCGCGATCACCGGTGCGGGAGCGGGCATGACCGGGGCGGCGATGGCCACCGGCTCCGCTTTCGGTATCGCGACCGGCGCCGGCGTCTCCGGCATGATCCCCTTGATCACCGGTTCCTGCTTCGGCTTCGCCTTCTCGCGTCGCGTGATCGCGGTCTCGTCTTCCGATTCATCGACCATCGTGTAGCTGGCCTGCAGGTTCTCGAGGCGAGGGTCGTCGTGGCGAAGGCGCTCGAGGCGATAGTTCGGCGTGTCGAGGTTCTTGTTCGGCACCAGCAGCACCGTGACGCGCTGCTTCAACTCGATCTTGGTGATCTCGGTGCGCTTCTCGTTCAACAGAAACGACACCACCTCGACCGGCACTTGCACGTGCACGGCCGCGGTGTTTTCCTTCATCGACTCTTCCTGGACCATGCGCAGGATCTGCAGCGCGCTCGATTCGGTGTCGCGGATGTGGCCGGTGCCGTTGCAGCGCGGGCAGGTGATGTGGCTGCCCTCGCTCAAGGCCGGGCGCAGGCGCTGGCGGCTCAGTTCGAGCAGGCCGAATTTGCTGATCGAGCTGAACTGCACGCGCGCACGGTCCTGCCGTAGCGCGTCGCGCAGACGGGTCTCGACCTCGCGTCGGTTTTTCGACTCCTCCATGTCGATGAAGTCGACGACGATCAGGCCGCCCAGGTCGCGCAGGCGCATCTGACGCGCGATCTCGTCGGCCGCTTCGAGGTTGGTGCGGGTCGCGGTCTCCTCGATGTCGGAGCCGCGCGTCGAGCGCGCCGAGTTGACGTCGACCGAAACCAGCGCTTCGGTGTGGTCGATCACGATTGCGCCGCCGCTCGGCAGGTTCACCGTGCGCGAGAACGCGGTCTCGATCTGGTGCTCGATCTGGAAGCGGCTGAATAACGCCGCGTCGTCGCGGTAGCGCTTCACCTTGTGAGCCGTCTCCGGCATCACGTGCTCCATGAACTGCTGCGCCTGGTCGAAAATGTCGTCGGTGTCGATCAGGATCTCGCCGACGTCGGCGGTGAAGTAGTCTCGGATCGCGCGGATCACGAGCGACGACTCTTGGTAGATCAGGAACGCGCCCTTGCCCGCCTTGGATGCGCCGTCGATGGCGGCCCAAAGCTTCAGCATGTAGTTCAGGTCCCACTGCAGCTCGGGCGCGGTGCGGCCGATGCCGGCGGTGCGGGCGATCAGGCTCATGCCTTTCGGGTACTCGAGCTGGTCGAGGTTTTCCTTCAGCTCTTCACGGTCTTCGCCCTCGATGCGGCGCGACACGCCACCACCGCGCGGGTTGTTCGGCATCAGCACCAGGTAGCGGCCGGCCAGCGAAACGAACGTGGTGAGGGCCGCGCCCTTGTTGCCGCGCTCTTCCTTTTCGACCTGCACCAGCAGGCTGTCGCCATCACGGATCGCGTCTTGAATGCGCGCGGTGCGGGCGTCGGTGCCTTCGCGGAAGTAGTTCTTCGAGATTTCCTTGAACGGCAGGAAGCCGTGGCGGTCCTCGCCGTAGTCGACGAAACAGGCTTCGAGCGAGGGCTCAACGCGCGTCACGACGGCCTTGTAGATGTTGCCCTTGCGTTGTTCACGGCCTTCGATTTCGGTTTCGAAGTCCATCAACTTCTGGCCGTCGACGATCGCGAGGCGACGCTCTTCCGATTGCGTCGCGTTGATCAGCATGCGCTTCATGTGCACTCCTTCTCGGGCGGTTGGCCGCATGGCGGCCACGCCTCATCAACAAATCGCCTGGGGCTTGACGCCTCAGGCGACGAATCGATGCACGAGAAACGAGTCGGAACCGGAAGGAATCGCCCTGGACCGTTCGTGGCCGACGCAGGTCGATGGTCGACCGGCGGCTCGAACAGCGTTGGCGCGTGCGTGACAACGACGTGGCGGGTGCCCGGCAGGACGGGTCGCGAAGCTCGCGACGGTGCTGCCTGGCGTCTGCCGAAAGGATCCTGCCAAACGCCGTGATAACGGCTCGGCGCCGCGAGGCGCGAAGCCTTGCACGCGGAGCGCGCCGTTGCGCGCTCGATGGTGGAGGATCTGGTTCGACGACCGCGTGTTCATTGGACGCGGGACCGAAGAGTTTTATTCGTGCGCGGCGCCTCGCGATGCCGTTGAATTCGCCTCTTCGACCCTGGAAACCTTTTGCATTGGTTCGTTCTTGTTGCTCTTCCGCTTCGGGCCGCGGCTGCATCGTGCTGGGGAACGATTGCCCGCCGCGGGTCCAGAAGCGTCGCATCACGCTTTGCCAGATGGGGGTCCGGCTGCCACGTGCCGCTTCGGTGCGACGTAAACTCCGTCAACCAAACACTGACAGCAGGCTGTGGTGGAGCGCATTATAAGGGGCAAAACCCCCCCGCCAGCCGCCGCGCCACCCCGGGCGCCGGTGTTGCCGGCCACCGACCCCGCCCCGACCGTGAACCACGTCGTCATCGACGACGGTTCGGCGGGCCAGCGGCTCGACAACTTCCTCGTCAAGCTGTTGAAAGGCGTGCCGAAGACGCACGTCTACCGCGTCATCAGATCCGGCGAGGTGCGAGTCAACAAGGGCAGGGCGGACGCCGGCACGCGGCTCGAGATCGGTGACGATGTCCGCGTGCCGCCGATCCGCACATCGGCCCACGTGGTCGATGCCGCGTCGATCGACGCCTCGATCCCCGGCCGCGAATTCCCGATCGTGTTCGAGGACGACGCGCTGCTCGTCATCGACAAGCCCGCCGGCGTCGCGGTGCATGGCGGCAGCGGCGTGAGCTTCGGCGTGATCGAACAGCTTCGGCGCGCACGGCCGGCCGCGCGCTATCTCGAACTCGTGCATCGGCTCGACAAGGAAACGTCGGGCCTCTTGATGATCGCGAAAACGCGGCCAGCGCTGCTTTCGCTGCAAAACGACCTGCGCGAGCGCAACACCGATCGCGCGATGCGGAAGAAGTACAGCGCGCTGGTCTCCGGCGTCTGGCCGTCGACACTGAAGGTGATCGACTCGGCCCTGCACAAGTTCGTCGGCAGCGACGGTGAGCGCCGCGTCAAGGTCGTCGACGATGATCACGACGACGGGCGGCGCTCGATCACGCTGGTGCGCGTCGACGAACCATTCGCCGCCTTCACGCTGCTCGACGTCACGTTGAAGACCGGACGCACGCACCAGATCCGCGTGCACACCGCGAGTCAGGGCATGCCGGTGGTCGGTGATCCGAAGTACGGTGACTTCGAGCTGAACCGCGGCTTTGCGCGCGGCGCCGTGATCGCGGGTCGACGCTTCGACCGCATGTTCTTGCACGCCCGCCAGTTGAAGCTCACGCACCCGACGAGCGGCGAATCGCTCACGCTGGAGGCGCCGTTGCCGATCGACTGCCTCGACCTGCTGCAATCGATGCGAACCCGGAAGGAACACCGATGACCTCTGCGCGCGCGTTCGACCTCATCGCCTTCGACTGGGACGGCACGCTGTTCGATTCGACCGCGCTGATCGCCCGTTCGATCCAGGCGGCCTGTGCCGACATCGGCACTCCCGTGCCGAGCGACCACGACGCGCGTTACGTGATCGGCCTCGGCCTGACCGATGCACTGCGGCACGCGGCGCCGATGCTCGAGCCCGGTCGCTACCGTGAGCTCGCCGAGCGCTACCGCTTTCATTACTTCGCGAGCCAGCACGAGATCGTGCTCTTCGACGGCACGCTCCAGATGCTGCAATCGTTGAAGGCGAGCAACCACCTGCTCGCCGTTGCCACCGGCAAGTCGCGCCGCGGGCTCGACGAGGCTCTGCTCAGCTCCGAATTGCGCGGCGTGTTCGACGCGACGCGCACCGCCGATGAAACCATCAGCAAGCCCGACCCGACGATGCTGCTCGAGTTGATGAGCGAGCTCGGCGTCGAAGCCGAACGCACGCTGATGATCGGCGACACCACGCACGACCTGCAACTGGCGGCCAACGCCGGAGCCGCGAGCATCGGCGTGAGTTTCGGGGCCCACGAGCCCGACGCGTTCGCACCGTTCGCAACGCGCTACATCGCGCATTCGACCGCCGACCTGGCGGCCTGGCTCGCGCAACATGCCTGAATCGGCCGCGCCGCCGGCGGCCCCACCCCCGCCGGCTTCGCCACCCGCGCAAGCCTGGTCTCCGGTGCCCACGCCGCAGCCGATCGCGGGCCTGCAACGCCTTTGCCGGTCCGACCAGCTGGTGGAAAAAGGCCGCGCTCTGCTCTTCGATGTGATCCAGTACCGCGAACCCATGCGCGCCTTCGCGCTGCGTTATGAAGGCCGCGCCGTCGCGTACCTGAACCGGTGCGCACACGTGCCGACCGAGATGGATTGGCAGCCGGGCGAATTTCTCGACAGCGACAAGGCCTTCATCCTGTGCTCCATTCACGGTGCGGCTTACGAGCCGTTGACGGGTCGGTGTGCGTCAGGCCCGTGCGGGCGCGGAACGTTGCAAACGATCGAACTCGCCGAACGCGATGGCGAGATCTGTTGGCAACCGACGCGAGACATCACGCCCGCCGCTGTAGATTGACCTCGTCGCCGCTGACGAGACCGTGCACGGCAACGGTCATGTCTCCAGCAGCAAGCCCTTGGTGCGGATGAAATCGACGACCGTCTGCAACCCGGCCCGCGTTTTCAGGTTGCTCATCACGAACGGTTTGGAACCCCGCATGCGCACCGTGTCGGCGGCCATCACCTCGAGGCTCGCGCCGACGTAAGGCGCGAGGTCGGTCTTGTTGATCACGAAGAGATCGCTCTTCGTGATGCCCGGCCCGCCCTTCCTCGGGATCTTCTCGCCGGCGGCGACGTCGATCACGTAGAGCGTCAGGTCGGAAAGCTCGGGACTGAAAGTCGCGGCGAGGTTGTCGCCGCCGCTCTCGATGAACACGATGTCAGCGTTCGGAAACTTCGCGAGCATGCGGTCGACGGCTTCGAGGTTGATCGACGCGTCTTCGCGGATCGCGGTGTGCGGGCAGCCGCCGGTCTCGACGCCCATGATGCGTTCGGCCTCGAGCGCGCCGGCGACGGTCAGCAAGCGCTGGTCTTCCTTCGTGTAGATGTCGTTGGTGACGACGACGAGATCGAACTCGTCGCGCATCGCCTTGCAGAGCATCTCGACGAGCGTGGTCTTGCCGGAGCCGACCGGGCCGCCGACGCCGACGCGCAGTGGTGGTAGACGACGGGTGCGGTGGGGGATCGAATGCAGCGCAGACATCGCGCGATTATCGATGGCGTCAGGACCGGAAGAGACGCGAGTACTGCGATTCGTGCTGCGCCGAGACGATCGCGAGCATCGGCAGGAACGCCTGTCGCTCGCTCGACGTACAGAAGGTGGCGGCGTCGACCGCCAGCGGGATCTCGGCGACCAGTCGGCCGAGGACGCGTTGCCCGGCGTTCTGACCGAGCGGGATCGACTTCAACGCCGCCTGCACCATGTTTTCGGCCCAGCCGAAAGCGAAGGCGAGCAACGTTTCGCGACGCGGCGCGCCGGTGCCACAGGCGGCGATCGCGAATGCGACGGGCCATGACACGACCGGCATCGCGGCCAGCGCGGCCGACAGCTTCGCGTCGTCGGTGTGCCGCTGCGTGAGCCAAAGCGACATCGACCGCCCCATCTGCTCAGTCTGCTGGCGAAGCTCGCTCGATTCGCGAGTGACGAGCATCCAGCGGTTGAGAGTCGAGAGCTCGTCCTGATCATCGCGCCGCCACGCGCCCATCGCTTTCGACAGCACGACGAGGTCGCTGCGCGCGAGCCCGAGGTGCAACTGGTCGACCAGCCATGCGCCCGCGCGGGTTTCGTCGCTCGCCAGGCCCGTCTCGACCGCCTTCTCCAGTCCCTCGGAATAGCTGAAGCCGCCGACCGGCAGCGCCGGAGACGCAAGCCACATCAATTGCAGCCATGCGCTCGCGCTGACCGGATCGCGTGCCCGCGCTGCCACGTGATGCGATCGCGCCCTCTTCACCGCGGACCTTTCAGGTCGTGCACGCCGATCTCCTGTGCGTGCTCGTGTGCCAGGTCGCGTGGCGCGGCGCGAGTTTCCGAACCGTGAGCGGGCGCGTCGTGATCGTGATCGTGAACGTGGTCGTGGTCGTGGTCGTGGTCGTGGTCGTGGTCGTGTGCCGGGTCGTCGTGAGCAAAGCGCCCGTGAGCCCCTTGCGAATAGGCCCCGGAAGCCGGCTCGAAGGCCGTGACCTCCGCGGTCACGACCAGATGCATGCGTTGCAGCATCGCTGCCAGCACGTGGTCGGGCTCAAGCTTCAAATGATCGGGTGCCAGTTGCAGCGGCACATGCCGGTTTCCGAGGTGGTAGGCGGCACGCAACAGGTCGAACGCCGAACCATGGTCTGCACACGCACGAACCACCATTACCGGCTGCGGCTGCGCCACCACGCGCAGCAGCGTGCCGTCGTCAGCCACCAGCACGTCGTCGCCGCGGACGACTTGGCCGCGCGGGAGGAAGACCGCGATGCGCCGTCCGGTCGAGTCGACGGCGTCGAAGCGACTCTTCTGGCGCACGTCCCAATCGAGTTCGATCGTGGCCGCCCGTTCGAGAACCACCGGGCTCAGACCCTCACCTCGTGAAAGACGCTTGTTCGCCGTCAACATCGTGACTCCAATTCTAGGGGGCCTGTGCAAAGCCGCGGCGCGTGGCGGTCTCACGACGACGCGTTTCTTTACGTCGGCGAAACGGTAGGGTCTCCATTCGCTGCGCTTCTCGGTGGGCGCCGAGTACCGCATCGCGCCGCGCTGGTTCGTCGGGGCGCGCGCCACCGCGGTGACGCTCGCACCAGCCCGATCACCGAAGACACGTCGCAGCCGACCTTCGGCCCGTTCGGCGGCTACCGCTTCTGACGCCCTGCTGCCCGCGGCCGTCGCGTCGCTTTTCTCCTGCGCGAATGCACGGGCGTGGACGCCCATGCACAATCTTCGAGATCCCGACCCGTCGATTGAAGATCGCCATGACAAGCGCCCTGTCGTTCCTCGTTCGAGATCCGTGCGAAGCGAGCCCTCGACTCGCCATCGGCCGTGATACGCCCCGGCGCTGTCTGGCCGCCGCTGCGGTGTCGGCCTCGATCCTGCTGCCGACGCCTTCGTTCGCTTGGGGCGATCTGCTGTTGATCGACGCGCCGCCCGAGCACGCGACGCGCGCCGCAGGGGTCACGTTCTGGAGCCTGCCCCGTTACGTCGGATCGGGGTCGCAGCGCAACGTGCTCTATCCAGCTTTCGACTTCTATGGCACGAGCGGCCTCTTCGCGTCGACCGAAAACGGCCTCGGGTGGAACTTCTCGTCACGCAAGGACCTGCAGGCGGGCGTTCGCCTCTGGCCCGAGTTCGGTCGCAAGGCGAACGAGGGCCACGCGGGCTTTTCGAAGATCGGCGCGCGGCTGCAACAGGAAGCATTCATAAATTACCAGGCCGGGCCCGCGCTGTTGCTGCAGAGTGGATTGCTGCACGGCAGCGGCCGCCACAACGCCGGCGTGAAGCTCGAGATCGGCGCCACCAGCGGCGTCCCGATCGGCCCCGACCTTCTCGGCATCGGCATCTCAGCCACATACGCCAACGGCGCGCATCGGCAGAGCTACTACGGCGTTTCGGCGGCCGATGCCGTCACGAGCGGCTTGCCCGCCACCCGCTTGGGCCCGGGTTGGCACGACGTGAGTCTCACGCTGAGCACCGAACATCGCTTCAACGCGCACTGGCATGCCGATGCGCAGCTGATCGCGGCTCGCCTCGTCTCGACAATCGCCGACAGCCCCTTTGTGTCGCGCATGCAGACGGCCGCGACCGCGTCGCTTTTCCATGACTTCTGACCGGCGCCGCGGCTGACACGAGCGTCGCCTTCGTGTTGCGCAACTGAGCCGGCTCCAACCGAGTGGACCACCTCATCGTCTTCGCGTTGCCAGTCTTCGCGCTGTTGATCGGCGCCGAGTGGCTGTACGGTTGCTGGGTGAAGCGCAACACCTATCGGTGGCCGGACAGCCTCGCGAGCCTGAGCCAGGGCTTGTTGAGCCAGGCCGTCGCGGCATGCACGCAGGTGTTCCAGATCGGTCTCTACACGGTCGTGTTCCACCATCTCGCGTGGCGCACCGTCGCGCTGTCGTGGGACAGCGTCGCCGGCTGGATCGCTGCGATCGTGCTGTTCGACTTCTGCGACTACTGGCTGCACCGGGCAGGCCACAGGGTGGCGGTGTTGTGGGCGGCGCACGTGGTTCACCACCAGAGCGAAGAGTTCAATTTCTCGACCGCGCTGCGCCAGGAAAGTCTGGTCGCGGTCCTGGGCTGGCCGTTCTATCTGCCGATGGCCTTGCTGGGCGTCCCGCCGTTGCAGTTCGCGTTGGCCGGTCTCGTCGTACTCGTCTACCAGTTCTGGATCCACACCGAACACATCGGCAAGCTCGGCTGGTTCGACCGCGTGTTCTCGTCACCGTCGAACCACCGGGTCCACCACGCCGTCAACCCGATCTACATCGACAAGAACTTCGGCGGCATGCTGGTCATCTGGGACCGCTGGTTCGGCACCTTCGCGCTGGAATCGGAACCCTGCGTCTACGGCACCCACACGCCGCTTGCCTCGTTGAATCCGTTCGCCGCGGTGGCTCAGGTCTACGGCACGCTGGCGCGTGACGCCTGGCACACGCGCCGCTGGCGCGACAAGTGCCGCATCTGGTTCATGCCCACTGGGTGGCGGCCTGCCGATGTGGCGGAGCGGTTTCCCGCATCGGCGTCGCGGCTCGATCGCACGGCCCGATTCGAGCCCGACGTGAGCCGCAGCGCGCAGGCCTTCGCTGCAGCGGTGTTCGCGGCCGCGCTGGCGGCCACCGCGTGGCTCCTGTGGCGTGCCGACGACGGACTCGGGCCCCTGCGCACTGCGCTCGCGGCAGCCGCCATCGCCGGGCTGCTGTGGTCGATGGGGCAGGCGATGCACCTGCGGGCGGGGCTCGTTCGAATGGCGCTGGTCGACGCCGCGTGCATCGGGGTGCTCGGGCTCACGTTGGTCTGATCCGGGCGCGGGTCGCGATCACCGCATCGCAATTCCCTGCGGCGCCGAGTCGTCATCGGGCACGCGCGAATCGGCGCGAAAACCCACGACGATTTCCGTGCCGTGCGGCTCGAGGCGTCGATGCGAGACGTGCGCGCCGTGCAGCTCGGCGATTTCCTTGACGATCGCGAGACCGAGCCCCGCGCCACTGCCCGCTGCCGAATCGACGCGGTTGAAGCGCGCGAACAGATCGCAGGCGATCGCCTCCGGCAGGCCCTCGCCATCGTCGCTCACCCCGACCACGATCTCGTCGTGCGATTCGCGCACGGCGATCGTCACCGAGTCCCCCGCATGGCCGTAACGCAGCGCGTTGTCGACGAGGTTCGAGAACATCTCGCGCACCAGCACGCCGTTGCCATCGATCGCGGCGCTCGCGACGCTGCCCTGGTAGCCGAGATCGATGTCCCGGGTGCGCGCGAACGCGAGGTGGCGCTCGACCACGTCGCGTGCGGCCGCGACCAGATCGACCCGCTCACCGCGCAACGCCGTGCCGCCCGATTCGGCGCGTGCCAGGGTCAGCAGTTGCTCGACCAGATGACCGGCGCGGCTGGCGCTTCGGTCGATCTCCGCCAACCGCTCGCGCAACGGCGAACCAGCCGCTTCATCGATGCCGAGTTGCGCCTGCAGCCGCAGCCCGGCGAGCGGCGTGCGCAACTGATGCGCCGCGTTCGCGATGAAGCGGCTTTGCGACTGCATCGATTGCGACAGCCGATCGATGAGGTGGTTGATGGCGACGACGAGCGCCCGAACCTCGACCGGCGCGAGCGAGGGATCGAGCGGTGCCAAGTCGACGCTCGAACGTTGTGCGGCCTGCTTCTCGAGCAGTTCGAGCGGCTGCAACGCGCGTTGCGTGCCGGTCCAGACGAGCGTGACCGCCGCCGCGATCATCAAGCCGAAGATGCCCAGCGAGCTCAACAGGATCTCGGCGACGATGCGGTGCCGCTGTCCCAGGGTTTCGGCGATCTCGACCAGCACCGAGACCTGCGAGCCGGGCAGCAGGTGCAGCAGCGAACCGACACGGAACTCGGTCGACCCCAGCCGCGCGTAGCGGAACTGCGTGAGCTCGGGCCGTAACTCGTCGCGCTCTATGGCGCCGAGGTCGCCGTTCGAATCGAGGGTTGCACCGGTGCGCAGGTCGACCACGCGGTAGAGCACGCGTTCGCCTTCGTTCGAGAGCATCCATTCGCGCGCCACCGGGGGCAGGTTGACATGAACGTCGCTTCCATCCAGATGGAGATCGCTCGCGAGGATGGCGATGTCGTCGGCCATCGCGCGGTCGTACGCGAGGTTGGCGTAGCGGTTGACGATGATGCTGGCGAGGGCAGCCCCGATGAGGCCGATGACGGTGAGCGCGAGCACCAGGCGGCCGATGAGCGCACGCCGCAACGAGCCCCGCGGCCATGAGAAGCGTCGCCACATCAGCTCTCGACCTCCAGCACGTAGCCCAGGCCGCGCACGGTGCGAATCGTCAGGCCGGCATTCGAGAGCTTCTTGCGCAAACGGTAGACGTAGACCTCGACCGAATTTTCGCTCGCGCTCTGATCGGACGGCGCGAGCCGTCGTGCCAGCGCCGCCTTGGTGAGGATCCGGCCCGGCTGCTGCAGCAACGCGAGCAGCAGCGACGCGTCGTTGCGCGTGAGGTTCAGGTCGGCGCCGTCGAGCCAGACCTGGCCGTTCTCCGGCGACCACGACAGGCGGCCGGCCTGCAGCAAACCACCGCTGCGCCGGCGCAGCAGCGCGCGCACGCGGGCTTCGAATTCGGTGCGCTCGAAGGGCTTGTCAAGGTAGTCGTCGGCGCCGGCGTCGAGACCGGCGACACGGTCGCGGGTGCGGTCGCGCGCGCTCAGGATGAGCACCGGCGTCGACTGCTGTCGCTGCCGCATGCGCTTGAGCACCTCGAGGCCGTCCATACCGGGCAGGCCGAGATCGAGTACGACCAGATCGAACGCATCGTCTTCGATCGCGAGATCGGCCTGGATGCCGTCGCCGCACACGACCACCTGGTGGCCCGCGCGTTCGAGCACATCGCGCACGCCGGCCTGCAGGGCCGCATCGTCTTCAACGACGAGGATGCGCATCGCGAGGGTCTTTCAGCACCGTTTCAGATTGGCTTCTTAACATCCCTTCACATTGTGATCGCGCCACCTGCATCGATGACTCGTCTGCCCCTTCGCACCGCGCCGTGCCCCGTCGTTCTGCTGCACGGGCTGCTCTCGACGCCGCGCGAGTTTGGTCTGATCTCGCTGCCGCTGCGCGCCGCGGGTGTTCCGTTGATCACGCCGAACATCGAAGGCTTTACCGAGGCCGATCGCGCACGACCGCGGCGCTGGCGCGAATGGGTGGAGGCCGCTGCCCGCGCCGTCGACGACGCGGCTCCGCGTGGCGAGCCGTTCGTGCTCGGCGGTCTTTGCACCGGCGGGCTGATCGCGGCGGCGGTGGCATTGCAGCGGCCCCTGCCGTTGCGCGCGCTGGTGCTGATGTCGCCGACCTTCGCGTTCGACGGCTGGGGCCGTCAGCGGCTCTGGCGCTGGCGCAAGCTCGCCTACGCGCTGCACGTCACGCGCTTCATCGCCACGCGCGAACGTTCGCCTTTCGGCATCAAGAACGAGAAGCTGCGGCTCTGGGTCGAGCGCGACATGGCGCGCCGCGCCAGCAGTGCGGCTGGCCCTTTGCGGCTGCCGCTCTGGGCCGTGCGCGAGAACGAGCGCATCGCCGAGCACGTGTTGAGCCGCATCGGCGAGCTCGCGTCGCGCAAGGTCGTGCTGCATGCACGCGAAGACGAGGTCTGCCGGCTCGACGTCGTCGAGCGCGCGTTCCACGAGATGCAGGGCGACGACAACGTGCTCACCGTCCTCGAGAACAGCTTTCACATGATCACGCTCGACAACGACCGCCGCCAAGTGGTCGATGAACTGTTGAAGGCCGCTACGCACGAGCGGCTCACGAGTGTCCGTGCGGGCGCGCTGCAAACCGGTGGCGCTGCCGCCTGACACCGCGCGCGCCTTTTATCCTTCGATCCCATCCGACCCCCCTTAGAGAGCCCGCCATGTCCTCATCGACCACGCTGAACGAGATCCTCGCGCTCATCAAGAAAGAGTACGACATCGAGCCCTCGACCATCGACCCGACCAAACCACTGTCCGAGTTCGGGCTCGATTCGCTGTCGCTCGCCGAACTGATCTTCGCGATCGAAGACCACTTCCACTTCGAGTACCCGGAAAGCCGCACCAACGTGCAGACCTTGAACGAGCTGGTGCAGGTCGTCGACGAGAGCCGCGCCGCCGTTCCTGTCGCGGCTTGAACGGTCATCGGGTCGCGGTCACCGGGCTCGGCCTGGTGGCGCCGCACGGCGATGACCCGTCGGCCGTGTTCGGGGCGTTGATGGCCGCGCGATCGGCGATCGCGCCCTGGGTGCGCGACGAGGTGCCGCCCGCGGTGGCCGCGACGGTCGATTTCGCGCCAGACCGCTGGTTCACGAAGCTGCAGCTCGCCGGTGTCGACCGCGTGAGCCAGATGGCGGTCGCGGCCGCCGCCAACGCGCGCGTCGATGCGCGCTGGCCGGAGGGAATCGACGCCGAGCGCATCGGCGTCTACATCGGCAGCGGCATCGGTGGCGGCACGGCCACCGAGGCCGGCTACGACGCGATCCGACACGGCCGTCGCGTGCCGCCGCTCAGCGTGGTGGCGAGCATGGCGAACGCGGCCGCGGCCCACATCGCAATGCGTTGCGGCGCACACGGGCCGGTCTACACGTACTCGATCGCCTGTGCATCGTCGGCCGTGGCGATCGCCGAAGCGGCGAAGGCGATCGCGTGCGGCGAGATCGACATCGCGATCGCCGGCGGCGCCGAAGCGTTGCTGGTCCCCGGCATGGTGAAGGGGTGGCAGGCCCTGCAGACGCTCGCGCCGCCCGACGCCGACGACCCGGCGTCGTCGTGCCGCCCGTTCGACAGCACCCGCAACGGATTTGTGCTCGGGGAAGGCGCCGCGATGCTGGTGCTCGAGCGCCTCGATCACGCCGAAGCGCGGGGCGTCGCGGTCCGGGCCGAACTCGCTGGCGTGGGCATCAGTTGCGACGCGAACCACATCACCAAGCCCGATGCGGCAGGGCAGGTGCGCGCGTTGCGGAACGCGTTGCGGTTAGCGAATTTGCAACCCGGCGATGTCGGCTACTGCAACGCACATGGCACTGCGACCCGCGTCGGCGATGTCGTCGAGTGCGAAGCCCTGCGCGCCGTGTGGGGCGACGCCATCGCGAACCTGCGTGTCAGCTCGACCAAATCGATGCATGGGCACCTGCTCGGCGGCGCGGGCGCGCTCGAGGCCCTGGTCACCGTGCTCGCGCTCGAACGGGGCGAAGTGCCGCCGACCGCATCGAGCCGCGCGCCCGATCCGCAATGCGACGTGAACCTGGTGCGCGGCGCGGGCGAACGCATGCCGGCATTGCGAGCTGCGATCAGCAACTCGTTCGCGTTCGGCGGAACCGACGTGGTGCTCGCGTTCACGCGCGCCTAGCGCCGCAGGCCCGCTGGCGACGCCACCGGCGCTCAACCGCGCTCGCGGGCCCTCAGCGCTTAGGCGCCACCGGCACCACGATCGGCTGTTCGGCCAGCCGCGCCTTCAGATGCGCAATGGCTGCGTCGAGCTGTGCATCGCCGCCGTCGAAAGTGGCGCGGGGCAGGTTGTCGACCTCGATGTCGGGCACCACACCGTGGCCTTCGACGAGCCAGGTGCCGTCGAGCGTGAACACCGGGTTCTGCGCGGCCCGCATGATGCCGTTGTCTTCCAGGCGGTTGCGGTCCGAGAGCCAGACGCCGGCACCCGACGTGCGTTTGCCGATCAACGCGCCGAGCTTCAGCCGCTTCACGCCTTCGGCGAAGCTCTCGCCGTCGGAGTACGTTTCCTCGTTGATCAACACCGCCAGATACCCGCGGAACGCGTTCTGCATGTTGGGATAGGGCGGCGCACCGGCCGGTGCGCGCGGCTGCCAGAACGACCACGCGCGGCGCATCAGCTTCTCGATGACCCAGCTGTCGATGTTGCCGCCGTTGTTGTTGCGCACGTCGATGACGAGACCGCCGCGTTCGACGTTCGCGTAGAACTCGCGCGCGAAGGTCGCGATGTCGGCCGGGCCCATCGCTCGCAGCCGCAGGTAGCCGACCTTGCCGCCGCTCTGCGTGGCGACCCGTTCGGCACGTGAGGTTTCCCAATCGGTCGTCGCGAGCTGGCGGTCGCGCACCGCGGCCACCGGCGTGACGATCACGTCGTGCGACTTGCCCGCCGATCTGCCTTTCAGCGTGAGCAGCATCTGCCGACCGACCTGGCCGCGCAACAGTTCGGACAGATCGGCCACCGCGAGCGTCGGCCGACCGTTCACCGCGGTGACGACCTCGCCGACCTCGACGTGCGCCTGCGCGAGCGGTGATTGCTCGGACGGCAGCTCCGGGTCGCCGCGGTAGATGCGTTCGACGCGAAAGCCCTCGGTCGTTTTCACGAATCGACCGCCGAGCGCCGCCGCTGGCACCTCGTCGGGCCCGATGCGCACGTTGCCGGGCCCGACCGCGCTGTGCAACGTGTGCAGCTCGCTCACCATCTGCGCCATCAGTTCGGCGAGCTCGTCGCGATCGGTCACGCGCGCGAGCAGCGGCTCGTGGCGGCGCTTCGAATCGGCCCAATCGACGCCCAGCATGTTCGGCTCGTAGAACGTGTCGCGATGCATGCGCCACGCGTCGTTGAAGAGCTGCTGCCACTCCGCACGCGGTTCGATCACGATCTGCCAATCGGCCCAGCGCACCTGGTTCTTCGACGTGTCGGGGGCGAGCTTCGGCGCCGCATCGACGATCAGCACGTCGCCGGTGCTGTCGCCCGGCGCGGTCTTCACGAGCATCAGCTTCTTGCCGTCGGGCGTGAGCTCGAACGACTTCACATCGGCTGCAAACAGTTCGAGCGTGGGTGCATTGGCGTCGATCGCGAGTGTGCGCAGGCTCGCCTTGCGATCGGCTCCGCTGTCGTTCTCGAGGAGATAGAGGCGCTTGCCGTCGGTGTCGAGCCACGTGTAGTTGCCGGCCGGCACCGGCACTTCGTAGAGCCGCGAGGCCAGGCCGTCGGTGACGAGGGCCGGCAGCGGCTTCGCGGGCGTGCCCGGCTTCGCTGCCGCCGAGGCCGCGCCGCTCGCGGCCGAAGCCGCCGCGCTCGCCGACTCGGCCTTCGATGCCGGCGACTCGAGTTCGTCGTGCGCCTGATACGGAAAACGCAAGCCGCGCTGCAGCGCGAGCGCATAGACGCGCGTGCGTCGATCGAAAGTCGGGCCCATGTTGCGGTCGCCCCAGACGCTGACGCCCGGCGCGAGCGTGAAGTTGCGATCCGAGAGGAAGTAGAGCCACTTGCCGTCGGGCGTGAAAGCCGGCGCGTTGGTGTCATAGCGGTCGCTGGTCAGCACGTGCACCTTGGCGTCGGCAAGCGTGTAGAGCATGAGTTGCGAACGCGAGCCGGTGACTTCGCTGCGCGCGTACGCGATCGCGTGGCTGTCGGGTGACCAGTTCAACACCGGATCTGAGAGAAAGCGCGGTGCATCGACGGCATGCGAGGTGCCGAAGCCATCGCTTTTCAGGGCCGTGAGCCAGAGGCGGCCGTTCTTGTCGAACCATGCCGCCCATTTGCCATCGGGCGACGGGTAGAGCGATGGCGGCTCGGCGATCTGCGCGCCACGCGTCATCGGCACCGGCGTGCCGCTGCCATTCGCGGCGAAGCGCCAGATCTCCATCTCGCCGCTGCTGTCGCACCACGCGAGCACGTGTTTGCTGTCGTGGCTGAACACGGCCTCGCGGCAGCGGGTCGATGCCGGCACCGGCAGCTCGGCACGGCGCCACGCGCCGACGCCCTGCGTCGCGATGCGGCCCCGCGCGGTGAAGGCGGCGTGTTCGCCATCGGGTGCCAGGCGCACCGACGTGAGGAAGGGCGCGATCGGCTTGACCCAGCGGGTGCGCTGTTGGTCGAAATCGCCGCCGAGCGTGATGGCGACTGCGCGATCGTTGTCGGTGGCGAGGTCGACGACGTGCAGGTCGGCGCCGACCGCATACGCGACGCGCGTGCCGTCGATCGATGCGTAGCGCACGTCGGTCGCCGTGTAGCGCGTGTGCTGGTGCGCATCGTTGCCGGCGGCGTCGACCGACCACACGTTGAAGCTGCCGTCGCGATCGGAGAGGAAGGCGACGCGTGGCTTGCCTTGCGCGTCGGTGAACGGCATCGGGCGACGCGAACCCGTCGCGGCGTCGGCGAAGGGCTTCGCTTCGGCGGTGCCCGACGTGTCGATCGTCCACAAACGCGGCATCGCACCGCCGCGATAACCGCGCACGTTGTCGCCCCGCAGGCCGTAGCGCGTGAAGTAGAGCGTCTTGCCATCGGCCGCGAGCGCACCATCGCTGGCGAGCCCGACCGGGAACGCGCGGGTGGCCAGGGTGGCCCGATCGATTGCGTAGAGCTGGTTGTTCGGCGCACCGCTGGTCGACGGCGCGGTGACGACGACCTCGCCGCCCGGCGTCCACCCCCACACGGTCGCGTTCAAGCCGCCGAACGTGAGCCGCTTGGGCACGCCGCCGTCGACGGCCATCACGTAGACCTCGGTCGGGCCTTCGTAGGCGCCGTTGAACGCGAGCCATTTGCCGTCGGGCGACACCGAAGGCCGCGTCTCCGCGCGCGGGTTCGTCGTGACGCGCTCTGCGCGGCCGCCGGCTGCGGAGACGCGCCAGATGTCGCCTTCGGCGGTGAACCAGACTTGGTCGCCGTGCAGCGATGGGAAGCGGTAGAAGCCGTTCATCTGCGCGTATGCGAGCCACGGGCTCGCCAGCAGGCAGGTAGCGATGCAGAGCCGCAGCGCGCGGCGAGCGAAAGGAAAAGAAGACATCGGTGGAGGGGCCTTCTAGCTGCGTTGAGGTTCGGGACGATCAGAACAGGAAATAGCGCCGCGCCATCGGCAACTCGGTGGCCGGCTCGCAGGTGAGCAGCACGCCGTCGGCGCGCACCTCGTAAGTCTGTGCGTCGACCTCGATGTGGGGCGTGCCGTTGTTGTGCACCATGTCCTTCTTGCCGATGGTGCGCGTTGCGTTCACAGCCTCGGTGCGGCGTTGCAGCCCGAGCTTCGCCGGCACGCCCAGGTCGATTGCGGCCTTCGACATGAAGGTGAGGCAGGCGCTGTGCAACGCCGCGCCGTAGGCGCCGAACATCGGCCGGTAGTGCACCGGCTGCGGCGTCGGGATGCTCGCGCTCGGGTCGCCCATCGCGGCGGCAGCGATCATGCCGCCCTTCAGGATCAGCGACGGCTTCACACCGAAGAACGCCGGCTTCCAGATCACGAGGTCGGCGAACTTGCCGACCTCGATGGAGCCCACCAGGTGCGAGATGCCTTGCGTGATCGCCGGGTTGATCGTGTACTTCGCGATGTAGCGCTTGACGCGGAAGTTGTCGTGACGCGCGTGGTCGCTGGCGCTTCGCTCATGGGGCGCTCGCGGGTCGGCGAGCCAGCCGCGCTGCGACTTCATCTTGTGCGCCGTCTGCCACGTGCGGATGATCACTTCGCCCACGCGCCCCATCGCCTGGCTGTCGCTCGACATCATCGAGAACACGCCCATGTCGTGCAGCACGTCTTCGGCGGCGATGGTCTCGCGCCGGATGCGGCTCTCTGCGAAGGCCAGGTCTTCGGCGATGCCGGCGTCGAGGTGGTGGCACACCATCAGCATGTCGAGGTGCTCGTCGACCGTGTTCACGGTGTAGGGCATCGTCGGGTTGGTCGACGACGGCAGCACGTTAGGCAGGCCCGCGCACTTGATGATGTCGGGCGCATGCCCGCCGCCCGCGCCTTCGGTGTGGAAGGTGGCGATGGTGCGGCCCTTGAACGCGCCGATCGTGTCTTCGACGAAACCCGATTCGTTCAGCGTGTCGGTGTGGATCGTGACCTGCACGTCGTGCCGCTCGGCCACGCTCAGGCAACAGTCGATCGCGGCCGGCGTGGTGCCCCAGTCTTCATGCAGCTTCAGGCCATAGGCGCCGGCCTCGACCTGCTCCTCGAGCGCACGCGGCAACGACGCGTTGCCCTTGCCCTGGAAGCCGAGGTTCATCGGAAAGCTCTCGGCCGCCTTCAGCATCGAATGGATGTGCCACGGCCCCGGCGTGCAGGTGGTCGCGAACGTTCCGGTCGCGGGGCCGGTGCCGCCGCCGAGCATCGTCGTCACGCCGCTCATCAATGCTTCCTCGATCTGCTGCGGGCAGATGAAGTGGATGTGCGAATCGATGCCGCCGGCCGTCACGATCATCCCTTCGCCCGCGATGATCTCGGTCCCCGGCCCGATCACGATGTCGATGCCCGGCTGCACATCGGGGTTGCCCGCCTTGCCGATCGCGGCGATGAGCCCGCCCTTCAGACCGATGTCGGCCTTGACGATGCCCCAGTGGTCGACGATCAACGCGTTCGTGATGACCGTGTCGGCGACTTCGGCCGCGAGCCGTTGGCTCTGCCCCATGCCGTCGCGAATCGTCTTGCCGCCGCCGAACTTCACCTCTTCGCCGTAGCTGCCGGCTTGCAGCGTGTGGTCTTTCTCGACCTCGATGACGAGGCCGGTGTCGGCGAGCCGCACACGGTCGCCGACGGTCGGGCCGTACATCTCGGCATAGGCACGGCGCTGGATGGTGGCCATCAGCGTGCCTTGGACGTTGAAGCATCACGGGCCACGGACGCGGGATAGCCAACTACGCTCATGCTCGCGGCCTCTGCCGCGAGCATGAGCGTAGTGCGACGCCCCCTCGTCCCGATCTCGCTCATTGCTGCAACAGTCACAGCGCCCCGCCCACCAACCCACGAAACCCGTGCACCACGCGATCGCCAGCCAGCGCCACCAGGTCCACCGTGCGCTGCTGCCCCGGCTCGAACCGCACCGCCGTGCCCGACGCGATGTTCAGCCGCATCCCTCGCGCGACATCGCGGTCGAAGCGCAGCGCCGCGTTGGTCTCGGCGAAGTGGTAGTGCGAGCCGACCTGGATCGGCCGGTCGCCGCAGTTCTCGACCACCATCGTCGCGGTCGGCCGACCCGCGTTCAGAACATGCTCGCCGGCATCGACCAGCAGTTCCCCCGGAATCATCTCGATCGACGGTCGAACCACACCGCGCCGGCCATCAGCGCGGCGACGGCCGTCAGGCCCAGCGTGTCGCTCCAGTGCCAATGCGGTTGCATCGAGCCGGTGATGTGCGCGAACGCCGGCTGGGTCGAGGCCCAGGCGATCAGGACAGCGCCGGGGAGCAGCAGTCGGGACATGGCATCGATCTCCTTTGGTCAAACGATGGGTTGGTGCACGGTCACCAGCTTGGTGCCGTCGTCGAAAGTCGCTTCCATCTGGATCTCGGGGATCAACTCGGCCACGCCGTCGATCACGTCGGCGCGCGTGAGCCAGGTCTTGCCTTCGCTCATCAGCGCGGCCACCGATTTGCCGTCGCGCGCGCCTTCCATGATGGCCGCGCTGATAAACGCCACGGCCTCCGGGTAGTTGAGCTTCAGCCCGCGCGCGCGGCGCTGCTCCGCGAGCAGCGCGGCCGTGAAGATCAGGAGCTTGTCCTTCTCGCGCGGCGTGAGTTCCATGGAGCGCGACGGTAGCAGGAGCCATACCCGTCGTCGACGGGCGCGCTCGATCGTTCGGCGCGCGATGCCCGTGCGGCGGGCCGCCGCTTGGCAAGCCCAGTTCCCGCTGGCACACGGCTTGCACCTGACCCTCCCTCGTAAAACCACTGGAGCGTTCTTCTATGGACACGTCACGCCGCCAAGCCGTCAAGACCCTCGGTGCCGTCGCAGTGGGGGCCGCCACCCTCGGCCGAACGCCGTTCGCCCACGCGGCCGACACCATCAAGGTCGGCGTGCTGCACTCGCTGTCCGGCACCATGGCCATCTCCGAGTCGGTGCTCAAGGACACGGCGCTGATGTCGATCGACGAGATCAACAAGAACGGCGGCCTGCTCGGCAAGCAGCTCGAGGCGGTGGTGGTCGACCCGGCGTCGGACTGGCCGCTGTTCGCCGAGAAGGCGAAGCAGCTGATCAGCCAGAACAAGTGCGTCGTGACCTTCGGCTGCTGGACCAGCGTGAGCAGGAAGTCTGTGCTTCCGGTCTACGAGGAGCTGAACAGCCTGCTCTTCTATCCCGTGCAGTACGAGGGCGAGGAACTGTCGAAGAACGTGTTCTACACGGGCGCGGCGCCGAACCAGCAGGCAATTCCTGCGGTCGAGTACCTCATGGGCAAGGGCGCCAAGCGCTGGGTGCTGCTCGGCACCGACTACGTCTACCCGCGCACCACCAACAAGATCCTGCGCGCCTTCCTGCATAGCAAAGGCGTGAAGGACACCGACATCGTCGAGACCTACACGCCTTTCAGCCACTCCGATTACCAGACCATCGTCGCCGACATCAAAAAGTTCTCCGCCGGCGGCAAGACGGCCGTGGTTTCGACCATCAACGGCGACTCGAACGTGCCGTTCTACAAAGAGCTCGGCAACGCCGGCCTGAAGGCGAAGGACGTTCCCGTCGTCGCGTTCTCGGTCGGCGAGGAGGAGTTGCGCGGCGTCGATGCGAAGCCGCTCGTCGGCCACCTCGCGGCCTGGAACTACTTCATGTCGATCAAGAGCCCGGCCAACACGGCCTTCATCAAGAAGTGGAGCGACTACGCGAAGGCGAAGAACGTCGCCGGCCACAAGGACAAGCCGCTCACCAACGACCCGATGGAAGCCACCTACATCGGCATCAACATGTGGGCGCAGGCGGTGAAGAAGGCCGGCAGCACCGACACCGACAAGGTCATCGCCGCGATGGCCGGCCAGACCTTCCCGGCGCCCAGCGGCATCACGTCGATGATGGACCCGAAGAACCACCACCTTCACAAGTCGGTGTTCATCGGCGAGATCAAGGCCGACGGCCAGTTCAACGTGGTGTGGAAGACGCCCGGGCCGGTCAAGGCGCAGCCGTGGAGCCCGTACATCCCCGAGAACAAGGGCAAGAAAGACGAGCCCGAGAAGAAGTGACCGTGACGCGGCACGAGGCTTCCGTTCCATGACGTCGCTGGCGGCACCCTCGGTGGGTGCCGCTTCATTTTCAGCGCGCTCGGCGAGCGCGGTGCGGTGCCTGCGTTCGCTCGCCGTGCTGCTCGCGTTCGCGCTGCTCGGCGGCCACGCGTTCGCGCTCACCGCACCCACCGCGCGCGCGCTCGTCGTCGGCACGATCGATGAACGCATCGCCGCGCTCAACGCCGCATTGCCGACGGCCGACGAGAGCACCGTCGCGCTGATCCAGGCCATCGCCGACGATGCCGTGAAGTTCACCGACAACGCCGTCTACATGATGAAGGACGGCAAGGGCTTCGACCCGGTGACGGGCCGGGAGCTCGTGGTGCCCGAGAGTGCCGAAGACATCGTCAACGACAACCAGATGCGTGGCGAGCTCGACGCCGCACTGGCTTCCATCAAGCTTTTCTCGCCCGATCCCAAGGTGCGTGCCGACGCGGTCAAGACGCTGGCCGCCGAACCCGACCCGAGCAAGCTGCCGCTCGTCGAGAAGGCCCATGCGGCCGAGCAGGTGCCGGCCGTCCGCGACGCGCTCGACGCGGTGCGTTCGGCGTTGTTGCTCGGCAGCCCCGACAAGGCGGCGCGCCGGGCCGCTGCGAAGGCGCTGGGCGAGAGCGGCACGCCCGTCACCAAAACGCTGTTGCTCGACCGCCAGAAGGTCGAGACCGAGCCCGACGTGAAGAGCGCGATCGGCGTCGCGCTCGGCCGGATCGAGAACCGCCTCGTGTGGGGCGAACGCCTCAACGTGCTCTTCACCGGCGTCAGCCTCGGCTCGATTCTCTTGCTGGTCGCGCTCGGCCTCGCTGTGACCTACGGGCTGATGGGCGTCATCAACATGGCGCACGGCGAGCTGATGATGATCGGCGCCTATGCGACTTACGTGATCCAGAACGCGTTCCGCGCGTATTTGCCGGGCCTCTTCGACGCCTACGTGCTGGCCGCGATCCCGATCTCGTTCCTCGCGGCCGCGCTCGTCGGCGCCGCGCTCGAGCGCAGCATCATCCGCTGGCTCTACGGCCGGCCGCTCGAGACGCTGCTCGCGACCTGGGGCATCAGCCTCGTGCTGCAGCAGGGCGTGCGGTCGCTGTTCGGCGCGCAGAACGTGCCGGTCGAGAACCCGACGTGGCTGTCGGGCGGCGTGCAGGTTCTGAGCAATGTCACGTTGCCGCTGAATCGGCTCGCCATCGTCGCGTTCGCGGTGCTGGTGCTTGCAGGCGTGTCGGCGCTGATCGCACGCACGCGCCTCGGCCTTTTCGTGCGCGGCGTGACGCAGAACCGGCAGATGGCGGCGTGCATGGGCGTCAACACCGCGCGCGTTGACACCTACGCGTTCGCGCTCGGCTCCGGTATCGCGGGCCTCGCCGGCTGCGCGCTATCGCAGGTCGGCAACGTCGGCCCCGACCTCGGGCAGGGCTACATCGTCGACTCGTTCATGGTGGTGGTGCTCGGCGGCGTGGGTCAGCTCGCCGGCACGGTCTACGCGGCGATGGGCCTCGGGGTGCTCAACAAGCTGCTCGAGGGCTGGCAGGGGGCGGTACTCGCGAAGATCATGGTGCTGGTCTTCATCGTGATCTTCATCCAGAAGCGGCCGCAGGGCATCTTCGCAATGAAGGGCCGGAGCGCGGAGGCATGAGCCTGCCCGGCCGCCCGAAAGGCGAATACCGTAGCGCAAGGCGCGAAGGTAGTCCAATGAGCCTGCCCGGCCGCCCGAAAGGCGAATACCGCAGCGCGCAGCGCGGAGGCTCCCGATGAGCGCCGTGATCGCGTCGATCGCGCGCACGTCGCCCGGGTCGCTGAAGGCACCGTCGACACGGCTCTTCGGCCCGAGGTCGTGGCTCGCGTTGCTGATCGCGGCGATCGTGATCGGCATGGTCGCGCCGCTGCTCAACCTCGTGGTACCTGACGGCAACCCGTTCCACCTTTCGAACTTCGCGGTCCAGCTGGTCGCCAAGATCATGTGCTATGCCATCTGCGCGCTCGCGATGGACCTGATCTGGGGCTACACCGGCATTCTCTCGCTCGGCCACGCGCTCTTCTTCGCGCTCGGTGGCTACGCGATGGGCATGTACCTGATGCGGCAGATCGGCCGCGACGGCAACTACCAGTCGGAGCTGCCCGACTTCATGGTCTTCCTCGACTGGAAGACGCTGCCCTGGCACTGGACCTCCAGCAATTCGTTCCCGATGACGCTGCTGCTCGTGGTGCTGGTGCCCGGCGTGCTCGCCTTCGTGTTCGGCTTCTTCGCGTTCCGCTCTCGCATCAAGGGGGTGTATTTCTCGATCATCACGCAGGCGCTCACGTTCGCGGCCTCGCTGCTCTTTCTGCGCAACGAGACCGGCTTCGGCGGCAACAACGGATTCACCGACTTCAAGCGAATCCTCGGCGTGCCGATCAACACGCCGAGCATGCGGATGACGCTCTTCGTTATCACCGGCTTCACGCTGATCTTGCTCTTCATCGCGGCGCGCTGGCTGGTCGCGAGCAAGTTCGGCCGCGTGCTGCAGGCCATCCGCGACGCCGAGACGCGCGTGATGTTTACCGGCTACGACCCGCTCGCCTACAAGCTCGCGATCTGGGTCATCTCGGCGGTGATGTGCGGCATCGCCGGCGCGCTCTACGTGCCGCAGGTCGGCATCATCAACCCGAAAGAGATGGCGCCGGCGGCGAGCATCGAGATCGCCATCTGGGCCGCGATCGGCGGCCGTGGCACGCTGATCGGGCCGATCATCGGCGCCTTCTTCGTGAACGGCGCGAAGAGCTACCTGACGCAGGCGTTTCCCGAGTTCTGGCTCTACGTGCTCGGTGGCATGTTCATCGCCGTCACGCTGTTCCTGCCGCAAGGCATCGTCGGCCTGTTCCGCGGTCCCGAGTCGGCGCTCGCGCGGGCGCGCGCGCGACTGACGCGCAGCGCGAAACGCGAGGAGGGCATCGCGGTCGGCACCACGCAGCACGCCAACCTCACCGCGCAGGGCGATCTCTCATGACGCCGGAGCTCATGCGCGCCGGTGCTCGCGCCAGGCGCGCCATCGAAACGCGCACCGTCACCCCGGTGCAGCTCTCCGGCGGCCGCGAGACGAGCTACTCGCGCGTGCACGCGCCGGGCGCGATCGACACCTCTCACGGCGCCATCCTGTACCTCGATGACATCACCGTGAGCTTCGACGGTTTCAAGGCGCTGAACGCCTTGTCGATGAGCATCAGCGCCGGCGAGCTGCGCTGCATCATCGGCCCGAACGGCGCCGGCAAGACGACGATGATGGACGTCATCACCGGCAAGACGCGGCCCGACGCCGGCAGCTGCTTCTTCGGCTCGACGATCGACCTGCTGCGGCTGCGCGAGAACGAGATCGCGTCGGTCGGCGTCGGCCGCAAGTTCCAGAAGCCCACGGTGTTCGAGCGCCTCTCGGTATTCGAGAACCTCGAGCTCGCCTTGAAGGCCGATCGAGCGGTGCGTTCGTCGATGGTGTTCCGCCTCAACAGCGAGCAACTCGACCGCATCGGCGCGACGCTCACGCTCATCCACCTGATGGACAGCGCGCAGCGCACCGCCGGCCTGCTTTCGCACGGCCAGAAGCAGTGGCTCGAGATCGGCATGCTGCTGATCCAGAGCCCGAAGCTGCTCCTGCTCGACGAGCCCGTCGCCGGCATGACCGATGAAGAGACCGAGCGCACGGCCGAGCTCTTCCTGTCGCTCGAAGGCAGCCACTCCCTCGTCGTCGTCGAACACGACATGAAGTTCATCCACGCGCTCACGCACGCGAACCCGGCGAAGAAGGTGACGGTGCTGCACGAAGGCAGCGTGCTGGCCGAAGGGTCGCTTGCAGACGTGCAGCGCAACGAGAAGGTGGTTGAGGTCTATCTTGGGAGATAGCGCCCCGTTGCTCGAAGTCGCATCGATCAACCAGTTCTACGGCGGATCGCACATCCTGCGGAACGTGTCGATCGACGCGCGGCCCGGCGAGGTGACGGTGATCCTCGGCCGCAATGGCGTCGGCAAGACGACGCTCCTCAAAAGTCTGATGGGCATCGTGCCCGTTCGTTCGGGCACCATCACCTTCGAGGGGCATGAGATCACCCGTGCTGCGCCCTACGAGCGTGTGCGGGCCGGCATCGGCTATGTTCCGCAGGGGCGCGAGATCTTCAGCCGCCTGACGGTGCGGGACAACCTCGCGATGGGCCTGGCCCACAAGCCCTCAGGCACGCCGCTGCCGGGCGAACTGTTCGAGCTGTTCCCGGTGCTGAAGGCGATGCTGCACCGGCGTGGCGGCGACCTGTCGGGCGGACAGCAGCAGCAGCTCGCGATCGCGAGGGCGCTCGCGGCGACGCCGCGCCTGTTGGTCCTCGACGAGCCGACCGAGGGCATCCAGCCCAACATCATCAAGGACATCGGCCGGGTCATCCGCATGCTCGCCGACACCGGGCTGCCGGTGAACGGCCGGCCGACGCCGATGGCGATCGTGCTGGTCGAGCAGTATTACGACTTTGCCGCCGAGCTGGCCGACCGGTACCTCGTGATGGATCGCGGCGAGGTCGTGCAGAGCGGTCGTGGCGCAGACATGGAAGCTGACGGCGTACGGCACAAGATCTCGATCTGACCCGGCCGTGTCACAAACGAGGGGCGTCGCGAGTCAAAGGAAGGAGGCGGGGAGATTCCCGCCGTCCACCTTCACCGACGCGAGGCACCCCATGTCTTCTTCATCTTTCACTCCCACGTTCCCCACGGCGTCGTCGCCACGTTCGCTGTTCGGCGGTGCGGCCCTGGCCGCCGCCGCGGCCCTAGCGCCATCCATCGCGCACGCCGATGACGCACCAGCCGCCGTCGTCGCGATCGTCGAGGTACCGACACCCTGGTATGCACCGCGTGCCGTCGTCGCCGGCAAGATGCGCGACACGATGGCGCAATACGACAACCTTCCCGGCCTTGCTTACAAGGCCTATTCCTTCGCTCGCCCGGGCGGCCAGTACGGCGGCCTCTACTACTGGAAAGACCGCGCCAGCGCCGCCGCCTGGTTCGACCCGGCCTGGTACGCCCGCGTCGAGAAGGAACGCGGCGTCAAGGCCGACGTCCGCTTCCTGGATGCGCCGGTTGCGATCGACAACACGCCGGGCGGCACGCCGCGGGCGACCGACAGCGCGGCGGTCGGCACCCTCGTTGCAATCCCGACGCCGGCCGGCATCGACCGTGCGCGCCTGATCGCCGAGTTCCGGGCCGCCGTGCCGGTCTATCGCCGCGTCGACGGGCTGCTGCGCAAGTACTTCACGATCGGCGCCGACGGCACCTTCGGCGGCGTCTATCTCTGGCGCGACCAGGCCGCTGCCGATCGCTGGTTCGATGCCGCCTGGCACGAGCGCGTCAAGAAGACCTACGGGGTCGACGCCCGGATCGAATGGTTCGACACGCCGATTTTGTTGCCGACGGCTTCGGCGGACAATCGGATCGAGTTGTCGGCGCCGCAGCCATGAAGATCGCCGAACCCGAGCCGGGCCTGCTGGCCGCCGCCGTCGAGGGCGACTTGGCATCGATCGACGCTTTGCTGCGGGCGATTCAGCCGGGCGTGTTCAATTGCGCCGTGCGCATGCTCGGCAACCGCGAAGACGCCGGCGACGCAACCCAGGAGATCTTGCTGAAAGTCGTGACCCACCTGGCCGGCTATCGCGGCGAAGCGGCATTCGCAACCTGGGTCTTCCGAGTCGCGCGCAACCACCTGCTGACGGCGCTGACGCGCAGCCGCGAGTCGCCAGAGACCTCGCTCGAGTCGATGGCCGAGCGTCTGCATGCCGGCCTCGACTTCGGCGCTTCGCTGACGCTCGCCGGCCCCGGCACGCCGCTCACCCCCGAAGACAAGCTGGCGGCCCGACAGGTGGCGATCGGTTGCACCCAGAACATGCTGATGACGCTCGACCGCGAGCAGCGCCTCGCCTACGTGCTCGATACCGTGTTCGGCGTGTCTGCCGACGAAGGCGCCGAGGTGCTCGATATCGCGCCCGCGGCCTACCGCCAGCGCCTGTCTCGGGCGCGTCGCTCGCTCGACCCGTTCCTGAAGAAGACCTGCGGGCTCGTCAGCGCCACCGCCGCCTGTCGCTGCGAGAAGCAGGCACCGGCACTGCGCGCGCTGGCTGCAGCGGCGCCCTCAGGGCGGGCGATCCCGCTGATGGCCATCGGGCCGCGCGAGATCAGCGACGCCGAACGCGCTTTCGGGGCTCTCGTGCGCATGAGCGACGCTGCCGCACTCTTTCGCGCCCATCCCGAGTATCTGGCGCCCGCGACGATGATCGAGGGGATCCGGGCCGTGCTGCGGGCCGAAGGCTTTCGTCCGGGCGGCCGTGCGACTCCGATGCAGTAGGGTGCTCGAGCGCGTGTCCAGATGTCAGGAGCAGCGCCCTCGCGATGGCTGCCCTCGGTCACATCGACCGACAATGGTGTTCGCTCACCACGCCATCGGCAGCGCCCATGATCACCGTCCACCACCTCAACCACTCGCGCTCGCAGCGCGTGCTTTGGCTGCTCGAAGAGCTCGGCCTGCCGTACGAACTGAAGAAGCACCAGCGCAACCCCGAGACGATGCTGGCCCCGCCCGAGCTGTTGAAGGTGCACCCGCTCGGCAAGTCGCCGGTCATCACCGATGGCGACGTCACGATGGCCGAATCGGGCGCGATCGTCGAGTACCTGCTCGAGGCCCATGGCGGTGGCCGTCTGATGCCCGCACGCGGCACGCCGGAGCATCGGCGTTACGTGTACTGGCTGCACTTCTCCGAAGGCTCGGCGATGTCGCCGCTGCTGCTGAAGCTGATCTTCGAGCGCATCAAGACGTCGAAGATGCCGTTCTTCGCGAAGCCGGTCGCCAGGGGCATTTCGGATCGGGTGTTGAAGGCGATGGTGGACCCGAACCTGCAACGCCAGCTCGATTTCATGGAAGCCGAACTCGGCCAGAGCGAGTGGTTCGCGGGCAGCGAATTCAGCGCGGCCGACATCCAGATGAGCTTTCCGGTCGAAGCGTCGCGGCAGCGCGCCGGGCTCGATGCGGGTCGGCCCCATCTGATGGCTTATCTGAAGCGCATTCACGCACGGCCGGCTTATGCGCGCGCGCTCGAGCGCGGCGGGCCTTACAGCTTCGCGAACGACTGAGTTCCCTGCCTTACGGCGTGCGCGCCGATTGCCCGTGCATGGCGCTGCGCAAGCTCGCATCGCCGGCCGGCGCCTGCGCCACCTTCGGCGCCGCCGGCTGCAGCTTCACCGGCGGATCAAGCAGCGCGACGAGCGGGCTCTTCACCGACTGCGCGTAGTTGACGATCGACCGGTTCGGGTCGAACGGCAGATGCGCCCACGGGCTCGCGCCGTGGTGCATCAGGAACTCGACCATCCGCTTGCGCGTTTCTGGCGCGGCCAGGAAATTCGGCACCAGCACGCGTTGCAGCGGCAGCCACGCGAGCTCACCGCCGTGCATCGGCGGCACCTTGCTGGCTAGGCGCGGCACGCGGTAGAACCACCACTCGAGGGCGGCGTAGTCGCTGGTGCGCAGCGCTTCCTCAAAGCCGCTCGGCAACGCGCCGTCGTATGAACCCATCGCGCTCTCGGCGCTGTGGCCGGCTACCTCGAGTTCACGACTGAAACGCGACTGGATCATCTCCGGGTGCAAGGCGCCGAGCGGGCTGAACGAAAGCTTGCCGGGTTCGAGCCGGCCCTTGTCGAGCCAGCCCTCGAGCACGTGATCGAGCCCGGCGACACGTGCGCTCGGGCAGCTCAACATGCGGAACACGTCGTGGCGAACGGCGCGCGGGTCGGTCTCGGCGAGCTGGCGCAGCGACGCGAGCACCGCCGGCGACGCCTTCGAAAAATCGGGGCACGGGTGGAGTTCGGCGAGCTCGGCGAGCGGCGAGATCACGCAGGTCGCCGGCCGCGCGCCTTTCTCGATCAGTTCCGGCACCGCGGGCCACAGTTTGGGGTCGCGCACCGCGATGTCGACGATGCAACCCGAGTAGCCGGAGTTCGCGATGTCGGCCGCCGTCAGGCTGCCCGGCACGAACGCGCCGCAGCGGCCGTTCAGCGCGCGCTGCACGCTGTTGACGAGAAAGCACGCGCGCGGGTCGTCTTCGGTGAGCTTGGTGTGAAGGTGCTTGACGATGTCCCACGTCATGCTGGTATCCGTCGCGACGCCCGTGGCACTCATCACCAGGCTGACCGGGCTGCAGCCGGATAGCGACACCAGGCCGAGAGCGGCGGCCACGATGGCGAGCACCGTCTTCAGCCGCGTGGCGGACCGGCAAGAGACGAGGGGGAGAGATAGGCGCATCTTCATCACGAATTCATCTTATCGATGCGAGCCCCGCGTTGTCTGTGACCAAACCCCTCTCGCGCGAGGCTCCACGCGGCATTTCGGCACGGTATCGCGCCGCATAAACTGAGCCAATGAGAAAGCACATTTCGACACATCTTTTCGCACGATGGAGTGCTTTCATGTGGCTGACGTTCGGGGCCTTTTCCAGCGTCGTGCCGGCGGCTCGCGCCGCCTCGCTCGCGCCGGTCGGCGGCGAGCACGGCATGGTGGTGACGGCACAGCGCCTGGCCACGAAGATCGGCGTTGACGTGCTGAAGCGCGGCGGCAACGCGATCGATGCGGCGGTGGCTGTCGGCTACGCGCTCGCGGTGGTCTACCCGGCGGCCGGCAACCTGGGCGGCGGCGGCTACATGACGCTGCAGCTCGCCGACGGCAGGAAGACCTTCTTCGATTTCCGCGAAGCCGCGCCGCTCACCGCCACGCGCGACATGTATCTCGATGCGAACGGCGAGGTGATCCCGAAGCGCTCGACCCTCGGCCATCTCGCGGTCGCGGTGCCGGGCACGGTGGCCGGCCTCGAGCTCGCGCGCAAGCGCTACGGCACCAGGCCGCGCGGCGAGCTGATCGCACCCGCCATCGCCCTCGCCGAGCGCGGCTTCACGCTGGACGATGGCGACGCCTACATGTTCGACGTTGCCTCGAGCGGTTTGGAGGCCGACGCGGCGAGCGTGCGCATCTTCTTCCGGAACGGCAAGGCCGTGACCGCCGGCGACCCCCTCGTGCAACGCGACCTCGCCCGCACGCTCCGGGCGATCGCCGAACGCGGCGCCGATGGCTTCTACAAGGGACCGGTCGCCGCGGCGCTGATCGCGTCGAGCCAGGCCGGCCACGGCCTCCTCACGCAAGCCGATTTCGACCACTACCGGGTGCGCGAGCTGGCGCCGGTGGAATGTGATTACCGCGGTTATCACATCGTCGCGGCACCGCCACCGAGCTCGGGCGGCGTCGCGATCTGCGAGATCCTGAACGTGCTCGAGGGTTACCCGTTGCAGGCGCTGGGCTTCCGCTCGGCCGCTGCCGTGCATGTGCAGATCGAAGCGATGCGGCACGCCTACCTCGACCGCAACCACGAGCTCGGCGACCCCGACTTCGTCGACAACCCGATCGCACGGCTCACGTCGAAGGCCTACGCCGCACGCGTGCGCGACGTGATCGACCTCGCGAAGGCTGGCGTCTCACGCGAGGTCAGACCCGGCACGCCGCCGCACGAAGGCAGCAACACCACCCACTACTCGATCGCCGATCGGTTCGGCAACGTGGTCGGCGTGACGTACACGCTCAACGACTGGTTCGGTGCGAAGGTCACGGCCGAGGGCACCGGCGTGATCCTCAACAACGAGATGGACGATTTCACCGTGAAGGTCGGCGTGCCGAACCTGTACGGCCTGGTGCAGGGTCAGGCCAATTCGATCGCTCCGGCCAAGAAGCCCCTGAGTTCGATGAGCCCGACCATCGTCTCGAAAGGGGGGCAGCCGGTGATGGTGCTCGGCACGCCGGGTGGCAGCCGGATCATCACGACGGTCGTGCACACGCTCATCAACGTGATCGACTACGGCATGACGGTGCAGGAGGCGGTCGACGCGCCGCGCTTCCACGAGCAGTGGCTGCCCGACCAGGTCTACGCCGAGCCGTATGCGCTGAACCCCGACACGCAGAAGTTGTTGGCCGCGATGGGCCACACCATCGTCGCGCAACGGCCGCAGAACCACGTGGCCGCGATCCTGATCGGCGCGCCGTCCCTCGGCGGCAAGCCGGTCGGCAAGAACCGGTTCTACGGCGCGATCGATCCGCGCTATCGGAGCGGGCTGTCGTTGGGATACTGACGGGCTGCAGTCCGCGTCACGCCTTGCACGCAGCGGTGGCTGGCGCGCCCGGCGATGCGAGCTTGTCAACCAGCTTCAGGTCGGGCTTCTTCCAGGGGCCGCTGACGCGGATCGAACGCCGCAAAGTCAGCAAACCGGCCGACTTCGATTGCGGCGTGAGCACGAGATCTAGCGAGCGCGCGCGCAAGTCGATGCGACCGGTGCCGACGAGGGTGGTCTTGTCGGTATCGAGCGCGAGCTCGCGCAGCGTCGCCTGGCCGGCCCGCAGATCGAGCGCAAGGACCGCGCAGCGGATCGGCACCTGTTCGGCATCGGTCAGCCACGCACCGGCGATCCGCGCGCCGTCGAGGCCGAGTTCGCCGTCGAGCAGCTTGGCGATGCTGCCGGCCGTGAGGTTCAAGCGGGCTGATCCGTTCGCGTCGGCGAGCCATGCGTCGAGGCTTGGGCCGCGTGCCTGCAGATCGGCGCGGCCATCGAGGAACCCGGCGATGCGTTTCTTGTCGCCGCGCTCGGGCAGCAGGCCGCCGAGTTGGACGTGCCGCATCGCGAATCGGGCTTGCGACGTCGGCGTGTCGGCCGTCGCGTCGAGCGTCGCCTGGCCGGTCACGTGGCCACCGGCCAGACCGAGATCGAACGTCGACAGCGAAAGCACGCCGGCCTTCGCGTTGGCCTGCAGTTGCAGGCCTTGCACCGCATGGATCGGCGTGCCCTCGAGTCTGTCGATGCGCAGCGCGATGTCGGCGTCGAGGCCGCGCAGGCGATCGCTGTCGATCGGGCCACGGTTAGGCGCACGGGCACTGCGCGTGGTAATGCTCGACGCGCTTGAAGGCGATGCCAACGCCGATGCCGGCGCAGGAAAGGAGGCCGAAGCAGACGCCATGACCGAAGCCGCCCGTCGCAGCGACGACCAGTCGACGTCACCGGCGTCGACGAACGGGCTCTGCAGGTCGGCCCCGATCGATGTGCGACCGTTCGCCCGCTCGAACGCGAACCGGCCCTGCACTCGCGAACGACCGACCTGCCCGACCAGCGACGACCACTCGGCACGCGGCCCGGTCTTCGTCATGTGCGCATCCAGGCGATAGGGTCGCGAGGCGGGCAGGGCCGTGCGCGCCCACGGCTGCAGACCCGCGAGACTCTGGCCCTGCAACACGACGTGCCCATCGATCGCAACCTGTCGCAGGATGTCGCCCGCGCGGCCATCGATGTCGAGTGTGGTGTCGCCGGACATCAACCGGGCGCGCCACGAGAAGAGCTCGCCGGTGTCGCGTAGCGTCAGCGTGTCGGTGGTCGCGACATTTGCCTTGAAGATCGCGGTGTGCAGGCGGCCCGACAGGACGATGGCGTTGGACAGAGCGACGCCGCCCTCGACCGCGGGCTTGTCGATCGGCGATGTCACCGCATCGATCTCGATATCGGACATCTTGTCGATGATCGCGAGGTGGGTGCGTTGCGCTTCGAGCCGCTGCACGCGGATGCGTCCCGGCCCGCGATCGTCGGGCCGCGTGAGGCGCCAGTTGCGCAGGCCATCGGCCTCGCGTTCCATGCTCACCTCCGCATCGACCAGGCGCAGGCGCGTCACGACCGTCAGGTCGGCGAGGAGACTGGTCGCGTCGAGCGTGAACGCCGCTTCGCCGATCTGGGCAAGGGGCCGCTTCGAGGCCCATGGCGCGTTCTCGACGAAGACCTGGCGCAAGCGCACCGTCGGCTGCCAACCCGCACCGAAGCTCACGTGCAGGTCGCCGATGCGAACCGCGCGATGCGACTTCGCCGACAGGTGGTGTTCGAGGGGTGGCTTCAGCCAGTTCCAGTCGAACGCGACGACGAGGGCAGCCAGCACGCCTGCGCACGCGAGCCCGATGACGGTGCGACGCCGCAGCTCAGGTCGGCGAATCGACAGGGCGGCTTCCCTTCTGAGCGAGGGTTCGTGAAGGTTCGCGCCGGCGCTGCGCGACCGGCGAGCGGGTTACCTGCCGGCCGCGTTGCGCGAGCCGACGGCGGTGGAGACCGGGGCGCGCGCGTCGCGCGTGACCGGCGACCGGCCGAGCGGGCCGGTCGACATGCTCTGGTTCAGATCGCGCGATACGCCGCGCGCGCTCGAACTGCCCGGGCCGACCTCGGTGCACGAGGTCTCGTTGGGGTCCATCACCATGTGGGTGTTGGGGAAACTCGGCCGCAAGCCCTGGCTGATCGGCAGCGCGAGATCGATCGGGATGACGGTCGACTGGTAGACGAGCCTGTCCTGACGCGTGTAGATCGAAAAGCAGCTCGCCGACGCGAGCGATGGCAGGCTGCTTGCGACGGCGATCAAGGCGATGGATGAGAGACGCATAAGTGGAGTTCCCTGGGCGGTGAGGCGATTCGCGACGGCACGACGCCGCAGCAGCCCCGCGATTTTGCCCTGAGCGGCGATGCGTGTCTGACCGTTTGTGCAGGCGACTCGCTCGCCGATGCGGGCCCCTCGCGTCTCCTCGACGACCAGCGGCGCTGCGATCATCGCGCACGCACTCGCCGGCGAGAAACAGCCGACCGCGAAAGGGCGAGAATGCCGAGTCACTCGAAGGATGCCATCCCGTGAACCTCGTTCGATCCCGCCGCGTGGTCGTTGCGCTCGCCGCCAGTGCGGTCGGCCTCGGCGCGTGTTCCGTGTTCAGCAACCCCGAGCGCGACCCGCAAGGCATCGTCAACCGCAAGCTGAATGGCATGAAGCTCGCCGACTTCGTCGATCGATACGGGGGCACGCGAACGCGCGAGGAAGGCTCGGACGGCTCGGTGAGTTTCCTTTGGCAATCAAAGTTGAAGTTCGTGGCGCCCGGCACCATGAGCCCTGACGACAACCTCTGCCGGGTGCGCATCACGGCCGATCGCAACGGCCGGATCGTCACGTCGCAGATCGCGAGCGACACGGTGGGCGAGCAGAGCACGTCGCAGTGCGGCGACATCTTTCGCTGACCCCCGATCATCGATGACGTTCGATGGAACGCTCGCCACGGGGTTCGATCTGACCCGTCCGACCAACGCGTTCTACGACGACCCGTTCCCCACCTATCGCGCACTGCGCGAGACCGCTCCGGTGAAGCGGATGCCCGATGGCAGCGTGTTCCTTACGCGCTACGCCGACATCGTCGCGGTCTACAAGGACGTGTCGACCTTCAGTTCCGACAAGCGCGAAGAGTTCGCGCCGAAGTACGGCGCCGGCTCGCACCTTTTCGAGCATCACACGACGAGCCTCGTCTTCAACGACCCGCCTTCGCACACGCGCGTGCGGCGCCTGCTGGCGGCTGCCCTCACGCCCAAGCACATCGCGGCGATGGAGGAACGGCTCGTCGCGCTGGTCGACGCGCTGCTCGACGACATGGCCGCACGCGGCCCTGCCCGGATCGATCTGATCGAATCGTTCTGCGGTGCGATCCCGGTCGAGGTGATCGGCAACCTGCTCGGCGTGCCGGCCGAAGAACGCGGCCCGATGCGTGACTGGTCGCTGGCCATTCTCGGCGCGCTCGAGCCTTCGCTCGCCCCCGCGCTCGAGGCCCGCGGCAACGCGGCGGTGCGAGACATGCTCGCCTATCTCGAAGGGCTCGTCGCCGAGCGGCGCGCCAGGCCGGGCGACCCGGACACCGATGTGCTCACGCGCCTCATCCAGGGCGACTCGTCGACCGGCGAGACCTTGCAACCGCTCGAACTGCTGCACAACTGCATCTTCCTGCTCAATGCCGGCCACGAGACGACGACCAACCTGATCGGCAACGGCCTCAAGTCGTTGCTCGATGCGCCGGAACAAAAGGCGCTGCTCGTCGCCGACCCCGGGCTCATCAAGACAGCGATCGAGGAGTTCCTGCGCATCGAGAGCTCGAACCAGCTCGGCAACCGCATCAGCACCAGCGCGTGCGAGATCGGTGGCGAGCCGTTCGGCCCGCGCACGCGCGTGACGCTCTGCATCGGCGCGGCCAACCGCGACCCGACGGTGTTCACCGCGCCCGACGTGCTCGACATCGCGCGGGCGCCGAATCGCCACCTCGCGTTCGGCTCCGGCATCCACCAGTGCGTCGGCATGAACCTCGGCCGGCTCGAAGCGAAGGTCGCGATCGGCCGCTTCATCGCGCGCTTTCCCCACTACCGCCTCGCGGGGCCGGCGCTACGCTCGCGGCGGGTTCGCTTTCGCGGCCACCTGTCGCTGCCGGTCGTGTTGATCGCGTCTTGACCCGACCGACCGCGGCACCACCTCTCGAGGATCCTTCACCATGACTTTCCCACGTCGCGTCATTGCCTCGCTCGGCCTCGTCGCCCTCGCGGGCGTCTCGTCGCTGGCAACGGCGCAGATCAAGGTCGGCGTCACGCTTTCGACAACCGGCCCGGCGGTCTCGCTCGGCGTGCCCGAGAAGAACACCATCGCGTTGCTGCCGAAGACCATCGGCGGCAAGACTGTTGAGTACATCGTGCTCGACGACGCGAGCGACAGCAGCTCGGCCGTCGTCAACACGAGAAAGCTCATCGCCGAACACAAGGTCGACGTGATCATCGGCTCGACCACCACCCCGAACACGCTGGCGATGATCGACGTGATCGCGGAGAACGAGACGCCGGTGATCTCGCTCGCGTCGTCGGCTCGCATCATCGAACCGATGAGCGCGAAGAAGGCGTGGATGTTCAAGACGCCGCAGACCGACACGATGATGGTGCTCGCGATCCTCGAGCACGCCGCCAGGCGCGGCATGAAGACGATGGCCTACATCGGCTTCAACGACGCGCTCGGCGAGGCGTTCTACGCCGAGTTCGAGAAGTTCGCCGAGGCGCGCAAGATCAGGATCGTCGCCAACGAGCGCTTCGCGCCGCGCGACACCAGCGTCACCGCGCAGATCTTGAAGATCGCATCGGCCAACCCCGACATGGTGGTGATCGGGGCATCGGGCACGCCGGCGGTGCTGCCGGCCAAAGCGCTGGTCGATCGCGGCTACAAGGGCAGCGTCTACTTCAACCACGGCGTCGCGAACAACGACTTCCTGCGGGTCGGCGCGAAGGACATCGAGGGCATGTTCGTGCCGACGAGCCCGGTCGTCGTCGCGGCTTCATTGCCCGCCGACAACGCGGCCAAGGTCGCGGCCACCGACTACGCGAAGCGCTACGAAGCGACTTACGGTGCGGGTAGCGTGTCGGCGTTTGGCGCCTACACGTGGGACGCGGGGCTGCTGTTAAGCGCGGCCGTTCCCATCGCGTTGACGAAAGCGCAACCCGGCACGCGGGAGTTCCGCGTTGCGCTGCGCGAGGCCATCGAAGGGCTGCATGACCTGCACGTGTCGAACGGCGTGGTCAACATGTCGGCCAAGGATCACCTCGGCCTCGACCAGCGGGCCCGAGTGATCGTGAAGGTGGTCGACGGGAAGTGGAAGCTCGAGTGAGTTGCCTTGCTCCCTCTCCTTTTGGGAGAGGGTTGGGGTGAGGGCCGTGCCGCACCACCCCTCACCCTAGGCCTCTCCCGGAGGGAGAGGGGCATGCCTGGCTCACTCCGTGGCCGCGGGCCACTCCGCCATCGCTTCGCCGAGCCGCACGGGCTTTGCCGGTGCCCACGCCGCGTTGAATCGCAACGGCCCGCGCGGGAACAGCAATACGACCGTCGAGCCGAGCAGGAAGCGGCCCATCTCGTCGCCCTGCTGTAGCGTGATGTCGGCCTCGTCGTAGCGCCATTCGCGCACGTCGGGCGTGCGTGGCGGGTTGACGACGCCGTGCCACACGGTGGCCATGCTGCCGACGATGGTCGCGCCGACGAGGGCGAGCACGAACGGTCCGTACGCGGACTCGAACACGCACACGACGCGCTCGTTGCGTGCGAAGAGGCCGGGCACGCCGCGCGCGGTGGTCGGGTTCACCGAGAACAGGTCGCCCGGCACGTAGATCATGCGCATGAGCGTCGCGGTGCAGGGCATGTGGATGCGGTGGTAGTCCTTCGGGCTCAGATAGATGGTCGCGAAGTGGCCGTTCTCGAAGCGTGCCGCAAGCGACGCGTCACCGCCGACCAGTGCGGTGGTGGCGTAGTCGTGACCCTTGGCCTGTACGACGCGGTTGTGCGAGATCGGGCCGAACTGGCTGATCGCGCCATCGACCGGGCACACCAGCGCGGTATCGGCAAGCGGCCGCGCGCCGGGCTTCAAGGCCCGCGTGAAGAAGTCGTTGAAGCTCTTGTAGCTCGTGATGTCGGGGCTCGCGGCCTCGGCCATGTCGACCCGGTACTTGGCCACGAACCAGCGGATCAGCCGGGTCGTGGTGTCGCCGCGCTCGTTGCCCGCGACCCAGCCGGCGAACGACGTGAGGCCGCGCTTGGGCAGCAGGTATTGGGGAAAGACGGCAAGGCGTTCGTTCATGTTCGATGCGACGATACCGCGCCGGCGACCGTGCGCGCCGCGAGGGGTGACCGATGACGAGAGGGATCTGTGGGGCCGTGCTGGCCCTGGCGGCGTTCGCCGCGGGGGCCGAGCCGGTGACATTGAAAGCGGCCGATGGCGTGGTCGTTCACGGCGAAATATGGCGCGCAGCGAACCCGCGAGCGCCACTCGTCGTCGCGTTCCACCAGGCCGGCTCGAGCCACGCCGAATACACGCCGATCGCGGCCCGCCTCAATGCTGCCGGCTACAGCGTGTTGGCGATCGACCAGCGATCGGGTGGCGACCTGTTCGCGCCGAACGCGACCGCGGCGCCCTTCAATCAAGAACAAGGCTACGAGGCCGCGTTGCCCGACCTCGAGGCCGCGTTCGGGTGGGCGAAGGCCGACGCAAAGGGTGCGAAGGTCGTGCTCTGGGGTTCGAGCTATTCGTCGTCGCTGATCTTCGTGCTCGCCGCGCGCCACCCGCAAGACATCGCCGGCTTGCTGTCGTTTTCGCCCGGTGAATACTTCGACGACAAGCCCGACCTGGTGCGCAAGGCCGCTGCGCAGGTCACGGTGCCAGTCTTCATCGACCAGGCGAGCACGCCGGACGAGATCGCGGCGTCGGCGGCGATCCTGAAGGCGGTGAAGGGCAGCGACAAGCAGCAGTTTATTTCGAAGGGGGCGAGCGTGCATGGTTCGTCGACGCTGCGCAGCGACCGCAACGCCGGCGCCATCGAGCCGCACTGGCAGGCGGCAATGGCATTCCTGCGGCGCGTCGCGCCGGCCGCGGCCGCAAAGCCGGGCTGATCACGGCGCAAGGCGCCATGGCTCCTCTCCCGGTGGCGGGAGAGGAGCCAACGTGCTGACTCTATCGCCCGCCTGCGGGAGAGAGCCGGAGTGAAATTTTCTTCGCCGCTCAGGTGCGCCACACGCGCGGCGGCGCGCCATCGAGCGACCATGCGGCCCGCCGCCACGCCGCGCGCACGCGAACGAGGAGCGCCATCAGCGGCTCGACGCGGTGCGCGAGCACGCGCAGCACGATCACCTCGGCGCACGGCGACGTGGCACCTGCGGTCGGTGCGAGCGCATCGCCATCGATCACGGCGCGTGCCGCATCGAGCATCGTCGCGCGCCTCGCATCGCCCATCGGCGTGCCTGCGCCGAACCACAGCGTGCCCGTCACGCGATGGCCGGCGAATCCGAGCGGTGAGTCGAGGAGTCGATGGTCGCTCGCATCGATCACGCCGCGCTCGAGCCACGCGCCGGGCAGCTCGATCTTCTGCGTGAAGCGGCCGCGCTCGAAGGGCTCATTCGACGTCGGCAGGCCGAGCGCGAGAACGTCCCAGCCGATCATCTCGGCATCGGGTGCGAGCTCGAAGCGCAGATCGTTGCGCGCGATGCAGCCGCTGTACGCGATCGTTTCGAGCGGTAGCCATTCGAGGCGCGCACCGCTGTCGACGCGGGCGACGACCGATTGCGCCGCCTCGTCGCCCAGGCTGCGATAGAAACGCGTCGCGCCCGGCGTGGTGAGGAGCGCATGCGCCGCCTGCGCGACGTGCGCATCGACCTCCAGCACATCGCCACCGACGATGCCGCCCGGCGGATGCACGAGCACGTTGTGGCAGACGTCGTCGCCTTCCGGGTAGAGGCTTTTCAGCACGCGCAGCGGCCCGCTGTGGCTGTCGTGCAAGACAGTGCAACCTTCGCGGCTTACGCGGTAATCGAGGGCGAGGTGACCGCGCCAGGCCATGGAGGGTGAGCGGTCGACGCGCTTTCAGAGACGAAGGGACAAGTGTAGGGTTGGCGCCATGCCCGAGTCTCGCCCGATCCCGATCCGTACGCACTGCTGCATCGTCGGCGGCGGCCCGGCGGGCGTGATGCTGGGGTACCTGCTGGCACGTGCCGGCGTCGAAACCGTGGTGCTCGAAAAGCATGCAGACTTCTTGCGCGACTTCCGCGGCGACACCGTGCACCCGTCGACGCTGCGCATCATGGACGAGCTCGGCCTGCTCGATCGCTTCCTCGAGCGACCGCACCGCCGGCTGCAGTGGCTCGACGGCTTCGTCAGCGGCAAGCCGGTGCACATCGGCGACTTCCGCGGCCTGCCGCCGCGCTACAACTTCATTGCCTTGATGCCGCAATGGGAGTTCCTCGACTTCCTGGCCGGCGAAGCGGCGCGCTTCCCGTGCTTCACGTTGCGCCAGCGCGCCGAGGTCACCGGTCTCATCGCCACCGAGGAGGGACGGGTGACTGGCGTGCGCGGCATCGGCCCGGCCGGCACCTTCGAGATGCACGCCGACTGCACCATCGGCTGCGATGGTCGCCGCTCGACCGTGCGCGCGGCGGCGGGGCTCGCCGTCGAGGACATCGGCGCGCCGATCGACGTCTTGTGGTTTCGCGTGTCGCGCGAGCCCGGCAACGCAGACACCAGCCTTGCCCGCATCGCGCCCGGCCGCTTGGTCGTCACCATTGACCGCGGCGACTACTGGCAGTGCGCCTTCGTGATCCCGAAGGGCGGCGCCGACGCGTTGCAGCGCGGCCCGATTGAGACGTTGCACGCACAGGCGATCGAGGCCGCGCCGGTGCTCGGGCGCAGCATCGCCGCCGACGTGCGCTCGTGGGACGACGTCAAGCTGCTCACGGTGAGCGTCGACCGTCTCACGACCTGGTCCAAGCCGGGCCTTCTCTGCATAGGCGATGCAGCGCATGCGATGTCGCCGGTCGGCGGGGTCGGCATCAACCTCGCGATCCAGGACGCCGTCGCCACGGCGAACCTCGTCGCCGCCAAGCTGCGCGACGGAAGCAGCCACGCCGGCGACCTCGACGCCGTGCGCCGGCGCCGGCTCTGGCCGACCCGCGTCACGCAGGCGATGCAGCTCGCGGTGCAGAGCGAGGTGCTGGTGCCGGTGCTCGACAGTGTGGCCACCGAGCTCGAGGTGCCGCTGGCGATTCGCGTCGTGAGCGCACTGCCGCCACTGCAGCGCGTGTTCGCGCGTGTCGTCGGCATGGGCGTGCGCCCCGAGCACGTGCGATCACCCGTGGCCTGAGTGCACCCGCTGGTGGCCCGGGGCTTGCCTGGGGTTCGGAACCCGTTTCGATGAGGGACCGCAGATGACCTTCGACACACCGCCTACCCGCCCGGCCCCGGTCGGGCCGTCGCGTTCCGCGTTCGTGAAGTTGCATGTCGGCTGCGACATTGTCGTGCGCGCGACGATCGAATGCCCCATCGTCGCGATGCTGCGCCCCGCGAGCGGCCTCGCACAGTGGCTTTCGAGCGAGACCTACGCGTTCGACCCGTGGGTGCCGACGGTCGAGTACGTCGATGGCTACGGCAACCTGTGCCAGCGCCTCGTGGTGCCGCAGGGCGAGATGCGTTTGCGCGTCGAGGCGACGGTCGAGACCGACGCGGTGCTCGCCGTGGCACCGGGCGCGCCCTTCGTGCCGATCGAAAAATTGCCCGACAGCACCTTGCGATATTTGCTGCCTAGCCGCTACTGCCATTCCGATTCGCTCGTGCAGCGCGCGCTCGCGATCGTCGGCGACGCGACGCTCGGGTACGACCAGGTCGAGGCGATCCGCCGCTTCATCCAGGCGCATCTCGAATACCGGTACGGCACCAGCACCGAATCGACCGACGCGACCGACACGTTGAACGCGGGCGTCGGCGTGTGCCGCGATTTCGCGCACGTCGGCATCGCGTTGACGCGGGCATTGCACATCCCGGCGCGCATGGTCGTCGGCTATCTGCACGGACTTGAGCCGATGGACCTCCATGCGTGGTTCGAGGCCTTTGTCGGCGGCCGCTGGTACACCTTCGATGCGACGCAGGCGGAGCCAAAAGGCGGCCGCGTGGTGCTGGCCTACGGTCGCGACGCGGCTGATGTCGCGTTCATTTCCAATTACGGTCCGCTCGAAACGGCGGCCATGAGGGTCTGGGTCGACATCGCAGCGCCCGCGCTGCCGATGCCGCCGGCGCCGGCGCCGATCGCAAAGCCGCCGGCCGCCGAGCCGACCGCGACCAAGACGGCGGCGGCGAGCGCGAGCGATGCCGAGTGAACGTCAGCCGGAGACGATGCGACTCGTCGCGCGCCCGTCGCGCGCTCGTCGCGCGCTCGTCGCGAATCGCGCTGCTAGATTACCGGCTCGCACGCAACGGGAGCCGACATGACGTTCAAGGGGGTCATCACCTTTGCGGAGAAGTGCTTCTTGATCCTGATCGCCGGATTCACGGTCGTCGCGATGGGCCAGGAGGTTTTTTCCGCCTTTGAAGCACGGCGGGTCGAATTGAAGGATTTGCTGCTGATGTTCATCTATGCGGAGGTCCTGACGATGCTCGGTGCGGTCTACGCCGGCCAGCGCATCCTGATCACGCTGCCGCTCTTCATCGCAATGACGGCGCTCAGCCGCCTGATCATCCTGCAAGGCAAGGAGGCCAATCCGATCGTGCTGGTTTATGAAAGCGGCGCGATCGTGCTGATCGCGGGTGCCTGCTGGATCGTCGCTCGCACCAACCAGGAAGAGTAGCCCGTCCGCGGCACCGATCGTCGAAGCGGCCCGCTACTTCGTGGGAGCGGCTCGTGTCGGCGGCGTCGAGACGAGCGGCGCGTCAGGCGCTGCGCGGCGTGAGCAGGTCGAACAGCGTTCGCGCGACGACCTTCGTCGCCCGCCGCAGATCGTCGAGCACGAGGTGTTCGTCGGCGCGCTTCGCGTTCGATTCGAGCACGGTGCGCGGGCCCGCGCCGTAGATTGCGGCCGGCACGCCAGCTTCCCCGTAGAGGCGCACGTCGGTGTAGAGCGGCGTGCCCGAAGTCGGGATCGCCTCGCCGAACACGGCTGCGCCGTGGTGCTGCAGCGCCTCGACCAGCGGCGCGTTGCCGGGCAGCGGCTGCAGCGCTCGCGCAAGCAGAAGGCGCTTGATGTCGACGGTGATGCCCGGTCGCGCCCCCGCGGCCTCGGCGATCACGCGGTGCATCATCGCTTCGACCTCGACGGGGTCTTCCTCGGGGATCATGCGTCGATCGAGCTTCAGCACGACCTTGCCTGGCACGACGTTGGTGTGGGTGCCGCCCTCGATGCGGCCGACGTTCACGTACGGATGCGTGATGCCCTCGACCTTCGACGTCACGCCCCGGTAGATCTCGTTCTGCGCATAGAGCGCGTTGAGGATCGCCGTCGCGCCTTGCAATGCATCGACACCGGTCGTCGGGATCGCGGCATGCGCTTGTCTGCCGTGCACCGTCACTTCCATCTGCAGGCAGCCGTTGTGCGCGGTGACGACCTGGTAGCTGAAGCCGGCCGCGATGAGCAGGTCGGGCTTCGTGTAGCCTTCCTTCAGCAGCCAGCCGGGGCCGAGCTCGCCGCCGAACTCTTCGTCGTAGGTGAAGTGCAGCTCGACCGTGCCGGCGAGCGGCCTGTCGAGAGAGTCGAGCGCGCGCAGCGCGAAGGTGTAGGTCGCGAAGTCGCTCTTGCTGACGGCCGAGGCGCGGCCATACAGCTTGCCGTCGACCACCTCGCCACCGTAGGGCGCGTGGCGCCAGCCGTCGCCGGGTGGCACCACGTCGCCGTGCGCGTTGAGCGCGATCGTCGGGCCGATGCCGAAGCGCCTGCGCACGATGAGGTTGGTGATGGATTCGAGGCCGGCCGCCTTCACGTCGTCATCGGGCACCGGGTGCTGCTCCGCGACGAGGCCGAAGCCTTCGAGCAGTTCGGCGGTGCGCACCGCGTGCGGCGCGTTGGCGCCGGGCGGCGTGTCGGTCGGCATTTGCACCAGGGCCTGCAGGAACGCCACTTCAGCGTCGAAATGCGTGTCGATCCAGTGGTCGAGTCGCGCGTAGATGGGTGCGGACTCGGCGCGCTGCGGCGAGTGCACGGCTTGCGGGGCGCCATCACCCCAACCCTCTCCCAGGGGGAGAGGGGGCCGCTCCTGCGCTCCAAGAGGGAGAGGGGGCTGCTCGTGCGCTAGGGCTTCGATCAGCGCATCGAACGCATCGATCGCCAGCTGCATGTCGTCGGCCGTGCTCGACTCGAGCGGGTTGTGGCTGATGCCGCCATGGAGCCCGCGCACGAAGAGCATCGCCTGCGGCATCGCCTCATGCATCTTCATCGCGTCGTGGCCAGCGCCGCTCGGCATGCGGTGCACCGGCAGGCCGAGCGACGAGACCGCGCGCTCCCAGCGCGCTTCCCAGGCCGGCGCACTCGGCGCAGCCGACGCGCGCATCGATTCGTTCACCGTGAACGAGAGGTGGCGCCGCCTGCAGATCTGCGCCAGCTCCGCGAGCACGTCTGCTGCGCACGCGTCGCGTACGGCGTCGGTGGTGGCGCGGATGTCGAGCGTGAATTCGGTGCGCCCCGGCACCACGTTGATCGAGCCGTTCGGCACGTTGATCATCCCCATCGTGCCGACCAGATCGGGCACGGCGGCGGCGCGCCGCTCGAGGAAGAGCGCGAGCTCGGCGACGGCCGTGGCGGCGTCGCGGCGCGTCGCCATTGGCGTGGTGCCGGCGTGGCTCATCGTGCCGAGCACCTCGCCGGTGAAGCGCACGCTGCCGTTGATCGACGTGACCACGCCGAGCGGCAGGTCGAGGGCGTTCAGCACCGGCCCCTGCTCGATGTGCACTTCGACGAAGCCGAGGACTCTCGACGGGTCTCGCGCACACGCCGCGATCGCTTCCAGCGTTCCGGGCAGGCCGGCGCGCTGCATCGCGGCGCGCATCGACACGCCGTCGCGATCGACCTGGTTGAGCCAGGCCGGGTCGAACCGGCCGATTAACGCCGCCGAGCCGAGGAAGGTCGCTCTGTAGCGCTGGCCTTCCTCTTCGGCGAACGCCACGACCTCGAGGCCGAACGGGAGTCGTGTGCCGTGGCGCGCCAGCTTCCGCACGCAGAGCATCGGCACAAAAATGCCGAGCCGGCCGTCGTACTTGCCGCCGTTGCGCACGGTGTCGAAGTGGGAGCCGGTCATGAGAATAGGCGCGTCGGCGGTGGCGCCGTCGTACACGCCGATCACGTTGCCAACGGCGTCCGTCGTCACGTGGTCGAACCCGCATTCATGCATCCACGCGCCGATCTGCGACGCGACTGCGCGATGCGCATCGGTGAGGTAGGTCACGGTGAGCGCGCCGCCCTCGGCGTCGGAGTGCGCGGCGAGCGCTTCGGCCCAGTCCCACGCCTGGTTGCCCTCGGCCGGAAACTCACCGAAGCGATCGGCCAGACGCAATTCGGCGACGCGGTGCACGTTCCGCAAGGCCTCGCCGAGCTCGACGTCAGGCGTGTTCGCGAGCCTTCGAACGAAGGTCTCGATGATCTGCGGCCGCGTGAGCCCGGTGCCGCGCGGGCCGCGCACCGCGAGCATGAACGGGAAGTCGAACTTCTCGGTGTATGCGCGATTCAGGCTCTGCAGCGTGGCGAATTCGCCGGGCGAACAGTGGTCGAGGCCGGCCGTCGACTGCTCGCTCGTCGACTCGGTGGTCAAGGTCTCGGCAAGCATCGCCTTGCCGGCGAGCTCGGGGTGCGCGCACACGAGAGCGAGCTGCGCGTCGGGGTTCGCGTGGCGCACCACTTCGACCAGCGCGCGCTTCAGCTGCGCGAGGCTCGAGAACGGTCGCTTGTCCCACGCCGCCGCGGCGATCCATGGCGAGCGCTCGTAGATGCCGGCGAGCAACGCCTCGAAGCGCTGGCGCGTGGCGGCGTTCAGTTCTTCTAGCGTCAACGAGGGGCCGACCATCAGGCGCGGCCCTTCGCAGCATCCGTGCCCGTGCCCGTCACGCGGCCGCCGCCGTCGTGTCCGACGGCGCCAGGCATCCGATGCGTGGCGGCCCAGTGCCGCGCGATGTCGATGCGCCGGCAAATCCACACGTCGGCATGCGCCTGCACGTGATCGAGAAAGCGCTGCAACGCGCGAAAGCGCGCCGGCCTGCCGAGGATGCGCGAGTGCATGCCGATCGAAAGCATCTTCGGGCGGTCGAGCCCGGCCGGGTCGCCTTCGGTGTACAGCACGTCGAACGCATCGGTGAGGTAGGCCAGGAAATCATCGCCGGTGTTGAAGCCCTGCGGCGAGGCGAAGCGCATGTCGTTGGTGTCGAGCGTGTACGGCACGATCAGGCGCCAAGCGACATCTCCCTCCGGCATCGCGATCGGCATCCAGAACGGCAGGTCGTCGCCGTAGTAGTCGCTGTCGTATTCGTAGTCGCCGTGCTGCATCACGAGGCGCTTGGTGTTCGGACTGTCGCGCCCGGTGTACCAACCCTTCGGCCACGCGCCGTGGGTGAGCCGGCGGATCGCTTCGGTGGCGCGCGCGATCTGGCGCTGCTCTTCCGCTTCTGGCATGTGCTGGTGGTGGATCCAGCGCCAGCCGTGGCATGCGATCTCGTGCTCTTGCGCGAGCAGGTGAGCCACGACCTCGGGCGCGCGCTCGAGCGCCATCGCGACGCCGAATGCGGTGAGCGGCAGCCCTCGCTGCTCGAACTCCCGCAGGATGCGCCAGACACCGGCACGCGAGCCGTACTCGTAGATCGATTCCATCGAGAGGTGGCGCGCTTCGTACGCCGTGGCGCCGATGATCTCGGAGAGAAACGTCTCCGAGGCCTTGTCGCCGTGCAGCACATTGCTCTCCGAGCCTTCCTCGATGTTCAACACGAACTGCACCGCGATTCGAGCATCGTTTGGCCAGCGCGCATGCGGTGGGTTGGCGCCGTAGCCGACCAGGTCGCGGGGCTCGTTCGGGTTCATCGGAAGGCGTGACGGGTCGTGGCGAGAAGGTTCCCTGTATACACTTTTGCGATGGGAAAACTCACCACCCACGTGCTCGACACCGCGAACGGATGTCCGGCCGCGGGCATGACGCTGACGCTGCAGCGCATCGAAGGCGATCGGGTGACCCCACTCGCCGCCGCCACGCTCAACGCCGACGGTCGCGCCGACCATCCCTTGCTCGAAGGCGCAGCGCTCGTCGCGGGTTCCTACCGCCTGGTGTTCGCGGTGGCCGCGTATTTCCGATCGCGAGGCGCGGTGCTGGCCGAGCCGCCGTTCCTGAACGAGGTACCGCTCGATTTCGGCATCGCCGACACGAACGCGAACTACCACGTGCCGTTGCTCGTGAGCCCCTGGAGCTACAGCACCTATCGGGGCAGCTGAGCGCATACGCACGCTTCTTGCACCCGGCCCGCCGATGGACAACTACCTGCTCGACTGGGCCAGCCTGCTGCTGCGCTGGTCCCACGTGATCGTCGTCATCGCGTGGATCGGCTCGTCGTTCTATTTCGTCTTTCTCGACTTCTCGCTGCGCCCGCCGGCCGACCCGGCTCTCGCGGCCAAGGGCGTCGGCGGCGAGCTGTGGGCGGTGCATGGCGGCGGCTTCTACAACCCGCAGAAGTACCTGGTCGCGCCGAGAGATCTGCCCGATCACCTGCACTGGTTCTACTGGGAGAGTTACTGGACCTGGATGTCGGGGTTCGGCCTCTTCGTCGTGCTCTACCTCTTCAACGCGAGCACCTTTCTGGTCGACGCACGGGTGTACGCCTGGTCGGCCACTGCCGCGGTCGTCAGCGCACTCGCGTTCATGGTGGTGTTCTGGCTCGTGTACGACGCGATCTGCCGTGTGTTTGCGCCACGTGCGCGGGGCGATCTGATCGTCGGGGCGCTGGTCGCCGTGCTGGTCGTGCTGGCCGCGTGGCTCGCCTGCCATTTGTTCGCCGGCCGCGCGGCGTTCCTGATCACCGGCGCGATGATCGCGACCGCGATGACCGCCAACGTCGCGATGTGGATCATCCCCGGCCAACGCAAAGTGGTGGCGCAGATGCGTGCCGGTCAGCCGGTCGACGGGGCCCACGGCCTGCGCGCGAAGCAGCGCAGCGTGCACAACACCTACTTCACGCTGCCGGTGCTGGTGTCGATGCTCTCGAACCACTACGGCTGGCTCCATCAGGCCGATCACAACTGGGTCGTGCTGGTCGGTTTGATGCTCGCGGGCGCGTTGATCCGGCATTCATTCGTGGCGCGCCACCGGGCGTTGGTCGCCGGCGTGAAAGTGCCCTGGGGTTACGCGGGCGGCGGCGCGGCGCTCGTCGCGGCGCTGGTGCTGTGGCTCGCGCCGGTGCGGCAGATGGTCGCGACGAATCCCCCGGTCGCGCCGGTGCCCGCCACCTTCGCGCAGGTGCAAGCGGTCGTCGAGCAACGCTGCCTCATGTGCCACAACGCAGCGTTGCACCAGAAGAACGTGCGGCTCGACACGCCCGAGGCGATCGCCACGCATGCGCAGGACATGTACCAGCAGGTCGTTGTGCTGAAGCAGATGCCGTTCAACAACGCGACGCACATCACCGACGATGAGCGCGCGCTCATCGGCGGTTGGTACCTGGCGGGCGCGCCACTGCGGTGAGCGTTCGCGACCGACGTTCGCGGCGCTCGCTACCATCGGGCATGCGCAGACGCCACCCCGGAACCGCCCTCTCATGATTGCGCCACCGCGCCGCCTCATCGTCGGCATCAGCGGCGCGTCGGGCTTCGTCTACGGCGTGCGACTGCTGCAGTTGCTGCAGCCGCTCGATGTCGAATCGCACCTTGTGCTGTCGAAGTCGGCCCAGGTGACGATGGCGTACGAAACCGACTGGAAGCTCGCCGACGTGCTGGCGCTCGCCGATCGCCACTACCGCAACGACGATCTCGCCGCCTGCATCTCGAGCGGCTCGTACCGAACGCTCGGCATGGTGGTGGCGCCGTGCTCGATGCGCACGCTCGCCGAAGTGGCGACCGGGCTTTCGACCACGCTGCTCACGCGCGCGGCCGACGTGGTGCTGAAAGAGCGCAATCGCTTGGTGCTGCTCGCGCGCGAAACGCCGCTGCACCTGGTGCACCTGCGAAACATGGTCGCGGTGACCGAGATGGGCGCCATCGTCGCGCCGCCGGTGCCGGCGTTCTACGCGAAGCCGGCAGACCTCGGGCAGATGATCGACCACACGCTGGGTCGGGTGCTCGACCTGTTCGGGCTGGAAAGCGGGTCGGTCAATCGATGGGTGGGCAGCGGCGCGGCCGACGCTCCTCCGCCGCAAGCAATCGAGGTCTAGGACGCTCGTGACCGGCGCGGCTCCTTACAGTCTCGACCATGCCCCGTTTCGCCGCCAACGTCTCGACGATGTTCACCGAGGTCGATTTTCTAGATCGCTGAAATCGCGCGGCCACGGCAGGCTTCGAGGCCGTCGAGTGCCTGTTCCCGTACGGCTTCGATGGGAACGAGATTCGCGAATCGTGGCTTTGATCGAGCTGATCAACCACAACGACATTCCGCTTTACTTCCTGCACACGACGGCGCAGGCGCTCTCGATCATCGAAGATGCCGGCATGCCCAACCTGAACTTGCAATACGACGTCTACCATGCCGGATCGGTTACGCAGGACACGTCGGCTGCGAGTACCGCCCGCGCAACGGCACCGAAGCCCGCCTCGGCTGGATCTCCGCCGCGCTCGAGGGCCGGCGCCTGAAAGCGACCCCATGACGACCCGACTCGCGCAACACCATCCGCAAGCGTTCCTGCGCGCGTTGTTCGACGCCGCCGTGGCACAGGCCGTACCGGGGGAATCGATGCAGCGCTTCCTGCCCGCGCCGCCGAAAGGCCGGACCCTGGTGCTCGGGGCCGGCAAGGCCGGTGGCTCGATGGCGGCGGCGGTGGAGGCGCACTGGCCTCGGCACGCGCCGCTGTCGGGCCTCGTCGTCACGCGCTACGACTACGTGCCGCCGTCGTTCCAGGCACTGCAGGCCCGCGGCGAGGCGCGCATCGAGGTGGTCGAAGCGGCGCATCCGGTGCCCGATGCGGCAGGCCGGCGCGCGGCCGAGCGCATCGCTGCACTCACTCGCGGCCTCACCGCCGACGACCTGGTGCTGTGCCTGATGTCGGGTGGCGCATCGGCCCTGCTCGCGCTGCCGATCGAGGTCGGCGAGTGGCGCGTCTCGCTCGAAGACAAGCAGGCGATCAACAAGGCCTTGCTGCGTTCGGGTGCGACCATCGGCGAGATGAACTGCGTGCGCAAGCACTTGTCGGCGATCAAGGGCGGGCGGCTGGCCGCAATGTGCGCACCGGCGCGGGTGGTGACGCTGCTTGTGAGCGATGTGCCGGGCGACGCGCCCGAGGTGATCGGCAGCGGCCCGACCGTCGGCGACCCGACCACCTGCGCCGACGCGCTCGCGGTGCTGGCGCGCCACGCGATCGAGGTGCCCGCTGGCGTGCGCGGCGGTCTCGAGAGCGGCGCGTTCGAAACGCCGAAGCCGGGCAGCGACGCCTTCGCCGGCCACGCGTTGCACCTGATCGCGACACCGCTGCAATCGCTCGAGGCGGCGGCCGCGCACGCCCGCGAACACGGCATCACGCCGCACGTGCTGAGCGACAAGATCGAAGGCGAGTCGCGCGAAGTCGGCAAGGTGCACGCCGCGCTCGCGCGGCACATCGCGCGGCACGGCCAGCCGTTCGCGCGGCCGTGCGTCGTGCTGTCGGGCGGCGAGACCACCGTGACGATCAGACCGGCGCCGGCCGACGCCGCCCACCGCACGCCCGGCCGCGGCGGCCGCGCCACCGAGTTCCTGCTCGGCGCCGCGATCGCGCTGCAGGGCGAACCCGACGTGCACGTGTTCGCGGCCGATACCGACGGCATCGATGGCGTCGAGACCAACGCCGGGGCAGTCGTCACACCCGACACGCTGGCACGGGCGCTGGCGGCCGGGGTCGGCGCACAACATGCGCTCGACCGCCACGACGGGTTCGGCTTCTTCGAAGCGATCGGCGACCTTGTCGTCACCGGGCCGACCTTCACGAACGTCAACGACTTTCGCGCGCTGTTGATCCTTTGAATCACCCGTTGTGTCGCCGGCGCTCGCGCGGGCGGCGACCCGTTCAATTTTTTCGGAACCATGACCGACGCCACCCGAACGTTCCAGGCAGCTGATCTGATCACTGTCGTTCGCACCATCGTGCGAGCCGCGGGCTCATCCGACGCGGAAGCCGACGCGGTTGCCGCCAACCTGGTCGAAGCCAACCTGCGCGGCCATGATTCGCACGGCGTTGGCATGGTGCCGCGCTACATCGCCGCGGTGCAGGAGGGCGGCCTCACCGTCAACCAGCACGTGCGGATCGTGCAGGAGAGCGGCGCGCTGCTCACGCTCGATGGCGGGCAAGGCTATGGCCAGGTCATCGGCCGCGAAGCGATGACGCTCGCGATCGAGCGCGCTCGGCGGCTGGGCGTCTGCGTGGTCGGCCTCGCCCATTCGCATCACCTGGGCCGCATCGGCCAGTGGGCCGAACAGTGCGCCGAAGCGGGCCTGGTCTCGATCCATTTCGTCAACGTCATCGCGCGGCCGATCGTCGCGCCGCATGGGGGGCGCGACGCGCGCTTCGGCACCAACCCGTTCTGCGTCGCGATCCCGCGTGAGAACAACGATCCCATCGTGCTCGACTTCGCGACATCCAAGATCGCGCAAGGCAAAACACGCGTCGCCTACAACAAGGGCGTTCAGCTGGAGCCCGACACGCTGATCGATCACCTCGGCAACCCGACCACAGATCCGCGCTACACGGTGATCGAACCCTCGGGCGGGCTGTTGCCGTTCGGTGCGCACAAGGGCTCGGGCCTGGCACTCATCTGCGAACTGCTCGGCGGCGCACTCGCGGGCGGCATCACGACGCACGAGCGCGGTTCGGGCGAGCGCCGCGTGCTCAACAGCATGTTCTCGATCGTCGTCGATGCACGGAAGATGGGTACGGCCGAGAACCTCGCGAAAGAGCTCGAGGCGTTCGTCGGCTGGTACGCCGCCTCGCCGCCGGCCGCGGGAATCGACAAGGTGCTATTGGCCGGTGAACCGGAGCGCGCCTGCAAGGCGAAGCGGCTGGTCGACGGTATCGAGATCGATGCGGCGACGTGGAGCGAGATCGTCGACGCCGGCGCCTTGGTCGGCGTCACGCACGACGGATCGAGCCGATGAGCCGACGAGCCGACGAGCCAACATGCGGCGTCGTGCCCATGCGTGGCGCGATTGGCTCGCCTGGACACGGCCAATACCGGTGCATACCGTTCGGTCTAGGGCTCTCGATCCATCGACACCGGAGCGTTGCACGGCAAGCCGTGCCGGCCCGGCCGAGGTGCGGGCCTGTTGTCGGCGCGCGGCGGTGGCGGCTGCCGATGTCGGGCAGCGTTCGCGAGCGGCCAGTAGCCGCCGATCGCGTAGCGCGGTTCGGCATCGGCCGCACGTCGTTGCGCCTCGGCCGATGCGGCCGCAGCGACCCGCGTACGTTCGATCTCGGCGTCGAGGCGCTGCTGATCGAGATCGATTCTTCGCTGCACCCGTTCGCTCACCGTCTTCGCCTCGGTGCTCACGCGCTCGCTGCGAACGCGTGCGGCGTCGGGATCTTCACGTTCCATCGCCCAGGTGCGTTCGGTGCGCGCCTCATCGAGCGGTCGATCGGTGAGCAACACGCCACCCTCAGGTGTGCGCTGTTGGTACACCCGCGCGGCTTCGCGCGCTGCCACGGGCTTCGCCATACCGGCTCCCGGCGCCGATGCGGCTGGTGGCACTGCACTGCGGGCGGGTTCCTCCGCATGCGCGCCGATCGCCACAGCCAGCACCCCGGCGACCATCAGCGCGCGTTTCGTTCTTGCCTTCACCTTGTCGACCCTTCCATTCATGGCCACCTTCTACGCCATTTGGCAACGCCTTGTGGCCTGCCAAGGAATGGCGGCGCTCTGGATCAAGTCGAGGGCGCCGGCGCACGGTGCCCGAACTGATCCCAAACCGCGATGAACATCGCCGCGATCACCGGCCCGATCACGAAGCCGTTGAGGCCGAAGATCGCCATGCCGCCGAGCGTCGACATCAGCACCAGGTAGTCGGGCATCTGGGTGTCCCTGCCGACCAGCAGCGGGCGAAGGACATTGTCGACGAGGCCGATCACGAAGGTGCCGAACGCGATCAGGCCGAGTCCCTTCACAACGGCGCCGGTGGCGAGAAAATAGAGCGCGACCGGCACCCAGATGAGCGCGGCACCGATCGCCGGCAGCAACGACAGGAACGCCATCAACACCGCCCACAGGATCGCGGCGTGTACACCGAGGAACCAGAACGCGATGCCCCCCAGCGCGCCTTGCGCGGCCGCGACCAACACGTTGCCCTTGACGGTGGCACGGATGACGATCGTGAACTTCGCGAAGAGCGGTCGCTTCGTGGCAGGGTCGAGCGGCACCACGTGTTCGATGTGGCGCGCCAGCGCTTCGCCGTCGCGAATCAGGAAGAACGCGAGATAGAGCGTGATGAAAAAGCTCACGATCAGGTCGAGCGTGTTGGAGCCGATGTCGAGTGCGCGCGACGCGATCTGCTGGCTGCCCTGGGTGAGCGCCGCGGTAATCTTGTCGCGCCATGCCACGGTGTCTCCGAGGCCGACGAGATCGAGCGCATTCGTGGCCCAACCGGGCAGCGCGGCCATCGTCTGCTCGTAGTAGCGGGCGAAGTTGATCTCGCCCGATTGCATGCGCGAGTAAAGGAGCGCGCCTTCGCGGATCAACGCGGCAGTGATCAACAGAAGCGGGATGATCACGATCAACACGATCACCCCGAGCGTGAGCAGCGCGGCGGGTGTCGGCCGCTGTCTCGTCTTCGTGAGCAACCAGCGCTGCATCGGCGCGAACAGGATCGCGAGCACGATGCCCCAAAAGACCGCGCCGTAGAACGGCATCAACACGCCGATGAACGCGAGCGTGAAGACGATGAGCATCCATAAGAAGAACCGGCGTTCGAGTCGCGGTGCTGGCGGGGTCGGCGGGTTGCCCGCGCGAGTCGGCTCGTTGCCCTCCCCTGGCGAAATTTTCTTCGGGGCCGTGGGAGCCGGGCTGCGTCTGGATGTGGCCATTCCGAAGTATCGGTGCACAGGCAAGGGTGGCCCGAAGTGAGGGCCGACGGCACCACCCCAACGAGCACCTTCGAGCACGCGGCGTGAAGGTCGGCTGACGGAGGGTTGTTAGACCCACCCTTACGATGAAGGGTGGCATTTCGAGGCTTTTTGGGAGTATCGCCAGTGAACCTTCGCTTCCCGTCTTTCGCGTTCACGCATGCGTTGTCGATGCTTTGCCTCGCGGCCTGCATGGGCTCGGGCTCGGCGCTCGCGGCGGCACCGACCGCGCGGCTCCACGTACCGCGCGGTTTCCAGATCGAACTGCTCACCGATCAGGTGCCGAACGCACGGGCCATGACGCTCGGCCGTTTCGTGAACGACAAGGGCGTGCTCTACGTGGGCAGCATGCAGGCGGGCAAGGTCTACGCCGTCGATCTCGATCGAGGCAAGGCGGGCACCGTGCGAACCATCGCCTCGGGACTCACGCTGCCGGCGGGCGTCGCGTATCGAGACGGCGCACTTTATGTCTCGGCGGTGTCGCGCATCGTGCGGTTCGACGCCATCGACGACCACCTCGACAAGCCCCGGGCGCCGGTGGTCGTCACCGACCAGCTCCCGGCCGAAACCCACCATGGCGCGAAGTTCCTCGCCTTCGGGCCGGACGGCAAGCTGTATGTGCCGGTTGGCGCGCCGTGCAACGTGTGCGAGCCCGATGATCGCCATGGCAACCTTCAACGCATGAACGCCGATGGCAGCGGGCTCGAAGTGGTCGCGCGCGGCATTCGCAACACCGTGGGCTTCGACTGGAGCCCGACCGACAAGGCGCTCTGGTTCACCGACAACGGCCGCGACATGCTCGGCGACGACATGCCGAGCGACGAGCTCGATCGCATCGCTCCGAACGGTCCGCCGTTGCCGCACTTCGGCTACCCGTACTGCCACCAGGGTGACACGGCCGACCCGGAGCTGGGCGCCAAGCACGCCTGCGGAGAATTCATCGCGCCGGCCGACAAGCTCGGCGCGCACGTCGCTGCGCTCGGTATGCGCTTCTACAACGGCGTGCTCTTTCCGGCCGCCTACCGCGGCGGCATCTTCATCGCCGAACACGGTTCTTGGAACCGAAGCCAGAAGAACGGCTACCAGGTCGCCTATGTGACGCTCGATGCGCAAGGTCGTGTCAAGGGCCACGAGCCTTTCGTCGAAGGCTTTCTGCAGCGCGATGCCGATGGCAAGGAGACGGTGTATGGCAGGCCGGCCGATGTGCTGGTGTTGCCCGACGGCTCGCTCCTCGTCAGCGACGACAAGGCCGGCGCGATCTACCGTGTGAAGCGCGCGCCTTGATGCGTGTGCAGGGTTCACGGCCCTCTGCTACCGTCCGCGCTGAATTCGACAGGAAGGCTGACGCGTGAACCCATTCGACGAGCGCTTGGCTGCCTTCCCGACGCCTCGTCTGATGGCCATCGGGCGTGGCATCGAGAAGGAGAGCTTGCGTGCGCACCCGGGCGGCGCGCTCGCACTCACGCCGCATCCGGCTGCGCTCGGCTCGGCGTTGACGAACCCGAACGTCACGACCGATTTCAGCGAATCGCAGATCGAACTGGTGACCGGCGTTCACAGGGGTGTCGAAGCGGCCCTCGGCGAGCTCACGCAGATCCATCAGTTCACCGAACGCTCGCTGCGCGACGACGAGGTGCTCTGGGCCGGCAGCATGCCGTGCGCGTTGCCGGCCGACGAGACCATTCCGATCGGCCGCTACGGCGCGTCGAACGTCGGCCGGGCGAAGAGCGTGTACCGCATGGGACTCGGCCATCGATACGGCCGTCGCATGCAGACCATCTCCGGCATCCATTACAACTGGTCGCTGCCCGGCGTCTCGAGCGAACAGTACTTCGCGCTGATCCGCAACTTTCGCCGCCACTCGTTCCTGCTGCTCTATCTGTTCGGCGCGTCGCCAGCCGTGTGTTCGAGCTTCCTCGTCGGCCGCGAGCATCGGTTGCAGCCGTTGAACGACGACACGCACCACCTTCCTCACGCGACCTCGCTGCGCATGGGTCGGCTCGGCTATCAGAGCGACGCGCAAGCCACGCTCGCGGTCAGCTACAACAGCCTCGACGGCTATGGTGCCTCGCTGCAAGAGGCGCTCACCAAGCCGTATCAGCCGTACGAAGCGGTCGGCATCCGCAACCCCGGCGGCGAATACAACCAGCTCGCGACCACGCTGCTTCAGATCGAGAACGAGTTCTACGGCACGATCCGTCCGAAGCGCGTGATCTTTCCGGGCGAGCGACCATTGCATGCGTTGCGCGAACGCGGGGTCGAGTACGTCGAGGTGCGCTGCATGGATCTCGACCCCTTCGTTCCGATCGGCATCGATGCGAACACCGCCCGCTTTCTCGATGTGTTCTTGCTCCATTGCCTGCTGAAGGAGAGCGCGGCCGACACGCCGGCCGAGATCGTCGCGCTCGCGCGCAACCAGCACCGCGTCGCGGAACGGGGCCGCGAGCCGGGCCTGCAGCTCGAGCGCGAGGGCACTTTGGTGAACCTGGTCGCGTGGGGCGCGGCGCTCCTCGACGAATGCGAACCGATCGCGGCCATGCTCGATGCCGCACACGGGTCCAGCAACCATGGCCACGCGCTCGCTGCCGCGCGCATTGGCATGGCCGACCCGGCGACCCTGCCGTCGGCACGCGTGCTCGCGACGATGGTGCGCGACTTCGGCGGCTCGCACCTCGCGTTCACGGCCGCGCAGTCGGTCAAGACCAAGGCGATCTTGCTGGAGCTGCCGTGGGACGATCAGACGGAGCGCCGCTTCGCCGACCGCGCCGCGGCGTCGATGCTCGAGCAGCGCGATATCGAATCGCTCGACAGCCTGCCGTTCGAGCTCTATCGCGAGCAGTACCTCGCGACGCGCCGGCTCAGCCCTTCGAGGCCGAGGCCATCGTTCGACGAGATGGCGCTCAATACGTGAGCTCGTAGCGGTAGCCCTTGAAGGTGAGCACGGCCGAACGCCTGCCGATCTTCTCGAGTGTCGCGCCGGGGGCGACGGCATCGCCTTCGTGCAGCACCTGACCGTTCGCGATCAGCACGCGGCTGGCCGCATCGGCTGAATACGACGAGCCGTTGACCGCGACCGGCGGCAGCTCGCGACGGATCGCATCGGGCAGGTCCGCCACCTGATAGACGCGGTTGGCGTTGGCATCGGCGGCAGCCGGGGTCGGCTTGGCTTCTTTCGGGTTCGCCTGCTTTCGCGAGGGCACGTTGGCCGGCGCGAGCGACGCCGTCGGTGGCACCGCAACGGCAGCCGCTGTCGGCGGTGACGGGCGCGTCGATGGCCGCACCGGCGCCGGGCTCGTGGGGGGTGAGGGCGATGGTGAAAGCGATGGTGATCGTGATGCTGATGCTGATGCTGATGCTGATGGCGATGGCGATGGCGATGGCGATGGCGATGGCGATGGCGATGGCGATGGTGCGACGATGTTCATCGGCGCAACCGGTGCCGTCGCGGTCGTCATCGTCGACGCGTTGATCGGCGCGACGTTCGCCGCGGCGGCAGCCGGGGTCTCGCGCACGCTCTCGCGGCCCCACCACAGCCAACCAAGCACCCCGATCAACGCCGCGCCGAGCACACCGGCGAGGCCGATCAGCCAGACGCCGCGGGCAGCGGGCTCGTCGTCGGCCGGCATCGTCATGTACTGCTGGGCGTGCAGGTCGGGCACCGCGCCGCTCTCGCGTTCCGCATCGGCCTTGCGCAGTGCATCGAGGATGTAGGACATGGCTTCGACCCGTCAGCGCGGCGGTGCGGCGTCGGCCGTGAGGCGCGGCTCGTCGACACCCGACACGCGGTTCATCTGCATGAAGGTCGTCGGCCCCGCGGTGCCGGCACCCTTGATCCCTTGCGAGGCCTGGAACGCGGTCACCTTGTCGCGCAGCGCGTTGGTCATCGTCGACCGGTTCGTGGGCGCCGCCTGGCCGGCGATGAGCGCGAGCCGCGCCGCCAGAAAGTCGACCGCGGGCCCGCTGTCGCCGACCTTCAACGGCACCGTGTAGCCGGGCGGCATGCGCCAGAACGTGACGAAGTCGTTGCGCCACAACTTCGCGAATGAGGCGATCGAGAGCCGCTGCATCGCGGCGCCGAGACGGATGGTCGCCGACTGCGAGCCGAGGCCGACGAGCACAGCGTGCGCAGTCTTGCCGGCATCGTCGCGCAAGGTCAGCACGCCCGGCCGGTTGAAGCTGCGCAGCGTGGCGAGCGTCGCCGGGCCGCGGAAGCAGCGCAGCTGGTGCTTCAACGCGGCGAGGCAGGGCTCGCCTTCGTTCGCAGCGAGGGTCACGCCCCACGCGCCGGCGAGCTCACGCAAGGTGTCGGCTTCGTCCGACGTCGGCGAGAGGCGCTTCATGTCGGGCGCGGCGGCGGCCAGCGCCTCGAGCGGGTTCACGGTGTTCGGCGGCGGCGCCAGCGTCGACGTGGTCACGGCCGCCGGCGGCGTGGTCTTCGCGGCGGTGGCGGCGAGCGACGGAGGTGTCGCTGCCGGGGGCAACGCCGAGGCCAAGGCGCCGGTGGGCGCGCTCGCGCGCAAGGTCTCGATTCGCGTGCTGACCGCACTCGCCGCCGCCATCGCGGAGGCGAGCGCCGTCAGCTTCTCCAGGGTTTGCGTCGACGCCGTGCCGGATCGCGCCGTGGCGAGCGGTGTCGATGCGGCCACGGTAACAGTGGTCGCCGCAGGCACCTGGGCATTGGCGAGAACGGTGGCCGGCGCGGACGCGGCCACGCGGGTCGATGCGGCTGGCGCGGCCGCGTTCGGCACGGGCGCGCCAGACGCCGGCGTCGAGGTGGCACCCAGCGCGGGCGACGCCGCGCCACGGACCGCCACCGCACTCTCGGCCACTGCCACAGCAGACGCCGCCGACGCCAATGCCGCCGACGCCAATGCCGCCGACGCCGCCGACGCCGACGCCGCTGCCGCCGATACCTCGCCACTCGCCGCGGGCGCCGGTTCGCGACGGCTCGTCATGGTCGACGACAGCAGTTGCACCATCGCATAGAGCATCGCGCCGACGACCAGCGCGATGCCGATCGCCAACACGATGGTGCGGTTCGACGTGCCGCCCTTCGAGAACACCGCGTCGTCGGACTGGCCGAACACCTCGCTCGCGGCCTTGTCGATCATCGGCGCGTCGATGCGCGACTTGCCGCTCGCGTACGCACCGAGCAACGCGCGGTCGCACAGCAGGTTGATGCGCCGAGGCACCCCGCGCGCGATCTTGAAGATGCGGTGCATGGCCTGTCGATCGAACGGCATCGCGCGCGAGAGGCCGCCAACCGCGAGCCGATGCCGGATGTATTGATGGGTCTCGCCAGCCCGCAGCGCCTTCAGGTGAAAGCGTGCGACCACGCGCTGCGAGAGCTGTTCGAGCTCGGGTCGAGCGATCATGGTGCGCAACTCGGGCTGGCCGATCAGGATGATCTGCAGCAGCTTGCGTTGGTTGGTCTCGAGGTTGGTCAACAGCCGCAACTGTTCGAGCACCTCGATCGAGAGGTTCTGTGCTTCGTCGATGATGAGCACGTTGTTCTGCCCGACCGCGTGCGTCTTCAGCAGGAATTCGTTGAGCGGGTCGAGGAAGGTCTTCACCGTCAGTTCGCCGGTCGCCGGCACGCGATAAGGAATGTGGAACTCGTCGCAGATCGTCACCAGCAGTTCGAAGACCGTGAGCTTCGGATTGAAGATGTACGCGACGTTGGTCTTCTTCGGGATCTGCTCGAGGAAGCAGCGGCACACCGTGGTCTTGCCGGCACCGATCTCGCCCGACAGCAGCACGAAGCCGCCGCCGCCTTGCAGACCGTAGAGGAGGTGGGCCAGCGCCTCGCGGTGGCGCTTGCTCATGAAGAGATAGCGTGGGTCGGGCGCGAGCGAGAAAGGCTCCTGCTTCAGACCGAAGAAACGCTCGTACATGAGGGCGAAGAATAACGTGACCCCATGGGCTCGCCGGGAACGGCGCTTCAGTCGATCGCGAGGCGTGCCTTCGGAATCGGGGCCGAAGCCTCGTCGGCCGCGCGCCGCGCGGTCGCGATCTGCATCAGTTCGGCCACCACGGCGAGCGCGATCACCTCGGGCGCGCGGCCCTCGATGCCGTCGATGCCGATCGGGCAGCGCAGCGAGGCGATCGCGTCGGCCGGCACGCCGCGGGCCTCGAGCCGGTGCGCGAAGCCCGCGAGTTTGGTGTCCGAACCGATGAGGCCGGCGAAACCGGCATCGCCGCGTCGCAACACGGTCTCTATGAGGCGCAGGTCGAGGGCATGTTCGTGCGTGAGGACGAGATAGAAAGCGCCCGGCGGCGCGTGTCGTACTTCGGCTTCGACGCGCTCGGCATCGACCCTGCGGATGTGGCCCGGCCATGGCGAGCCGAGCGTGGTGAGCGAAGGAAAGCCATCGTCGCGCTCGTCAAACCAGTCGACGCTGACGTCGAGCGTGGCGAGCAGCGTCGCGATCGCGCGGCCGACGTGGCCGGCACCGTGCAGTTGCAGGTGAAAGAGCGGCTCGTACCGGGGCCATGAAGCGAGCGCCGCGGCGTCGAGCGGGGCGAAGCCGAGCGTGACCGTGCCACCGCAGCACTGGCCGAGCGAAGGCCCGAGCGCGAACGAGGCGGTGCGCGTGGCGATCGATGCCGCTTCATCGCCCACGGCGTCCGTAGGCCCGAGGCGGTCGAGCATCGCGCGCGCGACAGTCATTGCTTTCAGTTCGAGATGACCACCGCCGATCGTGCCTCGGGTCTCGTCGGCTGCGATCAGCATGCGGGTGCCGACGCCACGCGGCACCGAGCCACGCGCCTGGGTCACCTCGACGACGACGGCGGCGCGGCGGTCGCGCTGCCATGCCAGCGCCAGTGCGCGCAGCTGCGGCTCGGTCATGCGCCGGCTGCCTTGGCCAGTGGAGCGCCGCCTTGCACCGCCATCACCGCGCGCAGGATGGCTTCGCTCGTCGCCGGCGCCGACAGGGGCGGGTCGACGCGATGCCCACCAGCCGCCGAGACCGCATCGCGGATCGCGAAGAACACCGAGAACGGCAGCAGCAGCGGCGGCTCGCCGGTCGCCTTGCTGCGGTGGATGCTGTCTGCCACGTTGTCGACGTCGTAGAGGCGCACGCTGAAATGCGGCGGGCAGTCGTTCGCGGTCGGGATCTTGTAGGTGCTCGGTGCGTGCGTCGTCAGCAGCCCGGCCTTTGGTGAGCCGTCATTCGGGTGCCATACGAGCTCTTCGGTCGTGAGCCAGCCCATGCCCTGGATGAACGCGCCTTCGACCTGCCCGAGATCGACGGCCGGGTTCAGCGATCGGCCGGCGTCGTGCAGCGCATCGACGCGCAGGCATTTCCATTCGCCGGTTAGCGTGTCGACGATCACTTCCGACACCGCGGCGCCGTACGCGAAGTAGTAGAAGGGCCGGCCCTGCATCGTCTCGCGGTTCCAGTGCAGGCCGGGCGTGGCGTAGAAACCGTCGGACCACAGTTGCACGCGCGCGAGGTAGGCCTGGTCGACGAGGTCGCGGAAGGACATGACGGGAGTACACGGATCGCCCCCTCTACCGCCACCCGAAGGCGAAAGCCTTCGGCCTTCGTTTGCGAGAGAGGGCTGGGATAAGGGTGAGGGAAGTGGCACCGACACCATCCCATTCGCGAACCGCACGTCGCCCTCATCGCACGCATGGAGCGACGCGGCGACCTTCGCGAGCCGCGCGCGGATCTGCCGCGCTGCGTCTTGCGCGGCCTTGCCGTTCAGGTCGCTGCCGGTCGAGGCGGCGGTGGCCGAGGTGTTCGCCACCTTGTGCGTGTCGGTCGCGGTGACGCGCACGTCGTCGAAGCCGATGCCGAGCTCGTGCGCGACGACCTGCGCAACCTTGGTGTGAAGCCCCTGGCCCATCTCGGTGCCGCCGTGGTTCACGAGCACCGAACCGTCGCGGTACACATGGACCAGCGCGCCGGCCTGGTTCAGGTGCACGAGGTTGAACGAGATGCCGAACTTGACCGGCGTGAGCGCGAGGCCACGCTTCAACACTGGGCTCGCGGCGTTGAACGCGTCGATGTCGGCGCGGCGCGCGGCATAGTCGCTCGAGTCGACCAGCGCGTCGACCAGCGCGTGGATGATGTTGTCGTCGACCTTCTGGCCGTACGGAGTGACGTTGCCGGTGCGCGCGTCACTCGCCGCGTAGAAGTTCGCGCGCCGCACCGCAAGCGCGTCCTTGCCGAGCTTCCGCGCGATCGTGTCGAGGATGTTCTCCATCGCGATCGCGCCCTGCGGGCCGCCGAAGCCGCGGAACGCGGTGTTGCTCTGCGTGTTCGTCCGGCCCGAGTAGCCGTGGATGGCGACGTCGGGCAGCCAGTAGGCGTTGTCGAAGTGGCACATCGCGCGGGTCATCACCGGCCCCGACAGGTCGGCCGAGAAGCCGGCGCGCGAGACCATCGTGATCTCGGCGCCGAGCACGCGACCTTCGTCGTCGAAACCGACCTCGTAGTCGTGGTGGAAGCAGTGGCGCCGACCGGTGACGAGGAAGTCGTCGTCGCGATCGACGCGCAACTTCACCGGCCGCTTCAAGCGCGCTGCGGCCACCGCCGCGACACACGCGAACAGTGCCGACTGCGACTCCTTGCCGCCGAAGCCGCCGCCCATGCGTCGGCATTCCACTTGGCACTGGTTCGAGGCCAGGCCGAGCGCCTGCGCCACGACGTGCTGCATCTCGCTCGGGTGCTGGGTCGAGCACAGCACGTGCATGCAGCCGTCTTCGCGTGGCATCGCGTACGAGATCTGGCCCTCGAGATAGAACTGCTCCTGGCCGCCGACGAAGAACGTGTCGGCGAAGCGATGGGGCGCCGCCGCGATCGCCTGCTTCGCGTGGCCGCGCTCGAGGTGCATCGGCGGCAGCACATAAGATCCGGCTCGATGCGCATCGAGCGGGGTGAAGAGCGCGGGCAGCGCTTCGGTGGCGATCGCCTCTTTCGCGTGCGCGGCCGCGTGGCGCGCGGCGTGGCGGGTGGTGGCGATCACCGCGAACACCGGTTGGCCGACGTGGTGCACCGTGCCGCGCGCGAGGATCGGGTCGTCGTGGAGCACCGGGCCGCAGTCGTTGGTGCCGGGAATGTCGTCGGCCGTGAGCACCGCGACCACACCGGGCATCGCGCGGATCGCGTCGAGGTTCAGTGCGGTGATGCGGGCGTGCGCGACCGGCGAAAGTCCGAGGGCGGCGTGCAGCGTGCCGACGAGTTCGGGCACGTCGTCGACATACGGGGCGTTGCCGGCCACGTGCAGGTGTGCCGATTCGTGCGGCCGGTCGAGGCCGACGCGCGCGCCGGTCTGGGCGGCTCGCCACTGGCGCTCTGTCGGCACGTCGAGGCGGGTCGGATCGCCAAGCGAAATCGTCGCTCGCAGTCGATTGGCGAACGACGACGGGATCGACGACGGTTCATCGGGCGTCGACCGATCGGGCGACACGGCCGACGGCGCTCTCGACGTGAAGGCCGCCGACTCGACCGAGCGAGCCACCGTGACGCCCGACTCGCGAGGCTTGTTCATGGCTCGGCGTCCAGCGCCAACGGCGACGCGGCGTGCGGCATCACGCACCACACGCTCACGGCCGCGCTCGGCAGCGGCGCGTCGGCACGGGTTTCGAGCCAGAGGCGCCGCAGCAGGTTGGCGGCGACCTGCCGGCGGTAGGCCGCGCTCGCCCGCATGTCGTCGAGCGGCTCGAAGTCAGCGCCGAGCGCGGCCTGCGAGGTCGCGAGCGTGGCTTCGGTCCACGGCTGCTGCGTCACCGCCGCTTCGGCCCGGGCGGCACGCATCACCGTCGCTGCCATGCCGCCGAACGCGAAGCGCGCGTCGACGACGACGCCTTCTCGCAGACGCAGGCACAACCCGGCGCACACCGCCGAAATATCCGAATCGAAACGCTTCGAGATCTTGTACGCGCGCACGTGGGCTTCGTTCCCGAGCGGCACCTCGATCGCTTCGATGAACTCGCCCGCGACCAGCACGTTCTGCATGTAGCCGACGTAGAACGAGGCGAGCGGCACGCGCCGCTGCACGCCGCCGCGCCGAAGCACGAGCGTCGCGTCGAGCGCCATCAGCACCGGCGCCGAATCGCCGATCGGCGAACCGTTCGCCACGTTGCCGCCGATCGTGCCGGCATGCCGGATCGGTGGCGATGCGAAGCGCAGCCACACGTCTTCGAGCGTGGGCCAGCGTTGCACGAGCTCGCGGTAGGCGGCTTCGAGCGAGGCACCGGCGCCGATCCGCAACGTATCGTCGACGACCGTGATTCGTTTCAGCTCGTCGACCGCGCCGATCGCGAGCAGCGACGGCAGCGCGCGGAACTGCTTGGTGACCCAGAGGCCGATGTCGGTGGCACCCGCGAGCAGTCGCGCCTCGGGGGCGGCGAGGCGCGCCCCCGCGAACGCGTCGAGCGTGCGCGGGGCTTGGAGCGTCGCGTCGCCATGCCGATAGACGAGCGCATCGTCGGCGGCCAGCGCCTTCAGGGCCTCGATCGCCGCTGACGTATCGAGCTGCACGGCGGGCGCGTCGAACATGCGCTGGCCTGCGTCGATGATCGGCCGATAGCCGGTGCAGCGGCACAGGTTGCCCGAAAGGTCGTCGGCCAGTTGCTGCCGGCTCGGCCGCGTGCCGCTCGCCTGATGGCGCTCGTACGTGGTGAAGAGCGACATCGCGAAGCCGGGCGTGCAGAAGCCGCATTGCGAGGCGTGCTGGTCGACGAGGGCGCGTTGCACGGGGTGCAGGTCGTCGCCTGTCGACGCCTCGCGTTGAATCGACGTCAGGTCCTCGACCGTGAAGAGCGCCTTGCCGTCGAGCATCGGCAGGAATTGGATGCACGCGTTGACCGATCGCAGGCGCAGCGTCGACCCGTCGGTCGCGGCTTCGCCGATCACCACCGTGCAGGCCCCGCAGTCGCCTTCGTTGCAGCCTTCCTTGGTGCCGTTGCAGTGCGCGTCCTCGCGCAGCCATTCGAGCACCGTGCGAGTGGGCGCGGCGCCGGCGATCTCGACGACGGCGCCGCGGTGGAAGAAGCGTATCGGTCTGCTCTGCATGAAGGCCGGTGCGAGCGCTCGCGCGCCCGTGGGATCGGAAGGGTTCGCGATGACCGGCACGCGGAGCAAGAGCCAGGCCCGGAAGTCGCTCCGGGCATAGTACCTATCATCGCTTCGCCGCTCTGCGCATGTTCGGCCAAGCCCGCGCTTTCACCGTGATCCCGACCTCGTGATGCCTTCTGCCCGATGAGCGATCTGCCGAGCTTCGCACTGCGCGGCGACCTGCTCGACTTCGCCGCCACGCCCGCGTGGGGCGCGGTCGATTCGGCGGCCGTGCGCTTTCGCGCCGATCACTGGCTGCTGGTCGAGCGCGGTCGCATCGCCGGCGTGCAGGCGGCCGAACCCGACGACGCGTGGCGCCGCATCGATCATCGCGGCCGCCTCGTGCTGCCGGGCTTCATCGATACCCACGTGCACAGCCCGCAGATCGACGTGATCGCGAGCTACGGCACCGAGCTGCTCGACTGGCTTACCGACCACACCTTCCCGGCCGAGGCGCGCCACGCCGACGCGGCGCACGCCGCCGAAGCCGCGGCCCATTTCCTAGATGCCCTCGTGGCGCACGGCACCACGTCGGCGGTGGTGTTCCCGACCGTACACGCCGGCTCGGTCGACGCGCTCTTCGCCGCGGCCGAGCGACGCGGCATGCGCGTCATCGCCGGCAAGGTGCTGATGGACCGCCACGCGCCCGACGACCTGATCGACGACGCCGGCAACGTCGACCACGCCGAGCGTGAATGCCTGGACCTGATCGCCCGCTGGCACGGCCGCGGCCGCCTCGCCTATGCGGTGACCGTGCGCTTCGCGCCGACCAGCACGCCGGCGCAGCTCGCGATGGCGGGGCGCCTGTGCCGTGCCGACGCGACCCTCTACATGCAGACTCACCTGGCCGAAAACCGCGCCGAGGTGCGATGGGTGGGCGAGCTTTTTCCCGAAGCGCGCAGCTACCTCGACGTGTACGCGAGCGCCGGCCTGCTGCACGCGAAAAGCGTGTTCGCGCACGGCGTGTGGATCGACGACATCGATCGCGCCACGCTGCACGCGGCGGGCGCGCAGATCGCTCACAGCCCGTCGTCCAACCTGTTCCTCGGCAGCGGCCTCTTCGACTGGCGCGCGGCCGACGCGGCCAACGTGCACGTGAGCGTGGCGAGCGACGTCGGCGGCGGCACCAGCCTCTCGCTGCTGCGCAACATGGCCGATGCGTACAAGGTGCAGGCGCTCGCCGGCCAGCGCCTGACCGCGTGGAAGGCGCTGCACGCGAGCACGCGCGGTGCGGCCGAGGCGCTCGGTCTCGGCGCGGAGATCGGCTCGTTCGAGCCCGGCGCGATGGCCGACCTGTGCGTCTGGGACTGGGCCGTGGGCAGCGTGGCCCGGCGCCGCGACGAGGCGGCGAAAGCCCTGCACGAGCGCGTCTTCGCATGGCTCACGCTCGGCGACGAACGCAACCTGGTCGCGGCCTGCGTCGGTGGCGTGGTGCGATACGAACGCGGGTCGTCGGCCGCTTGACGCGTATGCGCGCGCCGCTTCCGTCATCATTCGCCTGTCGCGCGCCTCATGCGGGTTCGTCGCGCGACGGTGCCGGCCATTTCGATCACGACAAGCCCAGAGGAAGCCATGCTGTTCGATCGCCCAGCCCACGCCCTGACACGATCGTGCGCCCTCGCAGCTTCCGCGTGAAGGGCGTCGAAGGCAACCTGCACAGCCGTTGAGAGACGCGATGATCGACTTCACCACCATCTCGAGAGCGCAGCTGCCCGCGTTGTTGCGCGCGATGCCGAAAGCCGAGCTGCACATCCACATCGAAGGCTCGCTCGAACCCGAGCTGATCTTCGAGCTGGCAGAGCGCAATGGCGTGGCGCTCGGCTATGCGAGCGTCGACGCGCTGCGCGCCGCGTACGCGTTCACCGACCTGCAGAGCTTTCTCGACATCTACTACGCCGGTGCGAGCGTGCTCATCCAGGAAGCGGATTTCGAGGCCATGGCGATGGCCTACTTCGAGCGCGCTGCGGCCGACCACGTGGTGCACGCGGAGCTGTTCTTCGACCCGCAGACCCACACGTCGCGCGGCATCGCGATGGGGACGGTGGTGAACGGGCTCGCGCGGGCGTGTCAACGGGCGCGTGCCGAGTTCGGCATCACGAGCGAACTGATCCTGTGCTTCCTGCGCCATCTGAGCGAAGCGGAAGCGCTGGCCACGCTGCAAGACGCTCTGCCGTATCGGCGCCACCTGATCGGCGTCGGCCTCGACAGCGGTGAACGCGGCAACCCGCCGGAGAAGTTCGCGCGCGTGTTCGCCGAAGCGAGGAGCCATGGCCTGCACGCGGTGGCGCACGCCGGCGAAGAAGGGCCACCCGAGTACATCACCAACGCGCTCGACGTGCTGCATGCCGAACGCATCGACCATGGCGTGCGCTGTGTCGAAGACGACGCGCTCGTGCACCGGCTCGCCGCCGAAGGCGTCGCGCTGACGGTGTGCCCGCTCTCGAATCTGAAGCTGCGCGTGTTCGACAAACTGTCCGACCACAACCTCGCGGTGTTGCTGCATCGAGGCATCAAGGCAACGATCAATTCCGACGACCCGGCGTATTTCGGCGGCTACATCAATGAGAACTTCACCGCGACGTTCGAAGCCCTGCCGCAGCTCGGCGCCGCCGAGGCCTACGCGCTGGCGAAGAACAGCTTCGACGCGAGCTTCGTCGAAGCCGACGCGAAGCGCGGGTGGACCGCCGAACTCGACCGCATGTTCGCGGACGCGGCGGTCGGCGCCCGCTCATGAGCGACGTGCCGCCGGGCCGCGTTCAGGCGCTCGCGGAGCGCGTCGTTCGTGAAGCGGCACTTCGTGTGGCGAGCAACGTGCCGAAGCCCAACGCCATGATGTTCATGGTGATCGAATAGACCGCCGAGGGCAGCGCGATTTGCGGCGAATCCAGCACGGCGATCGCGACGTAGATGCCCTGAATGGCGTTGTGCACGCTGGCCTGAAAGCCGAGGGAAATCGATTCGGCGCGGCCGACCCGGGCCGCGCGTCCCGCACCGTAACCGACGGCGATGCTGATGGCGTTGAAAGCGACGACGCACGCGCCGATCTCGACGACCCCGGCGCTGAGCGCGCTCCATTCCTTGACGATCGCCGCGACGCTGAATCCGACCACGGCGATTGCGCTCACGATCTTCATCGGCTGCCCGAGGCGCTTGGTGAGCGCGGGAAAGCGGTCGGCCACGAACATGCCGACGAGCACTGGCGCGACCACCACCGCCACCGTTCCCAGAGCCCGGTCCAACAGTGCGGGCACGAGCTGGCCCGAGCCGAGGAAATGGTTGAGTGCCGATGCGCAAAGCAACGGCAACGTGAACGCGCACAGCAAGGTGTTGATGCCTGTCAGTGTCAAGTTGAAGGCGACGTTGCCGCCGAACAGATGGCTGTAGAGGTTGGCGGAGATGCTGCCGGGCGTGGCGGCGAGCAACACCATCCCGACCGCGATGGGCGGAGCGACGTGGAACGCGTAGGCCAGCGCCAGCGCGGTCAATGGCAGCACCAACATCTGCACCACCAGGCCCACGATGAGTGCGAGTTTCATCGTCCGGAGCTGGCGAAAGTCGGAGACGCGGAGCGAAAGTCCAAGGCCCGCCATCACGAGAGCCAGGGCTGCGTAGAGCAGCTCGATCATTCCCAGCGTCGACATGCATGCCCCGTCGATGGTGAAAAGCGTGATCGTGGAGCAAGAGGCGTCACACCTGCACTTTGAGCGACGCGGCCTTTTCGGTCAACACGAACATCTCGGTCTTCGGCACGATCGTGATGCCGCCGAACTCCTTCAGCAGTTGCCGATACGCCTTCGCGACCGGCCGTTCTTTGCGCTCGAGGTCGTACAACCCGCAGGCGATCACCTTGCCGTTTTTTTCGGCGAGTGCCGTGTCCCAGTCGACCTGGTCGGTGAGCGAGTACCACGTGAAACCGAGGACCGGCACGCCGAGCTGTCGCATGCGCAGCACGTTCATCCACTGCTTCCACAGCCACATCGGGGCCAACTCGGAGTCGAAGTGGTTGGTCTCGGTATGCATCGTCGGCTTGCGGTAGCGGTCGTAGTACTCCTTGGTGATCTGAAACCACCCGAACACGTCTTCGGCCGAGCACTGATCGCCATTGGGCAGCACGATCTTCTCGTTGCGGCCGTAGTAGTCGTTGCCCATCACCTGGTAGCCGGGCGGCTCGCCCTTCATGAACCACTCGTACTCGGCCTTCGTGAGTCCGTGGCTCGTGAGGTAGATGTACACCTCTGCGTCGGGCGGGTGCGCGTAAAGCAGGTCGAGCGACGCGAAGCGCAGCTTGTTCTGCAGCTCGATTTCCTTCGAAGGCGTCGCCGACGCGTCGTGCAGGTATTCGGCAGACTCGCTCTGCACGATCACGCAGTCGGGTCGGTGCTTGGCGATTCGCTGCGACGCGAGGATGCTCGCTGCGGCGCCGTGTTTCAGCGCGGTGACGAAACCGCGACCTGACTTCAGCTGCTCGTTCCACACGCCGTCACGTGCGCTCAGCTTCGCGGTGACGTAGATCTCGTTCACCGGCGTGTAGAAGCGCACCCATGGATAGCGCCTGGCCACCGCCTCGGCATAGTTAGCGAAGTGCAGCGGCAGTTCGGGGTTCTGAAAGTTGCCGAGCCAGTCGGGCACGCCGAAATGCAGCAGATCGAGAATCGGCGTGATCTTCAGCCGCTTGATCTCGTTCAGCGCCTCGTCGGCGAAGCTCCAGTCGTAGCGACCTGGGCCTCGATGGGTCTTGTGATACGGCAGGCCGTAGCGCAACACCTTCAGGCCCATCGCCTTCACGAGGCCGAGGTCCTTCTTCCAGTTCGCGTAGTGGCCGCACTCCTCGAGCTGGTCGCGCCGCGTCTTGCCATGGTCGATCGTCGGGTACGAGCACTCGATGCCGGTCGCGAACATGAAATTGCCCGGGCCGCCGGTTGGCGAGCCGCTGCCGTCGGCACCGGCTGCGCCGCCGCGCTCGTCGCCGGCATAGTCGGCGCCGCCATGCCGGTCGAGCACCGCCAGGAAGTTTTCGGGTTTCTTCATGCGCGGGGCGCCTCGTGACGGGTGGCGATATGGCGGTCGGCGATGCGCAGCGACAGCGCCATGATGGTGAGGCTCGGATTCGCCGACAGCGCGCTCGGGAAGATCGAGTTGTCGCAGATCGTGAGGCCAGGCACATCGAACACGCGACCTTCGGCATCGACCACCGCATTCGACGGGTCGATGCCCATTCGACAGGTGCCGATGACGTGCGCGAAGCGCTGGAACGCCCACACGTCGTGCGCGCCGGCCGCCTGCCAGATCGCGCGCATCGTGCGCTCGGCATGTGCGGTGAGCCGGCGCTCGTTTTCGCCGGCGCTGAAGTGCACGCGCGGTTTCGGCAATCCGCGCGCGTCGCGCTCACTCGAAAGCTCGACGAAATTGCGCTCGTACGGCAAACATTCGCCGAGGATGTTGATGCCGGCGACGTGATCGAAGCGCGCCAGATGGTCACCCAGCGCGTTGCCGAAGAGGCCCTGGCCGCTGCGTGCGAGCTGGCTCGCGTAGGTGACCGGCATCACGCCGATGCTCTGCAACAGGTAGCCGCCCGCGAAATCGACATGAGCGTCCCTGGGGCGGTGCATGTCTTCCGAGATCAGGCCGCCGGGGATGCCGCGCCAGGGCGTCGTCGGTTCATCGAAGAAGCCCCACAACTGCAGGCCGGTGTGGGCCATGAAGTTGCGACCGACCTGACCCGACGCGTTGCCGAGCGTCTCGTGGCCGCTCGTCGCCTGCATCAGCAGGAGTCGCGGCGTCTCGATCGCACCTGCGCACAGGAACACATGCCGACAGCGCTGCCGCCTTTCGACGCCGCCCTGCCGGTAGACCACGCCGCACACGTGACCGTTCGCGTCGCGTTCGATCTGCGTGGCGACGCACTCGGTGCGCAGCTCGGCGCCGTGGGCAAGCGCGGGCGGGATGAAGACCACGTCGACACTGCCCTTGGCGCCGATGCTGCATCCGGCCTGGCAGAAGCCGCGCTCGGTGCACTGTCGTCGCAACGCCTGCCCCGGGGGCGCCCAATCCCGGGAGAGTGCCGCGTTGGGTGCCGGCGAGGTGGCGATGCCGAGTCTTGCGCAGGCGGCCTCCATCAAGCGCGCCGGTGCGTTGAGGGGCAGCGGCGGCAGCGGATAGGGGCCGCGCCGCGGCGCCCCCCAACGGTATGAAGCCGGTCCGCTCACGCCGATCAGCGACTCCAGTTCGTCGAAATACGGCTCGAGGTCGGCGTAGCCCATCGGCCAATCGCAGCCGACGCCGAAGTCGCGATGGAGGTGGAAGTCGTCAGGTTGCGGTCGTGGCACGTAGGCCGTGTAGTGCAACGTGGAGCCGCCGACGCCGACGCCGGAGTTGTTGCTGCCGAACGCGAGCGGGTCGTGACCGGCCGAGAGGCGTTCGTCGCGCCAGAACAATTTTTGCTGTTCGACTTCGTCAGTGGCGAAATCGGCAGCCGGGTTCCAGTGTGTGCCGGCCTCCAGTGCGACCACCGACAGGCCCGCGCGCGCCAGCCGCCACAGCAACGGGCCACCGCCCGCGCCAGTGCCGATGACGACCGCATCGACGACATCGCTTTCGGCGTGCCGACGCATACCGGATGGATTCGCAGGAGCGGCTGCCGGTGCTGCACGCGAGGCCGTCGTCGACCGACCGGTAGGTCGATCGAAGGGACCCGGGAAAGCGGCCGTCGGCACACCCGGCCGCGCTTCCCCGAGCGCGTTCCAGGCGACAGGCACGTCGGCGAACGCGGCGCAGCCCATCTGCAGCTGCGCCACGGGGTGCGCGACATGCATCTCCGACACCTCGGCCAGAATCTCCTCGAACCACCGCCGGCCATCGACGGCTGGCCACTCGGCGGCGCCGTGCGAGGCGCCGCTCAACAGCGCGTCCTGACGTGCCGTCGGTAACGATCCGAAGCCGCCTGCACCCTCGGCGATGGCTGCGGCGCGCAGGGCCTGCAAACCGAATCGATACGCGTCGCCGTCGGGCGGCATCGCGTCGTAGCGCCACCCATCGCCCCGGCCCGACGCGAGACGCGCGTCGATCGCCGCGGCGATCGCGCGTGCGTGGACCGGGGGGTCGGACGGCAGCAGGCGAGCGCAGACGAAGGTGAGGGTGGCGAAGTCGTCGGCGCTGAAATGATGCGTTACCGAGGGGTCATCGGTCGACGCTGCCGTGACCTCGGTGGCGGCCATGCGCGCCCGCAGCACCGCGCGGGTGGGCGGGCTCACTTGCTCGCTTGCCAGCAAGACCTCGAGCCGGGCACGCGCCGCCGTAACGCTCATGCGGCTCGCGCGAGTCTCAGCCAAGCTTGCCACCGGTCACTTCGACGAGCGAGCCGGTCATGAAAGAGCCGTCATCCGAGGCGAGCAGCACATAAGCCGGAGCCAGCTCTTCCGGCTGCCCCGGCCGCGCGAGAGCGACTTCGTGGCCGAAGTTCGCCACCTCGCTGGCCGGCATCGTGCCGGGAATGTTCGGCGTCCACACGGGGCCCGGCACGACGCAGTTGACTCGTATACCGCGCTCGCCCAGCGATAGCGCGAGTGACTTGGTGAAGGCATGGATGGCCCCTTTGGTGGCGGTGTAGTCGATGAGGATCGGGTTGCCGACGATGCCGACGATGGAGCCGGTGTTGACGATCGCCGACCCGCGCTTCAGGTGCGGCAACACGGCCTGAGCCATGTGGAAGTAGCCGAAGATGTTGGTCTCGAAGGTTCGTCGGAACTGCGCTTCGGTGATGTCTTCGAACTTCCTCTGCGCCATTTGATACGCGGCGTTGTTGACGAGGATGTCGAGCCCGCCGAGTGCCTTCACGGCCTGCTTCACCGCCGCCTTGCACTGCTTGGCTTCGCGCACATCGCCTTGCATGACGACGCATCGGCGACCGGCGTGGGCCTCCACGAGGCGTCTGGTTTCTTTCGCATCGCTTACGTTCTTGTTGAAGAAGATCGCGACATCGGCGCCTTCCTTCGCGAAGGCGATGGCGACCGCGCGACCGATGCCCGAGTCGGCGCCGGTGATCAGCGCGCGCTTGCCTTCGAGCTTGCCGGCAGCCTTGTAGGCTGAAAGATCGCTTTGCGGCGGTTGGCGCATCGCCGACTGCTTGGCGGGGTAGGGCAGCTTCTGCGCCTTGATGTCGCTCGCTTTGGGGCGGGTGGGAGTTGCCATGGATCGTGGAGGCGCAAGCATTCTTTCGTGCCACACGGCAAAGGGTGTGCCTCGACTGGGGAAGACGAGCCGCGCGACCAACATCGGCATGTCGTCTGACAGGACCGTGCCGGTGATCGATAGACTTCCGTGCAGCCTTTAGGACCGTCATCTCAACCGTCGCAGCCGATGCCACTTTCAATTGCAACCATCGTTCGTCTGTTGCCGAGCTTCGCGGTCCTTGCGGCCCATGCGGCGGGCGTGCAGGCAGCCCCGCCCGAAGTGCCGCTGGCGGCCTTCGTCAACGACACCGCTTTCGAGCGCCCCACCCTGTCTCCCGACGGGCAACTGCTCGCCGTGGTGGTTAGCGCGCTCGAACACGAGAACGGTGCACGCACGTTGACGATCTACAAGGTGCCCGAACGCACGTTGGTGTCGCGCCTGCGTCTGGCCCAGTTCCAGGTACCCATCGCGCACCATTGGGTCAGCGACAAACGGCTGGTGGTCGAGGTCGGCAGCGAATATGGACGGCTCGAAGCGCCGGTGTCCTCGGGCATCATTTTCGCGACCGATGTCGATGGCCAGAACCAGAAGCCGTTGCGACAGGCGGCGAGGGGAACATGGGCAGGTCGTCCCGAAGTACCGAACGGCCACTTCTGGCTTCGCCGCGATCACTGGGACGACCACCACTGGAACAGCGACGTCATCGACGTCGACACGGTGACCGAGAAGCAGACGGTGATCACCAGTCTGCCGATCGGCGAGCTCCGCATCTTGTTGCGGCGCGACGGCCAGCCCGGGTTCGCGTTCGGCGCGGATGCGAACAACCAACCCATGTTGTTTCGCCACGAGGGCAACGCCGATGTGCGTGTGCCCCTCGACGTGGACGAGAAAGACGAGTCGGTCGTGCCGATCGCGTTCTCACCCGACAACCTCGCGATCTATGGCTCCCTCAGCGTCGCGGACGGACCGAGCCGCCTGGTGCGTCAGCTGCCGGACGGCCGTGATCGGCGTGTTCTCGCACAAGACGACGTGGGGTCGGTAGACATGATCGCCTGGGGCCAGATTCCGCGGGAACCTTTCGCAGCCGCGACCTCGGTGGGTGTGCCGAGCTGGCGCTACTTCGAACCGAACGCGCCAGACGCGGTCCTGCATCGATCGCTCTCGGCGCAATTTCCGGGTGCCGTCGTGACGTTCATCAACTTTTCCATCGATGGAAGTCGTTTGCTCTTTGCCGTGAACAGTGACCGTGACCCGGGCGTGTTCTACCTGTGGGACCGCGCCACCTCGACCGCCCATTTCCTGTTCGGTGCCCTGCCCACGCTCGACGCGACTCGCATGGGCGAGCGCCGCGCTATCGCGCTGAAGGCCCGCGACGGACTCGAGTTGCGCGGCTATCTGACGTTGCCCGCTGGGCTCGATGCCCACCATTTGCCGCTGGTGCTGGTTCCGCACGGCGGCCCGCACGGCATCGAAGATCGCTGGTTCTTCGACGACGACGCGCAATTCCTCGCGAGCCGCGGCTATGCCGTGCTTCAAGTGAACTACCGGGGCTCGGCTGGGCGCGGCATGGCCTTTCGCAAGGCCGGCTTCGGCGAATGGGGCGGGAAGATCCAGGACGACCTCATCGATGCCGTTCGCTGGAGCATCGGCGAAGGCGTGGTCGACCCTTCACGCGTGTGTGTGTACGGTGCGAGCTTCGGCGCATTCGCGGCCATGCACGTGGTCGCGCGCGAGCCCGCCATGTTCAAGTGCGCGGTCGGTTTCGCTGGTCTCTACGACGTGCCGATGTGGTTCAAACGTTACGCCGACGATCGCCAAGGCCACGCGGCGTTGACGCAATTCGTGGGGGACGAGCGCAAGGCTCAGGAACGGATCTCACCGACGCGGTTCGCCGACCGCATCAACGTGCCGGTGTTGTTGATTCACGGCGAGCGCGACTACACAACCCCGCTCGCCCAAGGCGAAACGATGCTGGATGCGCTGCGCGAAGCTAAGAAACAGGTCGAATGGGTGGCGGTCCCGGGCGAAGGTCACGGCTTCTATGCGCGCAAGAACCAGGAGGATCTCTTCCGGCGGCTCGAGGCCTTTCTCGCGAAGCATTTGAAGCCTGGGCCCTGAGGCCTCTTCGCGCCTTGGTCTGCCACGGCTGATGCCGATGCGATCCCGAACGCGCTGCCGGAAAACATGGGAGGGCGGCGGCGGTGTCGTCGCGATCGACGAAGACGCCGAGGTCGCGCACCGCTCAGCGCACGGCCTCCAGCCAACGCAACGCCGCGTCGACCTGCGACGGGGTGGGTTCGCCGGCGGGGAGGGTGAGCACGCCGGCCTCATCGACGGGCGCCTCGAACGCCTCGAACTGCGTCGCGACCAGGCGCGCATGAAAGTAGTGATGAGTGTGGGCCGCGACGCGTCGTTCGGCGTCGACCTGGGGGATGGCGAGGCACACGAAGCACAGGCCGGGGACTCGCTCGCGGAGGCGATCGCGATAGCGGCGCTTCAGCGCCGAGCATGTTGCGACCACGTCGCCGGTGGTCTCCGCCAGTTCGTTGCCCAGGCAATCGAGCCATGGCCAGCGATCGTCGTCGTCGAGCGCGAGGCCGCGCGCCATCTTCGCGTGGTTGGCAGCCGGGTGCAGGTCGTCGCCTTCGATCAGCGCGGCGCCGATGCGTTCGGCAAGCGCGCACGCGAGCGTCGATTTTCCCGAGCCGGACACGCCCATCACCACCAGCTTCAACGTCGGGCGGTCACGCATCTCGATCATGGTTCCGCGATCTTCGTCGAATCACGGGGTCACGTCACCCGGGGCGCGGTCGATGCGGGCAGGGGCGCCGGACCGACCGCGTTGCGGGCGATCACGTCGGCGAACCAATGGTACGAATCCTTCGGCGTGCGCGTTTGCGTGGGATAGTCGACGTGGACCAGCCCGAAGCGTTCGCGGTAGCCACTGTCCCATTCGAAATTGTCGAGCAACGACCAGACGAAGTAGCCCTTCAGCGGCACACCGTCGTTGATGGCACGGTGTGCGGCGCGCAGGTGGGCGCGCAGGAAGTCGACGCGTTCGGTGTCGTGGCACCGGCCATGCGGATCGACGTAGTCGCGAAACGATGCCCCGTTCTCGGTGATGACGAGCGGCAACGCGCCACCGTATTCCCGACTCACGCGCGCCAGCACCTCGTGCAGGCCATCGGCATCGATGGACCAGCCCATCGCCGTGCGCGGGCCCTCGGCTGGCAGTACGTCGGGCTTGCACTTTGCACGCGTCGCGCGTTGGGTCATGTAGTAGTTGATGCCGAGGAAGTCGATCGGTGTGCCGATCGCGGTCATGTCGCCGTGGCGAACGAAGGCGAAGTCGTGGGTTGCCGCGCGGTGGTGCCGGCGCACGTCGGCGGGGTAGCGTGCCTTGAAGATCGCATCGAGGAAGAATCGGTTCTGCTGGCCGTCGAGCAAGCGCGCGGCCGCGACGTCGCTCGCCTTCGACGGATCGGCAGGCCGGTAGGGCGTGAGGTTGAGCACCGGACCGAACACCGTGCGCGCGCGGCTCCGACCGCGCAACGCCGACACGGCGCGCCCATGCGAGAGCAGCAGGTGGTGCGCCACCTGCAGGGCCAGCGCTTCGTCTTTCAGTCCGGGGGCGTAGGTGCCGAGCGCATGACCCATCCACGCCGACGTGAAAGGTTCGTTCTGGGTGATCCAGATCGGCACGCGGTCGGCCAGCGCGTCATAAACCAGCGCCGTGTAATCGACGAAGCGGTCGACCGTGTCCCGTTGCAGCCAGCCGCCCCGGTCTTGCAGCGCCTGCGGCAGCTCCCAGTGATAGAGCGTGAGGGCAGGCATCACGCCACGCGCGAGCAGGCCGTCGACGAGGTGGCGGTAATAGTCCAGACCCTTGGCGTTCGCCGCGCCTCGCCCCTTGGGCTGCACGCGTGGCCATTGCACCGAGAAGATGTAGGCCTGCAGGCCGAGTGTCTGGATCAGGTCGAGGTCTTGCTCGAGTTGCGCGTGGTCGTAAGCGTTGCACGCGGTGCGCCCGGTGTCGCCATGCAGCACGTGGCCGGGTGCTTGCACGAAGGTGTCCCAAATCGACGGGCCTTTGTGGTCGGCATCGGTGCCGCCCTCGACCTGGTAGCCCGAGGTGGCGGCGCCCCACACGAAACCCGCCGGGAAGGTCAGCATCTTGTTCATCGGGCGATGATGACCGACGCGTGGGGGTGGGCAGGCCGGGGCTGCCCGCAGGCAAAGCGGCGGGTCTGCAACCCGCCGCGCGTCGATGGATCGCAGTGCGATCCCTGCTGCTCAATGCGCCGATGTCGGCGCGCTCCGGTCAGACCTCGGCCAGCTCCTCGGTCGACGGACCCGGCGGCGTCAGGCGGACGCGTCGCACGTAGCTGTAGACCTGGGCGGCGATCAGCAGTGCGCAGAAGCCGATGATCCAGGCCGCGATCGGCCGGGTCAGGAAGACCGTGAGGCTGCCGCGCGAGAGCAGCATCGCACGGCGGAAGTTCTCTTCGAGCAGCGGCCCCAACACGAAACCGAGCACCACGGGCGCCACCGGGAAATCGAGCGCGAGGAAGACCGCGCCGATGATGCCGAAGACGCCGACTTCGAGCACGTCGAACAGGCTGTTGTGCGTGCTGTAGACGCCCACCGCGATGAAGAACATCGCCGACGGGAACAGGTACTTGTACGGCACCTGCAGCAGCTTGACCCAGATACCGATCAACGGCACGTTCATGATGATCAGCAGCACGTTGCCGATCCAGAAGCTCGCGATCAGGCCCCAGAAGATATCGGGGTGCGCGCTGATCAACTGCGGGCCCGGCTGGATGCCTTTGATGACAAGCGCGCCGAGCAAAAGCGCCATCACCGCGTCGCCCGGGATGCCGAGCGACATCGTCGGGATGAAGTCGACCTGCGTCTTCGAGTGCGCGGCCGCTTCCGGCGCAGCAACGCCGGCGATCGCGCCATGGCCGAACTTCGACGGATCGCGCGCGATCTTGCGCTCGAGCGCGTAAGCGATGAAGGTGGTGATGGTGGGCCCGGTGCCCGGCATCGCGCCGAACAGACAGCCCACGGCCGTGCCGCGCAGCATCGGCAGGATGGCTTCCTTCAATTCCTGCCGGTTCGGCCGCATGTCGCGCATGCGCACCTTGGCGTGGCTCGCGTGGATTTCGATGCGGTTGACGGTGACCAGGAAGTCGGCGATGCCGAAAAGCCCGAGGCTCAACGCCGCGAGGTCGACGCCGTCGGCCAGCTCGTTGATCTCGAAGTTGTAGCGCTGGATGCCGCTAATGACGTCGGTGCCGACGGTGCCGATGAAGAGCCCGAAGACCGTCATCGCGACGCCCTTCAGCGGCGAGCCTCGCGACATCGTCGCACCGGCGAGCAGGCCCAGCAACATGATCGAACTGATCTCGGTCGGGCCGAATTTGAAGGCCACGGTCTCGAGCACCGGCGACAGGAACACCATGATCAGGATGCCGACCGACGCCGCGAAGAACGACGACATCATCGTGATGCCGAGCGCCGCGCCGCCGCGACCCTTCTGCGTCATCGGGAAGCCGTCGATGCACGTCACCGCATGCGGCGGGTGGCTGGGCAGGTTCAACAGGATCGCGCCGATCGCGCCGCCGTACATCGAGCCGTAGAAGATGCCCGCGAGCATCAGGATCGCCGGCACCGGCGGGATCACGTAGGTGAGCGGCAGCAGCATCGAGATCGTGGTGAGCGGACCCATGCCGGGCAGCACGCCGATCAGGTTGCCGATGAAGATGCCGAAGATCGACCACAGCAGGTTGGTGCCCGTCAGCGCGACCCCGAAGCCGAACCAGAGGTCTTGCAGTGCTTGTCCCATCGCGTCAGCCCCAGGTGAACATGTCGAGCTGCAGGTGCAGCCCGTAATGGAAGATGACGACCGCCGCGAGTGACATCGCGATGCCCAGCACCAAAGCGCTGCGCCAGGTGTTGCCCTTGTCGCCCATCGCCGAAATAAACACGGCCGCGAACGACGCCGGGACCAGCCCGCCATACTTGCCGAGCACCACGAAGGCGACCACGCCACCGAGTATGCAGAGCCAGCCGCGCCATTCCATGTGATGCGTCTTGGCGTTGCCGAAGTCGCCTTTCTCGGCGGTGATGCCGATCGCGATGCCTACCAGCACCAGCAGCAAGCCTAGGAACGCGGGAATGAACCCCGGGCCCATCTTGGTCAGCGAGCCCAGGCGGTAGGTGAGCGCCTGCAATGAGATGGCGATGCCCAGGATGATGAGCAGCACAGCGCTCACCCTGTCTGGATTGAGACGACGTAAATTCATGGCGAATCCGGGGTAGGGGTCGGAAGGGCTACGGACTTCGAGGCCGCGAACCGCGCTTTCCGAGTGCGCGTGCCTCGACCGGGCACGATTCGCAACGCAGCCCCAGGGGCTGCCAATGCGTGGAAAATATCCCACGCGAAGGCTGACCTAAACCTGACTAACCGACCGCTCGGTTCGGGGTGAAAACCATGAGTTACGGGGGGCGGCCCCCCGTGCTTGCAGCTCGCTCATTCAGCGGCCCCACCACTGACGTGCTCACGCGATCGGCGGGCGGGCCTTCACCTGGCTTTCGCGTCCACGGTTGTCATGACGGGTTCTGCGGTTGGAGTTTGGAGGCGCTGGTCGGCATCTTCTTGCCGACGAAGACGACGGCGATCACGGCGAGCGAGAACAGCACGGTGGCGAGGTCGAGCGTCTCGCCGAGCACCGGCACCGCGAACAGCAGCGCGAGAAAGGGCTGTACCAGCTGTATTTGGCTGACGCGCACGGTGCCGCCGAGCGCCAGCCCGCGGTACCAGGCGAAGAAGCCGAGCCACATCGAGAACAGCGTGACATAGGCGAAACCGACCCACGCGCCGGCCCGGACCGGTGCCACGGGCCAGGTCGCGAGCGCGGCCGGCAGAGTCAGTGGCAGGCTGATCACTAGCACCCAGCAGATCACCTGCTCGGCCGGCAGCTCGGCCGCCACCCGCGCGCCAGCCACGTAGCCAACTGCTGTGAAGAACACGGCAATCAGCAGCAAGCCGTCGGCCGCCACGAGATGCCCGCTGCCGCGATAGGCCGCGAACGCCAGCACCATCCCGCAGCCGAGCGCCGCGCAAAACCAGAACCCGTTCGACGGTCGCTGCCGAAAAACGATCGCGGCACCGATCGCGGTGGCGAGCGGCATCAGCCCTGTCACGACCGACGCGTGCATCGCGTCGACCTGGCGCAGCGCAAGGCTGAGGAACAGCGGGAATCCGATTACCGTGCCCAGCGCCGAGACGCCAAGCGCCGGCAGGTGCCGCCGCTGCACCCGTGGCGCGTTCGTGAACCCGAGGTAGAGCACGCTCAGCAGCCCGGCGCACGCCGCTCGCCCGGCGGTGACGAACTGGGGCGGCAGCTGCGGATCGGTGGCGGGGCCAACGGCCAGACGCGTCATCGGCACCGTCATCGCGAAGATCACGACGCCGAGCAGGCCGAGCCACACCCCCCGGGCTTCGTTGCGAGCGCTTGTTGCCATTTGTGGAGTCTATGGTCACACACCACCGGGTGACGCCGGCAGCCAGCGACGGGTTCTTGTCACCGCTGGGGCTCGCGCAATCGCCAAACGGACGAGTCTCCGATACTGCTGCATGACCGCCATCGCGAGCAAGACCGCCCCTTCCGCCTCGATTCGATCGACCGCCGACACCCGGGCCGAGCCGCCGGCCGTCTCGACCGGGGTCATGCTCCTGTTCGCGTTCGCCTGCGGCCTCATCGTCGCCAACCTCTATTACGCGCAACCCCTGGCCGGGCCGATCGGCGTCGCGCTCGGGCTCTCCGCCAGTGCGACCGGCCTGATCGTGTCGCTCACGCAGATCGGTTACGGCATCGGCCTGCTCTTCATCGTGCCGCTCGGCGACCTCATCGAAACGCGTCGACTTGTGCTGACGCTGATCGGCCTCGCGCTGCTCGCGTTGCTCGGCGCGGCGCTGTCGACGACGCCGGCGCCGTTCTTCGTGGCGGTTTTCGGGGTCGGCGTCGCATCGGTGGCCGCGCAGGTGCTGGTGCCGTTCGCGGCGCATCTCGCGCCCGAGGCGCTGCGCGGTCGCGTCGTCGGCAACGTCATGAGCGGGTTGATGCTCGGCATCATGTTGGCCCGGCCGGTCGCGAGCTTCATCGCCGAGGTGTCGTCGTGGCACGTGGTGTTTTTCATGTCGGCCGCCGCCATGGCGCTCCTCGCGGGGATGCTCGCGTTCGCGTTGCCGCGTCGCATGCCGAACTCGACGTTGCGCTACGGGTCGCTGCTCGCTTCGATGGCGAAGCTCGCGCGCGGCACGCCGGTGCTGCAACGCCGAGCGCTATACCAGGCGTGCCAGTTCGCCGCCTTCAGCCTCTTCTGGACCACGGTCCCGTTGCGGCTCGCCGGCCCCGAGTTCGGGCTTTCGCAAGCCGGCATCGCTCTCTTCGCACTGGCCGGCGTGGCGGGCGCTGTCGCCTCGCCGATCGCCGGCCGCATGGCCGATCGGGGCTGGACGAAGCCGGCCACCGCGTGCGCGATGGCGAGCGTGGCGGCCGCCTTCCTGATCTCGCACGTGGGCGCGCATGGCTCGCCGGTCGCGCTCGGCTTCCTGGTCTTCGCCGGCCTGCTGCTCGATTTCGGCGTGACGACGAGTCTCGTCCTCAGCCAGCGCGCGATCTTCGTGCTCGGCGCCGAATATCGCAGTCGCCTGAACGGTCTCTTCATGGCCACCTGCTTCGCCGGCGGTGCCATCGGCTCGAGTCTGGGCGCGTTCGCCTACGCTCACGGCGGCTGGCGGGCGGCCTCGATGCTCGGCCTAGCGATGCCGCTCGCCGCGTTGTTCTTTTTCGCGGCGGAACACCGAAGGTCGGCGCGGTCGACGAGGGCCTGACAGGTCCGCCGACGTCGGTCGCGCGCTGACGTATCCTGCGCGGCGGCCCCACCTTCCCAGATCACGCCGAGCATGCGCATCCTCCTTGTCGAAGACGACGCCGTGTTGCACGACGTCATGCGGCGCAGCTTCGAATACGCCGGTCACGTGATCGACAGCGCGTGGACGCTTGCCGACGCCAGCCATCTGTGGTCGGTTCAGCCGGTCGATGTCGTGGTGCTCGACCTCAACCTGCCCGATGGCAGCGGCCTGGTCGCACTGCGTGGCGCGCGAAGCCGTGGCGACCGCACACCGGCACTCGTGCTCACGGCCCGCAACCGCACCGAGGAACGCATCGCCGGTCTCGATGCCGGCGCCGACGATTACCTCGGCAAGCCGTTCGAGCTGGCCGAACTCGATGCGCGCTTGCGTGCGCTCGCGCGCCGTGCGCACGGCGCTGAAGCCACCACCGAGATCGGAAGCCTGCGCTTCGAACGCGTGGCGGGGCGCTTCTTTCGCTTGTCGAACGGCCACACGGTGGAGCTGGAGCTGCCGGCGCGTGAACACGCGGTGCTGGTCGAGCTGATGACGCCGCCCGGTCGCGTCGTCAGCAAGAAGGTGCTGTCGGAAAAACTTTCCAGCTACGACGATCACCTCGGCGACAACGCCCTCGAGGTGTTCGTCTCGCGACTGCGCAAGAAGATCGTCGACAGCGGCGCCTCGATCCGCACCTTGCGTGGCCTGGGCTACGTGCTCGACGCCGATCAGGCCCGCGTCGGTGATCCCGGCCCGCACTGACGCCGACGCATCGGCTTCGGCGCCGGATCCGTCTGCGGCGTCAAGCGCCGTGTCGATCCGCCCGACGCGCCCGGGTTCGCTGCGCTCGCGCATGCTGTGGCAGGTGCTGTTGCCGCTCGCAGCGACATGGTCGGTGGGCAGTGCGATCGCATACGCGCTCACGTGGAACCTCGTCAGCAAGACGTTCGACCAAGGCTTGATCGACGATGCGTACGCGATCGCGGCCAACGTGATCGAACGCGATGGCCAGCTCGAACTCAACCTCACCCGGCGCGAGGTCGAGAACGTGCTGTTCGACCGTACCGAGGACGAGTACTTCACGGTCGTCGAGCCGAGCGGCCGCATCGTCGCGCGCAACGCCGATCTGCCGGTGCCGCCGGCGATCGGCCGCGCCGCCGTGCACTTGTTCGACGCCGTCTACAACGATCAGAGCCTGCGATTCGCCGTCACGCGCAGCGAATCGGCGCCGGCGTTCACGGTGGTGGTCGGCCAGACCACCAAGGCCCGCACCCGACTGTCGCGCACCTTGCTGCTGCAGTCGGTGGTCGCCGAGGCGATCCTGCTGCTGCTGCTCGGTGCGTTTCTGAGCCGGCGCATCACACGCGAGCTGCAGCCGCTCGATCACCTGCAACGCGAACTCGAGCGCCGCGATTCGAGCGACCTCGACCCGATCGTGCTCGCGCCGATCTCGCTCGACGTCGAGCGCCTGCGCGACGCGGTGAACGCGCTCCTGAAACGCATCGGCCTTGGCGTGCAGGCGCAACGCGAGTTCACCGGCAACGTCGCGCACGATTTGCGCACGCCGCTGGCCGGTATCCGTGCGCTCGCCGAATACGGGCTCGCGCAAAACGACCCCGCGGTGTGGCAGCAACAGCTGCAGCGAATCGTCGCGAGCGAAGAGCGGGCCAGCCATTTCGTCGCTCAGCTGCTCGCGCTCGCGCTCGCCGACGAAGCGCGCGACAGCGTACGGCTCGACGCCGTCCGCATCGATGAAGTGGTGCGCCGCACCGTGCTCGGCTTCGTTGCCCGAGCCGATGCGGCGGGCGTCGATCTCGGCGCGGTCGGTCTCGACTCGCCCAGCACTGCCTTCGCCGCGCCGGCCTTGCTCGAAGGCGTGCTCACCAACCTCATCGACAACGCGCTGCGTTATGGCTCGGGTCACGCAGGCGCCACCATCACGGTCGAGGTCGCGGGCGATGCCGCGGGACGCCTGACGATCAGCGTGACCGACGACGGCCCGGGCATCGACGACACCGAGCGCCAACGCCTGCTCGCGCGCTGGGCCCAGGGCGACGACGGCGTACGGCTCGGCGCCGGCAGCGGCCTCGGTCTCGCGATCGCCACGCGCTACATGACCTTGATGGGCGGCCGGCTCGTGCTCGAACGAAACCCGTTCGGGCACGGTCTTCGCGCGTTGATTCATCTGCGCACCGGCACCCAGGGGGTCACTTGACGCCGGCAACAGTCGACACCCATTGCGCGATCGGTCGGCTTGGCGGTGGCATCGGGATGGATTCGGACAGCGAAGGAATAAACACGCCACGCCCGACGTCTACCCCTTGTCCCCCAACTCAAGGATCTCTCATGACCATCAGCCCCGCCATCGCACGCGCCATGCCCACGCTCACGCTCTCGATCTTCTGCCTCGTCGCCGGTGTGGCGCACGCCGCGCCGGCTGCGCACATGATGAACGGCATGCTCGTCACGAACGACGGCATGATGACGCTCTACAGCTTCGACAAGGATGTCGCCGGCAGCGGCAAGAGTGCCTGCAACGGCCCCTGCGCCGCGCTCTGGCCGCCAGCGACAGCCACGACCGACGCCAAGCCCGACGGCGATTTCAGTGTCGTCACGCGTGACGACGGAAGCAGGCAGTGGGCCTACAAGGGCAAGCCGGTGTACCTCTACAGCGGCGACAAGAAGACCGGCGACGTGACCGGCGACAACTTCAAGGACATCTGGCATGTCGTCAGGTAATCGGCGCAGCTTTTCGAACGCCGCGCATCTCGCCATGCCCGCCGCGAAAGAACGCTCGCGTTGAGCACGCCGGCGTCGGGCATCGTCGCCTGCATCCCCAGCCTGCGCCGCTACGCGCGCGGGCTGGTGGCCGACCGCGCGCGCGCCGACGACCTCGTGCAGGACACGCTCGAACGCGCCTGGGTGCGCTTCGCCAGCTGGCAGCAACGCGGCGAGTTGCGCGCCTGGCTGTTCGGCATCATGCAAAACCAGTTCATCGATACCGTGCGAGCGCAGCGTTGGTGCGCTGAAGACCAGGCCGAAGACCTGGCGGTGGAACGGCCGCAGCGCGCCACGCAATCCGATCGACTCGAGCTGCGTGATCTCGACCGCGTGCTGCAGCAATTGCCGCCGAGCCAGCGCGAGGTGCTGTTGCTGATCGGAGTCGAGGAGCTGAGTTATGCCGAGGCGGCCCGCGTGATCGGCGTGCCGGTCGGCACCGTGATGTCGCGTCTCTCGCGCGCACGCGATCGATTGCGCGCCGATCTGCAGACCTCGTGGGTTGCGCAAAGCGGGTCCGCGGATCGCGCCGACGGGCCCGGACGCTCGCCCAAGCGTCGCGCGTCCGAAGCCATCCCGGAACCTCGCATCCGACTCGTTAAATGAGCGACGACATCACTTCAATGCCCCCCGCGCGGTCCGATGACGCACCGGTCACCGAAGCCGATCTGCACGCATACGTCGACGCTCGGCTCAGCGTCGAGCGCCGCCAGGTCGTCGACGCGCATCTGGCGCGCTCCCCTGAAGCGCGTGGCCGTGTCGACGATTGGCGCCGACAAAACGACCAGCTGCGCAATTGGCTCGCGCCGGTCCTCGACGAGCCGGTGCCTCTGCGCATGGTGCGCGCCCCTCGTGGCCCCATCGGCGACTGGCGGGCGCTTGCTGCGGGCCTTTTCATCGCGTTGGTCAGTGCCGGCTCAGCGTGGTGGGCACGCGGCGCGGTCGATGCAACGGGTCGCACGCGGTTCGCTGCGGCATCGTTGGCCGTCCCGGCCGATGGCGGCACATCGTCCACCGAACTCACGGGATTCGCGCGCCGCGCCGCAGTCGCCCATGCCGTGTACAGCCCCGAGGTGCGGCGTCCGGTCGAGGTGGGCGTCGAGCAGGAACAGGCTCTCACCACCTGGCTCACGAAGCGCCTGGGTGCGCCGGTGCATGCACCGAGCCTCAGCAGCGTCGGCTACGACCTGATCGGTGGCCGGCTGTTGCCTGGCGATGCGAGCCCGGTCGCGCAATTCATGTACGGCTCGGCGACCGGCGAACGGCTCACGCTCTACGTCTCACGCGAGGTGGCGGGCAACGACACCGCGTTCAAGTTCGGCCACGACGGGCCGGTGCACGTGTTCTATTGGGTCGAGGGCCCGTTCGGCTACGCGATCTCGGCCGGCGCCGATCGCGCAACCTTGCTGAAAGTGTCGCAAGAGGTCTATCGGCAGCTGAAGCCGGGCTGAGCCTGTCGCGAGGGGGCGCCCGGCCGACGCCCCCGGCGCGATGCTCAGCGCGGCGCGTCGCCCTTGCGGTAGTCGGCGGTCATCGCGTCGAGCCGGGTTTTGACGTCGGCGCCGAGGGTCACCTCGGCCGCAGCCAGGGTCGCATCGAGCTGCTCGGGGCGGCTCGCGCCGAGCAAGGGAGCGGTGATCGCCGGATTTGTCATCACCCACGCGACGGCGAGCGTGGCCAACGGCATGCCGGCTTCGTCGGCGATCGCGTGCAGCGCCGAGACCGTGTCGAACGCCCGGTCGTTCCAATAGCGGCCCTGATACATCGCGCCGGCCGTGCCGAGCGTGAAGCGCGAGTTCTCGCCCGGCTTCGCGTGCCTGTCGTGCTTGCCGGTGAGCAGCCCGCCGGCGAGCGGGTTGTACGGAATGACGCCCAGGCCTTCATCGGCACAGAGCGGCAGCAACTCTCTCTCGATCTCGCGAAAGAGCAGGCTGTAGCGGGGCTGCACCGACACGAACTTCACGAGGTTCAGCACCTCCGATCGGCCGATCGCCCGCGCGAGTCGCCACGCCATGAAGTTCGAGACGCCGACGTAGCGTGCCCGGCCCGACTTCACGATCACGTCGAGCGCCTCGAGCGTTTCGTCGAGGGGCGTGTCGCGGTCGTCGGAATGGAGCTGGTACAGGTCGACGTGATCGCACTGCAGGCGCTTCAGCGAGGCATCGATCGCCTCGAGCAGGTGCTTGCGAGAGGCGCCTTGGTCCCACGCGTTCGGGCCTACCTTGCCAACCGCCTTGGTCGCGACGATGAAGTTGGCTCGGTTCGCACCTTGCGCCTTCAACCAGCGGCCGACGATCTCTTCGGTGCGCCCGATCGTGTCGAGCGTGCCGCCGAGGGGATACACGTCGGCGGTGTCGAGGAAATTGATGCCGCCGGCCGCCGCCTTGTCGAGAATGCGGATCGAGGTCGGCTCATCGGTCTGCAGGCCGAACGTCATGGTGCCGAGTGCGAGGCGCGAGACCGTGAGGCCGGTGCGGCCGAGACGGGTGGTGGGCATGTTCATCGGGTCTGGTCCGGGGTGGTCAATCGTCGGCTTCGACGAGTTGCGAGGATCGTGCGAACACCCAAGAGATGCCGAAACCGACCGTCGTGTTGTGCGTGCTGCGCACCAGCGGGCTCGCCGCGAAGGCGGCGCCGTGCAGGTCGTCGTAGCGCACGAAGCCGCCGAGCCACGCGTTACCGACACGGCGCGAGAACGCGCTCGTCGCGCGCCAGCCGGCGTAGCCGCCACCGGCCTGGTAGCTCGGCCGCGTGCCGTTCGCGAACGCTGGTGCCACGCCGTAATAGTGCTCGTGGTAGCGACGTGTCGCGTAGAGCGGACCGGCCAGCAGCCCCAGGTTCCAGTCGCCCGAGAAACGCCGCACGTCGAGGTTGACGTTGGGCGAGAAGGTGACGCCGATCGCGCGCGGGCTGGTCGAGAGCGTGATCGCTTCACGCACCGGCAGACGCAGGTCGAGCTTGAAGGTTTCGTCTTTCGACTGCCACAAGCCGACGTTCATGTTGGGCCCGATCTCGAACGAGCCCGGCAGGTTCGGCATACCGCGGCGCGCGTCGTTGTGGCTGCTGCGGGTGGGCACCGACGCGGCCACGCTCACATCAAGCTCGATGCGGCTGCCCGAGAACAGCACGGCCCGCGCGCCATCCCGGTCGGCGCGCAGGAAGCGGCCGCGATAGACCACGAGCGGAAACGGCACGGCATAGGTGCTCGACTGGTCGGAGCCCCGGTAATCGGGAAAGCGCGCGACCGCGCCGCCGCCCCCGAACTCCCAGAGCGGGCGGCCGATGCGCGTGTCGGTCGTCTTCACGACCTTGCCATCGACCGGCGGCACCGGCAGCGGCACGTCGTCCGCTCGCGCGAGCGGGATATGCGCGAGCGCCACGCCAAGCGCCGAGGCCGCGATCACGCGCGCATGAAGCTGCGTCGATCGAGACCTCGACGGTTCGAGCGAGCCAGGAGGCGGAGCGGAGGGGCGCGGACCAGAACGGGAAAGGAAACGGGAGAAGCTCATCGGCGACGAGCTTAACGGCAAGCGCGCCGGGAGGCGCGGAGTTCAGGCCGTCTTGTCGATGAAGACGCCCAGCGGGCTGTACCGGTTCTGGGCAGCGGCGACCGGTTCGGCCGTTTTTTCGGCACTGGCGATGCGGGCCTTGATCTGGTCGATGTGTTGCGTGATCTGCTCGATCTTGTGCTTGCCCTCGGGCGTTTTCGACGAAGCGCAGTACACCCAGTCGGCCAGTTGAACCTCGGTCTTGGCGAGTTCGGCATGAAGCCCCGCCGGCTTCGGCGACAGCGGCGCGCCGGCATTCCCGGACGACGGCGTGATCGCGCTCACCGCCGGCCTCGCCCGCGTGCGTGCGCCACCTTCGGGCGCTGACCCATCTCTAGGGCCATCAGGCCAAATCCGACGAGCACCGCGAGCCATCCGAACGGCACGAACGCGCGCGTCGCGAACCCGAGGGGATAGCGCGCGAAGAAGAGCGGCATCAGCACCAGCAGTCCCCCGAAGCCGATGAGCCTGGCGGCGACGATGCGCAGGCGGCGCATGCATGGGGTGCTCAGCAGGGCGTCTCGGGTCATCGCTGCCTCCTCGCGCCCGGCGTCGGCGCGTGCACCGATCATCGGTGCGCGCGGCTGGCCGAACCAGCGCGCCTTGGCGCGGCCGATCGTGATCGGCGTGACAAGCGCACGCGTTGCCGGGAAAAGCGCGCCGCTCCGCGTGCTGCGGGCGCTGGGCTCAGATGTCGATCCGGAACTGGATCTGCAGCAGGTCTTCGGCGACGAGTTCGGGCGCCTTCGCACGCAGGTTGTCGTCGAGGCTCATGTCGCTCGCGAGGTCGAGTGCCTGCTCGACGGTGAGGCCCGGGTTCAGCGCCACCAGCCGCTTCGAACAGCGCGCGCACCAGTCGATGTTCGAGCGGATGTACTCGACACCGTCCTGATCCCACCGTGAAGGCTGGGGGCTCGTCTCATTGAAGGATGGGTTCATCGCGAATTCCGTGGGCTGGACCGAAGCGTGAAGTCTCGCGCCTGATCGGCCCGCCCGCGAGCCCATCGGCCGCCGCTCATCCACCATCGGGCATCTCGCGGGCCGATTGCGTGAAGTCTTTAGCGCGCGTGGTCTCGGCCGCCGGAGCGGCCCGTTCGAGCGCTTGACGCGTCAGCTCTGCCGATGCAGCTGGCCCAACGCGAACGCCAGCGCGGTAGCGCCGAGCGACTTCACGAGCGTCGGATGTTGCGCGTAGAACGTACCCATGCGATCGACGATGCTCGGGTCGTGTTGCTCGGCATGGGCCGCGATCTCCTGCATCTGCGCCGGCGTCAGCTGCGAGGCCTGCTCGGGCGTGATCGTCGGGGTGGCGCTCTGCGCACCGCTGCTGCCGAGGATGCGGCCGAGCACCCCGCCGGCCGCGCCGAGCACCGAGGGCCCGACCGTTTGCAGGATTTGGTTGAGCGCGCCGGCTTGCTGCTGCGGATTCGAATGATTGAAGAGCGAGCCCATGGTTTGACCGAAGGCCGGTGTCGCGTCGGAGCGGAACATGGATGTCAGCGCTCCGGCAAGCGAACCCGCCGATGCCTGGCTCGCCGCGGCGTCGAAATGCTCTGCGGTTTGGGGCTGCGCCTGCGCCTGCCCCGCGTATTGATTGAGAATGTCCATCAAGCCCATGTCTTGCCTCCAGTGTGTGATTTGACGTGGTCGAGCCGCCGCACGGCAGACGTCGAGCCCGCGGCCCGATCGTAGCGAGTCCGTCACGAAGGGCGAGGGCGAGCGTGCTGTCGGTGCTGCCGGGTGTTCTGTACCATCGTGCGCGCCACGACACCACTGCCCTCAGCCTTCGATGCAACTGCTCGTCCTCCACGGACCCAACCTCAATCTGTTCGGGCGCCGCGAGCCGCACATCTACGGCCACACCACGCTCGCCCAGATCGACGCCCGGCTCGCGGCACTGGCGACCGAACTCGGCGTCGGACTGGCGACGCTGCAATCGAATCACGAAGGCGCGTTGATCGATTTCCTGCATGCGCACATCGACAGCGCACAAGGTGCGCTGGTGAACCCGGGCGGACTCACCCAGCATGGCGTGTCGCTGCACGACGCCATCAAATCGATGCCGTTCCCGGTGCTCGAGGTGCACATGTCGAACATCGCCGCACGCGAGCCGTGGCGCTCGCACTCGATCGTCTCGCCTGCCGTGAAGGGCACCATTCAGGGCTTGGGCCCGAGGTCGTACTTGGCCGGGTTGCGCGCCTTGGCGGAAATGGTGAGCGCCGGCGAGGCCTGATCGTTTTGGCCACGACCCGAGACCATGGCCACGCGCACCGCGAAGCCATCCACGAACGCCTCCCGCTTCAGGCACCGCTACAGCGTCTACGTGGTGGAGTTGTCGGATCGAGTCTGGAACGAACCGCGGTTCCGGCAGGCCAATCCGGGGTACCGACTTGACCAGCCGCTGGTCTATGTGGGCATGACGGGGCTCGACCCCGACACGCGTTTCGACCGGCACAAGGCCGGTGTGCAGGCGAACCGCTTCGTGCAACTGTACGGCGTCCGCCTGGTGCCGAAGCTCTACGCGGTCTACAACCCGATGCCGTATCACGGCGCCTGCGAGATGGAGGTCGAGCTGGCGATCGGTTTGCGCGAATCCGGTTACGGCGTGTGGCAGGCGTGACGGGGCGGCGACATCCGGACCTCAGTTCAGCACCACCCACGCGGGCGCATGATCGCTGGGCTTTTCACGGGCCCGGACAACGCGGTCGACGCCCGCCTCGTGCAGACGGGCCGCCGCGGGCTTGTTGAGCAGCAGGTGGTCGATGCGCAGCCCCGCATCGCGTGCGAAGCGCTGGCGAAAGTAGTCCCAGTACGTGTACATCGGTGCGCCCGGGTGCAGGGCATGGATCGCATCGGTCCAGCCCTGTTCAAGGAGGCGCCGGTAAGCCGCCCGACTCTCCGGCTGGAGCAGCGCATCGTTGCGCCATGACTTCGGCGAGTAGATGTCGTCGACCTCGTCGGTCGCAACCACGTTGTAGTCGCCGACGAGCAGGACCGGCTCGACGCTTGCGACCAGCGTCGACGCGTGCTCGATCAGGCGTTCGAACCACGCGAGCTTGTAGTCGAACTTGGGGCCGGGTTGCGGGTTGCCGTTCGGCAGGTAGATCGACGCGACGATCAGGCCGTGCGCCGACGCTTCGAGATAGCGGCTGTGCGAGTCGTCGGGGTCTCCCGGCAAACCGCGCTGTCGTTCCTCGATGGTGCCGTTGCGTGCGAGCACGGCGACGCCGTTGAAGCCCTTCTGGCCGTGCCAGATCGCGCGGTAGCCGGCCTGTTCGATCGCGGCCGATGGAAAGGTTTCGTCGGAGGTCTTCAGTTCCTGCAGACACGCGATGTCGGGCCTGGATTCGGCTAGCCATTCGAGCAAGCGGGGCAGACGGCTGGTGATGCCGTTGACGTTGAAGGTGGCGATCTTCATGGGCATTGCGGCGGTGGTGCTCGGTGGTGCGAGTGCGGAGGGTGGTGCGGCAGCTAAACGGCCGGAGGCGGTGCCGACCGGTGAGGCGCATCGAGATCATCCCACCGCAGCAGCCCGGTCGGTCGCTTCCGCAGTGTCAGCGCCCCGCCGCGACGAGACGCTCGAGGGCTGCCGCGATCGGCGCCGAGGCGGTGGGTCGGACCAGTCGACCGACCTCACGACCGTCTTGCAGGAACACCAGCGTCGGCCACAACTTCACCGCGAACGAGCGGCCGAGCGAACGGCCCCGGCCGTCTTCGATCTTGACGTGGCGAACCGCGGCGTGGCTCGCAAGCGCCACTCGGATTGCCGCCTGCGCCGCCTGGCAGTGCCCGCACCACGACGTGCCGAACTCGAGCAACAGCGTGCCGTTCGACGCATCGATGTCAGCGCGGGTCGGCTCGCTCATGGCGATTCGCCGGCGAGGCGATCAACGGCCCTTCGGCGGGCCGTCTGCCGGCTGGGGTTCGACCTTGTTCTCGTGCGTGCCGCCGGTCACGATCTGGCTGATCGAGCGGCCGAGCGACTGCGTAGCCGATTCGTTCGGAGGCTCGTCCGCGTCGGGCAGCGCCTTCGGGAACTGCGCGTCGTCTTGGTCTTTGTCATCGAAGCCGTTGCCCGGCGTCGTCGATTTTCGATGGTCGTCGTGATTCATGGTGTGCGTCTCATGGTCTGGTGTTGCATGCTCCCATCGCGGGCCAAGCTGCGCGCGCGGACGCAAGCGCAAGACCGAGTAGGGCTCGTCCCACGCAAGGATGCGTTTTCGTCAGCCCCGTCGCCGCGGCTTGTTCCCTGTCGCTCGGGGCGGGGGCGAGACACACTCGCGTTTTTCCAAATCGACTGAGGAACCCTCATGAACAACATCTACAAGATCGGCGTCGCCGCGTTGATGATCGGCAGCGCGCTCGCCGCACAGGCACAAACCAGCGACGACGCCGCGCGACGGGCCCGCAACCGGGACGAAGCCATCGCCCACCACAACGGCCTGCCTTCGGCGACGAGCCGAAATGACTACACGCCGGCTTCGCGCGATGAATCAATGCGGGCGAGGACGCATCGAGGGGCCGACAAGACGCGCGGGTTCACGCATCGGCAGCTCACCAAGGTGCGCGATTTCGGCGCTCGCACGAACGCGAAGTACCCGGCGCGCAAGCACGGCGTAGAAGATCCCAACAAGGCACCAAGCGCGCTCGGCAAGTAGCCTTCCCCCGCGCACCTGTCGGCCGCGGTGCAGATGGTGTCACTGGACTGGCGTCCCGCGCAGGCGTCCTCGGGCAAAGTCGCGGTCTAGCAACGGGACGGTAACGACCGGGCCGGCGCGGGGCGAATGGAGAACATCGGCACGACCGCGCATTCGAAGGTGGCCATCGAGCTCGATTTTTCGCATCCGATGGAGGGCGACAACATCGCGGAGTTCACGCTCGCGCCCCGACGGCTGCTCGACCCCGGGTCACCGGGCCATCGATGGCCCGGCGCCCTACATCAGCACGGTGCTAGCAACTTTCTCGTCATCGACACGATGATCGGCAACGACTTCGAGACCAGGCTCGCCGATCTGAAGGCGGCCGCGGAGAAGTGAGGCGGTTCACTTGCGCATCAGCGTGCTCTTGCCGAACAGGCTTTCGACCAGGTCGACGGCCACCTCCGCAGTGCGATTGCGCACGTCGAGCGCGGGGTTCAGTTCCATCACGTCGAGCGACGCCATCGCGCCGCTGTCGGCGATCATCTCCATGCAGAGCTGCGCTTCGCGGTAGGTCGGTCCGCCCTTGACGGTGGTGCCGACGCCCGGCGCCACGTCAGCGTCGAGGAAGTCGACGTCGAAGCTCACGTGCAGGTGCGTCTGCGGGTCGATGGTGGCGAGCGCCATCTCCATCGCGTGCCGCATGCCCATCTCGTCGATGTAGCGCATGTCGTAGACCTCGAGACCCGCCTGCTGAACGAGCTTTTTCTCGCCCGGGTCGACGCTGCGGATGCCGATCTGCCGGATCACTTTCGGGCTGATCGCGGGCGTGACGCCGCCGATGCCCGTCAGCTCGGGCGGACCGTAGCCGCAGAGGCACGAAACCGGCATGCCGTGTATGTTGCCGCTCGGCGTGTGACCGCTGGTGTTGAAGTCGGCGTGCGCGTCGAGCCACAGCACGCGCAGCTTCTTGTTGTGCGCGCGGCAATGACGCGCGACCGCACTGATCGAGCCGATGCCGAGGCAATGGTCGCCGCCGAGCAGGATCGGGAAACGACCCTCGGTGAGTTCGGCGTGGATCGCGTCGTGCACCGCCCGGTTCCAAGCCACCACCTCGTGCAGGTGACGATAGCCGTCGACCGGAGGCAGCCAGGGGTTCGCGGGCCCGCTGACGTTGCCGCGGTCGATCACCTCGAGGTTGTGGCTGCGCAGCACGGTGGCGATGTCTGCGACCCTCAGAGCCTCGGGCCCCATGCTCGCGCCGCGCGCTCCGGCACCGATGTCGGTCGGCGCGCCGACCAGGCTGATGAGTCGATTCATGGGCTAAGGATCGAGCGCATGGAAGGATGTCGGTGACGCGCAGCGTCAGACGTCGACGGCGAATTCGCCGGTCTTGTCGTTCGACAGGTCGAAGCCGTAGGCAGCGGCGAGCACGTCCCACGCTTCCTCGGCGGTCTCGACGAAGTGGAACAATTCCAGGTCCGCTGCCGCGATCATACCGGTGTCGATCAGCAGATCGAAGTCGATGAGCCGGGTCCAGAACGCGCGGTCGAAGAGCAAAATGGGGCGTTTAGTCGACTTGCCGGTCTGCACCAGCGTCAACACCTCGAACAACTCGTCGAGCGTGCCGAAGCCACCGGGAAAGCACACCAACGCGATCGCGCGCATCAGGAAGTGCATCTTGCGGATCGCGAAGTAGTGAAAGCGAAAGCAGAGCTCGGGCGTGATGAAGCGGTTCGGCGATTGTTCGTGCGAGAGCACGATGTTGAGGCCGATGCTGCGGCTGCCCGCTTCGAAGGCCCCGCGGTTGCCCGCTTCCATGATGCCCGGCCCGCCGCCGGTGACGATGTAGACGGGGGTCTCGAGGCCTGGCGAGCGGGTGGCGACGATGGTCGCGAACCGACGCGCTTCTTCGTAGTAACGCGACATGACTCGCCGAGTCTCGGCGCGCTTGATCGCCTGTTCGTCGCCTTCCTCGCGGGCTCGGTCGAGAGCAGCTTGTGCGGCATCGGGCGCTAGAATGCGCGCGCTGCCAAACACCACGATGGTCGATTCGATCCCCATCTCGTCCTGCACGAGTTCGGGCTTGAGCAGTTCGAGCTGCACGCGCACCGGCCGCAATTCCTCGCGCAGCAGGAAATCGGTGTCGGTGTAGGCGAGCTTGTAGGAACTGGTCGGGCCGTCGAAGCGAGGCGGCGGCGTTTCGGTCTGCGCGTCTTCTTTGGCGGTGGGAAAGTTGGGTACCGTTCGGGAGGGGGGTCGTTCCATGGGGTCAGCTTAACCCCGCGGGTGGATCGCGTGGTTCCGGCCCGCCGTGCCGGAGCCCTGCACCACATCAGCTCGGCACGCCGTGCCGGAGCACCGACGCCTGCTACCAGCAGCTGGCGCTCGTCATCGTCCCCCCGCTGACCCCCTTCGTCCCGTCCTGCGTGAACGTCAACGACCCGCAGGCATCGCTCGACTGCGCGCCGCTCGGCGTCGCCCGGATCAGGAAGGTCGAGGCCCCGACCGTCGAGGGCACGTTGCCGCTAGGCATCGTGTAATACCCGCTCTTCGTCGCACCTGTGCAGGCCCCGTTCACAACCGTATCGGCCGACGCCGTGTACGTGCCGCTCTGCGTGTTGAAGCGCTCGAGCATCTGCGCGCAGTTCAGCAGCGCCGTCTTCGCATCGTTGCGACGCGACTTCGCGATCTGCTGCGTGAACGAGGGGTACGCGACGGCGACGATGATGCCGACGACCGCGACGGTGATCATCAGCTCGATCAGCGTGAAGCCACGCGGGCGCTTGCCAACCGAGCGCATCGTGGCCGTGGCGTGGGGCTTCATGGCTGCGCATCCACGTAGATCAACACCACCGCGCGACCTTCCTTGCTGCCGGGCTCGAGCGCGAAGCGAACGCGCATGCCGGGCGTGAGTTCGCGGTCGGTCATGCCGACACCGTTCGCACCGAACACGCGCAGCTTGGCGTTGTGCCAGGTCAGCGCCGTTCCCGCGACCGTCATCGTCTTCTTTGCGCGATCGATCGCGGCGATCGTGCCGCTGATGAGCTCGAGCGGTGCCGCGGCAGATGCCTCCGTCGGCGGCGTGAAGTTCACCGGCTTGGTCGAGCGCGGCACAGGACCCGCCTGGTCGCCTGTCGGCGTGATCGCGTGCGCGGTGTGGCTGGCGAACGCGATCAGCGCAGCGCCGGCGCCGAGCGTCAGGAACTTGCCGAGGGACATCGTTCGGGTGGTGGTCATCGCAAGAGTCCTTTCGGTCGCACGGGGCGAGTGCGTGAACCGAGCGTGGTGGATGTGGTGCATCACTTGACCTGCTCCCAGGCGGCGCGCGACGACGGCAACACGTTGCCGGTCTCGCGCACCCGCAGCACGTTGCCGGCGGTGGTGTTGACGAGCTTGTCGTCGAAGGCGCGGTTCTGGGCGCGGATGATGCTGGGCGCCGCCGGGATCGAACCCACGCGCACACCCGAGGTCACCTTCGCGCCGGTTGTCACCGAGGTCACCGTTACGCGGTCGGCGGAGTCGACGACGTTGTCGCCATTGGTGTCGAGCGACGTGCTCGAGCGGTTGCCGGTGGTCACGTCGACTTCCATGATCCAGCCGTCGCCCCCGTACGAGCACGGGTTGGTGTCGGGGACCAGCGTCGAGACGACGACCTTGCCAAAGCGCACGGTGGCCTGCGCGACGATGCGCTCGCCACTGCTCGGCAAGTTCATGTACCAGCCCGACTTCGTGCTGTCGAAGCTCGCCTGCGAGATCGCGTTGTCGCCTGGCAGAGCGCCGTCTGCCGCGCTGCCGACCGCGTGCGTGGTGATCCGGAAGGTGTTGGCGCCGCTCGTCTGCGTGCCGAAGACGGTCTGCTGCTGCAGGTTGGCGACGACCACGGTCGAGCCGCCGTCGCGAATGCCGTAGAGCGTCTGCGTCGCGCTCGGCGTGTTGTCGGACGCGTCGACGTAGCGGCCAGTGCCGAACGTGACCAGGTAGCCGCCCTGGGGCGCCACCGTCACGTCGGGGCGCGCGGTGATCGGCTGGCTCGCGGCCGTCCTGAAGAGCGGCTGCGGCGCGGCAGTCGTGCCGTACGCGACCTTCCAGCCCGAGGAGGCCACCGAGGCGAGGTCGAAACGCCAGAGATTGCCGGCAAGGTCGCCTGCATAGACGATGTCGGCGACGCCGTTGTTGGCGCTGCTGATCGCGACCACTCCCGAGAGGCCGTTGCGCGCAGCGGCGCTGCCGGCCAGCGTATCGACTTTGGTGACCGCGCCGGTCTCGACATCGATCAGCAGCAGTACGGCGTGGCCGTTGGTGCTGTTGTAGCCGTTGCCGACGATCGCCATCCATCGTCCGTTGCGCATTTTCGCGACCACCGGCTGGCTGAAGACATAGCCGATGTCGCCGTCGGTGCCGTCGATCTCCCATCGCACGACACGGCGCGCGTTGGTCTCGTTGTAGTAGGACGGGTCGGTCACGTCGAGCCCGAACAGGCCGGTTGCGCCGGCGTTCATGCCGCTCACCAGCATCGTGTGCCAGGCGCCGCTGTAGAACGCGTCGCCGACCGTCGGCGAGCCGTCGACCGTGTACTGATGGCCGTAGCTGTTGTCGGTGAGCGCGCTCACCCGGTTGCGCACCGCCCAGGGTAGGTACGCGAACAGCTCGCTGCCGTTTCTGGCGTTGATGGCGTGCAGCATGCCGTCGTTCGCGCCGACGAAGATGGTCGGCGTGACGGCCGTGCGCGTGCTCGCGTAGCTGCTGTACGGCACGGCTTCGATGGTGTCGCGGAAGTTGCCGGTGGGCCCGCCGACATAGGCCGGCGCCGAGTTGACGATGTCGCCGAGCACGCTGGTCGGGCGGTCGCGGAACACCGGTGCGCCGCAGGTACTGCAGTTGCGCGCTTCGAGTGCGGTGTTGCCACGCAGGTAGGCGAGGCGCTGCGAGCCGTAGCCGTCGACGGCGTTCGACGCGCTGGTGTTGAGCGCTGTGGCCATGCCGGCATCGATCTCGGTCGCGGTGGGCGCGGTGGGTATCGCCGGCCAACGGAACGCGACGCCTCGCAGGCCGAGCGCGGCCGATGGTTTGTAGCTGAGGATCTGGCGGCCGGTGTTCCAGTTCTGGCCGTTCACGAGCTGTCCCGAGTCCCAGAGTGCCGGTGTCCTCAGCGAGCCGCCTGACGTCAACGCGTAGGCGAGCAGCTGGCCCGACCAGTCGCCGCTCGAGAAGCGCGCCTGGAATACTTCGGAGCCGGTGTTCCACGAGCCCGAGTTGAGCGACACGGCCGATGCGGCCGAGGTCTTCGAGACGATGTCGGTGCTGATCTGCTGAAACGCGTCAGAGAGCGCCGTCGCGTTGTTCGCGAGGTAGGCCGTGCTGTTGCCTCCGCCGAGTTGCGCGATCTTGTTGAGCACCGCAATCGAGCCGGCGTTCGCGACCGAGTCGCCGAGGCCAACCACGTAAGTCTCCACGTCGTAGGTGCCGTTCACGCTCGGCTGGTTGCCGATGGTCGTGGTGCGCAGCGCGGTCGTGTTCGTGAACACGTCGTTGGCGGCCTGCCCGAAGGTCCACGTGTTGGTCGACGAGTTGTACGTGTTCTGCTGTTGCGCGGTCGGGTACAGGTTGCCGTCGGTCATGCCCGTCGGGTTGCCATCGGTCGCCAGCAGCACGAAGTTCTTCTGGCAGGTCTGCGTGACCGGCGTCGACGTGCCGCCGAGTGTGTTCGAAAAATACTGCTTGGCGGTCACCAGCGAACCGGCGAGCGGCGTGTACACGGCCGCGTTCTTCAATTCGGCGCTTGAGGCCGTGCTCGTCTCGGCTGCGAGCAGCGCGGTGAGCGCGTTGTATTGCGCTGTCGAATCGGCGGCGACCGGCTGGTTGATGCGGCCGTATCCGGTGATGTTGTTGTTGTAGCCCCAGGCGCGCGCGATCCAAACCATTCGGCTGTTTGGCGGCGTTTGGGGCAGGTAGCCGGCATCGGTCGGTGTGAAGCCCCAGGTGCCGACGCCGTTGCTGAAGCTGCCGGCCGACCAGGCGGTGTTGGTGCCGTGGTTGCGGTAGACGTTGTAGCTCGTGCTGCCGTACACGCCGATGCCGTACATCTGCGGGCCGTAGCTGGCGCCGATGTAGAGCACGTCGTTGATGGCGGGATCGTCGCCGCTCAGCGCGAACGTGATGTAGCTGAAGCCGTTGCCGGTCTCCGGGTTGGCCATGCAGCGCAGGCCGCCGTTCGAGGCCGAGACGCCGCCCACGCAGTCGTTCGTGAAAACCACCTGGGTGTCGCTGCCGAAGAAGTACCCGTACGTGTAGTAGTAGCTCGGCGACCCGTTCAGGCCGAAGCTTTCGAGGCCCCAGTTGAACGTGCTGCGGTATGACGTGATGGTGCTGGTGAGTACGGCGCGCGCGATGTTGCCGCGCGTCGCGGGGTCGCTCCCGGCGATGAGCTTGCCCGCCATGGTGCCGTCCATCGACTGTGAGTTGTCGTACACCACCAACACGTTCGGCTTTACCGAGCTCACCAGGAAGAGCGGTGCCTGCGCGAACGTCAGCGTCTGCGCCCCGGCTGTTGCATGCGAGACAAGCAGCGCCAGCGTCAGGGTTGTGGTGGCCCCTGCGCGGCCGGCATACGCATGTGTTTTTGGGATGTTCATCATTGCTTGATGTAGACCGACTGAAGCATCACGCTCGTGGAAGCGTGTCGGCCGGTGGCCTGGGCGGTGATGCGGAACACCTGGGGTTGCTGCGCGCCCTGGCTGCCCAGGTTCACGCTGTTGCCGACGCCGGGCGGCAAGCCCGGCAGCAGCTCGATCACGTAGGACGGTTGCGTCGCCACGTCGGGCAACGCGGTCGCGCCGGTGTACTGGCCGTACTGACGGGTGTGTGCGGCGTCCCACGCCACGCTTTGCCAGAGGGGCGTCGAGCTCGGTCCGGAAGCCGCCATCGATGGCGGCGTGCAGAGGCCCGCGATACAGCTGCTCGAGAACGCCGACGCGGCAGCCGTGCTGGTGACGATGTCGGCCTCGGCGTCGCGGAGCGCCGCTTCCGCGCTTTGCAGCGCGATGTTCTTGTCACGCACGTTGCCAGCCATCTGCTCCTGCAGGATGCTCGAGTTCATCGCGCCGAGCGCGAGGGCGGCCAGCACCACGACCATCAAAAGGATCGTGATGAGTGCGAAGCCGCGTGGCGGGGGGCGGCGCGTCATGGCAACGAGTTTCGATGCGAGGAGACGAGCGTCATCGCGGTGCGCAGCTTGCGATCGGTCGGCGTTGTCGTGACGTTGTTGAACACGTACGTCTGCGGCGAGGTGGTGACGTTGTCCTGCGGGCTCGCGAACAGCAGTTCGATGCGCGAACTCACCGCAGCCGACCAGTCGGTGACGGCATCGGGCGTGGTGTAGACGTCGGCGTTGCGATCGCCGTCGGTGTCGACGCCGACGGCCACCGACATCTTCTCGACGCCGGTCACGATCTCGGCCGGCTGCACGGAGCCGTCGTACGACGGGAAGGTGTACGACCACAGCGAGCTGATGCCGCTCTTGCCGGGGCGCGCGCTCGGCGCCAGGTAGTAGGTGACGGTCTCCATGCGGTAGACCATCGCGTCCTGCAGGTAGGCACGGCCGAGGTCGCTGCTGCTGAGTCCGGGCGTGAACGCGCCGCCGGTGGTGTGGGCGATCGAACCGGTGGTGGTCGGGTTGCTGTTGGTGGCCTGGAACACGGCCGCCCCGTTGCAGTCGGTCACCATCAGCAGGTCGCCGCTCTGGAACGGCGAAGGCGAGCCGATCGAGAGCGTGCCGAGCCCGTCGGTCATCTCGGCCGTCAGACCCCAGCCGCCGGACACGGGACGACGGATCGTCAACACGTCGCCCGATGCGGACGGAGCGGGCGAGAGCGTCGAGATCGCGTTGTCGAGCGCCGGCGCCCACGCGTTGCCGACCATGCTCGAGGCACTCATCGCGAGACCGAAGTTGTAGAGCGTCGAGGTCGGCGTGTTGAGCGTGTTGGTGACGGCGGTCGTCTTGCCGGTGCCGAGGCAGCCACGAAAGCCCGCCATCCGCAGGTCGCCGCTGATGGTGTCCATCGCGAAGCGGCCGTTCTCCTGCAGCCGCGCCATCGTGTCCTGCGACTGGAAGGTGCCTTTGCTTCCAAGGTAGATGGTGCCCATCACGCCGATCAGGAAGAGGCCGAGTGCCGAAGCGACCATCAGCTCGACCATGGTCATGCCGTGTTGCGAGGATTTCATGGCGCGTTGCCGTTTCATCATGGTCGCAGCACCGTCGCGAACAGCGACTCGCTGCCCTTTTCGGTCCAGAACACCTTCACCGCGAACGTGGTGCCGACACCATCGCACCCGGGGCTCGTCGAGGTGCCGGTGTTCGGCGTGCTGGTGATGCAGACCACGCCGATCCCCGCGGGCAGGGCGCTCGCGACGTCGGCGCGCCATTGCACGAAGTCGAGCTGCGCCATCGTGGCCGGGGTGCACGGCGTCGCGATGGCGCCGCAGCCCGGTGCAGCGATGGCGCTGGTCAGGTTGTTGTAGCTGCCCGCGGTCACGCCGCCCTGGTTGGCGCGCATCCGGTCGGCCATCTCGTAAGCCATTTGCGTGGCCTTGCTGCGCCAGAGCGCACTCGAGTTGCGCGACAGGCCCTGCACCTGCAGGCTCGCGTAGCCGAGCGCCGAGAGCGAAAGCACGAGCACCGCGATCAGGGCCTCGATCATCGAGGTACCGCGTTGGTTGCGCCCTGGAAAGATCGTGCGGTTCATGTCAGGTCGTGCAGTCGGTGGAAGCGACGACGTCCAGCGTCGCCACGTCGGGCGTGCCGCTCGGCGGCATCGTGACGAGATAGCCGGTCGTGCCGGGCGTGACCTGACAGATCTTGAAAGTCACCGCCGCGGCGGGTGAGAGGTAGCCGCTCGCGTTGATGGTGATCTGCGCGGACCCGTGCACCACCGTCGACGCCGGCGGCGCTTCGTAGTGGCGCAACGACGTGAGGTCGGCGCTCGACAACACGCCGTCGCCATCGACGTCGCCGAACACGTCCCAGCCGCCCGCGAACTCGTTGCCGGTGCTGCCGCCGCTCGCCGCGACCACGAACACCGTGCGACCGCGCCGGACCGCTTCGGTTCGTGCGAACGCGAGCGTGGCCATGAACGCCGATTCCGAGGCCGTGACCTGGTTGCGCGACGTGAAGGTGCGCAGCGACGGCACTGCGGTCGAGAGCAGCACGACGGCGACCGTGATCGTGACCATCAGCTCGATCAGCGTGAAACCGAGCTGCGCACGCGAGCCTCGCCCCAGGCCGAGAGCGGCGCGCGAACGAGGGGTCGGTGTCTCGACCGGGGGTCGGGGAGTCATGGCAGGTTTTGTTCCTCTGCCACTCTCTTCGGAGCGCCGCGAGCGAGCTTGAGGGATCGCCGCTGCCGGCCATCGGAGCCAGCGTGCCGTTTGTCGTCGACGGACGCCGGCCGTGCGCGAAGATCACGCCCCCTTCACGACGGCCCGCCCGTGCTCGCGTCGCGTGCGTCGTGAGGTCGATCACGAACGTCGCCTGGCCAGTGGCCCGGCCATCGGTCGTCAGCCGACCGCGACCGTCGGCACGTCGGCGTCAGCGCAGGGTCGAGCGCTCGCGCCCGGCGCAGACGCGACAGGCGCGGTCGCGCGGCGCCCGCAACTCTGTCCACTCCATCGACCGTGCGTCGAGCATCTGAAGGCGGCCGGCGAGAGAAACGCCCACCCGTGCCAACAATTTCAACGATTCGGTCGCTTGCATGCTGCCGATCACGCCGACCAGCGGCGCGAACACGCCCATCGTCGCGCAGCGCGCGTCTTCGTTCGGTGCGTCGGCCGGGAACACGCAGGCGTAGCACGGATGCTCCGGCGCGCGGGTGTCGTAGACCGAGACCTGGCCGTCGAAGCCGATCGCCGAGCCGCTCACCAGCGGCTTCGCGTGGGCCACGCAGGCCGCGTTCACGAGCTGGCGCGTCGCCTGGTTGTCGCTGCAATCGATGACCACGTCGGCCCCGACGACGAGCGCATCGATGTTCGACGCGTCGACGCGCTCGTTGACCGCGGAGATCCCGATCGTCGGGTTGATCTCGGCTGCCGTGAGCGCCGCCGACATCGCCTTCGACTGGCCGATGCGCTGCATGTTGTGCGCGACCTGGCGCTGCAGGTTGGTGAGGTCGACGTTGTCGTGGTCGACGATGGTGAGCTGGCCGACGCCGGCTGTCGCGAGGTAGAGCGCGACCGGGGAGCCGAGGCCACCGGCCCCGATCAGGAGTGCGCGGGCGTCGAGCAGACGCTCTTGGCCCTCGATGCCGATAGCGTCGAGCAGGATGTGGCGTGAGTAGCGCAGCAGGTCGTCGTCGGTCATGGCGTCGCGCATCTGGCGAGCGAGGGTCTCACCATGAAAAACGCCCGTGTCTCCACGGGCGCGATGCCTGGGCCGAGCGCGCGTTCACTCGCGGGTATCGGCTTCCGCCTTGCGCTCGACCGCGGTCTTGCTGACCATCACCGGCTTGCCCTTCAGGCGGTTGATCGCCTGCGTGAGCTGGAAGTCTTCCGGGCTGCCGAACTCGATCGGGGCCTTCGGCGCGGCGGATGCGCTCTTCGCGGTTTCGTCTTCGAGCTTCTTGCGCGCCTCGTCGCGCGCTTTCTCCCGGCCTTCGTCTTTCACTTCCGCACCTTGACCACTCTGCAGGTGCTTCTCCAGGTCAGCCTCGCGCGTGCGCAGCGCGGCGAACAGATTGCCCTCCGCCGTCTCGTCGAGCATCACGTCGGGCACGATGCCCTTGGCCTGGATCGACGTGCCGCTCGGCGTGTAGTAGCGCGCCGTGGTGATCTTCAACGCGGTGTCGGCCGACAGCTGGCGCACGGTCTGTACCGAACCCTTGCCGAAGGTCTGCGCGCCCATGATGGTGCCGCGGTGATAGTCCTGCAGCGCGCCGGCGACGATCTCGCTCGCGGATGCCGAGCCTTCGTTCACGAGCACGATCAGCGGCACGCGCTTCACTGCATCGGGAACACGGCGCAGCGGATCGGCGCCGCCCCGACGCTGGTAGTACTCCGGCGCCGCCTTGAAAGTCGCCTTCGAGTCGGCGATCTGGCCATTGGTGGTCACCACGACCGCGTCGTTCGGCAAAAAGGCCGACGAGACCGCGACCGCGCCTTCGAGCAAGCCGCCCGGGTCGTTCCGCAGGTCGAGCACCAGGCCCTTCAGGTTCGGCTCCTGCTTGTAGATCTCTTCGAGCTTCTTCGCGAAGTCTTCGACGGTGCGGTCTTGGAATTGGCTCACGCGCAACCACGCATAGCCCGGCTCGACGATTTTCGAACGCACGCTCTGCAGCCGGATCTCTTCGCGAACGATGGTGACTGGGAAGCTGCGGTTCTCGCTCTTCCTGAAGATGGTGAGCACGACCTTGGTGTTCGGCTCGCCGCGCATGCGCTTGATGGCCTGGTCGACCGTGAGGCCCTTGACGAGCGTGTCGTCGATCTTGGTGATCAGGTCGTTGCTCTTCAGGCCGGCGCGGAACGCCGGTGAACCTTCGATGGGACTCGTCACCTTCACGAGGCCGTCTTCCATGCCCATCTCGATGCCGATGCCGACGAAACGTCCGGTGGTCGCCTCGCGGAATTCCTTGAACGACTTCTTGTCGAAGTACTGCGAATGCGGATCCAGGCCAGCGACCATGCCGCCGATCGCATCGCTGATGAGCTTCTTCTCGTCGACCGGTTCGACGTAATCGCTTTTCACCATGCCGAACACGGCAGCCAGCTGCTGCAGTTCATCGAGCGGGAGTTGCGAGACCGAGTTGCGGGCCGTGGCTTCGAACTGCAGCGTGGTGAGCGCACCGGCGACCGCGCCGACGGCGAGCCAGCCGGAGACTTTCAGTTTCACACCCATGAACATTGCCCCTTGAGCAGTCGAGAAATGGATCGGAGTAAGCACAAAACACGCCCACGGCGGCTCGATGTCGAATCAGTATATTCGTGAGATTCATTTCGCCGGATGCGTCGTTCGGGAAAGTTACACGCGGGCACGGTCTTCGCACGATGCGACTACATTGCCACATGCTGTCGATGCACAAGGCGCCTTTGCAAAACAACATCTTGCTTCTCACGGGCTGGCTGATCGATGTGTTGCCGGCGCACGAAGGCGTCTATGCGCGCCAGGCGCCGGCCGGACCGTACTCGTGCTTCACCGGCGACCGGTGGTTCGGCGACGCTGCCACGCCGGCTGCCGCTGCCGCCTCGCGGCTTGAAAGTCCGCGCCAGCGTGCTGCTTGGCGTGGCCTCGTGGCGCGCCCGGACGAGGTTTGCGGGACGTGCCGCGGCCATTCGCTGATCGACCACGGTGTCGATGCCGAGAGCGGACGCGATCTGATCCAGGAGTGTCCCGACTGTTGACGTGGCGTCGGGTCGGCGCACGGCTCCCCGGTTAAGCGGCCTTTTTGTGCCCGGCCTTCCGGGCCGGGACGCGAGGCGATTTCTTCGCGGCCGCCTTGGCGAGTGTCTTTGCCGACGGTCCGGGCCGGCCGTTCTCGACCGGCGCGGCTGGCGCAGCTGCCGCCTTGGGGGTTGCCGGCCCGCGACCCGACTTCCGCGACGCCAGGCTGCGTTGCAGCAGCTCGGTCAGGTCGACGACGTTGCTGCTCGGGGCGGTGGCGGTTTCCGGTTCGAGCGAGGTGACTTTCTCGGTCCTGCCCGCCTTCACGCGTTGCGCCGCGAGCGCCTGGATGGCCGCCGTGAACCGGTCGTGGAATTCCGCCGGTTTCCATGCGCCGGTCATGTCGTTGATCAACTGGCTCGCCATCTTCAGTTCGCCTTCCTTCAGGCTGGCGCCGCTCTTGCCTGCCGGTGGCACCTTGATCTCGGACCGCTCTCTCAGGTCGTCGGCCCAGCGAATCGTGTTGAGCAGCAGCACATCTCCATCGGGAATCAGTGCGGCGAGACGCTCCTTGGTGTGCATCACGACGCGCGCGACGCCGATCACACCGGCGCCGAGCATCGCTTCGCGCAACAGCGCGTAGACCTTGTCGGCACGCGAGAGCGGGGCCAAGAAATACGGCGTCTCGAGATACGTGAACGGGATCTCGGTCGCCTTCACGAACGTTTCGATCTCGATCGTCTGCGTCGACTTCGGATACGCGGCCTTGATCTCGTCTTCGCTCAACACCACGTATTCACCGTCGACCTGCTTGATGCCCTTGACGATGTTTTCGCGCTCGATCTCCTTGCCAGTGCGCTTATTGATGCGCTTGTAGCCGACCGGGTCCATCGAGCGCTTGTCGAGCCAGTCGAAGTCGATGCGGCTCGATTGCGACGCCGGGTAAAGCGCGACCGGCACATTGACGAGACCGAAGCTGATGGCCCCTTTCCAGATGACGCGTGGCATGGCGGACTCGTGATGCGATGACGACCCCGGATGCTGCCCTGCCTCGCGCGCCGCCGGGCCGTCCCGGCGGCGCGAATCGGTGTCGGCGCGGGACTACACGGTGCGACCGATGCCTCGTCGAACCCAGAGACTGCGACGATGCCCAGACCTTCGTGCCGGCACTGACGGTCAGCGTATTCGACGACCTCGCCGGTATGCCGCCACTGGCCGAAACCGACCGGCGCTCCGCCCAGCGTGTCGTCACCCTGTCGCTCGGTCGCCTCGGCTGCGGCGAGCCGCTCGTCAGCAACGCCGGCAGCAACGCCACGCGGCGCTTCTTCAACGGTTTCTTTCCGATCCGCATTGTGCTTCGGGAGGTGGCGAAGCGGTTCTTGCCGCCGCGCGCGTGAAGGCGCGCGGCGGCATCTGCGACTGCGGCGCCAAGGCCACGCCGTCAGCGCGTCGGCGGCAACACCGTGACCTCGACGCGCCGGTCCGGCTGGAGGCAGAGCTCGAGGCGCTTGTTCGGCGGGCGCACGTCGTCGCTGCACGAGGTCTTGGGGTCGGCCGCGCCGCGTGCGACGGTCTCGATCAACGTCGCGTCGACGCCGGAGAGCACCAGCCAGTCGCGGATCGTGTTGACGCGCTTTTCCGATAGCCTTCGATTGTACGAACGCTGGTCGGTGCGGTTCAGGCGGTCGGCGTACCCGACGAGCCGGATCGATCCGATGCCCGCGCGATCGCGGGTCGCCCTCAGGGCCAACGCCTTCAGTTGCGCGTAGCCGCTGCCATCGATGTCGGCGATGCTCGACTGGTTGAAGGCGAAGAGAACGACGAAGCCGGGCGCGGTCGTGGCGACCGGCTGCAGCGCGGGCGGCGCAGGGGCCACGGCCACGGGCGGTGGGGCGACGGGCGCGCCTCCAGAGCAGCTCGTGGCGCGCGCCTTGGCGTCGGCCAGCAGGTCTTCGGCAATCTGAATGTAGGGCGCGGCATGGCGCCACTGCTGCTGGTTGTATTCGTTGCCGGCATGCACGAGCTCGACCTCGGCACACGCGACCGCTTGCTGAACGCAGCGGAAGCCAGCGCCCTTCGCGAGCGATTCGGTCGCGGCCCACAGGTCGGGCCGCAGGCGCGCGGCTCCGTTCACGAGCGGCGTCGTCATCGGCAGCGGTGTGGTCTTGCGCTCCATTGCATCGACCAGCTTGCCGGCTTCGTCGAACGCGGCCTGCGGGAACGCGCTGCGATCGTTGCGGGTGTACTCGTGGAAGCTCACATCGAGCCAGCACTGCGCCTTCGCGAGGTGGTAGTCGGCGACGCGCCGGCCGCCGTCGTTCAGTGCCTTGATGCGGGCCTGCAGGGCGTCATACGTCTGCTGGTCGGCCTGGATCGTTTCATCGGTGATGCGAGCGGCCGGCGGAGCGAGCGTTGTAGAGCCGGTCGACGGGGTCTGCGCTCGCAAGGCAGTACACGCGAGGCCACCTGCGAGCGCCAGGGCAACCGACGCGATGCGAGGCGACAACCGTCGAGCCGATCGCGATCCGGCGGCCTTCGCACGCAGTTGGAGGTCGCGCCGCGGCAGCGCGGGCGCCCATGACACGGCGCGGGTGAAAGCGTTCATCGGTCGAGGCTCCGGTTCGTGTCAGGGTCGCCGCGGCGCCACAAGTTCTCGTCGAACTTGAAGCGGAGGCGCAAGTAGGCGCCGCGCTGCGTGTATTCGTAGCCGGCAAGGTCGGTGTCGCCGCGGAATCCCGTGACGTTCGCGCCGAGCGAGAGCCAGAGGTTCTGCTGCAAGAGATACCCCACCTCGGCGCCGAACGCTCGCTGGCGCGCGCCGAGCTGGCCGAATTGCGTCGCGGCGAGTAGGCCCAGGTCCCAGTTCTCGGTGATGTCGTAGACCACTCGCCCCGCGACGAGATGCGCCCGGAAGGCGTCGTTGACGTTGTTCTCGAAGCGGTCGCGCTGCCACTTGCCGGCAACGCGGCCGGTGAACCACCAGGGGCGCGACGGGTGGTAGTCGGCATGCGCAGACAGGATCCACGCGCGCGACGCGAGTTCGCCGACGGCCGCGTTGCTCGCGTCGGTCTCGATCTTGCGTTCGATTTTGGCGAGCGCGTTGACGAGGTTGGTATCGGTGTCGCGGTACGCGATGCCGAGCTGGGCACGGTCTTGCAGCACGTGGCCGCGCGCGTCGTAGCGCGTGAGGAGCAGGTAGTTGCGGCCGAGCAGGGTCCAGTCGCGGGCGAGCTTTCTCGCGATGAGCGCCTGCCACAGCGACGTGTTGAACGCTTCGTTGTCGGGCGTGCCCGCAATGTTGCCGGAACGCCGGTACTCGATGCGCGTGCTGCCCTTCCAGAGCGGGTTCGCGGTGTACTCGATGCCGGCCGTCACCGCGTCGGCTTGCGCGGTCGCGCCCGACAACACTTTGGTGTGCTCATAACCGGTGTTGACGCGGATGCCTTCGGCCAAGCCCCAAGTGTTGCGGATGCCCGATGCGAGTTGCATGTCGCGCCCGCTCACCGCGTCGCGCAGACGGTACTCGCTGAAGATCTGCGTTTCTTTGAGGTAGCTCGAGTCGACGCCGAACACGAACGCGTTGGCGTTCTTGCCGGTGCCGGTGACGCCCGAGGTCTCGACCCAGCCGCTCTGGCGCTCGTAGCGGCCATAGAGCTTGGTGCGTTCGAAGAGCTGGTAGTCGCCGCCGACCGATTCGCGCCGGCGCGCATCGCCCGACACGTCGTGCTCGACCTCGGCACCGATGGTGAAGCGATCGCTGATGCGATAGCCGGCACCGAGCCGAACGCTATCGCTCGAGAGCTTGGTGCCTGCCGGCAGGTCGGTCACCGCGTTGGCGAGGCCGCTCTGCGTCACGACGGGCAGGCCGCTGGTCGGATCGATCTGCTGGTTGCCGAAGCCGAGCGCGCCGCCGCCCGAGCCGGTGCCGATGCTGCTGGTGAGGCCGCCGGTCGATGCGAACGGCTGCGTCAACGTGCCGTTGCCTTGCGTGCCGACGGTCTCGCGCGCGACGCGCACGCCGGCATCGAGCGTGAGCCGGTCGGTCACCTTCCAGCGCACGCCGGCACCGCCGACGATGCGCTTGCCGCCACCATCGTTGCGGTCTTCGCTCGACAAGGCTTCGAGGTAAGCCGAGATGTCGTTGGTGATCTTGCGACTGGCCTTCGCGTTGAGCTCACCACGGCCGCCGTTCAGCGGCGCCGCCGCGTTGTTGAACGCCGGGCTCGAGCGGCCGGCGAAGAGGCGGATGTCGTTGAGCTCGTCTTCGTGCGCGAACTCGATGCGCCACGCGTCGCCCTTCACCTCGCCGCTGCGATTCGCGAGCGCAGGCGTGATGGTCTGGTTGGTCGGGTTCGTGTTGATGGTGCTGGTGCTCTGCGCCGCCTCGACGACGAGCGCGGTCTTCGGCCCGACGCGCACCGTCGCGTTCGCGCTGTAAAGGTCGTAGGGCGCGAGCGAGTTGCGATCGGTGACGGCCGAGCCGCCGACCTCGATGGTGTCGTTGACCTTGTATTGCGCCTCGGCGCCGCCGACCCAGAAACGCTTGCCGCCCTGGTCGACCTCGTAGGTCACGCGCAAGGTCACCGGGTTCAGGTTCTCGTCGAACGCATTCAAGAAAGTCGCGAGCAGGATGCGGCCCGAGAACGGCTCGAAGCTGTAATCGACCAGCCGCTGCAACGGCCTCACGCTCACGATGCGCGACGGCTGCGCGCGGTCGCGCACCAGCACCTCGACCTTCTCGCTGCCTTCGAGCACCGCGCTGTTGCGCAGGCCGTACGGCCCCGAGCCCTGGCTCGCGAACTCTTCCACCACCTGGCGCAACGAGTCGTTGAAGACGAACGCGCTCGCGGTGAGCGCGCCTTCTTCGTGGTGCGCGCGCACCCCGGTCGCGGTGCGGTTGTAGGCGCCGAGGCTCTTCTGCTTCAGCGACGCCACGGTACCCTGGCCAATCGGCTGCGTGAAGCCGTCGCCGGTCACGAAGTCGCCGTACAGCAGGTAGCTCTTGTTCTTGTCGAGGCGCACGTAGAGTCGGTCGGCCGAGCGCGCGTCGAAGCTGCGCAGCGAGGCGTCGCCGTATACGGGGTAGACCTCGTCGGGGCGGATGTCGCGCAGCAACCTCGCGCGCGTGTCTTTGTCGGAGTCGTAAGCGGCCGTCAGCAGCAGGTCGCCGCGCACCGTGCCCTTTAAATAGAAGGCGGTGCGCGCCAGCACGTTGGCCTTGCCGCTGTTGAATTGGCGCGACCAGGCCTCGATCTCCTGCTCGAAGCCGTCCTTGCTGCGCACCGGCTGCAGCACGCCGGCGCCCCGGCGCCTGAAATTGACGATGCCTTCGACCAGGCCGGCCGCGATCATGTCGCGCATCTCCGGCACAAAGCTGATCACGCCGGCCGCTTCCTCGGCGCCGGCGGTGATGCGCACGCGAACGTCCTGAGCTTCGCTGGGAGCAAGCATGTTGAACTCGACCACGCCGTCGTCGACGCGCACCTGCACACCCGGCGCAGCCCGGTCGGCGTCGAGCCGGCGCGGGCCGAACTCTTCGGTTTTCGCGCCGGCGAGCAGCACGCGACCGCCGGAGTGTTCGATCGTGATGAAGACGCGTTGCTTGAGCTGCGCGCCGTCCTTTCCATAGACGCGCACGGTGACCTTCACCATACTCTGGCCGTCGGCCGGCACGGCGTTGCGATCGACCTCGACGACCAGGCGGCCGATGGCGTTGTTCGGCGCGTATTCGCTGCCCGCAAGCACCTGTGGAGGCGATGCGCTCTCGTCGGGCACGCGCGGGTAGAGCGCGCGTTCGCTGCCGGTCGGCGCGGTGTAGGTCACGTCGGTCGGCGAGCCGGCGGGCGGTGCGGACTGGGCGCGCGCGGACAAGGTCGCGGTGATCAACGGGAAGGCGAGCGCGATGGCTGTCGTCAGCCGTAACAGCGGTGCCGGGCCGGCCTTCACCACAGCCCTCTCCCGCCAGCGGGAGAGGGGGACAGACTTTGCCGCAGTCGATTCAGTGCGCATCGGACGCACCTCCGTCGCGCGGTTGCGGCACCGGCTGGTTCGCGCTGTCGGTCGCTTCGCGCGGCACGCCGAGCGGCATCCTCAATGCCTTGCTTTCAAAGCGGAGCGCAGGGCCCTTCTTCTTCTCGAGTTCGTTCGAGCGCACCTCGCCTTGCGCGCGGCGCGCCTTCACTTGCTCGATCACCGGCGCCGAACAACTGCCCTCGATGAAGTCGGCGCGGTGCAGCTCGCCGTTCTTGAGGTCGAGCCAGAGGCTTCCCGCATCGCCGAGGTTGCGGTTGCTCGACGTGACGAGGCGCGAGCCGCGCGGCAAGGTCGTCGAATCGACCTTCAATACCGCACTGCGCGGCGGCAGGCCGCAGTAGCTGTACTTGCCTTCGGAATCGGAGATGAGGGTGGTGCCGTCCTGCATCACAAGTCGCACGCCGGGGATGCCGATCTCCTCCGGGTCCTGGATCTGGTTGCCGTTGCAGTCGACGTAGATCTTGCCGGCGACGCAGGCTTCCGCAGCGAACACGCCGCCGCTCACTTGCACCGTGTGGCGGCCTTCGTTGGTGGCGCGACTCACCACGACCGGCGTGAAGGCCGGCGTCACGCAGCCCGCCGGCGTGACGCAGGCGTAGGCGCGAGCGACGTTGGTGCCGTCGCCTTGCTGGCTGCCGACGCCAACGCGCAAGCGGTACTGCAGCAGTTGCTGACCCGAGGCGGGCATCGGCCCGAGGTTGAACGCGAGCTGCGGACCGACGCCACCGGCCGGGTCGGCGAGGGCCACGCCGTTCACCGTCGCCGTGCCCTTGATGAAGGTGAATCCCGCCGGCACGCGGTCGAGCACCGTGACCTGGATAGGCAGTGCGCCAGCCGTGACGCGAACGGTGACGCTGTAGCGCACCGAGTCACCGACCTGGGCCACGGTCTTGTCGCCCGTTTTCGACAGCGTGAGGCCGCTCGGCAACAACGGATCGATCGCGATGTGGTTGTGCACGACGTTCGCGCCAGCCGAGCCGCTCGTGAACGTAAGGAAGTAGTTGGTCGCGGTGCCGACCGCGCCGGTTGGCGCGCCGGCCTGCGGTTGCACCGCGTAGGTGGTGCCGGCGCCACCTGGCGGCGTCAACGAGGTGGCTTGCGGCGGGATCGTGACCGACCTGAACAAGTAACCCGAGGGCGGCGTAACCGTAAGGCCAAACTGGCACGACGCCGGCGCCGCGGTGCTGAACAGGTACTGATAGAAACCTCCGGCGCCGACCGTCATCGAGATCGACGTTCCGTTGAGGGTGTAGCCACCGAGCGTTGCGCCGACGATGGCGGTCGATGGGTTCCAGCCCGAGCAGGCACCGACCGGCGCCAGCGTGACCACGGCGCCGGCAACGGGCTGGCGCGCGCTCGAATCGTAGACCACGCCACTGGGGTCGACCGGCAGGCTCTGCTGCGTGAGGTTCTGGCCCGGCACGAGCACCACGCTAAGGGCGGGGCTTGTACCGCGAGAGATGCACGAGCTGCTGCCGCCGGTCGCGATCGCGTTGGCTTCGTTGCAGGTCACACCGGAAGAGTTCGGCGCGGTCTCGCCGTTGACCGGATAGCCGAACACCACGCCCGATGCCGGATCGCGGAACCGCACGCCGATCGCCACGCCGGGCAGCAGGTCGGCGATGCGATAGGTGCCGTCGGCCGCGGTGGTGGTGCTCGCGAGGGGGGTGCCGCTGCCGTCGACCGCTTGCACTTGCCAGCCGGCAAGCCGTTGGTCACCGGCATCGAGCAAGCCGGGTGCGCTGCCGACGTCGAACCACACGGTGCCGGCGAGCGACGCGGCGAGCTGCACGATCGTCGGGTCGCGGCAAGCGTTGTTCGCGATCGTCGCGCTGCACACGGGCAGTCCGCCCGGGTTGTTCGCGAACAGGTCGCGCTCAGCGGTGCTCGGCTGGCGCGCGACGAGCTCGCCGCCGCCTTCGACCAACGCGACGTTGTTGACCGGCGAATTCGCGGCCGCGGTGGCGCCGACCGAGACGTTCACGGTGATCGCATTCGGGTTCGTCGCTGCCGTCGGCACGACGGTGCTCGACGAGCACGTGAACGTGCTCGCGCCGGTCGCACCGACGCAAGCCCACCCGGTGCCGTTTGGCGTCGATGCGAGCGTGAGGCCGGGCGGGAGCCGATCGCTGACGGTGTAGACGCCGGTCGTCGGCAACTCGCCGGCGTTCCTCACGCGGATGCGATAGGTGGCCGGGTTGTTGACGGTGAAGCGCGCAGCGGAGTGATCCTTCGCGACCATCAGGTCGGGCGAGCTGCCGATCTCGCCGAAGTTGTAGAGCGTGCCCTGCGCGCCCGGCGCGAGCACGACGCCACTGATCGCCGACGGCGTGACCGCAGGCGAGGTCGCCGTGCCGCCGAGCGCGCCGGGGCTGGTGATGCCGTTGCTCGTGCCCGCCGGCTGCGTCGGCTCGGTGATCGTGTAGGTGCCCGGCCTTAGGTTCGCGAATGCATAGCTGCCGTCGGCGGCGGTCGGGAGGGTCAGCGACACCGCGGCGCCGAGGTCATCGGTGCCGGTCAACGTGATGGCGACGGAAGCGATGCCGATCTCGCCGCTGTCGACGATGCCGTTGTTGTTGTTGTCGGCGTACACCCGGCCGGCGAGGCTCGCCACGAGGATCTCGGCGAACTGGTTGTTGGCCGAGACCACGCCGGCACCGATGGTGATCGCGGTGATGCTGCTCGGCGCCGTCGCCGGTGTCGTCGGCGTGCCGCCGGCCGAGCCTGCGACGGTGCGGCCGTTCAGTGTGGCGGTGGGCTGCGTCGGTTCGGTCAGCGCGTAGGTGCCCGGCGCGAGGTTCGCGAACGTGTAGTTGCCGCCGGCGTCGGTGACGGTGGTGCGGTTCACCGCGGTGCCGCCGGCATCGGTGCCGCCGAGTGTGATGGTGATGCCGGCAATGCCGCTCTCGCCCGCGTCGACCACGCCGTTGTTGTTGAGGTCGAGGAAGACGCGGCCGTTGATCGCGCCGTTGTTCGGGATCTCGGCGAAGTTGTTGGCCGTGCTGCTCGCTCCCGGCGCCGGCAGCACGATGCCGCTGATCGCGCTCGGCACCGTGCCGACGGGCGTCGCCGTGCCGCCGGCCGAGCCCTGCGTGGTGATGCCGTTGGCGGTGCCGGTGGGCTGCGTCGGCTCCGTGATGGTGTAGGCACCGGGGCGTAGATCAGCGACGCTGAAGGCGCCGCTCGCGTTGGTCGTGAGCGTGCGGCTCACCGCGGCGCCGTTGTCATCGGTGCCGGTGACGACGATGGTCACCGCCGCGAGCCCCAGATCGGCCGGCGCGTTCTGCACCCCGTTCGCGTTGACGTCGACGAAGACAGTGCCGGTGATCGCGACTGGCAGTATTTCGCCGAAACGGTTGTTGATCGAGTCGGCGCCGGCCGTGAGCGCGATCGCGCCAATGGCGCTCGGCGCCGTCGTGACGGCGGTGGGGGTTCCGCTCGCCACGCCGCCGATGGTGCCGGCGTTGCTGCGGCCATTCAATGTCGGCACGCCGCCGACCACCGGCTGCGCGGCCTGTTCGGTCACCGTGTACCCGCTCGCGTTGGAAGCGACAAGGTCGGCGAACAGAAAAGCGCCGGTGCCGTCGCTCGTCAACGTGCGGCTCACGCCCGCGCCGTTCACATCGGTGCCGCTCAGCGTGACGACGACCCCGGCGATGCCGGTCTCGCCGCCTTGCCGCACGCCGTCGTTATTGGCGTCGAGGAAGACCGAGCCGGCGATCGAGCCGAGTGTGATGCCGAACTGGTTGGCGGCCGAGCCGGTGGCGGGCAGGTTGGTGATCGAGATTGCGCTCGGTCCTGTGCTCGTGCCATTGCTGCCTGGGTTCGCGCTGCCGTTGCCGTAGCCTGCCGGCTGCGTTTTGCAGACCGTGTAGGTTCCGCCGGCCGATGCGCCGCTGAAGGAGTAGTCGCCGAGCGCGTCGGTGGCGGTGGTGCCGAACACCGTGCCGCTGCAGGTCGCGCCGACGTGGAGCGTGAGCGTGACGCCCGCCAGGCGCCCGTCGGTCGGCGTTGCGTCGATGGCGCCGTTGCGGTTGCGATCGACATACACGGTGCCCGCGATCGGCGCGATCGGCAACTCGCCGAACAGGTAGCCCGTGGCAGGCGTGCCGGCGCTGAGCACGACCCCGCTCAACACGTCGTTCACCGCGTTCGAGCCGCCCGCCGTGCCAGCAGTGTCAAGGCCGTCGTTGAAAGTGCCCGAGGCCGACGGGATCGTGCTTTCGGCGAGCGTGTAGCCGCTGCCGTTCGACGCGACCAGGTTGTCGAACACGTAGTTGCCCGACGCGTCGGTCGTCGCGGTGCGGCTCACCGCCGCCCCGTTCGCATCGGTGCCGGTCAGCGTGATCACGACGTTGACGATGCCGAGCTCACCCGCATCGCGCACGCCGTTGTTGAAGTTGGCGAGCGTGCCGGCGCCACTGTCCTGGTAGACCGACCCCGCGATCGATGCCGGGTTGTCGCCGAAGTTGTTGTTGGCCGACTCGGTCGCCGGCAGGCCGGTGATCGTTATTACGTTGCTGCTCAGCGTGCCGTTCGCGCTGCCGGTGCCGTAGCCCACCGGCTGGGTCTCGCAGATCAGGTAGTTCTGGTAGGCGAGCACGTTGTCGAAACGGTAGGTGCCGGTGCCGCTCGTGGTCGTGGTTTGCAGCGTGGTTCCGGCGGTGCAGTCGGCGCCCTGCACGAGACGGATCGTCACGCCCGCGAGGCGAAGCGTCTCGCCGCCCGCGAGCACGCCGTCGCGGTTGGTGTCGACGAAGACGAGGCCGCTCATCGCCGAGAGCTGCTGCTCGCCGAAGTTGAAGAGCGTACCGTCGACGCCGGCGCCGAGATTGATGCTCGCGATGCGGTCGGTGCCGGCGCTCGGCGTGTTGGCTTGCACCGTGCAACCGCTCGCGCACGCGGCGCCGTCGACCAGGCCGGCGTTGGCAGTGCCATTTTGCAAACCCGTCGGCGATGACGGCAGCGGCTCTTCGAGCGTGTAGGCGATGAAGGGATCGAGGTTCGAGAAGGTGTACGCGCCGCTGCCGTTAGTGGTCGCCGTCGCGATCAACGAGAGCGTGCTGGCGTTCAGCAAACGCACCGTTGCGCCGACAACCGCGATGTCAGTGCCGGCGTCGCGCACGTTGTTCTGGTTGGTGTCGATATAGACGAAGCCCGAAAGGCTCGGCACCCGCACCTCGGGAAAGTTGTAGTCGTTGCCAACGGTGTTGCCCGGCAGCACGAACGGTCCATAGGTCGAGTTGCCTGAGGTGCCGCCGCGCGCGTAGGCGCCGCCGGTGGCCGGTGTCGCCGGGTCGATCGGGCCGTTCACGAAGCCGACCGGCTGGATCTCGCGGATCGTGTAGCCGCTCGAGTCGGAAGGCGACAGGTCGGAGATGCCGTAGAAGCCGTTGACGTCGGTCGGGCTGGAGCGCGAGACGCCGTTGCCGTAAGCATCGATGCCAGTGAGCTCGATCGATACGCCCTGAATGCGGGGTTCGGTGGCCACGCTTTGCGGCGTGCCGCCGTTCGCGCCGGCACGGTCGCGGTCTTGGAACACGGTGCCGTATACGGCCGAGGTCTGCACCGTGAGGTTGCTGCAGATGCTGACGTTGTTGCTCGCGTTCGGGTCGACCTCGCTGGTCGACGCGGTCGCGCAGTTCTGCGTCACGCCGCCGCCCGGGTTGGACTGCACGGTGGCGCCGAACAGCACCGTCGCCACCGCGCCGTTCGGCAACGCGCCGAACGCACAGGTCATCGTCGAGCCGGCGACCGCGCAGGTGCCCGAACCGCCGCTGCTCTTCGTATAGGTCGGCGTGCCAGTGAACTGCATCCCGCTCGGTAGCGTGTCGACGAGGCCGGTGGTCTGGCTGTCGCCCGGGCCGTTGTTGGTGACGGCGATGGTCCAGGTGAACGGCTGGCGGATCTGCACCGGGTTGATCGAAGGCGTCTTCGTGAGCGAGAGGTCGGAGCGCATGCGCACCGTCGTGCCTTCGGCCTCGGAGTCGTTGGCAGCGTTGCCGTCGGTTTCGTTGTGCAGCACCGTCGCGTTGGTGTTGTAGACATCGCCGCCGACGTTCGGCGTCGAGCCCACGCGCCACACCAGGTAGCGCGTCTGCGTAGCGCCGTTCGCGAGGTAGGCCGGTGCCGGGTAGTTGCAGGTGACCGTGAGCGTCGACGGCCCGGTCACCGCGCTGCCGAGGTTGTTACAGATGCTGCCGGCGATGCTGCCGCTCGGGTTCGCGGCGGCGACGCCCGCCGCCGCGCCGTCGCCGCGGAACACGATGCTCTTGCCGGCGGGCGGCGTCATCAAGAACGTGAAGCCGGTGCCCGACGCGAGGGAGGGCCCGCTATTGGTCTCGGCGACGATGTAGGTGATGTCGTCGTTGGTGAGCGTAATGCTGTCGTAGCCGATCGGATCGACGAGATCGGTGTTGTTGATCAACAGGTCGACTTGTGCCGGGTTGATGTTGAGCGTCGCCGACTTGCTGTTCGGCGCAACGCCGGTGCCGCCTGACGTGCCTTCCGCGACCGTGGTGGCGATGGTGGCGACGTTGCCGAGGGTGCGCGGCGTTGAGCCCGCTTGCCAGTTCGGCCGGATCGTGACCGTCACGGTGCGTGAGCCTCCGCTGTCGACTTGAGTCGGCCAACTGCAGTTGAGAGTCGGCGTTCCGCTCGTGTAGCTGCTGTCGGCAACCAGGCCGCTGCAACTCCCCGAGTTCGACGCGGCCGCCGAAATGTAAGTGAAGCCGCTGTCGCCACCCGGTATCGTGAACACGTCGCTCAACGTGACGTTGTAGGCCACCGACGGACCGTTGTTGGTCAAGGTGAGCGTGTAGGTCGCGTTGGTGCCGGCCAGAACCGGGTTCTGCGCGAGGATTTTTGAAACCAGATCGAGGTCGGCGATCGGATCGATGGTCACCGTGACGGCGGCAACGTTGTCACCCGGGAGGGGGTCGCCCTGGGAGGCTGAGAAGGCGCTGGCGTTGGCGTTGTAGGTGCCGTCTCCTAGCGGGCGATCCGCGACGATGGTGAAGGTCACGACATCGCCCACGGCCAGTTGGGTTCCGGTGGCCTGCGTGCAAGCCACGCCACCGCCGATGTTGATCCCGGTGCCCGAGCAGGAGAAGGTTGCCGTCGAGGTGCCTGAGGTGTTGGTGAGCACCAGGCTTGTGACCTGCACGTTGGTGGCCGAGGAACGACCCGGGATGCTGAGGTTGGTGACAATGTCGCTCGCGGCCGCGGTCGACGTGCCTTTATTGGTGACCACCACCGTGTAGGTGATCTGCGTCTCGTTGAATTCAAGCGTGGTCTGCACGCCGCCCGCGGTAGCCGCGCTGACGCCCACCAGCAGGTCGGGCGAGTTGTTGGTGGCGGTGACCGTGACGGTCGCTGCCGCGCTGTTGTTCGAGAGATCGAAATCGCCCGGCGTGCCCGAATAGCTGGTCGTCGCCGTGTTGGTCGCGCCGCCCGGAGCCACCGCGACGGTGGTGATCGTCAGGTCGGGCGCGTTGAAGACGCCGAGCGCGGCGTTGTACGTGCAGGTCACGTTGGGAGGTGCCGACACACACGACCAGTTGGTGCCGCTGAAGCCCACGTACTGCTCGTGAGTGGTGTCGAGCGCGTCGACGACGGTGACGGTGCCGCTCGCGGCCGTGCGCGGCCCGTTGTTCTGCACGACGATCGTTGTCGTCATGTTCGCGTTGAGCGCAACGAACGCGGGCCCCTTGGTCTTGAAGACACGCAGGTCGAGGCCATCGGGCGTGACCGTGACGTTGACAGCGGCGCTGTTGTTGCCGCTGACCGGGTCGGCCGGCCCCCCCGAATTCGGCGCGATGGTCGCGGTGATGTTGTTGTAGGCGGTGACCACGGAGACCGAGGGCGTGGTCGCCACCACCGTCAGTACGCCGGCCGCGCTTGAGGCAAAGCTGCCGGCGAAGTTGCATGTCACGGTGGCCGGGCTTCCCGACGAAATGCACGACCAACCGGTCGAGCCGGTTGCCGTGTTGACGCTGAACCCGGCCGGTATCGGAAAGGTGACCGTCGCACCGGCGGTGGCCGGATAGGGGCCGTTGTTGACCGGGCGCAGCACGAAGGTGATGGAGGTTCCCGAGGTGGCCGGGTTGGGCGCAGGCGGGTCCTGCGTCACGGCGAGATCGGTCCCGGCGTTGACGGTCACGCTCGCGACCGCGGCGTTGTTGGACGGGTCGGGGTCGCCCACCGTCGACGAAATGCTGCCGTTCAGCGTGATGGTGCCACTCGCCACGCCGGTGATGCGCGTGACGATCGGGAGATCGGGGTAGGCGCCGACCGCGAGTGCCGCACGCGTACACGTCACCACCTGGCCAGACGCGCCGCAGCTCCAGCCTGCGCCACCCGAGCCGGCGCCGACGTAGCTGAGGACAGCGGGCAGCGTCGTCGTGTAGGTGACCGTACCAGAGGTGTTGGGGCCGAAGTTGCTGCCGCTTACCGTCCAGGTGACGAGTCCGCCACCGGTCGCCGGGTTCGGCGCGCCGGCCATCGTCGCGCTGAGGTCTGCGCCGTCGATGATCGACGTGTTCTGGTTGAGCGAGTTGTTGCCAGCGTTGTTGTCGGTGTCGGTAGTGGTGGCGGTCACCGTGCTGTTAAGCGTGGTGACGCTGGCGCCGGTGGTGCGCAACACGACGTTGATGGTGCGCACCGGCCCATTGGTGGGAGCGGCGCTGGTGCCGAGGAGGGTCGGGTAGGTGCAGGTCACCGTGCCCGGTGTCAGGCCGTTGTGTAAGCAGGCGCCGCCAACGACCGTGTCGGCAGCCGAGACGAAAAGCGTGTTGACCGGTAGCGGGTATGTCAGCACCACGTTGTTGGCGGTATCGGTGTCGTTGTTCTCGAGCGTGATCGTGAACGTGATCGTGCCGCCGCGAATGCCCGGATCGGGCACATCGGTGAAGCTCGAAACAAGGATGTCGACGGCATGCGCCGCGCCGGGTGCCAGCGCCAACACGGCCGCACAGAACGACGCTGTCAACGCGCTGCGCGCGGCACGAGAGCCAAGGCGCCAAGCCTGCCGCAGCGGGTTCATCGAAACGAAACCACGAAGCGCACTGCGAATAAACGGACCGCCGTCACCTCAGTAGGCATGGCGCTGGCCATTTGTAGGTCGCCGTTGTCGTGGGCCTTGGACCGCTCGGCGCGGCGCTCAGCAGCCATTCGTGTGGCCGGTGTTCCCATGACGCACGTCGCGGTGCGCGGCGAGCAGAAAAGAGCGATCGGCATGGGAGGAGCGCCGCTGGCAACGGCAGGTCTGCAGTCGCGTTCGATGTTATCGACAGGTGCCGTTGCCAACGTTTCGTTACGGCCCGAGCCGGCCAAGCTGTTGCGCCGCGCCAAATGTGGCTTGGGGCGAGCGCTGGGTTTGCGGCATTGCTCACGTATTCGGCTATGGTGTGCTGCCGCGGCCTTGCGGGCCGCGACGATCCGTGCACGGTGCCAGCGTGGCCACAACCTTGGCGGAACTTCCAATGACCTTGCCACGCCGAACCCTGTTGCTGTCTTCTGCGTCCATGCTCGCCTCAGGTGGAGCGGGTGCCGCATCCGCGCCACGCGCTGGCAGGACCTTCAAGGCACCCACGGCGGATGAAGCCGACGCCGCCACGCTGGCCGACGCGATGCAGCGCGGTCGCACCAGCGCGCAAAAGCTGGTCCGCGAAGGCCTCAATCGGGTGGCTGCGATCGACCGTCAAGGCCCGCGCCTCAACAGCGTGATCGAGCTCAATCCCGACGCGCTCGCGATCGCCACCGCGCTCGATGCCGAACGCGCGGCCGGCCATTTGCGTGGGCCGCTGCACGGCCTGCCGGTATTGCTGAAAGACAACATCGCCACCGGCGACCGCATGAGCACCTCGGGCGGTTCCCTCGCGCTCGAGGGCATGCACGCGCCCCGCGACGCGCACCTCGTCAAGCGCCTTCGCGACGCCGGCGCCGTCATCCTCGGCAAGACCAACCTGAGCGAGTGGGCCAACATCCGCTCGACGCGGTCGACGAGCGGATGGAGCGGCCGCGGCGGCCTCACCCGCAACCCGTACGCACTCGACCGCAACACCAGCGGCTCGAGCGCCGGCACCGGCGCGGCGATCGCGGCCAACCTCGTCGCGCTCGGCGTCGGCACCGAGACCGACGGCTCGATCGTGTCGCCTGCATCGATCTGCGGCCTGGTCGGCCTGAAGCCGACAGTCGGCCGCATCAGCCGTGATGGCGTGATCCCGATCTCGCACACGCAGGACACCGCCGGCCCGATGACGCGCACCGTGTCCGATGCCGCGTTGTTGTACGCCGCAATGTGCGGTCGCGACGACGCCGATGCCGCCACCCGCGAAGCGCCGGTCGCGCAGGGTCATCAGGGCAGCATGAACCCAAAAGTGCTCGAAGGCCTGCGCCTGGGCGTCGCGCGTGCGCACTTCACGGGCTTCGACGAAGCCGATGCGGTGATCGAGGCTGCGATCACCAGGCTGCGTGCGCTCGGCGCGGTGATCGTCGACGCCATCGATCTGCCCGCGGTGGGCTACGGCGACGCGGAAACGCAGGTCTTGCTGCACGAGTTCAAGGTCGACGTCGCGGCCTGGCTGCACACCTTCGCGCCGGGGGCCAAGGTGCAGACCCTGGCCGACGTGATCGCCTTCAATCAGGCCCACCGCGACCGCGAGATGCCGTGGTTCGGGCAAGAGCTCTTCGAGAAATCACAGGCGCTCGGCGGCCTCGACAGTCCGGCCTATCTCGAAGCGCTGGCCAGTTGCATGAAGGGCGCCCGCACCGACGGCCTGGACCGCGCGTTCGCCAAGCACCAGCTCGACGCGGTGATCGCGCCGACCGGTGGCCCGGCATGGCTCATCGACCCGATCGCCGGCGACCACAGCGGCGCCGGCTTTTCGACACCGGCTGCGGTCGCGGGCTATCCCCATCTCACGGTTCCGGCGGGTTTTGTGCGCGGCCTGCCGATGGGGCTCTCGTTCGTCGGTCCGCGCTGGAGCGACTGGAAGATGCTCGAGATCGGCCATGCGTTCGAGCAGGCGACGCTGCACCGCCGGCCGCCCGGCTTCACGGCGCGTAGCGTGCCGCTCTGACCCGCGAGCGCGGAGGCGGACGATGCGCCGCCCGCGCGGCTCAGCCCGGCTTCAGCGCGTGCACCGGCTGGGCCTTGGCGGCGCCCGGCAACACGACCGCCTTCAACGCCGACGTGGTGGTGCGATCGGCGAGGGCCGATCCGGTGGCTGAGTCGACGAGCACGTTGCTGATGGCCGCCTCTGCCATCGATTCCAGTGCCTCGGCGCGTCGGACGGCGCTGCCGACGCACACGCAGACCGGCCGCTTCGGCGTGCCGGCCTGGCCGACGACGACGCTGCCCGTCGCGATGCCGATCGCCATCGCGACGGCCGCCTGGCCTCGCAACACGCGCTCGGCGTTGAGCCCGGCCGCGAGTTCGCGCATCTCGAACGCGGCCTGCACGGCTGCCCACGAGGTGTCTTCGCCGACTGCTGCGGCGGCCGAGACGCCGAAGGCGGCGGTCATCGCATCGCCGCTCGACTCGCACACGACCCCGCCGTGGCTCTCGATCGCATCGACCATCAACGTCGACCAGCTGCTCAGCGCATCGAGCGCTTCCGATGGGTTCGACGCGAGTGCATCGACGTCGCGCAATCGCGCGACCAGCAGCGTGGCATCGACACGGCGCGCCGCCTGCCATGCGCCGGGAGCCGGGCGGCCTTCGGCAAGCTGTGGCGCGAGCCGAGCGACGAGTTCGCGCTCGCGGTCGCGCAGGTGCTTGCGCTCCAGGCTCGAATCGACACGCGCTTTCAGCAGCATCGGATTGACGGGTTTGTGCAGGAAGTCGTCGGCACCGAGTTCGATGCAGCGCGCGACTTGCGCAGCGCCCTCGACCCCACTCGTCACGATCACCGGCAATTCGCGCAGCACCGCGTCGCCCGCGCGAACACCCAGCAGCTCGAAGCCGTCCATCTCCGGCATTTCGAGATCGAGCAGCAGCATGTCGAAGTGTTCGCCGCGCAGCCGTTGCAGCGCCAGGCGACCGTTTTCGACGCTCTCGACCTCGTGGCCCATGAGCTCGAGCGAGCGGCACAGCAGGAGCCGGTTGACCTTGTTGTCGTCGGCGACGAGGAGACGTGACTTGCGCGTCGCTAGGCGGCTGCGATCGTGGCTGCGTGGGGCCGACGGCGTCGTCGATTTCGCGGTCGACGCGTCGTCCGCGGCAGCCACGGTGAACTGGTAACCGCGCCCCGGCACGGTGGCGATCGACTGCGTGCCGAGCACCTTGCGCAATGCCGAAATCTGCACCTGCAGGTTGTTGTCTTCGACGACGAGGCCCGGCCACACGACGGTGATGAGCTCCTCCTTCGGCACCACTCGATCGCGTCGGGCGACCAGCGCGGCGAGCAGATCGAACGCTCGACTGCCGAGTGCGATCGGTGCACCGTCGACCTGCAGGCGTCGTTCGGCCAGCAGCAGCTCGAACCGACCGAAGCGTCCGCCCTCGGGCGGGGTGGTCGGAGCGCTCATCGGCGCGCGAGGGCCTTCAAGGCCGCCAGCGTCGTCCTGAATTCGACCTCGAGCGAATCGACCGGCGTCGCATCGGCAGGCATGCCGTCGATCTCGAGCACGCGCGCCATTTCGGCGAGGCGGGTCGCGCCGAAGGTGCTGCTGTTGCTCTTCAGCGAATGGGCCGCGCGGCGAAAGCGCTCGGCCTCGGCAGCGACGAATGCGCTGCGCATCTCGGCGATCAGGCCGGGCGCTTCCTCGGCGAACGTGTCGACGAGCTCGAGGACGAAATCGGCGCCGGCGTTGGCCTGCAATTCGTCGAAGATGTGCGGGTCGATCACTGCGTTCGTCATGGCGATGATTCCTTCGGGGCCGCGCGCGACGGCGTGGCGGCGAGCGCCGCGACCAACTGGTCGACGCGGATCGGTTTGGTGAGATAGTCGTCCATGCCGGCGGCGAGGCAGGCTTCGCGGTCGCCCTGCATCGCGTTCGCGGTCATTGCGACGATTCGCGGACGTGCGCCGGCCAGGGTGTTCGCGACGATGCGCCGCGTCGCGTCGAGACCATCGAGCTCGGGCATCTGCACATCCATCAGCACCAGGTCGTAGGTCTGGCGCTCGATCGACTCGATCGCTTCGAGACCGTTGGAGGCGAGGTCGGCGCGATAGCCCATCTGCTGCAACAGGCGCAACGCGAGCTTCTGGTTCACGACGTTGTCTTCGGCGAGCAGGATGCGAAGCGGGTGGCGTTCGGCGAACGTCGTATCGAGGGCGGTCTTCGATTTCGCGGGCGCGGGCTGCGGCTTCGCATCGCTGGTGAAGAGCGCGGCCAGCGCCTCGAAGAGCTGCGATTGGCGCAGCGGCTTCGCGAGGTAGGCGCTGAACACCGCCTCGGTGTCGCCGATCTCGCGCCGGCCGAGCGAGCTGACGAGGACGAGCGGCAGCGCGGGCTGCAGGCGTTGCACCTGCCGGCCGAGTGTGAGGCCGTCCATCTCGGGCATGTGCATGTCGAACACCGCGAGGTCGAACGGTTCATCGTCGCGCAGCCAGCGCAGGGCTTCGGCGGGCGACTCGGTGTCGCGCGGCAGCATGCCCCACTGGGTGGCCTGCAGCGAGAGCACCCTGCGGTTGGTGGCGTTGTCGTCGACGACCAGCATGCGCTTGCCGGCGAGCTCGACCTGCGGGCCTGCGAAAAGGCGGCGTTGCGTCGGCGAGACCTCGACAATCGGCGCGACGATGGTGAACGAGAAGACCGATCCCTGACCGAGGCCTTCGCTCTCGACCCACATCGTGCCGCCCATCAGTTCGGCCAGGCGCTTGCTGATCGCGAGGCCCAGGCCGGTGCCGCCGTAGCGACGCGTGGTCGACGAATCGGCTTGCGAGAACGACTGGAAGAGGCGCGTCATGCCCTCGGCAGAAAGGCCGATGCCGGTGTCGCGCACCGAGAACGTCAGCTCGGCTTCGCCGGCGTGCTGGCGCGCCGAGACCAGGAGCACGACCTCGCCGTGCTCGGTGAACTTGACTGCGTTGGCCAGGAGGTTCAGCAGAACTTGCCGCAGGCGCGTGACGTCGCCGTCGAGCGCCTCGGGCACGTCGCCTTCGAACAGGTAGGCGGTGTCGAGCTTCTTCTCCGCGGCCCGTGGCGCGACCAGGTCGAGCGCCGATTCGACACACTCGCGCAAGTCGAACGGGTGGCGTTCGATGTCCATCCGCCCGGCCTCGATCTTCGAGAAGTCGAGAATGTCGTTGATGATGGTGAGGAGCGCGTCACCGCTGTCGCGGATGGTGTCCGCGTAGTCGCGCTGCTCGTCGTTCAGCGCCGTGTCGAGCAAGAGGCCGCTCATGCCGATCACTGCGTTCATCGGCGTGCGGATCTCGTGGCTCATGGTCGCGAGGAAGGCGCTCTTGGCCTCGTTAGCCGCTTCGGCGGCAGCGCGCGCCTCCTGCGCGTCGCGAAAGAGCCGCGCGTTCTGGATCGCGATCACCGCCTGGTCGGCAAAGGTCTTGAGAAGACTCCTTTCCTGGTCGGTGAACGGCGCTGGCGGCATGCGCACGATCTGCAACGCACCGACGCCGACGTCTTCCCAGAGCATCGGCGCGAGCAGCAGGGAGTAGTTGCCGATCAGCTCGGCCGTCTCGCGCAGACCCGGTGGCATGTCGGTGCCGTTCAGGACGTCGGGGTAGTGCAACACCTTGCGCTTGTGGATCGCATAGCCATGGATCGACGCCCGCACCGGCATCGGGAACATCTCCAGGATCTTCTCGCCGGCGATCTTGATGGCCGGGCCGTGGATCTTCACGCCGTGATCCTCGGCATCGAAGTGATGCCGCAGGTGCATCAGTCCATCACCGCCCACCAGCGCGATCGAGACCTGGCTGTGACCGAAAAACTTCAGGCAGCTCTGCAGGATCTTGTCGAACACCGGCTGGGTGTCCGAGACCGATCCGCTCATGACCTGCAGCACCTCCGACGTCGCGGTCTGCTGTTCGAGCGCTTCTCGCGTTTCGTTGAAGAGCCGCACGTTCTCGATCGCGATCACGGCCTGCCGCGCGAAGGTCTCGAGCAGCTCGAGCTGGGCGGCCGAGAAACGCCCCGGTTCGCGCCGGCCCACGCCGATGGTGCCTATCGGCCGGCCGTCGAGCAGCAACGGCACCGATACGATGCTTCGGATGGCGCTTGGGTCGGCGCTCGTGCTTGCCCGACCTTTCTCGGTTTCGGCGCCGGTGTGCCCGGCGGCGCGATAGTCGGGATCGAGCCAGACATCCGGTATCTCGATCGGCACGCGTTCGAGCAGCGCGCGGCGGATGTTCGGCGGGGCTTTCTCGACCGGCATCGGAAAAGCCCCGCGCACCGCGGCTTCGCGTTCGGCGTCGAGCCCTGCCACGCCGGCCATGTGCACGATCCCGTTCTCGAACCGGCCCGCTCCGCCGTAGGCCGCTCCGCACAACGCGCGTGCCCGTTCGGCGATCGCCTGGAACACCGGCTGGACGTCGGTCGGCGACTCGCTGATGACGCGCAGCACTTCGCTGGTCGCGGTCTGCCGTTCCAGCGCCGCCTGCGTCTCGTTGAATCGGCTCGCGTTCTGGATCGCGATCACCGACTGGTCGGCGAAGCTCTTCAGCAGCGCCAGCTCGTTCGCGGTCAGCGGACGCGGCGGCGTGCGCGCGATGTTGATGGTGCCGATGCCCCGGCCCTGCCACACCATCGGGGCGACCGCGAGCGTGTGGACGTCGGAACTGCCGATCAGGTTCATTTGAGAGCCGAGCAGGACATCGTGCCTCGACGTGTCGGAAATGTGGATGACCTCGGTGTCGACGATGGCCCGTTCGCTGAGCGATCCGGCCATCGGTCGCGGATAGCTCGCCTGCGCGAGCGCGACGTTGCTCAGCAAACCGCGACACGCAGCGAGCTTCAGGTTCGCACCATCGACCAGCAGCACGGCCACGTCTTCTGCGCCAAACAGCCTCTCGCAGCTCTCCAGCACCTGATCGAATACCGGTTGCGCATCGGCCATCGAGCCGCTGATCACCTCGAGCACTTGGGCCGAGGCGGTCTGCCTCTCGAGCGCCTGCCGGGTCTCGTCGAACAGCCGGGCGTTTTGCAGCGCGATGCCGACGTTGGCGGCGATGGTCTCGAGCAGGCGCTGGTCATCCGGGCCATACACGCCTTCTCGCTCGGTGCTTTGCACGCTGATCACGCCCAGGCTCACGCCGTCGACCGTGATCGGCACGCCGAGATAGGAGCGCGCTTCGCGGCCGAGCACGGTGACGCCGATTTCCTGGCCGCGCCGATCGACGTCGGAATTGAAGATGATCGCCCGCCCGGTCTCAATGATCTTGCTCGTGAGCCCTTCGCCGTATCGGAGCGGCGAGTCCTCTTCGCCGTACTGATAGCGGAACTCGATCATCTGGGTCTGCTGATTCAGCAGCGCCACGTAGGCCATGTCGGCCTTGAACACATCGCGCACTTGGACGCCGACCAGCTCGATCAGCGCATCGACATCGAGCTTGCCGGAAAGCCGCTGCGATACGCGGTTCACGGTGTCGAGCTCGGCTGCGCACTGCTGCGCCTCGTCGAACAGGCGCGCGCTCTCGAGCGCCACGCTCATGCTGCTCGAAAGCGTCTGCAGAAGGCGCAGGTCGGCGTCGGTGAACGCGTGGTGGCGGTCGAGGTTCTGGATGCTGATGTAGCCGCGAACCTCGCCGCCCACCAGCATCGGCGCGAAGATCACCGACATCGGCGTCTCGGTGCCTGCGAGGGTCGAGCTGCCCCTGGCCGCGATGAGCTCGGGCGTGAGCTCCGGGAAGCTGAGCGGCTGGTGCGTCTCGATGAGCTGCCGACGCGTGCGGTTGATCGCGCGCTCGGGCAGTTCGAGGCGCTTGCCGCGTTCGAACACGTAATTCAACAGCTCGACGTCGCGCGCGTGATCGAAGGTCGCGACCACCACCACCTGCGCGTCGAAGATGTCGCGGACCTTGTCGCCGACCAGGTCGTAGATGCCCTGCATATCGAGCTTGGCGGCCAGGCCCTGCTGCACGCTGTTGATGATCGCGAGCTCAGCCGCGCGCTGCTCGGTTTCCTTCAACAGGCGTTGTGTTTCACTGAAGAGGCGCGCGTTCTCGAGCGCGACGCCGACGCTCGATGCCACCGTCTGCAAGAGCCGCGCGTCGTCCTCGCTGTACGCATGCTCGCGCTCGTAGTCTTCGATCAGGATCTGGCCGATGACACGGTCGCTGCCGACGATGGGTACGAAAATCGAAGACTTCGACAGTTCGGTGCCCGGCATGATCCGCGTGCCGAACGCTGCCATCTCGGCCATCGAATTGAGAATCACCGGTCGGCGGCCGGCGGCGACGCGATGCCAGAGGCCGTCGGGCCGCGGCGTGAACGGCTCCGGGTGGAGGCGCACGCCGTGCTCGAACTCGTACACGTAGTGGACGACCCCGGTCGCGACGTCGAGCCAGCGCAGGCTGACCTCCTCGGTCTTCATCACCTCGCGCAGCGTGTCGCCGAGCAGGTCGACGATGGCCTGGAAGTCGAGCGCGGCGGCGATGCCGCTCTGCACTCGGTTGATCACCGACATCTCGGCGTTGCGCCGCTCGGTTTCCTTCAGCAGGTGCTGCGTCTCGTTGAAGAGGCGCGCGCTTTGCAGCGCCACGCCCATTGCCGAGGCCACGGTCTGCAGCAAGCTCACGTCGGAGTCGGCAAAGAAATGCTCCCGTTCGAAGCTTTCGATCCCGATCGCGCCGACCACGCGATCGGCCGTGACGATGGGCACCGTAACGATCGAGAGCGACTGTTCGGTCCCCTCCACCAGATGGTAGCCAAGCGACCTCATATCGGCAGGCGAGTGGGCGACGAGGGTCTCGCGACCATTCAGCACGCGGCTCATCGCGCCGCCAGGCGCGATGGCCCGCATGCGGCTCGGCAATGCCTTGCCGTGCTCGCGGCAATAGAGCAGCTCCATCATCTGCTCAGCCGGGCGGAACCACATGACCGTCAAGTCACCGGTGCTGAAAACCTCGCACAGCTTGTCGCCGACCATGTCGACGATGTGCTGGAAACCTCGCGATCCGGCCATGCCGAGCTGGATGCTGTTGATGACGGCGAGCTCGGCGCTGCGCTGCTCGTTCGCTTTCCGCAGGCGCTCGCCTTCTGCGGAGAGCCGCGCTTGCATCAGCGCGGCGCCCACGCTCGCGGCCGCGATCGCCAGCAGGTCGATGGCGGAGCTGTCGAATGCATCGTCGCTCTCGATGTTTTCGACGCTGAGTCGGCCGACGAATCGGCCACCGACCATGATCGGCACGTGGACGCCCGAACGCGTCGCGGTGCCGGGCACGACCTCCATCAGCAAGGCAGCCTGCTCCGCCCTGTTCCGGATCACGACCGTGCGGCCCTCCTGCAAAGCGCGCGAGAGCGGCTTCGTCGGGTCGTAGGGATCGGTCGTCGAGGGAGCGCGCACCGCATGCTCGACCCGGAAGACCGCACGCATCGAGGCGCCGTTCGGCTCGAGCAGCGCGATGCCGAGGTTCTGGTTCGCGAAGAGCGAACCCAACCCGACGCCCACCCTGTCGACGACGGCTTCAAAGTCGAGCCCGTCGGTCACCGCTCGCTGGATCGCGACGACGAAAGCCAGCACGGCCTCGTCCGAGCGCGCGTGGCCTGCCGCCGATGGCGGCGTCGAGCCACGCGTCGACGCGCCGTTGCGTCGCAGGCGTGCGGGCTTCGCGCTCACGGGTTCTCGAATCGTCATCGGCTGATGCGCATCAGCGCGCGCTCTGCGAGTCTCTGGGTCTGGGGATTATTCAGCACGCCACCGATCGGCCAGCGCCGGCGCGAGCGCCCAGCCAGGTTCAACGAACGACGGTCGTCAGCGGCGCCATCGTCAGCAGCGGATCAGCGACCGGCGTCGTCGCGTTGGCGACCACGGCCGAGAAGAGCGTGAAGGTGACCTGGGCGCCGCTCGAACGGACGCCGGATCGAGCCGCCACCCGCTCTCACCGTCTCAGCCGAGTGAAGGGGTTCGGCTGGGGTCGAGATCGCCGACGATCCGGCTGGCAGCGACCGATCGTCGCCGCGGCATTGCGTACCCATCGCGTTCAGCGAACCATCGTGGCCAATGGCGCCATCGCGAGCAGTGAGTCGGCGGCCGGCGGGTTGGCATTCGAGACGACTGCCGAGAACAGCGTGAAGGTGATCGCGACCGATGCGATGGCTGAAGCGAGGCGGCGGGGGAGGGTGGTGCTGGTCATGGTGGGCTCTTGGGGGTTGGGTGGTGCGGTGTCGATGGATGGACTGTGCCGAAGCAACCCCCTTGAGTCCTTTGGGGGCCTGAAGAAAGCCTGAAACGTTGTGAAGCGAAGCGAGCACGAAATGGAAAGACAAACCGACCGGTCGGAGCGATGAGCTTGCAATCGGTGCGAACCTTCTTCGCGCAGCACGCGCCCGAGATCGAGGTCATCGAGGCGAGGAGCAGCACCGCCACCGTCGCGCTCGCCGCTGCCGCGCACGGCATCGAGCCCGACCGCATCGCCAAGACGCTCTCGCTGCGCGTCGACGGTGATCCCATCCTGGTCGTGATGAGCGGCGAATCGCGGCTCGACAACCGCAAGTTCAAGAGCCGCTTCGGCACCAAGGCCAAGATGCTCGGCGCGGACGAGGTGCTCGAGGCGACCAGCCATCCGGTCGGCGGCGTCTGCCCGTTCGGGCTGCCGCGGCCGTTGCGGGTCTACGCAGACGTTTCGCTGCGCGCCTTCGACGTGGTGCTGCCGGCTGCCGGCGACACCCACCACGCGCTTCGCATCGCGCCCGACCGGCTCGTCGAGCTCACCGGCGCGCAATGGATCGATGTCGCCGAGTCAAGACCCACCTTGGAGTAGATGCCCATGGCCCTCACACGTCGCTTTCTGTGCCCCGCCTGCGGCTTCGCCGTTTTCAACCGCCGCTTGCCCACGTGCGAACGTTGCAAAGCGGTGCTGCCGGAAGAGTACGTCTTCAAACCGGAGCAGCTGGCCGCGATCGAGGCCGAGCATGAGCGCTACGACGAAATGCGCAAGGACATCGGGCGCGAGGTCGATGAGCGCGCCGAGGCGCGGGCGAAGAAGTGGAAGGTCAGCTGAAGCGCGGTCGGGGGCGCGATGATTTCAGCTGGCGAGCATGCCGAACTCATGGCCGAGACGCGGCGCGTTCTCGCGTTTGGGGGTGGCAGGCGACGGCACCTTGAGCCGGCCGGTGATCTTTGCTGAGGACAATGCGCTACATCCGCCGCGCCTTCCACCCCATCCCCGATGCCGAACGCCGTGTGCCTGAACATGATCGTGCGCAATGAGGCGCACGTGCTGCGGCGCTGCCTCGCATCGACGCTTCCGTTCATCGACCGATGGGTCATCGTCGACACCGGCTCGACCGACGGCACGCAGGCGCTGATCCGCGACGCAATGCGAGGCGTGCCCGGCGCGCTGCACGAGCGGCCTTGGCACAACTTCGGCCACAACCGCAACGAGGCGCTACAACTGGCCCGTGGTGAGGCCGACTACCTGTTCTTCATCGACGCCGACGAAACGCTTTGCCTGCCCGATGGCTTCGTGCGACCCGACCTGAGCGCCGACGGCTACCAGCTGCGCTGCGATTACGCCGGCACGAGCTACCTGCGCAGCGCGCTGGTCGCGACCCGGCTGCCGTGGCGCTGGAACGGGGTGGTGCATGAAAGCCTCTCGAGCGAGGGCGGTGCCGAGCTCGCCACGCTCGAAGGGCCGAGCATCCTGGTGCGGCACGAAGGCGCGCGCAGTCGCGACCCGGCGACCTATGCCAACGATGCGCGCCTGCTCGCCGCCGAGCTCGCAGCGCATCCGGGCGACACCCGCTCGGCGTTCTATCTCGCGCAGAGCCATCGCGACGCCGGTGCGCTCGAGCAGAGTCTTGCGGCCTATCGGCATCGCGCCGCGATGGGCGGCTGGGACGAGGAGGTCTGGTACTCGCTCTACCAGATCGCGCGCCTCGAGGAGCGCCGTGCCGCGCCGCCGCCCGCCATCGTCGACGCCTACCTGGCAGCCTATGCCTTTCGCCCGACGCGGGCCGAGCCGCTCGTCGAGCTGGCGCGCTATTGCCGCGAACGCGGCGAGTTCGCGCTCGCGCATCTGTTCGCGTCGCGCGCCGCGGCCATCGCCAGGCCCGCCGATCTGCTCTTCGTCGAAGACGCAGCGTATCGCTGGCGCGCGCTCGACGAGCTGGCGATCGCGGCGTTTTATGCGGGGCAGCATTACGAGGGGCGGCGCGCGATCGAGCGGCTTCTGAACGAGTGCCTCGCGCCGCCGGAAGAAGTTGAGCGGCTTCGGCGCAACGCGGCCTTCTACGGGATCGCCAATAAGTGAACGCGCGCGCCTGGTGAGGGTCGGCACGAAGCTCGCGCATATCGGCGAATGCGCTGTTCTAAGGCTCAATCGTCACGCTGGATGAGGTGGTTGGGGTGAACGTAGGCGAAGCCGTGCACATTGCGGCCGACGTCCGCGGATTCGTGGCTTCCGCCCGAGTCCATGCTCTGCTGGCCATTGGCCTCGGCCCAGAAGTAATCGGCGAGCTTGGTGTAGGTCATCAGGTCTGCAGCTTTGACCTTGATCATGGTTCCGTCGATCCGCCACGGGTAGGCGACCGTCGCCAGCTTCTGGAATCGCGGGCGGTCGGAATCAAAGTCGATCTCTTTGGGCGTGCCGCCGCCGCTGTAGATCACGACATTCCGGTCCTGGCCGAAGACCCAGGCGGTGTCCTTGACGCCGTAGCCGGCTTTGCCGTCCTTCTTGTCGGCATCGAAGGCGTTCTGCTGCGCTTTCACCAGCTCACCGTGCAGCCGGATGATCTCCAGGTTCAACCCTGGTGCGAGGTCTTCGACAGGCACGTAGTTGTACTTTCCCGAGTCTTCATGGAAGAGCCGAACTCCCCAAACGAAGCCATCGAAGGCACGGAATGCCTCGCCACCGGGGAGCCCCGTGTTGAAGGTGTACCAGTCCTCCAGCGTGGCGAGCTCCGCGATGGCCCGGTGAATCAGCTTGCGCAGCCCGTCCGGGTCCAGCCCGACCACGACGACGGCGGTGAATTCAGGAACGCCTTCGATAGGGCTCGAACTGGTGGCGGCTTGCCGCACTGTTGCCTGCGGGTCTCGCATGACGACCTTGAGTTCGCTTTGGTCCCAGACGCCTTGTTTGGCGAGTGCCAGGGTCGGGTCCACGCCAAGCCGTTGCCACCAGTTCATGATGGCCACCCCTTGGTACGCGGTGCGCGCCTCCCTCGCGTCAGCTGCATCTGAACCAGCCTTCCACTGGCCGTAGATGTCGAGGCCGATACGCACCACCTCGATCGCCGCCATCACGCCAGCACCGACGCGCGTGGACATGGGAGTGACGGGAGTGCCGTTGGGCCCGTAGACCTGCCGACCCGCGTGTTCCGCCTGGGCCACGATGTTGTTGAGCTCGTACTGTCGGGCCAAGCCGTTGTTCAGCACGGCCCGGAACTCGGCGTTGCGCTCGCGGGCCGCCACCCTGGAAGACATTTCGGCGGTACGCGCCTCGAACTTCTCAACCGGCCATTCGGCCTGAACTGCTTTCCAGGCCGTGCGTATGTGCTCCTCGACCACGCCGCCGCCCAACTCGGCGCGCGCTGCGCGAACGAGATCGTTGTGTTCTGCTCGTGCCGCGTACAGCTCCGTGACGTTGTCCGTCTCGAGGGCATTGATGATGCGCACGGAGTTAATGGACAGTTGGGCGTAAGTGCTCATCCCTTCTGCCAGCGCGACGATGCCGTTGCCGACTCGAGAGGATTCGGCCTCGGTGGCTGCGACATGCGCTGCCACCTGGGCCAGTGCCGCGTTGACGCCGGTCATGTCCGCGGCATTGCGCATGCCCTCCGGCGCGGCCGCGGCGCGCATGGCGTTCCATACCGCCTGGGTCGCCGCGCTGAGCTCGGCGCGCAGGCGTGTCACATCGGCCTCCGACGTTGTTAGCGAGGTGGTGATCGGGGCCGGGGCGGCGCCGCCGAGCCCGGTCCGCATCGCTGACAAGCGGCCCTGCATCGCATCCAGTTCGGCCAGTTTCGAATACGCCTGCCGCAGCGGCGTATCGCGAGACTGCAAGTCCTGAATCGCCAACCGAACCCCCGCCATGTCGACGGTCACACTCGCGAGCGTTGACCCACGCGCGCGCGTCGCTTGCGCCCGCCCCGCGCCCGACGGATCGTTCTCGATCCGTTCGGGGGCGCTGCCTGACGCGTCCAGGAAGTTGTAGGTGGAGGACGCCTTGGTGGCGAAGTTCTGGGTCGTTTGCGCCACCAGCCTCAAAGATCCTTCGCCGGATTCGTAAGCGAGCTGCAGCATGTTGATCATGCCGCGAGCGTTCGGGCCTTCTTGCTCACCGAAGTGATGAGGCGCCTCCATGACCTTGAGGTTGCGGCCTTCGGCACCAAACAGGCGACGCATCCCGGTGTCGCCGATGGCATTGACGATCTCGTCGAACTGGCGTCCCTCGCTGTCTGCGGTGAACACCATCCGGTTGCCCGTGTTGAGATCCCTGACCACGACGACCGGGCTGGTGCGGTTGCGATTGAACGTGACCTTGTCGGTGCGGCCGAGGTCGCTGTGCGCTGCCGCCGATCGAAATTCGGTCAGTTCCATGTTGTCGATCACTGTCCGCTGGATGTGCACACCGGCAGCTCCGGTGACGTCGACCTCGATCAGCCGCTGAGTCGGCTGAACGGTCAACGACGAACGCGTCCATCCACCCACACCCTCGATCTGCTGGCGGGCGACCTCGACCGCGGTGCCGGCGAATTGAGCCCGCCCGAGGACCGCTCGGACCGCGTTGTAGTGATCGGTGTCCGCATGGCTGATTTTGATCGTCTGCGGCACTGCGGCTGGCCCGGCCGTGACCGCACCGATCGCCGCAGAGAGTCGCTGGACCGAACGGGCGTTGATGCTGCTGGTCTGCCCGGTGCCCGCATCGAGGAGAACCGAGCCGCCGCCGATCGAAGAAACGAGGATGGAGCGGCCCTTGCCGACCTGAAAGAACCACGCCTCAACGCCGGCTTGCGGTATGCGGGCTGGCGTCAGTCGGAAAACTTCGACGCGAACGCCTTCGAGCCGGTTGCCGAAGTCGAGCGTCAGCACGGCGGGTGTCGGGGCCGCGACGGTGAACCCGCTCGGGAAGCCTTGCGCCAGTTCGGATTGGTCTGCGTCGGAGACGAGGAGGCTCGATTTCGCGAGCGAGTCCTTTGAGGCCGGGTCGAGAGTCGCGGAGGTCTGTCCGGTCGGCGCACCCGCGTCAGCCACAACCGGCTTGGGCGTATTGGGTGCGCGCCTGATCGCGCCGTCGTTCTGAATCACGTGCGCGAGTTCGTGCGCAAGCAGGTGGCGCCCATCCGGGGTATGTGGCGAGAAGGTTCCGCGGGCGAACGCGATGTCGGTGCCGACCGTGAAAGCACGGGCGTCGATCGCGTGCGCCGCTGAGCTTGCCTGTTCGCCGGTATGCACACGGACCGCACCAAGGTCGGCGCCGAAGTGGCGCTCGAAGGGTTGCCTCACCGGCCCAGAAAGCGGCGACCCGCTACCAAGCGAATGGCGCTCCGACCCACCGGCGTCACCGCCCATGATCGAGGATGTCGCGCGTTGCATGCTGGGCGCGCCACCGGCGGATGGCGCGGACGCATGTGCCCGCGAGCTTGGCATCGGCGAGCGCTTGAACCCTTGTTCGGGCCCGTGACCCGCGCCAAGTCGTTGCATCGACGCGCCGGCCACGAATGCATCGGCAGCCCTGTCCGCTTCCTGCTCTTCGGGGTCCGAAGGCTGGCTGACAACGAGCTTCGGTTGAATGCCTTGCGCACGGATCCAGTCCTGGTTGCTGAGCGACGTTGGCGTCTGGCCTTCGTTCGAAGCCGCACGTTGCATCGTCGCGGGCGCGCGCGCGCAGGACTGACCGCACGGGGCGGGCCCTTGTGCGTAGGTGCGCGTGCGCCGGCGCTTGGCCATCGCTCAGCGAGCAGGCTCAATGATCGGCACCTGGCCACTGCCGCGACACAGCGGTGGGAGATGGAAGGTGTCGGGCGCGAACATCTCGATGCGGCTCGGCCTCTACGCGCGACATTTGCCAAGCCGGCAAAGCATCACGACAGGCCCAGCAAGCCGGGGTGGATTCCCAGCACCCGAAGGATGCCCCGTGGCTTGGTTTCTCCCTTGATGTCGGGCCGGAGGTCGTCGCCGATCGCAGGCTCCGCGAACATTCCGGCTGATGTGGCGCCTTTCTTCACCAGGACCTGAAACTCTCCCGAGCCCGGGTTGGCGAGGACGATGAAGACGGTGGCACCCGGCAGCCGCGGCGCGGCCTCCCAAGGCGCCATCCCGATCGAGCCATCCGCGGCCCACATCAGTACGCCATTGGGAAGGGCTTCGAGGCGTAACCAGGGTTTAGCGGCAGTCTCGCCAAGTGCTTCGCGAATCTGTTCGAGCGTTGCGCCCTCCACGAGAGCAACTGACAGCGGATCGGCTGACGGGTGCTGGGCCGGGACGGGGAAGCCCAGTGAAGCTGCGAATGCGCCAGGTGCATCGTCGCGACTGTTTGTCCTATGCCCGTCGCGGTAGGTGTGGATCGCATGCAGGCCGGGCGCGAACCAAAGCGCATACACCTCTGCCGTGGTCGCAGCGCGAGAGGCCGCCTCCGCAATGGGCCGGTCCGTCCCCACGCTGCCCGGCAAGCGTGAAATCAAAGCGGAACAACCATCCGGTCCTGCCTTCACTTCCCAAGGCGGGTCACCGATCGCGAACGGCTTCTGGCGTGTCCAGTGCGCGTGCGCGATCGCCTCCAGCTCCGCAGCCGGAAGCGGCGCGACGATCATCCAGTCGATTTCGTCATCGGCATTCATGGCAGCGGAACTCCAAGGCCTGCTCCGATCGACACCTGGGAGGCGTTCGTGATGCGCGCTTCGCTGAGCGGCACGATGGTGGTTGCGCCAAGTTGCTTGCTTTCCAGGATTCGGGTCAAGCGCGCGCGCGAATCTGACGACAGCGCGTCGGTCAGGCCGAGCATGGGAGCCTGCGCGGTCGCGGCCTTCGCGTCCGCCAATTGCCCCAGCATGTGATCGATCTTTTCGACGGCTTGCTGCTCGGCTTCCGTCAGGCCCTTCTTGGCAAGGCGCTTGATCGCCGCGTCAAGTGCCTTATCCCATGTGGCGGGGGTCCAGCCCTTTACCTCGAACCCGCGCCGGCGTCCGGCCACGACGACTTCAAAGTCTATCTCGCTCGATCCCATCTTCACCTGACGCCGCACCTGGGTTCCGAGTTCCTCGGCGACGGGTGCGGCCGCCAACTCGGCGCCGGCGCCGCGTGCGGCGGTTCGAAAATTCCTCATGACCCCTTCAGCAGCCGGATCCGTTGCGGCCTGCTGGTACAGGTTCCACGGTGTTCGCGGGTCGCGACCAAGGAAGTCGAGAACCTCGTCCTTGATCGCTGTCCGGTTGAGCCACGCGATATCCAGCGTTCCGGCACGCGCCTTCTGACCCAGGACAGCCAGAGACTCGGCGCTGACAGCGCTGCGCGATGCGAGCTTCTGAACCTCGGCGATGAACACGTTCGGACGCGCCGACTCCGACGCGGCAGTGAGCAGGTCAAGGAGCGCGGGCAGCGCATTCGGCCGGGTGCTAATGACCGCATCGACGGCCCCGAGGAACGCCTCTCTTGCTTCCGGGCGAAGCTGAGCGGCACGCTGCGCCACTGCGAAGCGGGAGGCTGACGCGCGTTCGGCGGCGGCGGCGGCCTTCTTCGCGGCCAGCGCCGCTTCGGGTCCCTGAGCCGAAGTGGCACTGGCGGTCGTGGCCTCTGCGGACGTGGCCGAGACGATGGCCTCCAGCCTGTTCAGCACCCGCTTGGCCACCGGCTGCGCGGCCGTTCCCGCAACTTGGCCCAGCACGCGCTCCGCGGCAACTTCTCCACGCGCCATCGAGAAAAGGGCCCCGAAGCTCATTGGCTTCGGTCCGGCCGTCGCGATCTCCGCGCCGTCCGCGGCTGCCGCAACCGCCGCCTCGGCGGGACTCGTGTAGCGAGCGATGGTCCGGCGCAGTGCCTCCGCCTCGGCGCGCAGCGGCATCATCGCCTCGCGCACCGCTGCTTGGGCCGCGATCGCGCGGTCCGCAGCGGCCACCAGCCGCGGCACGAGGCCCGACGTGATCAGCCGGCCGACGTCGTGCGAAATCCAGACCAGCATCGCCACGTCGTAGATTTCGAGGAACGCCCGTCCCTCGGCGCTCTTCTGCAGTTCGGAACGGTAGCTGTCGACGAGCTGCATCCCGCCGAGCAACGCGGCGTTCACCAGCGCGGCTCGACCGGCTTGGGTCGCCGCGACTTCTGCCACCGAGCCCGCCACCGCCCGGGCGCCGCCGCCCGCCGCGAGGCTCTCGGCCACTGCCGGCCCGAAGGCGCGCAGCAGAGAGCCACCGGCAAGCACCCAGAGGCCGCCGCGCACGTGCGTCTCGAGCAGCCTCCGGAGCGCCTCCTCGGTCGGGAACTCGAGCAACCCGACTGCTTCGAGGAGGGTCACGGTCCGCGTGATCTCGGTCTCACCCAAGAGAGTCACGCGGACCAGTTGGGTCGGCAGGAACGGCCCGAGCGGGGGTCCGCTCGGGACCATCAGCGTTTGCATCATTCCGCGGACGAGGTTGCCCGCGAAGCCGCCGAGGCGTAGCACCATGGGTTTGAGGCGGCTCGCCGTACGGGTGAATGCCCCGGCGGGCACGCCCGGACCGGCTTTCTCGTGACCCATTGAAACCTCGCCCGCAGTACCGAAAGCGCCGGGGGCGAGCGCCTGCGACTCCACTTTCGTGGGCTCGGGAATCGCATAGTGGTAGTGGCCGTCCTTGTCGAAGCCCGCTTTGAACTCGGGGAGTGCCGTGAGGCTCTCGCCCGGGACCTGCATCGCCTCGACGGCCTTCAACGTGAAGATTCGGCCGATCATTGCCAGCGTGCCGGTCGCGCCGCCCCAGTTGAGCAGCCGCGCCATCGTCTCGCTGGTGGAGAGGCGCCGTTCGAGCGCAGCGAAATCCGCGGCGGGTGTCGAGAACAGGATGCGGCTGATCAAGCTGGCATCCGCTGGCGTCTGCGCTGCGACTGCGACGTCAATCGTGCCGACGCGCTGATCGAGCGTCATCAGGCTGAGCACATCGAAGTCGAGTCCGCGCAGTGCCTCGACGCCTTTGGGGAGTGCCTGCGCAAGAATCTCCCGACGCTGGGTCTGCTCCGGCTCGCCGCCTTTGCCGAAGCTCGGTTGATACTCGCCGCCGCCGATGAACACGGTGCCCGGATAGTTCCACCAGAAAGTCTCCAGGCGTTTCGCCTTGGGATCCTGCGGCTGCACGTAGCCTTCGTCCCAGAAGTGCGGCTCGACGATTGTGTAACCGTAGAAGCGGCGGTCACCGCCCGGGATCATCACCCGACCTCCGCGCTGTGCCGAGTTGCGAAGGGCGATCTCCGCGCGGGTCGCGGAGGTCTCATTGACAATCAGCTCGCCGACCTGGATGGAGGCCGTGGTGTGGGCTTCCTTTTCGATACCCGTGCGGTTCTCCCCCGAACGGTAGGCGTAGCCTCCTACCTCGTTTCCGAACGAAAAATGGTGCTCGCGCTTATCCGCGGTGATCGGGCCCTTGGACGGATCGAACTCCGGCATGCCCTCACCGGTGGCGGCGGACTTTACCGTGCCGCGCGAGGAGCGACCGGCGAGGACGGGATAGAGTGCCCACTGCTTCTCTTCCGCCTCGATCAGCAGCCATTCGGAGGCGGTCTTGGTCGTGTTGCTGAACAGCCCCCACTGCGTCAGGCGGTGCGTGTCGAGCGTGTCGAGGTAGGCGTCGAAATACGAGCGGTTCTTGTCGTTGGTGAGGTCTCCGTGGCTGCTCCACCAGATGGTGGTGTTCAGCAGTCGCCATTCCGCGTCGTCGTTGATGAGTCGCTGCTTCAGGATGCCGACCACGGCACCCACGTCGGTGTCGAGGCGAGCGTCGAGCGCGGCACGCATCGCCTTCACCACATCGGCCGCGACCCCATCGAAGTTGCGCATGCGGACGTGCTTGTCGCCGATGATGTCGAACCCGCCGACGTGTTCCGCCGTGTTGTAGAGGCGCTGGGAGATCTGCGCACGCGTGGTTTCGGGCGGCGTCCAGAACGTCCCCTGGTCCCACGTGTCGATCTGCGGCGTCCAGTCGGCGAGCGGCTGCAGGTTGACACCAGCGGGCGCTGCCGCCGGCGACGACGGATGATCCGGGTCGGGATCGCTCTCACGATGGATGCCAGCATGGCCCAGTGCCACATGGGCCAATTCGTGCGCGAGCAACCGGGCGCCTGCGCCACTATCCGGAGCGTACTGATCCCGGCCAAATACGATGTCCTGACCCACGGTGAAAGCGCGCGACTTGAGCGCACGGGCTGCCTGGGCGGCAGCGGGTCCGTCGTGGATGCGGACGCCGCTCAGATCGCTACCGACGCGAGCCTCGAAGTCTTGGCGCCTTTCGTCCGAAAGAGCGTGTCCGCCAGCGTTGAGAAAGGAGAGTGCTGAAAGCCCGGCTCCTGCCGATGCCTGCGGTCGGGCGGGAGCCGACATCGCTTCGGTCGCTCGAGTCGGCGGCGACAACATCGCGCGGTCGACCACACGATCCGCCGCCCGCTCATTGGCATCGCCCGGATCGCTGACGTTGAATTCCGTGCGAATGCTGCGCGCGATCCTGCTTAGCGCAAGATTTCCGCCGGAGGTGAGCGCGGGAGGCTCCGCCAGATTCCTGCGTGTCGCGCCCGGCGATGACGTTTCGGCTGCGCGGTTCCCTGACTGCGACCGGGCGGGATGTGCGTGGACTTGCTCGCGTCCCACTTCGAGTCACCCGAGCAGGCACTGGTAGTGGTGAAAGTCGCTCCCCGTCGGAGTCTTGCCCTGCTTGGAAGACTGCCGCGCAAGCGCGTGAACGATCGGGCGCATGCCGATGACGCAGCCCTCGTCGGCAGCGGGGAACGCCGCTTCGAGCGCGCCATTGCGAATGTCGCCGCCGGCACGGTCGAACTGCCGCTGCATGCGTGGCGCACTGCCATCGCGCTGATGCAGCAGTTGCGCGAGTTCGTGCGCGATGAGGTGGCGGCCGTCGGCACTCACGCGCATGGCTCAAGGCCCCAGAGCCGTGTCGAGCGCCGCACCAGAAGCGGGCTGGGCTGGAACCCACGGTCGTTCGCTGCCGCCCGGCATGGCGAGCATCGCCGCATACGGCCCGAACTCGCCCACCGCCGGCACACGGCCGCGCTTCGCGAACTGCTGCATCACGGCGCGCAGCATGTGGCGCATGCCGATCGCGTCGCCGGCTTGCGCCGCGCGGTAGGCGGCGTCGAGCACCAGGTTCCTGATGTCGCCGCCGGCGAGTGCGAAGCGGCGTGCGAGGAAGGCGAAGTCGACGTCGTCGGCGAGCGGCGCCTCGGGCGGGATCATGCGGCGCCACAGCGCCTCGCGGCTGCCGGCGTCAGGCATCGGGAAGTCGATCACGTAATGCATGCGGCGCGAGAACGCTTCGTCGATGTTCTGCGCGAGGTTGGTCGCGAGCACGACAACGCCGTCGTGCTCCTCCATGCGCTGCAGCAGGTAGGCGGTCTCGACGTTGGCGTACCGGTCGTGCGCGTCGCGGACCTGCGAGCGCTGGCCGAACAGGGCGTCGGCCTCGTCGATGACATCAGGATCGCGTCGGCCTCGGTGCGCGGCGGCTGAACACCCGCTCGAGGTTCTTCTCGGTCTCGCCGATGTACTTCGAGACCGTCGCGGCGAGGTCGACGCGGTGCAGGTCGACGCCGAGGCTCTTCGCGATCACCGCAGCCGCCATCGTCTTGCCGGTGCCCGACGCGCCGGCGAACAGCACCTTGATGCCCCGCGCACCGCCGA
>CBDFFO010000003.1:0-712345 GCA_965246805.1 Caldimonas sp. | reverse complement strand
AGCACCGTCCGGTCCTTCGACGGGCAACGGCCCGACCACCGGCGATACCTTGCCACCACCACCGCCCCTGCCCCTGCCGGTGACGCCGTCGATGTCGACGATCGCATCGTTGTTTCGCGTGACCGCGCAGGCTGCCATGGATCCATCGCCTGGCAACGGCCCGACCACCGGCGACAGGCTGCCGCCACCGCCGCCGCTCGGCCCCACGCCCGCGCCGACGCCTGCACCGACGCCTACGCCCGCGCCCGCACCGACACCGACACCGGCACCGGCACCGGCACCGGCACCGGCACCGGCACCGGCACCCACGCCCGCGCCGGCCCCCACACCCACACCTGCACCGCCGGCGCCCACGCCGGCACCCGGTCCTGCCCCCACGCCCACGCCGGCCCCCGCACCCAACGTGCTCGGCACGGCCAGCGTGCAGCAGGATCAGGATGCCTTCCTCGCGAACGCCGAAGCAATCGCCTCGCGCATCGCGGGCGGCCATGCCGGCACGTTGGCGGCGCTCGTGGTGAGACCTGGCGTCGAAGTCCGTTCGACCGGCGATCTCGCCATCAGAACCGATTGGTCGTTGCCGACCGCGACCGCCGTGCGTGCCACCGCGCCGCATGCCGGTGACACCTCGCTGACGCTGCGAGCGGGCGGCCAGCTGACGCTCGCTTATGGCGTGAGCTCCGGCTTCGCCCCCGCCAGTGACTTCGATCCGACGCCGATCGCCTCCAGCGACCGCGGCGGGAGCATCCGTGCCGTCGGCGGCGCCGATCTCGCGTCGTCCGACCTGCTCGCCACCACCGTCATCACCAACACCGCCGCCACCGGCGACGTCGTGATCGGGAGCGCCGCGGCGTCATCGTTCGACCCGGCGCCAGCCGTCAGCGTGCGCACGACAACCGGCACGATCGATGTGCGCGCCGCTCGCGACATCCGCTTCGTCAACAACGGCGCCACGGTCTACAGCACCGGCGCCACCGTACCGGTGTCGATCAACCTGACGCCGCTAACTTTCGATCTCGTCAGCGGCGACACCGGGCCGCTCAGCCCCTTTCTGAGCGGTGGCGGCAGCGTCTCGTTCGGCGCCGGGCGCGATGTGGTCGGCGCAGCCGCGAACCCGCGCCGCCCTTACGTCACCAACTGGTGGTGGCGCAATAAGGGCGATAACCCGGCCTGGTATTCGCGCTACGACCTGTTCGATCAGGGCATCGCCGCCTTCGGCGGTGGCGACGTGTCGGTTCGCGCTGGCCGAGACCTGCTCAATGTCGGCGCGGCCGCGCCATCGAACGGTTTCGTCGAGACCGTCGACGGCATTGGCGTGGCGCGTCGATTCGGCGGTGGCGCCGTGGTCGCCGAAGCAGGCCGCGACCTCGTCAACGGCCTCTACTTCGCCGGCGGCGACGCGCTGCAGATCGCGACCGGTGGCGCGCTTCGTTACGCCCCGGTGAGCGCCGTCGGCGTGCCGTCGGGCAACCCCGGCGTGCAACTCGTGTACGAGAACACCGCGGTGCAGGTGCAGGCGCAAGGCGACATCACGCTCGCGAGCGTGCGCAACGCCGGTGCGACCGCGCCCGTGCAGCGCAACCAGGGCGCCAACGGCAGTTTGGCCGTCATCACCGGCCTCGGCGATCGCGCAACCCTGCAGGTCACCACGAAGGCGGGCGACATCGACTACCTGGCCGCTTCTCAACCCAGGGCGGCGGGCGAAAACTTTCCGGACGCGCAGAACGGCGGTGTCAACGTTAGACAGGTGATCCCGCCCACCGCGGCGTTTCGCGCGCCGTCGGGTTCGATCACCATCGAGAACCCGCTGGTGCTCGCCCCCACGCGCGGCGGCAGCCTGGACGTGCTCGCCGCCGCCGATGTCAATTTCGCGGGCGCGCGGTTCCTGGCTACGCGAAACGACCTCGCTGCCGTCAACGTGGTCGAGTATTCGGGGGTCGACGAGGCGCTGCGCCTCCGCGAGCCGGGCCAGCCCGGCTCGCTCGACGCCAGCGAGCGTGACCCGCTGCGGCTGGTGGCCGAGACGGGCAACGTGTCGATGTCACAAAACATCAAATCGGTGCGGCCGTTTCGCGTCATCGCCGGTGGCGACATCGTGCTCGGTCAGTTAGTCAGCGTGCAGCATCAGCCGACGCGCACCGACCCAATCACCGGCACGGTGGTCGCGCTCTCGGAGCTGAGCTTTTTGCAAGCGGGCCGCGACATTGTCAACACCAGCAACAACAGCGGCATCGAGGTGGCCGGGCCGGGCGACCTGTTGCTGCTCGCCGGTCGCAACGTCGATCTCGGCCAGGGCAACGGCATCAATTCGCTCGGCAACACGCGCAACGGCACGGCGCTGCCGGTCGGTGCGGCGCAGGTCACGGTGGTCGCCGGTGTCCATGCCGACGGGCACGACTATCGGCAGGCCGCATCGACCGGCTTCGGCGTGCTCGGCGCGAGCGGCCTGCACCGCCACACCGGCGACCTGTACACGCTGCTGACATCACCGACCGGTGCCGTCGCTCCGCCACTGGGTTCGGCCGCAGCCGCGGCCTTCGATGCGCTCCCGGTCGCCGACCAGCTCGCCCAGGTGGCGAGCCTGCTCGGCAACGCGCGTTACGAAGCCGCGGTGGCCGCCTTCGTGCGCGCACGGCCGAACGGCGCGGCGCTGTCGCCAGCCGACGCGGTCGCCGCGTTCGCGACCTTGCCCGATGCGGAACGCGGCGCCGCCGTCACTCGAATGCTCGGCGCGGCGCTCGGCGACGTCTCTGCGCCGCTGCGCACTGACTTCATCGCGCGGGCCGCTGCCGACGGCGACGCTGCGCTGCGCGATGCGTTCGTCGCCTACGTCAACCGCGTCGCGCCGCCGTCGTCGGCCGCCGCGACATCGGTGGCCGACGCCGTGGCCCGCTTTGACGCCTTGCCCGTCGAGCGCCAGGCGGTCTGGCTCAACCAGGTGCTGATCGGTGAGTTGAGGGCGGCCGGCCGCGAAGCCGCCGCCGCGAGCGGCAGCGACCGCGACGCGGCTTACGCACGCGGCTATCGCGCCATCGAAACGCTGTTCCCGGTCGACGACAGCGTCCAGGGCCGCACGCTCGGCGACATTCGACTGCCGACGAGCCAGATCAGGACCTCGCAGCGCGGCAACATCACGCTGCTCGCGCCGGGCGGCGGCGTCAACGCGGGCGAGCTGGTCGGCAGCACCACCAAGAAACCGGCCGATCTGGGCATCGTCACGGTCGCCGGCGGCGACATCTCGGCGGTGGTGAAGAACGACTTCGCGGTCAACCAGTCGCGGGTGTTCTCGCTGCAGCAGGGCGACATCCTGCTGTGGGCCTCGCTCGGCAACATCGACGCCGGCCGCGGCGCCAAGACCGTGACCGGTGCGCCGGCGCCGGTGCTGCGCCTCGACAGCGAAGGTCGCGTCGTGTTCGACACGTCGGGCTCGTTCAGCGGCAGCGGCATCGCGGTGCTCGACGCCGGCAGCAACCTCGACCTCTACGCGCCGAACGGCGAGATCAACGCCGGCGAGGCCGGCATCAAGTCGCTCGGCAACGCGTTCTTCGGCGCGGTGCGCTTCGTGGGCGCCGACAACCTGAGCGTCGGTGGCGCGTCGGTCGGTGCACCGCCGGTGGCCTCGTCGGTCGGCGCGACGGCGGGGCTTGCAGCCACCGCGCAATCGGTCAGCGCGTCGACGCAGAACGCGGGCAACGAAGAGAGCGAGGAGGAGCGCCGCCGCCGGCGTCGGGCGCGCCGCACGCTGCTGCTCGACTTCCTGGGCTTCGGCGAAAAGAGCTGACGCGTCTTCATCGTCGCAGCCGCAATCGCAGTTACGGTCACACCAGTCGCATTCTCGTCACGCCATTCCTTCATCCTCCTTCAACCGACACCGGTACCCCATGCTTCATCTCGCTTCGAATCTGCGCGCTCTCGTGATCGGCACCGTCGTCGTGCTCGCGCCGCAGCTCGCCCACGCCTGGTGGGACAAGGCCTGGACGGCGCGCACCCGCGTCACGCTCAACACCAGCGCGACCGGCGTCGAGACGGGTGAGAGCGTCGCCGCCCTGGTGGTCGCGGTGCGACTGCATTCGGGCAACTTCGACTTCACCGCGGCCAAGGAAGACGGCTCCGACCTGCGCGTGCTGGGCGCTGACGACAAGACGCCGCTGCCTTTCATGGTCGAACGCTACGACGGCATCAACGAGCTCGCGTTGCTGTGGGTCGCGGTGCCGGCGGTGGTGCCGGGCAGCGACAAGAACAGCGTCTACGTCTACGCCGGCAACGCCAAGGCCGCGGCGCAGCCGCCTGCGAAGCTGTGGGCCACCGGCTCGACGCTGGTCGCGCACTTCAGCGAACCCGACGGCCCCGCCGTCGATGACGCGCACGGCGCGCGCACGTTGCAGCCCGCGGTGCGCGACGCGAACGGCCTGCTCGCATCGAGCGCGCGATTCGAAACCAACGCCACACTGGTCTGGCCGGCCGCCGATTCGCTGGCGTCGGCCGCCGGCGCGCCGCTGACCGTGGCAATGTGGATCAAGCCCGATGCGGTAGCGCAGGGCACGCTGCTGCAATGGAGTGGCCTGCGGCTCCTGCTCGTGCAGGGCAAGCTGGCGGTCGATGCGGGCAGCGCGCATGTCGAAGGCGGCAGCCTGCCGCCGGCGGCGTGGGCTCACGTCGCGGTCGTCGCGAGCGGCGGCAAGGCGACGATTTACGTGAACGGCGCGAAGGCCGGCGAGGTCGATGCGACGCTGCCCGCGCTCGCCGGCCCGTTGACGCTCGGCGGCGCCGGCTTTGCGGGTCTGATCGACGAAGTCGAGGTGCTGCCGAGCGCCCGCAGCGTAGATGCGTTGCGGCTCATGGCCGCCTCGCAAGGCGCCGAAAGCAAGCTCGTGACGACCGCGCGCGAAAGCGCCGGCGAGAGCGGCGACGCGAGCCCGGGCTACTTCGGCATCCTCGTCAAGAACCTCACCACCGACGCGTGGGTCGTGATCGGCATCCTCGCCTTCATGTTCGTGCTGGCCGCGTGGGTGATGGTCACGAAGGCGCTCTTCGTCGCCCGCACCGATCGCGGCAACCAGGGCTTCCTGCAGCGCTTTCGCGCGTCGACGACCGACCTCTTGCGGTTGTCAGGGCCGGCCGTCGACGACGGCTCGTCACTTTTCAGGCTCTATCAATCGGGCGTGCGCGAACTCGACAAGCGCGAGATCGGCGCCGCGACGCCAGTGCTCTCGAACGCGGCGCTGAACGCCGTCAAGGCCTCGATCGATGCCGACCTCGTGCGCGAGTCGCACCGCCTCAACTCGGGCATGGTGCTGCTCACGATCGCGATCTCCGGCGGGCCGTTCCTCGGCCTGCTCGGCACCGTCGCCGGCGTGATGATCACCTTCGCCGCGATCGCCGCGGCGGGCGACGTCAACGTCAACGCGATCGCGCCCGGCATCGCTTCGGCGCTGCTCGCGACGGTGGCCGGCCTCGCGGTCGCGATCCCTGCGCTCTTCGGCTACAACTACCTCGCGTCGCGGATCAAGAACATCTCCGCCGACATGCAGATTTTCGTCGACGAGTTCACCACCCGCGTCGCCGAGGTCTACGGCAAGCCGTAGCCGCGGGCTGCCACACGCACCTGCCGATCGACACCCAGCGCCGTTCCGAAGCAGAGCGCGAAACCGCCACCGAACGCCTACGAGAGCCGCCCCATGTCCGCCGATGTCCGCGCCGAGAACCAGCCGTACGACGACATCAACGTCACGCCGATGCTCGACCTCGCCTACGTGCTCCTGGTCGTCTTCATCATCCTCACGACCGCCTCGGTGCAGGGCGTGCGCGTCGACTCGCCGCAAACGCGTGCGCAATCGAGCCTCGCCAAGCCGCAGATCCGCGCGGTGACGATCACGCGCGACGGCGCGGTCTATCTCGACGCCTACCCCGTGACGCTCGAGCAGCTGTCGTCGACGCTCGGCCAGTACAAGGCGGCCAACCCGGCCCTGCCGGTGGTGCTGAAGGGCGACGCGGCGGCGCAGTACGAGAAGGTGATGCAGGTGCTCGAGGTGCTGAAGAAGCTCGACATCACCGAGGTCGGGCTCGTTACCAAGCGCGCCGGCTGAGCCCGCGGCGTACCGACCGATCCATCCGGTAATCCACCCGAAAACGAACACGAGAGCGACACGCCATGTCCATCCAGGTCGGCACCGAATCGAAGCCCTACGACACGATCAACGTGACGCCGATGCTCGACCTCGCGTACGTGCTGCTGGTTGTCTTCATCCTGATGACGACCGCGTCGGTGCAGGGCCTCAACATCTCGATGCCCAAGCCGTCGAACAAGCCCGCGACCGAGAAGCACGAGCTGCTGATCGTGCAGGTGGTGGCGGGCGGCGGCTTGCTCATCAACGGCGTCGGCGTGTCGATGGCCGAGCTGCAGCAGCGCCTTACCGACGCCAAGGCGCGCGACAAAGAGATGTCGGTCGCGATCCGCGGCGACGCCGCCGCGCAGTACGCGCGCGTGATCGCGGTCATCGACCTGTGCAACACGCTCGGCGTGAACATGGGTCTGGTCACGTCGCGCATCGGCACCTGAGGCGTCACTCGCAATGAGCACGCTCACCGGTCACCCTCCGACGCCGGCGTCGACGTGGCTGCGCCGCGCGTTGATTGCGCTGGTGCTGATCGGCGTGGTGGCGGGCGTCGTCGCGTCGATCAAGACGCTGCTCGCGACGCCGGAAACCTCGCGCCGCCAGGTCTCGAAGATCTCGATCCTGCCCGACACGCCGCCGCCCCCACCGCCGCCCCGCGAAGAACCGAAGAAGGAGCCGCCGAAGGAGAGCCCGAAGCAGGCCCAGCAGGAAGCGCCGAAGCAGGAAGCGCCGCGCCCGCCCGAGCAGGCGATCAAGATGGAAGGCGCCGCCGGTGAGGGCGCGAGCCCGTTCCAGTCGGGCGCGGTCACGCAGGAATACAAGAGCGGCACGCCGACCATCGGCGCGTCGGGCCCGAGCGGTAGCGGCGACCGCACGCAGGAGCGCTTCTACGCCAACAACGTGCGCCAGTTGCTGCGCGAGCAGATCGAAAAGAACCTGCCCGCCGACGGCGCCGAGCTCACTTCAACCTTTGCGATCTGGGTCGAGGCCGACGGCCGCATCCGCAAGTTCGAAGTGGTGCCGAGCGGCGAGGCGAAGCGCGACGCCGAAGTCGGCGCCGCGCTCGACAGCACCTCTCGCGACCTGCGCTTGCCGCCCCCGGGTGCGTTGCCACAACCCATGCGCTTCCGGTTGACGTTGCGCGCGCAAGCCTGACGCGCGCCGACGTCGCGACCCTGCCTCCGATCTTCCTGCGCACCGAGACCATCGTCATGCGATTCATGTCATCACCCCACCTCCATCAACCGCGGGACATGCCGGTACTCACGTTCCATCGGTCGTCGTCGCCCGCGACCGGTCGACGTTGCCGAGCGGGCATCGCGGCAGCCCTGCTCGGGCTCGCTTTCAGTTCGACGAGTCACGCGCAATCGGCGCCCGCCGACGAGCGCGCCGGCCTCGAGCAGTTGCGCGCAACCACGCTCGCTTTGATCCAGGCGCTCGTCGATCAGGGGCTGCTCAGTCGAGAACGTGCTGAGGCGCTGGTGCGGCAAGCAACGCAAGCGCCGGCCGGTGTCGCCGCCTCGTCGACGCCATCCGGCGCCAACAACACCGCCACCGCCTCATTGCCCGCCGCGCGCGCCGCAAGCCAGGCGGGCGTGGTGCGCGTGCCCTACATCCCCGAGACGCTGCGCGCGCAGATCAAGGAAGAGATCAAGAACGATGTCTTCGAGACCGCGCGCGAAGAACGCTGGGCCGACTCGCGGCAGATCCCAACATGGATTCGCGGCATGACGATCGAAGGCGACGTGCGGGTGCGTGCCGAGGCCGCGAGCTACGGCTCGGGCAACGTGCCGGCCGACGTGTACCGCAGCCAGACCGACTCGCCGGCCTTCGCGCCCGACCTCACCAACACCGAGACCGCCCGTCGCCGACTCACGTTGCGCGCGCGCCTGGGCGTGAACGCGAAGCTCAGCGAAGACACGTCGGCGGGCTTCCGCCTCGCGACCAGCAACCCCAACTCGCCCGCCACCGAATCGGTGACGCTCGGCAGCTACGGCAACCGGCTGCCGGTCGGCATCGACCGCGCCTTCGTGCGTTACGAGCCGCGTTTCGACGTGCGCGTCGAAGCGGGCCGCACGGCCGTGCCCTTTCTCGGCACCGATCTGCTGTGGCCCGATGACCTGTCGGTCGACGGCGCCTCGGCGCGGGTCGAGCGCAACCTCTCGAACGGGCTGGTCGGCTTCGCCGTGCTCGGTGGCTTCGCGCTAGAAGAGCTCGCGCTGCAACGCGCCGACAAGTGGCTCTACGGCTTGCAGGTCGGCGCCGATTGGGCCGCGACCGACAAGACACAGATTCGCGGGGCGATGGGGTTCTACGACTTCCAGAACATCGAGGGCCGCCACGCGAACGACCCGCCGCCGACCGGCGCGCGCGCGGCGACCACCGCTTATCAGTTGAGCCAGTACCCGACCAGCGCGCGACAGAAGGGCAACACCCTCATCAATCTCAATGACCCGACGAGCACCGGCGCGCCGGTGTGGGGCCTCGCGTCGAAGTTCAAGCCCTTCAACGCGACGGCCGGCATCACCTTCTCGCATTTCGCGCCGACCTACATCGGCTTCACCGCCGACTACGTGAAGAACACCGCGTTCGACCTCGCCGACATCCGCAACCGCGCCGGCACCGCTGCCGTCAACGACCTCGCGAACAAGACCAGCGGCATCCAGTTGCGCACCCAGGTCGGATCGATCAAGCTGGCACAACGTGGCGACTGGCAGAGCTTCTTCGCGATCCGCAAGTTCGAGCGCGATGCGTGGCTCGACGCCTTCACCGACACCACCTGGCATCTCGGCGGCACCAACTACAAGGGTTTCCAACTCGGCGGCAGCTACGCCTTCGACCGCTCGAGCTGGCTCACGCTGCGCTACACCAGCACCCGCAATCTCGACGACGGCAAGCGGTTCCTCGCGATCCCCGGCGACCCGACCTCGGTGAGCGGCAATTTGAGCAGCGCGCCGCTGAAGATCGACGTGCTTCAGCTCGAAGTGAACTCGCGGTTCTGAGGGAGCGCGCGATGAAGATGCCGTTATCCGCCTGGCTCGCGTCGCCTCGCCGGGGTAGCCAGGCGCCGCCACTCGCGCCGCGACTTGCGAGACGTCCGTCCGTTACGCTGCTCGCTTTCATGGCTCTCGTGCTGACGCTGGCGGCAGCGTCGCCGCTGCACGCGCAGGACGACAAGCGCGCGAGTCGCGAGCGCGAAGCGCTCCGTCGATCTCAGCAGGCGTTGAGAAGTGCACAGGAATCGCAGGCCGCGTTGCAGCGCGAGAAGGCAAGCCTGCTCGCCGACAAGGCGAAGCTCGATACCGAGGCGCAGCAAAAGACGAAGGCACTCGACAGCGCCGTCGCGCAGAACCGTGCGGCGCGTACCGAGCAGCAGAAGCTGCAGGGCGAATTGAGCGCGGCCGAAGCCGCCCTGCGCGACACCAAGATCGAAGCCGCCGCGCAACGCAGCCGCGCCGACGCGCTTGAGCGCTCCCTCGCCGAAGCGCGCGCGCTGGCGGCCGAGCGCACGGCGGCGAATGCATCCGTGAGTGCACTGCTCGCGCGCAGCACCGACGCGCTCGCCAACGCCGAGCGCAAGAACCGCGAGCTCTACGCGATCGGCCGCAAGCTCATCGACGAGATGCGCACCGACGCCGGCGGCCTGCGCGAGCCGTTCCTGCGCCTGGGCGACGTGCAGACGGAAAACAAGGCCGAGGCCATCCGCTCGCAGATGGATGCGCAACGCATCGTCGAGGCGCCTGCTCCGACAACACCGGCGCGTTGAACGGTCATTCAGGCTTGGCGCATCACGCCTTGCGCGAGGGCATGGCGCTGCGCGTCATACCTCCCTCCCGAGTACTTCTCCGTTGTCGCTCGACTGCACCCGGAGTCAACTGGGTTGCGTTCGCGCGCATTCGGCCGCATCCCCCGTCGACATGCCAAGCCGGCCGAGAAGCTCCTGATCCCTGAGCGCTTGCGGATTGACGGTCGTCAACAACCGATCGCCGTAGAAAATGGAATTGGCCCCGGCCAGAAAACAAAGCGTTTGCACGGCGTCGCTCATTTGCTCTCGCCCGGCCGACAGTCGGACCATCGCCTTCGGCATGATGATTCGCGCGACAGCGATCGTTCGCACGAATTCAAGTGGATCGATCGCCTTCGTTCCAGCCAACGGTGTTCCGGCCACCTGGACCAGGTTGTTGATGGGAACCGACTCGGGATAAGGGTCCAAGTTGGCGATTTGCGTGAGCAGCCCGGCCCGCTGCGCACGGTCTTCGCCCAACCCCACGATCCCTCCGCAACAAACGCGGAGTCCAGCCCGCCTGACTGACTCGAGCGTGTCTAACCTGTCTTCGTAGGTGCGGGTCGTGATGATGTCGCCGTAAAGTTCGGGCGCCGTGTCGAGATTGTGGTTGTAGAAATCCAGCCCAGCCGCTTTCAGTTGCACGGCTTGATGTGCTTCCAGCATCCCGAGAGTGACGCAAGTCTCCAGGCCGAGGGACTTGACGGCGCGAATCATCGCGGCGATGCGCTCGACATCGCGGTCTTTCAGATGGCGCCAGGCGGCGCCCATGCAGAAGCGGGTTGCACCTTGCTCCTTCGCAGCACTCGCGGCCTCCATGACCCCATTCAGCGCCATCAGCTTCGTGGCTTCGACTCCCGTATCGAAATGGGCCGACTGCGGGCAGTAAGCGCAGTCTTCCTCGCATCCGCCGGTCTTGATGGAAAGAAGCGTGGAAAGCTGTACGGCGTTGGGATCGAATTCGCCTCGATGCACGCTCTGCGCCCGGTGAATGAGGTCCATGAAGGGCATGTTCATGAGGCGTTCGACCTGCTCGAGACGCCATGGACCGACGGCTTTGCTCGATGTCGCTTCGCTGCGCTTGACCCTCTTTGCGAAGAAAGTCGTAACGGTGGAATCCATAGATCGTGTTCCCAAAAAGACGCACTTCTTCGATGTCGGCAGGTCGCGTGTCCCTTCCGCTTCGCGGAGGAACTGTAGCGTCTGGGATCGGACTGTGCGAAGTTGATGCTTTGGCCGCCTCGGTCCCTGCCAGCCGAAGCCCGAACCCGTACATCATGTGTCCAGGGAACGCCTTGAAGGAGCTTCCCGTGGCCCCGCTCCGGCAGAGCGACCTCACAAAGTTCGCCCCACCTTGTGCCAATCGCTCATGGTGTCTTCAACCGCGTTTGACAGGGCGCGCCCGCCGCCATCGATTGGCGTGGCTCCCCAGCGGCGCCCTTTTTTGTGACTTTCCCTTGACGAAAACATCATGATCTCGATCGGCCAAAAATTGAATGCACCTCTAACGCGGGCTCTCGCGCAGAGCCACGACGTGAAAGCCAAGGTCGAAGAATGTGCCGACGCCATCGGCACCACCAACGTCGTGATGGAAGCCGATATTGCGCAAGGCGTGACCACGATCTCCGCGTCGAACACCCTGGCTGCAGGCAAGGAAGTCGAGAGCAGGGTCCAGGAATGCGCGGACGACCTGCACGAGGTCACCGAAACGTTGGCCAAGGGCATCGACGATCTGGCGCGACCGAGCAGGCCCTGTTGAAAGCGACCCAGGCTTTGAGCCAGACGAAAGAGGCGTTGGCAATCTCCCGGCACGCGGAACAGTCGGCCCTGTCGCAGGCCTCTCACGATTCACTGACCGGGCTTGCGAACCGGGACTTGTTCGACGCCCGACTCGCACAAGCGATGTCGATGGCCAAGCGTCACGACTGGACGCTCGCGGTGATGTTTCTCGATCTCGACCGCTTCAAGCCCATCAACGACCGGCATGGCCACGCGGCGGGCGATGCCGTCCTCAAGGAAGTGGCGGCTCGCCTGGCCAGACATGCGCGCGACGAAGACACGGTCAGCCGTGCTGGCGGCGACGAGTTCCTGGTCCTTCTGGTCAACCCGCAAGGGCCTGAAAACATACTTCGCATTGCAGAGGCCGTCGGTCAGCGCATCTCCGCGCCGATCGTCTGGAACGGTCTCCAACTCGATGTCAATGTCAGCATCGGCGTTGCGGTGTATCCAGCCGATGCGGTGGATGGCGCCAGCCTGATACGCATGGCCGACGCGGCCATGTACGACGTGAAGAAAACGCGGGCGGCCTGCGAACGCACCGGCAGTCCGGATCTGGAAATCTCCTGAGACGCGCTCAGTCCGCCTTCTGCAGCGCCTTCTGGTGGCGCTCGACGAATTCCTTGTAGGTGTCGATGCCGCGCAATTGAAGAATCGTGTTGCGCACGGCGGCTTCGACCAGCACCGCGAGGTTGCGCCCCGCATCGACCGCGATCACGGTCTTTCGCACTGGCGTGCCGAGGATCTCCTCGTTGAGCGGCTCGTACGGCAGGCGCTCGAACTCGCGGTCCATCGTTTCCTTGCGGACCAGGTGAACGATCAGCTTGAGCCGCATCTTCCGGCGCACCGCGGTCTCGCCGAAGATCGCCTTGATGTCGAGCAGGCCGATGCCGCGCACCTCGAGCAGGTTGATCAGGAGCTCCGGACAGCGGCCTTCGAGCGCGGTCTGCGAGACGCGGTAGATGTCGACCGCGTCATCGGCCACGAGCCCGTGGCCGCGCGAGATCAGCTCGAGTCCGAGCTCGCTCTTGCCGAGGCCCGACTCGCCGGTGAGCAGCACGCCGAGACCCAGGATGTCCATGAAGACGCCGTGCCGCGTCGTGCGTTCGGCGAAGTGCTGGCTCAGGTATCCCCGCACCACGTCGATCACATGGCCGGCCGACTCGGCCGTGACGAAGAGCGGGATGTCGGCGCGGTCGCAGAGCGCGACGAGCCGGTCGGGCGGCACCTGGTCGTCGGCGACGATGAGGACCGGCGGCTCGAGCGTGAGGATGCGCGTGATGCGCCGCTCCATCAACTCGGGCGACGCATCGTTCAAGTAGGCGACTTCCCGTCGACCGACGATCTGCATCCGGTTCGGATGGATGTAGTTCAGGTAGCCGACCAGATCGGCTGCCGAGTGGGCCTCTCGGACCGCGACTTCGCTGAAGTGACGCTCAGGGTGTGCGTGGCCCGCGACCCATTCCCAGTGCAGCGCGCTTTGGTGCTCTTCGAACAGCGCCTCGGCGCTGATCATGGTCGGCTTCAAGGCGGACCGGCTCTCACGCTACCGAACGCAGCGGTTCCCAATCGGTGATCAACTGGTGCACCACCGCCGGGTCGGTCACCGTCTTCAGGCGCTCGCGCAAGGCGCGGTCGGAGAGCATCTCGGCGATCTCGGAGAGGATCTCGAGGTGGCGTTGGGTCGCCGCCTCGGGCACCAGCAGGAAGATCATCAGCGCCACCGGCTCGTCGTCGGGCGCATCGAACGGGATCGGCTGCCCCAGACGCAGCACGGCGGCCAGCGGGCTCTTCAGACCCTTGATGCGGCCGTGCGGAATCGCCACACCGTGTCCGAGGCCGGTCGAGCCGAGTCGCTCGCGGGCGAAAAGGTTGTCGGTGACGGTCGACCTCGCGATCACCTGGCTGTTCTCGAACAGCAGACCAGCGACTTCGAATGCCCGCTTCTTGCTGGTCGCGTCGACGTCGATCAGCACGTTGAGGGCAGGCAGGATGGCGGCGAGACGGTTCATCGGGTAGTGCCCGGCGTACGCCAGAGGGCGCAGCCGGCCGGAGCGGGGTGGCAGGGCTGCGAATTATGGGCGTCGTGATCCGGGTTGGTCCACGGCCCCACTCGGAACCCGACGCGCGGTCCGCACTTTGCAGCCGCGCCGCAACATCGGTCACGGCGTGGTGTCGACAAAAGCGGTGCGAGACCGTAGAGAAAAACGCCGCGCTCGGCGACGTCGGGAGGGGGGCGCATAACGGCACCGTGGCCGGCATGGAAACGCGCCGGCCACAGAGGCGGCGCTCGCGTCATCAGTTGAGCGCAGCGTCGACGCGTTTGGCCGCTTCGTGGTGGTGGTCTTGCACCTTGTCCTTGTGGCGCACCACCTGGCGGTCGAGCTTGTCCATCAACTCATCGACCGCGGCATACATGTCTTCGCTCGACTGTTCGACGAAGATGTCCTTGCCCTTCACGTGCAGCGTGCATTCGGCCTTCTGACGCCGATCCTTCTGGCTGAGCTTCTCCACCGAGAGCACGATCGTCACATCGACGACCTGGTCGAAATGGCGCTTCACGCGCTCGAGCTTCGTGAGCACATACTCTCTGAGAGCCGGAGTGACTTCGAGGTGATGACCGCTGATGGTGAGGTTCATGTAGATCCTTTTCAAAAGTGCCGAAGCCGCTGCCGGCTCGGAAGATCGGGTGGCTTGTGAGAGCCATCGGGCGAAAAAGGCGTCGATTCAGTGTGCCTAGCTCGAAAGGCCCTGACAAGCGAGTCGGCCTATGTCGAGTGGCGTATCTTCCGAAGTGGTCCGAGGCAGCGTGATTTCGATCACCGACCGCGCGACATGCGCCTCGAATCCGGCGGGCCGGGACCGGCCGATGCCATAATTTCACGACCGAAATACCGGACCGATCGTTGGACCACTCGCACCCTCGGTGACCGTCCGCTTCAGCAGGCCAGCCCGGCGAACGCCGGGGTTGCGTGCACGGGGTGAGGCGGTTGTCGACCTACCCCCTTTCTGCACGGCGGCGATCTCGGCGCCACGTTGCTGGATCGCGCATGCTGAACGTCTTCACGCTGGCCAACGGCCGGCTGTTCCAGGAAGAGATCGAAAGCCTCGACGCGCTGGCTCGCGTGGGTCCGGTCTGGGTCGATCTAGATGCGCCGACCTCGGCCGAGAAAGGCTGGATCGCGCAACACTTCGGCGTGACGATCCCCAACGACGCGGTCGACGACGACCTCGAGGAATCGGCCCGTTTCTACGAGGAAGACAACGGTGAGCTGCACATCCGCTCCGACTTCCTGATCGATGATGACGTCACGCCTCGCAACGTCAGGGTCGCGTTCATCCTGCATCAGAACGTGCTGTTCTCGGTGCATGCCGAAGACCTGCCCGTGTTTCGGCTCTTTCGCCTGCGTGCACGCCGCATTCCGGCCCTGATCGACGACGCGAAGGACGTGCTGCTGAAGCTCTACGACGCCGATGCCGAATACTCGGCCGACGCGCTCGAAGGCATCTACGACAGCCTGGAGGCCGTCAGCGCACGCGTGCTGAAGCAGAACGTCAACGACCAGGAGGCGGGCGAGGCGCTCTCGGCGATCGCCCGCGAAGAAGACCTGAACGGACGCATCCGCCGCAACGTGATGGACACGCGGCGCGCGGTGAGCTTCATGATGCGCAGCCGGATGTTGAACGCCGAGCAGTTCGAAGAGGCGCGCCAGATCCTGCGCGACATCGATTCGCTCGACAGCCACTCGACCTTCTTGTTCGACAAGATCAACTTCCTGATGAACGCGACGGTCGGCTTCATCAACATCAACCAGAACAAGATCATCAAGATCTTCTCGGTCGCGAGCGTCGCGTTGTTGCCGCCGACCCTGATCGCAAGCGTCTATGGCATGAATTTCAAGGGCATGCCGGAGCTCGATTGGTCGCTCGGCTATCCGTATGCGATCGGGTTGATGGCGGCTTCCGTGGCGGCGCCGTTTTTGTACTTCCGGCGGAAGGGCTGGTTGCGCTGACGTCCAGCGGGGGCGCGCGAGGGCACTAGGTCGTTGCTCGCCGTGGCGTCTTTCTTCTGCACGCGTGAGGCGGCGGCCGGACTGGCCCGGCCATGGCCAGCAACTTTCATTTGCCGGCACAAATGAAAGTCACCAAAGCAAGTTGCCGAACACCAGACATCTGTGTGTCCCGCTACGGCAAGAAACTGGCGCGGTTATCCAAGAGCAGCAGGTCTGGCACCTCGGACCGGCCGGGCCGTCCGCTGGGTCACGTTCGCGTGAACGAGAACAGGGCGTCGAGAGGCCTCGACGACATTCGCCCCGCTATAACCCGGTGATGCGCCGAACCACCTTGAAATAGAGCCACGGCCCGAGGAGCGCGACGAGCTTCATGACCCGCGTGAAGCGTTTCGGAAAGTGGATCTCGAAGCTGCCACGCGACCAGCCCTGCAGGATCTCGCGCGCCGCTTCGTCGGGCGTGATGAGCGCGGGCATTTTGAAGTCGTTGACCGACGTGAGCTTCGTTTCGACGAAGCCGGGGCAGATCAGCGAGACCGCGATGCCGCTGTCGTGCAGATCGAGGTAGAGCACCTCGGCGAGGTTGCTGAGCGCGGCCTTCGACGGCCCGTACGCGAGCGCGTTGGGCAGGCCGCGATAGCCGGCCACGCTCGACACGAACGCGAGGTGGCCGTGGCGCTGCTTCAGCAGCAACGCGAGCACGGCGTCGACGACGTTAAGCGCGCCGACGTAGTTCACCTGAACGTGCCGCACCGCGACGTCGAGGTCGAGTTCCGTCGCGCGCATCGCGTCGTACGTGCCGGCACAGAAGAAGACGAGGTCGATGCGCCCGAAACGCGCCTCGATCAGCATCGTCGCGGCCTTCAGCTTGTCGCGGTCCTGCACGTCGAGCGCGATGCCGAGGCTGCCGGCGTGCTCGGCCTCGAAGGCCGCGACGGCGTCGTCACTGCGGGCCGAGATCACCACCTTCGCGCCGCGCGCGTGCAGCAGCGAGGCCGTCGCGCGGCCGATGCCCGACGACGCGCCGACGAGCCACACGACCTGGCCGTGCCAATCGGTGATGGGGGTGTTGAGCGACATCGCGAGAGTGTGCCTGGGCGGCCGTCAGTCGCGCGCGCGTGCGCCGGTCGTGGAGATCGAACCGGCCGTCCCGGCAGGGTCCGCCGACCCCACGCGCGGCCGGATCCAGACGAGGTAAAGCGCTGCCGCCGCGATCAGTTTCAGCGCGCACGGCAACCCGCAATAGGCCGCGGTGAGCACGTTCAGCTCCGGTTCTGCACGGGTGCCGTTCGCGTAGCCGAACAGTTGCAGCAGCGGCAGCGCGAGACCCGCCGCGAGCGCGAGGTTGAGCTTGGTGACGAAGCTCCACCAGCCCATGTAGGCGCCTTCGGCACGGCCGCCATGGCCGGCGCGCTGGATCACGCCGGTCAGCAGTGCGCTCGGCAGCGTCAGGTCGGCGCCGAGCGCGATGCCGCTCGTGATGCAGACCAGCGTGAAGCCGGCCACGTCGCCCGCGCCGAGCAGCGCGGCGGCCGAAAACGTGACGATCGCGAGCAGCATCGCGGCGAGCCACGTGCGTGCGAGGCCGAAGCGGCTGACGACGCGCATCCACAGCGGGATCGCAAGTGCGGCGGCGGCGAAATAGGTGCCCAGGAAGAGGCCCGTCTGAGCGGCGGCTTGCAGACGGTCCTGGATGAAGAAGAGCACCAGGGTGGCGGGCACCGCGCTCGCAATGCCGTTCAGCGCATAGATCGCGAGCAGGCGACGGAACGCCGGGTTCTTCCACGGCAAGCGCATCGATGGCGACCGCGTCGACGGCGCCGTCGTGCCGGCTGCCCTTTGCGGTGCCAGCGCCAGCGCGATCACACCCAACGCCAGCAAGCCCGCGAACATCGCGATGCCGAACGCGGGCGCGGCCGCGGTGAACAGCACGCTCGCCGTCATCACGCCGAGGAGGCCTGCGCCCTCGCGCCACGCGACGATGCGCGCGCGCTGCGCTTCGTTGCCCGCCAGGCGCGCGCCCCACGCCTGGTGGATCACGGTCACGGTGCTGAAGCCGAGATAGGTCACGACCAGTGCAGCGGCACACCAACCGAGAACGGCCATCGGCGCCGGGTCCGGCGGGAAGAAGAGGGCGCCGAAGCCGACGGTCAACGCGACCGCGCCGACCCCGAGCCATCGCCATGCGGGCAGCGCCGAGGCGGTCGCGCTCAGCGGCCCGGTCGACCGCGCGTGCGATGCCGCGCGTGTTCGCGCGAAGAGCCCGTCGGCCCAGCGGCCGATCAGCGGGTCGCAGATCGCGTCGAGCAGGCGCGCCGCGAGCAGCACCGCACCGAGCCACGCCAGCGGCGTCCCGTACTGGCTCGCGTAGTGGTTTGGCAGCAGCACGTAGAGCGGCAACTCGACGAACGCGAGCGCGAAGCCGAGCCCGCCGTACGAGAGGCCGTCGCGCCAGCCGCCGCGCCACGCGCGGCCGGTGTCGATCACGCGCGCCGCAACGTGAACTGCATGACGCTGGTGTTGCCGGTTGCGAAGGCGGCCTCGCAATAGGCGAGGTAGAACTCCCAGATCCGCAGGAATCGGGTGTCGAAGCCGAGCTGGCGCACCGGCCCTTCGCTGGCCAGATAGCGATCGCGCCAGCGCCGCAAGGTCTCGGCGTAATCAAGCCCGAAATCGAGTTCGTTGACGACGACGAGGCCCGCGGCCGCGGCTGTTTCGCGAAACGCCGACGGGCTCGGCAGCAGACCACCGGGGAAGATGTACTGCTGGATAAAGTCGGTCGACTTCACGTAACGCTCGAACAGGTCGTCGCGGATCGTGATGCTTTGAATGCACGCCCGGCCGTCCGGCTTCAACTGCGCTTTCACAGTCTCGAAGTAGCCGGCCCAATACTCGCGACCGACCGCCTCGAACATCTCGATCGACACCACCGCGTCGAACGGGCCGTCGGTGACGTCGCGGTAATCCTGCAGCCGCAGGTCACCGGTCAGTTCGGCGCCATGCAGGCGGTCGCGGGCCCACGCGAGTTGCTCGGTCGAGAGCGTCACGCCGCTCACGGTGGCGTCGAACTCGCGCGCGGCGCACTCGGCCAGCGCGCCCCAGCCGCAACCGATCTCGAGCACACGGTCGCCGGCCCTGACGCCGCATTCGTTCAGCGTGCGGCGCGTCTTCGCCCACTGCGCATCGACGAGCGAGCCTTCGCGGTCGCCGCCCTCGAACCATGCGCTGCTGTAGTGCATCGACGGGTCGAGCCACAAGCGATAGAACTCGTTGCCAAGGTCGTAGTGGGCGTGGATGTTCTTCTTCGATCCTCGGCGCGAGTTGCGATGGCCGAGATGCTTCAGCCGATGCAGCAGCGAGCCCCACCACGTGCCGTAGACGGCCGCCTCCACCGCGTCGCGGTTCGCGATGAAGAGCTTCAGGAGCGCCGACAGGTCCGAGGTGGTCCAGTCGCCCGCGATGTAGGTTTCGGCGAAGCCGACATCGCCCGACCGGAGTGCGGCCGCGCACGGCTTCCAGTTGCGAAGCGTGAGCGTGGCGCGGGGAGCACCCTCGAAGGCCTCGCCGAAATGGATCGTCGACCCATCGGGCGTGCGCACATCGAGCGTGCCGCCCGAGAGCTTGCGCAGCAGGCCGAAGATCACTTTCGCCGCGGCCGGCGCCTGCGCGACCAGGGACGATTCGAGGGGGCCGGTGGAGACGGTGTTCATGGACGGTGCGTTGAAGGCTGGCGAGGGAAAACGACGGGCTTCGCGATCAATGGCTCACGAACGACGGCGGCGGGGTGGGCTTGCGAAAGAACGGCACCCGCTTCATCCACAGCTGCAACGCCTGCCAGTGGATCCGAGCGATGACGCCGAAGGTCATCATCGGCATGCCGAAGAAGGCCGAGCGCAACGACTGGCGGGTGAGCGGCTCCAGCGTGCCCGACACGCTGGTGGCGATCAACAACCCGCCGACGTCGTGGTGATCGATGCGCGCCACGCAGCGTGGCGCCGGAGCGCTCTGATTCTGCCGTGCCGCGGTCGCCTCCATGTGCTCGGAACTACGCAGGGCAGCCGCGCCCGGATGCACGCCGGTGCGCATGAAACGAAAGCGGTAGTCGCCCGCCACGTCGCAGAACGGCGACACGTGAAAGACCTTTTCTGCGCGCAGCTCGCGACCGTAGCCGAGCGCGGGCCCGCGAAGCAGGTAGCAGTGGCGCTCGCCGAAGGTGTTGTTGACCTCCACGACCACGGCCGCGAGCGAGCGGTCGCGGCGTTCGCAGTACCAGAAGTTCACCGGCTTGAAGGCGTAGCCGAGCACGCGCGGGTAGCACTGCAGCCACGCTTCGCCATCGGCGTCGGTCACGCCTTCGCTCGCCAGCACGTCGTCGAGCCAGCCCAGGCTCGAGGCGCGGCCGTCGCCATGATCGCGGTCGTGAAAGCTGATGAGGCCGAAGCGGTTGCGCGGCAACGCGCGCGACGGCGTGCGTTCGAGGCGGCGCATCGGCAGCATCAGAAAGTAGGTGGGATAGGCAAAGCGATGCGCCACCGGGCGCATGCGGGCGTGGCGCACCAGGCCGCGGCCGAGCATCGGCGCGGGCAGGTCCGGCGCCGAGCCGAGGTCTGCGTCGGCTACCCTCGCGGTGCAACCCGGGCGGTGCCGGTCGGGCGCCTCGATCACGCCACCGCCTGGCGGGTCTGATCAAGCCGGGAAAGCACCGCCGCGGCGACCGCTTCGCCCGACATCAGCGCGTCTTCGTGAAAGCCGTATCGGGTCCATGCGCCGCAGAACCACGTGTCGCGCTGGCCTTGCAGCGCGCCGAGCCGCGATTGCGCCGTCACTGCCGCGCGATCGAAAACCGGGTGCGCGTATTCGATGTCGGCCAGCACGCGCGCCGGGTCGGGCTCGCGCACCGGATTCAGCGACACGATGACCGGCGTCGTGAACGGCAGCGGCTGCAGGCGGTTGATGAGGTAGTGCAGGCACACCGACGCGTGCTCGCGCGACTCGACTTCGGCGCGCTCGTAGTTCCATGCCGCCCATGCGCGTGGGCGCGAGGGCAGCATTGCGACGTCGGTGTGCAGCAGTGCGCGGTTCGATTGGTAACGGATCGCGCCCAGCACGCGTTGCTCGGCCTCGCTCGGCGCGGCGAGCAGGCGCAGGGACTGGTCGCTGTGACAGGCGAGGATCGCGGCGTCGAACCGTTCGGTGCCACCGGCGGTGATCACGTCGACGCCACCACCCCGATGCCGCGCGACTTGCCGCACCGGCGTGGAGAGCCGCGCATCGCCGATTGATGCCAGCATCTTCGCGACGTAATTTCGCGCGCCGCCACGCACGGTGAACCAGGCGGGCCGGTCGGCCACCTGCAGCAGACCGTGGTTGTCGCAGAAGCGGACCAGCGTTGCGATCGGGAACCGGAGCATCTGTTCGGTCGGGCACGACCAGATGCAGCCGATCATCGGCAGCAGGTACCACTCGCGGAACGCGTTCGAAAAGCCGTAGCGATCGAGGAACTGCGCGGTGGTCTCATCGAACACGTCGCCGGTCTCGCCGGCCTCGCCGAAATTGCATGTTGTGCTCGCGTCGTCCGTTGCCGGAGCGGGCAGCGTGCGGGCCAAGGCCGTCGCCAACCGGTTGAAGCGGAGGACATCGACCAGCATTTGCCAGAAGCGCGGCCGCAGCAGGTTGCGCTTCTGCGCGAACACCGCAGCGAGGTCGTGGCCGCTCCATTCGACGGCGTCGCCCCTGGCCTGCACCGAAAACGACATCTCCGACGCCGCGACATCGACACCGAGCCGCGCGAAGAGCGCGATGAGACGCGGGTAGGTGCGCTCGTTGAACACCAGGAACCCGGTGTCGACGCCGTGCGTGAGACCGTCCAGCGTCACGTCGACGGTGTGGGTGTGGCCGCCGAAGCGCGCGTCGGCCTCGAACAGCGTGACGGCGACGTGCGGCGACAGGCCGTGCGCCGCGGCCAATCCCGCCATGCCCGAACCAATCACCGCCACGCGGCGCGCAGGCGCCGTCACGAGGCGTGCGACGGCACGCCGGCAGCCGGAAATAAAAACGTTGCGGAGCGCCCGTGCGGGAACGAGGGAGAGACAGGGGAGGAGTAACCGCCCGCACGGATTTCAGGTCGAGATCCGAGCTGACTCCGCAACGAAGGCAGGTTCGACAAGGCCGGATTCAATTTGTTCCGTAACTCGATCACGATTCGATTGACACCCGGTTCGACCACAAGACTAGACCGCCACGTAGACTGGCGTTCCAAATGTACCCACTCGCCGCGGGTTGGACGAACCCGCCGCAGAACCCTTGCGCCCCGCTGCCGTTTGAATCCAACCGGAGCGCTTGAACGTAGTCCGCCGGGTACCCTCGCACGCTGCGACTAAACTGTCACGCCGCCTCTAGAGACCTCGTCGATGATCTATCCCGAACTTTTCAAACAGCTGGAAGCGGTGCGCTGGAACATGGACCACGACATCCCGTGGGACCAGTACGACGCCCGCCTTCTCAGTGAGGAGCAGGCGCAGACCATCAAGATGAACGCCATTACCGAGTGGGCGGCGTTGCCGGCAACCGAGATGTTCCTGCGCGACAACCGCGCCGACAGCGACTTCAGCGCCTTCATCAGCGTGTGGTTCTTCGAAGAGCAGAAGCACTCGCTGGTGCTGATGGAATACCTGCGCCGCTTCCGGCCCGATCTGGTGCCGACCGAAGCGGAACTCCACGAGGTGCGCTTCGAATTCGACCCCGCGCCGGCGCTCGAGACGCTGATGCTGCATTTCTGCGGCGAGATTCGCCTGAACCACTGGTACCGGCGCGCGGCCGAATGGCACGGCGAACCGGTCATCAAGGCCATCTACGAAACGCTCGCGCGCGACGAGGCGCGTCACGGCGGCGCTTACCTGCGGTACATGAAGCGCGCGCTGCAGGTCTTCGGCGACGAAGCGCGTGCCGCGTTCGCGAAGGTCGGCGTGCTGATGGCGAGCGCACGCCGGACCGCGCAGGCGCTGCACCCGACCAACCTTCACGTGAACGTCTCGCTGTTCCCGCGCGACACGGTGCAGAGCCGCTTGCCAAACCCCGAGTGGCTCGAAGCCTGGCTCGATCGGCAGATCCAGTTCGACGCGGTGTGGGAAACGAAGGTCGTCGACCGCATCCTGCACAACATGAGCCTGCTGCTCGAATGCAGCTTCAAGACCGTGCAGGACTTGAACCGCTATCGCAAGGAGACGACAGCCCGTGTCGCGGCCGCGGCCGCGGCCGCGGCTGCCGGCTTGGTGTCCGCGGGGCCCGCGCCGGCGTGAGGCGAGTGGCGGGTCGGGCGTGAAGTCGGCCCGGTCGGCGATGGCGTTTCTCGACAAGATCTGCAGCCGCGCACAACTTGGCGCGCGCATCGCGGCGTTGCCGACGCCGGTGGTCTTTACGAACGGCGTGTTCGACATCCTGCATCGCGGTCACGTCGCCTACCTTGCCGAAGCCCGCGCGCTCGGCGCCAGCCTGGTCGTCGGCCTCAACAGCGACGTGTCGGCGAAGCGGCTAAACAAGGGACCCGATCGCCCTCTCAATCGCGACGCCGATCGCGCGGCCGTGCTCGCCGCGCTCGAGAGCGTGACCCTGGTGACGCTGTTCGACGAAGCCACGCCGCTCGCGTTGCTCGAACTGGCGAGGCCGCAGCTCTACGTGAAGGGCGGCGACTACGACATCGAGACCCTGGCCGAAACGCGTCTCGTGCGAAGCTGGGGAGGAGACGCGCGTGCACTCGCGTTCAGCGCCGGCTTCTCGACGACGGCACTGGTCGACCGCATTCGCAGCTGAACCCCCTCTGCTCGACGCACGTCACATCGGGAGCGCGCGTTGCCGGTTCACGAGCACGATGCCGACCGCGACCGTCGCGAGTGCAACCAAAAGCCTCGCGGTGAATGCTTCGTGCAGCAGCAGCACGCCGAAGATCAGGCCGAAGATCGGCGTCAGCAGCGTGAACGCCGAAATCTGCGTCGCCGGGTAGTTCCGCAGCAGCCAGAACCACACGAGGTAGCTCGCGAACGTGACGATCACGATCTGGAATGCGAGCGAGACCCAGGCCAGTGTCGAGAGCTGCGTCGGCAGCGGCACGCCGGTGACGAGTGCCGCAATACCCAGCACCAAGCCCGAGACGAGCAACTGGTAGAGCAGGGTCTTCTCGGCTGCCGCGCGGCTGAGCGCCGTGCCTCGGATCGCCAGGGTCGTCGCGCCCCAGAAGATGCCGCCGGCGAGGCCGAGGGCGTCGCCGATCCATGGCGTCGAGGTCGAAGGCGATGCCACCGCGCTCGCGTGCGTGAAGCCTTCGGCGAACGCCGACGCGACCCCCGCGAACGCAAGCACGAGGCCGAACGCCTGCCACCGGCTCAGGCGCTCGGCCTTCGCGATGAACGGCATGCCGAGCGCGACGATGAACGGCGACACATAGATGAACACCACCATGCGGGAAGCGCTCGTGTAGCGCAGACCGAAAAAGATGCAGGCGAACTCGATCGCGAAGCAGCCGCCCGCGAGCAGGCCGCCCGCGAGCGTGCCGTCGCGCTCGAAGATCGCGATGCCGCGAAACCGCGCCCACAGCAACACCAGCAGACCCGCCCCGACCGAGCGCGCGACCAACTGCCAGAGTGCCGGGACCTCGGCCAACGCGGCCTTCGCGGCGACCTGGTTGAGTCCCCACAGCACGCAGCAGACGACGATAGCGACGACCGCGAGGCCGTCGAGTCGAAGCTTGCGCGCCCTCATGGCGCGGCTGCGCGCGCGGGCCGTCGCTTCTGCGAGAGCATCGCCGCCCCGATCGCGACACCGCCGCAGGCCAGCCCTGCCACCAACCCGCATGCATGGGCGACCGGCGCGATGCCGATGTCCCACGACGGCATCGCGCGAACCGCGTCGCCCCACGGCTTCTCGATCAACACCTTGGCGACGAGCCCGAGCATCACGGCCGCGCCGATCGCACGCGGCCGTCCGCGACCGAAGACGATGAGCTGCAATGCCGCGATCGCGACCCCCGCATGCAGCACGCCGGAGAGACCGCCGTAGTGCAGCAGGTCGGGCCGCAGCAACAGGCCGAGTTGCGTGAGCGGCCACGCGAACAACCAGGCGATCGCCAGCCGCGGCGGCACGTGCGCGAGCACGCCGAAAGCCGCGACAACGGCAGAGCCGATCAGGTTGACGACGAGGTGCTGCGTGCTGAAGTGAACGGCCGCAGCGGTCCACAGTCGCCAGGGTTCGGTGAATGCGAAGGTCGGTTGCCAGTCGAGGTGGATGTCGCCGAGCGGCAGGTGCTTCAGCATCGCGACCGCGTACGGCACGATCGAACTGATCCCGAGCAGAGCAGCGACCGCGACCCACTCCGGGCCTCCGGCTGGCATCGCGCGCCGCACGTCAGGCGGGGAACACGGCGTGCCACAGCGCGAGCACGGCAGCCTTCTCGTTCGCCATCGACGCCGGTTCGACCTGCGTCGGTTGCTCGTCGAGCCGCGCACGGTGCTGGGCTCGCCGCAATTCGCGATAGGCGCCAGCGGCGCGCGGGCCGACGCCGACCGGCAGCAGGCCCGCCGCTTCGGCGCGTTGCAACAACGCGATGTTGCCGACGTCGTCGAGCAGTTCCGGGTGTTGCCGGCTTTGCGAGAGCACCAAGAACTGCACCGCGAACTCGACATCGATCATCGCGCCTTCGCTGTGCTTCAGGTCGAAGCGACCATCTTTCACCGGATGCGCCTGCCGCACCTTGGCACGCATGGCCTCGACCTCGCGGCGCAGCGCGACGGCGTCGCGCGGCGCGCTGAGCACGGTGCGCCGGACCGCCTCGATGCGCGGCGCCAACGTCTCGAGCCCGGCGCACCAGCGCGCGCGGGTGAGGGCCTGGTGCTCCCATGTCCACGCGGTGTTGCTGCCGCGGCCCGACTGGTAGCGCTCGAACGCGCCGATCGACGTGACCAGCAGCCCCGAGCTGCCGTTCGGGCGCAGTGCCGTGTCGATGTCGAACAACTCGCCGGCGGCGGTGCGCATCGTGAGCCAGCCGATGAGCTTGCGCACGTAAGCGGCGTAGATCTCGCCCGCGCGCTCGAAGTCGCGTGGCTCGGGCGCCTCGCGAGGCGTGAGGGTGGTGGCGTCGAACGTCGATGGATCGAACGATGAGAACCCGGTCGAGCCGCCGTCTTCGTCGTCGTACACGAAGACCAGATCGAGGTCGCTGCCGTAGCCGAGTTCCTTGCCGCCGAGCTTGCCGTAGGCGATCACGGCGAGGTGCGGGTGGGTGCGGTGCGCGTGCTTCATGTGCTGCCAGGCCCACGCGAGCGCGCAGTCGAGCGTGGCGTCGGCGAGTGCGGAGAGGTCGTCGCCGACCTGATCGACCGTGATGTGGCCCTCGACGTCGCGCACCAGCGTGCGGAACACCTCGGCGTGGTGCGCGCGCCGCAAGGTGTCGAGCAGCAGCTCTTCGTTGGCCTGCCCGGAACGCTCCCAGGCGGCATGGCGTTCATGCAGTTCGCGTGCGTAGGCGGCAGCGTCGAAGCGGCTGTGCAGCAGCCGCTGGTCGGCGAGCTCGTCGATCACGCCGGGGTGCTGCATCAGGTAGCGCATCGGCCAACGTGCCAGGCCGAGCAGGCGCATCAGGCGGCTCTGTACTTCGGGGCGTTCGGCGAGCAGCGCGAGATAGCTTTCACGCCTGAGCAACGGCTCGAGCCAGTCGATGAACAGCAGCGCGGCGGGCAGCGTGCAGCGGCCTTCGGTCGCGGCCTGCGAGGCGCGCGTCACGAGCCGAGCGAGGCGCACCTTGCTCTCGTCGCGCAGCAGGCGCACCCGGGGCTGCTCGCACAGCGGCTTCACCTTCGCCGCGAATTCGGGCGCGAGCGTCGCGAGGAAGGCGTCGTCATCGACGGCGCGCGGCAGTGGGCCGCAGCTTTTGCAGGCGGCGCCCCCGGCCGGGCGGCCGTCGTTCAACAGCGCATCGAACTCCACCGCCGCCGCTTCACGGGCGACGCCGAGCACGTCGATCAACTCGCCGGTGTTGTTGCTGCCGGTGAAGCCGAGGCTTTGCGCGATCCATTCGAGATCGGCGTCGTTGGTCGGCAGCAGGTGGGTCTGCTGGTCGTCGAGGAACTGGATCCGATGCTCGGTGCGCCGCAGCAGCAGGTAGGCATCGGCGAGTCGCGCGGCCGTCGCGGGCTTCATCATGCCGCCGGCGGTCAGTCGGTCCAGCCCCTTCAATGTCGAGCGCGTACGGATCTCGGGAAAATGGCCACCGCGCACGATCAGCATCAGCTGGACGATGAACTCGATCTCGCGAATGCCGCCGCGCGAGAGCTTCACGTCGTTGGCGCGCTCGGGCCGTCCGGCCGCGCGACGCTGGGCCGCGTCGCGCACCTTGCCGTGCAACTGGCGCAGCGCCTCGAATACGCCGTAGTCGAGGAAGCGTCGGTACACGAACGACGTGACGAGGCTGCGCAGCGCGAGCGCGCGGCCATCGGCGACGCTCGCCCGCGGTGCGACGACCCGGCTTTTCAGCCACGCGAAGCGCTCCCATTCGCGCCCGTACGCCTGCAGGTATTCCTCCAGCATCGCGAGGCTGGTGACCGGCGGGCCCGACTTGCCGTTCGGGCGCAGCGCGAGGTCGACACGGAACACGAAGCCGTCGTCGGTCGTTTCGCCGATCAGCGTGAACAGGCTTTTCGCGACCTGCGAAAAGTATTCGTGCGCGGTGCAGGCATTGACGCCGGCCCGATCGCCGGTCGCGACGCTATCGGTCACGCCGTCTTCTTCGTAGACGTAGACGAGGTCGATGTCGGACGACACGTTCAGTTCGCGGCCGCCGAGCTTGCCCATGCCGACGACCCAGAATTCGATGCGTTCGCCGCGCGCGTTGCGCGGCACGCCGCACCTCGCGTCTTCTGCTGCGAACGCGGCCGCGAGCGCGAGGTCGAGCGCGACCTCGGCGAGCGCCGACATCGAGCGTGTCACGTCCTCCATTGGCGCGGCCTGCTCGACATCGAGCACCGCCAGTCGTTCGAGCACCAGGTGGCGTGCCACGCGCAACGCGCTCGGCAGCGCGCGGCCGTCGGCACGCAGTTGCGCGATGAGGGCGCCGATCTCGTCGTGCAGCGGCAGGCCCGGCGCGAGTAGGCCGAGCTCGGCCGGGTAACGGCGGCGGACGCGCTGCACGAAGCGGCTGAAGTCGGCGCGCGCGCCCGACGCGTCGGCCAGTGCGGGCGTCAGCGTCGAACGCGCCGCGGAAGGGTTCAAAGGAGTGAGCAGCGAGGATTGCAGCATCGGGGAACCGCGGTCAGGCCTGCGGCGCTGTGCTAGATTGAATCGCCTGACGAACGAGGTTCGGGCTCCCGAGAGTCGAGCACCCGACATGCGGGCCCGTGACCCTCGAGCTGACCCAGGCCATGCGCCAGAACACGCCCAGGGGCGTGCCGATTGCTACCCTGATGCCTAGCCGGATGGCGCACCGCTCTCTTCATGTCGTTGATCTCGCCTGTCGCTAAAGACGACGCCACAAACGACGTTCCCATCGCTGCCGCACCACGCCACGGGCCTTCGCGCGGATCGTCTCGCTCATCGTCGCTGCGTCGATGGACCCGCGCCTCGTTGGCCGTGGTGCTCGCGCTGTGGACGGTGCTGCTGATCGCCTGGCTGACTTTTCACTGGTTCATTCTGCCCCACATCGAACGCTGGCGCCCGGCGCTGGAGGCGCGTGCCAGCGCCGCGCTCGGCGTCACGGTGAAGATCGGCTCGGTGCAGGTTCGGTCGAGTGGCTGGATCCCCGCGTTCGAGCTGCACGACGTGCAATTGATCGATGCTCGGCAGCGCGTCGCGCTTCGTCTCGGACGCGTGTTGGCAGCGCTCTCGCCGCGCTCCCTCGTTGCGTTCGAGCTGCGCTTCGAGCAACTGCTCATCGACGGTGCCGAGCTCGAGGCGCGGCGCGATGGGCAGGGCCGCATCTCCGTCGCCGGCTTCGACTTCGGCAGCGCCAACCGCGGCGACGAACCGAGCCCGGCCGTCGACTGGTTCTTTCGCCAGCACGAGTTCGTGATCCGCGACGGCACGCTGCGCTGGATCGACGAGTCGCGCCGCGCCGAGCCGCTCGTGCTCGAGCGCGTGCAGCTCGTGATCCGCAACGGCCTGCGCCGCCACGAGGCCCGCCTCGACGCGACGCCGCCGGTGGCCTGGGGCGATCCGTTCACGCTGCGTGGCGAGTTCACGCAGCCCTTGCTGCACCGCGCCGGCGACTGGCGGCGCTGGAGCGGCGCGGTCTATGCCGACCTGCCCCGTGCCGACGTGCGCGAGCTGCGTCATCACGTCGACCTGCCGTTCGAATTGAGCGAAGGTCACGGTGCGCTGCGCGGCTGGTTCGACGTGCACGACGGCCAACCGATCGGCGCGACGGTCGATCTCGCGCTGCGCGCGGTCTCGATGCGGCTCGCCAAGTCGGTCGAGCCGCTCGCGTTCGAGCAGATCGAGGGCCGCATCGTCGCTTCGCGCACCGGCGAACGCACGTCGATCGCGGTGCGGCATTTCGGTTTCGTCACCGGCGACGGCATTCGCTGGCCCGCCGGCAATCTGTCGGTTGCGTGGCAGCAGCCCGAGGGCCGGCCGGTGAACGCCGGCGAGTTCAATGCCGAACGTCTCGACCTCGGTCTGATGGCGCAGATCGCGTCGCGCCTGCCGCTCGGTGCCCCGGTCCGAAAACTCCTCGGCGACGTGCACCCGGAAGGCATCGTCAGCAAGCTCGCGACGTCGTGGCAAGGCCCGCTCGATGCCCCGGATCGCTATCGCGTCAGCGGCTCGCTGAGCGAGCTGTCGCTGGCCTCGGGTCCGGCGAGCCGCGCCGATGCCATCGGCCGACCGGGCTTGCGCAACGCGACGCTGCGACTGCAAGGCACCGAAGCTGGCGGCACGGCGCGCGTCGGCATCAGCCAGGGCGCGCTCGACCTGCCGGGCGTGTTCGAAGACCCGCGATTGCCAGTTGACCAGCTCGAAGCCAACCTCGAATGGAAGGTGACCGCGGCGAAGACCGCGGGCGCAGACCCACTCGTCAGCGTGCAGGTGAAGGACGCGCGTTTTTCCAACGCCGACGCGAAGGTCGAGCTCTCGGCCGCGTGGCATACCGGTGGCTTGCTCGACGCCAGGCCCGAGACCGCCGCGCGCCGCGACGAGTGGCTGCGCCAGGGCAAGAAGGCCGAGCGCGGCGAGCGGTATCCGGGCGTGCTCGAGCTCGATGGCAAGCTGAGCGATGCGATCGCGACCCGCACCGCGCGCTACCTGCCGCTAGGCCTGCCCGACGGCACGCGCCGCTACATCGAACGCGCGGTGCGCGGCGGCACGTTGAAGGGCGCAACCATCCGCGTGCGCGGCGACCTCGCCGACTTCCCGTTCCACGACTTGAAGAACGGCAAGCGAGACGGCGAGTTCCGTGTCGCGGCCCAGGTCGAGGGGCTGACGTTCGCGTATGTGCCGGGGCGTGAGGGTGAGCCGGCCGCAGCAGCCGCGGTGGCGACGTCGACCGCTCCCGGCAATGGCCCGGCGACGGCGGTGGCCCCGGAACCGGCGCTCGGCTGGCCCGCGGCCACCGCGCTGAACGGCGAGCTCGTCATCGACAACGGCGCACTCGAGATTCGCGACGCGCGCGCGATGCTCGGCGGCGTCGAGTGGACGCGCCTGCACGGCGGCATCGCGCGCCTTGGCGAGCACGGCGTGCTCGCGCTCGAAGGCACCGGCCGCGGCGCGCTCGCCGACATGCTGAGCTTCACCCACGCCACGCCGATCGGTGCGGCGATCGGCGACCCCTTCGCACAGACGGTCGCGAGCGGCAATGCCGAGATGAGGCTCGCGCTCTCGATCCCGCTCGACGGCAGCGGCGCGATCGGCGTCAGGGGCAACCTCGTGCTGCCGGGAAACGACCTGCGCTTCACGCCCGCCACGCCGCAGCTCGCGGGCACCAGGACGCGCGTCGATTTCACGCAGAAGGGTTTCACGATCGCTGCCGGGACCGCGCGCCTGCTCGGCGGCGAGATGGCGTTCGAAGGCGCTTCGCAAAGTGGCCCCCACGGTGACGTGCAACGCTTCAGCGGGCAAGGCAGCGTCGCTGCCGAGGCCGTTCGCAAGGCGACCGAGCTTGGCACGGTCTCGCGCATCGCGAGCGTGGCGATTGGGCAGGCGGGCTATCGCGCCGAGTTGTCGTTCATCAAGGGCGAGGCGCAACTGTCGGTCACGAGCAATCTGGTCGGCACCGCCATCGACCTGCCGTATCCGCTCGCGAAGCCGGCGGCCACGCCGTTGGCGCTGCGCTACCAGACCGTGCTCGACGAGAGTTCGCTCGCCACTGGCGAGATGCCGCGCGACACGTTCTCGCTCGAGCTCGGCTCGGTGCTGCAGACGCGCTATCTGCGCGAGCTCGGCAGCACGGGCTCGCGCGTGCTGCGTGGCCATGTGCGCGTGAGCGACGCGGCGATGCGCACGCCGCCCGTGACGTCCGGGTTCGGGTCGGTCATCGAGTTGCCGACGAGCGGCGTCACCGCGCAGATCGAATTGCGTCAACTCGACGCGCTGGCCTGGGAAGCGGCGCTCGACAAGTTGTTCGGTGACGAAAGCACGGCGGGTGTCGATGCGAGCGCGAACGCGGTGGCGTCCGGCGCCGCCACGCGCCCGCCGCGCGACAGGCGCGACACCCGCGAGAGCGCCGGCACGTCGTACCAGCCCGAACGCATCGCTCTGCGCGTGCTCGACCTGAAGGCGGGCGCACGCCACCTCGGTGACGTCGTTGCCGGCGTCTCGCAGCAAAACGGCCTGTGGCGCGCCAATGTCGATTCAGACGACATCGACGGCTACGTCGAATACCGCCCACCGCGCCGCGCCACCGGCGCCGGTCGCGTCTACGCACGGCTCTCGCGCCTGAGCCTGCCGAAGGCCGATGCCGATCCTGTCGAAACCCTGCTCGAGCAGCCGCCGTCGAGCGTGCCGGCGCTCGACATCGTCGCCGACGGCTTCGAGCTGCGCGGCTGGAAGCTCGGACGTCTCGAGGTCGAGGCCGCCAACCGGCTGATCGGCAGCGGCAGCGAGCGCACGACGGAGTGGCAGCTCTCGAAGTTCAACCTCACCGTGCCCGAAGCGCAGCTCACCGCGAGCGGCACGTGGTCGGCGACGCGCAACGCCGGACCCGCCTCGCGCCGCGCCTCGATGAACTTCAGGCTCGAGCTCGCCGACAGCGGCGGACTGCTCGATCGGCTCGGCATGGTCCAGGTCATCAAGGGCGGCAAGGGCGAGATAACGGGGGAGATCGCCTGGCCCGGCTCGCCGCTCTCGCCGACCACCAAAGGCATGGAAGGGCAGGTCAGGCTGGCGATCGACAGCGGCCAGTTCCTGAAGGCGAGCGCGGGGGCGGCGCGCCTGCTCGGCGTGCTGAGCCTGCAGTCGTTGCCGCGCCGGCTGACATTCGATTTCCGCGACCTGTTCCAGGACGGCTTCGCGTTCGACAACATCGTCGGCGACGTGAAGATCGGCTACGGGCTCGCGACCACCAACAACTTCCGCATGCGCGGCGCCGCGGCAGCGGTGCTGATGGACGGCAGCGCCGACCTCGACCGCGAGACCGAGGAACTGCGGGTGGTGGTGGTGCCCGAGATCAACGCCGGCACGGCCTCGCTCGCCTACGCGATCATCAACCCCGCTGTCGGCCTCGGCACGTTCCTCGCTCAGGTGCTGCTGCGCAAGCCGCTCGCGGCCGCCGGCACGCGTGAGTTCCGCGTCAGCGGGCCGTGGGAGGATCCGAAGGTCGATCGCGTCGAGCATCGCCCCGACGCGCAAGCGGAGGCGGCTGGCGCCACGGCACCGGCGGCCGCATCATCGGCCTCGACATCACCCACACGCGCCGCTGCGAGCGAGCCCGCGCCACGCTGACACCAGGAGATTTTCGATGAGGATCGCCGCCATTCAGATGGTCTCGACGCCCGACGTCCAAAGCAACCTCGCGGCCGCGAGCCGACTGATCGGCGACGCCGCGGCGAGGGGCGCGCAGCTGGTCGGCCTGCCCGAATATTTCTGCCTGATGGGCCAGCACGACCGCGCCAAGCTCGAGATCGCCGAAGCGCCGGGCGAGGGCCCGATCCAGCACATGCTCGCCGACGCCGCGCGCAGGCACGGCCTGTGGTTGATGGGTGGCACGTTGCCGATCGCGACCGATGACCGCGACCGCGTCCGCAACACCACCTGCGTGTACGCGCCCGACGGCTCGCTCGCGGCCCGCTACGACAAGATCCACCTGTTCCGCTTCGACAACGGCCGCGAGAGCTACGACGAGGGCCGCGTGCTGCAGGCCGGCAGCAGCCCTTGCGCCTTCAGCGCCGGTGCGTGGCGCGTCGGCCTGAGCATCTGCTACGACCTGCGTTTTCCGGAGCTCTACCGCTCGATGATGACGCCGCCGTGCGACCTCGTCGCCGTGCCCTCCGCGTTCACCGCGACCACCGGCGAGAAGCACTGGGAGGTGCTGCTGCGCGCCCGCGCGATTGAAAACCAGTGCTACGTGATGGCGCCCGCGCAGGGTGGCCTGCACGAGAACGGCCGTCGCACCTTCGGCCACACGATGGTCGTCGATCCGTGGGGCGAGGTGCTCGCGGTGCAGGCCGAAGGCGAGGGTGTGGTGATGGCCGACATCGATCCGGCGCGCATCGCGGCCGTGCGCGCGCAGTTGCCGGCGCTCGAGCACCGCCGCTCGCCAGCCTGAGAAGCGCGGCCGACGAGCCGCGAACGATCGAGCACCATCGTGGCTTCGGCCCACCGGCGTGTCAACTGCCGAGCAGTTCGCCGACCGGCTTCAACTCGTCGACCCGATCGCAGATCGTCTTCACGACCATCAGGATAGGCACACCGAGCAACAGACCCCACACGCCCCACAGCCAACCGAACACCAGCAGACCAACGAAGACCGCGAGCGGGCTCATGCGGCCGGCACGGCCGGTGAGCCACGGCGTGAGGAGGTTGCCGACAACGGTGTGGATCGCGAACGAGCTGCCACCCACCAGCAGCCCCATGTTGAGCGAGCCGAACTGCATGAAGGCCACCACCGCCGACGAGGTGCCCACCAGCACCGCGCCCACATAAGGTATGAGGTTGGTGATGCCCGCGAACACGCCCCACACGGCCGCATGGTCGAGGCGGAGGGCCCAGAACACCGCGCCCGTCAACAGGCCGACCACGACACTGGTGCCGACCTGCACCAACAGGTAGGTCTGGATCTGGTTGCTGATCTCGTCGAGTGCCTGCACGGTGATCTTCTTGCTGCCGAGCTGCGGGCCGGCGAGCTTCACCATCTTGCGTCGGAAGGTGTTGCCCGACGCGAGGAGAAAGAAGGTGAGGAAGAGCACGATCAGCGCCTGGCCGAGGAACGACACCAATCCGAGCGTGCCGGTCCACAGGTAGTCCTTGATGTCGAGCTTGGCTTTCTCGACCACCACTCGCGTCACGTTGCGCGACCCCGTGCCGCCCGCATCCTGCCTGGCTTCTGCAGCCTTCTCGATCTCGTTGGCCGCCTGCTGCACGCGGTCGATCGTCGAGACGGTTGGTTTGGCCTGGGCCTGCGCGGGGCTCTGGATCGTTTGCCGAAGCTTCTGCGCAACCTCGGGCAGCGACTCGACGAGTGCGGTCGCGTCGGCGCTCAGCGAGTGCACCGCGCTACCGATGCCACCGACAATGACGAGCAACACGATCGCCGCGCCGAGCGCCGTCGGCACCCCCCAGCGCTGGAGGCGATCGACGGCCGGCTTCAGCGCGTAGCTGAACATCACGCCCAGCAGCACGGGAACGACCACCTCGCGGGCCCAATGCAGGAAGAAGATCGTCGCCAGCACGGCGACGACGGCCAGCGAGAGGCTGCGCACGTCGACCGGCATGTGCAGCAACACGCGGCGGTCTCTCGCGTCGGCTTCTAGCTCGGTCTCGGTCTCTGCCTCGGTCGCGGACACCGGCTCGGAACGCGTGGCGGTCATGGCGCGGCTCTCGTGGTGGGGTGGGCGATCCTAGGGTGCGGCAGGCGCTGCGCGCGTCGGCCGATCACCCGCGCACCTGTCGGGGCGCGCGGTGCGATGCGCGATCACGCGTCGAGCGTGATGTATTGCCGCGCCAGCTCGGGCGGCAGCGGCGAGTCGAGCAGGAAACAGCTGAGGCGGAGCGCATCGGCGCTCAGGTCGGAAAGCCGGCCGTTGTAGGTGTGCTTCTGCGCGAGCGAGACCCAGAGCCCGATCACGACCGGCCGTCGCATCCACGACATCAGCTGCAGCCGCTTCAACGCCGCGACCATGGTGTCGGAGCTCGGTGGCCGCCATGCCGGATTGGTGCCGTGCTGGGTCCAGTTGGCGACGACCTGGTCGTACCAGCGAGCGCCGGCGCCCTCGTCGTCGGTGTCGTCGTCTTCAGAGGCGGCCGGCACCATGCGGGCGAGGAAGGCGGTGTAGTCGGCGATCGCGATCACGTCAGATTCGAGCCAGAACGTGACGTCGGTGTTGCCGTCGAGCCGGGTGTCGAGCGGCAGCGAGCCGTTCAGGGCGCGCCGCATCGCGAGCCAGTGCAGGCGATCGATCGGGCGCGCGAAGCCGCGTGCGCTCATCACGCGTCGCGTCGCCTGCAGCAATGCCTTGCGCGTGTCCACCGAATGCTTCGCCATGCGCGTCAGCAGCCTGTCGAACCACGGCAGGCGGGATGCCGCCGAGAGGCTGGCGATCTGGGTCCGCAGCGCGTGGGCATCGGCGGTCGTCGAGCACTCCCGCGTCCACGATTGCACCGCGCGCTCGCTGCCCGGCGGCAACACCAGCGCCAGCAGCGCGGCATAGAGCTCGACCGCGCCATGCAAGCGATCGAGCCGGTCTGCCACGTCCAGTTCGCCGGCGTGCGGGTCGTTGCGGTAGGCGGTGGAAAGATCGTTCATCGCGGAGGGGCGCGTGCCGCCGGGCGACATTCGACTCGCAGGCCCGTTGCACGCGCGCTGAATGATGGCATCGATCGGGTGGCCCGCCATCCGCAATCACACCGAGGCCGCTCGCCCGCGGGTGCGTTGCCGGGGCCCTTCAAGCGGCCTCATCGCCGCGCATGCCGGCCCAGCTCAAAGGGGCTCGCCGGCCGAAAAGCCGACCACGACCGCCAGCATCAGCGTCGGGAATTCGGCGACGGCGCGGTTGTACGCGAGCATCGCCTCGTTGAACTCCTGGCGCGCAAATCCGAGCGCGTTGTCGACCACCATCAGCCGCGCGTTGACGTCGGGCAGTTCGTCGTTCGCGCCGACGCGATGCGCCGGCACGCGCGAGCGGGTTTCGACCACGATCGCTTCCGCCAGCCAGAGGCTCTTGACCGGGCCGCGTGCGAGCGGTCGTGGCTGCGCGTGCTCCCGCGCGACGTCGCTCTGCCGGCTGGCCGCACGCACCGCATCGAGCCTCGGTTGGGCGTTCGCGAGCAGGTGGCCGAGCAGTTCGGTCTGGCGCCACAGCAGCGTGTGCCGCTCCTTCATCTGGGTGTCGATCGGCACGAAGCGGCGCACCACGTCTTGGCGCAACCGAACCAACCGGTTGTACGCGCCGACGGCCCAGAACAGCCACACCGCCGCGCCGATCGCGCCCGCGATCGTGGTCGTGCTCATGTGGATCGGCGAATCGGCAGACCGTCGGCCCCGGAGTTCAGCTCGCGAGCCAGGTCTCGTAACCCTTGCTGCGCTGGTCGCACGACGGGCAAAGGCCGCAGCCGTAGCCCCACACATGCCGATGCGTGCGGTCGCCCATATAGCACGAGTGCGTGTGCTCGACCACCAGGTCGATCAGCGGGTCGCCGCCGAGCGCTTCGGTCATGGCCCAGATGCCGGTCTTGTCGAGACGGATCAGCGGCGTCTCGATGGTCATCGGCTGGTCGATGCCCAGGCTGATCGCGACCTGCAGGGCTTTCAGCGAGTTGTCGCGGCAATCGGGGTAGTCGGAGTCGTCGGTCTCGCACATGCCGCCGACCAGCACGCTCAGGCCCCGGCGCTCGGCGACGGTCGCCGCGAACGTGAAGAAGAGGAGATTCCTGCCCGGCACGAACGTGTTCGGCACCCCGCCCGCGTTCATCTCGCTGGCGCGCCGATCGGTCGGTGCGGTTTCGGCGATCTGGTCGATCGACGTCAAGTCGAGCACATGGTCTTCGCCGAGCTGGCCGGCCCAGCGCGGAAACATCTTCTGCAGCTGCGCGCGCAAATGAAGCCGGCATTCGAGCTCTTCGGCCTGGCTCTGGCCGTGCACGAAGCCGATGGTCTCGACCCGCGCGAAGCGGTCGAGCGCCCAGGCCAGGCAGAGCGTCGAGTCCTGCCCGCCCGAAAACAGCACGAGTGCGCGGCGCGGATCGGTCGTCATCGGCGAGCCCGCGCGTGGCGGTGCGAAGCTGAACCCCATCGGCTTGGTTTCGCTCATCCGCGCACCTCGCCGTGGCCGAGCACCACCCACTTCAGCGAGGTGAGGCCTTCGAGCCCGACCGGCCCACGTGCGTGCAGCTTGTCGGTCGAGATGCCGATCTCGGCGCCGAGCCCGTATTCGAAGCCATCGGCGAAGCGGGTCGAGGCATTCACCATCACGCTGGCCGAATCGACTTCGCGCAGGAAGCGCATCGCGTGCGCGCGGTCGCTGGTGACGATGGCGTCGGTGTGGTGGGAGCCGTAGCGGTTGATGTGAGCAACGGCTTCGTCGAAGCCGCCGACGACCTTGATGCTGATGATGGCGGCCAGGTATTCCTCGCTCCAGTCCTGCTCGGTCGCAGCGACGACGTGCGCGTTCGGCACCGCCTGCAGCAGCGCGCGGCTGGCCGCGTCGCACCGCATTTCGACGCCCTTCGCGGCGAACAGGGCGCCGATTCCGGGCAGGAACGCCGGCGCGATGCGCGCATCGACCAGCAGCGACTCGGCGGCGTTGCACGGGCTCAGTTTCTGCGTCTTCGCGTTGTCGACGATGGTGAGCGCCATCGCGAGGTCGGCGCCCGCATCGACGAACACGTGGCAGTTGCCGTCGAGGTGCTTGATGACCGGCACCGTCGCTTCACGAGCGATGCGCTCGATCAGGCCCTTGCCGCCGCGCGGGATCACCACGTCGACCGACTCGCGCGCCGTGATGAGGTGGCCGACGGCGGCGCGGTCGGTGGTGCGGACCAGCTGGACGGAGTCGGGCGGGAGGCCCGCCTCGGCGAGCGCGTCGTGCACGATTTTCGCGAGCGCCACGTTCGAGTGGATCGCTTCCGAGCCGCCGCGCAGGATGCACGCGTTGCCGCTCTTGATCGCGAGCGACGCGGCTTCGATGGTCACGTTGGGTCGGCTCTCGTAGATCATCGCGAACACGCCGAGCGGCACCCGCATGCGGCCAACCTCGATGCCGCTCGGCCGCTGGCGCAACTCGGTGATCTCGCCGATCGGATCGGGCATCGCGGCAATCTGTTCGCAGCCTTCGGCCACGATCTCGATGACGGCGCGCGTGAGCTTCAACCGGTCGACGAGCGGCGCGTCGAGCTGCGCGGCGTGCGCCGCGTCGAGGTCGATCGCGTTGGCGGCCATCAGGCTTCCGGCGTCGTCGCGCAGCCGCCGAGCGAGCGCCCGCAGCGCCGCGTTCTTCGCCGCGCCCGACGCGTTCGCGAGCCTGGCCGACGCGCCACGCGCCGCGGCGCCCATGTGGGCGATGGTGGCTTGCAGGTCGGCCGGGGTCATGCGCGGATTGTCGCAAAGGCCGCACCACCTGCTCGGCGATGGTCACGTGAAGCTTTCACGCGGCACCTTGCGGCGTGCGCACCGGGGCCAAGGCCGCCCTTCCGCGACGTCGGCTGAGGTCAGGCGGCGCGCGCTTCAATGTCGCGCCAGAAGTGGCACGCGACGAACTGGCTCTCGCCGGTGTCCTCCAGCGCTGGCACTTCCCGCGCGCAGCGCTCGACCGCATGCGGACAACGCGTGCGGAACACGCAGCCCGACGGCGGCGCGAGCGGCGACGGCAGTTCACCTGAGAGCACCGTGCGGGTCTGCCGCGAGGCCGCATCGACGCGCGGGGTGCTCGCGAGCAGCGCCTTCGTGTACGGGTGGCGCGGCCGGCCGAAGAGGAGGCGCTTCGGCGCCTGTTCCATCACCTTGCCGAGGTACATCACGAGCACGTCGTCGGCGATCAGCTCGACGACCGCGAGGTTGTGCGAGATGAAGACGTACGCGACCTTCGTCTCGGCCTGCAGGTCCATCAGCAGGTTCAGGACCTGGGCCTGGATCGACACGTCGAGCGCCGAGACCGGCTCGTCGGCCACCACCAGCTGCGGCTCGAGCATCAACGCGCGCGCGATCGCGACGCGCTGGCGCTGGCCGCCGGAGAACATGTGCGGATAGCGGCCGTGGTGCTCGGGGCGAAGGCCCACGCGCGCCAGCATCGCGCGGGAACGCTCGTCGCGCTCGGCCTTCGTGAGCGTCGTGTTGATGACCAGCGGCTCTTCGAGCGCCTGGCCGATCTTCTTCCTCGGGTTGAGACTCGCGAACGGGTTCTGGAACACCATCTGCACGCGCGAGCGCAGGCGCTTCCTGGTCTCCGCATCGGCCGATTTCACGTCGATGCCGCCGAGTTTCAATGCGCCCGAGGTCGGCGATTCGAGCATCGTGACCTGGCGCGCCAGCGTGCTCTTGCCGCAGCCCGACTCGCCGACCACCGCGAGCGTGCGGCCGGCTTGCAGCGTGAACGATACGCCGTCGAGCGCGCGCACGGTAGCCGTCGGTTTCATGAAGCCACCGCCGACGTCGTAATAGCGCGCGAGCGATTGCGCTTCGAGCACGATCGGTGCCGCGCCGGTCGCGGTCGCCAACGGTGCGGTCGATGCTCGCGGCGTGCCGTTCAGCGCGTTGATGTCGGCGGCCGAGGCCATCGACTCGTCGCCGTCGCCGAGGGTGGCGTTGTCGATGCTCATCGGGCCGTCACCCCGGCGTCGTTCGGGGCGGCGAACGCCGCTCCGGCGTACTCGGGCCGCTGCTCGATCTCGGTGTGTTCCGGCAACGGATAGAAGCAGCGCGCGCACGAGGCGCCGAGCGCGAAGAGCGGCGGCCGCTCGACGCGGCAGCGCGGCTGCACGTAGCGGCATCGCGGCGACAGCAGGCAGCCGTCGGGCCGATCGGCGATGCCGGGCACGAGACCCGGCAACGACTCGAGGCGGCGTTTGCCGATGTTGTTCTCGGGCAGCGCCGCGAGCAGCGCCTCGGTGTACGGGTGGCGCGGCGTGTCGAAGATCGCCGGCACCGGCGAGGTCTCGACCACCTGACCCGCATACATCACCAGCACGCGCTGTGCGATCTCGGCCACCACACCGAGGTCGTGCGTGATCAGCACCAGCGCCATGCCGCGCTCGCGTTGAAGCTTCACGAGCAACGTGAGCATCTGGGCCTGGATCGTGACGTCGAGGGCGGTAGTGGGCTCGTCGGCGATCAGCAGGCGCGGGTTGCAGGCGATCGCCATCGCGACCATCACGCGCTGGCTCATGCCGCCGGAGAGTTGATGGGGGTAGGCGTCGAGCCGGCGTTCCGGGTCGGGGATGTCTACCGAGCGCAGCAGCTCGAGCGCGCGCGCGCGGCGCGCCTTCTTCGAGCCGCCCTCGTGCAGATCGATCGCTTCCATCAGCTGGAACGCGACCGTGAAGCTCGGGTTGAGGCTGGTCATCGGGTCCTGAAAGATCATCGCGATGTCGCTGCCGAGGAGGGCGCGGCGCTCCTTTGCCGACATCGTCGCGAGGTCGCGTCCGTCGAACGCGATGCGTTGCGCCGTGACGCGACCGGGTTCGTCGATGAGACCCATCAGTGCGAGCGCGGTCACGCTCTTGCCCGAGCCCGACTCGCCGACGATGCCGACGACCTCGCCGGCGTCGACGTGGAAGCTCACGTCGTCGACCGCGCGCAAGGGCCTGGCGTTCGAGACGAACTGCACGTTGAGGTGGTGCACCTCGAGCAGGTGGGGCGCGCTCATCGAGATGGGGGAACGCTCATCGCTTGAGTTTGGGGTCGAGCGCGTCGCGCAGGCCATCGCCCATCAGGTTGAACGCGAGCACCGCGATCAGGATCACGAGACCGGGCAGCGTCACGACCCACCAGGCGCTCTGGATGAACTCGAGCGCGCCCGCGAGCATCGAGCCCCACTCGGGTGTCGGCGGCTGCGCGCCGAGGCCCAGGTAGCCGAGCGCGGCGGCGTCGAGGATCGCGCTCGAGAAGCCGAGCGTCGCCTGCACGATGATCGGCGCGGCGCAGTTGGGCAGCACGGTCGAGAACATCAGCCGCGCGGTGCTGGCGCCCGCGAGGCGCGACGCGGCGACGTAGTCTTTCGCGAGCTCGCCCATCGCGGCGGCGCGCGTGAGGCGCGTGAAGTGCGGCAGCATCACGATCGCGATCGCGTACATCGCGTTGACGAGCCCGGGCCCGAGCACCGCGACCACCGCGACGGCGAGCAGCAGGCTCGGCAGCGCGAGCATCACGTCCATCGACCGCATGATCGCGAATTCGATCCAGCGGCCGCGGAAGAAGCCCGCGAGCAGGCCCAGCAGCAGACCGCCGGAGAGCGAGAGGCCGACCGAGACGAAGCCGATCGCGAGCGAGAGCCGGGTGCCGTGAATGAGGCGCGACAGCAAGTCGCGGCCGACCGGATCGGTGCCGAGCAGAAACACGTGGCCGCCGGCCGGCTGCAACGACGGCGCAACGAGCGTCGCGTCGCGGTACTGCTCGCTTGGGCTGTACGGTGCGATCACGTTGGCGAAGACCGCGACCAGCACCAGCGCCACCACGACGACGAGCCCGACGACGGCGCCGCGGTTGCGGCTGAAGTCGCGCCAGAGGTCGACGATCGGCGCCGGTGGCGCGGTGATCTCGCCGGGCGCCATCGACGGATCGGCGAGCACTTCGAGCGCCGTCGTCATGTGTGGCGGATGCGCGGGTTGATCACGCCGTAGAGCACGTCGACGATCAGATTCACGACGATGATGATCGTGGCCGACATCAGGATGCCGCCTTGCACCACCGGATAGTCGCGCCGATAGATCGCCTCGACCAACCACTTGCCGATGCCCGGCCACGCGAAGATCGATTCGGTGAGGATGGCGCCGGCGAGCAGGACACCGACTTGCAGACCGACTGTCGTGACGACCGGAATGAGCGCATTGCGCAAGGCGTGCACGCCGATCACGCGCAAGCGCGACGCGCCCTTCGCGCGCGCGGTGCGAACGTAGTCCTCGCGCAGCACCTCGAGCATGCTGGAGCGCGTCATGCGCGCGATCACGGCGAGCGGTATGGTGCCGAGCGCGATCGACGGCAGGATCAGATGCGACAGCGCGCTCTTGAACGCGCCGGCATCCGACGACAGCAACGAGTCGATCAGCATGAAGCCCGTGCGCGCTGGAATGTCGTACTCGATCGCGATGCGGCCCGAAACGGGCGTCCAGCCGAGCGTGACCGAGAAGGTGAGGATCAGCAGCAGCCCCCACCAGAAGATCGGCATCGAGAAGCCGGCGAGCGACGCGCCCATCACCGAGTAGTCCCACGCCGTGTTGCGTTTCACCGCCGCGAGCATGCCCGCAGGCAACCCGATCACGAGCGCGAAGAAGAGCGCGCAAAACGAGAGCTCGACCGTTGCGGGGAAGCGTGCCATGAACTCCGCAAACACCGGCTCGTGCGTGATGGTCGAGTAGCCGAGGTCGCCGCGCACGGCCTTCCACACGTAGTCGAGGTATTGCACCGGCAGCGGCCGATCGAGCCCGAACTCGTGGATCAGGCGCGTGTAGCGCTCCTCGGTCATGCCGCGCTCGCCCGACAGCGCTTCGACCGGGTCGCCCGGCAGCATGCGGATCAGCGCAAACACCAGCAGCGTGATGCCGATGAAGGTCGGCAGCACGAGCGCGAGGCGCTTGAAGAAAAAGCCGAACATCGGCTCAGGCGCGGGTCACGTGGACCGGAACAGGCAGGGCGAAGTCGCGCGGCGCGTGTGGTGGATCACTTCTTGTCGACGAGGTCGACCTTGTCGAAGTAGTGATGTGCCGTCGGGTCCATCTTGTAGCCGACGACTTCCTTGCGCACCGGGTCGTAGCGCAGCGAGTGCGCGATCGGCAGCCACGGCGCTTCCTCGTGGAAGATCACTTGAGCCTTCTGGTACAGCACCGTGCGATCGGCTTGCGTGGTCACGAGCTTGGCCTTGGTGACGGCGTCTTCGTAGTCCTTGTTGCACCAGCGCGCGGAGTTGCCGCCGCCCTTGACGGCTGCGCAGCCGAGCAGCGGCACGAAGAAGTTGTCGGGGTCGCCGTTGTCGCCCGACCAGCCGAACATCATCGACTGCTGCTCGCCGCTCTTGCTGCGCTTCCTGTACTCGCCCCACTCGAAGGTGGTGAGCTTGACCTTCACACCGACCTTGCCCCAGTCGGCCTGGATCAGTTCGGCCATGCGCTTGCCGTCCGGGTTGTAGGGGCGCGTGACCGGCAGGTACCAGAGCTCGATCTCGAGGCCACTCGGGTAGCCAGCCTGCTTCAGCAGCGCGGTCGCCTTGGCCGGGTCGTACGGGTAGTCGGTGATCTTGTCGTCGTACGACCAGAGCGTCGGCGGGATCGGGTTCTTCGCGACCGCGCCCGCGCCCTGGAACACCAGGTCGAGGATGGCCTTCTTGTTGGTCGCGTGGTTGAGCGCCTGACGCACCAGCTTCGAATCGAACGGCTTCTTCTCGACGTTGAACGCGATGTAGCCGACGTTCAGGCCCTGCTGCGACAGCAGGTTGATCGACGGCTCCTTCTTCATCGCCTCCACGTCGGCCGGCTTCGGGAACGCCATCACGTGGCACTCGCCGGTCTTCAGCTTGGCGTAGCGCACGGACGCGTCGGCAGTGATCGCGTAGACGAGGTTGTCGATCTTCGGGCGGCCGCCCCAATACGCGTCGAAGGCCTTGTAGCGGATGACCGAATCCTTCTGGTACGACACGAACTGGAACGGCCCGGTGCCGATCGGTTCCTTGTCGATCACGTCGGGCGTCTTCGCGGCCATCATCTTGTCGGCGTATTCGGCCGAGAGGATGGAAGCGAAGTCCATCGCCATGTCGGCGACAAACGGCGCCTCGGGCTTCTTCAACACGAAGCGGATCGTCATCGCATCGACCTTCTCGAGCTTGGCGACGATGTCCTTCATGCCCATGTCTTCGAAATACGAATACGTCTGACCGGGCGTGATCTTCGCGAACGGATGCGCGGGGTCGGCCATGCGGTTCCATGAGAAAAGCACGTCGTCGGCGTCGAAGTCGCGGGTCGGCGTGAACACTTTGTTCGAGTGCCATTTCACGCCCTTGCGTAGCTTGAAGGTGTACGAAAGGCCGTCGGGCGCGGCGGTCCAGCTCTCGGCGAGCGCCGGCACGATGTTGGTGGTGCCGGTCTCAAACTGCACGAGGCGGTTGTAGATGGGAACGGAGGACGCATCGGCAGTGGTGCCGAGCGTGAAGAACTGCGGGTTGAAACCTTCCGGGCTGCCTTCGGAACAGAACACGAGCGTTTTGGCGGCGAAAGCCGCGCTGCTGCACGCGAGCAACGCCATGGCTGCGAACAGCGCTGGCTTGGAGAAATTTGGTTTCATGCGGGAGTCCATGGTTGAGAGGCGCTTTCGGGTGTCGCGCAGCCGGCCGGATGATAGGCCGCGGCGCTCGGGCTACGGCGCTAACGGGGCTCGGGATCAACCCGCGGCGCAAGAGCTCGAAAGCGTTAGCAAGCATCGCGCCGCGGAGCTTGATTCGATTCTCGGTGGGGGTGGATGGTGGACAACACATGTGGTGATTGAGCGGCGAAGCCGACGGCCCGTATGGCGAGCGGCTCAGCCGCGGGCGAGTGGCTGTCGGCGCGCAGCTTCCAGCGGTCATCGCGTCCGCGATGACTCCCCGTCGGCGTCCGGGTTCTGGGGGCGAGCGCAGAACTCGCCCTCGTAGGTGAGGCAGAGCGCTCCGTGTCGGTCCGGGCTCGGGGCTCAGACAACTGCGCTCGTCGTGCTCCACGTCTCGGGGTCCCCCAGAACCCGAACACCGCCGGCGCTTGCAGATGCGCGTCGACAGCCACTCGCCCGCGGCTTCGCTGAAGCGCAGTGCTCCGCAAGGACCCCTCTCCCGCGAGCGGGAGAGGGGGCAGGCCCCGACGGTGCGCAAAGCCGGTATCGGGCCCCCACCGCGCCCAGCAAAGGCGCAGCCGGCCGGCGGGCGCGGCGTATCGGAGGCGCCGGAGCTGCTCGGGTTTTGGGGGACCCCGAGACGTGGAGCACGACGAGCGCAGCTGTCTGAGCCCCGAGCCCGACTTCGCCCGGAGCGTTCGGTGCCATTTCGAGGGCGAGTTCTGCGCTCGCCCCCAAAACCCGAGCAGCTCCGGGGAGTCATCGCGGAACGCGATGACCGCCGAGGCTGCGCCGCGCCGGCCGGCCGGCTGCGCCTTTGCCGCTCCGCAGCCGCTCCGCACCGTAACGAGTGAGCAGGTTCTCAGCCTCTCACGGCGCGAACAGCCCGAGCACCGTGAGCCAGAACGGGCAGGTCGCGACGAACGCGAGCGTCGAGAACACCGTGGTCGCGCTCGCTTCGGCCTGCAGCGTTGCGTAGCGTTGCGAAAAGATCAGCGCGTTGCTGCCGACCGGCAACGCGGCGAGCATCACCACCACGCCGAGCGGCAGGCCGTGCAGCCCGAAGATCCAATGCGCGGAAACGAGGGCCATCGCCGGCAACACGAGGAGCTTTATCACCGTCAGCGCCGCAGCGCCCTGCCAGGCGCCCTGCACACCGTAATACGCGAGCGACATGCCGATCAGCACCAGGCAAAGCGGCACCACGGCGGCGCCGAGCGTGATCAGCAGTTCATCCACCACCGCCGGCAGCACCGCGCCGCTGGCGTTGAAGCTGATGCCCGCGATCACCGGCAGCACGACCGGATGGATGATGGTGTTGCGCGCCGTCTTGAGCAGCATGCGGCCGAGGCGGCCGCCGGCCGGGTCGGTGCGTCGCCGCTCGCGCGCGAGGTCGAGCTCGACCAGCAGCGTCAGCACCGTGAGCAGCGTGAGCGCGTGCAGGCTGACGACGGTGACGTGAATCGCGAGCCCGGTCTCGCCGAACACCGCCGCGGCGACCGGAATGCCGACCTGCAAGGTGTTACCGAACACCGCGGTGATCGCGCGCACGCTCGGCGCCGCGGTGCCGTGGTCGGCCGTGACCGGGCGCCTCTTCTCGAAGCCGTAGACGATGAAGAGCAGCACCAGCGCCGGTAGGAAGAACGCGAGCACGATGGTGGTGTCGAGCGTCTCGAAGTCGATGCGCGCGGTGGTTCGAAAGAGCAACGCGGGCACGAAGATGTAATACGCGGCGTTGGCGAGCGTGCGCGCCGGGTCGGCCTCGCCGAGCCAGCGCAGCTTGCCGACGATCCAGCCGAGCGCGGCGATCAAGACGATCGCGCACAGCTTCCAGAAGATGGCGAGCGACATGTGCTCAGCGGCCCGGTTTCGGCATCGGTGGCTACGATGTGCGTTCGCCGATGCGGCCGGACGCGCGGCGCATCGCGATGCCGAACGTCCTCAACGCGAACCGAACATCATCTGTTTCGCGAGCGCCGATTTGAACGGGCCGATCGCCTGCAACGCCGCCAGCCCCAAGCCCCGTGCGGTACCCGCCCCCGGCAGCTTCCACGTGAAGCTGCGCGCGAGGAAATCGGTCGCGGCGATCATGGCCCAGCGGTCGGGTGCGCGCTGCCATTCGAGCTTGCGAAGCACGGCCGTGATGTCGCTCGAGCGTTCGAGCGCGCGCACGAGCTCGAACGCGTCGCGCATGCCGAGGTTCATGCCCTGGCCGGCGACCGGATGCAGCGTTTGCGCGGCGTTGCCGATGCGCACGGTGCGGCCATCGGTGAGCGTGCGTTCGGCAGTCAGGCCGAGCGCGAAGTGCTTCAACGGCGAGACGGTCGCGATGCGGCCGACATCGGGATGGAAGATGGTGTTGAGCACGGCGGCTCGCTGGGCCGCGTCAAGATCGCGCACCGGGTCGTCGGCGCTCGGCACGCACCAGACGAGGCCTGCACTGCCGTCGGGCAAGGGCAGCAACGCAGCCGGGCCGTGGCGCGTGAAGCGTTCGAACGCGACGCCGCGGCGTGGCTCGGCGAGCGCGAGGTTGCCGGCCGGTCGGGGGCTCGCCGTGCGGTTCTCGAACGTGACCTTGCCGACCCATGCGGTCTGCGCGTAATCATGGCCGATGGTCTTGCGTTCGTGCTGCAACTCGCGGCGCGTCGGGTCGTTGAAAACGCCGCCTTCGGCGATCACGGCCAGATCGAATCGCTCGGCGATGCCGGCATCAACCTCCACGCCCTCCACGCCTCCGTCGACAGCGGTCGCGCCGACGTTCTTCAGCGCCGTCACCGCTTGCCCGAAGCGCGTGTGCAGGCGCTGGGGCGCGCGCGCCTGCGCATCCATCCACACCTGCTGCAACGGCGCGACCACGCTGCCGTACGCGAGCACCGCGCCCAACATCGGCACGGCTTCGTCGATCGCACGGATGCGAAGCGCCGGCTCGGGCAGCCAGCGGCTCGCGAGTGCCGCGAGCGAGGGTGCCTGCTGCGACACATGGACTTCGAGAATCGGCTGCGCGAGATCGGCGCGCCAGGCGCCCACGCGTTGCAGCAGCTGCACGGTGCCGAGCGAAACCGCGATGGTGCGCGGGTCGCCCGACACGTCCTTGTTGGCAGGCCGCGTGTCGAAGAGCGAGATCTCGGCGCGCGGCAGCGCGGCTGCGGCGTGCAGCGCCAGCGCCAGCCCCACCGGCCCGGCGCCGATGACGGCGAGCCGGCACGTGGTGTCATTCATGTCCGCTTCCTCATGTCGATTCAATCGTTCGGTTGACCTTGACGCGAGGTATTGGCACGCGCAGATCGCAGCGTATTATTTGACGCGACTTGCATTCTTCACTTGAACGGAGTGTCCGCCATGGCGCTGATGGATTTCATCAAGAAACAGTTCATCGACATCATCGAGTGGACCGAAGCGGGCGACGGCACGCTGGCGTGGCGCTACCCGATGGAAGACCGCGAGATCCAGAACGGTGGCTCGCTCACGGTGCGCGAATCGCAGATGGCCCTCTTCGTCAACGAGGGCAAGGCGGCCGACGTGTTCGGCCCCGGCCGCTACACGCTCACCACCGCGACGCTGCCGATCCTCACGTATCTAAAGAACTGGGACAAGCTCTTCGAGAGCCCGTTCAAAAGCGACGTCTACTTCTTCAGCACGCGCCAGCAGGTCGACCAGCGCTGGGGCACGAGCCAGCCGGTGACGATCCGCGACAAGGACTTCGGCGCCGTGCGCCTGCGGGCGTTCGGCAACTACAGCTACCGCATCGCCGACCCGCGGCTCTTCCACACCGAGATCTCGGGCACGCGCGAGCGCTACACGGTTGAAGACCTCGATGGTCAACTGCGCGGCCTGATGCTGCAGCACATCAGCGACGCGGTGGCGTCGAGCGGCGTGGCGTTCCTCGATCTCGCCGCCAACCAGGTCGAGTTCGCGGCCGCGTTGCAGGCCGCAACGGCGCCGGCGTTCGACAAGCTCGGCCTGAAGCTCGAGATGGTGACGATGCAGAACGTTTCGCTGCCGGAAGAGCTGCAGAAAATACTCGACCAGAAGATCGGCATGGGCATGGTCGGCGACACCGCCAAGTTCATGCAGTACCAGACCGCGCAATCGATCCCCGCGCTGGCAGCGGGCGCAGGTGGTGGCAACGGCGTGGTGGGCAGCGCGGTCGGCCTAGGCGCTGGCGTGGCGTTGGGCCAGGTCATGGCGAACCAGCTCGGCCAGGGCCTTTCGGCGAACGCACCCGGTGCGCCGGCAGCGGCGGCGGGTGCGGCCTCGGCATTGGCCGGGGTCAAGGCCGAGGATGTGATGGCCACGCTCGAACGCCTGGCCGATCTGAAGGGCAAGGGCATCGTCACGCAGGAGGAGTTCGATGCGAAGAAGGTCGAGCTGCTGAAGAAGCTGGCTTGACGTTTCGATGCGTCGCGAGGCGGCCGTGCGCGCGTCGATGCCGGCGCGCCATCGCCGTGATTTGCAGGAGCACGAGGGCCGCGCGTTGACGTTCGCCGGCCGAGCCGCTTGAGCACCGAGCCGGCCAGCCAGCGCGCGTTCCGGGCCGCGTGCCCGAACTGCGGCGCGCCGGTCGACTTCCGTTCGCCGGCGTCGCCGTTCGCGGTGTGCAGCTTCTGCCACAGCACCGTGATGCGCGAAGGCGAGGCGCTGCGCAAGATCGGCGAGAGTGCCGAGGTCTTCGACGACCACTCGCCGCTGCGACTGGGTGCCGCGGGCACCTACCAGGGCGCGCGCTTCGTGCTGGTCGGCCGGCTGCAATACCAGTACGCCGACGGCACGTGGAACGAATGGCACGCGCTTTTCGAGAGCGGGCCGGGCTTTCAGAAGTCGGGCTGGCTCTCGGAAGACAACGGGCGCTACGTGATCGCGTTCGATGCGCCGCTCGAAGGCGCAGTGCCGGCATCGGCGGCGTTGAACGTCGGCGCGCCGCTGACGGTGAACGGCCAGTCGTGGGTGGTGGCATCGGTGACCGAGGCGCGGCTCGGCGCCGCGCAGGGCGAACTGCCGAAGGCACCGCAGTTGTCACGCGCGTTCTCGGTTGCCGACCTGCGCAGCAGCCGCGGCGAAGTGGGCACGCTCGACTACACGAACGTGCTGCACCCGGCGTGGTCGGTCGGCACGTCGGTGGCGCTGAGCGCGCTGGCGATGACCGGGCTCTCCGAAGCCGCCTCCGAGAAGACGTTGAAGGGCAAGGGCTTCGAGTGCCCGAACTGCGGCGCCGCGCTGGCGGTAAAGCTCGACACCACGCAGTCGATCGTCTGTTCGCAGTGCAAGTCGGTGATCGACGTCTCGAAGGGCGTCGGCGCCGACATGGCGCACTACGCGCAGGCGAACGGCATGGAGCCGCTGCTCAAGCTCGGCAGCGTCGGCACGCTCGCGCTCAGCAAGCGTGGCGAGGCGTGGACGCCGTTGCCTTGGCAGGTGGTGGGCTATGTCGAGCGCATCGAGGTCGAGTCGATCGGCAGCGCTGCCGATGACGACGACGACAGCAGCGACGGCCAGAGCGCCTGGCGCGAATACCTGCTCTACAACCGCACCGAAGGTTTCGCCTTTGTCGTCGACGCCGAAGACGGCTGGAGTTGGAGCGCGCCGATCACCGGCGTTCCCGAGAAGGTGGGTACGAGCGTGAAGCTCGACGGCGTGCTCTACAAGAAGCTCTACGCATACGGCGGCGAAGTGACCTATGTGCTGGGCGAGTTCTATTGGCGGCTCGCCAAATCGGAGCGCACGCAGAACATCGACTACCAGGGCACCGGGGGCGCTTCGGCGAGTCGCCTCTACCGCGAAGAGACGGCGAGCGTGTCGCCGACGCCGGACGGCGACCGCAATCGCGAGGTGGTGTGGTCGAGAGGGGCGGCGCTGCCGGCCGAAACCGTGCTCGGCGCGTTTCGCATCGGCAGCGACCAGTTCGGCGCGTTCAAGCGCGACGCGGGGCTGAACGCCTTCAGCACATCGACGCTCGGCAAGGTTTTCTTCTGGATCTTCGTCGTCATCGTCGTGCTCGCATTGTTCCGCTGCGGCGACGATTCGAATGGCGCCGCCGATTGCGAGCAAACTCGTGAAAGCTTCGGCGACGCTTCGACCGAATACCAGAGCTGCCTCAACAACCACCGCGGCGGCAGCGGCTACCGCACCGGCGGCGGCGCGTTCGGCGGCTTCAGCTCAGGCGGGGCGCACAAATGAAGCGCTTGCCCAGTCCCGACAGACCCGCTAGCGACTTGTCCATTGGCATCAGGAGACTCAAATGACAGGCTTGGAATGGCTCAAACTCGACGTCGCGTTCGGCTCGATCATGTACGCGTTGATCGGCGTTTTTGTGTTTCTGATCTGCTTCCTGATCGTCGACAAGTTGACGCCTTACCACCTGTGGCATCAGATCGTCGAGGAGAAGAACGTGGCGCTGTCGATCGTCGTCGGGGCGATTGCGATTGCGATCGGGTTGATCGTCGCGGCCGCGATTCACGGTTGAAACGAGCCGCCGCGTCGCGCCGGCACGGCTGGCGCTATGCAATGAGGTTCTAGCCGCCAGAGCAGTCTGGTATGCCGCTCGCCAACGTGAATGTGCGTGGTCGCCCGTAGGCAGCCAAACAAAGCGCGTGTTTGACGGTCGCCCTCGGCGCTCCGCCGTCGACCATCACAACGCCGCCGGTCAACGGCCCCGTCACACCCGCAACCGTGCTGTGCTTGCGCGGATAGCCAGTGCCGTCGAAGGCGATGTAGATGCTGGCGGTGCCGTCGTCGAAACCACCGGAGCTGGGGTTGGAGACCGTGATGAACGACGACAGCGCGTCGTGCTCAAAGATCACCTCGTCGCCCGGACTGAGCGCGTGGTCCTTGTCGCTGTCCACGATGATCCGCCATCCGCTTTGCCAGTTACCGGCCACCTTCGGCACCATATCAACGAACTTGCCGCGTTTCAACGCTTCAAGGCGGGTGGTCGTCACGCCTTGCAGGAAGTCGTTCATCGCGGTGGTGACGCGGTAGTTGGCGATGAAGCTTGCGAAACTCGGAACGGCGATGGCTAGCATGATTGCGATCAGCACCACCACCACCAGCAACTCGACGAGCGTGAATCCGCGTGCAATGGACTTCAAGGCGTTCTCACCAGCAGTTAGGGTTGGAGGTGGACGAGTCTTTAACTCCTTTGCTGGTCATTGAAAGCGTAGACCCGCACTTGGGGTCTGCGCCCGCGATGGTTGTGGCGGTCACGACGACGCACTGTTCGATGGTCGACCCCGGACAGGCGTTGGCAGCGATCGTGTAAACCGACTTGGGGAGCGAGTCGCCTGAGAAGACCGGCATCGAGAATCCCACCGCACTCGGTGACGGCACGACGACGTAGGTGTTGTTCGCCGTGTAGTACCGCTCTTCGCTCTGCAAAGCCCGAAAAATGGCGGCCTTGCCCTCGCCGCGCTTGCTCTTCCAGACCGAGTCTTGGTAGGAGGGGAAGCCGATAGCAGCGAGGATCGCGATGACGGCCACCACGATCATCAACTCCATCAGCGTGAAGCCGCGAAGCGTGGTGTCCTTGCGCCGAAGCGGCGAAGCAAGCACCGCGTCGGCGGATAAGGAGATCATGGTAGCGCTCATAGGTCAGTGGTTGGTCTTGTCGTTCCAGTTCGAGATCTCGCGCCAGCTCACCCTACCGATCGGCGGTGCTTTGCTGGTGATGCTGACCGCCGCACCTCCGGTGTCGCGAGTGCTGTCGATCGTGCCCTTGGTGCCGCCAACCATGGTGGTCTGACGTTGCGTGCCCACCTGTTCGCCGGTGACGCGTAGCGAGCCGTCTGACCTTCCCAGGTCGACGATCTGCGGCGGACCCGGGATGCCGACGGTCGATGCGAAGCCAGCGGGCGTGCCCAGATACTCCAGGCCGGTCAAGGCGCCCAGCTGGTAAATGTAGCCGCCGCCCGCACCGCAGACGTCGCCGGCGAGCGTCAACGTGTCGAATGTCAGCAGACCGGTGCGGACGGCCGGCTTATTGATGCTGCGTTCGCCGTCCGCGCTGCTCGGGAAATCCATGTACCAGCCTTTCTTCGAGCCGGCGCCGCTGTAGTTGAAGGCCGTGCCGCTCACGTTGACCGAGCCGGCCGACAATGTGGCCGTGCGCCTGACCAGGTCGCTCGTAGAAGGGTTGGTCGAACGAACGATCGCCGTGCTCGGCGAGAGGTCGAGGATGGCGTACTGGCTCTGTCGCGCGGTCGCGTTGGTGCCGGTGATGTCGGTTTCGCCCAGATAGGCGCCGGTGCCAAAGAACAGCATCGTGCTGTTCGGGAACGGCCCGTTGGACAGTTCGGGCCGCGCGGTGATCGGTTGGCGGTTGCCCGCGTCGTCATGGGCATTGAAGATGGGAATAGGCGACCCGAGCGTACCAAGCGCGGGCTTCCAGTAATTGGCAGGCGTGATCGGCGCGGTTGATCCCACGGCCGTGTTGAAGCGCCACAGTTGGCCTTGCAGGTCGCCGAAATAGAGCGCGGCAGTGGATCGATCGCCGGTTCGGCTCGGCAACAGCGTGACCGGGCCGAGACCATTCCGGCTTCCTGGCACCGCCGCCGGGAACGAATACTTGAAGTAGTCGACATTCCGTATCCATGCATTGGGGAGCTGGTGCTTGAGCGACAGCAGGAATAGAAAGCCTTGATTCGCCGGTGTCGCCGAGCTCACTCGGGTGTCGGTTCGACCATTCACCGTGGTCCGACTTTCGTTGTAGCCGGTAACCACGACGAAGTATTCATAGATGGGGACCGAGGCAGATGTCACCCCCACCTGCAACTTGGCGATCTCGGGCGCCGCCAGCACACTGCCGAAGTCGGGATCGTCCGCATCGGAGAATTCGAACAAGACGTTGCTGGGGCCAAATGTCTCCGGGTGGGTTACATCGAGCGCAAAGACGCCTTGCGCACCGCCGCCGTTGGCGCCGACGAGCACTGTCTTCCAGGCCTTCGTCGGCCCGACCCTGGCTTCTTGGATTTTTGGCGTCGTGTCGACAAAGGTCTTGTGCAGATAGCCCGGGTTGGTCAGTGCGTTCAGATCGTCCTTCGAATAACCCGGCACGTAGGCGAAGTATTCGTTGCCGCCCGGAAGCGTTGGCGCGGTTGCATTGAACGCGTGCAGCATGCCGTCGTTCGAGCCCACATAAACCGCCGCAGGCCGGGTTTTGTTGGCCGAATAGAAGGCTTCGTAGTCCGGGTCCGGGACGTTGGTTGTCGGCGCGCCGACATACGTCGGCCCTGAATTGACGATGTCGCCGAGCGCGGAATCGCGCGGCCGGAACGCCAACGGGCTCGCTTCGTCTGCGCGGTAGCCGCGAAGATAGTTCAGACGTTGTTGGCCGTTGCCGTCGGACGTGACGGTGCCGGGAATCAGGTTCAGCGCATCCTGATAAGGCGTATCGAGCAAGCTCCACACGAAATTCACGGCGGAACGCGCGCCGGGCGTGCCGATCGTCGTCACGACGTTTCGCCCGTTAGAGGGTGGCGTGGTGTCCAGGCAAGCGCTTATCGGCGGGTTGACGGGGCCGCAGAGATCGTCGAGTCGCGCAGCCGGATCCCACGTCGGCACGTCGGTCACCACCGGATCGTACGGTGGCAACGGATCCAAGGAGACGTTTTTCAGCAGGACATTGCCGGACCAACGCGCCGACTTGAACGACCCAACATAAGCGCCGGCACCGCCATAGATCAGGTTTGCCGACGTCAGCGAAGCCCCCGCAGCGGTACCACTCGGGAGGCCGATGCGCGCGAAGGCTGCGCGCAGGCCGTCGATCAGACGCTTAGGGTCCGACGCGAGCAAGTAGTTGGTTGGATTGTTGTTCGCGTCTAGCCATTCCGAATTGGAGCGGATCGCGGGACTTGACAAACCGAGGGGACCGGCGGCATAGAACGGATTCTGTTGAGTCCCGTCGACGGTTCGATCCTTGGTATTGGTAAAGCCGCCGTATTTACCCATCAGGAAAAGTTGGCGTTGCTGGAATGTCATGGGGGAGTTTGAAGTTTCCGCGACGTCGACGGAAATCGTCTTGACAGTTTGCACGCCCTCACGATCGCTTCGGATGTCGTTCGTGTTGGCCCAGTACGCAACGCCAACGGGAAAATAGCTCGCTGTCCCAATTGTTCCCGTACCACGAGACTCGATGCCAGAGAGCGACGGCTCGACGTCGCCAGAGCCGACTCCTAGCACGGACACGCCGAGCGATGGCATGGTGGCCTCAAGATCGCCCGCTTTTTGGGTCCATAGGACGGCGTCGAGGCCGCCTTCGATCGGCCGAGATGCCGGCCGACCGTAACCGGCGGATGGTGATCCGCTGTAGCCTGGCAAATAGGTGTCGTCCCACGTGTTGGTGTCGGCAACGTTGATGATGTAGTTGGCGGCGCACCGCGCTAGTATGGGATCGGTCCACCTGGAGACGACAGGGAAGGAGTCCATCGTCGCCACGCTGAGCGAAGCGCTGGGTGCAGGGTCGTAAGCCGCCGCCGTAGGGCCCAAGTTCTGAAAATAGCGCACCGCCTCGTAATACTGCTCGCCCATTGGGTCGAACGTCTTGTAGGTGCCCGTTGCAGAGCCGAACTTGTTGACGTAATTGATAAACCCGCTGAAGCCGCCCGGGACGATGGCACTTCCTTCCGGATCGACCACGAACGTCCCGTCGGCGTTGATCTCGCGATTCGGGTTGGGCGAAGGGTTGAGGTTGGCATCGAAATTCGTCGCTCCGAGGTATTTCATGGGTGAGCGAAGAACGCCGCCGTACCGGCAGCGGTTCCAGTCAGCCCCGGCGACGAGCGCGCCACAATAATTCGATGGTGGGTTGCGGTCCATGAGATAGCCAAATGACGCGAATCGCACATTGGCGGCATTGCGCTGCGCCTCGCCGACCGGCTTGTAGATCGGTGCCGATGCCGTCCCGTAATTGAAGCAGAGATCGGTTCGCGTCTCGCCTTCGGCGCCGGCACCAGGGCCACACATAGCGATGCGAACGTCGAAGGCCCCGCGAGTCGCGTCGGGGCTCTGGCATGAGCCGCCGCCATCGCCGAAAAAGATCTTGCTCTGGCAGTTGTGGATGTACACCGCGTCGGTGTTCAGGCCGATGCTGCTCGGCAGCACGGATTGGAGCAGAGAGGGCGACGTCGCTCCGTAGGCACCGCGAGAATGATAGGTCGTCAAGGCGCTGCCTTGCAGAACCCGCAATGGAAAGTTTCTGTCCGAATCATAGAAACTATCCACGCCAGCCGTGCCGTCCGGGAGCCGTGCACGCTCGACAGTTGCCCCGCTCGTGCCGGCGGGATCGACGACACGATTGCCGCCGGTGATGGCGTACCTGAATTCGTCGATGGCCGACATCGTCAGGTAGTTCATGAAGCTGCCACTGAACTGATTCGAGCATTCGTGGTTAGCGTCCGCAGGACCTCTGGGCGTGAAATAGCCCGGCGTGCCGGGCACGTAGCTGTAGCACTTGGTGGCGTCGAAGTAGCCGAGATAGGCAACTGCCCGGTCATAATTGCGAACCGACGGGTCGTTGAAGGCGGTGCCGACGGTCGGAAATTCCACTGAAAGTGTCACCGCGACGTTGGGATGCGCTTGTTGCCGGCTGTAGAGCGGTAGCGACGAGATGTCGACGGGCGCGGCCGCAGACGCGGCAGTGGCGACGACCGCCCACGCGAGGCTGGCCCATCGCATCGTGGTTTTGGTTTTAATGAAGCGCATGACTCAGTCCTTCGTACTCACGACGGTTTGCAACACGACCTGGGTGTTGGCGTTGGCGCCAAAGCCCATGGCAGTGATTCGGAACATGTGGGCGGTCGCGCCCACCGAATCGAGTGTGGTGTTCTTCGGGACCCATTCGATGATGTAGCGCGGCGGATAACGCGAGAGGGGTCGATTGGTGCCGATCGACGCAGAGCTCTGCGAGCCATAAGTCCGCGTCGTGTAGTACCCGAATGGCACCGTGCGGGGGTTGGGCCCACCCATGGCGTCTTGGTAGAAATCGATGTGGCTTGGCGACGAGTCGACCCAGGCCGGCGAGGCCGAGTTGTAGTCGCACAAGCCCGCGTTCGGCATTGGCGAGCAATTTGGCACGTAGCCGAGCAAGTTGGTCTGGTTGAAGCAGGTGGAGGTGCCGAGGCGACCGCGGCCACGCTCCGTATTAACCTCGCACGGCGCGGCTGCCGGGTTGAGGATCTCGTACTCTGCATCTCTCAGCGCCGCCTCGGCGGCCTGAAAGGCGATCTGCTTGTCGCGGTCGCTGCGCGCGCCACGCTCTTCGTTGATCGACATCTGCGACGCGCCGACGCCGAGGATGATGATGACGATCAACATCAGCAACGCGACGATCAGCGAAAAACCGCGTTGCGCCCCGCGGCGAGCGACATGCGACGTCCGGCGATGGCACGCGACCGGCAGACGCGCCAATTTGCAAGTATCGACGGCCGGGGCAGAAGAGGAGGTCATGGCAGCGGTCAATTGACGTTGAGCGATGGCCAAGCCGACAACCGATTGCGGAGGGCGACTGTCGTTTGCACGATGCGCCGCGAGCGCGTGCGTTCGGAGAGCGGCGTCATGCTTGCCGGTGAAAAGCGGGTGGTGGGATCGAACGAGGCGTAAGTGGCGCCGAACAGGTCGTAGGCGCTGGCGTCAAAGTCTGGTCTCGCCCCAGGGGCGCTGCGCAACAGCAACGCGACTTTTACCGACACGACGTTGTCCCAGTTGGTGACGGGCTGCGTGCCGCCGACGCCGGTGCGGTAGGAAATCGTGGCAAGCGGGTCTGCATCGGGATCGGGGCCGCTGTACTGCGCCTCGCCGTACAACACGCGGAATTCCTCAACGCCGCGAATCAGTGTTTTCGTCTCCAGCAGGGCGATGGGCACGCCTGCCGGATCGAATTTCTGCCGTTGGCACATCAGCGCGGGCTCACCGTCGCTGTCGAGGTCGACATACAGCACGTTGTAGGCGCGGCCCTTGCGGTTGACGTCGGCCAAGCTGCCTGCCGGCGCTCCCACCGGTTCCGGCACCGAATCGCCGGCGCAGTCGACGATGGCGCCGAAGTCCGGATCTCCCACGTTGTTCGCGCCGAAGTAGCGCAACGTGAGCGAGTCGCTGCGGTTGTAGCCCGCCGTGCCACCTGGTTTCGAGTTGGCGGCTCCCACCAGGTCAGGACCATTCATCGCATACGAGTCGTAGGCTGGCGCCCCAATCAGCCAGGCCGGGTCGCCCGCATAAAACGGGGGAATGCTCTGGTCGTCGCCGAAGTTGGTGTAGCCCGTGAGACGGACCATGCGGTTCACCAGATCGAGCGCGAAGCGCGACGATTCCGCCAAACGCGTGGTTTCGTCCTGCGTGCGGTAGCTCGTTCGCGAGGTCACGACCATCGCAGTGGCGGCCAGCACGACAAGCGCCGCCAGCACCAATGCAATCATCAGTTCGACGAGCGTGACGCCGCGTTGGCGCGAAGCAGGGGCAAGGGCAAGCGAGAACATCTTGGCTGTGTGTGGCTGGGTTGGGTGGCTCGGGTCGACCTTGTCAAGGTTGGATGGGCATCACCAGGCGGGGTGGCGAGCTCGGTGTCGTCGGCAAGAAAGTGCCGTCGTTCTGTTTCTCATCCCAGCTCATCTTCACCACCAGCGGGGACGATGCTGAGTTGTCGCACGATGCGGCCGTGCCCATCACGCCAAGGTTGGTGGCGTCGTGGCAGATGACAAAATTGCCGCCGGGCAAGCCCGAGACAGGGGCAGTCACCTTGCGATTCCATTCGCGAAATTCGTTCTGCGCCATTTCGGTACGGTTACACCCGGCACTTGAGTAGCACGCGAGGACGGGGGTTGTCGGCACCGCGCCGGTGAAGATCGCCTCATTGCCCGGATTCGCGCGCATCAAGTCGGCAAACTCGTAAGCCAGCGCAACTGCTTGCGAGCGGGTACTCGACTGCTTGGTGTCCCGCAACGCCGTGAGCGTCATTCCCGCAGCGCCCAGCACGCCCAGCACCAACACGATCAACGCCACCATCACCTCGATGAGGGTGAAACCACGGGCAGTGCGAACTCGTTGCTGCATGGCGGGCGACTTGGGATTGATCACGGAACCGATTGTGGGTGGCCACCCTCGCAAGAGCGCTGCCGACCATCGAGACAGGGCCGCCGTTCGTCAGATCCGGGCGCCAGCGGGATGACGCAATGCACACCTCGTGACGAGTGCGCCATCCAGCGCGACCGAGATGCCGACATCGGCGCTCAACGCGTCGCGCCATCAAAGCCGCGTCGAACCCCTTCACGTCAGAGCGGCATCGGCACCGATGCCCTCGCTTTGCTCGCGAACGAGCTCACTTCGCGCCGCAGCAGGGCCAGAACGATGTGCCGCAACATCTCGCGGTCGTCCCACGGCTATCTGAAGAGGCCGTAGAGCCCTGCGTACTGATGCACGCGCGACAGCATTTCGCCGTGGCCGGTGATCGTGGCCGGTGATCGCGATGATTGGCAGGTCTTCGGTCTCCAAAGGTGCCGTTCGCGCTGGCAATCCATTCGAAGCCGCTCATCTCGAGCATCTCGAAGACGGTGATGAGCACCGAGAATAACGCCGCGCCGAGTGCCTCGAGCGCTTCAACGCTGTTGCCCGCCGTTTCGGCGCGATAACCGGCCGTTCCGACCAAGCGGTGCAGCTTGAGCCGCACGACGGCCGAGTCGTCGACTCGCCCGGGGGCCGAGTCACCGCCGCGCAAGGCAGGGCTTTGCGGCCGATTCTGGGGCGCCCTCCCGAGCATTCGGCGCCGGCCGTTCGTGTCGAAATCGGCATTCGCACGGGCGGGTGTCGCGACGGCACTACGATCGAGCGCCCGTGATGCAGACAACCCACGAACGTCCCGTCGGTCACGCCGAACTCGCGTTGCTCGCATCGGTGTTCGTGGTTGCGGCGTGCGGCCTGGTCTACGAACTGGCCGCTGGCACGCTCGCGAGTTACCTGCTCGGCGATTCGATCCTGCAGTTCTCGACCGTGATCGGCGCCTACCTGTTCGCGATGGGCGTCGGCTCGTGGCTCTCGCGTTACTTCGAACGCCAGTTGGTCGCGCACTTCCTGCGTATCGAATTGCTGGTCGGGCTGGTCGGGGGGTTGATGCCGGCGGCGCTCTTCGCGCTGCAATCGGCCGCGACACCGTCGTTCCGGTTCGCGCTCTACGCGCTCGTGCTGGTGATCGGCATCCTCGTCGGCCTCGAGATCCCGCTCGTCATGCGAATCCTGAAGCGCCAGTTCGGCCGCGGTGCGTCGGGCGGCCTCAAGGTGCTGGTCTCGCAGGTGTTGACGTTCGACTACCTCGGCGCCCTCGCGGTCGCGATCGCGTTCCCGTTGCTGCTGGTGCCGCAGCTGGGCCTCATCCGCACCGGTGCGGTGTTCGGCTTGATGAACGCCGCGGTCGCGGCGTGGGCGCTCTGGCTCTTTCGCGGCGAGATCCGTGCGATGGCCGCGCACACGGCCGCTTGCGTCGCGGTGGTGGCGGCGCTCGTCGCCGCGCTCGCCGGCGCCGATCGCGTCACCACCTGGGCCGAGGACCGGCTCTATGCCGATCACGTCATCTTCAGCGAATCGAGCCCGTACCAGCGCGTCGTCGTCACCGCGAGCAACGCCGGCGTGCGCCTTTTCCTGAACGGCAACCTGCAATTCCACTCGCGTGACGAGTACCGCTATCACGAGGCGCTGGTGCACCCGGCGATGGCCGCTCACGGCGCGCCGAAGCGCGTGCTGGTGCTGGGCGGTGGCGACGGCATGGCGGTGCGCGAGATTTTGAAGTACGCGGGCGTCGAGCGCGTCACGCTGGTCGAGCTCGACCCGCACATGACGCATCTGTTCGCCGAGTACCCGCTGCTGCGCCAATTAAATGCCGACTCGCTGCATTCGCCCAAGCTCGAGACCGTCAACGCCGACGCGTTCGGCTGGCTCGAACAACACACCGATCTGTTCGACGTGATCGTCATCGACTTCCCAGACCCGACCAATTTCTCGATCGGCAAGCTCTACACGTTGACGTTCTACGCGCTCGTCGCGCAACACCTGAACGCGAGCGGCTACGCGGTGGTGCAGACCACGTCGCCGCTCATTGCGCGCAAGAGCTTCTGGACCATCGCGAGAACCATCGAAGCGGCCGGTCTCGCTACCACGCCGTACCACGTGCACGTGCCGAGCTTCGGCGAATGGGGCTTCGTGATCGCGAGCCATCGACCGTTCCGGATGCCGACCGCGCTGCCTATGGGCCTGCGCTTCCTGAGCATCGACGGCCTCGCGCCGCTGTTCAATTTCCCGCTCGACATGGCGCGCGTGCCGGCTCCCGTGAACCGCTTGTCGAACCAGGTGCTGGTGCAGACGTATGAAGAAGAGTGGGGACAGGTCCACCCATGAGCGGGGCTTCGTCGCTGCCGCGTCGAGCCCTGTGGGGCGCGCGATGACGCGACCTGAACGTGCGTGACCTCTCGAACCCGACGCGCCGCCGCCTGCTCGCGGCGGCCGCCTTCGCGCCGCTCGCGGGTTGCGGCCCGGCGCCCGACCCGGCACTGCAGGGCGGCTGGGTCGGCGCGAACGCCGAACGAGGACATCGCCTGCGCGAGCTCGGCATCGCCTCGAAGTCGGGTGCGTGGCCGACGGCCGCTTCCGCGCATCGCTGCGGCGTCATCGTCGTCGGCGCCGGCATCGCCGGGCTCGGCGCGGCCCGAACGCTCGCGCAACGCGGCATCGACGATGTGCACGTGTTCGATCTCGAAGACGCGGCGGGGGGCAACGCGCGTGGCCACTCGATCGCCGGCATCGGCTGCCCGCTCGGTGCGCACTACCTTCCGGTGCCGGGTGACGACGCGCACGAGGTCATCGAGCTGCTCGAATCGCTCGGCCTGCGTCGCCTCGAGCACGGTCGCGCGGTGTACGACGAGCGCGATCTCTGCGCGAGCCCGCAAGAGCGGCTTTTCATCGATGGCCATTGGCGCGACGGCCTCCTGCCGCCGCTCGATGCATTGCCCGCGGCCGAACGTGCCGACACGCGGGCGCAATACCGCCGCTTCGAACGCGCGGTCGAGAAGTGGCAGGGTTACGCCGCGTTCACGATGCCGACCGCGCGCGCCGCCGGCACCGATGCGCTCGACGCGCTCGATCGCTCCACCTTCAGCGCGTGGCTCGATGCGCAAGGGCTGGTCGCGCCCGCGTTGCGCTGGTACCTCGACTACTGCTGCCGGGACGACTATGGCGCCGGCTCGGGCCAGGTCTCGGCATGGGCCGGCCTGCACTACTTCGCGAGCCGTCACGGCTTTCGCGCACCGCTCGATAACGGCAGCATGCGTGGCGATCCCGGAGACGACACCCATGACGCCTTGCTCACCTGGCCCGAAGGCAATGGCCACCTCAGTGCGCGCATGGCCGCGCCGCTCGGTGCGCGGCTGCACACCGGCCTGGTCGCGCTGCGCGTCGAGGAATCGAGGCACGAGGTCGGCGTCGACCTGTGGAACGCGGCCGAGCGTCGCATCGAGCGCTGGACCGCACCGCAAGTCGTGCTCGCCGTGCCGCTCTTCATCGCGGCGCGCTTGATCGCAGCCCCGCCGGCCGCGTTGGCGGAAGCGGCGGCCCGACAGAGCCACGTGCCGTGGCTCGTCGCGAACCTGCACATCGACGCGCCGCTCGCCGACGTGCCCGGCGCGCCGCCTTCGTGGGACAACGTCATCTATCAAAGCGACGCGCTCGGCTACGTCGACGCCATGCACCAATCGACCTTGCCACACGCCGGCCCGACCGTGCTCACCGCCTACTGGGCGCTCGGCGGCGACAACGCGGCGCAGTCACGCGCGGCCCGCCAGCGCTTGCTCGGCGAGCCGTGGCAGCACTGGGCCACGAGCGTGATCGACGACCTGTCGGTCGCGCACCGCGACTTGCGCGGCAAGCTGCGCCGCATCGATCTGATGCGCTACGGCCACGCGATGGCGGTGCCGTCGCCCGGCCAGCGCAGCAGCGCGGCGTTGCGCGCGCTCGCCGAGCCGCAACGCCGCGTTCATTACGCGCACAGCGATCTGTCGGCGTACTCGGTGTTCGAAGAGGCGCTGTATCACGGCTGCCGCGCGGCAGCGCAAGCGGCTCGCGCCTGACCGGCCACGGGGCTTGAACATTCCGAAAAGCGCGCGGTCGGTGCAGACGAAAGCAGAAGGCCGTCGAGGCTCGAACCTCGACGGCTTTCGTCACACGATCAACCGAAACCGCGCGCGCTCAGTAGCAGCTCGCCGCGCCGCCGCAGCTGTAGTAATTGTTCGACACGCCGACCTGGTCGTGGTCACGGCCGTACAGGCTGATCTGCTTGAACGCCGCGGCGTTGGCCGGCCGGCGGTCGAGCGTGATCTGCTGGCTCCGATGGCCGAGCACGACATCGGTCTTGCCGCCGAGCGAAGCGCCCTGGCAGTCGCCGGCGAGGCAGAACGTGATGTCGTTGGCCGACACGTTCGGGTTCGCGACCCAGCTGGCCGTGAAGCTGCCGGTCGAGCCGTCGAAACCCGCCAGCGCGGCGCGCGTGGGGGCATCGAGCTGCAACCACGAGAACGAAGCCAGCGCGGCGGCCTTCGGCGGCACGCCTTCGACCCGGCGCACCAGCGAGGCCACCGGCGTGCCGGTGCCGCCGAGGTTGGTGAACAGATCGATCCGCACCTTGCGGCCGCGCTTGTAGAAGTTGTCGATCAGCGCGTCGCCGAGGGCCGCGGCGTTCGGGTCCGACTGATAGCCGAGCGCAAGCCAGCTCGAGCCGCACGGCGGGTTGTTGCCGATGTCGATCGTGAGGCGCGCGGTCTCGTGGGTTCGCAGCGCCGAGATGCACGCATCGGAGAGCGAGAGCGTGACCATCGGGTTCGGCTCCCAGCCGGTGCCGTCGAGCGTGTGCTGGTAGACCTTGGCCTTGCGGATCGCGATCGGGTTGCTGCCGTCGCTGCCGGTGATGTCGAACTGCAGTGCACGCGTGAAGTCGGGCGCGGCTCGGGCGTCGTCGGCCGGCACGTCGACACGCACCGAGCGCTGCACCGCGGCGCCCACGTGAATGTCGTACGGTGACTCGCGGCCGAGCAGTTTCCACGCGGCCGTGGTGCTGCCGACCGTGCGCAGCACCACCGCGAGCTCGGCGCCTTCGAACACGTTCTCGCCGCGCACGATGTTGAAGCCGGCGACGCAGACCTTGTTGGCCGGGTCGGTGGTGAAATCGCAGTCCTTCAGCACCGGGTTCGCGAACACGCCGCCGAGCAGGCCCTGCATCGCGGCGAAGCCGCAGATCATCGCCGGGCCGTGGGCCTTGTCGACCACCACGCCTTCGCCCATGTTGAGGATGAAGGCGTTGTCGAAGATGTCGGCGCTCGTCATGCGCGAGACGCAGGTGGCCTCGTCGGTCGCCGAGATGGCGTGGCTCAGGCCGTCGTTGAAGACGTGGCTGATGCCGCGCAGGTCGACGTCGAGGCCGGTGCCCGCGCTGAGCGTGCCCGAGCCGGCGTCCTTGTCGAGGTAGGCGTTGCCCGAGCCGATCTTGCCTTCGACCTGCACGAAGGTCTTCGCGGTGCCGCCGTCGGTGCCGGTGCTGATCTTCACCGCGTCGAGCACCTTGTCCATGCCGGTGCGGTCGGCGCTGAAGGGGCTGGTCGCGAAATCGGCACTGCCGACACCGGCGGCGCTCAAGGTGTCGCCGAGGGCCGATTTCAGTTTGCTGACCTGTGTTGCGAGGTCGGCGGCACTCGGCGGGCTGACCGCGTTGGTGGCCGAGAACATGCTGCCTGGATCGCTGCCGAGCGCGAGCGCGACGGTCGCGTTGGTGAGCGGGGTGACGTTGGCGGTGCCGCCCTGCGCGACCACGCTGTAGAAGCACGCGTAGTTGCCGTCGACGAGGCCGCACGCCTGCAGGCTGTACGGCGCGGTGAGGCCGTCGAGCGAGAGGCCGGTGTAGCTGCCGTCGGCCGCGACGCTGCCGGTCACGGTCGTGCCGTGCGCATCTTTCAGCGTGACGACGGCGTTCACCATCGGCGCGCCGACCGCGACGGTGCCGGCGAGCGTCGTCGATGCGGGTTGCAGGGTCGGCGCCGCTTCGCCCACGATGCTCGAGGTGCTGCCCCCACCGCAACCCGCGACCAGGAGCGCAAGGCCGCCGGCGATCGATGCCGCCATGCCTTTCCTCCAATGAACCGACGACGGGACGCGCGAGAGCAACGGGCCGGAACGGAGCATTTGAATCGCCTTTGAGTTGGGAACGCGCGCCCCGACGGCTGTCGCCGGTGGCGTCTGTCTCGTTCTCGGCAAGGCCCGCCGAATGCTGAGGAGGCGCGTCGTGACCAAATGGACAAAGGCAGCCCATGCAAGACGCAAGACTGGAAGGAACAGACGAAGGCTTCACGCCGCTCGTGTCTGCGGCGATCGCCGCCACGGCGTACCTCGTTCCGTATGCGATCAGCCGATCAACCACGCCGAGCCCCGACCACCCGAAAGTGTTCGCGTGGTACCGCCTGTTGCGGCAGCCCGCGATCAAGCCGCCCGATATCGCTTTCCCGCTGGCGTGGCTCGGCATCGAGACGGGACTGGCCTACGCCGCCTACCGGCTCTTGCGTCGGCCCGCGTCGGCGCTGCGCACCCGGGCGCTGGGCCTGCTGGCCGGCAACGTCATCGGCATCGGCGGTTGGAGCCGCCTCTTTTTCGGCGGGCGCAACCTGCCTGTGAGCACCGTGGCTGCGGGCGCTCTGGCGCTGGCGGGCACGACCTACGTCCATGAGGCTCGCAAGATCGACAAGCCGGCCGCCGCGGCGAGTGCGCCGCTGGTGGTGTGGGTTTGCTTCGCAACCGTGCTGACGGCCGCGATCTGGAACAAGAACCGATAACGCGAACGGCAGGCGCCGTTCGCATCTCGGGACCCTTTGACTCAGTGCATCAACGAAGCGGGCACCTTGCCACCGTTCGCGGCGAGCTGAGCCATAACTTGCTTGATGAGCCACACGTTCATGGTTGCCGAATCGTTGGTGTCGCCAGTGAAATGCAGTTCGCCGGCCAGTGTCTTGCGCGCCGTCATGCTGCTATCCATGCCCAAAAGCTTCATCAGGTCGACGATCGAGGTCTGCCAGTTCAAGGGCTGGCTACTTTGAGCGGCCTTGGCGGTGAGGATCTGTTCCACGTCGACGGGCGGCGCATCGGCTGCCTTCGGCGCGGCGGCCGGTGTTGCGGCAGACCCGGCCGCCACGATCTGGGGCTGGGTCGCCGCCGGATGCGAAGAGGGAAAAATCTTGCTGATGATGTCGCCGAAGATGCTCATGGTCGAAAGCTCCAATGTCGAAGTTGTTGTGGATTGACGGTATCCGTCAACCTCCCGGGGCAGTCAAGGCACGCCGGGTCAGTGGCACTTGGCATTCGGCGTGCCGAATGAACAGGTCAACCCTAAGCCTCGACAGACACGTGGCGTGAAGCGGATGAACGCACGGCGGGCAGCGGCGCAAAAAGCATCGGCCGATCTTCCAACTTGAGGCCGCTGTCGAGCACTCTCATCGAGGTCGCATCGAGCAACATCTGAAGCGCAGTTGCTTCGAGCCCGTGATGATCGCGGCGGGCCTGCTCAAGGATCAAGGCTGCCAATGCACGCAGCTGCGCGGTGGCTTGGCGGATGCGCCAGCGAAACGACGCGTCGTCGTGCGTGTCGTGCAGGCTCGCGTTCAGGCGCGCGAACCACGGCAGCGCGGCCTGGTCGAGCATCACGGCCGGATTGCGCTTCTCGCTTCGCACCGACCATTCGCGCAGGAACGCCTGCATCGCCACGTTCAACTGCTGGCAATGCGCGAGCTCATCGCGCAGCGCGGCGAACGCGGCGAGATCGGTCAGGCGCTCCTGGAAGAAGAACTGCGACAGCACGCCCCAGTAATAGGTGTAGTCCCAGAGCACCTTCACCGGCAGCACTTCGGCGTCGCCGAAGATCGGGTACTGGTCGGTGTAGAGCGCGAGCGTGCTCTCGTAGAACGAGTGGTAGATCTGGTCGAACACCTGCGCGTGCGCGCCGATCGACTGGCCCGCGCGGTCGCGCGCGACGAGTTCGGTGATGAAGGTGTTGCCGATGCCGATGAAGTCGCTGCCGGGTGAATAGAAGGGGTCGAGGAAGAGCCCAGCCTCGCCGGTGAGCGCCCAGCGGTCGGCCGAGAACACGGTGCCGCAGCCGTACGAGAAGCGCTTGAAGAACGCGAAGTCTTGCAGCAAGCGGCGTTTGCCGTCGAGCTCGTCAAAGAGACGAGGCTGGTAGATTTCGAGCCAGTCCATCGCTTTCTCGAAGGTGTCGATGCGGTCGAGCGGGTGCAGCCTCGGGTCGGCGACGATGCCCACTGAGTGCGAGCCCGACGCGAGCGGGATCAACCACACCCAGTAGCCGGCGCCGACGAGGTGATTGGTCGAGAGCCAGCGGGCCGGCGGGTTGCAGCTCGCGCGCCAGGTGGCGTTGTCGGTCCAGTCGTCGAGCGTGATGCGGTCGCTGATGCGGAACCACACGGCGTTGCAGTCGTGCGCGTTGGGGCGCGCCAAACCGAGCTTCTTCTTCAGCAGGCCGGCACGGCCGGCGGCGTCGACGAGCCAGCGGGCGCGCCACTCGAACGGGGCGCCGTCGTCGCGCGAACCGGTGATGCGGTGCACGCCGTTCGCGACCGCCTTGTCGGCCAGGGTGATCGTGCGAACCCGCGCGCCGTCGATGAACGCGATGCCGCGTCGCTGCGCCTCTTCGGCAAGGAAATTCTCGAAGATGCCGCGATCGATCTGGTAGCTGGTGGCGGCGAGCGGGCGGCTGGCCCCGATCTCGGTCACCTGGTCGATGTCGCGCCGGCCTTCGGAGAAGAAGAAGCGGAAGCCGAACTTTTTCAGCTGCCGGGTCTCGAGATGGTCTTTGAGACCGAGGACCTCGGCGAGGTAATGCGCGCCAATCTCGACCGACGACTCGCCGACCTTGTGCGCCGCTTCGGGCACCGGGTGCGTGCGGCGCTCGACGAGCGCGATGCGCAGATCGGCGCAACGCGCTTTCAGCTGCAGGGCGAGCGTAAGGCCGGCGAGGCCGCCGCCCATGATGAGCGCGTCGTGGGTCTCGTTCATCGGACGTCGACGATCATGCGAAGAAGCTCAATGCCACGCGCAGCGAGAGCCTGGCCGAGAGCGGCATCGCGATCGGCTCGTGGCGTTGCGACGCGATCGATTCGAACAGCGGCAACGCATCGGCCATCGCATTGCCGGCGAGCGATCGCGCGGCGCTCGATCGCAACGGCACCGGTGAACGGGCGCCGCTCTGCAGCGACCATTCGAGCGACGCGATGCTGTTCGGGCCGCGCGCCGGCGCGAGCACGAGCCCGACCGCGAGCAGGCCCTCGCTCCGCACCGTCGAGCGCAACGCGCCGACCGCGGTCACGTCGAACCCGACCAGCAACACCGCGCATCGGTCGGCTGCGCTCTGCGCGCCTGCCTCGAGCAGGCCGGCGGCGAAGCTTGATTCGTGTGCGGTGAGCGCGCTGCTCGCCTGCATGCAGCCGGTCGCGATGGTCCAGTAGCCCGCGGCGGCGTTGTGCACCGAGTTGTGGAAGCGCGTCGGCGAGATCAGGTTCGGGTCGGCCGCGAGCGTGGTGCACACCGCGTCGTTGACGGCCAGGTCGCCATGCGCCGAGACGAAGATCGCCGGCAACGCATCGGCCGCATGGCCCGACGCACGCACCGCGGCCGAGGCCACCTCGAGCGCCAGAGAGACCGTGTCGGGTGCGCGCCGGCGTTCGTTGGCTGGCAGCAGTTCGGGTGCGGGCCGCTTGGCGGGCGGATCGGTCAACGCGCCTTCGCCGCGAAAGGCGGCGCGGGCGCGATCCCAGCCCGGCAGGGTCGGCGCCCAGAGTGCGATGCCGTCGATGTAGAGCGTGTGACTCACGGGCAAGGCCACGGGCAATTCGGGCGACAGCGGCTCACCCATCGCCGCGGCCCACGATCAGCACACCGTTGTTGCCGCCGAACCCGAACGAGTTGCTCGCCGCGATGCGCACGTCACCACGTGCGGGTTGCAGGCGCACTTGCGGGCCGCAGAGCGGGTCGAGCGTTTCGGTGTTCACGGTGCCGGGCATCAGGCCGTGTTCGATCGCGAGCAGGCACGCGACCGCTTCGACGATGCCGGCCGCGCCGAGCGTGTGGCCGACGAAGCCCTTGGTCGAGCTCGCCTGCGTGCGCGCGTCGAAGCGGCGCGCCACCAGCGCGGCCTCGACCTCGTCGTTCTTCACGCTCGCGGTGCCGTGCAGGTTCAGGTAATCGATGGCGCCGATCCCGATGCCGGCGCGCGCGAGCGCGTCGTCGAGTGCGCGTTCGGCGCCGAGGCCTTCGGGGTGCGGCGTCGACATGTGATGCGCATCGCTCGATTCACCGTGGCCGAGCAACTCGAAGGCACCGTGGCCGCGTTCGAGCAGCGCGAAGCCGGCGGCCTCGCCGATGCTGATGCCGTCTCGCGCCGCGTCGAAAGGTCGGCACGGCCGACTCGACACCAGTTGCAGCGAGTTGAAGCCGAACAGCACGCTGCCGCACAGCGTGTCGACGCCGCCGACGATGGCCGCATCGACCAGCCCGAGCCGCAACAGGCGCTCGGCCGTCGCGAACACCTTGGCACTCGATGAACACGCCGTCGACACGGTCACGCACGGGCCTTCCAGCGCGAGCGCCTCGTGCACGAAGCTCGCGAGCGAGTGCGGCGTGTGCACGAGCGGCTGGCGCATCGATTCGGGGAAGAGACCCTCGGCGTCGAGCTGTCGGTACGCGGCTTCGGTTTCGCCGATGCTCGAGGTCGAGGTGCCGAGCACCAGCGCGACGCGTGCCGCGCCGTGGCGCTCGCGCGCCGCGTGAGCCGCGTCGATGAAGCCATCGGCTTCGAGACCGAGCCACGCCAGGCGGTTGTTGCGGCACTCCCAGGCGTGCAGCGCCTTCGGCAACGCACGCGATTCGAGGCCGTCGACGCGACCGATCCAGGTGGCCAGCGGTCGATGGCTGAAATCGTTCGGCCGCAAGCCGCTCGTCTGCATCGCGAAGGCCCGGTGCAGCGGCGCGCGGCCGACACCGACCGCGGTGGTCGCGGTGAAGGCGCTGATGCGAACCGGCGCGATGGGGACAGGCGAGGCCATGTGGAAGGGTGCGGGGCGAAAGGCGTCGCAGTATAGAAAAGCCGCCTTCAGCCCGGTTCACGCCACCACGACCGGCACGTGCCGGTCGATGACCTGTCGCACCACGATCTGGCCGAGCAGCAGCAGGCCGATCGCGGTCGCCACCAGCGCCACCGTGAAGCCGACCTGATGCACCAGCGGCGCCATCACCAGCGGCCCGATGCCCTGGCCCGCGAAGAAGCCGCACGCGAACAGCGCGACCGCGGAGCCGCGCGCGGACGGCGCGAGTTCGGTCGCTTCGGTCTGCATCGAGTTGTGCAGCATGTAGAACGACAGGCCGCAGACGAGCATGGCCGCGGCATCGAGCCACCATGTCGGAAGCCAGGCCATCGACGCGAACGCGCACGCCGCGGTGGTCGAGCCGACCAGGCACATGCGGCGCACCCCGAACCAGCGGATGAAGTGCCGCACCGAGAGCGCGTACGCGAGGCCGCCGATGGCGAACGCGCCGAGCACGAGGCCGGTCTTGGTCGAGAGGGTCGGCAGTTCGCCGCCGGCGCGATCGAGCAGCAAGCCGCCGACAAATGGAAAAAGCCCATAGAAGAGCGCGCCCTCGATCAGCACGCTCGCGTAGAGCCATGGTGCTTTCGGATTCAGGAACACGCGGCCATAGAGCCCGCGGAAGGTCGGCGCGCGCAGCGGCTGGCCGTTTGAATCGGTGGCGACCACGAGCGGCGCGGGCTTGAGCAGGACCCACGCGACGACCGCGGCCAGTGCACCGACCAGCGCGGCCACCACCAACGGGCTGCGCCAGCCGTACGCGACATTGGCGAAGCCCGAGATGACCGAGCCGAGCATCTGCCCGGCGATGATCGCGAACAGCATGCGGCCGATCATCACCTGGCGTTCGCTCATCGCGTGATCGTCGCCGAGGCTCGCGAGCACGATCGGGATCAAGCCGCCCGCGACGATGCCCGCGAACACGCGCGAGACCAGCAGCCACTCGAAGCTCGTCGCCAAAGAACCGCCGGCCAGCGTGAGGGCGAGCGCGGCGATGCAGACGCGGATGCAGCGGGCGTTGCCGAAGCGGTCGCCGAGCGGGCCGAGGAACGGTTGCGCGATCGCGTAAGGCAATGCGTAGGCGGTGTTCAGCATCGCGGCCGAGGCCGGTCCGATGGCGAAGAAGTGGGCGACCGGAAGGACGATCGGGTCGATGATGCGGAGCGCGAAGCCGCTGGCGAAGGCGCAGAAGGCGTAGATGTAGAAGGTCGGCATGGGCCGCCGACTTTAGCCTTCGAGCGTGCCGCTCCGGGGAGCCCTGGCGCGCACCGCGAAGGCACGTCGATTGCTCCAGCAGCGCGGCGCGCCCTGCGCCACTCATCGAAAGGACATGACCATGGCCACCCTCGATGCCGCGAAGCGGAACGCGATTCCGAAAGGTGAATTCGCGTTCCCGGCCGAGCGCAAGGAACCGCTCGAAAACGCCAGCCACGTGCGCAACGCGATCGCGCGTTTCGATCAGGTGAAAGACGTGACCGACGCTGAACGCGATGCGGCATGGAAACGCATCAAGGCCGCCGCGAAGAAACACGGCGTGACGGTCGGCCAGAAAAGTTGGCGCGAGCTCGGCAAGCCAAAGGGGTGACGACGGGGGTGGCGTGCCGAATGACCCGAGTCGGCGAACGCTGATAACGTGGCCGACCTGGGTTCTTCCCGCACGACATTCACGAAAGTCACGAATGGAATACCGACGCCTCGGCCCGAGCGGCCTGCAACTGAGCCAGCTATCGCTCGGTTCATGGGTCACTTACAAGAACCAGGTCGACACCCGGGCCGCGACCGAGATGCTCGCGGCGGCCAAGGACGCGGGCGTCAACTTCTTCGACAACGCCGAGGTCTATGCGCAAGGCGAGAGCGAAGTGGTGATGGGCGAAGCGTTCAAGGCGTTGAAGTGGCCGCGCCTCGACTACGTGGTCTCGACCAAGTTCTATTGGGGCCTGGCGCGCGAGGGCAGCCCCGTCAACCGCAAGAACACGCTGAACCGCAAGTACCTGATGCAGGCGATCGACGGTTCACTGCGGCGCCTGCAGCTCGACTTCGTCGACCTGGTGTATTGCCATCGACCCGACCCGGCGACGCCGATCGAAGAGACCGTGTGGGCGATGAGCGACATGATCAGCCGCGGCAAGGCCTTGTACTGGGGCACGAGCGAATGGCCTGCCGACGACATTCGCGCGGCCTGGGAGATCGCCGAGCGCCATCACCTGCACAAGCCGGTGATGGAACAGCCGCAATACAACCTCTTCCATCGCGCGAGGGTCGAAACGGAATACGCGCGGCTCTACGCCGACATCGGCCTCGGCCTCACCACCTGGAGTCCGCTCGCGAGCGGCCTGCTCACGGGCAAGTACAAGAACGGCATTCCGGAAGGCAGCCGTGGTGCGCTCGAGAGCATGGGTTATCTGAAGGCGAGCCTCACCGATCCATCCAAGAACGCGGCGGTTGCCAAGCTCGGCGCGATCGCGTCGGACCTGGGCTGCTCGGCGGCCCAGCTCGCGATCGCTTGGGTTGCGAAAAACCCGCATGTCTCGACGGTGATCACCGGCGCGTCGACGCTGGCGCAGCTGCAATCGAATCTCGGCGCCGTCGATGTGATGGCGAAGTTGACGCCGCAAGTGCTCTCCCACATCGACGAGGCGACGGCAACGCTCACGCCCTAGCTGGCGCTGCGGGCGACCCATACATGGCCCAATCCGATCGGAGGGCAGGACACGCAACACCAGTTTCTCTCCGTGGACGTGTCGATTCTGCTGCTGCAGGCGAACGGCTTCGCGCTGGCATCAGACCCCGCGCAGTCACTTCCGATGCAAGATTGTCGGCGACAAGGTCGTGCTGACCGGCGGGCGTGAGCTGCGCTACACCGGCGTTGGCCTGGTCGGCTATCAGAGCGTCCTGACGAAGCTCATCCAAACATGATCGGCCGCCGGCCGCGCTGTTGCGTTCAACGCCGCCAACTGCGCCGGCGTGCCAACGTTCTCCCAGGCGCCGCGATAGACCTCGGCCGTGATGCGGCGCAGGCGCAGGCCTTCGACCAGACACGGCCCCAGCGGTGCCCGCGTGCCCGCGTCGACGCCGTTCACCAGCGAAGCGCGACAGAGTGCGATGTTCGCGTAGGTCCAGCGTTGGCCGTCCGGGCCGGCCGTGTCGGCGAGGCCGAAGCCATCCGAGCCGAGGCCGAAGTCGCCTTTCGGGTGGAACGGCGGGTTGGCCACGAGCCAGAGGTGCGCCAGGTGCCCGCTCGCGACGAAGCGTTCGGCATCTGCCGCTTCGAACCGAAAGCCTGGCGTGTACACATCGGCCGAAACGAGCCAGAAGCACTCGCCGAGCAGCGGCAGCGCCTTCGCGATGCCGCCCGCGGTCTCGAGCGCACCGCCGTGGTCGCGACCCTCCCGCGAGAACGTGATCGCGTCGAGCCCGAAGCGCGACGCATCGGCGAGGCGCTCGACGATCTGCGCTTCGAGCCATGCGGTGTTGACGACGACCTCGCGAACGCCGCCCGCGGCCAAGGCCTCGAGGTGCCATTCGATCAGCGGCTTGCCGTGCACCTCGAGCAAGGGCTTCGGTGTCGTGTCGGTCAACGGCCGCATGCGTTCGCCGCGTCCGGCCGCGAGGATCATCGCTTTCAGCGGCTTCATGCGTGGGCTTGCCGCGCCGATGATTCCGCCTGACACGGATCGAGCGAACCACGCACGATGTCGCGCCTCTCCACGCTGGCGGGCGCGAAGGCGCCGAGCAGCGAATCGAACAGCGCATGCGCGCGTGCCGTGTTGTCGATACCGAGGTTGCACACGTAGACGTCGAGCGTCACCGCGCCGATCTCCGGCCACGTGTGCACCGCCAGGTGCGACTCGGCGAGCAACACCACGCCGGTGATGCCGACGGGCGCGCCCGAGCCGTGCAGGAGCGTCGGCGCGAAGCGATGGAAGAGCTCGCCGACCGCGTGCAGGCCGGCGTCGTCGACCGCGGCCAGGCACAAAGCCCGCAGCACCTCGGGCTGGGTCATCAACGGCCGACCCGCCGCGCAGCCGCGCAGATCGGCGATGAGATGCAGCCCTTGCATTTGCCGATTATCGAACGGCCCTCGCGCCTAAAATGCGGCCCTCGCGCGCCACCTCGGCGCGCTGACCCCGGAGCCGCATGGCCGCGACCACGAACACCGACTCGAACACTTTGCCGAACCCCAGCGCACGCGCCACGTCGGCTGCCGTCCCGGGCCAGGCAGCCGCGAAGCCCGGGCCGAAAACCGCGCGCTCCACACTGATGGCCAACGCCATTCGAGCCCTCGCGATGGACGCCGTGCAGCAGGCCGATTCCGGCCACCCCGGCGCGCCGATGGGCATGGCCGACATGGCGACCGCGCTCTGGGGTCACCACCTCCGCCACAACCCGGCGAACCCGCACTGGCCGGGGCGTGACCGCTTCGTGCTGTCGAACGGCCATGCGTCGATGCTGCAGTACGCGCTGCTTCACCTCACGGGCTACGACCTCGCGCTCTCCGAGCTGCGCCATTTCCGGCAGCTGCACAGCAAGACCCCGGGCCATCCGGAAGTGCACATCACGCCGGGCATCGAGACCACGACCGGCCCGCTCGGCCAGGGTCTGGCCAACGCCGTGGGCATGGCGCTCGCGGAGAAGCTGCTGGCGGCCGAGTTCAATCGGCCGGAGCACAGCGTCGTCGACCACCACACCTATGTGTTCTTCGGCGACGGCTGCCTGATGGAAGGCATCAGCCACGAAGCGAGCGCGCTCGCCGGCGCCTGGCACCTGAACAAGCTGATCGCGCTCTACGACGACAACGGCATCTCGATCGACGGCCCGGTCGCGCCGTGGTTCATCGACGACACGCCGAAGCGCTTCGAATCGTACGGCTGGCGCGTGATCGCGAACGTCGACGGCCACGATGCCGATGCGGTCGGTGCCGCGATCGCCGAGGCGAAAACGAGCACCGACAAGCCAACGCTGATCTGCTGCAAGACGACCATCGGCAAAGGTTCGCCGAACCGCGCCGGCACCGCGAAGGCGCATGGCGAAGCGCTCGGTGCCGAAGAGATCAAGCTGACGCGTGCCGCGCTCGGCTGGCCTCATGAACCGTTCGTGATTCCTGAAGACGCGTACACGCACTGGAACGCCGAGTCGAGCGGCCGCCGGGCCGAAGACGCGTGGAACCAGTCCTTCCAGTCGTACGCGAAGGCGCACCCCGCGCTCGCCGCCGAATACACGCGCCGCGTGCGCGGCGAGTTGCCGGTGGGCTGGGCGCAAGCGGCTGTCGACGCGGCCGTCGCGGCGCATGCGAAGGCCGAGACGCTTGCGAGTCGGAAGGCGAGCCAGCAGGCGCTCGAGTCGTTCACGAAGGTTTTGCCCGAACTGCTCGGCGGCAGTGCCGACCTGACCGGCTCGGTCTTGACCAACACCACGTCGACGCCGCCGCTGCGCTTCACTGCCGATGGCGCGGTGGCGCTCGACGCGACGGGTGATCGAACGGGCAAGGCCGGCCGCCACATCAACTACGGCGTGCGCGAATTCGGCATGGCCGCGATCATGAACGGCATCGCGCTGCACGGCGGGCTGATTCCGTACGCCGGTACCTTCCTCACCTTCAGCGACTACAGCCGAAACGCGATCCGCATGGCCGCGCTGATGGAGACGCGCGTGATCCACGTCTTCACGCACGACTCGATCGGCCTCGGCGAAGACGGGCCGACGCACCAGTCGGTCGAGCACGCGGCGTCGCTGCGGCTCATTCCCGGGCTCGACGTCTGGCGCCCCTGCGACACCGCCGAGACCGCGATCGCGTGGGCCTGCGCGATCGAGAGCAAGACGCGGCCGAGCGCGCTGCTGCTCTCGCGCCACAACCTGCCTTATGCGCCGAAGGCCTCGCTCGACGAGATCGCGAAGGGCGCCTACGTGCTCGCAGAGCCTAGCGAGGTGGGCCTGCGTCGGCGCGCGCAAGCCGTGATCATCGCGACCGGCTCCGAAGTGACGCTCGCGCTGCACGCACAGCAACTGCTCGCCGAGCGCCAGCACGGGGGCATCGCGGTGCGCGTGGTCTCGATGCCGTCGACCAGTGTGTTCGACCGCCAGGGCATGGCTTACAAGGAGCGCGTGCTGCCACGCGGCGTTCCCCGCATCGCGGTCGAGATGGGCGTGAGCGATGGCTGGTGGAAGTACGGCTGCGCCGCGGTCGTCGGTATCGACACGTTCGGCGAATCGGCGCCGGCGCCGGTGCTGTTCAAGCACTTCGGGTTCACGGCGGACAACATCGCGGCCACGGTGCGCAAGGCACTCTCTAATTCATCCAGAAAACCATCCAGAAGGAAAGTCGGACCATGACCATCAAAGTCGCCATCAACGGCTACGGCCGCATCGGCCGCAACATCCTGCGCGCGCATTACGAGGGTCGGCGCAACGGCGGGTTCAAGCACGACATCGAGATCGTCGCGATCAACGACCTCGGCAAGCCCGAGACCAACGCACACCTGACGCGCTACGACACCGCGCACGGCCCGTTCCCTGGCTCGGTGAGCGTCGACGGCGATTCGATGATCGTCTCGGCCGACAAGAGCGGCGCGGGCGGAGACCGCATCAAGGTGCTCGCGGTGCGCAATCCGGCCGAGCTGCCGTGGAAGGATCTGGGCGTCGACGTGGTGCTCGAATGCACGGGCCTCTTCACGTCGAAGGCCAAGGCCTCGGCGCACATCGCGGGCGGCGCGAAGAAGGTGATCATCTCGGCGCCGGGCGGCAACGATGTCGACGCGACAGTGGTCTACGGCGTGAACCACCACGTGTTGAAGGCGAGCGATGTGGTGATCAGCAACGCGAGCTGCACCACCAACGCGCTCGCGCCGCTGGTGCAGCCGCTGCACGCCGCGATCGGCGTCGTGAACGGGCTGATGACGACGATCCATGCGTACACCAACGACCAGGTGCTGACCGACGTCTATCACGAAGACCTGCGCCGCGCGCGCAGCGCGACGCACAGCATGATCCCGACCAAGACCGGTGCGGCGGCCGCCGTCGGCCTGGTGCTGCCCGAGCTCAACGGCAGGCTCGACGGTTTCTCGATGCGCGTGCCGACCATCAACGTGTCGTTCGTCGACCTGTCGTTCGTCGCGGCGCGCGACACGAGCATCGACGAGATCCACCAGGTCATGAAAGCGGCATCGACGAGCGGGCCGCTGGCGGGGCTGCTCGCCTACAGCGACGGGCCGCTGGTGAGCGTCGACTTCAACCACAACCCCGCGTCGAGCACGTACGACAGCACGCTCACGAAGGTGTCGGGCCGACTCGTGAAGGTGTGCAGCTGGTACGACAACGAGTGGGGGTTCTCGAACCGCATGCTGGACACGACGGTGGCGTTGATGAACGCGAAGTGACTCGGGCGTTGCTGCCCTGCCGCAACACCGACGGCGGTGATCGTCGCGCGGGCGCCCGCCTGGACCAGGATTTCCACAACCTGCTGATGAAGCACTGATTCGATCAATCCTGACCATGTCGGAAGCAGTGAGCAGACCTCGTCTCGGCGGCTGTCACTGCCCACCGGCCGAGTCGACCGCTGTCCGCCCGCGGGATCGAGCGTCAATCAGGCGTGTACTAAAAACTGCGCAATCGCTCCGTCAAGAAGTCGACCCAGAGCCGCACACGTTGCGGCAGCCGCCGATCCGAGGTCAGGAGATGGATCGGCAAGGTCGGCATCGCCCATCCGGGCAGCACGCGCCGGAGACGCCCGGCGCGGATGTCATCGTCGGCCATCACGGCGTCGAACGCGCCGATGCCACATCCTGCGACGGTGAGTTGCCGCAACATGCTCAGGTTGTTGATCATGAAGCGGCTCTGCGGGACGACGGCATGGCTCGAGCCGTCACGCGACAAGCTCCACGGTTCGGCGGCTTCGCTCAACAGCACCCGCAGGCAACTGTGATGTGCGAGGTCGTCCGGCGCTTCCGGTGTCCCCGCGGTTTCCAGATACCTTGGGGACGCGTAGAGGGCAACGCCGACGGTCGCAAGGCGACGGGTGATGAGCGTCGATGAGTTCGCGAGCGTCCCCACCCTGACCGCCAGGTCGAACCCCTCGCCCACGATGTCCACCCGCCTCGGGCTCATGTCGACGTCGAACGTCAGTTCCCGAAACCGCCTCGCGAACTCGACCAGCGCCGGGGCGATGAACAAGAGGCCGAAGTCGACCGGCACGGACATGCGGATGCGCCCGCGCGGAGACGCACCGGCCAGAACCAGTTGATCGTGAGCGGCGGCTGCGTCGTCCACGATTGTTCGGCAGCGCTCGAAGTACTCCTGGCCGAGGCTGGTCAGCTCGACCGTGCGCGAGGTGCGTCGAAGCAGCGTGACGCCGACGGCTCCCTCGAGACGGGCGATGCGGCGCGAGAGCGAAGAGTTGGCGATACCCAAGGCCTCGGCGGCGCGGGTGAAGCTCTTCCGCTTGGCGACTTCAACGAACAAGGCGATGTCGGCGAGTTCCGGGCGGTGAGCGTCCACGGCGGGGTCCGTCGAAAAGGTGGGGCACTCTAGCGCGCGGCCGGCCCTTATCGTTCCACGGGTGGAATACCGCTTTCCGCTCTGACGGTTGGTGTTTGGAGATTTTGTCGAGACACTCCGGGCCTTGATGGGTGATCGCCATGCCGGCACGAGCGGAACGCCTCAAGGCCGACTTTCCGGCGGCGACGCCTCTTCCCACCAAGGAACGAGACATGACCGCAGCGCACCCGCAGGATCGATTCAGCTTGGCCGACAGCATCGTCATGCTGGTGGATCATCAGACCGGCACGATCGGCTGGGTCAGGAGCCAGCCGCAGACCGTGACGATCGCGAGCGCGCGCGCAATGGCCCGCATGGCGCTCGACTACGGCATGCCGCTCGTGCTGACGACGACGATGGAAGAGAACGTCGGGCCGACGATCCCCGACCTTGCACAGCTGGCGCCGGACGCCTACGCCAAGCGCTATCGGCGTGGCGGGCAGCTGAGCTGCTGGAACGACGCTGCACTGGCGGCCGACGTCGCGCGTTTGCAGCGCAAGCGCGTGATCCTTGCCGGGTTGACGACCGATATCTGCCTGTTCTGGGCTGCCGCCGACGCAGTGAAGCTCGGCTATACGGTGATGGTCGTCGCCGATGCATGCGGAAGCATGAGCCCGTTGAGCGACCAGCTCACGTTCGATCGCCTGCGCGACATGGGCGTGACCGTCGTCGGCGTCAACCAGATGATGACCGAGCTCGTCAACGACTTCGGGACGTCGGAAGGGCAGAAGGCCATGAAGATCAACATGGAAGAAATCATTCAGAAGCTCTTGAACTGAGGCTCACTCGACAACCGCCCCGGCTTTCGAAGGCTCACCAGTGACGAATGGCGCCTCGTCTGGCGCATTGGAAATCGAGGGCCCGACCCCGGCGAGCTCGACCGCGATGATGTCGGTCAAAGCCCTTACCTTGCCAGGAATGAACCGGTTACTGGGATAGATCGCGAATGCCGACCGCGGCAGCGGCTCGAATGCCTCGAGGATCGGTACGAGCTTGCCCGAGGCGATCTCGGTACTGACGATGAACGCCGGCTGAAAGATGATGCCCTGACCAGCGACAGCGAGCGCTCGGAGGAGCTCGCCGCTGTTCGCTTTCACCGATCCGTGCACACGCTGGGCGATGCGCTCACGGCCTCGTTCGAAGGTCCACTCGTCGGGCGGATCGTTGTCGGTGTAGATCAGGCACTGATGCCTGACCAGGTCGGCCGGAGTCAGCGGAATGCCGCGTCGCTCGAGATACGCAGGCGCGGCACACGTGATGACCGGCACGGAGGCGATTCGCCGCGCGACGGTCGACGAGCGAAGAGTCGGTGCGATTCGTATGCTCAGGTCGAAGCCGTCACGGATGAGGTCGGTCGGCGAGTCGTCGAGCCGGATCTCGAGGTCCACGGTCGGATGCTCATCGCGAAAGCGGCAGATCGCCGCATCGAGTCGTCGCGTGGCAAAGGTGTGCGTAAAGGCCACGCGCAGGCGGGCAGGGGCCGTCGACGAGCCGGATCCCGCCGCTTCGGCCTCGATGCCCTCGAGGTCGTCGACAACCTGCCCATAAAAGGTGAACAGTCGATCGCCGGCGTCGGTCAAGCTGAGGCTGCGGGTCGAGCGGTTCAACAGACGGATGCCGACGGCCCCCTCGAGCTCGCGAACCATTCGCGACGTGCTGGTCTGCGACAAGCCGAGATGCGCTGCTGCTTTGACGAACGAGCCCGCGCGCGCGACCTGCAGGAAGACCTTGATAGAGGCGAGCTTGTCCACGCTTTATTTTCTGGTCTGTGGCGCCGAGATTGTGCCGCCTAACGGCATACGACTCGCCGAGATAAGTTGTTGATCGACCTTCGCGCGCTCTTTAGGATCAACCCTTTATTTTGACGAGCCCATTTTCATGAAATCCGTCCTGCAACTGGTCAGCATTGCCGCCTTTATGGCGGGCATTTCATCAACCCCAGCGTTCGCGGGACCTGTGGAGGAAGCGAACAAGAAACTTGTCAGCGCTGCCATGCATGAATTATTCGTGACACGGGATGCTGAGAAGGCGGTCCGCCTCTATTTCGGCAAGCCCTACCTTCAGCACAACCCCATGATTCCCGATGGTGCCGACGACCTGCCCAAGGTCGTCGGGTCCCTTCCGGCGAACTTCAAGTACGAGCCCGGCATCATCGTTGCGGACGGCGAGTTCGTGATGATTCACGGCCTGTACACCGGATGGGGCCCGAAGCCGCTGGTGACCGTCGACATCTTTCGGGTCAAGAAGGGCAAGCTGGTCGAGCACTGGGACGTGATGCAGGCAGACGTGCCGGCCGCGCAGACCAAGAGCGGTCGGCCCATGTTTCCGATTGCACGCTGACGCTGCTTCGAAACCACCTGCTGTGGCGGACAGCGTGACGGCTCGCCAGCCCACTTTCTTCATCCCCCATGGGGGCGGGCCGTGTTTCTTCATGCCTGATCCGGCAGGCCACTGGGCCGCTATGGGAGCGTTGCTGCGCTCCCTGCCGAACAGGGTCGCGGAACCCCCGGCGGCGATCCTGGTGGTCTCGGCACATTGGGAAACCGACGGGTTTCGGCTCACGAGTGGCATCGATCGGCCGCTCATCTACGACTACTACGGGTTCCCGTCGTACACCTACGAGATCCGCTACGACGCGCCCGGTGCGCCTTGGCTTGCAAATGAAGCAGCACGTCTGCTGCGCGCTCAGGGTTCGCCGGTCGAACTCGACCCGCAGCGCGGTTTCGACCACGGCGTGTTCGTTCCGATGAAGGTCGCTTTTCCAGAGGCGGCGATACCCGTCGTCGAGATGTCGGTGGAACGAGGCCTCGACCCGAAGCTCCACATCGCTGCTGGACGTGCGCTGGCCCGCCTGCGCGACGAAAGGGTGCTCATCGTCGGTTCGGGAATGAGCTTTCATAACCTCGAGGCGTTCGGTAGCGAGCGTGCCACGCGCCCGTCCCAGGATTTCGACGCCTGGCTGACGTCGACACTGATGCTGCCGGGCGACGTGCGCGCCGACCGGCTCGCGACATGGCCGGACGCGCCCGCCGCGCAAGCGGCGCATCCCACGGCAGAGCATCTGATCCCGCTCATGGTCGCGGCGGGCGCGTCCGATGCACCCGCCCAGAAGATCTACGGCGAGCTGGTGCTGCAGGCCGCGGTCTCCGGCTTCCGCTTCGACTGAGAGCTCGCGGTGAATACGGTGCTGATCGATGATGGGCACGGTGGCCCGGGCAGCGCGGCCGTACGACCGCAATGACGTTGACCCACCGCTTCGAGGTCGTCTTGCTGCTGATCGCGGCGTGCGTGGTCCTGACGGTGCTGGCTCGGCGCCTCAAGCTGCCGCAGGCAGGCGCCCTGATCGTCGGCGGCCTCGCGCTGGCGCTGACGCCCGGCATGCCAGCCGTCGAACTCGACCCGGACCTCGTGCTCGTTCTCTTCCTGCCGCCGCTGCTCTTGTTGAGCGCCTACATGACCGACTGGCGGGCATTCCGTTCTGACCTGAGGATCATTGCGCAGCTGGCAATCGGTGCAGTCGCATTCACGACATTCGTGGTGGGTTGGACCGCTCACCTCGTCCTGCCTGCCCTGCCGCTCGCGGCGTGCTTCGCGTTGGGAGCGATCGTCTCCCCGCCCGATGCCGTTGCGGCGAAGGCAGTGCTGAGCGGCCTCAATCTTCCCGCCCGGGTGGTCACGCTGCTGGAGGGCGAGAGCCTGCTCAACGACGCCACCGGTCTGGTGCTGTACCGGATGGCGGTCGTGGCCGCGCTGACCGGCACCTTCAGCGGATCCGACGCGGCCGGCGGCTTCGCGCTCCTGATCTTGGGTGGCGTCGCGATCGGGGTGGCGTGCGGCTATGCCGCGAGCGCGCTGATTGGGCGCTTCCTCGACGGGGAACTCGGCGTGACCGCCAGCTTCCTGACCGCCTGGGGGTCGTACATCCTCGGCGAGCAGTTCGGCGTATCCGGCGTACTGGCGACCGTCGCATGCGGCATCGTCATGGGCTGGCGGCAGCACGCTCTGCTGGACGCGGAGCAACGGTTTCGGTCGCAGGCCGTATGGGAGGTCATCGCCTTCGTCCTCGAGAGCCTCATCTTCATCCTGATCGGCCTGTCGCTGCGAAGCGTGCTCGACCGGATGGACATGCGCGTCGTCGCCTCGCAGCAGACGCTGCTGCAAGTCTTGGCGGTCGTGGTCGCGGTGATCGCGTCACGCTTCCTGTGGATCATCCCGATCACCTACGGCGTGCGGTTTGTTTCGCCCGCACTGCGCAGGCGCGACCCCTATCCGCCGTTTCGCATTCCGTTGGTGATGAGCTGGGCCGGCATGCGCGGAGTCGTCAGCCTCGCCGCCGCGCTCGCACTCCCGACCGCATTTCCCGGACGGGACTTCATACTGCTCGCGACCTTCGCGGTGATCCTGGTCACCGTCATCGTTCAGGGCGCGACGCTGGGGCCGCTCATCCGGTGGCTGAGGTTCGATCGCGCAGGCCCAGTCGCGCGCGTGACCTATGCCGAAGACGTCGCCAGGGTGCACGTCGTCGCTGCGCAGATCGCCGCCGTCGAGGCGGCTTCCCGCACCGAGGCAGGCGAACACCGCCATCCGCGGTTGCTCGAGCAGCTGCGCTTTCGTCTGAGCGCGATCCAGCGGTCGATCGATGCGGACGGCGCACTCGCCGACGTCCGCACAGACCACTTCGCCGCGCTCCTGAGCGGGATCGTTGCCGGGCGTGCCGAGCTGATCGAGATGTTCAAGGCGGGCAAGGTCGACGCCGAGGTGTTGCGCGCCCTTGAGAAGGAGCTCGACGCCGACGAAATCCGTGCCCGCCATCTGCTCGCCCCCGTGGATCGATCCTGAGGAATAACGAATGCCTGCCAAGGAAAACCTGGGAACCGTTGCGGCCGGCGCGCTGGCCGCGACCCTCGCGGCAACGTCCGCCCCGTCAGTTGCGGCGCCGCTGAAGGACTTCCCTGGAGCGCGTGTGGTGTCAACGGCGCACACGGCCTAAGGAAACGCTTGAGTTGCGCGCGAAGGTTGTTAACGGGCGAGGCGGAATGGCACGTCGCGAGCCCTTACACGCCGATCGGCTGAATCGCCGCGGTGAACTTCGGCTAAAGGGCGTTTCGCTTGCACTTCGTCGACAACGTTGCGACGTCGCTCGGGGACACCTCGGGAACGTTTCAAGTCGTCAAGGACACCGTCCGGTACACCGCCGTCGTGGTCAGCGTAAACGTTTTCGTGGTTAATTGGGACGAGCCCAGCACCGGCTCCAATTTGTCCTTGTCCAGGACCGGAATACCGGCACGGTCTACACCAACATTGCGGCGCAGGACGGTTCGTTCACCAACCTCAAAGGCACTATCAAGTTCGAATGATGGTGCGGTGCCACCGTGTCCCAGCGTGGTCGATGGTTGCGAGGGCAGGATTTGAACCTGCGACCTTTGGGTTATGAGCCCAACGAGCTACCAGACTGCTCCACCTCGCGACTGGGACAGCTAGTTTAACACAGAGCGGCGTCAGCCGCCGCCGCCTCGGCCCGCGGCGCGTCGACCATGCGCACGTGCTCGATGGTCGCGGTGTGCGGCGGCAGCACAAGGTTCTACTCGAAGTCGCAAAGCAGAGCGCGACCTTGACACCGCTCGCTGTGCGCAGCCTGCAGCGCGACGAAAAAACTGCGTGTTAGATTCCCGGCGCATCGTCGTGGGGGACGCCCAAAATATTCGCCAGCCAATCTGGCAACCAACCTCCCGCCGTAATAGCAGGCGTACTTTTAGCAAATAGTGTCGCAGGGACAGCCAAAACGCTTGTTGAACTAAGAACAAAGGTAACCATCGCAATCACAGCGAATTCACGCATTAAAGACTTCTTGGATTAATATGTTGGATGTCGATTGTCGCAACTTGCTAAGCAGCGACCAGCTGACACAGTCGGCCCGTGAATCATACGATGGCCGATCAACGGGCGGGCGCGGCTTTCTCATTTTTGAGGATTGGCGTCACATTCGTCTTCTTGACTTCTGCAGATCTGGCCGCCCTCACCACGTTGGTCTTCTTGGACTCCGACGGCATGATTCCAGGATCGTCGTTGCGAGGAACGGCCATCGCTTTGGGACAGCCAGCCTTCGTCTGGGCACAAGGTGCCAGCGTCTTCATGGCAGCTGACGCCGCGGGCGTTCCAGCGAATACGGGAAGTGCCGTCGACAATATCGCTACAGCAAAAAAAGTCCTCAGCTTCATGAACAGTCCTTTCAATTAAACAAAAGCGAACAAGTCGACCTCTTGAAGTGACTCCGGGTCTTTCTTCAGATTTCGAATTTGGCTTTTCAACGCTTCTACCACTGGCGCGTCAGAGCCGAATTGCCGTTCCAGTGTACTCAACGCGGAAACCAGCAACTCATGAGCAAGCCGACGCTCCCCTCGATCCATCATCGAGCGTGCCAGGTTGATATTCACAAGCTGGGTCAGCGGATGTCTAAGGCCGAAAGCCGTCTCGTAATGGGTCTTGGCCTCGCGAAGCGATATGAGAGAAGACGTGGTGTCACCGATCAGCCGTAACGCGATGCCCTCCAACACTTTCACTCGCCCCACCAACGCAACATCGTCAGTCACCTCCTTCTTCGAAGCGATGCGGCGACTGGCTTCATTGACAATTTCGAGCGCGAGCTGACCATTTCGCTCCCGAATCAGGGCTTCCGCCTCCGCGAGCAAGGCTTTCGCTTTGAGGCCATCGCTTTGCGCGATCTCGGGGCCCGATCTGCCGATCACCTTCAGTCTCAGTCGCAACGGGTCAGCGGGTGGCAGCTTGTTGCTGGCGGCTAGGATCCGGCAGAGGGTCACCAGACTCTCTACCTGCCGGCGAGGCGCAGACCCTGATTCGGCTTGCTTTGAGAACGCAGGGGCCAAGGCGAGGCTGCCGTCGCTTCTACCCTCCCTGATGAGCAACTCCGCTTGTCGCATGCCGAGCCCGAGACACCAATCGTTGAGAGCACCGAGCGATGCCTCGCATTTCGGAATAGCGACATTCATGTCCGCACGCGCCTGTTCGTAGGCGCCATCGGCCATATCGATACGTGCGCGTTGCAATTCGATTCGATAGAGCGCCGTTATCGGCAGCGATGGAACTGCGTTCGACCGTGTGATGAGATCTGTAACGTAGCGTCGCGCCTGGCCAAAATCGTTGCGCTGTGTTTCTAACGAGGCGAGGCTGCTCAGCAACTGGAGAACCCGGGCGTCGTTGGGCCCGTAGAGCGTCGTCGCTCGATCAAGTGCGTCGCGCATCAGCGCTTCACCCCGCACAAGTTCGTTGCGTTGCCAGGCGATCTGACCGGCAACGGTGACGACCCTTTCCTGCAACGGGGCATCGTTGGGGAACTGCTTCGCAATGGTCGCCGCACGCTCCACGACAACTTTCGCCTTATCGCTGTCTCCCAGGTGGTAGATCTCATAAGCGTGGGCGACCAAGGCATAGGCCAGATCCTTTGTTGCATGACGGGCTTCCTGCATTTGCACAACCCGCGCAAGCGTCGCCTCCGATGCCGCGTCATCTCCGATATTCCCCTGCAACTCCCCCACCGAAGCCAGCAGTGATGCCTGCAGATCCGGCTGCCCCGCGAATGCTTGTTCGATCCGCTTGCGCCCCCCCGCCAGCATGTCTTTTGCCGTGACGTTGCCGCCGCTTGTTTGATCCGGATCGGCTTGGCGAAAAAGATCAAGCAGCGCGTCGCGCGAAGCAGCCACCCGCACCGACTCTCTGCGCGCCTGTACCGCGAATAACAGCGCCGACACCACTGCGGCGGTCAGTGCCGCGACCGCCAAACTCGCGAGCGACACACCCAGCCGATGCCGTGACACGAACTTCTTCGCCTTGTATCGAAGGCTCGGAACGCGCGCCGTCACTGGCTCTCCCGCGAGCCACCGTGTGAGATCGATGCGCAAGCCTTCCACCGACGCGTAACGATGCTGCGGTCGCTTCTGAAGTGCCTTCAGCGTGATGGCGTCGAGGTCTTCAGTGAGCTCGCGCCGCAAGGTCTTTGTCGATGCGTCGCGCGCAAACGCAACCGCGTCCGTCAGGTCGCGTCGGCTCGGCGCCCGCGGTTCGGTGCTGACGATCGCCTCCTGCCACTGCGTAGGCGTGCCGACGCTCATCTCGTACGGGCTATGCCCGCACATCAGTTCATAAAGCACGACGCCGAGCGCGTATTGATCGCACGCGGTCGTGAGAGGCTGCCCGAGCACCTGCTCGGGGCTCGCATACGCGAGCGTCAATGGCCTGCCGCCTTCGCGCGTCAGCTCGCTGTCGGCCGCGGCGCCTTGCCCCGGCTCGATCAGCTTGGCGATGCCGAAGTCGAGCAGCATCGGCGCGCCGCTCTCGGTGACAAGGATGTTCCCCGGTTTCAAGTCGCGATGCATGACGAGGTTGGCGTGCGCATATTCAACGGCATGCAGCACCTGGATGAACAGCCGCACGCGCGCACGCACCGAGAGCCGTCTCGCATCGCACCACGCGGTGATGCTCTCGCCCCGCACATATTCGAGCGCGAGCCACGGCTGGCCGCTCGGCGTCACGCCGGCGTCGTGCAGACCGGCGATGTTCGGGTGGTGCAGCGCCGCGAGGATGTCGCGCTCGCGCCGGAAGCGCTCGGCGAAGTTCTCGCGTTGCGCGCGCGAGGGCCGGTCGAACAGCAGCTTGATCGCGACCTGCCGCTTGAACGCGCCGTCGACGCGATCGGCCAGCCACACCTCGGCCATGCCGCCGGAGCCGATCGGTCGAACGAGTTGGTACGCGCCCACCGTCGCGCCTTCGGTCCATTCGGTCGACGGCGCGTTCGGCTCTTCGACGAGCGCGGCCGGCGTTTCGAGGAAGTCGCTCGAAGCCAACCGGTCTCGCGTGTCGATCAGCCGGCGCAGCGCGGCGAGCTGCGGGTGCCCCTCGGCTTGCAACTGCTTCAACCAGTCGTCGAGTGCCGACCCTTCGAGCTCATCGGCTTGCGAGAACAACTTCCAGAGCGCCGCGCGCTCGCACGCCGCGGCGTCGGCCGCCTCTGGCGATTGCAGCAGCGCGGAGCCTTCGTGCTTCACCGTCAATCGCCCAGTTTCAACGACGGCGCCGCCGACCCATCGCCGAGCGCGGTGTAGAGCCAGGCACGCGCCCGATCCCAGCGCCGCCGCACAGTGCGCTCGGTCACGCCTTGCAGTTCACCGATCTCAGATTCGCTGTAGCCACCGAAGTAGCGCATCTCGACGATCTGCGCTAGCTCGGGTTCGAGCGCCTGAAGCTCCTGCAACGCCTCGCTGACGCGAACGAGCTCTTCGCTGATGCTGTTGTCGGCCACCTCGAGCGCCGCGTCGCCGCCGAGCGTCTCGTGCGCCGCCCCGCTGCCACGGCGTTGCGAGAGGCTCTGGCGCGCGCTGTCGATGATGATGTTGTGCATCGTGCGCGCTGCATAGGCGAAGAAGTGGCGCCGGTCTTCGAGCAGCAGCTCGTGCGCATTGACTAGCCGGATGAAGCTCTCGTGCAGCAGCGTCGTGGTGCTCAGGTTGTCGCCGCGGCCCTGCAGGCGCAGGCGCGACCGCGCGACGCGCTTCAGCTCCGGGTAGACCGACGCGTACACCTGGTCGAGTGCCGCGCGGTCGCCGGAAGCCGCCTGCTTCAGCAACGCCGTGATCGGTGGCGAGGCGCCTGACCGGCGCTGGAGATCGTTCGTCATCGAGGCAGGCCTTTCCGCTGCAGCGAAGACGAAGTATGGCCAAAACGGCGCGCCGATTTCCGATCTCACACGATCAAAGACGAAATCGGTTCCGCAATCCGGACACGCGTCGGCCGGCGGGGCCTTTTGAAAACGCTTGCTTCGGCTTTGTCCGGTTCCGTGGCGCTGCCGACGTACTGACTTCGACACCGCGATTTCGCGAGTTGTCAGCTCACCCCAATCCGAAGGAATCGCCAAATGAACGCACACCACGACACGCCGGCGCCGAGGCGCGGCGATCGCCCGACCTTCCGCCTCTCGAACCCGACGACCCGCGTGTCGCTCGGTGTCGTCGCGAGCGCCGCCATCTTGGGTGCCACCGCGCTGCTGTTCGGCCCGGTGTCCGACCAGCGCGCGCTAGCGCTGGCCGGCACGCCGCACGGCGCGTCGTACCGATACGCCGGCGTCGTCGACAAGAGCGGCCGCCTCGCGGCGACGAATCTCGACCATGCGGTCACGCCGCACGTCGACGAGCGCAGCGGCGAAGCCGTGCTCCTCGCCGAAGATGTGCAGGCCCGCGCGAACTGACGGCGATCGACACGTCGATCGCGCCGAATGCGCTGGACACGCCGATCGCGACGAAAGCGCTGAGCGCTGCCGTCGATTGGCTCGATCGCGACGACGCGCCATGGGTGGTCGCCCAAGTCGCATCGGGTCGGCTGCGTGCTGGCGCGGGTCAACGCGGGCTGCCCCACTTTTTCAAGTAGAGCGCGCATTTCGCGCGCCACGCGTCGCTGTCGTAATTGCCGTTGCTCTGGTGGGTCAGGCTGATGCGCCAGGTGCCCAGCCGGAGGTTCTTCTGGCGCGCGCTCGAGCAGAGGTCCATGTCGTAGAAGTGAAAATCGAACTGGGGATCGAAGCGCAGGCCGTGCGCGCGCAACGTGGCCTTGCGGGTCGCCAGAAAGAAGCCATCGAGGAATTCGCATTCCGCTGGCGCGGGGCCCCAGTGGTGGGCGAGCCCCAGCGGCCACGGACCCTGCCCCACGGTGCCGCTCAGGAAGCCGACGTTCGGCCTCATGACCTCGCCGATGCCGACCCAGGTGGTCTGGTTCGGCGTGCGCTGGCGGTTGCCGACGACGCCCACGATGTCGAACTGCTCGACCGCCTCGAACACCTGCTCGACGAAGAAGTAGTCCTGGATCCAGACATCGTCATGGATGAAGAGCAGCACCTCGTGATCGTTGTCGGCGTCGATGCTGGCGTTGTAGAGCTCGGGCAGCCCGGTGCGGTTTTCGCAATAGATGCGGGTCGCGATGCGCTTGTCGTGGGCCACGTGCGAGAGCGCACGCCCGAGGGCCGACTGGCTCCAGAAATCGGCTTCGTTGTAGCGCGTGGCGCAGACGATCTCGAGCTTCATCGAGGTACCTGGGTATGTCGGAATCGGTTCGGCTAGGCGGTTGCCGCGCATGCGACGACGTTCGATCGTCGGCCCCGAGTCGAGAGCCTACCTGACGAGAGGCGGCTTCAGCCGGCCTCGACGGTCGGTCTCCTACCGCACAGACCGGGTCCGGCCGGTGACGTAGCTTCGTAAGCGTCAAAACACGCGAGGCCGCGTCTTGAAGATCGATGCAGGGGAATCCGCGAACACCGCCGACGCACAGGTGCCGGCACGGGCCGGCGTCGTCGTCGCGGTGCGCGGCAGCGTCGTCGACGTGCGCTTCGACTCGGGCTTGCCGGCGGTGTACTCGATCCTGCACGCCGGACCGGACGCGGGTGTCGTCATCGAGGTGCTCACGCAGCGCGATGCCAGGCACGTGCGCGGCGTCGCACTGACCCCCACGCAGGGCCTGGCGCGCGGCATGGCAGTGCTCGATACCGGCGGCCCGCTGCAGGCCCCCGTGGGCCACGCCATCCTTTCGCGCATGTTCGATGTCTTCGGCCATGCGATCGACCGCCTGCCGGCGCCGGTCGACGTGCAATGGCGGTCGGTGCATCGGGCGCCGCCGGCCCTGGCGCGGCGCGCCACGACCTCCGAGGTCTTCGAGACCGGCATCAAGGTCATCGACGTGCTCGCGCCGCTCGAACGTGGCGGCAAGGGCGGCATGTTCGGCGGCGCCGGCGTCGGCAAGACGGTGCTGCTCACCGAGATGATCCACAACATGGTCGGCCAGCAGAAGGGCGTGAGCATCTTCTGCGGCATCGGCGAGCGTTGTCGCGAGGGCGAGGAGCTCTATCGCGAGATGAAGGAAGCCGGCGTGCTCTCGAACATGGTGATGGTCTTCGGCCAGATGAATGAGCCGCCCGGCGCGCGCTTTCGGGTCGGCCACGCCGCGCTCACGATGGCCGAATACTTTCGCGACGACGAGCACCGTGACGTGCTGGTCCTGATCGACAACATCTTCCGCTTCATCCAGGCCGGCTCGGAAGTCTCGGGCCTGATGGGCCAGATGCCGTCGCGGCTCGGCTACCAGCCGACGATGGGCACCGAGCTCGCGGGCCTCGAGGAACGCATCGCCAACACGGACAGCGGCGCCATCACGTCGATCCAGGCGGTCTATGTGCCGGCCGACGACTTCACCGACCCGGCGGCGGTGCACGCGTTCTCGCATCTGTCGGCATCGATCGTGCTGTCGCGGCAGCGGGCGAGCGAGGGGCTGTTCCCGGCGGTCGACCCGTTGCAGTCCAATTCCAAGATGGCCACCCCGGGCATCGTCGGCGCGAGGCACTACGCGCTCGCGCAGCAGGTTCGGCAAACCCTCGCGCAGTACGGGCAGCTGAAGGACATCATCGCGATGCTCGGCCTCGAGCAGCTCTCATCGGAAGACCGCAGCGTCGTGGCTCGTGCCCGACGACTCGAGCGCTTCCTGACCCAGCCGTTCTTCACGACCGAGCAGTTCACCGGCCTCGCGGGCAAGCTGGTCAGCCTGCACGACGCGCTCGACGGTTGCGAGCGCATCCTTCGTGACGAGTTCAACGACGTGCCGGAAAGCGCGCTTTACATGATCGGAACCATCGACGAGGCGAAGGTCAAGCCGGAATCCGATCAGAAGCCCGGTGCGACCGCACCAACGAAGAAAACGTCACCCGCCGATGCCGCGCTCGCCCATGCGGCTTGAGGTGCTGCTGCCCTTTCAGGTTTTCGTCGATGCGGGCGAGGTCTTGCGCATCGTCGCCGAAACACCGCAAGGCTCCTTCGGCCTGCTGCCGCATCGCCTCGACTGCGTCGCCGCGCTGGCGCCCGGCATCCTCATCTACGAGACGGCGGCCGACGGCGAAGTCTGCCTGGCTGTCGACGAAGGCGTGCTCGTCAAGACCGCCGACCGGGTGCGCGTGTCGGTGCGTCGCGCGCTGCGCGGCAACGATCTCGCCTCGTTGCGTGACGACGTGGCAAGGCATTTCCTCGCCGAAGACGCGCAAGCGCGAAGCCTGCGGTCGGCCATGGCAAAAGTGGAAAGCGGCTTCCTGCGCCGCTTCGCGAGCTTCGAGCATGGTTGACGCGCCGGAGCCGATCGGCGCACGCGCGGCGCCGGATCTCGCTGAACAGGTCGGCAACAAGGCCGCGCGCAAGCTCAGGGCACGTCGCGACGGCACCAACGGCGTCTGGACCGGCCTCGGCATGATGGGCCTGATCGGCTGGTCGGTCGCCGTGCCCACCGTGCTCGGCGCAGCGCTCGGCGCCTGGCTCGACCGCAAGCATGCGGGCCCGCACTCGTGGACGCTGGCGCTGCTCGTGGCCGGCCTCGTGCTCGGCTGCCTGAACGCCGGGCGCTGGGTCGGCAGTGAAGACCGCGCCATGCACGAAAAGCATCCCGATGACTGACGCGCTGTCGTCGCTGCTGGCCTTGGTCGCGGGCACCGGGCTCGGCGCGTTCTACTTCGGTGGCTTGTGGTGGGCCGTGCGCCATCTGCCCTCGTTCCGACGCCCCGCGTCTTCGATGCTGGCCAGCCTGCTGGTGCGCATGGGCGTGGCGCTGGGCGGCTTCTATCTCGTCGCCGATCACAGCTGGCAGCGCCTGCTGCTGTGCCTTCTCGGCTTTCTCGCCGGCCGCGGCATCGTGGGCTGGCAACTGCGCACCGTGATGCGCCGTGCCGCCGCGGAGGTGCTCCATGCGCCTTAGCCCGGACCAGTGGGTGTTCTGGCAGCTCGGCTTCGCCAAGCTCAACGCCACGATCGTCTTCACCTGGGTGCTGATGCTGTTGCTGGTCGCCGGCTCCGCGCTGCTGACGCGCCGGCTCGCCACCGGACGCCAGATATCGCGCTGGCAGTGCCTGCTCGAGATCGTCGTCACCGCGATCTCGAAGCAGATCGAGGACGTGGGGCTGAAGCAGCCCGGCAGGTACCTCGGCTTCATCGGCACGCTCTTCCTGTTCGTCGCCGCGTCGAGCCTGTGCACGGTGATCCCCGGCTTCGAGCCGCCGACCGCATCGCTGTCGACGACGGTCGCGTTGGCGCTCGCGGTCTTCATCGCGGTGCCGGTCTTCGGCATCGCCAACCAGGGCGTGCGCGGCTACCTGGAGTCGTATCTCGAGCCGACGCTCGTCATGCTGCCGTTCAACCTCATCAGCGAGCTGTCCCGGACGCTCGCGCTCGCCGTTCGACTGTTCGGCAACATGATGAGCGGCTCGATGATCGTGGCGATCCTGTTGACGATCACGCCCTTCCTCTTCCCGATCGTCATGACGCTGCTCGGCCTGCTCACCGGCCTGGTACAGGCCTACATCTTCAGCATCCTGGCAGCGGTCTACATCGCCGCCGCGACGCGCACGGCCAGGCCCGAACCCGCGGTCGCGGCTGCGGCCTGAGGCGCGGACCACAACCCGGAATCTCTCATGGACAACCAGACCGCCATCGCCATCGCCTCGATCGTCATCGCCGGCCTCACGACCGGCTTCGGAACCATGGGTCCGGCCCTCGCCGAAGGCCGCGCCGTGGCCACCGCGCTGACGGCGCTCGCGCAGCAGCCCGATGCCTCGGCCACGATCACCCGCACGCTCTTCGTGGGCCTGGCGATGATCGAGTCGACTGCGATCTACTGCTTCGTCGTGTCGATGATCCTGGTCTTCGCCAACCCGTTCTGGAACGCCGCGGTCGCCCACGTCGCAGGCCACTAGATCGTGCTGATCGACTGGTTCACCGTCGGCGCGCAGGCGCTCAACTTCGTCGTGCTGGTCTGGCTGATGAAGCGCTTCCTTTACAAGCCCGTGCAGGACGCCATCGCCGAGCGCGAGAAGCGCATCGCCGGCGAGCTCGCCGACGCCGATCGGAAGAAGGCTGAAGCGGTATCGGACCGCGACGATCTTCGGCGCAAGAGCGATGCCTTCGACGAGGAGCGCGCCGCGTTGTTGAAGAAGGCCACCGACGATGCGAACACCGAGCGCGAGCGGCTGCTCGATGCCGCCGGCCGGGCGGCAGACGCAGCGACCGCGAAGCGGCAGGCGGCTCTCGATGCCGATGCCGACCGACTCGGCCGCGGCCTCCGGCGCCGCGTGCAAAACGAGGTGTTCGCAATCGCCCGCAAGACCCTCGCCGACCTCGCTTCGGCGAGCCTCGACGAGCGCCTGTGCGAGGCTTTCACGATGCGCCTGCGTGCCGTCGACGAAGACGCGAAGACGCGACTCGCCGCGGCGTTCGCGTCGCAGGGCGAACCGCCGATCGTCCGCAGCGCGTTCGAGCTGCCCGCGGCGCAGCGCGCCGCGGTCGAGAAAGCCGTTCACGAGACCTTTCCGACGAAGGCCGCGCTGCAGTTCGAGACCGCGCCCGAGCTGGTCGGGGGCATCGAGCTCGGCGTTGGCGGCCTCAAGATCGCGTGGAGCATCGCCGACCACCTGACTTCGCTCGAGCGCGAGGTCGCAGAGCTGTTGAAGTCGCATGCCGCGCCGCCCGTGGCGGCAAGGACCGCCGGGAACACACCGGCACGGGCGCCGACCGAAACGGCGCCGGCTACCGGAACCGTCTCGCCCACTGTCGTGGAGCCCGCGCCTTCATGAGCGAGGTGCTCGAGAGCTTGGAGCGGACGGTCGAGCGAACCCTCGCCGCCGTCGACCGGGTTCGCGAGAGCTTCGTGCCGCGTCTCGTGGCGCGCGAGGTCGGCACCATCGAACGCGTGTCGACCGGCATCGCGGTGGTCAGCGGACTGCCGGGGGTCGGCTACGAAGAGCTCATTCGCTTTTCAGGTGGCGTTTCGGGCATCGCCTTCAACGTCGACGAGAACGAGATCGGCGTCGTGCTGCTCGGCGACCATTCGCACCTTCGCGCCGGGGACCAGGTCGAGCGCGAGGGCCGCGTGCTCGACGTCGCGGTCGGCGACGAGTGGCTCGGGCGCGTCATCGACCCGCTCGGTCGGCCGCTCGACGGCGGGTCCGTTCCCGACATGGACCAGCGCATGCCGATCGAACGACCGGCTCCGGCCATCATGGATCGAGATCCGGTCACCGTGCCCCTGCAAAGCGGCCTGATCGTGATCGATGCGCTCATCCCGATCGGCCGCGGCCAGCGCGAGCTGATCCTCGGCGACCGTCAGACCGGAAAGACCTCGATCGCCATCGACACCATCGTCAACCAGCGCGGCAAGGATGTGGTGTGCGTCTACTGCGCCATCTGCCAGCGCGCTTCGGCGGTGGCTAAGACGGTGGCCGTGCTTAAGGCGCGCGGCGCGATGCCGTACACGGTCGTCGTGGTCGCCGAGGGCCACGACCCGCCGGGGCTGGCCTATATCGCTCCCTATGCGGCCACGACCATCGCCGAACACTTCATGGCTGCCGGCCGTGACGTGCTGATCGTCTACGACGACCTGACGCAGCACGCGCAGTCGTACCGCGAGCTCTCGCTGCTGCTGCGCCGGCCGCCTGGCCGCGAGGCGTTTCCTGGCGACATCTTCTACATCCACTCGCGCCTGCTCGAGCGTGCCACCCATCTGCGCAAGGAACTTGGCGGCGGATCGCTCACCGCGCTGCCGATCATCGAGACCGAAGCCGAAGACATCTCGGCCTACATCCCGACCAACCTGATCTCGATCACCGATGGCCAGGTCTACCTGTCGCCCACGTTGTTCGAGCTCGGTGTGCTGCCTGCCGTCGATGTCGGCAAGTCGGTTTCACGTGTCGGCGGCAAGGCGCAGCTGCCCGCCTTTCGCGGCGTCGCCGGCGACTTGAAGCTCGCCTATGCGCAGTTCCAGGAGCTCGAAGCCTTCGATCGCTTCGGTGCGCGACTCGACGACGACACCCGCCAGTCGATCGTACACGGCGAGCGGATCCGTGCCTGCCTGAAGCAGTCGGAGCTCTCGCCCCTGTCGGTGCCGGCGCAGATCGCAATCCTGCTCGCGCTCGGCAGCCGGCTGTTCGACCCGGTGCCGGCCGAATGCATGGAAGAAGCCCGGCGTGCGGTGCACGACGCTGCGATGGGCTTGCCGCTCGCCATGGCTCAGCGGCTGGCCGCCGGCAGCCCGTTGGGCGACGAGGATCGACGAGCGATCGTCGAGCTCGCACGCAAGGCGCTCGAGCCCATTGCCTCGAAGCCGAAGGCTGCTGTCGCGCCGCCGGATTCACCCGGCGATCGAGCCGCCCACCGGAACGATCGACCATGAGCGACGGCACGGCCAGCCTGCGCCGAAAGATCGGCAGTGCCGGTGATCTGCAATCCGTCGTCCGCGCGATGAAGGCCCAGGCCGCGGCGAGCGTCGGGCAGTACGAGCGTTCGGTGATGGCGCTCGCCGACTATGCGCGCACCGTCGAGCTCGGCCTGATCGCCTGCTTTCGCGTGGTCGAGTCCGCCGAGGCGGGGCCGGCAGCGCTGTCGGTGCCCGTCGCCCGCGGCGAAGTCTGCGCCGTCGTGTTCGGGTCGGACCAGGGCCTGGTGGGACGCTTCAACGACGTGGTGATCGACTTCGCGCTCGATGCCCTCAAGGCGATGCCTGGCAAGCCCAGCGTGTGGGCGGTTGGCGAGCGGGTTCACGCGCGCCTGGTCGACGCCGGCGTGGCCGTGCTCGGTCGGTTCGCGGTTCCGGCGTCGGTGCAGTCGATCACGCCGCTGGTGGGGCGCATCCTCGTCGAACGCGAGGCTCGGGAAAAGCAGGGCGGCGGGACGCAGGCGGGGGTCCCACTGCACCTCTTCCACAACCGGCCGACGTCGGGCTCGGCCTACGCGCCCGTCGGCCAGCGACTGCTGCCGCTCGACCGCGCGTGGCTGATGGACCTGGCCGGCCGCGCCTGGCCGACGCCGCTGCCGGCCGAAGTCATGGGCACCGGCCACTCGACGCTGCGCGCGCTGATCCGCGAGTATGTGTTCGTGTCGATCTTTCGGGCCTGTGCAGAGTCCCTGGCCAGCGAGAACGCGAGCCGCCTGGCGGCGATGGACCGAGCCGATCGCAACATCGACGAGCTGCTGAAGGCACTTCGGAGCTCGTTTCACCGAGGCCGGCAGAGCGCGATCGACGAAGAGCTGTTCGAGGTGATCGCCGGCTTCGACGCATTGTCGCAAGGCCGCGAGGGTCGACTCTAGGCGCCCTGTCCTTCGTCGCGGTGACTCTCGTCGGCCGCAGCGAGTCCCGGGCCGACGCGAAGGTCTGGCACCGCACAGACGCGAACGCGCTCGCTCCCTATGCTCGCCAGCGACAACGGCACGGCGACGACGCCATCGAGCCGGCCAGCAACAACGGGGAGGCGCCATGCGCATCGGTGAGATCTGCACACGCTCGGTGGTGACGTGCCGGCGCGACGCGGGCGTGAGGGAACTCGCCCTGCTCATGTGCGAACGACACGTCGGCGACGTGGTCGTCGTCGACGAGCACGACAAGCAATCGACGCCCGTCGGCGTGGTGACCGACCGCGACCTCGTCGTCAAGGTGCTGGCTCTGGCCATGGACCCGGCGGCCCAGCGGGCCGAGGACCTGATGTCGGACACGGTCGAACTCGCATTCGAATCGGAGCTTGTGTTCGACGCGATCTGGCACATGCGCGGCAAGGGCATTCGCAGATTGCCCGTCGTCGACGATCGCAATCATCTGGTGGGGATCTTGACGGCCGACGACGTCACCCGGTTCCTCGCCAAGCAACTGGCCGACCTGACCCGGCTTGGTGGCACCCACCATCTGGAACACCGGGACACCGACTCGCAAACCCATGGCGCTTGATGCGCGCGCCCTTCCAGACCGTGCGTTAGCGTACCGACCGGTGGCGGGGCTTCCACTACAACGTGGCACGTCGGAAAGCTGCATGGTCTTCCGTTCCCTGGTCCGCCACGAGCGACGCGAAGACCGCGCCGAACCCCCATCGAAAACCAACTGATCGCGCGACTTCCGCGCGACGCCCGCCGGGGCCTCCTCGCGCAGTGCCAATCGGTCGACCTGGCGTTGTCGGAGGTGCTCGCCACTCCCGGCGTGGACGTCGAGCATGTCTATTTCCCCGTCGAAAGCTTCGTCTCGTTGCTGACGATCGTGAGCGGCGAGGTCGGACTCGAGGTCGGCATGGTGGGGCGCGAGGGCATGCTCAATTCGCACCTGTTCCTCGGCGTGGCCGCAGCACCTCTGCATGCCCTGGTGCAAGGGCCGGGCACGGCGTGGCGTCTCGGGGCCTCGGCGTTCACCGCGGAGCTCGGGCGGAGCGCGCCGTTGCGCGGGGCCATGGGACGGTACGTGTACGTGCTGATGGAACAATTGGCGACGTCGGCGGGCTGTGTCCGCTATCACGAGATCGGGCCGCGGCTCGCACGCTGGCTGCTGATGAGCCAGGACCGGGCGCATGCCAGCACGTTCCAAATGACCCAGGAATTTCTCGGCTTCATGCTGGGCGTGCGGCGGGTCGGTGTCACCGCGGCAGCCGGCGCACTGCAACGGGCCGGGCTCATCGAATACCAGCGCGGCCGCCTGACCGTCCTCGACCGCGCCGGGCTCGAAGCCGAAGCCTGCAGTTGCTATGCGACGGACCGCAGGTCGTACGCGGGCCAGCTGCCCGCTGCCGCATGAATCCCCATCGGAGACGCACCGATGACTCGCAAGATGCAAGCTGCCGTCGTCGATGTCGCCATCGGCAGCCGCAGCCCGCTCGCCCACCATCTCGCCGTCGTCGTGATCGTCAAGCTGATCGCGCTGACGCTGCTCTGGGCGTTCTTCTTCCGGACGGCGTCGTGAGCGCGTCGCGATGATCTCCGAAGAGCTGGTCGACCTGTCGCGGTTGCAGTTCGCCGCCACCGCGCTCTATCACTTCCTGTTCGTGCCGCTGACGCTGGGCATGGTCATGGTGCTGGTCATCATGGAAAGCGTCTACGTCATGACCGGCAAGGTCGTGTGGAAGGACATGACGCGCTTCTGGGGCAAGCTCTTCGGCATCAATTTCGCGCTGGGCGTCACCACCGGCATCACGCTCGAGTTTCAGTTCGGCACCAACTGGGCCTATTACTCACACTACGTTGGCGACATCTTCGGCGCGCCGCTCGCGATAGAAGGCCTGATGGCCTTCTTCCTCGAATCGACCTTCATCGGCCTGTTCTTCTTCGGCTGGGATCGCCTGTCGCGCAAGCAACACCTGATGGTCACGCTGCTGATGGCCGTCGGAACCAACCTGTCGGCGTTGTGGATCCTGATCGCGAACGGCTGGATGCAGAACCCGGTCGGCTCGGTCTTCAACTTCCAGACCATGCGCATGGAGATGGTCGACTTCTGGACCGTCGTCTTCAACCCGGTCGCGCAGGCCAAGTTCGTCCACACGATCTCGGCCGGCTACGTGACCGGGTCGATGTTCGTGCTCTCGATCTCCAGCTGGTACCTGCTGCGCGGCCGCAACATCGAGTTCGCACGGCGCAGCTTCCGGGTCGCGGCCGCCTTCGGCCTCGCCTCGGTGTGCAGCGTCATCGTCCTCGGCGACGAATCGGGCTACACGGTCGGCGAAGCGCAACAGACCAAGATGGCGGCGATCGAGGCGATGTGGGAGACCGAGCCGGCGCCGGCCTCGTTCAGCCTGCTCGCGTGGCCGAACCAGGCCGAGCTGAAGAACGACTGGTCGCTCGAGATCCCGTGGGTGATGGGCCTGATCGGCACGCGCTCGACGACCAGAACCATTCCGGGCATCAAGGAGATCCGCGCCAAGAATCGTGTGCGCATCGAGAACGGCATCGTGGCGGTGGCCGCGCTCGACGCCTTGCGCCGGCAACGCGACGACCCGGCCGCCCGCCAGGCCTTCGAGGGTAGCCAGGCCGACCTCGGCTTCGGCCTGCTGCTGAAGCGCTACATCGTCGACGTGCGCCAGGCGACACCGGCGATGATCGAACAGGCCGTCGACGACACGATCCCGCGCGTGGCGCCGCTCTACTGGTCGTTCCGCATCATGGTCGGCCTCGGCATCGCGATGCTGGCGCTGTTCGCGTTCGCGATGCTGAGCACGCTGCGCGGCCCCGGCGAGCACAAGCGCTGGCTGCTCAGATGCGCGCTCTGGATGCTGCCGGCACCGTGGATCTCGTGCGAACTCGGCTGGATCGTCGCCGAGTACGGCCGCCAGCCGTGGACCATCTACGGCGTGCTGCCCACACACATGTCGGTCTCGTCGCTCGGCGTCGGCAGCGTCTACGGCTCGCTCGCGGGCTTTCTCGTCTTCTACACCGCGCTGCTGGTCGTCGAGATGTTCCTGATGGTGAAGTACGCGCGCCTCGGACCGGGCAGCCTCGGCACCGGCCGCTACGACCGCGAGCCCGTGGCACACGCGGCACCGGCCCTCGCCTGAGCCGACATCGATGTTCGACTACCCGACCCTCAAGATCATCTGGTGGCTGCTGATCGGCGTGCTGCTGATCGGCTTCGCGATCATGGACGGGCACGACATGGGCGTCGGCACACTGCTGCCCTTCGTCGGCCGCGGCGACCACGAGCGGCGCGTGGTCATCAACACCATCGCCCCGCACTGGGACGGTAACCAGGTCTGGTTTATCACCGGCGGCGGCGCTATTTTCGCCGCCTGGCCCCTGGTGTACGCCACCGCGTTCAGCGGCTTCTACTGGGCGATGCTCGCGGTGCTATGGGCGCTCTTTTTCCGGCCGGTCGGTTTCGACTATCGCAGCAAGATCGCCGACCCGCGCTGGCGCAGCACCTGGGACTGGGGCCTGTTCGTCGGCGCTGCCGTGCCGCCGCTGATCTTCGGAGTCGCGTTCGGCAACCTGCTACAGGGCGTGCCGTTCCATTTCGATGCCGACATGCGCTCGACCTACACCGGTTCGTTCTGGCAACTGCTCAACCCCTTCGCGCTGCTCGCCGGCGTCGTATCGAGCGCGATGATCGTCATGCAGGGCGGCGTGTACCTGGCACACCGCACGGAAGGCGTCGTCCAGCGCCGTGCCATCGCCGGTGCAATGGCAGCGGCCGGCGTCTTCGTCGTCGCGTTCGTCGCCGCCGGCGCGTGGCTGCGCTTCGGTGGCATCGAGGGCTACACCATCACGTCGGCAATCGACCCGACGACCCTGTCCGATCCGCTCGCGAAGACCGTCGTGCGCGACGCCGGCGCGTGGTGGGCGAACTACGCACGCCAGCCGATCCTTTGGGCGTTGCCACTGCTCGGCGTGGGCGGCGCGCTGCTTTCGATGGCGCTGGTCGCCATGCGGCGCACCGGATCGGCGTTCGTGGTGTCGAGCCTCGCGATCGTCGGCGTGATCGGCACGGCCGGCGCGTCGATGTTCCCGTTCCTGATGCCTTCCTCGAGCCAGCCGGCGGCGAGCCTCACGGTGTGGGACAGCGTCTCGACCCGCTCCACGCTCGAGCTGATGCTGTGGGTCACGCTGATCTTCATGCCGCTCATCGTCGTCTATACCGGTTGGGCCTACCGCGTCATGCGCGGCAAGGTGACGGTGGCGCAGATCCAGGGCGCCGAACACACGGCCTACTGAACGGAAAGATCGACGATGTGGTACTTCTCATGGATGCTCGGTGTCGGCTTCGCCGTCTTGCTCGCGATCCTCAACGCCATGTGGGGCGAGCACGAGGAAGGCCGGCTGCCCGCGCATGAAACCGACTGACGCTTCCACCACCGACAACATGTCGGGAAGCTTCGTGACGGCACGCACGAGCTGGCCCGCGCTCGCGACCGGCCTGGTGCTGATGGTCGTCGGCACGGCCTACCCCCGGCTGCTCGCCGATGCGGTCGGGCACGCCGATCACGTACTCGCGCTGCTGGTGTTCTGGGCCATGACGGCGGGTTTCGTGCGAGGGGTCGGATTCATCCCCAGGCACGTAACCCCGCGCTGGGCCTTTTCGGGCTGGGCCTGCGCTGCGGCGCTGGGCGCGGCCGCCTTGTTCCGTGCGATGGGTTGAGATCAACCCGACTGCACGAGCGGGGATCTGCAGGGATGTGGGTCAACGCACAGACGCGGTGCGGTGCACGCAATAGCCTCTCACGATGACATCCACCCGAGCAAGTCAAGCAGCAGCCCCGCACGCGTTCGTCTTCGGAGCCGTGGTCCGCGGCAGCACCATCGAACGCAGCCGCTGGAGCACCTCATCATCTGGCGAGATGCCATCCACCTCGCCAATGGAATTGCAGGACTTGCACAACCAACTTTGCAAGTACCACGGCGCGACAAGTCCGCTGCGCACGGCGGAGGGACTTCGCGTCGCGCTGCATCGCTTCCTGGCGCCTAGGGTCATTACCACGTTCGTCGTCCTGTTTCTGGCAGTGCTCGGCGCTTTCGTCATCTTTGACTGAGCTGCGCGCGATACGAGGTGGCTCTTCAACCCATTCGCGACGCGAGGGTGGCGAGGGCTCGAATCGGTGGTCGGGTTCCGGCATGCACAACAAGTCTTTCACGGCCCGCATCCAGGCCACGCTCATCGGCGACCGCAACGTCATCGATGCGGACTTCGGCGCAGAAGCCGGGACCCAGGTCGTCGATCTCGACGTGCTGGCCATCGAGTCCTTCAATTTCGACCCGCGCTCGCGCGCGCCGCCGATCGCGCCTACCGCTTCGCCTCAGCGCCGCGGGCAGGGTGGAGTAGGTCGAACGGGGCGAAGGCCGGGAGGTGGTGCACGACACCGAGCCCGGCACCACGTTCTGGCAACGCCTCGGCGTGGGCGTGCTGTCGTTGCTGCCGGTCGAACGGCTGCTTTGAGCCGGCGTGCGGGCGTGGGTTGCCGCACAGACGCGTTCCACGTCGCGCCGTACCTTGCCACGTGAACCTGTCCGAACGGAGGAAGACATGATCAGTTCCACAAGTCAAGACCAGCCTGTCGCCCACGGCGCGCGCGAGCCGATCGTGCAGGAGGCCAGCGCCAGCCGTCACGAGGTGCTCGAAGACGGCACGCCCGTCGTCGTGCGCCAGATCCACGAACAAGACGTCGAGCTCGAACGCCGGTTCATCGAAGCCCTGTCGCCGACCTCGCGCCGGTTTCGCTTCCTCGACACCATGCGCACGCCAAGCGAGGCCCTTCTGAAACAGATGACGTCCATCGATGCCGCCGCCAGTGCGGCGTACGTGGCCCTGATCGTCGTGGACGGCGTGGAGCGCGAGATCGGCGTCGCGCGTTTCAGCGCGCTGCCGGGCGGCGGCGATTGCGAGTTCGCCGTGACCGTCGCCGATGAGTGGCAACGAAAGGGGCTGGGAACGCTGCTGGTCCGGCGCCTCGTCGAGGTGGCTCGGTCACGCGGCATCACGAAGATGCATTCGAGCGACGCGTCCGACAACACTGCCATGCGCCAGTTCGCAGCACACCTTCGCTTCGCGCACGAGCGCGATCCCGAAGACAGCAGCCATGTGCTCTACACCGTCGACCTGTAGCGGCGCCGACGTCGCGGCGCCGACGCATCAGACCGGCGTCGCTCGATCAGGTCGCGATCCGATCCGGCAGCAGGCGGTCGTACTCCTTCTTCACGACGGCGTAGCACTCGCAGCTGCGCTTCTCGAGCCCCGGCCGGTCCAACACGGTGATGCGCCCGCGTGCGTACGAAATCAGCTCGGCTTTTTGTAGCTTGAGGGCGCTCTCGGTCACGCCTTCGCGACGCACGCCGAGCATGTTGGCGATGAGCTCCTGCGTCATCACGAGTTCCCTGCCGTTCAGGCGGTCTAGGCTGAGCAGCAACCAGCGGCACAGCTGCTTGTCGAGCGTGTGATGGCGATTGCAGACCGCCGTCTGAGCCATCTGCGTCATCAGTGCCGCTGTATAGCGCAGCAGCAGGTGCATCACGGGCGCGCGCTTGAACTCCTCTTGCAGCACGGCCGGACGCATCCGGAACGCCTTGCCAGCGCTTTGCACGACGGCACGGTCGGGGGTCGAGCCACTGCCCATGAAGAGCGAGATGCCGACCAACCCCTCGTGGCCGACGACCGCGATTTCCGCCGACGCGCCGTTTTCCATGACGTACAACAACGACACGATGGCAGTGATCGGAAAGTAGACATGGCTCACGACCCCGCCTGACTCGTACAGCACCTGGCCCAGCGTCAGATTGACCATCTCCAGGTCCGGCGACCAGCGCGTCCACTCCTCCTCGGGCAGCGCCGCCAGCAGGTGGTTCAGTTTCGGGTCGGGACGTACTTTGGGCATGCGAGCCTCCGTGGCGGTGCGCAGGAAAGGCGGTTTGCCGATTCCCTGCGGCGGCTTTGCGCCTTGGTGCGGTGCCGAACGCCCAATGTACGCCGGCGCGGCACTGCCCCCTGGCACCGATACGCACCGTCGAGATGCCCCGAAGGTGCGCTACCGTACAGACACCATCGAAAAATGTGGCCAGCTTGTGATCGACGCCGGGAGGTCAGACTATTTCTTGTCGAGTTCGATGATCAGGGCCTTCATCTCGCCGATCTCGCGGCGCTGCGCCTCGATGATTTCGTCGGCCAGCTTGCGCACACGGGGATCCCGGATGCGGGCCCGCTCGCTGGTCAGGTTTGGCGATCGAATGGTGCGGGATCATCGCCCGCATCCAAGACACGTCGTCCACCGTCTGCTGTGTCCGGACCAGCCATAGCGCCCCGACGAAAACGATGGCGCTGCCCGTGAAGAGGGCGACGTTGATGCGTCGGCTGGTGTACATCGCCAGCATGAACGAAAGCATGACCACGGACATCGCCGCGCCCATCACCAGCGCCATGTAGGCCCGCGTCTGGCTGAAGTAGACGTGGTCCCATGCATAGGTGTTGAGGTACATCAGGCCGAACATCACGACGGTGGACGTGGCGATCATCGCCGCGAACTTGCGGTACTTCATCATTTCGATACTTCCTTGTGGTGCGACTCGTTGCGTGCCTCGGGCATGCGCACGCACGGTTCGGTAGACAGGCTTCATGACTCGATCCTCAGAACCAGATGCGAAGGCCAGCGACGATCCGGGTCTCCTGAACAGCGTTCCCGGCATCGCGTACATAGCGCGCCGTGTTGCCGTACTTGCGATTCCAGACCACGCCGATGTAGGGCGCGAACTTGCGTGTGAACTCGTATCGCAGACGCAGGCCGGCGTCGATATCAGACAAGCCCGCGCCGATCTCGCGCGCACGGTCGCTCTTGCCATACACGCTCACCTTGACATCGGGCTGCAGCACCAGGCGCTGCGTCAGCAGCAGGTCGTACTCGGTCTCGACTCGCAGCGCGGTTCGGCCACCAGAACCGACGTAGCCCGTCGCCTGGATGTCGAACCAGTAGGGCGAAAGGCCCTGGACGCCGAACGACGCCCAGGTGCGGCTCGGTCCGCCGCCGAAGTCATGGCGGGCGCCCGCCTGCAGGCCCCAGTACGTCGAGACCGCGTGGCTCCACAGCGCCTCGGTGCGCGTGGCACCCAGATGCCCGTCCGCGCGCTCGCCGTCGACCTTGAGCCAGAGTTTGTCGATGTCACCGCCGATCCAGGCCTGCGCGTCGACCGCCTGACCGTTGCCCGCACTGCTGTGGAACTGCTCGACGCGATCGAGCAGCACACGAAAGTGGGTGGCGTCGTCGGCCATGTCCATGCCGGGCATGTGTCCGTTCTCGAGCCCGTCGGCGTACGCGTCCGGATCGCGTGCGCCCGGCGGGGCCTTGCCGCCCTGCATGGACTGCATCATGGCGTCAGCGCTCATGTCGTGCGGCGCCGGCTGCGCCTGCGCTGCCGCGAGCACCGGTGCGGCCGCGAGGGCGAGGAGAAGGCCGCACATCGGTAGCGCGTCTACGCAAGCGCTCACGACACCACCACCTTTCGGAACATCCCGGTTTCCATGTGATAGAGCAGGTGGCAGTGGTAGGCCCAGTTGCCCGGCGCGTCGGCATTGACGAGGTAGGTGATGCGCTGCGCCGGCTGCACCATGATCGTGTGCTTCCTGACCTGGAACTCGCCGCTCGGGCTTTCCAGCTCGCTCCACATGCCGTGCAGGTGGATCGGGTGCGGCATCATGGTGTCGTTGACTAGCACGATGCGCAGCCGCTCGCCGTGGCGGAAGTGCAGCGGTTTCGCATCGCTGAATTTCTGGCCATCGAACGACCACATGTAGCGCGCCATGTTGCCGGTCAGGTGAAGTTCGATCTCGCGCCCGGGTCCGCGCTTGTCGAGCGCGCCGCCGATCGTGTGCAGGTCGGCGTAGGTCAGCACCCTGCGGCCGTTCTTGCGCAGGCCGATGCCGGGGTCGTCGATGTTGCTGCGCGGCATGTCGACCCGCATGTCCACACCGGGGCCGTATTCGGTTCGGGCGTGTTGGGCCTGGCGGCGGGCCACCACCGGCTGTTCCGGAACTGTGTCCGGCATCGCGCCGTGTCGCATCGGGCCGTGGTCCATCGCGCCGTGTCCCATCGCGCTGTGATCCATGCCCGGCATGGGCTCGCCCGCCTTTGCCGGCATCGCCATCGCGTCGTGTCCCATCGCGGCATGGTCCATGCCGGCCATGTCGCCTCCCATGGCCATCGAGCCCATCATGTCGACCATCGTCAGCCACTGCGGTTTGTCGGGGGCAGGCACGTCGGCCTGCATTCCTTCGCGTGGCGCCAGCGTCGCCCGCGCGTAGCCTTCGCGGTCGATCGACTGCGCGAAGATGGTGTACGCGCGGTCGTCGGTCGGTTCCACGATCACGTCGTAGATCTCGGCGACGGCGATGCGGAACTCGTCGACGGTGACAGGCTCGACGTCTTGGCCGTCGGCCGCGACCACCGTCATCTTCAAGCCGGGAATCCGCAGGTCGAAGATGCTCTGCGCCGAGCCGTTGATGACGCGCAGTCGAACCTTCTCACCCCGCTTGAAAAGCCCCGTCCAGTTGGCATCGGGCGACGCGCCGTTGATCAGGTAGGTGTAGTGATGGCCGGTCACGTCGGAAAGATCGGCCGGGCTCATCCGCATCTGGTTCCACATCTTTCGCTTGGCGAGCGCTTGCTGAACGCCCATGCGCGATGCATCCTTCGCGAAGTCGACGGCGGTCGGTTCGTTGAAGTTGTAGAAGTCGCTCATCTTCTTGAGGTTTGCTATCACGAGCTCGGGGCTCTCGTCCGACCAGTCGGAGAGCATCAGCACGTGGTCGCGCTCGGTCTTGAAGCGCTCGCCGCCACGCGGCTCGACGACGATCGGCCCGTAGAGGCCCGTCTGCTCCTGGAAGCCCGAGTGGCTGTGATACCAGTAGGTGCCGCTCTGCTTGACGGCGAAGCGGTAGGTGTACGTGTCGCCCGGTTGAATGCCCTCGAAGGTCAGGCCCGGCACGCCGTCCATCTGAAAGGGCAGCAGGATGCCGTGCCAGTGGATCGAACTGGTGCTGGCGAGCCGATTGGCGACGCGCAGGGTGACCGTGTCGCCTTCGCGCCATCGCAACAGCGGTGCCGGCACCGAGCCGTTGACCGCGGTGGCCCTGCTCGCGCGGCCCGTGATGTTCACCGGCACCTCGCCGATGGTGAGGTCGAACTCGCGTCCGGTGAGAACAGTGGCGTTGCCGGGCCGGTCAACGGCCGGGGCGGCAAGGGCAGGCAGACCGAGGCTGGCGAGCGCGCCGCCGGCTGCGATCCCGGTGACGAATCGGCGACGGGACAACAGCGTGGCGGCGCCACGCAGAGACGAATGCTTGAACATGAGGTCAGCTCCGAACGATGGGGAAGGGCCGCCCTCGCGATGCGACAGGGCGGCGGTGCGGATCGGCAAGCGGCGTGGCGCCTGCCATCACGCGGCGATCGGCGCGCGCAGCGCCGCCTCGCTTAGACGATCGGCGGTCGGACCAGCCGGGGCAACGCCGGAGAGGCGTAGCGCGAAGATGTGGACGCGAGGTGGGCGACGTGCACGATGCTGCGGCCCTCGGACATGTACACCGCAGGCGCTCCAGCCATGACGTGACCACAGGCAACGTCGCAAACGCCGGCCTTGCAGCAGTCGTGAGCGTTCGGCAAGGAGCCGGATCTCGGCTGCTCGCCGGTCAGATGCGCCATCGAGGCCTGCATCGCGCCGGTGTCGTGGCAAGGCGGCGCCGCATGGCTCGTGCGATGGCCGGCGATCGCGGTCTGCGTGACCGCCATCGCCTGTGCATAGCCGTTGACCAGAAGGCCGAGGCAAAGCAGGACACGCAACGACGCTCTCGCAAACATAAAGGAGACTTTATCGGAACTGGCTTGGCCCGCGGACTGTCAGGGTCGCTGTGGGGCTGGTGACGTGTCGAGCACAACGCGTGTCGAGCGCGTCTCGGCCGACCCGGAATCAGAAAAGCCCCGGAGCGTTGATGCTCAAGGGCTTCTCGGATTTGCGCGGACGTTGCAGGCCGTACAAAAATCTCATGCTGGTGGCCAAGGGCGGAATCGAACCACCGACACGCGGATTTTCAATCCGCTGCTCTACCAACTGAGCTACTTGGCCACGACCGCCGATTATAGAAGGCCCGGCGCTCTCGCTCGAAACCGGCGCGCGTTCAGATGCTGCTGCTGCGCTTGTTGCGCGACAGGTCGACGCCGAGCTGCTTCAGCTTGCGGTAGAGATGGGTGCGCTCGAGGCCGGTCTTCTCGGCCACGCGCGTCATGCTGCCGTTTTCCTGCGCGAGATGGAATTCGAAGTAGCTCTTCTCGAATGCATCACGCGCTTCGCGCAACGGCCGGTCGAGGTCGAAGCTTTGCTCCGGCTGGGGCCCCAGCATCAGCGGCGCACTCGGCAGCAGGGTGCCTCCGGTCATCGCCACTTCGACGGTGAGGTTCGCGTCGTTGGTCGACGAACGGGGCGAGACCAGCGGGTTCACGGCCGGCTTCGCGAGGCCCTGCTCGACCGCGCGCAACAGTTTCTGCAACGTGATCGGCTTTTCCAGAAACGCCATTGCGCCGAACTTGGTCGCTTCGACCGCGGTGTCGATCGTGCCGTGGCCGCTCATCATGATGACGGGCATGGTCAGCAGCGCCGCCGAACCCCATTCCTTCAGCAGCGTGATGCCGTCGACATCGGGCATCCAGATGTCGAGCAGCACGAGGTCGGGGCGAAAGCGCTCCCGGCAAGCCCGGGCCTCGGCTGCGTTCTCGGCCAGCTCGATCGTGTGGCCTTCGTCCGCAAGAATCTCGGAGAGCAGGGCGCGGATGCCGAGCTCGTCGTCAACTACAAGAATCGTGGCCATGGATGCTCAGTGAATCCGGGCCGTCGCCGACGCCGGTGCCGCGGCGACGGGGCCCGCGAGATTCGGGGCGGTCGGCGCGAACTTTGAAAATGATAACGAAACTTGCGCGCCCCGAATCGCAGGCGGCCCGGGTTCGTCGGCCCGGCTCTCGACGAGGTTGGTGATGCGGACCCGCGCGCCGTGCTCGTCGGCGATCTTCTTCACCACCGCGAGGCCGAGCCCCGTGCCCTTGCTCTTGGTGGTGACGTACGGCTCGAACGCGCGCTTCAGCACCTTCTCGCTGAAGCCGGGGCCGTTGTCGATGACATGCAGGCGCACCACTCGCACGTGGCCCTGGTCGTTGCGCGCGGCTTCGCTGCGGACGCGCACGTGGCCGTCGCGGCGATCGGCGACGGCGTCGAGCGCGTTCTGCACCAGGTTGTGGATGACCTGGCGCAGCTGCGTGCCGTCACCGACGATGGCGGGCAGGTCGCCCGCGAGCTCGGTCATCAGCTGGCCCGCTTCCTGGGCGTTCGCGTACAGGCCGAGCACCTCGCCGACCAGCTCGTTGAGGTCGAGCGCCTCCAACTTCGAAGCCGGCAGGCGCGCGTAGTCGCGGAACTCGTTGACCAGCGTCTTCATCGCCTGCACCTGGTTCACGATGGTCGTGACCGAGCGCTCGAGCATCATCTGATCGGCGCCGTCAAGCTTCGCGCCGAGCTTCATCTGGATTCGTTCGGCTGAGAGCTGGATCGGCGTGAGCGGGTTCTTGATCTCGTGCGCGAGCCGGCGCGCCACCTCGCTCCAGGCTTCGATGCGCTGTGCCGAGACGAGCTCGGTGATGTCGTCGAACACCATCAGACGCGAGCCCTGCGGCATCGCCGCGCCGCGCACCAGCAGCGTCACCGAGTCGCGCTGGCTGCCATCGGCAGCGAGCGTGTGCAGCTCGAACGAGTCCTGCCAGTGGTCGCGTTCGCCCGCCTCGGGGCTCTGCGCATGCATCTCGAATCGCTGCCACACGGTCTGGCCGAAGGTGCCGAGGCCGGCGATCTCGTCGAGCCGCTTGCCGCGATAAGCCGAGAGCGGCAGGCGCACGATGCGCGTCGCGCCCGGGTTCACGGTGTCGATGCGGCCTTCGCGGTCGAACACGATGACGCCCGCGGTGAGGTTGTCGAGGATGGTCTGCAGGTTGGCGCGCGCGCCTTCGACCTGCACCACGCTCTTCTGCACCATGTCGCGTGCGTCGGAAAGCTGCTCGGTCATGTCGGCGAACGAGCGCGTCAGGCCGCCGAGCTCGTCGCGCGAACCGAACACCGCCTTCGAACTGAAGTCGCCCCGCGCGACCTGGCGCACGCCTTCGGCGAGCAGCAGCAACGGTTGGACGAGTTGGTTGCTGAGCGCAACCGACAGCAGCAACGCGCCGAACACCGCGAGCACCAGTGCGAGCGTGAGCGTGCCGATGTACATCTTGCGCAGGCCGCTGCGCGCGAGCGCGCGTTGCTGGTATTCGCGATAGGCGCTCTGCACCGCGAGGGCGTTGGCCGCGAGCGTCGGCGCCACCGTCTGCGTGACGACGAGGAAGCGCTCCTGGTCGTTCAGCAGGAAGTTGGTGCTCGGGATGATCGCCATCGCGCGCACGCGCGCGCTCGTTCCCGCCGCGGCGGCGTCTTCGTCGAAGCCTTCGAGCTGGCCGACCGCACGGGCGTTACGCACCTGACGCAGCGTCGTCGCCGACAGCCGCTCGGGCATCAACGCGCTCGAGGTGTCGCCGGCCGCGAGCAACGTCTGTCCGGCCGAGCCGACGATCGCGATGTCGCGCGCACCGAGCTGCTCGCGCACCCGGTCGAGCACCACCGTTTCGGGCATGCCGGCCGAATCGCCGATGCGTTCGGCGGCCAGGCGCGTCTTGCTGGTGAGGTCGCTCACCATGGCGTCGAGGGTGCCGCGGCCGAGGTTGAGGCCGGCGTCGAGCGCGCCTTCCACCTTCACGTCGAACCAGCTTTCGATGCTGCGCGACACGAACTGGTAGCTCACCGTGTAGATGAGCGCGCCCGGCACCACGCCGACCAGCGCGAAGATGGCCGCCAGCTTCAACAACAGGCGGCTGCCGAAGCGTCCGCGCTGCACGCGCAGCAGCAGCCGCGTGCCGGACACCACGATCACCAGCACCAGCGAACTCGCGACCGTGACGTTGACCCAGTACAGCCACACGTAGTGGCGCTCGTAGAGCTCGGGGTTGTTGGTCGCGACCGACAGCAGGAACGCGAGCACAAGGCCGGCCGCGGTGACGGCCACGATCGACAGGATCCACGCGTAGCGGGCTTGCCGGGTCATCGCGCCGCTTCAATGGACTAGTTGAACCGCTGTGTGCGCTTCACGTCGAGCGCCCACTCGGGCTGGCCGCTCACGCCGATCTGCATCGGCCGGGGCAGCAGGGTGGTGTCGAGCCGATAGCTGAACTCGACGTAGTGGTGGCCGCCTTCTTCGAGCTGCGCCACATCGGCCAGCAACCAGCGGCTGCTGCGGCTGATCGCCGAGATGGCTTCGGCCCGCGTCGCGTAGTTCTGGCTGAGGCCGCCGTAAGTGACGCGGTAGGTCGACGTCAACGGCTGGAACACGACGCGATAGGTGCGCACGACGCGCGCGATGCGCCGGTCGCGCCAATACCAGCGGTCGCGGAAGACCTCGGCCTCGGCGACGAAGAAAAGCGGCACGGCCTTGTTGAGCGCGTCTTCGACCGGCTTCGAAAGTTCGAAGTCGACCGCGTAGGCGAGGTGCAGGCCTTCCTCGTCGCGGCTCAGGTCGAAGGTGGTGAGCTCGGGCTCGGTCGAGCGCGCGAGGCCGGCGGCGCTGAACGCCAGCACGACCAGCAACCAGGCCGTGCGGCGCACCGCTGCACCCATCCAGCCGAGGGCGTGGGCCAGGCCGGGCAGGGTGCGGCAGGCCGCGACGTGTGGCATCGACACGCGAAACTTCAACGGCTCGTGCCCTCAGGGTTTGTCTATCAGCGCCAGAAAGAACCCGTCGCCCACCGCCGCGTGGCCATCGGGCCGCGGCGGTGTGCGATTGTCGGGCAGTGGCAGCAGGTGGCCCGGCGCGTGGGGCTGCTGGGCGTGGCGAGCATCCCGATTGCGTTGCAAAAATGCATCGATCTGTTGCTGACCCTCGTCTTTGAAGACCGAGCAGGTGCAGTAGAGGAGCTTGCCGCCGGGCTTCAGCAAGGGCCACAGCGCATCGAGCAGGCGCGCCTGGATTTTCACGAGCGCACCGATGTCGGTCGCGCGGCGCAGCCATCGCACGTCGGGATGGCGTCGCACGATGCCCGAGGCGCTGCACGGCGCATCGAGCAGGATGGCGTCGAAGGGCACGCCGTTCCACCACGCGGCCGGGTTACCGGCATCGGCGGCGAGGGTGGTGGCGGTAAGGCCGAGGCGCTCGAGCGTGTCGCCCACACGCGCGAGGCGGATGGCGCTGCTGTCGATCGCCGTGAGATCAACGTCGGCGCCTTCGAGCCATTGCGCGGTCTTGCCGCCGGGTGCGGCGCAGGCATCGAGCACACGCGCGCCGGGCCCGAGGCAGGCGTCGAGCAACAATTGCACAGCCCGCTGTGCGGCGGCGTCCTGCACCGAAACGTCGCCTTCGGCAAAACCGGGCAGACGCGTGACCGGCACCGGGCGGTCCAGCACCACCGCCTGGCCGGCGAGCGCGCGAGCGGGCATGCCCGAGGCAGCCAGCCGTTCGACGTAGGCCGCCGCGCTCGATCGCCGCGCGTTGACGCGCAAGGTCATCGGCGGCCGCGTGTTGTCGGCATCGAGGATCTGTTCCCACCGCTCCGGCCAGTCGGCCTTCAGTCGCACGACCCACCACGCCGGGTGGTTGTAGCGTGCAAGCGGCTTGCGCAGCGCGCTGGCAACGAGCGCGTCGCGCTCGCGCAGGAATCGCCGCAGCACCGCGTTGATCAAGCCACCGTGGTGCGGCGAGCGCTTGCGCATCGCCGCCACGGCCTGGTCAACCAGGGTGTGCTCGGCATACGGCGGCTCGCCGGCCGGCCATAGCAGCGCGAGGGTCGTGAGCAGCAGCGCATCGACGTCGGGTGAAGGCGGCTTCGGCACCAGGGCCTGGCGCAAGGTTTCGGCAGAGCCGAGCCAGCGCATCGCGTGGAACGCCAGCGCCTGCGTCGCCGGCCGCGCGTCGGCCGGGCAGCGTTCGAGCGCTTCGGTGAGAGAGGCGCCGGCGCGCATGGCGGCCACCGCATCGGCCGCGTTCCCCAGCACGCGCGCGAGAGGCAACGCGGCGGAAGGCGAGGCGGCGGTCACGGCGGTGAGTCTACGGGCGGTGCGCTGACGCCCGAGCGCATGTAACAATTGTTAGTTTTCGGTCTGCACCCCTCATCCGGGGGGAGCCGACAACGAAGCTCGCACTGCAGAATCGCCTTCTTTCGACTCCTCCACCGGAACCCGCCATGCACTCAGCAAAATCTTTCCTCGTCGCCGCGCTACTTTCGACATCGTTGGCAGCCAGTGCCCAGGTGACGGGGACTCTCGGCGGCGGCACTGGTACTTTCCTGTCGCTATCGGGCGGCTCCAGCCCAGGCGGATCACCGGACAGCTGCACCGCGATCACGCCATGCCTGCTGGGCGGGAGTGTGGCCTCCATCGTGGGCGGCTCCACCCTGACCGGTGATCAGCCGTTCGCCGATGCCGAGGCTTTCGCAGCCAACGGCGGAATCTTCGGCGGCCGCTTCCTGGCGGGGGGTCCGACGGTCGGCAGCACCGCCGCGCTCACTTTCACGGCACCAGTGAATTACGTAAGCTTCCTCTGGGGCTCGCCGGACATCTACAACCTGTTGACCGTTAACAGCGCCGCCGGCTTGCAGACCTTCGACACGTCGGGTACGCACGCAGGCGCGTTCAACCTCGCGTTCGCACAAACCAACGGCAATCAGTCGTTTTCCCAATACGTCCAGTTCATGGGCACCGGAATCACCAGTCTGGTCTTCTCCAACATCCCGAGCACCGATGCGTTCGAGGCGGCCAATTTCAGCGTCCTTGCGCCCATCCCGGAGCCCGAGACCTACGCCCTCATGCTTGCGGGGTTCGCTGCACTGGCCTTCATTTCGCGTCGGCGCACGCGCGTTTGAGTCGACAGCGCGGCTGACAGCGCCAGCGGCCCCTGCGGGGCCTGCCTGCTACGCGGCGACGTTCCCGTGCGCTTCCGCCGCGCTCGCATCGATCGACTGCGCCGGCGGCTTTTCGCCGACACGGCGCGCCTCGATGTAGATGCGCTTCACCTGCGGAAAGCGCTCGCGCACTGCGCGCTCGATGCGGTTGACGGATTGTTGCACGTCTTCGGCCGACACCTCGGGCTGGAACTCGGCGTCGAGGGCGAGCAACACGTCGTCGGGGCCGAGGTACATCGTGAGCGGCCACGCGGCATGGCAGACCGGCGACTCCGCGTTGACTATGCGGCGGATCTCTTCGGCGGTCTCGACATCGACGGCTTGCCCGACCAGGAGCTTTCTCGACTGCATGATCAGCAGGCTCGCGACACCGCACAGCAAGAGCCCGATCACGATCGACGCGACGCCGTCGAGCACCGGCATGCCAAACGCATGGCTGCCGAACACGCCGAGCGCGGCCGCGACGAGGCCTAGCAGGGCGGCGCTGTCTTCAGCCATCACGGTGTAGAGCGTCGGGTCGGCGCTCTTCTGCAACGCCGTGCCGAGCGACTCGCCTTTCGGCTTGTTGCGATAGAACTGAGCCGTGGCGACGGCGAGGCTCGTGCCTTCGAAGACCGCCGCGCCGCCGAGAATCATGTAGTTCCAGAACGGGTCCCCGGCCGGTGACGGGTCCAGCACGTGCAGGATGCCTTCGTACACCGACACGCCGCCGCCCACGCCGAAAATCAGCACCGCGACGATGAGGCTCCAGAAGAGCTCCTTGCCGTAGCCGAACGGGTGGCGCTCGTCGGCCTTGCGCTGGCTGAGGTGCAGTCCGGTCAGCAGGAGCAGGCCGTTGCCGGTGTCGACCATCGAGTGGATGCCTTCGGAGAGCATCGCCGAACTGCCGGTCGCAGCGGCGCCAGCGAACTTCATCACCGCGATGCCGAGGTTGGCGGCGATCGCGCCGTAGACGGCAAGTTTGGATTCGGCCATGCTGGCGACTGTGCACGAGAGGCGGGCGCGTGGCGCACGGCCCCTTGCGTTACCCTCGCGAACCCCGCCTTTGCAGACCGCACCGACCATGTCCGGCGACAAGCCCACCACGATCTTTCGCAGCGCCGTCGAGCTCGCCGCGATGCCGGCGTCCGACCGCATCCGCTATCGGCTCATCGGCGCGCGCCAGCGCTTTCACGCCAACGACAACATCGCCGAGTTCATCGAGCCGGGCGAGCTCGAGGAACTGAAGCGCGAGGTCGCGCAGAAGATGCAGGCCGTGCTCGATGCCCTCGTCATCGACACCGAGAGCGATCACAACACCAGCGACACCGCGCGACGCGTCGCGAAGATGTACGTCGATGAGGTGTTCCACGGCCGCTACGTGCCGATGCCCGCGGTCACCGCATTTCCGAACGCGTCACGCGTGGATGAACTGATGATCGTGGGCCCGATCAAGGTGAGGAGTGCCTGCTCCCACCACCTCTGTCCGATCATCGGTCGGGTTTGGGTGGGCCTGCTGCCCAACGAGAGCTCCGACCTGATCGGCCTGTCGAAGTACGTGCGCATCTGCGACTGGGTCATGAGTCGTCCGCAGATCCAGGAGGAGGCGGTGACGATGCTTGCCAACGAATTGCACGCACGCGTCAAGCCCGACGCGCTCGCGATCGTGATGGAGGCCGATCACTTCTGCATGCACTGGCGCGGCGTGAAAGACGACGGCGCCAAGATGACCAGCAGCGTCATGCGCGGGGCGTTCCTGAAGGACCCCGACCTGCGGCGCGAATTCCTCTCGCTGCTCAAGTTGAACAGCTGAGCGTCGCAACCGACGCACAACGTCACACGCAGTCGGCCGTCGTCTTCACGCCGTTGCCGAGTTGGCTTCCCGTCGCCGGGGACGCCGAACTGCCGGTAAAGCCGCTGCCGGGCACCGTCACGGCGGTCGACGGCTGTTCACCGGGCGTCTTGCGCGTATTCGACAAGGTCGTGCGCGAGCACCCGACGCCGCTCGCCGCAGGCGACGCGCCTTTTCCGCGCGCTGCCATGCGCGCCGCGGCCGATTGGTTCTTGATCGCTTGACGCTCTGCTTCGTTTGCCGGGTTGACCGGCGTGCCGAGCGGCACCGAGTCGCTGGTGGCCGGCGTGTGTGTGTCGGGACCGACCGGCACTGCATTGCTGCCGGTCGGAATCGGCGTGATGCGCGGCGTGGTGCGCTTCTCGCCTTTCTCCTGGGCATCGGCCATGCCGCACGAGAGCGCGAAGATCGCGAGGCAGAGACCGAAGGGACGGAGAACGGATCGCGTTGGGCGCATGGCATACCTCTAAAAGTGGTGCGATGCGGCCCGGCAAAGGCGCACACCGAGGTGAAGACGCCGACGGATTCTGAAGACACGCCAGCTGCCGAGCGGCAGGTCGACGGGCCGAGTCGTTGTCAGACGCCAGCGGGCCCACTCGGCGGCTTCTTCGCGACCGCTTTCCCGGCCGCGACCCTCTTGACCGCGCGCTTTTTCGCCGCCGCTTTTAGGGCCACCGTTTTCCGGGCGACCGGTGCCGCGCCCTTGGTGGCGGAGGGCTTGCTCGCGCCGGTGGCCGGCTTGTCACCCGCCGGAGGCGCCGCACTGCCCGCGCTCGTCGCACCGCCTGCCTGGCCCGCCGTCTTCTTGGCGGCCGGCCCCTTGGCCGCGCGCGGCTCGAACTCGAAACTCACCTTGCCTTCCTTCTTGTCGTAGGCGAGGCGTGCCTTGAACTTGCGGCGCGTCTTGTTGGAGACAAAGCCTTCGAGCAGATCGGTCTTGCCGGTCGCGAGCAACTTCGACATCTGTTCGCGCGCGACCGGTTGCTGCAGGATGATCTTGCCGCTCTTGAAGTCGCACGTCACGTGCGCGCCGACCGCGTGTTCGCACACGTAGCTGCCGCCGAATTCGTAGACGTGTCCCTGGGTCTTCGGGCAGGGCCCGAGGCTCTCCTGGCCGGAGAAGTCGACCGGCTCGCCCAAGCCCGCCTCGCGCTTGGCGTCTTCACCAAAGTCGAACTCGAGCTTCCAGTTCCGGATCTCGTCGTCGTACACCAATCTGATCTCAGCCGTGAAGGGCCAGCCGGCTTTCGAGCGAAAGCCTTCGAGCGGGCCGATCTTCTTGTTGGCGAGGAAGGTCTCGACCTCATCGAGCTCGAAGGCGCGACTGCCGGGAATCTTGCTGATCGAGAAGCCGCAGGGCTCGGTGGCGGCAGTGTGCGCGACCGCATCGGCAAGCTGGCCGACGTCGGAATCGGCAAGCTGGCCAACATCGAGGTCGGCAAGCCTGCCGACATAGGAATCGGCAAGCCTGCCGATGCACGCGTAGCGGCGGTAGTTCTCGCGCACGACGCCGCCGCAGTTCGGGCATGGCGTGTCGAGCGTCGTGTAGTCGCCGGGAATGGTGTCGCGGTCGTACTCCTTCGCTTTCCTGACGATGCGCTCCGCCATCTCGGCGATCTGCTGCATGAACACGTCGCGCTCGAGCCGGCCCTTCTCCATCTCGGAGAGCTGGTGCTCCCAGTTGCCGGTGAGCTCGGGCTTGGTCAGGTCCTCGACACCCAAGCCACGCAGCAAGGTCATCAACTGGAACGCCTTCGCGCCCGGCACGAGCTCGCGGCCGTCGCGGTGGATGTACTTCTCGTAGATCAGGCCTTCGATGATCGCGGCACGCGTCGCCGGCGTGCCGAGGCCTTTCTCGGCCATCGCTTCGCGCATGTCGTCGTCGTCGATCAGTTTGCCGGCGCCTTCCATCGCGGAGAGCAGGGTCGCCTCGGTGTAGCGCGCCGGCGGTTTGGTCTTTAGCGCCTTCACGTCGACGCTCTCGGTGCGCGCCTTCTCACCCGCGGCCACGGCCACCAGGTTCGCATCGTCTTCCTGCGCGTCACGGCCGTACACCGCGAGCCAGCCGGGCTTCACCATGACCTTTCCGTTGGTCTGGAATCGGTGCTCCTTGCCGGCCGCGTTCACGGTCGAGATCCGAGTCGTCACCATGAACTCGGCTGCAGGAAAGAACACCGCGAGAAAGCGCTTGGCGACCATGTCGTAGAGCTTCGCCTCGATCTCCGAGAGGCTCTTGGGCGCCTGCAAGGTCGGAATGATCGCGAAGTGATCCGAGACCTTGGCGTTGTCGAAGATGCGCTTGTTCGGCTTCGCGGGCGACATGTAGCCGGCCTTCAGCGCCGTCTTCGCATGGGGCGCGAGGGCGCGCAGCGGGCCCGGCATGTCTTCGCTCGCGATCATCTCGACCGTCTGCCTGGCAACCGATACGTAATCTTCCGGCAGCGCCTTGCTGTCGGTTCGCGGATACGTGAGCACCTTATGCTTCTCATAGAGCGCCTGCGCGATCGAGAGCGTGGTGCGCGCCGAAAATCCGAAACGGGAATTCGCCTCGCGCTGCAGGCTCGTCAGATCGTACAGCTGCGGCGGCGCCTGCGTGCTCGGCTTCGCTTCCTCGGTCACTGTCGCGGGCTGGCCATGCACGGCGGTGGCGATTGCTTGCGCGTCGGCGGCGTTCCAGAGTCGGTCTGAGCGAAGTTCGGCGTCGTCGGGATTCTTCTTCCACGCCGGATCGAACCACTTGCCCTCGTAGACGCCGGCGGAGACAGCGAAGCTGGCGCGCACCTCCCAGTAGTCGCGCGACACGTGCTTCCTGATCTGCTCTTCGCGCTCGACCATGATCGAGAGCGTGGGCGTCTGCACCCGTCCGACGGTGGTCAGGAAGAAGCCGCCGTCGCGCGAGTTGAACGCCGTCATCGCGCGCGTGCCGTTGATGCCGACCAGCCAGTCGGCCTCCGAGCGGCAGCGCGCGGCATCGGCGAGCGGCAGCATCTGCTTGTCGCTGCGCAGATGCTCGAAGCCCTCGCGGATCGCCGCCGGCGTCATGCTCTGAAGCCAGAGCCGCTGCACCGGCTGCTTGCTCTTCGCGTGCTGCTGGATCAGGCGGAAGATGAGCTCGCCCTCGCGGCCCGCGTCGCAGGCGTTGATGAGCGCGCTCACGTCCTTCCGCTTCACGAGCTTGACGATCGCGTTCAGCCGCCCCTTGCTCTTGTCGATCGGGTTCAGGTCGAAGTGCGGCGGAATGACCGGTAGGTTCGCGAAGCTCCACTTGCCGCGCTTGACGTCGTAGTCGTCGGGCGCCTTGATCTCGAGCAGGTGGCCGACGGCCGACGTGACGAGGAAGGTCTCGCTCTCGAAGTACTCGTCGTGCTTGTCGAACTTGCCGGCGGTCGGCGTCAACGCGCGCACGATGTCCTGCGCAACCGAAGGCTTCTCGGCAATGATGAGTGACTTGGTCATGTTGTTTGTTGTCTGTCTCTCGTGTTCGGTGGTGTGGCCGTCGAGTCCGCGTCCATACAATCCGGGCTTCTCGCGCGCGCCTACACGCGCGCGCACCCATGAATTCAATGTACCCAAAGAAATAGATGAGCGACGCGCGTGCTGGTTCTGCCCCGAAAACCGCTGCCGGCACCAAGGGCCAGGCGTTTGCCACCACCCAACCCCGAAGACGCCGCATCGAAGTCCGCGCGTCGGGCGTGCACGGCAAAGGCGTGTTCGCGCTGGTGCCGATCGAAAAGGGCGATCTCGTGATCGAGTATCGCGGCGAGGTCATCACCTGGAAGCAGGCCGAGAAGCGCCACCCGCATGACCCCGACAACCCGTTCCACACGTTCTACTTCCACGTCGACGACAAGCACGTCATCGACGGCAAGGTGCACGGCAACGAGGCGAAGTGGATCAACCATTCGTGCGCGCCGAACTGCGAGGCCGATGAAGTGAAGGGCCGCATCTTCGTGAAGGCGCTGCGCCGCATCAAGGTGGGCGAGGAGCTGAACTACGACTACGGCCTGGTGCTCGAAGGCCGCCACACCGCGAAGGTAAAGCTGCAGTACGAGTGCCGCTGCGGCGCCGCAGCCTGCCGCGGCACGATGCTCGCGCCCAAGCGGTAAGCGAGCCCGGGCGCGCCATGGCAGACCGGTTGGCGATGGCGTGGCCCGGGTTGCAGGTCGAGCGCGTCGCCGAGACCGGGTCGACCAATTCCGATTTGCTCGAGCGGGCCCGGACGGCGGGTGACGCGAGCGCAGTCGGATTCCCGCCCACCCTGCTGATCGCCGAGCGCCAACGCGCCGGTCGCGGGCGGCGCGGCCGCGCGTGGCAGTCGAGCGCCGGGCGTTCGCTCACCTGTTCGCTCGCGTTGCCGCTGGCCGCGAGCGACTGGTCGGGCCTCTCGCTCGCGGTCGGTGTCGCGATCGCCGACGCGCTCGAGGGGCCGGGCGCGGCGCGGCGCCGCATCGGCCTCAAGTGGCCGAACGACCTGTGGCTGGTCGATCTCGACGGCAGCGGTCGCAAGCTCGGCGGCGTGCTGATCGAATCGCTGCCGCGCACAGACGCTCGCATCGCGGTGATCGGCATCGGCATCAACGTGCAGCCGCAGGCGGTCGACGATGCGTCGACCGGCTTCGCCTGCTGGCAGGAGATCGAGCCCGACGCGACGCCGGCGTGCGCACTCGAACGCCTGATCGCGCCGCTGCGGCATGCGCTGGCCCGGTTTGAGCGCGACGGCTTTGGCGCGTTCGTCGATCGCTTCGCGGCGCGCGACCTGCTGCGCGGGCGCGCGGTGCGCACGTCGGCGCCCGAGCTCGAGGGCGTGGCGCTCGACGTAACCGCGCGCGGGGCCTTGCGCTTGCGCACGGCGGAGGGCGTGCGCGAGATCGAGAGTGGCGAGGTCAGTGTGCGGCCGGTGGCGCGTGGGGGTCGCACCGCGACGGCCGGCCTCGAGGCCGGAGGCAAGCCATGTTGAGGCTTCTGCTCGCGATTCTGGTGCTCGCGAACGTGCTGTTCTTCGGCTGGACTGCCGGCTGGCTCGATGGCCTCACGCCGTGGAATGCGCGCGGCGACCGCGAACCCGACCGCATGACCCGCCAGTTGCGACCGGAGGCGGTGGTGATCGTGCAGGCCGGCGATCCGGCCGACGCCTCGAACAACCTCTGCTTCGAGTCCGGGCCGATCAGTTCGGCCGATGCGGGTGCGGCCGAAGGCATCCTGAACGCGACGTTGCCAGCCGGCTCGTGGACCGATGTGCGCGGCGAGTCACCGGCCGCGAGCCTCGGCGGCGGCGGCCACCTCTATCGCGTCTCCGGCATCGACGCGGCAACGGCCGTGAAGCTCGCCGATCTAAAGCTCGATGCGGCGGGCCGCATCGGCTTCAGGAATTGCGCGACGCCCGCGTCGACGCGCTGAGCGCTCGCTCGCGGCGGCGTACCCACGCCAGCGCGAGCACGGCGGCGAGCAGCCCGGCGAGCCAGCTGTCGCTCATCGCCCCGCCGCCGCCCGCCGCTGCTGCAGGCGGGGTCGCGCTGGGGGTGACGGGCGGGTTCGCGGCCGGGGTCGAGGACTTCGTGCTCGCGACCACGGCGACGCTCGCGGTCGTGCTGGCCTGGAGGCCGAGGTCGTCGGTGGTGGTGAGCACGACGGTGAACGTGCCGGCGGCGGTCGGGGTCGCCGACACGGTCGCCGCATTGGCCGCGGTCGTGAAACCGCTGACGATGCCGCCGCCGTCGGCGAGGGTCCACAGATATCTCGTGATCGTGCGGCCGCTCGGCACGACCGAATCGGCGGCCGTCAACGCGACCGCGGCGCCCGCGGTCGGCGTTGGGGGGGTGACGGTGATACGGACCATCACGGTCGACGCCACCGATTGCACCGCCGCGTGCGCATCGAGCATGCCCGCGCCGCAGGTGCCGGTGGTGCAGTAGCACTCGGCCTGGTCGGCACTCGTCGAGGTCGGCACCGCGCACGCGCGCACGTTGCCGCCGACGGCGCCGGTGGTCGGGAACGGGCGTGCGGTCGATTGGAGTTTCGACCGGATCTCGGCCGTCGTCAGGCTCGGTTGCACCGACAACATCAAGGCGATCGTGCCCGACACCAGCGGTGTCGAGAAGCTCGTGCCGAGCGACGGGATGAAGCTGTCGGTGTAGACGTCGCCGCCGGCGAGAGCGCTCGTGGTGCCGGCGTTCGCGAGCGTCATGATCGGGTAGAGGCAGGCGGCACTGCCGCCGGTGCGCGCGCAGTTGCCGCCGGGCGCCGCGATCGCCGCCTCGGGGCCGAGGTCGGAGTAGCTCGTCTTGGTGCCGACGTGGTTGATTGCGGTAACCGTGATGACGCCGGGGCAATTGCCCGGCGCGCCGATCACGTGCCCGTTCGCGTTGCCCGCAGCGACGACGATCGCCACCTTCAGCGCGGTGAGGGTGGCGATGGCGTCCCGGTAGGCCTGCGAGCACGTGGTCCCGCCGCCCAGGCTCACATTGAGGACGCGTGCCGGCGTGGTGTTGTCGGGCACGCCGTCGACGTGCACGCCTGCGGCCCAATACATCGCGGCGAGGATGTCGGAGTCGTAGCCGCCGCACTTGCCGAGCGCACGCACCGGCAGCAAGCGCACGTTGCGACCGACGCTCGCGATGCCCAGGGCGTTGTCGGTGCTCGCGCCGATCAGGCCCATCGTCTGCGTGCCGTGCCACGAGCTGTTCTCGACCGTGCAGCCGAACAGCGGGCTGTTGCGATCGGCCGCTTCGGCGCTCGTCACCCAGTCGCCCGGGTCGGTCGGGTCGGCGTCGCGGCCGTCGCCGTCGTTCGCACCGACGAACGTGCCGACGGGGTTGCCGTTGCTGTTGAGGTCGCCGCTGACGAAGTCGTAGCCCGGCAGCATCGCGGTGCCGACAAGATCGGCGTGCGCCTTCAGCACGCCGGTGTCGATATCGGCCACGACGATCGATGAGCTGCCGGTCGTCAGGTCCCAGGCCTGCTCGGCGTTGATCGAGGCCAGCCCCGTGTTGGCGCTGGTGCCCGCCGCGCCCGGCGGCTTCATGTACCACTGGCCGACAAGCGGGCCGCCGCTGCTCGAACTCGTGTACGCGCGCGCCACGTAGTGCGGGTCGTTCGGCGCGGCGAGGCGGAACTTGCGCTCGTCCGGCACTGCGTATTCGATGTCGCTCTGGCTCGCGAGGCTTTTCGCGAGCGCGGCCGAGGTGACGCCGCTCGCCATCACGACATGCGTGCGATCGCCGATCGCCGGGCCGCCACCGAGCGCAAGACCGAGGCGGGCACCGAGCGCGTGGGCGCGCGCCATCGGGGTGCCCGTTGCCGACTGCGCCTGCACCCGCATCAACGTCGAGCTTGACTTGTATTTGACGATCACGCGCGCGGTCGTCGCGGCTGCGGCCGGTGCGGCGGCAGCGTCCTGCGCGAACGACGCCTGCGGCCCGAACGGGGCGAACCAGCCCGCACACACCAGCGCGGCGATCAACAACGGACGAGAGGACATGCAGAGCTCCAACGGGCGCACCCGAGGTCATTGTTCGGTTCAGTCTAGAGGCGCCGCGCCAGCGCGTGCGGCTTCACTTGCAAACCTTTACAGCTCGCGCGCGAGCTGCGGCAACAACGGCACGAAGCAGCACGGCGGAGCCGTCGAGAATTATTGCCCGCCCCGGGATATCGGAATTGCGAGCCGCAACATGAACCCGAGTGCGAGCATCGCCACTCACCGGCCTGCCTGATGAGCACCTTGTCATGAAATCGGCCGTCATCGCCGTCGCCGCATTCGATGCGCTCGCAGCCACGACCCTCGCGAGCCACGCGGCGGAGTAGGCGAACGTGGACTCGGCAGCCACGCCGGTCACCGGCACAGTGTCGTCGGCAACGGCAACCACGTCGAAGCGAACGCGAACGGCGGCTATGACACGCTACCCGTCGTGATCGAGCACCGCCGGATCGGCGACGACGTGACCCACGACTACGCGGGCCAGCGCTACACCACGCGCATGGCCGACCCGCCGGCGCGCGATTCGCGAGCGATGTGATGCCGCAAGGCGACACCACGGTGACGAGCTACGGCACCGCACGCCCCCCGTATGGCGCTGCCGCTCATGTCTTCCGGCCACGGCTCGTTGCCGTCGCCGATGTCGGGCCGACCCCCGCGCGCGCGAGCGTTTGATCGGCGTGGCGGTACATTCGCGTCTGGCGCGCGCCGGACGTTGTCGCGCTCATCGAAGGCGAAGGGAGCGCGATGACGACCGAGCCGGGACAGCTTCACACCTCGAGGTCTGCGCGGCACCGACGCGCGACGGCCCTCGTCGCAACGAGCACCTGGCTTGCACTCGCTGGCCTGGCATCGGGGTGCGCCACCCGTCCCCCGCCGCGGATCTCGACCTGCACCGCGCGAACATCGCGCCGATGGCGTCGAATCCCCGGTTGAACGTCGACGGCCTGCCCGGTGGCAAGGTCGTCGGCGCCGGCGTCGGCGCTGGTGCGGGCAGCGGCTATGGCGCACTCGCGGGCGGCGCCGCGTGCATCGCGACGGGGCCTTTCATGCCGCTCTGCCTCTTGCTCGTCGTGCCGGTCACCACGACGGTGGGTGCGGTCACCGGCGGGGTGGTGGGCGCGGTGCGCACGGAGTCGATCGATGCGGTCGCGCTGAAGACCAAGTCACTCGCCGAGCAGATGATGCACATGCCGTATCACGACACGCTCGCGCGCCAGCTCGCCGCCGAGCTGCGCGGTGCGCATGGCGTCGAGGTGGCGCGCGTCGCGGCTGCCGATGCGAAGGCGCCGCCAGCGCCGATCGTGGTCACGGAGCCGCCGGCATCCGAACCCGGCGTTGTGCCCGTGGAAGAACAACGCCCCTGGCAGCTCGATGTCGGCGTGACCGAGGTCGGCGCCGAAGGCAACAGGGAGTTCGCGCTTCGCCTCATCGTGCAGGCGAAGCTGCGCCGCGACGGTGTGGTGGTTTGGGAAACGACCAAGCGGTGCAGAGCGAGACCGAGATCAACATCTCGCAATGGTTGGCGAACGATTCGGCGGCGTTGCGCGGCATGACCGAGCTCTGCCTGCAGAAGGCGGCGCACCAGCTCGCCATCGACCTCGTGCAGTTCACGCCCGGCAAGGCGAGCGTGAAAGAGCGCGCGCCGTCCCGCTACTCGACCTCGTGCGACGACGTGCCGGCGCAGTGGGAACGCCTGGCGGCGCAGCCACCGAGCGCACCGCCGGCACCCGCGACATCGGCACCCGGAACACCGGCGCCCACGACATCGGCGCCCACGACACCAGCGCCCACGACACCAGCGCCCACGACACCAGCGCTCGAGGCGCCGGCACCGATGCCGGCGCCGGCAGTCGCCTCGGCAACGGCACCGTGAGCCCCGTTGCCCCGTACCGGCGCCGGGGGTCCGGCTGTCAGCAATCGCGCCGATCTGCACGATGCTTGCGACAGTCGAAGTTGGCGATGAGGGTGAGCTGCGTGACCAGGCCCCTGATGCCGGCGACGAGGCGCAAAGAAGTGCGTCGATCCTGCGCAGCCGAACGCGCTCGCGAGGGCCGATGACGCTTCGCGGGGGTGCCGGCGCCGATGGCCGACGCCGGCTCGGCAGTCAGCGCTCGGCCGCGGCCGCCGCGGACTGGACCGCCTGCGCGTCGAGCAGGTAGCCGATGCCGCGCACCGTCTTGATCGGCGACGGCGTGGCCGGACCCTCGCCGAACTTGTGACGCAGCCGCGAGACGAGCTGGTCGACGCTGCGCTCCACGTCGCCCGCCATCTCGCGTGCGAGCGCGGCGCGGCTCACGACCTTGCGCGGTGTTTCCAGCAGCGCGCACAGCAGTTCGTATTCGCGGCTCGAGAGCGCCGCGCTGTCGCCACCGGGCGACGTGAGGCGGCGCGAGCCACATTGCAATTGCCAGCCATCGAAGCGGATCACATCGGCCGCGACGCGCTCCGCGCCCGGCGGCAGAACGGCCCCGCGTTGACCCGCACGGCGCAACGCGAGCTGGATGCGGGCCACGAGTTCGCGCCGGTGGTAGGGCTGGTCGATGAAGTCTTCGGCTCCGCGTTCGAGGCCGATCACGCGGTCGAACGCATCGGCTCCGGCGGCCGTGAGGATGAAGGGCACGGTCTGGTCGTACAGCGTCTGGATCAGGCGATCGGCATCGTCTTTCGCGATCGCATGGAGGTCGATCACGACGAGATCGACACCGCCGCCGGCCACGCGCATCAGGGCACGGTCGACCCCCGATTCAAAGGTGGCTGCGAGGCGAAAGCTCGCCAGGTAGCCGACCAGCGTCAACGACGACGTGTCGGCATTTTCGGGTTCGCCGATGAAGAGGATCGCCGGGTGCATGTCGAAGGGGAAGCGGCAAAACGAGTGCCGATGAAATGCGATGCCCGAAGCGTACGCATGCGCACGCTGCATCGCCGTTTGAACAGCACCGCTTTCTTCGCGTTAATCGGATGCTGAGGCTGCCATTCGTGACAGCCTCGTCATCGAACCGACCCGCCCCCTGCCTTCAGGATTTTTTGCACCGCACGAATCACTTTGAAAAGGCCGTGCGGCCGGGCGACGGTTGGCGAAGATTCTTCAATGCGACAGCGCGTCGCCGAGCGGCCCGGCCTCGCGCTGCCTCACCGCCGCCAGCAAGCGAATGCGCGACGCCGCGCGGCCTGCGGGCAACGCGCCGTCGGCGCCGTTGAAGCGCTGCTGGTCGGCGAGCAGGCGGTCTGCGCGCTGGGTCTCGTTGAAATGCGAAGACGCGGCGGGCAGCATCCGGTAGCGGCCGCCGAAGCCGCCGCTCGACAGTTTCAGATACTCGTCCCAGTGCTGGACCAGGTAGTCGTACACCATCGAACCTCGCGCCGACCGTTCGGAGATGAACATCGGCAACATCATGTTGATGTTCGGGGTGCTGATGTTCGTGAGCGACCCGTCGAGCAGCATGCGCACGCGGTGTTCGTCGGGCGTTCCGGCGAGCGCCACCGCATCGGTCACGCGCTCCTCTTCGCCGTTCGCGCTCTTCAAGCGCGCCAGCAGTTGATCGAAGCGTTGCGGGCCGCCATGCATGCCGGCCGACATCAGCACCGAGGCGCGGATGGAACCGGGCAGCGGCGCGGTGCCGGCCTGGTCGGCGTCGAAGAGCTTCAACGCCTGGTCGATCGTGGGCTGGTCGTCGAAGCGCGAGAGGCGCTCGATCAGGGCGCCGCGCTGCTTCAGGGTCTGCGAATCGTCACCCGGCCGATCGACCCAGCCGACGCGCGCGAGCTCGGGTGCAAACACCGCGCGAGCCGAGGCGCGAATCGACTTCTGCATCGGCGAAGGCGATGGCACGCTCGCATCGGCGAACGCCGTGTCGAGGAAAGCGAAGCCGTTGGCGGCGAAATCCATCAGCGTGCTGCGCGCCGGGCCATCGACCTTCGGCACCTGCGCGACCAGCGCGAGCCAGCGCGCCATCGGGATCTGGCCGGCTTGGGCGAGCGCGAAGGTGTCGCTCAGCAGCGTGACCTGGTCGCGCGGATCGAGCGTGACGAACGCCTTCATCAGCGCCTCGCTGCCGGCCGCGTCGTAGGCGACGCGGTAGTAGCCGATGCCGCCGGCATTGGCCACCACCGGCGCCGCGCTGCAGCCTTTCAGGTCGAAGCGCTGCGTTGCGCTGGTGAGCAGCACGGTGCTGCGATCGGCGTCGCGCGACAGCTGCATCGGCACCCGCCACGTCGGTGCCAGCGCTTCCTTCGCCGGCGCGTCGCTCACGCCATCGGTCATGCGTCGCTGCGAGACGTCGACATGCGTCGTGCCGTTGTCGCACGTGGCCACGACGCTGACGAGCGGATAACCGGGCTGGTCGGTCCAGCTCTTGGTCAAGGCGAGCACGTCGCGCTTCGACGCCTTCGACATGTGATACCAGAGGTCGGCACCGGTCGCGTTCGAGAACTTGCGCTCGCGCATGTAGCTGCCGAGGCCGGCACGGAACACGTCGGGGCCGAGCCATTGCTCGACCATGCTGAGCACCGCACCGCCCTTCACGTAGGTGATGCCGTCGAACGCATCGAACACCGCCGCCTCGCTCACCGGGCCGGAGCGGATCGCGCGCGTCGCGCTGCCGACGTCGCTGGCCATCACGCCGTCGATGGCGGCACGGCCGTCGAGATCGGTGTGCCACTCGGGGTTGAATTTCAACGTCGCCTTGTTCGCCATCCAGGTGGCGAAGGCTTCGTTGAGCCAGATCTCTTCCCATGACGCCGCCGTGACGAGGTTGCCGAACCACTGGTGCGCGGTCTCGTGCGCGACCACGCCGAACACGGCGCGCTGCGTGCGCGGGTTGCTCTTGGCCGGGTCGTAGAGCAGCGCCGTTTCGGTGTAGGTGATGAGGCCCCAGTTCTCCATCGCGCCCTGCATCGTCGAGGGCACCGCAATCACGTCGAGCTTCGGCAGCGCGTACTTGATGCCGAAGTACTGGTTGTAGTAGGGCACCACCAGCTCGTTCACCTTCAGCGCGTAGCTGCCCTGCTCGCGCTTGCCCGGCGCGGTCAGCACGCGGATCGGAATGCCGTCGGCCTGGCCACTCGACACGTCGAAGTGGCCGACGACGAATGCGACGAGGTAGCTCGGCATCGGCGGCGTCGGCTTGAAGTGGTGGACCACCGACTCGCCCTCGGCGCGCGACGACGCTTCCGGCATGTTGGCCGCGACTTCCATTTCTTTCGGCGTGCGCAGCGTGATGTCGAACACCGCGCGAAACGACGGCTCGTCGAAACTGGGGAACACGCCGCGCGCGTCGGTCGCTTCGAGTTGCGTCGAGAGCATCCGCGCCGGCTTGCCGTCGAGCTTGTAGTTGGCGTGGAAGATGCCGTAGGCCTGCGCGTTGACCTTGCCGGTGTAGTCGATGCGCAGCGTGTACGCGCCCGGCCCGATCGGTGCGCCGTCGGTGGGATCGAGCGACCAGCTTTGCGAGAAAGGGCCAGCCGATGAACGCAGCTCGCGCACGACGCCGCCTTGCACCAGCTCGACCTTGCTGGCGACGAGTTCCTTCGCGTGCAGCACGACGCTCTTGGTCGCCGCCCGAACCCGCAGCGTGATCTCTTCGTGGCCCTGGAAGGTGTCGAGGGCCGGGTCGAGATTGAGCGTCAGCGCGTAACGCGACGGCACCACGGTCTTCGGCAGGTTGCCGGGCGTCTTGTCGAAATCGAAGCGCGCCTGGCTCCATGCCGACGGCAGCGTGGCGACGAGAACACCCGCGACGAGCGCGGCCTTGGAGACGAGGCGATGGGACATGGAAACTCCGGCAGCGAACAGAGCGCGCCATGCTACTCGCGGGCCGTGAGGCAGCCATCCGCGGCGCATCGAGAGCGCTCGACGGGGAACGTGTGCGTCAGAAGCAGGCGGGCGCCGGGCGCAAACGTCGCGTTCACGATGTCGTGACGCATGCGCGAATACGCTTGGTGCGCAAGCGTGGCCCCGGGTTCCTCTTGCGACGCATGCGGCGGCGCTGGAGAGGGTGACGGGCACGGGCTTCGAACGCTCGATCGGCAGCAAACTGCAGCTCGCGAAGAGCCGAGGCGTCAGCGGAGTCCAGCGTCTTAGAATTTATTGGCCATGAACCTACACCTCGCCGGCCGCAAGGCCATCGTCTGCGCGTCGTCGCGCGGGCTCGGTCGCGCGTGCGCACTCTCGCTGTCGCGCGAAGGGGTCGAGCTGATCGTGAATGGCCGGACGCTCGACACCGTGCGCGCCGCGGCCGCCGACCTCGCTCACGAAACCGGAAACCCGGTGACCGGCGTCGCGGCCGACATCACGACGCCCGAAGGTCGCGCGGCGCTGATCTCGGCGTGCCCCGACGCCGACATCCTGGTCACCAACAATGAAGGCCCGGTCCCCGGCAGGTTCGAGGACTGGGCGCGCGAAGACTACCTGCGCGCGTTCGAATCGAACATGCTCGCGCCGGTGCTGATGATCCGCGGTCTGCTGAACGGCATGCGCGAGCGCAAGTTCGGGCGCATCGTGAACATCACATCGGCGATGGTGAAGTCGCCGAACCCGCACCAGGGCTTGTCGACCGCGGCACGCACCGCGCTCACCGCGGTGTGCAAGGCGATCTCGCGCGAGGTGGTGGTCGACAACGTCACGATCAACAACCTGCTGCCGGAGCGCATCGACACCGGGCGCCAGCAGTACCTCACCGAGCGGCAGGCCAGGATCGACGGCACCACGTTCGACGTTGCGCGCCAGAAGCTCGTCGACACCATCGCCGCGAAGCGCTTCGGCAAGACTGAGGAGTTCGGCGACCTGTGCGCGTACCTCTGCAGCGAGCAGGCCTCGTTCATCTGCGGGCAGAACATCCAGGTCGACGGTGGTTCGTATCGCGGGTTGATGTGATCCGCGCTTGAACCTGCGTTGACCGAGCCGCCTTCTCGCGACGCGCCCGCGGTGCCGCGTCGCTTCGCATTAAACGTGAGCATTTTGTCGTGGCTGCTGCACGCGTACGTCGCGTTGCGCGTCGCGTCCGGCCTGGTGTCGCCCTGGTCGTGGCTTTTCGTCGCCGCGATGGCGGGCTCGGCCTTCGCGTTGCCGCTCGGGCTGCGCTTCGGCCGGCGCGCGACGTCGCCCGCCGACGAACGCCTGACCTGGCTCGGCCTGATCGTGATGGGTCTCTTCTCGTCGCTCGTGGCGTTGACGATTCTGCGCGACGCCTCGCTGCTGCTCTTGGAAGGCTTCGCGTGGTTCGCGCCCGACCTGGTGCCTTTTGGCATGTGGCGATCCGACACGGCCATCGCCGTGCCGGCGCTCGCGCTTGCGATCACCGGCATCGGCATCGTCAACGCGCGCCGCACGGCGGGGTGCGCCACGTCGATGTGCCGATCGAGCGCCTGCCGGTCGGCCTGCAGGGCTTCACGATCGCGCAGATCAGCGACATCCACGTCGGCCCCACCATCAAGCGGCCCTACCTGCAGGCGATCGTCGACGCGGTGAACCGGCTCGGCGCCGACATGGTCGCGGTGACCGGCGACCTCGTCGATGGCAGCGTCGCCGAGCTCGCGACGCACGTCGCGCCGCTCGCCAAGCTGTTGTCGCGTCACGGCAGCTTCTTCGTCACCGGCAACCACGAGTACTACTCGGGCGCCGACGCGTGGGTGCGCGAGCTGCGTCGGCTCGGGCTCACGGTGCTGATGAACGAGCACGTGGTGTTGCGGCAGGAAGGCCAGCTGCTCGTGCTCGGTGGCGTCACCGATTACAGCGGCGCGCACTTCGGCCCCTCGCACGAGAGCGACGCCGCCGCCGCGATCGCGAACGCGCCGCCCGCGGCCGCGCTGCGCGTGCTGCTCGCGCATCAGCCGCGCAGCGCGCCGGCGGCCGAAGCGGCGGGCTTCGACCTGCAGCTCTCGGGTCACACGCACGGCGGCCAGATGTTGCCGTGGAACTTCTTCGTGAAGCTGCAGCAGCCGTTCGTGTCGGGCCTGCATCGACTCGGCCGCTTGCAGATCTACACCAGTCGCGGCACCGGTTACTGGGGGCCGCCGATCCGCTTCGGCGCGCCGTCGGAGATCACGTTGTTGCGGTTGGTGCGGGCACCGTCGGTGCCGTGAGCCCGCTGGCGCCAGCGCGTGGCCGGCTTGGCGCGACGACAGCGCGCCGTGGCGACGGCACCTAAGATTGGACTCGGCGTTCGGGTGCTCGCGGCTTCCCTACCGTGTGGCCCGGCCATTCGGGCGTCTTACAATCTGCCGGTTTTGCCGCAGGCATTCGCCCGGCGCGTCGAAGGATCCAGCCCCGTGTTCATTTCAGAAGTCCACGCCCAGTCCGCGCCCGCAGGCGCCTCAGCCGATTCGATGTTCGGCAGCATCGGTGGCATGTTGCCTCTGGTGCTGATGTTCGTGGTGCTGTACTTCGTGATGATCCGCCCGCAGATGAAGCGCCAGAAAGAAGCCAAGGCGATGCTCGACGCCCTCGCGAAGGGCGACGAGATCGTCTCCTCCGGCGGCATGCTCGGCAAGATCACGAAGATGGGCGAGACCTTCCTGTCGGTCGAACTCGCCACCGGTGTCGAGGTGCAGATGCAGCGCTCGGCCGTGATCCAGATCATGCCCAAGGGCACGATGAAGTGATGGCCGAGGCCGCGCGCGTGAGCGCGAGCGGCTCCGTGACTGCCGACGAATCGGCCGTCCCCTAGGGAGATGCATGTGAACCGTTACCCCACCTGGAAGTACGTGCTGCTTGGCGTGGCGTTGCTGATCGGCCTGGTCTACACGCTGCCCAACTTCTTTCCCGAGGCGCCGGCCGTGCAGGTGAGCAGCGGCAAGACCATCGTGAAGGTCGACTCGTCGCTCGCGCCGCGCATCGCGCAGATCTTGAAGGACGCCGGCCTCACGGCCGACTTCGTGCAGTTCGAAGGCAACTCGGTGAAGGCACGCTTCGGCGATCTCGACACCCAGCGCAAGGCCAAAGACGCCATTACCGCCGCGCTCAATCCGAACCCGAGCGACGCGTCTTACGTGGTGGCGCTGAACCTGGTGTCGCGCTCGCCGCGCTGGCTCACGTCGCTGCACGCGCTGCCGATGTTCCTCGGCCTCGACTTGCGCGGTGGCGTGCACTTCCTGATGCAGGTCGACATGGCCTCGGTGCTGACGAAGAAGGCCGAGGCGCTGACGGGCGACATGCGCACGCTGCTGCGCGACAAGAACATACGTCACATCGGCATCGCCAAAAACGGCAACAACGTCGACGTGAAGTTCCGCGATCGCGACGCGCTCACCGCCGCGCGTGGCGTGCTGCAGGACCAGCTCACCGATCTCGACTGGGTCGAAGGCACCGAAGGCAGCGACCTGAAGCTCACCGGCACGCTCAAACCGGCGGCCGCACGCACCCTTCAAGCGGCCGCGATCACGCAGAACATCAACACGCTGCACAACCGGGTCAACGAGCTCGGCGTGGCCGAGCCGGTCATTCAGCAGCAGGGCGGCGATCGCATCGTCGTCGAGTTGCCGGGCGTGCAGGACACGGCGAAGGCGAAAGACATCATTGGCCGCACCGCGACGCTCGAGCTGCGCATGGTCGATGAAAGCGTCGAGGGACAGTCGGCCGCTCGCGGCACCGGACCGGTGCCGTTCGGCAGCGAACGATTCCTGGAGCGCGACGGACGACCGGAGATCGTCAAGCGCACAGTGATCCTGACCGGCGACAGCCTCAAGGATGCCCAGCCCGGCTTCGATGAAAGCCAGCGGCCTGCCGTTCATTTGACGGTCGATAGCCGGGGCGCCGCGATCATGCGCGACATCTCGCGCGAGAACATCGGCAAGCGCATGGCGATCCTGTTGTTCGAAAAGGGCAAGGGCGAGGTCGTGACCGCGCCGGCGATCCGTGGCGAGCTCGGTTCGCGATTCCAGATCACCGGCAGCCCCACGTCGGCCGAAGCCAACGACACCGCACTCTTGCTGCGCGCTGGCTCGCTCGCCGCGCCGATGGACATCATCCAGGAAAGCACCATCGGCCCGAGCCTCGGCGCCGAGAACATCGCCAAGGGCTTCGACAGCGTGATCTATGGCTTCCTCGCAATCGCCGTCTTTATGTGCGTCTACTACCGCCTGTTTGGCGTGGTCTCGACGCTCGCGCTTGGCTTCAACCTGCTCCTGCTGATCGCGGTGCTGTCGATGCTGCAGGCGACGTTGACGCTGCCCGGCATCGCCGCGATCGCGCTCACGCTCGGCATGGCGATCGATTCGAACGTGCTGATCAACGAGCGCGTTCGCGAAGAGCTGCGCGCCGGTGCCGCGCCGCAGGTGGCGATCAACACCGGCTACGAGCGCGGCGTTCGCGACGATCCTCGATTCGAACGTCACCACGCTGATCGCCGGCATCGCGCTCTTCACGTTCGGCTCGGGGCCGGTGCGGGGCTTCGCGATCGTGCACTGCCTCGGCATCCTGACCTCGATGTTCTCGTCGGTGATGTTCTCGCGCGGCCTCGTCAACCTCTGGTACGGCGGCAAGAAGCGCTTGAAGAGCGTCTCGATCGGCCAGGTCTGGAACGCCGCGCCCGCGGCGTCCGTCGAAGCCTGACGGCGCCCATCCCGCGCGCCGCACCGATGCGGCCGCCCTTGAAAGAGTTCGATGGAATTTTTCCGGATCAGGCGCGACATCCCGTTCATGCGGCACGCGCTGGTGTTCAACATCATCTCGCTCGCGACCTTCCTCGCGGCCGTGTTCTTCCTCGCCACGCGAGGCCTGCACTTTTCGATCGAGTTCACGGGCGGCACGCTGATCGAGGCGAGCTATGCGCAGACGGCCGACATCCCGAAGATCAGGAAGGTGGTCGAAGGCCTCGACCTCGGCGAGGTGCAGGTGCAGAACTTCGGCAGCTCGCGCGACGTGCTGATCCGCCTGCCGGTCCGCAGCAACGTCAAGCAGGCCGACCTCGTCGCGCGGGTCTTCGGCGAGCTGTGCAAGGCCGAGGGCGGTACCGTCACGACCAAGGCCGCGGCGGTCGACAAGGGGGAGACGAGCGCGCGTCGCGTCTGCGTCGGCTCAGTCGCGCCGCTCGCGCCGCCCATGAGCACCGCGGCGGCGAGCGCGGTCGCCGGCGGCGCGTCGGCGCCGGCCATGGCGGCGGCCGACGCGAGCGAGCCGATGCGTCTGCAACGCAACGAAGTGGTAGGCCCGCAAGTGGGCCGCGAGCTTGCCGAGAACGGCGCGTGGGCGCTCGGTTTCGTGGTGGTCGGCATCATGATCTACCTCGCGTTCCGCTTCGAGTGGAAGTTCTCGGTCGCCGCGATCGTCGCCAACCTGCACGACGTGGTCATCATCCTCGGCTTCTTCGCGTTCTTCCAGTGGGAGTTCTCGCTCGCGGTGCTGGCGGGCGTGCTGGCGGTTCTGGGCTACTCCGTCAACGAGTCGGTCGTGATCTTCGACCGGATCCGGGAGTCGTTCCGGCGCTACCGCAAGCTCAACACCGAGCAGGTCATCGACCACGCGATCACGAGCACCATCAGCCGCACCATCATCACCCACGGCTGCACCCAGATGATGGTGCTCTCGATGCTCGTCTTCGGCGGGCAGACGCTGCACTACTTCGCCGTCGCGCTCACGATCGGCATCCTGTTCGGGATTTACTCGTCGGTGTTCGTGGCGGCGGCGATCGCGATGTGGCTGGGCGTGAAACGCGACGACCTTGTCAAAACGGGCCGCAAGGAGACCGATCCCGACGACCCGAACGCGGGGGCGGTGGTGTAGAGTCCAAACCGACTTTTGCAGGATCGCGCGACCACTTAACCCATGCCGACCCCCGCCAACCCGACGGCTCTGGCCCAGCAGGCACGGCGATCGTACGCAGAGCGGCTGTTGGGGGGCATGCCCGCCGTCGTCCATGCGGTGGAAGTGGGGGCCCGACTGCTGGCCGCGAGCGTCGCCGAACCGGCGGTGGCGCACAAGCGTCGCGAGTTGCTGCCGGTGTGGCAGCTCGCGCTGCCGATGTGGCTGCAGGGCATGACGCAGGTGCTGCAGAGTGCGGTCCCCAGCGGCGTGGTTTCCGCCACGCGGCTCGGCGATATCCCAATGTCGCCCAGCCAGGCCGCGAGCAAGCTGAGCCTGGTCGACGACGACACCATCGAACACGAGATCCTGAGTTCGCGCCTGGCGCTCGCGATGATGGATCGCGCGTCGTGGGAGTTCACCGACCTGCGATCGCGCATGAACGTGCTCGAAGGTCGCGACGAGCTCGAATCGAACGACATCCTGCGCCCGCACGTGCTGGCCCGCATCGTCACGTCGTCGTGGCTCGCGGCGCCGCTCTCGCTCGACGCGTGGCGCACGCTGCAAGCGGTGCTGCACGATGAGCTCTCGCATTTCGCCGAAGAGGCTTATCACGAGACCAACCGCTTCCTGCTGCAGCGGAAGGTGCTGCCCGATGTCGACCTGCGGCCGTTCATCAGGCGCTCCAACACCGGCACGCGGTCCGGTGGGGCCGAAGGATTCGAGACCGGCTCGCCGCCCGCCGGTTCGATCCAGGAAAGCGACCTCTCGAGCGAATACCGCCATTCGCTCGCACGCCGCTCCGCGATGCATTCCGAGGTGGGTGACGAGACCCGCATGATGACGCGCGCGGCCGGGCTCGGCCGCAGCAGCGACCCGGCCGATGCGGTCGTGAACCGCTTGAACCGCGTGATCGCGCGCCAGCTGCCCGACTTCGTCGACACCTCGCATGCGCGCGCGCCCGCGTCGCCCAAGCTCAGCGCCGCGATCAGCGATGCGCAGGACAACCTGGCCCGGCGCATCGCCAACGCCGATGGTGGGGGTGGCGAGGTCGGCACGCCAGCCCTCCTCGAAGAGCTGCGCCAGCGCAAGACGCTGCTGAAACAGGCGGCCGGCACGCCGATCGAGCGCGCGACCATCGAGATCGTCGCGCTGCTGTTCCAGAGCATCCTGATGGAAGAGGCGATTCCGGCCAGCGTGCGCGTGTGGTTCGCGCGGCTGCAGATGCCGGTGTTGCGCGTCGCCGTCTCCGAGCCCGACTTCTTCGCCACCACCGATCATCCCGCGCGCCGCCTCATCGACCGCATGGGTCTCTGCGTGATGGGTTTCGATTCCGGTAGCCGCGCGGTCGGTGATTACCTCGAGAAGGAAATCAAGCGCGTGGTGCAGGTGGTGGAGGCCTACCCCGACACCGGCCGCCGCGTGTTCCAGACCGTGCTGGTCGAGTTCGAAAAATTTCTCGAGCACTACTTCCGCAGCGAGAACGAAGCGACCAAGAAGGGTGTCTCGCTCGCGCACCAGGTCGAGCAGCGCGAGACCATGGCGATCCAGTACACGATCGAGCTGCGCAAGATGCTCAACGAGGTGCCGGTACAGGAAGGCGTGCGCGAATTCCTGTTTCACGTCTGGGCCGACGTGCTCGCGACCACAGCCGTGAAGTCGGGAATCCAGAGCGAAGAGACGATGACCATGAAGCGCGCCGCGGCCGACCTGATCTGGTCGGCGAGCGCGAAGGTCTCGCGCGCTGAGCGCGCCGAAGTGATCCGCCGCCTGCCGCCGCTCTTGAAGACGCTGCGCGAGGGCATGGATGAGGCCGGCATCACGATTGCGAAGCAGGACGAGCACATCCTGCGTCTCAACAACGCGCTCGCGGCAGCGTTCACCGCCAAGGCCGCCGCCATCTCCCAGGAGCGGCTCGAAGAGTTGATGGCGCACCTCGAGACACTCGAGGAGCTGTTGCCCGAAGCCGAAGACATCGACATCGACGAGTCGATGGTGCTCGACCTGTCGGGTCACGAGAGTTCGGAGCTCGAGGTGGTCTCGGAGGGCGGCTCGATGCCGACCCCCGCGATGCTCGCCTGGGCGCGCGAGCTGCAGGTTGGCAGTTGGTACATGCTCGACTATCGCAACCGCAACGAGCCGGTGCAGCTGGCTTGGCAAGGCATGCGTCGCCAGCTGAGCCTCTTCGTCTCGCCCCAAGGCCGCGGCGTGCTGTTCCAGCAGCATCGACTCGCGGCGTTCCTGCAAGCTGGTTTGCTGGTACCTGCACAAGACGAGTCGCTGACCGTGAAGGCCACGCGCAACGCGATGGCGAAGCTGGACGGCGACCCAAGTCGTCTGCTTGGCGTCTAGGCCAAAAGCATAACGTCACTCATCTCAAAACCGAGCGGCACGACGAAAGTGGACACCAGTGTCCACTTTCAAAGACAGCGAGGTGACGGACCGAAGGTTTCGTCGAACGAGCGTCAGCAAACCGGACCGAAGGTTCCGGTTTGCGTCAATGGATGAGGCGGTCTTCCTCTGCGACGAAGAGCTCGTCGAGGATCAGCGCATCGGGCTCCTCGCCCAGGCTCCAGAACACCATCAGCACGATGATCTTCAGATCCTCGAGATCGAGCGGCCCGCCGGGAATCGCACTGGCCCGATCGATCACCATCTCGCGCATCGGCGGCGGCAACACCCCTGCCGATTCGAGAAAGCTGATGAACCCGATCGACGCATCGCCCAGATGCTCTTGCTCGCAAGGCGCATAAACGCGAACGCTCTGCGCGCCCTGCTCACCGACGTGCGACTGCGCGACCGTCGCGACGCCATCGAGCCAAGACAAGGCCTCCTGAATCTCATCGGATTCGAAGCCCACCGACGAGAGTTTGCGTGTCAGCTGGCCGTGCTCGGGGCACGCGTCAGGACGCCAGTAGTTCTCGTAAAGGTACACCAGCACGTCGAACATGAAATGGAATATACCGCGAGAAATCGGCACCCCGCCACCGTTGATCGGCGCCGAAAGAGGGCTTTTCAGCGGATCGTCAAAGGCGCACAACGCGCTGGTATTTCTGCCCCGGCAAGCGGCTCACTTTCCCGTCCAGTTCGAGATCGAGCAAGCGTGCGCTGAGCACGGCCACGCTCTCGCCCGTGCGCGCGACGAGTTCGTCGAGCGCCATCGGCTCGAAGCCAAGGGTCGCGAGCAACGCATCGCCCGCCGACCGCGAGCCACCGACGTCGTCGGTCGCGTCGACAGGCGGAGTCGTCCGCGGCGTTTGCGCGATCGGCCGTGCATACGCCCCCTGCAACTCCTCCAGCACATCGTTCGCACTGTCGACGAGCTTCGCCCCTTGCTTGATGAGCTGATGGCAGCCGCGCGACAGCGGCGAATGGATCGAGCCGGGGATGGCGAACACGTCGCGTCCGGCTTCGATCGCGAGCCTCGCGGTGATCAGCGAGCCCGACTGCAGCGCGGCCTCGACCACCAGCGTGCCACGGCTCAGGCCCGCGATGATGCGGTTGCGCACGGGAAAGTGGGCCGAGATCGATGGCGCGCCGACCGCATATTCGCTGAGCATCAGGCCACGTTCGGCGATCCGGTGGGCGAGCTGCCGATGGCTGCGCGGATAGACCACGTCGAGCCCCGTGCCCACCACCGCGATGGTGCCGGCCCCGCCTTCGAGCGCGCCGTCGTGCGCGGCCCCGTCGATCCCGAGCGCCATGCCCGACACGATGACGAGCCCGGCCTGGCTCAGGTGCGCGGCGAACGCGCGCGCGTTCTCAAGGCCCTGCGGGGTCGGGTTGCGGCTGCCGACGATGGCGAGCGAGTCGGCTTGCAGCAGCTCGATGCGGCCCTGGCCGTAGAGCAGCAGCGGCGGGTCCGCGGTCTCGAGCAGCCACGCGGGATAGCGCGCGTCGCCGAGCACGACGATGTCGCGCGGCGCCGCAGCGTCGGCATCGAGCCACGCGAACGTGCGCTCGACCAGCGCCATGACATCGGCGCTCGACGATTGCAGGGCCGCCGCGGCCTTCGGCCCCGCGACGTCTTGCTGCGCCGACCGGCCTGCATCGAGCACGGCTTGCGGCGAACCGAACTCAGCGAGAAGCCTGCGAGCCGATTCGCGACCGACGGTCGGGGTCTCGAGCAGGCGCAGCCAGGCGCCCAGCTCGTCACGGTCGATCACACGCGTTCGCGTCCGTCGACCGCCGCGTTCGGCTACGACAAGCTCAAGGCTGGGTGAAGACGTCGCCGGGCTTGACGGGCTCCTGGACAGACATGATCAGCGCATACGACATGCGGTCGAACACGCGGAACACGAAGAGCACGCCGTGCCGCTCGTCGGGCAGCTTGATGCGCGGGCGCGTCGGGTCGGTCTTGTCGACGACGACATTGCCGTTGCGCCAGAGCGCGAGCACGTGGCCGCGTTCCATGCCGTCGGCCGTGCCCTTGTTGATCGCAACGATCTGGTTCTGCCCGGCGGTGAGCGCATCGCCGTAGATCGACACGATCTGGCCGGTCATCGGGCTGGCGGGCGGGTGCGGTGCGTAGTTGGTGTACTCGCGCAGTGGCACGGGCGCCAGCCGATCGCCGACACCGGCTTCCTGGCGGATGCTCGTGATGCTGAACGTGGCCGGGATGATCTCGGGCTGGCCGTCGACGCCGGTGCGTGTTTCACCTTGCTGGATGTATTCGGATGAGCCGACGTAGGTCGCTTCGTAGCCGAGGATCTCTTTCGTCGTCGGGTCGCGCAGCGGACGCGGCTCGCGGAAGATCCGGTACTCGCGTTCTTTCGGGATGTCGCCGCGCACATAAGCGATGTCGCCGCGCGAGAGCAGCACGCGGCCCTCTTGTGTGGCGACGATGCGCGGCGCCTCGGCCAGCGCGTTGCGCTCGAAGATCACCGCTTCGTTGAGGAAGGGCTCGATCAGGTTGAACGGGATCGACGCAATGCCGTTCGCCGCCACGTCGCTCTGCCGCACGCGTGGCGTGAGCATGGCGTCGCCTGAGGGGCCGATCGGCTGGCCGAGGCGCAGGCGCGCCCGGCCGTTTGACTTGTCGAGGAAGAGGACTTGGCCCGGGTAGATCAGGTGCGGGTTGCGGATCTGGTCGAGGTTCATGCCCCAGAGTTCGGGCCAGCGCCACGGGCTCCTCAGGAACATCTTGGAGATGTCCCAGAGCGTGTCGCGCCGCTTCACGGTGTACGAGTCGGGCGCGTCGGCCATCAATTCCGAGAGGGCGACGCCTTCGCTGGCGGTGCGTTTGGCGGTGTCGCGTTGCGCGGGAGTGACCGGCGGGGTCGCGGCCAGCGCATCGATGGCCAGCGTGACGCTGACAGCCAGCGCGATGGCTGCGACCGATGCGGCCCGAGGGGCAGGTGCGAAACGGGCGAAGCGGGTTCGACGGCTCATGAAGCGGCTCTCGGGTAGATGCGGGCGAAAGCCAGCGCGTGGGGGTTACTTCGCAAGACACTCGCCAGCGGCGGAGCGTTCGGCGAAAATCCTCATTCTGTTTGGAAGATTCTGCATCTAAAGCATTGATATCGCAACGAAACCAGCCCGGTGTTGGCGTCACTTGTGAGACGTGTCACGACGTGCTCGCCCGGCCGTGGCGAAGCTGCTTACATCGCATCGCGCTTTGAATTGTTTTGACACACATGGCCCAACGCCCGATCCTCAAATTTCCTGATCCGCGCCTGCACAAGGTGGCCCGGCCGGTCGAACAGGTCGATGCACGCGTTCGCGGGCTGATCGACGACATGCTGGAGACCATGTACGCGGCCGAAGGCGTCGGCCTTGCCGCGACGCAGGTCGACGTGCACGAGCGTGTGATCGTGATCGATGTCTCTGACGCGCGCGACGAACCGTTGGTGCTGATCAACCCCGAAGTGGTCGCCAAGAGCGACGAGAAGGTCACGGCCGATGAAGGCTGCCTCTCGGTGCCGGAAATCTTCGACCGGGTCGAACGGCACGCGCGGGTCACTGTGCGCGCGCTCGATCGCGAAGGCAGCCTGCACGAGCACGAGGCCGAGGGCCTGCTCGCGGTGTGCGTGCAGCACGAGATGGATCACCTGGTGGGCAAGGTCTTCGTCGAATACCTGAGCCCGCTGAAGCGGACCCGCATCAAGACCCGCCTGTTGAAGAAGGCACGCGACGAGGCCGAAGGATGAGGCGTCGCTGATGCGCGTCGGGGCTCTGAAGGGGCGCTCGTTGCGCGTCGCGTTTGCGGGCACGCCGGCGTTCGCGCAGGTGGCGTTGGAGCGCATTCATGCGGCGGGTTTCGAGGTGCCGCTGGTGCTGACCCAGCCCGACCGCCCCGCCGGTCGCGGCATGCAAGTGATGGCGTCTCCGGTGAAGGCTTTCGCGTTGGCGCAGGGGTTGCCGCTCGCTCAGCCGCACAGCTTGCGGCTCGACGGCAAGTTCGACGTCGATGCGGCCAGCGCGCGCGAGGCCTTGCAGTCGGCCCGTATCGACGTCATGGTGGTCGCGGCCTACGGGCTCATCCTCCCCTCTTGGCTGTTGGCGTTGCCACCGCTCGGTTGCATCAACATCCACGCGTCGCTGCTGCCGCGCTGGCGCGGCGCGGCGCCGATCCAGCGCGCCATCGAAGCGGGCGACCGCGAGACCGGCGTCACCCTGATGCAGATGGACGAAGGCCTCGACACCGGCGACGTGCTGGCCATCGAGCGGGTGCCGGTCGCCGCCGACGCGACCGCCGCAAGTCTGCTCGAGCAACTCACCGAGACGGGCGCGCGACTGATCGTCGCCGCGCTCCATGACGTCGGATCACTGCAGCGCAACCGGCAGCCAGAGACCGGCGTGACCTACGCCCGCAAGATCCTGAAGGACGAGGCAGCGATCGATTGGCGCTCACCCGCCGCGCTGATCGAGCGTCGGCTGCGCGCCTTCGATCCGTTTCCGGGCGCGAGCGCGTCGCTGGCGGGTGAACGGGTGAAATGTTGGCGTGGCGAAGTCGTCGTCGGCTCGCATGATGCAAACATGCCTGGCCGCGTGATCGAAGCCGATGCGAGCGGCATCCGCGTCGCTTGCGGCGAGCATTCGGTTCGGATCACGACGCTGCAGCGAGCCGGCGGGCGACGAGTCGACGCCGCACAGTTCCTGCAAGCCGCGCCGCTCCGAGTTGGAATGCAGTTCGACCCGAAGATCGGCTGACGACCGGAAGGGCGGGCCGCTCTACCTTCGGTTCGGCCTACTCTTTCGCAGCGGCCTGGTTCACGGCCGCCTCCGCCAGCTCGGTCATCAGCTCATCTGCCGAATACATGTCTTTGACGGCTGCCCTGAGCTGCTTGGTGTCGTCGCTGAGGTTCAACGCCTTCGAGAAAGCCGCAACGGTCCCGAAACCGGTGATCCCGTAATGGGTCATGCGCTGGTATTGCGCAATGATCACGGCGTCGAGCAGCGGACCCTCGTCGGGCGCGTCGTCAAGCGTGTGCTTGACAGCCTCTTTCACCAGCCCTTCCATGCCTTTGCAGTGCTCCTTCGAGACCTCCTCGTCCTGGTTGGCGATGAGCGCTTTCAAGAGGTCGGTGTGGCCGGCAATGCCTTGCTGCGATTTCACCAGCATGTCTTTCAGTTTGGGGTGGGTGGCTTTCGGCGCGATTTTCTTCAGGGCCTTGGCCATTTGGTCGTTGGCCGACCAGAGGTCTTTCAATTCGTCGATGTAGACGTCGGTGAGACTGGCGAGTTCGGACATGTCATTCCTTTGTGGGACGTGGAAAGTAAAGACGGGCACATGGCGTGCCGACTCCGGCGGGCACGACAGATGCCGGTTCTGTCGTCGCTGATCTTCGTCAGCGTCCAACAAAAGGAGCCAATATGAATTCCGATATCAAGCAGGGAACCCCGAATCGCGACCCGGTGACCGGCGAGCCCGGCGCACACCCCGTCGGCACCGGTGTGGGGGCGACGGCTGGCGGAATCGCCGCCGGCGCCGCGGTCGGCACCGTGGCAGGCCCGATCGGAACGGCCATCGGCGCTGCCGTGGGCGCGATCGCCGGCGGGCTGGCCGGTAGGGGAGTGGCCGAAGAGGTCGACCCGACGGCCGAGACTGCGTACTGGAAAGAGAACTACAGCAAGCGCCCCTACGTGGCGGCCGGCTCGAGCTACGACGACTACGGTCCGGCTTACAGCTACGGTAGCAGTGCCTATCGCCAGCACGCCGGCCGGCGCTTCGACGAGGTCGAAGACACCCTGTCGCGAGACTGGGATCGCACCAAGGGGACGTCGAAGCTGTCATGGGAACACGCGAAGAGCGCAGTGCGCGACGCCTGGGACCGAATGACGAATTCACACTGATCCCGCGAACCCCCAAAGGGCGCCCCTGACCGGGGCGCCTTTTTTTCGCGGCAATGCCGGCGTTCAAGTTCGGCATGTCGCGAACCGATAAAGGGGCATGAACCGCCTCCTGACCTGCGCCCTGTCCGTTGCCTCCATGCTCATCGCGGGCTGCGACATGCTGGGCATCGAATCGCCCGAGAAAGTCGCCGCCTCCCGCGATGCCGACGGCAAGGCGATCGGCAGCGCCTGCCGCCACGCCGGCCGCAACATCGAAGACTGCTTCACGCTCTACAAGAAGGCCGACCGGGCGGCGATCTTCGCTGGCTGGCGCGACATGAACGACTACATGCGCGAGAACAAGATCGAGCCCGCGCCGTCGCCAACGGCGCAAGGCGCGAAGCCACGCGTCACCGCCGCAGCGGGTAACGTCGAGCCGGCAGAGGAAGCCTCGACGTCGGCCACCCCGGCGAGCGCGAAAGCGTCGACGGGGTCCTGAGCCGCGACAGAAAACGTCGATGCGACGCGCCGGTCGCGCGCGTCACGCTGCGCCCGCGGCGCGCCCGTAAACTGCGCGCTTTGCTTCGCGTGCCCATGAAGGTTCTCCGCTTCGCCGATTTGATCAGCGCCGGCCTCGTCGCGGATCAGCGCGTGTTCATTCGCGCCGATCTGAACGTGCCGCTCGACGCGCAAGGCCGCATCACCGAAGACACGCGCATCCAGGCCTCACTGCCGTGCATTCGGATGGCGCTCGAGGCCGGTGCGGCCGTGATGGTCACGTCGCATCTCGGCAGGCCGACCGAAGGCGAGCCGACGCCGGCAGATTCGCTTGCGCCGGTGGCCCGGAGGCTCGGCGAACTGCTGGGCCGCGACGTGCCGTTGAAGCGCGATTGGGTGGCCGGTGTCGAGGTGGCCAGCGGCAGCGTGGTGCTGCTCGAGAACTGTCGCCTGAACCGAGGCGAAAAGGCGAACGACCTCGCGCTCGCCAAGCGGATGGCGGCGCTCTGCGATGTGTTCGTACACGACGCTTTCGGTACCGCGCACCGCGCCGAGGCATCTACCTACGGCATCGCCGAATACGCGGGTGTCGCGTGCGCCGGTCCGTTGCTCGCCGCCGAGATCGACGCGATCACGACCGCGCTCGCCGACCCGAAACGGCCGCTTGTCGCGATCGTCGCGGGCAGCAAGGTCTCGACCAAGCTCGCGATCCTGCGCAGCCTCGCGAAGAACGTCGACCAGCTGATCGTCGGCGGCGGCATCGGCAACACCTTCATGCTGGCCGCGGGGCTCGTCGTCGGCAAGAGTCTTTGCGAGCCGGCGCTTGTCGATGAAGCGAAGGCCGTGATGGACGCGATGCGCGACCGTGGCGCCGCGGTGCCGATTCCCGTGGATGTCGTCACCGCGACCGAGTTGAAGGCCGACGCCAGTGCCACCGTGAAAGCCGCGACCGATGTCGGCGTTGACGATCTGATCCTCGACATCGGCCCCCATACGGCTTCACTGCTCGCGCGCCAGTTGATGCAGGCCGGCACCATCGTCTGGAACGGCCCGCCCGGGGTGTTCGAATTCGATGCGTTCGCGCACGGCACCGAAACCATCGCACGCGCGATCGCGGCATCGCCCGCGTTCAGCATCGCGGGTGGCGGCGACACGCTCGCCGCGATCGCCAAGTACGGCATCACCGACGACATTGACTACATTTCGACCGGCGGCGGCGCGTTTCTCGAAGTGCTCGAGGGCAAGACGCTGCCGGCCTTCGAGATCCTGCAACGGCGCGCTGCGTCGGCGGCTCGCTGACCCGACCGGCCTGCCGGACGTTCGACCCCAAGGAGTTCGATGGACAGCCCGATCCCGCGTGCCACCAAGATCGTCGCCACGCTCGGCCCCGCGTCGTCGACCCCCGAGGTCATCGAGAAGATGATTCGCGCCGGCGTCGACGTCGTGCGGCTCAACTTCTCGCACGGCAGCGCGCAAGACCACATCGATCGCGCGACGATGGTTCGCGAAGTGGCCAAGGCCGCCGGCAAGGAGGTCGCGATCATGGCCGACCTGCAGGGCCCGAAGATCCGCGTCGGCAAGTTCGAAGGCGGCAAGACCGTGCTAGAGCCGGGCCAGACATTCATCCTCGATGCGTCGTACACGGGCTTGGGCGACAACCGCCACGTGGGCCTCGACTACAAGGAACTGCCGCGCGACGTGAGGCCCGGCGACACCTTGCTGCTGAACGACGGGCTGCTGAAGCTGATCGTCGAATCGGTGCACGGCGAGGAGGTGCACACGACCGTGATCGCGGGCGGCGACCTCTCCAACAACAAGGGCATCAACAAGGCCGGCGGCGGCCTGACGGCTCCGGCCTTGACCGCAAAGGACATGGAGGACATCAAGACCGCGATGTCGTTCCAGTGCGAATACCTCGCGGTGAGCTTTCCGAAAAGTGCGACCGACATGGAGATGGCGCGCCAGCTCGCCAACGTGGCCGGCGAACCCTGGAAGCACAAGCCGCAGATGATCGCGAAGATCGAGCGCACCGAAGCGATCCCGGTGCTAGACCTGATCCTGAAAGCGTCCGACGGCATCATGGTCGCGCGCGGTGATCTCGCGGTCGAGGTCGGCAACGCGGCGGTCCCGGCGCTGCAGAAACGCATGATCAAGATGGCGCGCGAGATGGACCGCGTCGTCATCACCGCGACTCAGATGATGGAGTCGATGATCGTCAACCCGGTGCCGACACGTGCCGAGGTGAGTGACGTGGCCAACGCCGTGCTCGACGGCACCGACGCGGTGATGCTTTCGGCCGAGACGGCCGCGGGGCGCTTTCCCGTCGAGACGGTCGAGATGATGGCGAGCATCTGCGTCGAGGCCGAGCGCGCCGAGGAGATCTCGCTCGATGCCGGCTTCACGAACAAGGTGTTCGGTCGCATCGACCAGTCGATCGCGATGGCGGCGCTGTTCACCGCCTACCACCTGGGCTGCAAGGCGATCCTCGCGCTGACTGAATCGGGCTCGACGGCGCTTTGGATGAGCCGCCAGAAAATCCATGTGCCGATCTTCGGGCTCACGTCGCAGACGCGCAGCCAGCGCCGCATGGCGATGTACCGCAACGTCACGCCAATGCTGATGCCGAACTACAAGGATCGCGATGAAGCCATGATGAGCGCCGAGAAGCTGCTCGTCGCCGGGGGCGTTTTGAGGCCCGGCGATACCTACGCCATCACCTGTGGCGAGCCGATGGGCTACCCGGGCGGCACCAACATGCTGAAAGTGAAGCGGGTTGCGTGACAGTTGCTGCTGGGCATGGATTCAGGGCCGGGTGGCGACGGCCGGCGAAGAAGTAGCCGGATGGTTCGCTGCTCGCTGCTTTCTGTTCGCGAGACGCTGGGAGCGGCTGCGGAGCGGCAAAGGCACAGCCGGCCGGCGGGCGCGGCGCATCCTCGGCGGTCATCGCGTGCCGCGATGACTCCCCAGAGCTGCTCGGGCTTTGGGGGCGAGCGCAGAACTCGCCCTCGTAGGGCTGGCTGAGCGCTTCGAGTCTCTACGGGCTCGGGGCTCAGACAGCTGCGCTCGTCGTGCTCCACGTTTCGGGGTCCCCCAAAACCCGAGCAGCTCCGGCGCCTCCGATACGCCACGCCCGCCGGCCGACTGCGCCTTTGCTGGGCGCGGTGGGGGCCCGATACCGGCTTTGCGCACCGTCGACCTGTCCCCTCTCCCGCTCGCGGGAGAGGGGACCTGGCGGAGCGCTGCGCTTCCGCGAAGCCGCGGGCGAGTGGCTGTCGGCGCGCATCTGCAAGCGCCGCCGGTGTTCGGGTTTTGGGGGACCCCGAGACGTGGGGCACGACGAGCGCAGCTGTCTGAGCCCCGAGCCCGTAACCATCTGAAGCGCTCTGCTCCACCTACGAGGGCGAGTTCTTCGCTCGCCCCCAAAACCCGATCACCGGAGGGCAGTCATCGCGAATGCGATGACCGCGGCAGCTGCGCGCCGACAGCCACTCGCCCGCGGCTGAGCCGCTCGACGCGCCACGCGCGGGACCCCCACCCACGGCTGTGCTGCTAGAGCCAAATCAACGGTCGCGTGACCCGGGCAGGGTGGGTCGTTCGCTGGCTGCAATTACCGGGTCCGAACGAAACCGGCCCGGCGCCCACGTTGTGACCACGTGGCCGGAATGCGTCGCCGATCCGTGTGTTTCAGCGAAGCCCAAGCACGCGGTCGAAGGACCAGTTTCCGCCGCCCTTCGCGGCGAGCAAGAGCAGCGAAGCAGCCCAGGACACATGCGTCGGCCAGGCGTCGGGGTAGACGAACACTTCGATGATCAGCGTCATGACCAGGAGCGCCAACGCAGACAGCCGGGTCGCCAGACCCAGCACGAGCAAGATCGGGAACAGGTGCTCTGCGTAGGCCGCGCCATAGGCCGCGACGCTCGCGTCAACGAACGGCAGTCGATACTCGTCACGGAAGAGGGCCTTTGCGTTGTCGGTGACGTGGAGATAGCCGTCGACCTTGGTCCGGCCCGAGTAGAAGAACACGGCTGCGATGCCGACACGGCTGACAGCGAGGACGGCGTCCATCCCGATCAAACGATCGAGCGTGGCCGCTGCCCGATTCCATGTCGCGCGCAGTGCGTGCGTCATGTCGCCACCTCGATGAGCCGGCTGAAAGCCCCAGCGCGAATCAACTCGGGCAGCCACACCGATGCGTCGTCGACGGGTCGCGTCGAAGCGGCCTCCTCCATGGCCGAGGCGACGCTTCGGCCTGCGCTGCACGATGTCAGGAAGGCCGCGGCGTCGGAGGAGATGCCGGTCCATGTGACGACGCCGCCTCGTCGTGTCAGGAGGGCGCCCTCGCCCCGCCAATCGAGTTCGTCATCGAGCGGGAGGTGCTCTCGGTGGCGACGCCACACGGTGTACGCGGGCACCGACTCGAAGACCGCCCATCGCGTGCAGGGGTGAGGCACCAAGCAGGAACCGGTCAGCTGCTCTGGCGTCAAGGGCGCGAGATCGGCGGGCTGAAGCACGGCAGCGTCAGCCGACAGGTGCGCCTCGGTCCAGAAGCGGTCGAGCGTGGCGACACCCGGCAGGTAGGTCAGCGCCGTGAAGATGTCCAGGGATCCGAGGAAGGCCGGGAACTCCGCGCCGTAATGGGCGAGGGTCCCGGAGCTCGGAGGACATGTTCGAGCAAACGACTTGGCGACGTGTTGAAAGCAGTCGGCACCGACAAGTTGGTAAACGGTCGGATAGTTCGACGCCAACGCATCGATGCAGCCCGCCATCACGGTGTTGCGGTAGACCGCGAAGCCCGGTTGTTCGGAGAGCACCGCTGCCGGCGACGCGGCGGTTTCTTGCAGCAACGCCCGGACGAAGGCCGCGTGAAAACCTCGAAAGGGGTCGTCCATCAAGCGGCCTGCGCGGCGGCGACTTGCGTGAGGCGTCGGTGCGCCTCGTCGCGTTCGGACAGCAGCGTGCTGAAGGCGGGCAGGTCGGCATCGCGCTCGATGAGCGTGGGTCGCGCTCCTGCGCGATCCACGAAACGCTGGAACAACGCCCAGACCTCGGGCGCGACCGGCGCATCGTGTGAATCGATGAGAAGCCGGTCGCGGTGAATCGGGTCGGGCCGATGCCCTGCCAGGTGCACCTCCGAGACCAGCTCAAACGGAAAAAGATCGATATAACGCGGCGCCGAGGACTCGGTGTTCGCGGCGCTGACGTAGACGTTGTTGATGTCGAGCAGCAGCGAGCAGCCGGTCCGACGAGCCACCAGCGTCAAGAACTCGATCTCATCAAACTCATGCCCTGCCAGGTCGAGGTAGTTCGACGGGTTCTCGATCGCGATCGTGGTGCCGATCGCCTCCTGTACGCATGAAATGTTCGCGCTGACCTGCACCAGTGCTTCCCGGGTGCGTGGAAATGGCAACAGATCTGGAAAATAGGCTCCATTGGAACGAGACCACGCGAGGTGCTCCGAAACCAGGACCGGTTCAAGCTCACGCACCAGACCGGCCAGACCAGCAAGTGCGGCGCGGTCGACCGGATCGGCGCCGGCGAGCGAGAGCGAGACGCCGTGCAACGAAACCGGATGCTCCCTTCGGACGCGTTCCAGCCAGGCACGCCTGGGACCCCCCGCGACCATGAAGTTCTCGGCATGCACCTCGAACCACATGCCAGCGGAGCGGCACCGCAAGGCATCGTCGAAGTGTTCCGGCTTGAGCCCCAGGCCCGCGGTGATCTCGCTCATCACGGGCCGGAGAATCAGGCTTTCGTCGCGGACAGCGAGCCGACTCCCTTGGGCGTCTGGATCGTGGTGCAGGTGCCCTTGGCGACGCTTTTCCACGCGTTGCCCTGGTAATCGACCTTCGACGTGCCCGCGCAGGTGGTGCCGGCGCCGGCTGCACAGTCGTTCTTGCCGGCCAGCGACACGCCGTAGCATTTCTCGGTGGCATCCGCCTTCTCGCCCGCCATCTTGTCGCCAGCGGCGAACACGTTGGTCGAAAGCGCGGCGAGGGTGGCAGCTGCCAAAGCAAGGGAACGGGTATTCATGGGCGAAACTCCAAGTTGAGGTGGAAAACGATCGAGAAGCCGCTGCAGCAAATCTGCAGTGGTCCCGAGTCAGTTCGGGGGTCGTGCAATTTGGTTACGCCGCCCCGGAATTTTTTTGGCTCCGATGTAACCCATCCCGCAGCAGCCCGAACTTCAAGGATGCATTGGACGACATCGAGGAAAAGCTGCGCGCGCTGTTGTTGTCGGGGCTCCGTGGCGACAGTGCGGCGTACCGCCGTTTCCTGACGCAAAGCAGCGTGTATGCGCGCGCCTATTTTCGACGCCGACTCGGTGCCTTCCCCGACGACGTGGAGGACCTCGTGCAGGAAACCTTGCTTGCTTTGCACAACCAACGTGACACCTACCGCCCTTCTCAGCGCCTGATGCCGTGGTTTTATGCCATCGCCCGCTACAAGCTGATCGATTCGTTGCGATCGCACGGCCCGCGCAGAGCGTTGGAAGTGCCCCTTTCGGACGATATGAACGACAGCGCCTTTGTCGAGAGCGGCTCCGCCGCTGCGGAATCTCGGCGAGATCTGTTGAAGCTTCTGGCCACGCTGCCTGACAGATATCGGCTGCCCATCGTGCGAGTCAAACTGGAAGGTCGATCGGTGGCGCAAACGGCGTATCAACTGGGCATGTCGGAATCGGCTGTCAAAGTCGGCATTCATCGGGGCCTCAAATTGCTGGCGCGCCGCACCAGCCCCTCGCGGTGAAGACCGATGCGTTGATCGCGATGCTCGCCAGCGGCCCGATCGCGGCCGATTCGCGCACTCCCGCGCGGCGAATCCTCGCCGCCACCGTCGTCGGCATCTTGTCGGCGGCGGCGGGCATGCTCGCCTTCCTCGGCCCGCGGCCGGACCTCGCGTCCGCCGTGGGGATGCCCATGTTCTGGCTGAAGCTGGCCGTTCCCTCTCTGTTGATGGCGTTGTTCGTTTTCGCGACGACTAGGCTCTCCAGACCGGCCGACCAGGCGAAGGGAGCTTGCGTGGCCGTGGCCGCCTTGGTGGCAGTGCTCTGGGCCGGAGCGTTTCTGGACCTGTCGCGGGCCCTGCCAACAGAGCGGGTGCCGATGATCGTGGGCGCTTCTGCATGGCTTTGCGTGGGCAGCATCGCCCTGTTGTCATTGCCTCTCCTGGCCGCGCTGTTCGTCACGCTGCGCGGGTTGGCGCCGACTCGACCGACGCTCGCCGGCTTCTCTGCCGGCGCGTTGGCAGGCAGCGCGGCCGCATTGGTCTACGCGGTGCATTGCAACGAGATGGCCCTGCCGTTTCTGGCGCTTTGGTACATCCTTGGAATCGCCGCGCCTGCGGCGCTCGGCGCTGTGGCCGGTTCGCGTGTGCTGCGCTGGGCGTGAGATGGGCAAACAGCGCTTGACTCTGAACGTGCTGCAAGGATTGCGCTGACCCGCCACATCCTCCCCCAACAGGGCCGGTTGTACGAAGGGCGCGTCGCGGCGCCGTCCACCGCGATCGATGCTGGCTCGCGCGAATGTGTGAGTCGGCGTGACGCCCGGCCCGCGCGCCACGCGAGAATGGACGCATGAGTGCCTCACCTGCCATCACCGCCGAAGCCGTCCGGGAAGCCGCCGTCCGTCTGCAGGGCGAGGTCAGCGACACGCCTTGCCTGCCCTCGAGAACGCTGTCGGCGATCTGCGGCTGCGACGTCTTCATCAAGTTCGAGAACCTGCAGTTCACCGCGTCGTTCAAGGAGCGCGGCGCCCTCAACAAGATGGCACAGCTCACGCCACCCGAACGGGCGCGAGGCGTGCTCGCGGTCTCGGCCGGCAACCACGCGCAGGCCGTGGCGTACCACGCCCAGCGCATGGCCATCCAGGCGACCATCGTGATGCCGCGCTTCGCATCGTCGGTGAAGGTCGAGAACACGCGCGGGTTCGGCGCCAAGGTGGTCTTGCAGGGCGATACGTTCGAAGACGCGCGCGTCGCCGGCCTCGCGCTCGCGGCCGAGCGCGGGCTGGTGGTGGTCCATCCGTTCGACGACCCGGCGGTGATCGCGGGGCAAGGCACGGTCGCGCTCGAGATGCTTGCGCAGCAGCCATCGATCGACACCCTGGTGATAGCGATCGGCGGTGGCGGGCTGATCGCCGGCATGGCGACTGTGGCCAAGGTCATCCGTCCCGACATCCGCATCGTCGGCGTGCAGACCGAGCGCTTCCCCGCCGCCTGGAATGCAGTGCACAACGAGCAGCGCGAAAGCCGCCAGGCGACGATCGCCGACGGCATCGGCGTGAAGTCGCCCGGCGCGTTGACGTTGCCGATCATTCGAGCGTTGTGCGACGACGTGATGCTCGTGTCGGAAGACGACATCGAACAAGCAATCCTGATGCTGCTCGAGATCGAGAAGACCGTGGTCGAAGGGGCGGGTGCCGTCGGTCTCGCCGCGGTGCTGAAGGACCGCGAGCGCTTCGCCGGCCGCCAGGTCGGCCTGGTGCTGTGCGGCGGCAACATCGAGCCCCTGGTGCTGGCCGAGATCATCGAGCGCGGCATGGTCAAGTCGGGTCGACTCGCGCGCCTGCGGTTCGACGTGCGCGATGTGCCGGGTGCGCTCGCCGATGTGGCGCAACTGCTCGGCCAGCTCGGCGCCAACATCGACGAGGTGCAGCACCAGCGCGCCTTCACGACGCTCTCGGTCGAGCGCGTGCAGATCGAGGTTGTGGTGCAGACGCGGGGCAACGCGCACATCGCGACCATCATCGAAGCGATGAAGGCGGCGGGCTACGCGGCTTCGCGCGTCGGCTGAGCGCGTCGATGACGGCCATCACCCGGCGCGCGAAGACGCACCATCGCCCGCACGGGTTCCAGAACAACTACCTCGAGTTCGAACCGAAGTCTCTGGCACAGGTCCTGCGCTGGCGATGGGATGCGACGCGACAGCGATTGCCGCCGCCGCCGTCGGCGCCGATCCCCGTGGTCGCGCCCGACCTCTCGTTTCTGCACGCCAACGCCTGCTGCGGCAACGCGATGCAACCGACCGTGACTTGGATCGGCCACTCGACGGTGCTCGCGCAACTCGGCGGCCTCAATGTGCTTACCGACCCGATCTTCTCTGATCGCGCATCGCCGGTCGGCTTTGCCGGGCCGAAGCGACACCAGGCACCCGGCATCGCGATCGACGCGTTGCCGCGCATCGACCTCGTGCTCGCATCGCACAACCACTACGACCACCTCGACGATGCAACCGTGCGCACGCTGTGCCGGCAATCGGGCGGGCCGCCGGTCTTCGTCGTGCCGCTCGGCCTCAAGGCGTGGTGCAAGCAGCGCGGTGCGACCACGACGATCGAGCTCGACTGGTGGGAGCGCCATGCGATCGGCCAGCTCGACGTGACGCTGGTACCTGCGCAGCACTGGTCGGCCCGCGGCGTCAACGACCGCATGAAAACGTTGTGGGGTGGATTCGCGGTGTGCGCGCCCGATTGCCATCTGTTCTACGCCGGCGACACCGGCTACTCGCGCGACTTCCAGGACATCCACGCGCACTTCGCCGAACGCCAGGCCGCCGTCAGCGGCGGTGGCTTCGACATCGCGCTGCTGCCGATCGGCTCGTACGAGCCGCGCTGGTTCATGGCCGACCAGCATGTCAACGTGAAGGAGGCGCTGCAGATCCACCGCGACATCGGTGCCAAGCGCTCGCTCGGCGTGCATTGGGGCACCTTCGAACTCACCGATGAAGCGCTCGACGAGCCGCCGCGCGGGCTGGCCGCATGTCGGAAGGCCGAGGGTGTCGACGACGATGCGTTCTTCGTGCTCGCGATCGGCGAAACGCGGCTGCTGCCACGGCGGGTCAGCGCGTGACGGTCGATGGCGGCGTCGTTGGAGCCGCCATCACGATCCGCGTCCGCATCCTTCCGAACCGTACCGACCTCGACTCGTATCTGCGGCAGGTCGTAGGTCGAGTGGGCGACGAAGGCAGCACATCGCTAAAATCAAGAACTGATTTTTCTGCGACCCCGCGGATGTCTTGAACATCGGCACGCACGCATCGCCGCGGCTTTTCCTTCATCGCCTAAGGACACTCCCATGCCTCTCGTCTCCATGCGCCAGCTCCTCGACCACGCCGCCGAAAACGGCTACGGCATTCCGGCCTTCAACGTCAACAACCTCGAGCAGGTGCAGGCCGTGATGATGGCGGCCGACGAGGTCGGCGCGCCGGTCATCCTGCAGGCGAGCGCGGGTGCGCGCAAGTACGCGGGCGAAGCGTTTATCAAGCACCTGATCTCGGCGGCGATCGAGTCGTGGCCGAACGTGCCGCTCGTGATGCACCAGGACCACGGCCAGAGCCCGGCCGTGTGCCAGAGCGCGATCGACCTCGGCTTCAGTTCGGTGATGATGGACGGCTCTCTGCAGGCCGACGGCAAGACCATCGCGAGCTACGACTACAACGTCGACGTGACCACGAAGGTGGTCGAGATGGCGCATCGCGCCGGCGTCACGGTCGAAGGCGAGCTCGGCTGCCTGGGTTCGCTCGAGACCATGAAGGGCGACAAGGAAGACGGCCACGGCACCGATTCGACGATGACGATGGATCAGTTGCTGACCGACCCCGAGCAGGCCGCCGACTTCGTCAAGCGCACGCAGCTCGATGCGCTCGCGATCGCGATCGGCACCAGCCACGGCGCCTACAAGTTCACCCGAAAGCCCACCGGCGACATCCTCGCGATCGGCCGCATCAAGGAGATCCATCGCCGCATCCCGAACACGCACCTCGTGATGCACGGCTCGTCGAGCGTGCCGCAGGAGCTGCTGGCCGAGATCCGCCAGTACGGGGGCGCGATGAAGGAGACTTACGGCGTGCCGGTCGAGGAGATTCAGGAAGCGATCAAGCACGGGGTGAGGAAGATCAACATCGACACCGACGTGCGCCTCGCGATGACCGGTGCGATCCGTAAGTACCTGGCCGAGAACCCCGACAAGTTCGACCCGCGCGACTACCTGAAGCCCGCGCGCGAAGCGGCCAGGCAACTCTGTCGCACGCGCTATCTGCAGTTCAACTGCGAAGGCCAGGCCGGCAAGATCAAGCCGCAGTCGCTAGCGCGCGTGGCCGCTCGGTATGCCGAGCACGATCTGGTGCAGACGGTGGTCTGAACGGCGTGCAGCGATGACCGGCGCGCTGCTCCACACGAGCCTGCATTCGCTGCCGCTCGTCGCGAGTGGCAAGGTGCGCGACAACTACGCGGTCGGGCCAGACCGTCTGCTGATGGTCGCGACCGATCGACTGAGCGCGTTCGACGTCGTGATGGGCGAAGGCATCCCCGGCAAAGGCGAGGTGCTCACGCAGGTCGCGCTGTGCTGGTTCGCGCGGCTCGGCCACATCGTGCCGAACCACTTGACCGGTGACGATCCCGAAAGCATCGTCGCCGCAGACGAGCGTGTGCAAGTGCGCGGCCGCTCGATGCTCGTGAAGCGCTTGCGCCCGCTGCCGATCGAAGCGGTCGTTCGCGGCTACCTGGCCGGCAGTGGCTGGAAGGAATACCAGGAAAGTGGCGCGGTCTGCGGCGTTCAGCTGCCGCCCGGCCTCGTCAACGCCAGCGCGCTCGCCGCGCCGATCTTCACGCCCGCGTCGAAGGCCGAGGTGGGCGATCACGACGAGAACATCGACTTCGAGCAGGTCGTGGACTCGATCGGCCACGAACTCGCGACCCGCGTGCGCGACCTCTCGATACGGCTCTACTCGGAAGCGGCGGCGATCGCGCTCGCGAAGGGCATCATCATCGCCGACACCAAGTTCGAGTTCGGCCTCGACGACGACGACGCGTTGACCTTGATGGACGAAGTGCTCACGCCCGACTCGTCACGCTTCTGGCCCGTCGAGGGCTACGCGCCCGGCGCCAACCCGCCGAGCTACGACAAGCAGTTCGTGCGCGACTGGCTGGAGGCGGTGCGCATCGATGGGGTGCCGTGGAACAAGAAAGCGCCTGCACCCCTGTTGTCGAGCGCTGTGATCGAGCAGACAGCGGCGCGATACCAGGAGGCGAAAACTCGCCTCTTCGGATGACCCCGCGCCGCGTGCAAGTACGGTGAGCTCAAGAGATGGCATTGCTCCCGTAGCACGTTTGCTATACATTCAAGCCATGCGCTCTGCCACATTTCCACCCATTCGCGTCGAGCCCGAGGTCCGTGCAGAAGTCGAGGCTGTCTTGCGAGACGGCGAGTCGCTGACGCAGTTCATCGAAGAGGCGGTCGTCGCGGCCGCGGCTTGGCGCCGTGTGCAGTCCGAGTTTGTCGGTCGCGGCGAAGCGGCGATCGAGCGGTGGAAGCAAGAAGGCGGCGGCCAAGCGGTCGACGAAGTCATGGCCGACCTGCAGGCGCGCCTCGACGACGCGAAGCGTCGAGCTGCGCCGCGCGGACGCCGGTGACGACGGAGTACAGGCTCACGCTGCTGCAAGAAGCGGTGGCGGACCTGCGGCGTCTGGAGGACTTTGCCATCGAGCGCGAGCTCGCGAGCGAAACGCCGGACTGGACCACGCCTCAGCGAGCACTGGATCCCATCCGGGAGGGGATGCGCCTGCTGTCCTGGTCGCCGTACTCATGCCGTCGGGCGGAACTGGGCAATGGTCGCTCGCGCGAATTGATCGTTCCGTTCGGTGGCACTGGCTACATTGTCCTTTTCGAGATCGTCGGCGATCACGTCGTCGTGGGCGCGGTTCGTCATCAGCGGGAAGAAGACTACCGGCACTGAAGCAAGCCGGCGCGAGCCAGCGGGGCGCCAGCACGACTCGCCGCCGCAGATGGCGTTCCTTCACCGCAAGACGAGCTCCAGTTGTTGTCTTCGGGAGAAGCAAGCGACCTTGCCGCAACGGGTGGGCGCGAAACGGAGGCTCGTCCCGAAGTGCCCCATTCGAGGCAAGATAGGCCACGGAGGGCGATGCCTGTGCTTGGGCGAGCCAGCGGACGCAAGACGGCGCACAGGGCGCTGAAGGCTCTGGGCCCAGAACTCAACGTAAGCGCTCGCGGCCCGACGAAAGGCCGCGAGGCAGCGCTCAATCCAACGCACCATCGCATTGACGTGCGAACCCGAGTACCTGCCGGCGCGATCTACATATGCGGCGACTCAACATAGGCTCAGAAGAGCGCCATGCTCAGCTTGCGCCGATAGGTATCCACGACCGGGTTCGACGGCGTCGCCGCGATGCGACCGGCGACCTCGAGCGTGCTCTTGGGCGCGGCGTCGGCCTTGCCGGGCGCGACGGGTTTGCTCATCACCTCGAGGATCGCGACGTATGTTTTGCGCGCCGCCTCGTCGCGCCAGGTCTTGTCGCGCATCACGATCTCGAGCAGTTCGTCCATCGCAGGCTCGAACCGGCGCGCGGCGAAATGGCGTTGCGCGAGTTCGAAGCGGGCGTCGAAATCTCGCTTGTTGACAGCGAGCAGCGCCTGCAGGGTGTCGAGCGGGCGCGCGTTCTTTGCGGCGTCGATCGCCTCGATCCAGCGGCCGAAGGCGGCCAGGCGCGGGTCGAGCATCACGTTGGCGGCGACCGCTGCGAACACGCCACGCGCGTCGTCGATGCGGTCGGCCTCGATGAGCGCGCGCAAGAGATCGCCGCGCGCCGCGTCGTTGGCCGGGTTCACGGCGAGCGCGGCGTGCAGCTTGTCTATGGCGGCTTCTGGGTTGCCGCTCTCGAGTAGCTCGTCGGCCTCGGCCACGTCGGCATCGGCCGCGACGTCATCGGCGCTCGGCACGTGCTTGTCGAGGAACTTCCTCACCTCGGCCTCGGGCAACGCGCCGACGAAGCCATCGACCGGCTGGCCGCCCTTGAAGAGCACGCAGAACGGGATGCTCCTCACGCCGAACATCTGCGACAACTGCGCCGCGATCTCGGGCTGGTCGTCGGAGTTGAGCTTGCCGAGCGCGAAGCGGCCGGCGTAGTCGGTCTCGAGCTTCTCGAGCACCGGCCCGAGCGATTTGCACGGGCCGCACCACGGCGCCCAGATGTCGAGCAGCACCGGCCGCTCGAGCGATGCGTTGACGAGCTCGGCTTCGAAGTTCTGGTCGGTGATGTCTTGCATGTCGGCTCGGTTCTGGTTCGGATGGACGGGTCGGCAGATGGCCCTCGGCGCCCTGCAACTGATGCCTCGCCGCCTACAATTCAAGGCTCATCTGCAGCCTCTGGAGAGCGACCTTGAGCGACTTGACCGAGGCCCCCGCGCGGATCGGCGTGGTCATGGGCTCCAGCAGCGACTGGGACGTGATGCGCACCGCGACCGAGATTCTCGCCGAGTTCGGCATCGCGCACGAAGTGCGCGTCGTCTCGGCGCACCGCTCGCCCGACGCGCTCTTCGCGTATGCCGAAGGCGCCGCGGCGCGCGGCTTGCGCGCGATCATCGCGGGCGCGGGTGGCGCGGCCCATCTGCCCGGCATGCTCGCGTCGAAGACGACAGTGCCGATCCTCGGCGTGCCGGTCGAAGGAAAGCACCTGGGCGGCATCGATTCGCTGCTGTCGATCGTGCAGATGCCAAAGGGCATTCCGGTCGCGACCTTCGCGATCGGCCCGGCGGGCGCGGCCAATGCAGCCCTCTTCGCGGTCGCGATGCTCGCTGCGGGCGACGCGGCGTTGCAGGCGAAGCTCGACGCGTATCGCGCGGCACAGACCGCGGCGGCCGAGGCGATGTCGGCAAGGTTGACGTGAGCGACCCGGACCGGAAGAAGGGCGCCTTCATCGAACCGGGCGCGATGCTGGGCGTGATCGGCGGCGGCCAGCTCGGCCGCATGTTCGTGCACGCCGCGCAGCGCACGGGCTACGGCGTCGCGGTGCTCGACCCCGACGCGCTGAGTCCGGCCGGACAGGCCGCGCAACGACATATCGCTGCGCCCTACCTCGACGCCGCGGCGTTGGCGCTGTTCGCCGATGCGTGCCGAGCGATCACGACCGAGTTCGAGAACGTGCCGGCTGCCGCGCTCGAACGCCTCGCATCGACGACGACGGTCGCGCCGGCCGCGTCGTCGGTCGCCGTGTGCCAGGACCGACTGGCCGAGAAGGCCTGCTTCGTGCAGCACCGCATCGCGTGCGTGCCGCACGCCGCGATCGAGACCGAAGAGCAGCTCGCCGACGTCGACACGGCGCTCTTCCCCGGCATCCTGAAGACGGCGCGCCTTGGCTACGACGGCAAGGGCCAGGTCGCGGTCGACGATCGCAGCGCGCTGGCCGCGGCTTGGGGCTGGCTCGGCGATGCCGCGTGCGTGCTCGAACGAAAGCTCGCGCTGCGAGCCGAGATCAGCGTCGTGCTGGCGCGTGGGCACGATGGCGCGGTCGTCCACCTGCCGGTGCAACTCAACGTCCATCGCGACGGCGTGCTCGCGGTGACTCGCGTGCCCGCCAGCGGCATCGATGCCGCGATTCAGCAAGAGGCGCTCGCATCGGCCACGCGGCTGGCCCACGCGCTCGCCCACGTCGGCGTGCTGTGCGTCGAGTTCTTCGTGCTCGCCGATGGGTCGCTCGTCGCCAACGAGATGGCGCCGCGCCCGCACAACTCCGGGCACCACAGCATCGACAGCTGCGACGTCTCGCAGTTCGATCTGCAGGTGCGTGCGATGACGAACGCGCCTCTCACGATGCCGCGCCTGCATTCGCCCTGCGTGATGCTGAACCTGCTCGGCGACCTGTGGTTCGCGGTTGCGAGCGACCGCGCCCGCGAACCCGACTGGGCCGGCGTGCTGGCGCTGCCGGGTGCACATCTACATCTCTACGGCAAGGCCGAAGCGCGTCGTGGCCGCAAGATGGGTCACCTGACGATCACCGCGCCGACGCAAGGCGATGCGACAAGCGTTGCGCGGCGCGCGGCCGACGTGCTCGGGCTCGCCGACGCATGACGGCACCGAAGCACCCGCGCCATACGCCATGACGCTCGACGGCCTCGACCCCGCCGCCATCGCGCGTGCCGCCGACGTGATCGCGGCCGGCGATCTCGTCGCCTTCGCGACCGAGACCGTGTACGGCCTCGGCGCCAACGCCGCCGACGATCGCGCCGTCGCGAGGATCTTCGCGTTGAAGGGCCGGCCGAGCGGTCACCCGCTGATCGTGCATGTCGCCGAAGCGACCGATGCGGCGACGTTCGCTGCGCGCCTCACGCCGATGGCGAACCAGCTGATCGACGCGTTCTGGCCCGGCCCGCTCACGGTCATCGTCGCACGGGCCGAAGGTCGGGCGGCGGCTGCGGCCGGTGGCCAGGCCACGATCGGTCTGCGCTGCCCGGCGCACCCGGTCGCACACGCGTTGCTGGTTGCGGCTCGCGAGCGGGGTGCCACCGGCATCGCGGCGCCCAGCGCCAACCGCTTCGGTCGCGTCAGCCCGACCACGGCCGCGCACGTGGCAGCCGAGTTCGGCGACGAGCTGCTGGTGCTCGACGGCGGCGCGTGCCGCGTCGGCATCGAATCGAGCATCGTCGACTGCTCCGGTCACCATCCGGTGCTGCTGCGGCCGGGCGTGCTGACGCGCGAGCGCATCGAGGAGGCGGTCGGCGAAAGCTTGCTCGACGCGGGCGCTGATTCACCGCGCGCCCCGGGCACGCTGGAATCGCACTACGCGCCGACGGCCCGCGTGCGGCTGATGACGACGGCGACGCTGAAGACGGCTTTACAGATGCTCGGGGCCGAGCCGCTGAAGCTGGCGGTATATTCCCGCTCGGTCCCGTCGGGTGTCGCGCCCGGCCTCCGACACCGGCGCATGCCGGCGCGGCCCGAGCAGGCGGCGCACGAGTTGTTCGGAGTGCTGCGCGAATTCGACGACGAAGGCGTGCAGCTCATCTGGATCGAGGAATTGCCGCCCGGCGCCGAATGGGACGGCGTTCGCGACCGACTGCAACGCGCCGCCGCCCACTGACCCTCCCCGACCTTTCACCCTCGCCCGTTTTCCCGGAGTCTTTCGAATGAAGTTGAACATGACCACGACGCGCACGGCGCGCGGGTACGGCCGGGCGATAGTGGCGGCAGTGGTGACGGTCGCGAGCCTGTGGCTCATCTCGTCGTGCGGCGGCGGAGGCGTCAAACCCAACAACTTCCGCGCGTCGAGGGTGCTCGCGTTCGGCGACGAGACGAGCCTGCTCATCGACACGACGATCCCGGCCAATGGCCAGAAATACAGCGTCAACGGCACGATCTCCGCCACCGACCTCACCTACAACTGCACCAACAACCCGCTGTGGATCCAGACCGTGGCGGCGGCCTACGGCCTCGTCTTCCCGCAATGCAACATCGCGGCGAACGGCGCGGTCGTGGCAGCGCCGGCGAGCCGTATCCGTGCGACCTTCGGCGCCAAGGCCGCCGACGTCTCTTCGCAGATCGCGGTGCAGGTGTCGGAGAGCCCGCTTCGCACCGACGACCTGGCGTTGATCATGGTCGGCCAGTACGACGTGATCGCGCAATACCAGCGCTACCCGTCGATCGGCGAGCCGGCACTCATCGCGAATGTCGAGGCGGCCGGTGCGGAACTGGGGCGGCAGGTCAATCGCCTGGCCGATGCCGGCGTGAAGGTGGTGGTCTCGACGACGATCGACGTGGGCCTCACGCCGTATGCCGTCGCCGAGCGCGCCGCGCACGGCGACACCGATCGCGCGGCGCTGCTCACACGTCTCACCGGGCGCTTCAACGCGGTCATGCGCGCCACCATCTTCAACGACGGCAAGCGCATCGGCCTCGTGCTGTTCGACGAGTTCACGCAGACGGTCTCGAAGTTCCCGAGCACCGGTGGCTACTCCGACGTGGTCACGCCGGTCTGCAACCTGAGCCTCTCGAGACTGGTGCCACCGTCCACGCTCGATTGCATCAACGCCACGCTGATCCCCAACGGCTCCTCGGTCACCTACCTGTGGGCCGATGGCCTGCACCTGAGCGCCGGGGGGCAGGCCTCGCTCGGCAACCTCGCCTCGTCGCGCGCGATCAACAACCCGTTCTGAGGAGGGTGCGGGCCCGATGCGGCGCTGCCTTCAGCGGGCGGCGCGCCCGGCGTTCCCTTCGTTTGCGTCGTTCGCGACCCAGCGCGTCATCGCGTCGAGCGCCGGCCGCGCCTCGTTCGCATTCGCGTGATTGACGATGGCGACCAGCACATAACGCTTGCCCGAATCGGCGAGCACATAACCGGCGACACCGACGACGTCTTTCAGCGACCCGGTCTTCAGGTGCGCGCGGCCTAGCGGGCCTTTCGAGCGCTTCAGCGTTCCGTCGATGCCGGTCACCGGCAGCGAGCTCATCAGCTCGGGCATCAGCGGGCTCATCCACGCCGCGTTCAAGAGCCGCGCCATCAGCCGCGCGGTGACGCGGCCTTCGCGCGAAAGGCCCGAACCGTTCACGATCACCGTGCCCACCGTTGCATCGGCGCCGACGCGGCTGCCGAGCCATTGCATCACCAGGTCGCGCGAGGCTTCCGGCGAGCCGGCACTGCGTTGCGTCACGCCGAGCGTCAGGAAGAGCTGCTGCGCCATCAGGTTGTTGCTGAATTTGTTGATGTCGCGGATCACGTCGGCGAGCGCGGTCGAGCGCGACTCGAAGGTCGGTGCGGTCTTCGGCGCGATGCCGTCGTGCACGTTGCCGCTGAGCTTTCCGCCGAGCTCCTGCCACATGCCGAGCACCGCGCGCTCGCTGTAGCGCTTCGGCTCGGCGTACGCGATGGCCCACGTCTTCTCGCCGCAGCCGGCCGGGAAGCTGCCGGTGAAACGCACGCGCAACGGATCGGCGAAATCGGGAGCGGTCGCCGCGCGCCAGTCTTCGCACGCGCCGTTCGAGAGCGGCAGCGTGGCATCGACGCGAACGCCGGCGAGCGGCGGGTCGGCGCTGATGCGCGCGATGCCTCGCGCCGGGTCGGGCACGATGTCGAGCACCACCGACTTGTAGTTGATGAGCAGCGCGTCGGGGCCGACGTTCTGCGGCCGGTAGGGCTCGCCATCGAAGTCGGCCGGGTTGGTGTCGGCGTTGAGGAAGGCGCTGCGGTCGAGCACGATGTCGCCGGTGATCTCGTGCACGCCGAGGTCCTGCACGTGGCGCAGCATCAGCCACAGCCGCTCGAGCACGAGTTTCGGATCGCCCGTGCCCTTGATGACGAGGTCTCCCTTAAGCACGCCGTTCGAGACCTCGCCCTGCAGCCACACCGGCGTCGACCAAGCCCATGCCGGGCCGAGCATGTCGAGCCCGGCGTAGGTCGTGACGAGCTTCATCAGCGACGCCGGATTCGCGGGCTGATCGATCTGCCACGCGAGCCGCGGCCGGGCGTTGGCGCCGACCTCCTGCACCATCGCGACGAGCGCGCTCTGCGGCACCTTGGCCCGCACCAGCGCGGCTTCGACTTCGGGTGGCAACACGCCGGGCGCGGCGAAGGCGCTGCAAGCCGCCGCGAGCATGGCGAGGGCTGCAAGCCCGGCGCGGGCGAGCGGGTGGCGCCAGGCGGGTTGCATCGTCAAATGATCGCACGCGCTCGGCTTCGCCGGCTGTGAACGACGCACGGGTTCGGCCGCCTCTAAACTGCACGCCTTCATCGCCAGAGCGGCCGCGTCGGCCGGGCCTGCGAGAACCTTTTCTGATGAGCACCTTGCTGGCCTTCGACACCTCCACCGAGCGCATGAGCGTCGCGTTGTGCAAGGGCGCGTCGATCTGGCGACATGAAGCCGGCGGTGGCGCGAAGGCGTCGGCCATGTTGATTCCGGCGATCCTCGCGCTGCTCGACGAGGCCGATCTGCGCTTCGAAGATCTCGATGCGATCGCGTTCGGACAGGGGCCGGGTGCCTTTACCGGGTTGCGCACGGCATGTTCGGTGGCACAAGGGCTCGCGTATGGCGCGCGCAAGCCGGTGCTGCCGGTCGGCACGCTGATGACGATCGCCGAAGATGCGCGCGCAGGTGCCGATGCCATCCGCGTGTGGGTGCTGATGGACGCGCGCATGAACGAGATCTACGCGGCCGAATTCAAGTTCACCGACGGCGCGTGGCGCGAGCTCGACGCACCGGCCTTGCGGTCGGTCGATGCGCTCAACGCGATCTTCGACCGGCGCCCTCCCGAGGTCGTGGCCGGCAACGCGATCGACGTGTTTGGTGACGCGCTCGCCCTCGGCCACGCGCAGCGCCTTCCCGCCGCGTGGCCGAACGCCTGGTCGATGCTGCCGCTCGCCGACGCGCTGTGGCAGCGCGGCGGTGCCGTCGAGGCCGTGCACGCGCTGCCGCTCTATGTGCGTGACAAGGTGGCCGAGACGATCGAAGAGCGAGCCGCGAGTCGCGCGGCCCGTGCGATCCAGTCGCCATGACTGCGCGCTCGCCCACATCGCTCCCTCTCCCGCTCGCGGGAGAGGGCTGGGGTGAGGCTTCTTCGATACGCAAAGGCATCGAAGCCCCACTCGAACTTCTGCCGATGACCGTCGCATCGCTCGATGCGGTGATGGCGCTCGAGACCGCCGTCTATCCGTTTCCGTGGAGTCACGGCAACTTCGTCGACTCGATCGCTGCCGGGCATGAGGCCTGGCTGCTGCGCGACCGCGGCGACCTCGTCGGCTATGGCGTGGCGATGTACGGCTTCGAGGAGATGCACCTGCTCAACATCACGGTCGCGCCGACACGTCAGCGCCAAGGTCATGGGCGCCGCATGCTCGCGGATCTCGTGGCGCGCTGCGAAGCATGTGGTGCGCGGCTGCTCTGGCTCGAAGTGCGCGTCAGCAACGTCGCGGCGCAGCAGGCCTACACACGACTCGGTTTCACGCGGGTCAGCATGCGGCGCAACTACTATCCCGCGGCGCGCGGTGCGCGTGAAGACGCGATCGTGATGAGCCTGCCCGTCCGCGCACGCGCATCGACGACCGGAGATTCGATTGCACTGGACTGACCGACGACGCGCGATGCTGCACGAGATGGGCGTGCGCGTGTGGCTGCCGCTGGCGCGGGCACGCACAGCCGGCGGCGTCGATGGGCTCGACGTCCGCGATGTTGCACGGGCTGACCATGCTGCCAACGGCCCACCCGCGACACAACCCGCCGACCCGCGGGCGGCACCGCCGACGGTTGAGCGGGGAGTCCAGGAGCCATGGCGCGACACACCACACGACCTTCGCGCGCGCGCCGACCGCATCGCCGCGATGGACTGGTCGACGCTGCGCGAAAGCGCCGCCGCCTGCACCGCGTGCGAGTTGCACAGGGGGCGAACCCACAGCGTGTTCGCGAGCGCACCGGGGCAGGCCGACTGGCTCGTCGTCGGCGACCCGCCATCGGCCGACGACGATCTCGAAGGCGTACCGATCGCCGGCGACGCCGGCCGCTTGCTCGACAACATGCTTGCTGCGGCGCAGCTCTCACGCGCTTCGACGGCGCTGCAGCCGATGAAGGCCTGCGTCACCAACATCGTCAAGTGCCGGCCGCCGAACGACCGGCCCGTCGATGCCGGCGAGATCGCGAGGTGCGCCCCTTATCTGCAGAGGCAGATTGACCTCGTGCGGCCGAAGGTGGTGTTCGCGATGGGCCGCTGTGCAGCACAAGGCTTGGTATCGAGCGTCGAACCGATCGGGAAGCTGCGGGGCAGCGTGCATCGCCACCAAGGCGTTGCGGTGGTCGCGACCTTTCATCCGAGCCATCTCGCTCGTCATCCGGCCGACAAGGCGAAGGCGTGGGACGACTTGTGCCGGGCTGCTGGGCGGTCGACAGCATGTCTTGAGTTTGCGGTGTTGCGCGGTATTGGGTGACGTTTTCCGGATGGGGCATGTCGATGTGTCGCGATGCGTCGAGCGGCTCAGCCGCGGGCGAGTGACTGTCGGCCCCGAGCCCGGACCGACACGGAGCGCTCTGCCTCACCTAAGCGAGTTCTGCGCTCGCCCCCATCCGGGGAGTCATCGCGGCACGCGATGACCGCCGAGGCTGCGCCGCGCCCGCCGGCCGGCTGCGCCTTTGCCGCTCCGCAGCCTCTCCGCAGCCGCAGCCGCAGCGTCTCGCGAACAGAATTCAGCGCGCAGCGAACCATCCGCTACTTCTTCGCCGGCCGTCGCCACCCGGCCAGCGTCACCTGCTTCGCGCGCGCCACCGTCAACTGGCCGGCCGGCGCATCTTTGCCGATGGTCGAGCCGCCGCCGATGGTGGCGCCCTCGCCGAGCGTGATCGGCGCGATCAGTACGCAGTTGCTTCCCACGTGCACACCATCGCCGATGGTGGTGCGGTGTTTGTTCGCGCCGTCGTAGTTGGCCGTGATCGAGCCGGCGCCGAAGTTGACGTTCGCGCCGACCGTGGCGTCACCGAGGTAAGCCAAGTGGTTGGCCTTGCTGCCGGTGCCGAGGGTCGCGTTCTTCACCTCGACGAAATTGCCGACGTGCACGGAGTCGCCCAGCCGTGCATTGGCGCGCAGCCGCGCGAACGGTCCGACGATCGCGCCAACGCCCACAGAGGCACCCGCCGCTTCGCCGTCGATGTGAGTGAACGGCCGGATCGTCGCGCCGGCCGCGACGTTCACGTTGCGCAACATGCAGTTCGCGCCGATGGTCACGCCGTCGCCGAGCGTGACCATGCCGTCGAAAATGCAGTTGACGTCGATCTCGACATCTCTGCCGCAGACGAGCTCGCCGCGCACGTCGAAGCGCGCCGGGTCGGTGAGCCGCACGCCCTGGTCCATCAAGCGCGTGGCGCACTTCGATTGATGCAGTCGCTCGAGCTCGGCCAGTTGGGTCGGGCTGTTGACGCCCATCACCTCGGTCGGGCCGGTCGCGGCGGCGCTCACCACGGTCACGCCGTCGTGCACCGCCATCGCGACCACGTCGGTCAGGTAGTACTCGCCGGCCGCGTTGTCGTTGCCGAGCGCGCCGAGCCAGCGCCGCAGGTGCGCGGTCGGAGCGGCCATCACACCGGTGTAGACCTCGCTCAACGCGAGCACGTCGGGCGAGGCGTCTTTGTGCTCGACGATCGCGCTGACGAGGCTAGGGTCTTTCGCGTCGCGCACGATGCGGCCGTAGCCGGTGGCGTCGGCGAGTGTCACGGTAAGAAGGGCGAGGCGCTCGCCACCGCTCGCGTCGACGAGTCCCTGCAGCGTGGCCGGTTCGATGAGCGGCACATCGCCGCTCAGCACGAGCGTCGTGCCGCCGTCGTGCAGCAGCGGCAGCGCCTGTTGCACCGCGTGTCCGGTGCCGCGCTGCGGCGCCTGCCGCGCGAAGTGCAGGCCCAGTGACTCGGCTTGCGAACCGAACGCGGCTTCGACCTCGTCGGCGCCGTGACCGGTGATGACCACGATGCGTTCCGCCCCGAGTGCCGCAGCAGCGTTCAGAACATGCTGCAATAGGCTTTGCCCGGCGAGGCGCTGCAAGACCTTAGGCCGCGCCGACCGCATGCGGGTTCCCTTGCCAGCTGCCATCACCACGACATCGAGAACCATGCCAATCCTTGCGCGGCCTGAGCCCGTTTCACGAGCGTCGATTATCACGGCGGCTGCCCTGGTGGTCGCCGCGCTCGTCGCGGGCTGCAGCGCGATCCGGCTCGGCTACGGCCAGGCGCCGCCGATCGTCTTTCGATGGCTCGACAAGTACGTCGACTTCAACGATGCGCAGGAGCTCGCAGTGAGGGGCGGCCTGCAGGACTGGTTCGCGTGGCATCGCAAGACCCAGTTGCCCGACTACGCGGCGCTGCTCGCGAAAGCGCGTGCCGATGTGCTGGTCAACACCACGCCGGAACGCGCGTGCGGTTGGTGGAAGGAATTGAAGGCACGCGCCGCGCCGGCAATCGATCGTGCGTTGCCGACGATGGCCGACGTGGTGGCGTCGCTCACGCCAGCGCAGATCGCGCGCATCGAAGCGCGCTATGCGAAGAACAACGACGAATACCGCGACGAATATCTGCAGCCCGACGCGAATGACCGGCGGGAGAGCAGCGTCGGTCGCACGGTCGACCGCGCCGAGACGGTGTACGGCGGGCTCGATGCGGCTCAGCGCGAGATCATCAAGCGCACCGTCGTCGAATCGCCGTTCGATGCCGAGGTGTGGTTGGCCGAACGCCAGCGCCGCCAGCAAGACGCGCTGCAGACGATGCGCAAGATCATCGCGACCAAGCCGGCGAGGGCCGACGCGCAGACGCAGATCAAGGGCTACTTCGACCGCATCGAAACGTCACCCCGCGAGCTGTACCGTCGCTACGCCGAGAAGCTCGAGCACTACAACTGCGGGGCGGCAGCGGCGTTGCACAACGGCACGACGACGCAGCAACGCCAGACGGCGGCGCGTCGGTTGAAAGGCTGGGAAGACGACTTCCGCGCGCTTGCCGCCGATCCGGGCTGAAAAAAAAACGGGTGCCCGAGGCACCCGAGGTTCTTGACCGGACGCAGGCTTACTGCGGCGTCGGCGAAAGCGGGATGTTCACCCGATGCGGCTTGCTGCCGCCGTTCGGGAAATCTTTCAAGGCCGCGGCGAACATCGCGGGCAACAGCAGCGGTGCCGACGACGACGTGCCGTTGTTGTTCGCACTCGCTTCGTAGAGCGGCTGACCGCTCTGCTTGTCGCGGATCAGCAAGCCGACTTCGCGTTGGTAGTACGGCCATTCGTAGCGCCCGAACCCGTACCCGTAGCCGTACGGGAACGCACCGTAGCCGAAGCCGGAATACCCGTAGCGCCCGCGAAAACCGTAGCCGCCATAGAACGAGCTTCGAAACCCGCCGAACCAGAACGGATCGTCGAAGGGCGAGCGATCGGTGGCGGTGATGCGCGCGCCGATCTGAATGCTGACGTCGGCGGTCTGCACGTCCTTGGCCGGCACGAAACCGGCGGCCTCGATGGCCTGGCGTGCCGAATCTTCGAGCACCTGCTGCTGCTGCGGCTCGCTCTGCTGCGACGGCAGGCGTTCGAACACGTAGGTCATCGGCTTTCGGCCGGCGGGCCACTGGCTGTAGGTCGAGACATCCGAGTCGAGGCTGCGCATCGATGCACAGCCGGCGAACAACGACAACGCCGACACCGCGGCGAGAGACAACATCAGACGGCGCATCACGCTTCTCCTCTTACGAACCGGCCACGAACCCACCGAATCGCGCCGGTTCATTCGGTGAGCCGACAGCTTCCATCTTCGCCCCCGCGAGCGGCGTCGGACGAAACCGCGCTGGCGCGAAGTCATCGGCGCCCACGCTGCCTGTGCCATGCAACATCGGCGCGTCGAAGGCGTGGTCGCCGTCGGCATCGGGCACGCCGGTCGGTTGGAGCGTGTCGAACCCGAAGAGGTTCCGGTCGAGCAGATGTGAAGTCGACACGGCCGACAGCGAACGGAAGATGTTGGCAAGACGCCCCGGCGATTCGCGCTCCCAGTCGTTCAGCATCGCACCGATGCGCACGCGTTGCAGGTTCGGCTGGTTGCCGCAGAGCAGGCACGGAATGATCGGAAAGTTCTGCAGGCGGCTCCAGCGCACGAGATCTCTCTCGGCCACGTAGGCGAGCGGGCGGATCACGACGTGCCGGCCGTCGTCGCTCACGAGCTTCGGGGGCATCGCCTTCAGGCGCGCGCCGAAGAACATGTTCATGAAAAAGGTCTGCAGGATGTCGTCGCGGTGGTGCCCGAGCGCGATGCGCGTGGCGCCGAGCTCCGTGGCCACCTTGTAAAGCGCGCCGCGCCGCATGCGCGAGCAGAGGCTGCACATCGTTCCGCCCTCGGGCACGAGACGTTTCACGACCGAATGCGTGTCCTGTTCGGCGATGTGGAAAGCGACCCCGCGGCTCTTCAGGTACGCAGGCAGCACGTCGGCCGGGAAACCGGGCTGCTTCTGGTCAAGGTTGACCGCGATGATGTCGAACGGCGATTCGCCGCGCTCGCGCAAGTGGAGCAGCACGTCGAGCAGCGCGTGGCTGTCCTTGCCGCCGGAAATGCACACCATGACCTTGTCGTTCGGCTCGATCATCCGGAAGTCGGCGATGGCCTGGCTCACCAGCCGGCGCAGACGTTTCGCGAGCTTGGCCGCTTCGACCGGCAGGCTGCCGGCGGCCGCAGCGTCGTGCCATGCGGCAACGGGTGAAGCGGAGGCGATCGACGACGACATGATTTCTACAATGCCTGGATGCAGAACGACGGGGGCCGCCACGGCAGCGACGATGCGCAACATCCGCACGTCGGCGCGCGAGCCAGTGTATCGAGCCGCCTCGAACGCCTGATCGGCAAGGCCATCGTGGCCGAAGGCGGCTTCCTGCCGTTCGACCGCTTCATGGCGTTCGCGCTCTACGCGCCCGGGCTCGGCTACTACGCCACCGCAAGCCGCCCTTTCGGCACGCTGCCGTCGTCGGGCAGTGACTTCGTCACCGCGCCGGAGCTTTCACCGTGGTTCGGGCGCGCGCTCGCGCGCCAGGTGAGCCAGGCCCTGCGTGCGCTACCCGGCTCGGCCCGACGCGAGATCTGGGAGTTCGGCGCGGGCAGTGGCGCGCTCGCCGACCAGTTGCTCGCCGCCCTCGCCGTGGGTGGCGACGAGGTCTCGCGTTACACCATCGTCGAGGTGTCGAGCGCGTTGCGCGAGCGCCAGCAAGCCGCGCTCGCACACCACGGCGCGAGGGTGCAGTGGGTGAGCGAACTGCCGCCGACGATCGACGGCGTGGTCGTCGGCAACGAGGTGCTCGATGCGATGCCGGTGCAGTTGCTCGGCTTCGACGGCAGCGCGTGGCACGAACGCGGCGTGGCGATTCACGACGGCCGATTCCGGTGGGCCGACCGCCCGACCGCGTTGCAGCCGCCGCAGGCCGACGGATTCGCGGCCGGCGCGGTCACCGAGATCCACGCGCAGGCCGACGCGTTCATCGCGACGATCGCCGAACGCCTGCGCCACGGCGGCGCGTTCTTCATCGACTACGGCTTTCCCGAGGCCGAGTACTACCACCCGCAACGCAGCGGCGGCACCCTGATGTGCCACCGCGCTCACGTGGCCGACACCGACCCGCTCGTCGACGTCGGCCAGAAGGACATCACCGCACACGTCGACTTCAGCGCCATCGCGCTTGCCGGGCAGGACGCCGGGATGGACGTGATCGGCTACACGTCGCAGGCGCGTTTCCTGATGAACTGCGGGCTGCTCGATCTGCTCGAGGGCGCGCCGCTGAAGGATCGGATCGATGCGCAAAAGCTCGTCACCGAGCACGAGATGGGCGAGCTCTTCAAGGTGATCGCGTTCGCCAAAGGGGTGGGCGCGTTCTCGCCGATGGGCTTCTCGACGGGCGATCGCACGCACACGTTGTGAGGCTTGGCCCGTGATCCGCTGGCTCGCGGTCGTCTTCATTGCGCTGCTGCTCTTCAGCGGCCTGCACCGGTGGCTCGAGAAGATCGGCCTCGGCAAGTTGCCGGGCGATTTCCGCTTCCGGCTGTTCGGTCGCGAATGGTTCGTGCCGCTCGGCAGCACGGTCGCGCTCGCGCTGGTGGCGGGGCTGATCATGAAGCTGCTCTGACCAGCGCGAGTGCTCACCCGGTGGGCGGCGTTTCGGCCAGGCCCCGCGAAACGGCGGCGATGCGTGCGTCGTGAACCGCGCCGCCGATCGCCGGACCCTTCATGCCGCGCGCGATCGCATCGGCAGCCACGGCCGCGGTGTCGACGCCGGTGGCCCACGCCAACGCCTGCATCAGCCGTGCACGTTGGGGATAGGCCGTCTCCTCCAGACCGAGCCGCCCGCGCGCATCGCATTCGCAGGCGAGCAGCGCATCGGGCAGGCGGTCGGTTCGACGCCAGGCGTCGCAGCGCTCGAGCAACCGCACCAACCCGCGCGCATCGAGCTCGCCGCTGCGATGGATGTTGGCGTGCTCCCGGGCGACCAGCACCGCGAGCTCGCGGCAAGCGGTCGGCACGCGCAGGCGCTCGGCCACCGCTTCGACCAGGTCGACGCTGCGCAACTCGTGACCGATGTGGCGCGGCAGCACGTCGGGCGGGGTGGTGCCCTTGCCGAGGTCGTGACCGAGGCAGGCGAAGCGCACGTCGAGCGAGGCGTCGAGGCGCGCGGCCATGTCGAGCACCATCATCGCGTGCACGCCGGTGTCGACCTCCGGGTGGTACTCGGCGCGCTGCGGCACACCCCACAGTCGATCGAGCTCCGGCAGCACGCGCGCCAGCGCACCGCAGGCCCGCAGCAGCTCGAACATGCGCGACGGCTTCGCTTCCATCAGGCCACGCGCGAGTTCCTTCCAGACCCGCTCGGCGACGAGCGCATCGACCTCGCCGGCGTCGACCATCGTGCGCATCAACGCCATCGTCTCGGGCGCCACCGTGAAGTCGGCGAAGCGCGCCGCGAGCCGCGCGACGCGCAGGATTCGCACCGGGTCTTCCGCGAAGGCCTGCGACACATGGCGAAACACGCGCGCCTCGAGATCGCGAACGCCGCCCCAGGGATCGACGAGCGAGCCGTCGGGCTTCTCGGCGATGGCGTTGACGGTGAGGTCGCGGCGTTGCAGGTCTTCTTCAAGCGTGACGTCCGGGGCCGCGTGGAACTGGAAGCCGTGGTAGCCGGGCGCCGTCTTGCGCTCGGTGCGCGCGAGCGCGTATTCCTCTTTGGTCTCGGGGTGCAGGAAGACCGGGAAGTCGGCACCGACGGCAATGAAGCCGAGCGCCTTCATCTCGTCCGGCGTGGAGCCGACGACGACCCAGTCGCGGTCGTTCACCGCAAGGCCGAGCAGACGGTCGCGCACGGCGCCGCCGACGATGAAGGCGTGGAGAGGCGTGGTCACCGCGCGGTCATCGAACGAGATTCGTCCCGCGAGCCTGGCGAGCCGCGGGAATCGCTCTAGTGGGCGGCCGGCTTCGGCCGATACGGCTCATCGTCATCGACGAAGTCGTGTTCCATCACCGCTTCGGCCGACCACGCCTGCATCGCGGGCAGCGCCAGCAGGCGCGCACCGTATTCGGCGCTCGGCCGCGACACCGGCAACGCGTACGTGTGCAGTCGCGAGGCGACCGGCGCGTAGAACGCATCGGCGATTCCGAACGCGCCGAACAGGAAGGGCCCGCCCGATTCGGCGAGTTGCCCCGACCACATCGTGTCGATGCGCTCGAGATCGCGAACCACTGCGGGCTGCTCTTTCAAGACGTTCGCGCCGGCCTCGGGCAGCGACGCCTCGATGTTCATCGGAAAGGCCTGGCGCAACGCGCCGAAACCCGAATGCATCTCGGCGCATAGGCAGCGCGCGCGGGTGCGGGCCCGGGCGTCGGCCGGCCACAGCGCTTTCTCGGGGAAACGTTCGGCCAGGTGTTCGGCGATCGCGAGGGTGTCCCACACGGCGAGATCGTCGTCGTCGATCAGCAGCGGCACCTTGCCGGTGGGCGCGATGCGCAGCAAGGTCTGCTTGAACGGCGAGTCGTCGTTCCAGTCGAGACGGAGCTTGATCTCGTCGAACGCGATGCCGCTCGTGCGCATCAGGAGCCACGGCCGGAGCGACCACGACGAATAGTTCTTGTTGCCGATGTAGAGCTTCATGTCAAACCCGATCGAATGCAGGCCACGATGCTAGACGCGTCTCGCGAACGCGTCCGACCAGCGCGCAGAGCTCGCCAGTCGCGCCGCGGCCGCGGTCAGTCGCGCCGTGCCCGCGCCCGCCACGGCTCGAGCCGCGACGGCCCATGCCCGCGACCGAGATAGCGCGGCGCGACGCTCTCGATCGGCGTCGCCACGATGCCGAGCCGCTCGAGCCCGGGCAGCGTGCCGCTCGCGACATTGCTCACCTTCATCGAGTCGAGGTTGTCGCGCGAGAGCAAGGTCTTGCCGGGCAGGAGTTCCATCGTGAACGCCTGCAATCTCGCGAGCGCCGCCGGCAAGCCGAGGACCGGCCTTTCGCGACCCGACCAGGCCCCGGCCATGTGCACCAGCTCGCGCAAGCGGTAGATCGAGGGGCCGCAGCATTCGATGGTTTCGCCGACGGTCGTGCGGTCGTCGAGGCATTTCACGATCGCCGAGGCCACGTCGTCGACCCACACCGGCTGGAAGCGCGCATCGGCGCCGCCGAGCGGCATGACCGGGAACACGGCCTGCAATTCGGCGAAGAGGTTCAGAAAGCGGTCGTGCTCGCCGAAGATCACCGACGGTCGCAGGATCGTGAGATCGAGGTGGGCCGCCTGCAACGCCGCTTCACCCGCAGCCTTGCTGCGCAGATAGCGGCTCGGCGCCTGCGCACCCACGCCGAGCGCGCTCACGTGGACGACGCGCCTGACGCCCGCCTCGCGGCACGCGGTGCCGATGCGCTCGGCGAGCTTCACGTGCGCGCGCGTGAAGTCGGCCTCGCTGCCATGCAGCATCGCGACCAGATTGACGACCGCATCGGCGCCGCGTATCCAGCGCACCAGCGTGGCGTCGTCGTGCGCGTTGCCTTCCACGACCTGCACGGTCGGCAGCAGCTGCACGTGCCTGACGCGCCCGAGCCGACGCGTCGGCACGCGGATCCAGCCATTGGCGCCGCCCGAACGTTCGACGAGTTTTTCGCAGACGCTGCGGCCGACGAAGCCGGAGCCGCCGAGAACGAGAATGTTGAACATGACGCGCGCTTCTTGGGTTGGATGACCGAGGGGCCTTGAAACGGCCGATGTCGCCATTCTCGGCGCTGAGTCGGCGGTCTGCAGCGCGGCGGGTCTCCGCGCTGACCAAGCTCGTCCTTCAACTCCGCCTCCCGCACCCGAGTCACGAGGTCGGGCTGGCTTGCGGATCGCTCCTGACCCGCTGCACCCGACGTCGTGCGCATCAGCTCTGTTTGACACCGCACAGACAGGGGTTCTCAAGCGGCGACACTCGAAAGGCGAGGTGGCCGGCAACGGTCTCCAATGGCCAGGACCTTGTGTGACTGTGGTCCCGCTCGATCGACAAGCTCTGAACGGAGATCCACCTTGGCTGACGCAACGAAACTGAAACCCGCCGCCGACATGGTGAAGGCGAACGGCGCCCACGTGCTCAACGAAAGCAAAGCCTACCGAAACGCCCGGGACGCCTTGCTGGCGGAAGAGATCGAACTCAGGCGCCACATCGGGCGCGTGGCAGAGCAGCGCCGGGCGCTGCCGCCAGGCGGGGAGGTCACGAAGGCGTACCACTTCGAAGGCACCGAGGGCCCGGTCGAGTTCGCTGATCTGTTCGGCGATAAACAGACTCTCGTGATCTACAGCTTCATGTACGGCCCGAGGCGCAAGGAAGGCTGTCCCATGTGCTCGTCGCAGATGAGCGCATGGGATGGAATTGCGACTCACGTCGAACAGCGCACCGCCTTTGCGATGATTGCGCGCTCGCCGATCGCGCGCATCGTCGCTTTCGCCAACGAGCGTGGCTGGAAGAACCTCACGCTGTACGCCGATACCACCGGCGACTACACCCGCGATTACGTGAGTGCCACGGACGCCGACATGCCCGGCTACAACGTGTTCACTCGCAACGGAGGCACCATTCGCCACTTCTGGCGCATGGAGGGCGGCAAGGAGACGGCCGACCCGGGCCAGGACCCGCACGATGCTCCGGACATGTCGGCGCTCTGGACCCTCCTCGACACCACACCCGAAGGGCGGGGAGCCAAGTGGTATCCGAAGCTCGATGAGGTGTGAGCGCCCAACACACGCGATTCGACGACCTCTTCAGGGCATCGCCGGCGCCGTCTTCCTGTCCGCACTCGGCTCGTTGAAAAACACCGCTTGAGTCTTCGCGGCTACGGCAGTTCGCGATCCACCGGCGCGTTCGGGTCGAGCGGGCCGATCGTCTTGCCGAGCCGCGCGCGCAGCGGCAGCGGCTTGCCGCCGAGCAGCACCGCGTAGGTGCCGGTGTTGACGACCACCTTCTTCACGTAGTCGCGCGTTTCGGGGAACGGGATGTTCTCGATCCAGGCGGCCGGCTCGAGGGTCGGCCCTTCGCGCCAGCGGCGCGGCCGGCCGGGGCCCGCGTTGTACGCGGCAGCGGCCATCGCCTGCGAGCCGTTGACGTCGTCGAGCACGAACTTCAGGTAGGTGGCGCCGAGCTTCAGGTTGGTGTCGCGGTCGGTGATCTGCTGCACGCTGTACGGCACGCCGGCCCGCTTCGCGGTCCATTTGGCGGTGGCCGGCATCAGCTGCATCAGGCCCGAAGCGCCCACGCCCGAACGCGCGTCCATCATGAAGCGCGACTCCTGGCGAATGACGCCGTACACATACGCCGGGTCGATGCCGACCTCGCGCGACTGCGACGCGATCTCGCGCCGGTGCGGCAGCGGGAAGCGCTGCTCGATATCGACTTCGGCACGCGTGCGTTCGCTGGTGTTGATGCAGCGGTCCCACACCTCGTTATCGCACGCGAACTGCGCGGCGGCGATCAGTTCGCGGTCGCTCATGCCGCGCAGCGTGTAGTTCCATTCGCGCACCCCTTCGTTGCGCAGGCCGATCGAGATCAGCTGCAAGCCGCGCACGAGGCCGGGCCTGGCAAGCACGGCGTCGCGCTCGTCGAGCGTGATGGGGGGCTTCGGCGGCCAGACGAAAGGCTTGCCGAGATCGTCGGCGGCGAGGTTGCCGTAGAACGTGGGCTGCGCCGCGATCGTGCCGAGCAGATCGCGGCTCAACGCGCGCAACGATTCGCCGTCTTGCGAATCTTTCGCCAGCGCCTGCAGGCCACGCGCCTTCCAGTACACCCACGAATCGTTCTTCTGCTCGGTCACGCTCATCGCGTTGATGGCCTGCACCACCTGCTGCCAGCGCGGCCGGCCGTTGTCGGCGCGCAGGGCCGAGCGCACCTTCCACGCGAGCATGTCGTCGGTGAGGGCGAGCTCCTTGCCGTCCTTCGGGTTCACCCGTTCGGCGCGCAGGTATTGATCGGCCGCCTCGGGCCGCAGGTTGCTGGCGTTGGTGCGCGCGAGAAAGGCCCAGGCCCATGCCGCGAGCTCTTTCGGCAGCGCACGTTCCCAACGGTCGTTGAGTTGCGTGGCGGTGTTGTCGGCGTCGGTGGTGGCGAGGCGCATCAGCGCGAGCGTCGTCAGCTCCGCGTTGATGCGGTTCGAGGCCGAAGCGGTGCGCGTCAGGTAGCGCGCCGGGCTGTCGAAGATCGGCGAGATCGCGACCGCATGACCGACCCCCAGCAAGGCGACCGCCTGACGCGCGGACTTCGGCTTGTTCGCGTCGGCCGCGGCGCGGGCCTTGCGCCAGACATCGGCGGCGCTGAACACCTTGTCGGCGTAGAGCGTCGAGGCGAGCAGCGCGCAGCCGTCGTCGGGGTCGCGCTGCAGCAGCCACGCGTCGAGCGCGGCATCGTGCACCGGCTTGCCGGCCGCGTGGTCGTTCATCCACGCGTAGCAACTGACCTCGCGGTCGTCGTTCATGCGAAAGCGCGGGAACTCGACGGCGATGCGATCGAAGTCGCGCCGCCGGCCGAGTTCGAGCAACCAGTCGTTGCGCAGGCGGTCTTCGACATAGGTGCCGGTCCATTTGCCGATGAAGGCGTTCACCTCGTCGGGCTGCGCGTCGTTCAGGCGGCTCGAGAGCTCCCAGTAGTCGACCCACATCGCGAGCGGGTTGCGGTCACTGGCCGCGGTAGCGCGATCGGCGGCCAGGCGAGCGCGGTCACGGCGGCGGAGGGCCTCGCGCGCATCGACGACGGTGGCGGCTGCGTTGGCCGCCACCGGCTCGACGGGTGACGCGGCCCCCGCCGGCATCGGCGCCGAATGCGGGGCTGACAAGGCCGCTGCGCCGGTGAACAGCATCGTCACCGCAAGCGCTCGCGGCAGACGCCGTGATTTGCGCTCCAATAGACCGTCAAGAAAGCTCGTGAACATCGATGGCATCGGATCTCGATCGGAAAAACGCGCTGTCGAGCGCCGGTGACACGTCGCGGCCGGTTTTGCGGCGGCGCCTGTTGCAGGAACGCGCGACTTTCGTGACGCACGCGAAGACCTCCCCTGAACTCGCCTCGGCCGAGGCCGCGTTGGCCCGCCACCTGATCGCCTTGCTCGCCCAGCTCGAACCCGTCTGCCTCGGGCTCTACTGGCCGATGAGCGCCGAATCTAACGCGCCAGTCGTGCTGCTGGCCGACGAAGGGCTTGCAAATACCGCGATGGCGTTGCCTTTTGCGCGCCGCACGCCGGTCGAGATGGCTTATCGCGCATGGGATCGGCTGCCGCCGACGGTGGTCGACGACTGCGGCATCGCCACGTCGACCGGCCCGCCGGTGGTGCCCGATGTGGTGCTGGCGCCCTGCCTGGGCTTCACCGCGTCGGGCGGGCGGCTTGGCTATGGCGGCGGGTATTTCGATCGCTGGCTCGCGGCGCATCCGCATGTCACGGCGATCGGCGTCGCGTGGTCCGTCGGCATGATCGACGACGCGGCATGGCGGCCGACGAGCCACGACGTGCCGATGGCGGTGGTGGTGACGGAGGCGGGCATCGTCTCGGCTGTGTGACGTGAGGCGCGCGTCGACGTCGACGTCGAATCGATCGACGCCCTCTGACGCTCTTGCACAATCGCGACTGCGTGCCTCGCACGCGGTTTTTTTTCAGCGACACCGAACCCATGGTCCCCAGCACGCCTGAAGATTTCGCGTTGATGCGCCAGAAGCTGATCGCCGCGCGTCAGGCGCTGCCCGATCGGCTCGAACGGGCGGTGCAACTGCAGGCGGCGCTGCGCGTCTGGCTGGTGGGCCGCCAGGAGACGTCGATCGGCGCCTACTGGCCGATCAAGGGCGAGTTCGATCCGTTGCCCGCGCTCTACCGGTGGACCGAAGGCGGCCCCGACGGCTCACCGCGTCGGATCGGCCTGCCGGTGGCCGATCGCGAATCGTCGTCGCTGCGCTTTCGCGTCTGGTACCCCGGCTGCGAGACCGAACTCGACGCCTACGACATCCCGAAGCCGAAAGGCACCGACGAATTCGTGCCGCAGATGCTCGTCGTGCCCTGCCTGGGCTTCGGCCCTGGCGGCGCGCGTCTCGGCTACGGTGGCGGCTTCTTCGACCGCACGCTGAAGGCGCTCACGCCGCGGCCGGTGACGGTGGGCGTCAGCTACACCCACGGCTTCCTGCCGTTCCTGCGGGCTGGTGACAATGACCTGCCACTGGATGCGATGCTCACCGAGGATGGGGTGATGTGGCGGCGGGGGTGACTCGCCGGTCGGTCGGTGACAACGTGGCGCGTTGCTGGCGCTTTTGTGGCGCCTGCGGCGCTGCTATGTGCCTTTGCAGGGGTCTTTGCTCTGCGTGGCACTGCGCCCGGTCTCGCCCGGGCAGGGCGAGTAACTTTCATTTGCTGGCCCAAATGAAAGTCACCAAAGCAAAGGGCCTAACGCCAGCCATTTGTGGGTCCCGCTACGGCAAGAAACTGGCGCGGTTATCGGCGAGCGGTGAGCATGGAACCCCGGATCGGCCGGGCCGGCCGCTTGGTCACGATGCGGTGGCGCCGGGCGTGCACATCTGAGCCGGCGCGCTTTTTCGTGAAAGAACCGAAAGTTCAAGAGCAAGCCCCGAGTGGGCAATGGCGAGGCAAAGCCGACGCCGAGCCGAAGCAATAGAGCAACGCACAGCGCGAGACACGGACGCCACGGACGCGCCGTGTGGCGAAGGCGTGCTGAACCGTGATAACCGCGCCAGTTATCAGCCGAAGCGCGACACACAAATGGCTGGCGTTAGGCCCTTTGCTTTGGTGACTTTCATTTGGGCCAGCAAATGAAAGTTACTGGCCTTGGCCGGGCCAGTCCGGCCGCAGTGCCACGCAGATCAAAGTCGATCGTCATAGGCACAAGCGCGCAGGCGCAATGGCGCAATGGCGCAATGGTGCAATGTCGCGAAGCCCTACCCGGCGGCCAGCCGCCGACAAATCTCCAGCGCGAGCCCCGACTGATTCAACGTATAGAAATGCAGCCCCGGCGCGCCGGCGTCGACCAGCCGTCGGCACATGCGCTCGATCACGTCGAGCCCGAAGGCCTGGATCGACGCGGTGTCGTCGAGATAGCCCTCCATCTTCAGTGCCACCCAGCGGGGAATCTCGATGCCGTCGCGCGCTGCGAACTGCGCGATCTTCGCGTAGTTGTGGAACGGCATGATGCCGGGCACGATGGGTTGCGTTACGCCGAGCTCGCGCACCGCGTCGACGAAGTGGAAGTACGCGTCCGGGTTGAAGAAGAACTGAGTGATCGCCGAATCGGCGCCGGCCTTCATCTTGTCGGCGAAATGCTGCAGGTCGCGCGAGGCATAGCGCTGCTGCGGGTGGTACTCCGGATAGGCCGCGGCTTCGATGAACCAATCGCTGCCCTCCTTCTCGCGGATGAACTCGATCAACTCGCTCGCGTAGCGGAACTCGCCCGCGGTCGCGGTGCCGCTCGGCAGGTCGCCACGCAACGCGACCAGGCGATGGATGTTCTGCGCGCGGTAGGTCGCGAGGATCTCGGCGATGCTTTCGCGCGTCGAGCCGATGCACGACAGGTGCGGCGCAGCTTCCTGGCCCGTCGCCGCGATGTCGACCACGGTTGCCAGGGTCTTTTCGCGCGTCGCGCCGCCGGCGCCGTAGGTGACGCTGAAGAACTCGGGGTTCACGGCGGCGAGGTCGCGCACCACCGTCTTCAGCTTCTCGCTGCCGACCGGCGTGTTGGGCGGGAAGAACTCGAAGCTCACCGGCACCGGTTGGGATGTCGTCGTCATGTCTGTTGCCGATCGACCGGGATCGGCACCGCGTGCATGAAGAACTCGCGGTTGCCGTCGCCGCCGTTGATGGCGCTCTCGAACCAGTCGATCACGTCGAGTCCGTTCGCCGCGCACGCTTCTCGCAAGCGCCCCTCGACGCGTGCATATGCCGACTCGTGCTTCACGATGCCGCCCTTGCCGATGTCGGCCGGCTGCAGTTCGAACTGCGGCTTCGCGAGCCACAGCATCGCGCCACCGACCAGCGGCGCGATCGCCGGCAGCACCAGCGCGCTCGAGATGAACGAGAGGTCGCCCACGACGAGGTCGAACGTCGCTCTCGGCAGAGTCGCCGCGTCGAGGTGGCGCGCGTTCACGCCTTCGAGCGACGTGATGCGCGCGTCACTCGCGAGCCGGGGATGAAGCTGGCAGCGACCGACGTCGAGCCCGACCACGCTGGCCGCGCCACGTTGCAGGAGCACGTCGGTGAAGCCGCCCGTGCTCATGCCGACATCGAGGCATGCCGCGCCGTACACATCGAACTTCGCGTGGTCGAGCGCGCCGGCGAGCTTCAGCCCGCCGCGCGACACATAGCGCAATTCGCCGTCGTCGGTGATCTCCAGCTGCGCGTCTTCCGGCAGGTCTTCGCCCGCCTTCTTCGGCACCGCCCAGCCCTTCGGCCCGAGCCAGCGCACGCCGCCGGTCTCAATCAGGCGCTGCGCGGCCGAGCGCGTCGGCGCCATGCAGCGGGAAAGAATGAGTTGGTCAGCGCGCATGTGGCTCTTCTCCCTCTCCCGCTCGCGGGAGAGGGGGCAAGACCTCAATATCTGTAGGTATCCGGCTTATAAGGGCCAGCCTTGTCGACGCCGATGTAGGCGGCCTGGTCGTCCGTGAGTTCGGTCAGCATCGCGCCGACCTTTTTCAGGTGCAGTCGCGCGACCTTCTCGTCGAGGTGCTTGGGCAGCACGTAGACCTCGCCGACCTTGTACTTCTCGGGCTTCGTGTAGAGCTCGATCTGCGCGATCGTCTGGTTCGCGAAGCTCGACGACATCACGAAGCTCGGGTGGCCCGTCCCGCAACCGAGGTTCACCAGGCGGCCCTTGGCCAGCATGATGATCTTCTTGCTGGGTCGGCCGTCTAGAGGAGGAAAGGTGATGTGGTCGACCTGCGGCTTGATCTCGTCCCAGGTGTACTTCTCGAGCGACGCGATGTCGATCTCGTTGTCGAAGTGGCCGATGTTGCAGACGATCGCCTGGTCTTTCATCGCCGCCATGTGGGCGTGCGTGATGACGCCCTTGTTGCCGGTGCTGGTGACGAAGATGTCGGCCTTATCGGCGGCGTATTCCATCGTCACGACCTTGTAGCCTTCCATCGCGGCCTGCAGGGCGTTGATCGGGTCGATCTCGGTGACCCAGACCTGCGCCGAGAGCGCACGCAGCGCCTGCGCCGAGCCCTTGCCGACGTCGCCATAGCCGGCCACGCAAGCGACCTTGCCCGCGATCATCACGTCGGTCGCGCGCTTGATGCCGTCGACCAGCGATTCACGGCAGCCGTACAGGTTGTCGAATTTCGACTTGGTGACCGAGTCGTTGACGTTGATGGCCCGAAATGGCAGCGTCCCTTTAGCGCTCATCTCTTTCAGCCGATGAACGCCGGTCGTCGTCTCTTCGGTCACGCCGATGATCTGTGCGGCTTTCCGGGTGTACCAGGTCGGGTCGACGGCGAGCTTCGCCTTGATCGACGCGTAGAGGCAGGTTTCCTCTTCGCTCGTCGGCTTCGAGATCACCGATGCGTCCTTCTCGGCGCGCTGGCCGAGGATCATCAGCAAGGTGGCATCGCCGCCGTCGTCGAGGATCATGTTCGGGCCTTCGCCGTCGGTGCCCGCGGCGCCAACGGCACTGCCTCGTGGCCCGTGGCCGAATTCGAAGATGCGGTGCGTGAAGTCCCAGTATTCAGCGAGCGTCTCGCCCTTGTGCGCGAACACGGGCGTGCCGGCGACGACGAGCGCGGCCGCGGCCTGGTCCTGCGTCGAATAGATGTTGCACGAGGCCCACCGCACGCGCGCGCCGAGCGCCTGCAGCGTTTCGACCAGCACGGCGGTCTGAATCGTCATGTGAATGCTGCCGGTGATGCGGGCACCCTTCAGCGGCTGGCTCTTCGAAAACTCCTCGCGCATCGCCATCAGACCGGGCATCTCGGTCTCGGCGATCTTGATCTCCTTGCGGCCCCAGGCGGCAAGGGAGAGGTCGGCCACGGCGTGGTCCACGGCGGATTCTTTCGGCTTCAAAACGGCATTCATGGTCGGTGTTCCCAAAAGGTTGGCGGTGACCCGCTGGCCGACCTCTGGCGAGACTTTGGCTCACCCACGATGACGACCGTGCGGGTGAGCGCAGTTGCAAGTGGATGCGATGGGCACATCAGAGAGATCCCATCGCTTTGCAAGCTTCCGAGCCTGGGGCCGGCCTTTGTAGGGCCGACCTCGCAACGCTCCTCGGAAACTCGGCATTGTAGCGGCTGGAGATCGTCGCGTGGATGTGCGGTCCGCGACTCAAGCCACGTGCCTGGGCACCGATAACAAGCACGATGAAGAACGCAACGCCTGCGAGCCGCGGGGTGGCTCGCGCCCCCCGCTTCGCACTGTCGACCACGACCGCGCTGCTGGCTCGCCCTTTCGACCCCGGCATTCCATGACACGCTTCACGAATCACCTGCTGTTGGCGGTTGCCCTGGTGGTGCTCTTCGCCATCGCGCCCCTGTGCGCTTTCGCGGCCCCGCTAGACGTGTGGGTGACCGACAACGCCGGCCGGCCGGTCGAAGGCGCGGTCGTGACGGTGACGGTGGCGGGCGCCAACCGACTCGCGGGCCCCGGTGCGAGCGCGCAAATCGCGCAGCGGAACCGCGAATTCGTGCCGCAAGTCACGGTCGTTCAGACCGGCACGCCGGTGCTGTTTCCGAACCTCGACACCGTGCGCCACCAGGTCTATTCCTTTTCGCCGATCCGCGCCTTCGAGCTGAAGCTCTATGCAGGCACGCCGTCGACGCCGGTGGTGTTCGACAAGGCCGGCACGGCTGTGCTCGGCTGCAGCATCCACGACCGGATGACCGCGTGGGTCGTCGTCGTCGACACGCCCTATTTCGCGAAGACCGACCTCGCCGGCAAGGCCCGCATCGACATGCCCGAAGGCGAACACCTGATGCGCGTGTGGCACGGCCGGCAGAGCGACGCGATCGTGCCGGTCGAGCGTCTGGTGAAGGCGGGTGGCCCAACCGTCGCCGTCAACTTGGCGCCGCGGGCAGAACCGTCATGACGCGACCGTTGCGCTGGTTCGAGATGCTGCGCCGGCGCACGGCGCGGCATTTGCATTTGCGCATCGTCGCGCTTTTCCTCGGCCTGCTGTTCCTGGTCCAGGCCGCGAGCTTCGTGACGATTCGCTTCGGCATCGACGCGAACGCGCGCCGCGAGGTGGGCGAGGGCTTGCGCAACGGCGAATCGTTGTTGCACCGCATGCTCGCGCAGAACGCACAGCAGCTGCGAGACGCGGCACGCCTGCTCGCTACCGACTACGGCTTTCGCGCGGCGGTCGCGAGCAACGATGCGGCAACGCTGACCGACGCGCTGGCCAACCAGGCCGACCGGGTCGGCGCGAGCGTCGCGGTGTTCGCCGACTCGCGTGGCCGCCCGATGGCCGCCACCACGCCGAACGCGACCACGGTGCTCCAAGCCATGGGGGGAGGTGCCCTGGTGGCGAGCGACACCGCGGTCGAACGCGAGCTGCAGGTCAACGACGGCCGGCCGTTCCAGATGGTGACGGTGCCCGTGAAGGCGCCGCAACTGATCGGGCGGGTCTCGATGGGCTTCGCGCTCAACGGCGCGCTGGTGCAAGACTTCAACGAGCTGTCGCAGCTGCGTCTCGTGTTTCTCGAGCGTGCACGCGGGCACGGGTGGAACGTGCTGCGGGTGGGTGCCGAAACGCCGGTGTCGATGTCGATGGCGGCCGCACTCGGCCATGCCCAGATTCCCGAGACGACCACCATCGACGGGGTATCGACCGCGCTGCGCCTGGTGCCGCTCGGCAACCACGGCGAGCGCGAAGTCTCGGCCGTGCTGATGAGCTCGATCGACGCGGCCGTCGCGCCCTACAAGAAACTGCAGGTGGTGCTGCTCGCGATCTCGCTTGGTGGCCTTCTCGTCTTCACGTTCGGCAGCTTCTTCACCGCGCGCCGCATCACCAAGCCGATCAATGCGCTCGCGATCAGCGCCGAGCGCCTGGCCGCCGGCGACTACGCCAGCCCGGTGCCCGCGGCCGGCGTCGACGAGGTCGGTGATCTCGCGCGCTCGTTCGAATCGATGCGGATCGGCATTCGCGAACGTGACGCCGAGATCCGCCGCCTCGCCTACTGGGATCCGCTCACCGGTCTGCCGAACCGCGAGCAGTTCCGCGCCCTCGTCATCGAACGGATCGCCGACGCGCGCCGCGGTGGCGACCCCTGCTCGGTGCTGCTGCTCGACGTCGACCGCTTCAAGCACGTCAACGACGTGCTCGGGCAGGCCTTCGGCGACCGCCTGCTCGCCTGCATCGCCGGCCGCCTCGGCGCCGGCGTGCTGCGCGACGGCGATGCGCTCGCGCGCCTCGGCGGCGACAAGTTCGTGGTCTGCCTGCCGCGTGCGCCGGTGGCCTATGCGGTCGACGTCGCGCACCGGTTGCGCGCCTCGCTCGAACAGCCGCTGACGCTCGACGCGCACACCATCGATGTGAGCGCCGGTGTCGGCATCGCGACCTTCCCCGAAGACGCGGACGATGCCGACCTGCTGATCGGCCGCGCCGAGCTCGCGATGTACGCCGCCAAGCAACGCGGCGTCGGCGTGATGGTCTACGACGCCGGGCTCGACTCGTCGAGCCCGGCCTCGCTCTCGCTGCTCGGCGAGCTGCGCACCGCGATCGACCAAGACCAGCTCCGCCTCTACCTGCAGCCGAAGATCTCGCTCGTCACCGGCGATGCCTGCGGAGCCGAAGCGTTGGTGCGCTGGCAACACCCGCGGCGCGGCCTGCTCGCGCCGGCGCAGTTCATTCCGTTCGCCGAGCGCACCGGCTTCATCCGCGACTTGACCGGTTGGATGGTCGAGCGCAGCGCGCGCCGCTGCAGCGAGTTGCGCGACGGCGGCCTCGACCTGAAGGTGGCGGTCAACCTCTCGACCAAGGACCTGATGGACCTGCGCCTGCCCGAGAAGCTTGAGCAGACCTTCCTGCGCCAGCACCTGGACCCGTCGTCGCTCTGCCTCGAGATCACCGAGAGCGCGATCATGGACGACCCGCAACGCGCCCTCGTCACGCTGAAGCGCCTCGCGGCGATGGGCCTGACGCTTTCGATCGACGACTTCGGCACCGGCTACTCGTCGCTCGCGTACCTGAAGTCGCTGCCGCTGCACCAGCTGAAGATCGACCGCAGCTTCGTCAACGCGATGGAGCACGATCGCGCCGACCTGAAGATCGTGCGCTCGACGGTCGACCTCGCGCACAACCTCGGCTACAGCGTCGTCGCCGAAGGGGTCGAGACCGCGCAGACGTGGGCGATCCTGCGCGCCCTCGAATGCGACGAGGCCCAGGGCTACTTCATGGCCAAGCCGATGCCCGAGAACGAGTTCGGTCAATGGCTGGGCCAATGGAGCCAGCCGCAGGCACGCCTGCGCACCGAGTTCGCGGAACTGATCTGAGCCCATCGCGATGCATGCAAGACGTGGTGGGTGCGCCCTGGCTGCGGCATGGGTTGCCGGCCTCTTGTGCTGCGCCGGAGCGCATGCCGACGACGGCAAGCTGCTGCTGACCGGTGGCGTGACCGGCATCGACGGCGCAGCGGGCGGTGGCCTCACGCCTTGGGCCGTCACGACCGGCTATGGCAGCGAAGGCCAATGGAGCGCCACCGCGTTCGGCACCCGCATCGTCACGCGCGACCACAGGGTGAATGTCTACGGCATCGCAGCGAGCATCGACGACCGGGCCGAACTCTCGCTCGCGCGCCAGGATTTCGACACCCACGACACCGGCACCGCGCTCGGCATTGCGGGCCTTCACCTCAAGCAGACCATCGTCGGCGCCAAGCTTCGCGTGATGGGCGACGCGGTGCTGGACAGCGACACGCCGATGCCCGCCATCGCCGTCGGCGCGACGTGGAAACGGCTCGACGCCGGCCAGCTCGCACCCACCCTCGCTGCGCTCGGCGCGCACAACCACGGCATCGACTTCCATGCCAGCGCGACCAAGCTCTTCCTGGCGCAGAGCGTGCTCGCCAACATCACGCTGCGGGCCAGCAAGGCGAACCAGAACGGCCTGCTCGGCTTCGGCGGCCGGGCGCGCCAGCACTTGTCGCTGTTGCCGGAGGTGTCGGTTGCATGGCTGCTGCGTCGCACGGTCGCGGTTGGTGTCGAATACCGCGTGAAGCCGAACAAGCTCGACCCGTCGTCGCTCGGGCACGGTCTGCACGAAGACGACTGGAAAGACCTCTTCATCGCTTGGGCGCCGAACAAGCACGTGTCGCTGACGCTCGCGATGGTCGACCTGGGTCGTATCGTCCCAGCCGTGCAGGCACGCCGACAGACCGGCGGCTATCTGTCGGTCCAGTTCGCGCACTGATGCCGGGCGACGATGCGACACCTCCATCGATACCTCGCCCTGTTCGCGACGCTCGTCGGCTTGGCGATGTCGCCTTCGGCTTCGGCGCAATCGACCGACCCGCTCTTCGACGCGCTCGGTGGCCGGGCCGGCATCGTTGCGATCACCGATGACCTCGTCACGCTTCTTGCCGCCGATCCAAAAATCGGCAGCTTCTTCGCGCACACCGACCTGCCGGAGCTGAAGAGGCAGCTCGCCGATCAGTTCTGCGCCGTCGCCGGCGGCCCGTGCGTGTACGCCGGAGCGACCATGAAGAAGGCGCACGACGACATGCACATCCGGCGCGCCGATTTCAACCGGCTGGTCGAACTGCTGCAGCTCGCGATGGACGCGCACAACGTGCCGTTCGCCGAACAGAACCGGTTGCTCGCACGGCTCGCCCCGATGCATCGAGATGTGATCGAGCGCGTAGCGGTCCGCCGGGCCCTCGGGCAGCGGACCGGCACCGACGAACGCAAGTTCGCACCCTAACCTCTCCGGGAGAGGGTTAGGGTGAGGGGCCGCGTGGCACCGCACCCCTCGGGTCACAAACCTATCATCCCCACCGTGATCAACCGGCGACCCACCCCTTGGTCCGATGTCGACCTCGCGCTGCTGCGTGGCCTGCGCGGCGTGCTCACCGACATCGACGACACGCTCACCACCGATGGCGTGATCCCGATGGGCGTGGTGGCTGCACTCGCCGCGTTGCGGACGGCCGGGCTGCCGGTGATCGCGGTGACCGGTCGTTCGATGGCCTGGTGTCTGCCTGCCGCCGAACACGTGCCGCTCGCCGCGGTGGTGGCCGAGAACGGCGCCATGGCCCTCCTCGACGGCGGCAGCGCGACCGGCCTGCGCATCGAGTACGTGCAGAGCGAGGCCGAACGAGCGCGCAACACGGCGCGGCTGCAGGCCGCCGCGGCGCACGTTCTACGCGAGGTGCCCGGCGCCACGCTCTCGCGCGACAACGGGGGCCGCGTCACCGACATCGCCATCGACCACGGCGAGTTCGCGAATCTCGACGCTGAACAGATCGCGCGCGTCGTCGCGCTGCTGGAGGCCGAAGGCCTGCGCGCGAGCGTGAGCTCGATCCACATCAATGCCGGCTTCGGCCAGCACTCGAAACTGAGCGGCGCCGTACTGGCGGTGCAGCGCGTCTGCGGCCGTGATCTCCTCGCCGAGCTGCCTCGGTGGATTTACGTCGGCGACTCGACCAACGACGAGCTGATGTTCGCGACGTTTCCGATCTCGGTCGGCGTCGCGAACCTGATGCGTTTCGCCGGGCAGTTGCGCGACTGGCCGTGCTTCATCACCACCCACGCGCGGGGTCGGGGCTTCATCGAAGTGGCCGAGCGCGTGCTCGAGGCGCGCGAATCGCGTTGAAGACGCGGCCGGTCGGCGAACCGGGGCGCGAGGTTCGAGCGGCCCGCCGGGCACCGACCGGGCGCACCGAGTCGCTGCAAGGAGATGCCCCGCTCGCGCTAGGCGCCGGCCTCACCGGCCAGCGGCTGCGCGCAGCGCGTCGGCCTTGTCGGTGCGCTCCCACGTGAACTCGGGCTCGTCGCGCCCGAAGTGGCCGTAGGCCGCGGTCTTCTCGTAGATCGGCCGCAACAGGTCGAGCATCTGGATGATGCCCTTCGGCCGCAGATCGAAGTGCTCGTGCACAAGTTTCTCGATCTCGTGATCGGCGATCACGCCGGTGCCTTCGGTGTAGACCGTGATGTTCATCGGCTTGGCGACGCCGATCGCGTAAGCCACCTGGATTTGGCACTGCCGCGCCAGCCCCGCCGCGACGATGTTCTTCGCCACGTAACGCGCGGCATACGCGGCCGACCGGTCGACCTTCGACGGGTCCTTGCCCGAGAACGCGCCGCCCCCGTGCGGGCAGGCGCCGCCATACGTGTCGACGATGATCTTGCGGCCCGTCAAGCCGCAGTCGCCTTGCGGGCCACCGACCACGAAACGGCCGGTCGGATTGACGAGATAGCGCGTCTCCTTCAGCCACTCCTTCGGCAGCACCGGCTTGATCAGCTCCTCGATGATCGCTTCGTTGAACGAGGCCTTCATCTTCGTCGAAGTCTCGCTTTGATCGGGGTCGTGCTGCGTCGAGAGCACGACGGTGTCGATCGAGTGCGGCTTGCCATCGACATAGCGCATCGTGACTTGGCTCTTGGCATCGGGGCGCAGGAAAGGCATGCGGCCGTCCTTCCTCAGCATCGCCTGGCGCTCGACCAGCCGGTGCGCGTAGTAAATCGGCGCCGGCATCAGGTCGGGCGTTTCGTCGCACGCGTAGCCGAACATCAGGCCCTGGTCGCCGGCGCCAGTGTTGAGGTGGTCGTCGCTCGCGTGGTCGACGCCCTGCGCGATGTCGTTGCTCTGCTTGTCGTAGCAGACCATCACGGCGCAGCCCTTGTAGTCGATGCCGTATTCGGTGTTGTCGTAGCCGATGCGCTTGATGGTGTCGCGCGCGGTCTGGATGTAGTCGACGTGCGCGTTGGTCGTGATCTCGCCGGCGAGCACCACGAGGCCGGTGTTGCAGAGCGTCTCGGCGGCGACGCGCGAGCGCGAATCCTGCTTGAAGATCGCGTCGAGGATGGCGTCGGAGATCTGGTCGGCGACCTTGTCGGGGTGGCCTTCGGATACCGATTCGGAAGTGAAGAGGAAGTCGTTCGACACGCTGTGCTCCAGTACGAGATGAATTCGGGCCCGTCAACGGCGAGGAAGAATCGCGTTGCCGGCCTGGGCTCTGGAGAGCGGCGAACGCTTTAGCGAGGTGTGTTTAACGTCGCCCCGCAAGTTGTTCAGGAACTCGGCGACGGGCGCAGTATATGAAAAGCCGCGGTCTGTCCGGGTGACGGGGCCATCGCAGCGGGCGCGCTGCGATGGCCCAAGTCGCGTCAACAATCGCGGATGGTGAAAACGTCGGTTCGATGATCTCGCGAGCGCTGCTGGCGCTGATCTGGCTTTTCCAGTGGTTGCCGCTCGGCATGCAGGCCGTCTGTGGCCGCCTGTTCGGCCGCCTGGTGTGGCACGTGTTCGGCGCGCGCCGCCGCGTCGCGATGCGAAACCTCGAACTCTGCTTTCCCGCGATGCACGCGCCGGATCGCAAGGCGCTGGCTCGCACGCATTTCGGCTGGCTCGGCCGCAGCCTGCTCGAACGCGGCCTGTTGTGGTTCGCGTCGCCGGCGCGGCTGCGGCGCCTGATCCATGTCGAAGGCGACGTCACCCTCGCCGAGCGCAGCGCGAAACCGGTGATGTGGCTGGTGCCTCACTTCGTCGCGCTCGATGTCGCGGGTGCCGCGGTGCTGCTGTTCCAGAAGAGGAAGGGCGTGTCGATCTATCAGGAGCAGAGTGACCCGTTCGTCGACCGCGCGTTGCGGCGCGGGCGGCTGCGCCTCGGCAACGCCGAGATCTTCGTGCGCGACAACGCGGCCAAGCCGCTGGTGCGTGCCATCCGCCGTGGCGATGCGTTCTTCAACCTGCCCGACATGGACTTCGGCGAGCGTGACGCGACGTTCGTGCCATTCTTCGGCGTGAGCGCGGCGACCCTGCTCGCGCCCTCTCGGCTGGCCCGCGCGCTCGGCATGGTGGTGCAGCCCATCACCGCCGAAATCCTGCCCGGCGGGCGCGGCTACCGGGTCACGTTCCACGCCGCCTGGCCCGACTTCCCGAGCGACGACGCGGTGTCCGACAGCGCGGCGATGAACCGCTGGATCGAAAGCGAGATCTTGCGCGATCCGGCGCAATACCTGTGGGTCCACCGGCGCTTCAAGACGCGGCCGATCGGCGAGGCATCGCTTTATTGACGGCGTGTCGCCGTCTGGGCGAAAACAGGGGCGCGCCGCCGCGGGTTCGGTCGAAGCCCCCACGCGATAATCGCGCATGAAGTTGCGCTTCACGAAGATGCAGGGCGCGGGCAACGATTTCGTCGTGCTCGATGCGACGCGCGTTCCCGTCGAGCTCACGCCGGCGGAGGCGCGCCGGCTCGGTGACCGCCGCTTCGGCGTCGGCGCCGACCAGGTGCTTGTGGTCGAGCGGAGCCGCACGGCTGGCGTCGATTTCGCCTACCGCATCTTCAATGGCGGCAGCGGTGACGAAGTCGAGCAATGCGGCAATGGCGCCCGATGCTTCGCGCGTTTCGTGCTCGACGAGAAGCTCACCACCAAGACCACGATTCGCGTCGAGACCTTTGCTGGCGTGATCGAGTTGCGCGTGTTGCCCGATGGCCGTGTCACCGTCGACATGGGCGCGCCGGTGTTCGACCTGGCGCGCGTGCCCTTCGTTGCGAGCGGCCTGGTGCCGCGCCTGCCCGAGGGCGTCGATGAATTTGCGCTCTGGCCGATCGATGTGTCGGGCCAGCGCGTCGAGGTGGCCGTGCTCTCGATGGGCAATCCGCACGCGGTGCAATTTGTGAGCGATGTCGATCACGCGCCGGTCGAGACGCAGGGCCCGCTGATCGAATCGCACGGGCGCTTTCCGCGCCACGTGAACGCCGGCTTCGCGCAGGTCGTGCGCCGCGATCGCATCCGCCTGCGCGTGTATGAACGCGGCGCCGGCGAAACGCTGGCGTGCGGAACCGGCGCGTGCGCCGCGGTCGTGGCCGGCATCGGCCTCGGGCTGCTCGATCATCGCGTCGATGTCGACGCGCGCGGCGGCCAGCTCACGATCGAATGGGCCGGCGGGCGCGCGCCGGTGCTGATGACCGGGCCCGCCAGCGCCGTGTTCAAAGGCGCGATCGAAATCTGAGCGTTCACCATCACCACATCACGTACCGAGAGACCCGTATCCATGAGCATTCAGGGCATCACCGAAGACGACATCGCGAACTACCTGGCCACGAGTCCCGACTTCTTCGTTCGACACGCCGAGTTGCTCGGCTCGGTGCAGCTCACGAGCCCGCACGGCCAGCGCGCCGTCTCGTTGCAGGAGCGCCAGATGGAAATGATGCGCGACAAGGTCAAGGGCCTCGAGCACAAGTTCATCGAGATGATCAGGTACGGTCAGGACAACGTGACCATCGCCGACAAGCTGCACCGCTGGATCCGCGCGCTGATGCTCACCGCCAACGCGGCCGACCTGCCCGACACGCTGGTGCGCGAGCTGAAGCACCAGTTCATGATCCCGCAGGCGGCGATCCGCGTGTGGAACGTGTCGGATGCGTTTGCGACCCTGTCGTTCACTGACGCGGTGAGCGACGACGCGAAGATCTTCGCGGCGTCGCTGACGGGCCCCTATTGCGGCGTCAACGCCGGCTTCGAGGCGTCGACCTGGCTCGACGGTTCGCTGCCGGCCGAATCGCTGGCGCTGATTCCGTTGCGCACGGCGCACGAGGAGCCCTCGACGTTCGGCCTGCTGCTGCTCGCTTCGCCCGATCCGACGCGGTACACCGCCGAGATGGGCACCGAATTCCTCGAACGCATCGGCGAGGTCTCGAGCGCGGCACTGTCGCGGTTGTTGCCGGTGGCCTGATGCGGGCGTCGAGCGGCGGCGGGGCCGAGGGGCGGGTCGCCGTCGATGCCGACATCGCCAGGCACCTCGAACACCTGCGCGTCGAGCGCCGTCTCGCGGCACGCACCCTCAGCATCTACGCCGATGCATTGGCGCAGCTGCAACGCCTTTCGCTCGAGGCCGAGCTGGCGCTGCGCGACGCCGAGGTCCACCACGTGCGCCGCTGGGCCGCGCAGCTGCACGCGAGCGGCCTGGCGCCGCGCAGCGTCGCGTTGGTGTTGTCGGCATGGCGCGGCTTCTATCGATGGCTCGGCCGCGACGGCCTCGTCTCGGCCAACCCGGTCGACGGCGTGCGCGCGCCCAAAGCGGCCAAACCCTTGCCGAAGGCGCTGAGCGTCGATCATGCGGTGGCGCTGGCTTCGCATCGCGACGATGCCGGCGATGCGGGCCATGCGGTGCTCGCCGCGCGCGACCGTTGCGTCGTCGAGCTGCTGTACTCGTCGGGCTTGCGGGTCGGCGAACTCACCGCCCTCGATGTCGTCGCGAGCGCACAGGCGATCGGCTGGATCGACATCGCCGACGCCACCGCCCATGTCCTCGGCAAAGGCGGCAAACGGCGCAGCGTGCCCGTCGGCGCGCCCGCGTTGCAGGCGCTGATCGAGTGGCTCGCGCAGCGCGAGCGGATCGCCAGGCCCGATGAACCCGCGCTCTTCGTGAGTGCTCGCGGCTATCGCCTGAGCGCCGGCCAGGTGCGGGCGCGTCTGAAGGCGCAGGCGGTCCGTGCGGGCGTGCCGGCGCACGTGCACCCGCACATGTTGCGGCATTCGTTCGCGTCGCACCTGTTGCAGTCGAGTGGTGACCTGCGCGCGGTGCAGGAGCTGCTCGGCCACGCCAACATCAGCACCACGCAGATCTACACACGGCTCGATTTCGGCCACCTCTCGAAGGTGTACGACGCGACGCACCCGCGCGCGAAACGGAAATGAAGCGGGCGTGAAAACGATCCGTTTGCGCGCCGCCAAGGAGCGCTCGCTGCAACGCCGCCATCCGTGGGTCTTTGAAGGCAGCGTCGAACGCGGCAAGGCCGACAGCGGCGAGACGGTTCGGGTCGAGGCGGGCGATGGGCGCTTCCTCGCATGGGCCGCGTTCAGCCCGCGATCGATGATCCGCCTGCGCGTGTGGAGCTTCAACGAAGCCGAGCACATCGACGCCGCGTTCTTCGAGCGCCGGGTCGCTGCAGCGGTGGCGTTGCGCTCGCGTCTGAAGGTGGCGAGCAACTCGGTGCGGCTCGTGCACGGCGAGTCCGACGGCTTGCCCGGCCTCGTCGTCGACCGTTATGGCGAGACCCTGTGCGCGCAGTTCACGTCGGCCGGCGTCGAACGGTGGAAGGCGACGATCGCCGACGCGCTGTTGCATGCGACCGGCATCACCCGGCTCTACGAGCGCAGCGACACGTCGTCGCGCACGCGCGAAGGTTTCGAGCCGCAGCGCGGCTGGCTGCGCGGCGCGGGCGAGACCGTCGTGCCGATCGACGAGCACGGCCTGCGATTCACGGCCGACATCGCCGAGGGACACAAGACGGGCTTCTACCTCGACCAGCGCGACAGCCGCGCCGCGTTTCGATCGGCCGTCGAGCAGTTCGGATGCCGCCGCGTCCTCAACGGCTTTGCCTACACCGGGGGTTTCAGCATCGCCGCGCTGGCCGGCGGTGCGAGCGAGGTCACGAGCGTCGATTCGTCGGCGCCTGCGCTCGAACGCGCCACCGCGCACGTCGCGCTGAACGGCTTCGATGCGGCGCTGCACACCGCGCTCGATGCCGACGTGAACCAGACCTTGCGCCGCTTCCAGCACGAAGGCCGACGCTTCGACGCGATCGTGCTCGACCCGCCGAAATTCGCGCCGAGCGCCGCGCACGCCGAGCGCGCGTCGCGTGCCTACAAAGACATCAATCGGCTCGCGTTCTCGTTGCTCGAGCCGGGCGGGCTGCTGTTCACGTTCTCGTGCTCCGGCGGCATCTCGGCCGACCTGTTCCACAAGATCGTCGCCGGTGCCGGGCTCGATGCGGGCATCGACGGGCTGGTTCTCGCGCGCCTCGCCGCTGCGCCCGATCACGCGATGACGGTGACGTTTCCCGAAGGCGAGTACCTGAAGGGCCTCGCGATTCTGAAGCGCTGAACCTGCCGCGCAAAAAAAGGCGCGAGCCATGAGGCCCGCGCGATGTCGCACAACGATCGGGGTGTCAGTGCCGGTCAGTCCCAGCTGCCGCCGCTGTCGGAGCTGCCGGTGTCGATGTCGCCACCGCCGCCGCCACCCCAGTCGTTGCCGTTGCCGAAATCGACCTGTCGGGTCTCGAGCTCGGTCGACGCGTCGTTGCTTTGCGGCGCCATCGTCGGACCCAGGCCGAGGTCGTTGGGGTTATGGCCGACGCCAGCAGCGTTCGCGTGGTGGTTGAGCATCTGGTCGATCAGCATGCCGCCCGCGACACCACCCGCGACCGCCAGGCCAGTGCGCAAAAGGCCGCCACCCGGGGCGGCTTGCGGCATGCCTTGCCCATACGGCGCATTCGGGTTGTAGGGCCCGTTCGGGCCATTCGGCGCAGGGGGCGCATTCAGCGGGTAGCCACCGTTGCCGTATGCGACCGCGCCAGGCGATGCCGCGCCGGCGTTCGTCGCGCGGCTCTTCGAGAAGCCGCGCCACAGGAACCAGCCGATCGCCGCCAGCGCGACGATCCAGATCCAGCCTGGAATGCCGGACGACGAAGCCATCGCGGGCGCCATCGCCGGCGTCGTCGCGGCGGGTGCTTTGAAGCTCGATGAATCCGTGCCCGCTACCGACGACGTGCTGGGCGCAGGAACGCCGCGCATCCGCGTGGCCGCCTGCTGGCGCGTCAGCAACTGCTCGAAGTCCTTGAACTTCTGGGCGTCGGTGAACTTGATCGCCGGGTCGAGCGTGCGTGCCGTCTGCGCTTCGGTGACGGCTTCGTTGAACTTTTGATTGCGCCCGAGCACTTCGGCGTAGACGTAGTGAGCCTTCGCGCTTTCCGGGTGCGCGGCGACCACGTCTTTCATCATCGACTCGGCCTGGGTCAGATGACCGAGGCGAACCTCGCTCTGCACCTCAGCCAGCGAGGGCTCGGCCCAAGCGAAGGCCGATGCCAAGACAAGCAGCAAAGCGACAAGGGTTTTGTGCATGGCGGTCTCTTTCAAGAAAAGGGCGAGCCAGGTGCGGCGCGTTGAAGTTGAAGGTCACGGCGGCGAATTCAAGCCGCCGCGAAACGAAACATCCGTCGGGACACGTGCAACACGTGCGAGGCCGCTGCGACCGCAAGGCAATGCTCAAGCCTTGTCACGTCCGTTCGGCAGCGCGATGCGCGTGTCGAATTTTGCACGGTGCGTGCTGAAGAACGCCTTCACGTTGCGCACGTTGGCGTCGTCGGTGAAGAGGCGCTGCACGAGCGCGTGGTACTGCGCCATGTCGGCGACCTGAATCACCACCACGAAGTCGGGCCCCGACGAGACGCGATAGCACTGGCGCACGAAGGGCTCTGCCACCGCGTGCGCCTCGAACGCGGCGATTGCGTCGGTGCTCTGCCGGTCGAGCGAGATCTCGACGATGGCCGTAAGTGAAAGCCCGAGCCGCGCCGCGGAAAGCAGCGCCACCCGTCGTTCGATGAGGCCTGCCTCGGCGAGCCGCTTCACGCGTCGAAGACAAGTTGCCGGCGACGTGCCCACCTTCGCGGCGAGCGCGTCGTTGGTGAGCGAGGCGTCGTTCTGCAGCGCATCGAGGAGGCGAACGTCGGCGCTGTCGAGGTTCTCAACGATGGTCGATTTATTCAATATCACCAGAAAAATGGATTAATCAATCATTGGAAGATGATATAGAAATATTTATTCATTGTTGATGATATTTCGCAAACTTCAATCGTTGTTCAGCGATTAGATTCTCAACCTCACCATTTTCTCGAGCCCAACCATGTGCGGAATCGTCGCGGCCGTGAGCCCCCGAAACATCGTGCCGATTCTGGTCGAGGGCCTGCGCCGGCTCGAGTACCGCGGCTACGACTCGTGCGGCATTGCGCTGCATCAGGACGGCGAACTGCGCCGCGCCCGCAGCACCGCACGAGTGGCCGAGCTGGCGGCCGCCGTCGACGAAGACCATCTGCAGGGTGGCACCGGCATCGCGCACACGCGCTGGGCCACGCATGGCGCGCCGGTGATGCACAACGCGCACCCGCACTTTTCGCACGGGCCGTCGACCGCCGGCTATCGCGGCAGCAATACTGCGGCCGATGAGGGTGACGCTTCGGGCATCGGCACCGTCGGCCGCATCGGCCTCGTGCACAACGGCATCATCGAGAACCACGACGAGTTGCGCACCGAGCTGAAGGCGAAGGGCTATGCGTTCGTCACGCAGACCGACACCGAGGTCGTCGCACACCTGGTCGACCACCTCTACCGCGGCGATCTGCTCGAGGCGGTTCAGCATGCGTTGCCGCGCTTGCGCGGCGCCTACGCGGTCGCGGTGTTTTGCCGCGACGAGCCGCACCGCGTGATCGGTGCGCGCCATGGTTCGCCGCTGGTGCTCGGCGTTGGCGCGGGCGAAGGCGGCCCCCGCAGCAGGGAGACCTTCCTCGCGTCGGACGCGATGGCGCTCGCCGGCGTCACCGACCAGATCGTCTACCTCGAAGACGGCGACGTGGCCGACCTGCAGCTCGGCAAGTACTGGCTGCTGAACAAGACGCCAGGCGGTGACTGGAAACGCGTCGAACGCGCGGTGAAGGCGGTGGTCGCGCACACCGGTGCGGCCGAGCTCGGGCCTCACCGCCACTACATGCAGAAGGAAATCTTCGAGCAGCCGAAGGCGATCGCCGACACGCTCGACGCGGTGCCGAGCGTCTCGCCCGAGTTGTTCGGCGACGGCGCGTTCCGGATGTTCGAGGAAGTCGATTCGGTGCTGATTCTCGCTTGCGGCACCAGCTACTACAGCGGCTCGGTCGCGAAGTACTGGCTCGAAAGCATCGCCAAGATCCCGACCTCGGTGGAAGTGGCGAGCGAGTACCGGTATCGCGACAGCGTGCCGAACCTGCGCACGCTCGTCGTCACCATCACGCAGAGCGGCGAGACGGCCGACACGCTCGCGGCGCTCAAGCACGCACGCTCGCTCGGCATGGAGCGCACGCTCACGGTGTGCAACGTCGCGACAAGCGCGATGGTGCGCGAGTGCGCGCTCGGCTACATCACGCGAGCCGGCGTCGAGATCGGCGTCGCGTCGACGAAGGCGTTCACGACGCAGCTGGTCGGCCTCTTCCTGTTGACACTCTCGCTCGCGCAGGTACGTGGTCACTTGAGCCACACCGACGAGACCTTGCACCTGAAGGCGCTGCGTCACTTGCCCGTGGCGGTGCAGTCGGTGCTCGCTCTCGAGCCGCAGATCATCGCGTGGAGCGAGCTCTTCTCGGCGAAGGAACACGCGCTCTTCCTCGGTCGTGGCATGCATTACCCGATCGCGCTCGAGGGTGCGTTGAAGCTGAAGGAGATCAGCTACATCCACGCCGAAGCCTATCCGGCAGGCGAGTTGAAGCACGGCCCGCTTGCGCTCGTGACGGCGCAGATGCCGGTCGTCGCGATCGCGCCGAACGACACGCTGCTGGCGAAGCTCGAGAGCAACCTGCAGGAGGTGAGGGCACGCGGTGGCGAGCTCTTCGTGTTCGCCGATGCAGACACCCAGATCCATCCGGCTGAAGGCGTGCACGTGATCCGCATGCCCGAGCATTACGGCGTGCTGTCACCGATCCTGCACGTGGTGCCGTTGCAGTTGCTGGCGTATCACACAGCGGTGGCGCGCGGCACCGATGTCGACAAGCCGCGGAATCTGGCGAAGAGCGTCACGGTGGAGTGAGTGCTTCAGGTGTTCGACAACCATGATGGCGACAAAGAAAGTCCGTCGTGACCAAGAAAGTCCGTCGGATAAATTCGCTTTGTGAGATCAGGGTGACCGAGGGTCAGCAGGGCGCATTTCCACAACCGTGTTCTGCACGTTGGAACTGGACGCACCACGCGGTCCGCGTCTGATCGCTGCGCACGAGTGCCCGCGGGATGGCAACACATTGAAATCGGCCGCTCACCATCGGGCGGCTTCGGACAGCCAAAGCCAGAAGCCGGCAATCGACCCTTCTCCGACATTCGGAGTTTGAATTCAGTGCCCGAAAGCGGCCGGTCGCTTTGTGCATGGCTGCCCGCTTAAAACCCCGTAACAGAGTGGCGGACTCGCCCTGATGTCACGGACACGGTTGGACAGCGTTTTTCCAGTCTGTCTGCTGAGCTCAGATCGGCGACTACGGGCGCGGCAATGTCGGATTGGCCTTGCATTTCCTTCAACCAGCCGCCTCCCAATGGCCCGGGCGGCGAGCGATGGCGCGGCTTTGTCACCGGAGCGGCATCCGCAGAGAAGGCACCGACCGAGAATCGAGCTCCTTTTTACTGGGTGTGAGCTCGGATTTGGATTGGTCGAGCACTCCGTTTGCACTATGCCCCGAGTCCGTAATCATCGAAACGATGTCATCGAAGCTGACAAGACCCAACCGGCGTTATTTTTACCATTAAGTCTTTCAATCATTAGGGTTTACATGACTATCCGCCGATCCGCTTTCGCCTTCGCTTTAGCTCTGGGTGGCATGACAGCCGCACAAGCCACACTCGTCAATCTGACGCCGGGAACTTACGGTGCGTGGAACACCTTTGATGTGATTGACCCATCTCTAGGGCTTGGGAACGGTGACCTGAGCTGGATCGACATCTACAACGGTAGCGATCTGTCTTTCACGTTCACGATCTCGGCAGGCGAGATGGGCAAGCTGACGGTGGTGGACTCCGGGTTCTCCGGAGATCGCTTCTCGGTTTCGTCGAACGGTTCGTCTCTGGGCCTGACCTCTGCAGCCGTCAACTCCTACCCCAGCAGCATTGGTGACTTCGACCTCGCGCTGGCCAATCCGAACTACAGCCGCAGTTTGTTCACTTTCGCCGCCGGAACCTACACCGTGACCGGGGCACTGGCCTTGAGCGCATTGGACGATACGGGCACTGCACTCAACTCGACAACCGGTGGTTTGAGGCTCGAAGTGAGTCCCGTTCCCTCTCCGCATTCGATCTACCTTCTGACTGGTGGCTTGTTGGTCGTCATGGTCGCGTTGCGCCGCCGCCGCACTGCGCAATAACGCTTCATCCATCAGCGAGAACCCTCATGACCTCCTTCTTCACCCGCACTGCTACGGCATTCGCCGCGGCCACCCTCGTCTGCTCAAGTGCCTTTGCCGCGCCGCTGACTGTCAAGATCATCGCTTTCAACGACTACCACGGCAACCTGCAAACGCCTGGCCCTTTCGGCATAAACACGCTGGTCCCCTCCAACTCACGCCCTGCCGTGGGCGGCGCTGAGTATCTGGCCGCCTATGTGGCCAGCATGAAGGCGAACAACCCGAACACCGTCGTCGTCGGCGCGGGCGACCTGGTCGGCGCCTCGCCGCTGATCTCGGCGCTGTTCTTCGACGAACCGTCAGTTGAAACGCTGAACAAGATCGGGCTGGACTTCAGCTCGGTTGGCAACCACGAGTTCGACAAGGGCAAGGACGAATTGCGCCGCCTGCAGAACGGCGGCTGCAAGTTCGTGAACGGCGTGCAGGACCCGAACAGCTGCAAGGGCTTCGGCTCGGCATCGCAAGGCACCTTCGATGGCGCCAGGTTCAAGTGGTTGTCGGCCAATGTGATCGAAAATGCCACCGGCAAGACGCTGCTGCCCGCCTTTGGCGTGAGGAGTTTCGTCGGCCCGGATGGCAAGCCGGTTCGCGTGGCCTTCATTGGCATGACGCTGAAGGGCACGCCCGGCATCGTCACGCCGGCTGGCGTGGCGGGCCTGACGTTCAACGACGAGGCAACGACCGTCAATGCGCTGGTGCCCAAGCTGCGCGCTCTGGGTATCGAGGCGATCGTGGTGCTGGTTCACCAGGGTGGTTTCCAGAGTACCGTTGCCGGAACGTCGACCGGCCAGATCACCAGCGACATCAACGGTTGCACCGGCGATCTGAAGAACACCGACGGCACCGATTCCGACATCCGCGCCATCGTCAAGCAACTCGACAACGCGGTCGATCTGGTCATCAGCGCCCACACCCACGCTGCGTACAACTGCTCGGCCAACACCATCGACGTGAAGGGAACGACACTGGCCAATGCCGTGACCACGGCGCGGCCGTCCGGCATGCCCAACACGACTGGCCGTCTGATCCCGGTGACCAGCGCCAGTGCCTTCGGCCGGATCCTGACCGAAATCGACGTCACGCTGGACACCACCACGCGCGACGTCACGGCCGTCAGCCCGACGAACCGACTGGTGGACGAGACAAACACGACGATCAAGGCCGCGATTGACGCTAGTCCCGCGGTGAGGAATGTCGTCGACGCTTACAGCGCTGCGGCATCGCCGCTGGCCAACCAGGTCATCGCCACGATCACGGCGGGCTTGACCAATTCGGCGAACACCGCCGGCGAGATGGAAGCCGGCGACCTGATCGCTGACGCGCAACTGCTGGCCACGCAGCCGGCCAGCCTGGGTGGCGCGCAGATCGCCTTCCAGAACGCCGGGGGCGTGCGCAGCCCTGGTTTCGTGGTGCCCACCACCACTCCACCGACGACCTATCCATACAACCTGACGTACGGTAATGCGTTCACCGTGCAACCCTTCGGCAACAGTTTGGTGACGCTGTCGCTCACCGCGCAGCAGCTCAAGAACGTGCTGGAGCAGCAGTTCAGCGGCTGCCTCGGCCAGACCGCCAACCGTGTGATGCAGGTGTCTTCCAGCCTGAACTACATGTGGAGCGCGTCGGGCACATGTGGCACGCGCATCCAGAACGTGACCTACACGCCGGTGGACTTGTCCAGCGGCTATCCCGTGGTCACCGGTCCGACGGAGAACGTCGTCACCGCGGGCGTCGTGGTCAGCAGCAACAGCTACAAGATCACGGTCAACAACTTCATGGCCAGCGGTGGCGCCGGCTTCACGACATTCGTCGTCCCGAACCAGATCGGCGGCGCGCAGGACATCGACGCCTTGGTGGCGTACCTGGCCAACTTCAAGTCGCCGAACGCAGCCTACGATCCGAGCAGCCCGTCTTTGCGCAAACCCCGCATCACGCAGGTGCCTTGACGGGGTTCAGCTGCCCGTGACGATTCGGCGTCGATCTGCCGCCACCCTGTTCGGGGCGGCGGTTATTTCTTTGTACGCAGCGCGACCTGCGTGGAGCCTGGACGCGGCACGTGAAGGGTTAGGCATACCCGGCTCGGGTGCCGCGGGCTCGGCCACCGCGGCGCAACAGCTGACCATGGAGGGTGAGTTGGCACTGTTCCGCGGCGACACCGTCGCTGCCGAACGGGCCTTCGATGCAGCGGCGCGCTTGGTACATGCCGGCGACATTGAGATGGGCCTGGTGCGCACGTACATGCAGGCGGGTGACTACCGTCGGGCGATGGCCTTCGCCGCGCACACGGCAGGCGCGCACCGCGACGAGCCAGCTGCAGCAGCGCAATACGCATGGCTGCTACACATCGGCGGACAGGGCGCGGCAGCCCGTCGCGTGATAGACAAGGCCTTGGCCGACAGCCCTGGGGATAGCGCCCTGCTGGGCGTTCAGGAGTTGCTGGTCTCGCCGACGCCACGGCCAACCGGCCTGCTTCTCACGCCGCCTTTGCGGATCGCGCCCGGTGCGCCTTTGGCGTTGCCGCCGGGCGTTCGAGCAGTGGGTACGGCTGTGCTGCTTGGCGATGGCCTGAGCGCCCTCGTGCCTGCAGCCAGCATCGCCGGCGCTCGCCGCATCTGGTTGCGCAACGCGCTCGGTCAGACGGTGGTTGCCCAAGCCGATCCAACGACCGCATCAGCCCCGCTGGCGCACTTGCAACTCGGCGCCGCGTTGCCGGCGGTGGCGTGGCTGATTCATGCGCCGGCTTATCCTTACGCTGGCAGTCCGGCCTACGCCATCGAGTACGGTGCCGCGGCCGGTGCAGAGCCCGAATGGCCACTGCTCCATATCGGATTTTTCGGGCGCAGGCTAGCGACGCCCAGCGACCAACTGCTCGGCATCAACTTGCCAGAAGGGCCGCGAGGCGGCCCGGTGTTCGACGGCCGAGGACAACTCGCCGGCATCGCCGTTCCCGGCGCGGATGGGCGTGACCGCCTGCTTCGGATCGACGCTCCTGCGCTCAACCACGCTCCGGCCACAGCCACGTCTGCCCCCACGCCGCCAGCAAGAGTGTCCGAGGACGCGCTGTACGAGGTCGGCATGCGCGTGGCGCTGCAATTGATCGTGCTTCATTGAGAACTGAGAGAACTCGAACGACATTCACCTTGCCGTATTTTTAGGGGCAAGGCCAGGCCCGAGATGGGCGTGCATCGACTGGGGATTGTCGAGGCTATGTGGGCGTCGGCAGAACTCACGACAGTGGTCAATTCGGGCGCTGGCGCACACATTCAGCAGATTGCCCAACACCAAGATGCCGCGCGGCCCCCGCAGGTCGGCGAATTCGTGCAGCGTGGCCATGGTTCGAGTGCCCCCAGTAGCTGGGTTGTCCGGGCCTAGTTCGGGGGGGTGGACTTGAAAGAGTCCAGTGCCTGGATGCGTTCCCACCAAGCGGCAAAGCCGTCGATGGCCAGCAAGCCCGCCATGTCTGGCGTGAGAGAGACGTAGAACACGATCGGCGCTAGAAACAGGTCGGCCAGGCTCAATTCGCCGGCGATGAAGGGCTCAGTGCCCTTGGTCTTCATCGCCAGTTCGATCACTTTGCTGCCGTTGTCGATGCCACCCTGGCGCATCGCCTCGTTCTTGCCTCCGACGAAATCAGGGAACAGGTGATAGGCGGCGATGCCAGCGACGAGCGCACCATAACCGTAGGAATCGACGAGGCCGATGACCATGTCCATGCGTGCCCGCGCCTGGGGCGTGGCCGGGATCAGAGACGGCCCGGGCAGCACGTCGTTGAGGTACCGCGCGATGGCCGCGGTCTCGACGATGCGCAGGCCGTCATGGTCGAGCACGGGCACCTTGCCGAAGGGGTGGCGTGCCAGGTGCTCGGCCTGCCGCGGCTCACCCGTCAGCACGTTCAGCGACACCTGCTTGAAGTCGCTGAACTGCTTCTCGGCGAGCAGCATCTTGAGAGTGCGGACATAGGTAGAGCCGTTGAAGCCCCAGAGCGTCATTTCGGACATGGATGCCATCCTGTGCGTGAGTCGTAAAGCGCGCTGCGCGTATCAGCCGGCAGGCTTACGGAGCGCATTCATCGTACACCGCGGCTTGCGCTTGGCCGTTCGAGTTCACCGATAGACTGCACCAGTTGCGGCCGACTTCAAGGCCGCCGCCTTCGGTTGCTACCGCAGCAACGAACGTCGGCGGCTGGAGGCAAACTGCACCCTGGACGACACCCCCAAAGAGATGCCATGACAGTCCTCAGCCTGTGCAGACTCGCGCCTGCCGCCGCGGCCTTCGTATTGATCGTCGGCTGCGGCACGCAGGTCGTCAACCCGGTCACCGGTCGCGCCGAGCGCACGGTGATGGACGAACAGTCCGAGGTCGCCGAAGGCCGAAAAGTGCACCAGCAGGTACTGGCCGAATACGGCGCTCTCGCCAACCCGCGACTACAGTCCTACGTTAACGATGTGGGGCAGAAACTTGCCGGGTTGTCACACCGCGCCAACCTGCAGTGGACGTTCACCGTGCTGGACAGTCCCGAGATCAACGCCTTCGCGCTGCCCGGCGGCTATGTCTATGTGACGCGCGGCATCATGGCCTACCTCGACAGCGAGGCTGACCTGGCCGGCGTCATCGGCCACGAGATTGGCCACGTCACCGCCCGCCACAGCGCACAGCGCGCCACCAGCCAGCAAAACGCTGGCCTCGGCGTGCTTGCCGCCACGGTGTTGGGCGTGCTCATCGAGGGCGCCACCGGGGTGCAAGGCAGCGCCCAGGCAGCCGGCCAGATCGGCCAAGGCGTGGCCGCTGGCCGTCTTGCCAGCTACAGCCGAGAACAGGAAAGCCAGGCCGACGAACTGGGGGCCGAGTATCTTTCTCGGGCCCGCTACAACCCCAGCAACATGGTCGACGTGATCCAAGCGTTGAAGAACCAGGAGCGCTTCGCTGCGGACCAGGCGCAGTCTGAGGGGCGCGCCGCGCTCGCCGGCGGCGGGTGGCTGGCCAGTCACCCCAGCAATGACAAGCGGTTGGCCGACATCCGGCAGGTGGCGGCCAGGTACAGCGGCAGCTACGGCGACGACGGCAGAGCCCGCTACCTGCAGGCCATCGAAGGTCTGCCTTTCGGTGATAGCCCGGCTCAGGGTATGACCCGTGGCCGCAATTTCTACCACCCCGACCTCGGTATTGCGATGACCGCGCCACAGGGCTGGCAAATCAGGAATAGCAGCGAAGCGGTGACGCTGGTCAACGGCACGGGCGACGCCGGCCTGGCCGTGCGCCTGATGCCGGCCGGCGCCGGCAACACCCACGAAGAAATCATCCGCAACGTGGTCAAACCGAGCGCCGGGCGCAGCGAAAGACGCAGCTTCAACGGTTTATCGGCGACCCACTTCGAGGGCACGCGGCTTACCGATCAGGGCGCATCGCAAGGCGTGGCCGTCTCCGTGGTGACGGGTCCTGGCAACCGCCACTATCTGATGCAGTACGCGGCCAGGGACGCAGCGACCCTTCAGCGTGCCGAGGCGCAGATGAGGGAAGCCGAGGCGTCGTTCCGCCCGCTGAGCGGGGCGGATCGCGCAGCAGCCCAGCCCTGGGCGCTGCATACCGCGGTCTTCCCAGTTGGCGGCTTTGCCGAACTGGCGCGCAGATCACCGCTGCCGGCTGCGGCCGAATCCACGCTTCGGCTGCTGAACGGCGCCTATGGCGTCGGGCAGGAGCCGCGTCCAGGATCGCCTGTGAAGGTTGTGCGTTAACGGGTGGGGCGAGCGAAGAAAGGTGACTAAGGCGGCTGTGGCTGCGGGGGCGACGCCGTCGATCGTCAAGGACCTCATTGACCAGTTCGTGAACGGTCCGAAAATCTCGCAGGCAGTCAGCGCTGCGCGTGTGGCTTCGTAGAGAGTCACCGCGGCGATGTCCCAGGCTTAGTTGGAACTTGAGGCGGCGATTTCCAAGTGAGTTCGACAGAATCGAGCTTGCCAACCTGAGACCATCGACGAGGAAACCGCCAAGAAGGATCGTAAGACACAGATCGCCCTGAATGTCGTGCATCGCAACGACCGGGCGCAGATCAAGCGAGCGCTGGCTGGAAGCGGCCAGGCGCTGCTGCCGATGCTGGAAATGATTGAAGGAGCGCAGGCGAGCATTGACAAGCTGATGCACGAGACGGCCGTCGCCTTGGTGTGGCATGTAGCCAGCGCGTACCCGGCTAGGGGCCAAGTCGCCGAGGTGAAGTTCGGTGACTTAGCAATCCGGTTGAACTTCGTCGACAACCGGACCATGAATGTCTTTGAAAGACACGTCCGGCGCGTTCGAAGGTGTCAGCGACACCTGTCCACTACACCGGCAGTCGAAGTGATCAGAAACGTGTTCATGGTTTATTGGCACGAGCCTGGCACAGGTTCCAATGTCTTCCAAGTCCAGGACTGGAACACTGGCGCCGTTCAGACAACCATCCCTGCAAAGGACGGCTCGTTGACCAACCTGAAGGGCACCATCAGGATCGAGTAGAGCGCATCCGAGAGGGCGCGAACGTGACTCGAGATGCCCGCGCTCAAGAGCGATCTCGGCGTAAAAAGATGGCCCACAGGTCAAGCGCGAAGCCAGCGGACGATTGGTGAGCGAGCATCACATGCCCGAGCGGCATGCTTGCAGACTTGTGGGGCTAACCCGAGACAGCTACCGGCATGCGCCGGTAGCCAATTCGGCGACGGACGTGTCGGACGGCGACTTACAAAGATTGTTTCATTTTTACGTGGTGTTACCGGTAAAACAGTGGCGCCATCAACACCATGCTGTGTAATCACGCGAATTAATCACGCCAAAAATCTCATGAAAAACATGAAGATCTCAGTCTCGAATCCTCTGCGGATGGTTTGCATTGCCGCTACCCTGACCGCAATGTTATCGAGTTGCGGGGGTGGCGGTGAACCAGCGAGTGGCAATACTTCCGGATCGAGCAGCAGCCGGTCGACTCCTTCGACGGGCGCGTTCGGCACTCGGCAGTCGACTGTCCAGGCACTGAGCGGAGTGCTCGACGTGTCCGATCTGGTCCCTTCCAGCGCCACCAACGGCTGGGGTCCATGGGAGAGGGATACCAGCAACGGCGAGAGTGAAGGAGGCGACGGCAAACCGCTGACGATCAACGGCACTGTGTATCCCAAGGGCCTGGGCGTGCACGCCGACAGTGAGATCGTGTACCTGCTCGACGGGCGGTGCAGCCGCTTCACGGCCGACATCGGAGTAGATGATGAAACCGGTGGCAATGGTTCGGTCGTCTTCGCCGTCAAGGCAGATGCCGAACAGCTGTTCAGCAGCGGTATCGTGCGTGGCGGTACCGCCCCTCAACGCGTAGATGTCGACCTCCAAGGCAGAAAGGAGTTGCGCCTCATCGTCACGAACGGTGGTGATGGGGCCGCTTACGACCACGCCGACTGGGCCGCTGCTCTGCTGACTTGTAACGAGTCGTCCGGCAATCCGTCCGCTTCAATCCGTTTCCCCGCCGATGCCGGTGTGGTCGACCTGTCGGCGGCACCCTACAACGCAAGAGGCGACGGCGTGACCGACAACACTGCCATCTTGCAGCGAGCGCTCAACGAGCATCCCAACGGCCGGACGATTCTGTACCTCCCGAATGGCACCTACGTTGTTTCGGATTCGTTGCGTTGGCCGGTGAAAGATTTAAATGGGGGCAGCGTGTATGGCTTCGAGAACTTGCAAGGCGAAAGCACCGCCGGTGCAGTGATTCGGTTGAAAGACGGCAGCTTCACCGATGTCGCCGCCCCTAAGGCAGTGATCGACATGGGCTTTCACGGTTCGGCCGACTACTTTGCTAATTCGGTGCGCAACCTGACGATCGACACGGGTGCGAACAATCCCGGCGCCAGTGGTATGAAATTCTTCTCCAACAACCAGGGCGCTGTAAAGGACGTGGTCATTCGCACGAGTGCCAGTGGCGTCACTGGTTTGGACCTCGGTTACAACGATCAAAACGGGCCGTTGCTTGTTAAAAACGTCATGGTCATTGGCTTCGCGAATGGCGTGAGCACGGGCTATACGGTCAACAGCCAAGTCTTCGAACACCTGACATTGCAGGGGCAGGACGCCGTTGGATTTACCAACAACGGACAAGTGATAACCATTCGCGATCTGGTCAGCATCAACAGCGTGCCGGCAGTCGTTAACAAGTACGGCGTGATGACGTTGATCGACGCCAGCCTGACAGGGGGTGCAGCTGAGAACTCGGCCGTCACCAACGGGGAGATCTTGTTCGCACGCAACATTCGCACCGATGGCTACGGGATGGCTATCCAAAACGACTCCGGCGGCACGGCCAGCGCTACTGGACCGAACGTGGATGAGTTCGTCTCCAGTCCGGTTGTCAGCTTGTTCTCCTCGCCGCCGAAATCTTTGAACCTGCCCGCGAGAGACACGCCAGATGTTGCCAACGACGACCCCTCGACCTGGGCGAACGTGCAAAAGTTCGGCGCTGCCGGAGACGGCCCGCGCGGCGATATTCAATATCGGGGCGGCGACGGCTTCGGCTATGACTCAGCCAACTGGGCCTCTGCTCAAATCGTGGCCGCGGATGGCACGATCAGGTATTTGGCCGGTGAATTCAATTACTTTGGCGGAACGCAGCACACATTGACTAGCGACGAGCTCGGCTGGATTTCGGCTTCTTTCAGTTACGCGTATCCGCAAATCGACCAGAGGTACGGCAAGCCCATTTCGATACGGGGAACGACTTACCGACGGGGCATCGCCACCGCGCAGCCATCGGACTACCACTATGCCCTGGGCGGTAAATACAGGACTTTCACAACCGATGTAGGCGTTGACGACGACGCCCGCGGCAACGGTTCTGTGCAGTTCGAAGTGTTTGCAGACGGCAAACCCATCTACAACAGTGGCGTGGTGTACGGCAACACACCGGCCAAGCGTGTGAGCCTCGATGTCTCGGGTGTCAATGATCTCGAGCTGAAAGTGACCGACGGGCAGGACGACACGGCCGGCATTCAAGCAGCCATCGACTCGGGCGCGACCACCGTCTACTTCCCGCGAGGTACCTACACCGTCAGCAAGACAGTTTTCATTCGCGGCAATGTGCGCAGATTGATCGGCACCGAGGCGACGGTCAACGTGCTCATTGAAGACGGTACCCCCGGCTTCAGGCTCGTTGACGGTACCTCGCCCACGGTCGTCTTCGAGCGTCTCGGAAGTGGCGAAACCCGTTCCACGTTCCTGGAACATGCTTCATCACGAACACTGGTACTGCGAGACGCCGAGACAGGTCGACTGAAAGGCACGGGAACCGGGGACTTCTTCCTGGAGAACGTGGTCGGTGGCGCGATGGAGTTCGGTCGTCAAAACGTCTGGGCGCGTCAACTCAACGTGGAGAACGAGGGAACGCACGTCCTAAACAACGGTGGCAATTTGTGGATCCTCGGCCTGAAAACCGAACGTGGCGGAACTCTGATCGACACCCAAGCAGGCGGTCGGACCGAATTGCTCGGAGGTCTGAGCTACACCACGACTGCCGGCAAACTGGCGCCGATGTTCGTCAACAACGAGTCTTCGGTTTCGCTCACCATTGGTGAGGTTAGTTACACCGGCGATCCCTTCGCGGTGCTGGTCAAAGAGACTCGGGGCGGTGTGACCAAAACGTTGAATCGCGGTGACGCTCCACTGCGTTACAGCTTCCTGCAGGGCAGCGCCTTGCCTCTTTACACCGGTTACGCGCCCTCCAGACATCGACCGCGACGGCCAGGTAGATAAAGCCGGCCCAGGTGGGGATACAGGTCATGTCGGCCACCCACAGCTGATTCGGGCCGTCGGCCACAAATTCGCGGTTGACCAGATCGGGCGCCGGACGCCGCCTCGGATTAAGACGCGTGGTCGTGACCCAGGCGCGTGGACGGCTGACACCGCGCATTGACCTGCCCCCCCGCCAGTCATACCAAGCTGAAGTAGCAGAAGTCCGCCACCCAGGAGAATGGCGGACATGAGGAAGAGCAAATTCACAGAGGAACAGATGATCGGGTTCCTCAAGCAGGGCGAGGCCGGCATGGCGATGGCCGAGATCTGTAGCAAGGGGGGTTCTCGGACGCGACGTTCTACAACTGGCGCCGAAAGGTGCGCAGACCACCGGCCGAGCGCACGCCACTGAACATCGCCACCAAGGTCAACGAGGTGTGGAGCATGGACTTCGTCAGCGACACCCTCGCCAACGGAAAGCGCTTGAAGTGCCTGACCGTGGCCGACGACTTTAGCCACGAGGCTGTTGACATCGCAGTCGACTATGGCATCAGCGGGCAAGACGTGATCCGGCTGCTAGACCAGGCAGTGCGGTTCCGGGGCTACCCGGCCGCCGTCAGGACAGACAACCGCCCGGAGTTCACCAGTCGCGGCTTCATCGGCTGGGCACAGAGCCACGGCATCCGGCACATCTTGATCGAACCCGGGCGACCCATGCAGAACGGCTACATCGAGAGCTTCAACGGGCGGTTCCGAGACGAGTGTTTGAACGAGCACTGGTTCCACACATTGCATCAGGCCCGTAGGGCGATCGCGGCATGGCGGCTCGACTACAACGAGGTGCGGCCTCACGGGAGCATCGGGCGCATACCGCCAGCTCGGTTCGCCGAGCAGCATCGTCGGCATACCGGCGATGCTGCTCAACAGTTCACAGCAACCACACCAGCGAACCACGTGATCCAGTAACCTAACCAGGACTTCTGCAGTTCATTGGTACGGCTGATGGGGGCAGGTCACCAACTCAAGTCATCCTTCGGCGGCGGGCGCCGCCGCACACCCGTGTTGCATCGGAGTCCGGCTCGGCGATCATCGAGGCAAATCGTCTATCGTTGCCTTTGATGAAATCAACTATCTTTGACAAAGCTAGGAAGCCGCTGTCTTGGCTGGCATGCGATCTTTTTGTAGCAGACCGCGTTTGAGTTCTCCTACGCGCTTGCAGTCTCCGCGCCGTGCTTTCGTCGCGGCTCAGCCCGTGCTTCTTCGAACTCGGCCAGTGAGGCCGGGGAAATCGACCATGACTTGTCCGCCCTCGCGGGACACAAACCTCGGCTCATGCGCCCATATCCCGTGAGGTCGCGTTCAATTGCTTGAATATTCATGCACGGTGACCGAAAGCGGCGGCAAGTTGCGCACATTAGCCCAAGGCCATGTACTGATGTTATAAGTATTTGAACTGAATCCATCACTTGTTATTTGATGTACTAGTAGAGTATTCGAGCCCGTTTGACCGGCCGGAACCCACCATCCGAAATCTAACGTTGCGTCCTGATAAGCCGCTGTTTTATTCACAAACATGATGTACTTCTTACTGCCGCTATTAACAGCTGCAATTTCTACATTTCCGGACGCAGAAGCGACAAGCTTGCCCTGAAATCTGCTACTTAAAAGTTGAAACAGTTTGCCAGAAAGCCTATACGAGTTATCTGGGGCCATCTTTCCATATAAGCCATCTCTTTCATTCCAGGTGGCTGCCCATGCGTCGCTTCCTTTACCCATTAATTCTTTGAAAATCAAAGCGTCAAACACTGCCCCCTGGATACTTCTTTGACGCTTATTAGGATCACTATTCTCAAGGGTCCAACTGTAATAAATATTGTATTCACCTAAGAAAAGCTTCATTGACGGCGTGCCGGGAACCGCGGAAATCAATTTTTTTGTTGAATCCCACATGCGAGAAATTTCTTTTGGTCGCGCAAATAAATCCGTGTCTGAAAGCTGATTGCTACCAGTGGCGTAGTTATGATATGAAAATCGGGAGTAAGTCCCGGCAGTTGCCTGCACAAACGCAGCGATATTTTTAGTGTCATACGGCTGCTCCCACGCTCCCCCGACAATTTCAGCGTTCGGCACAAACTGTTTAATTTTATAAGCACAAATATTTAGAATATTTCCTAGTGTTGCTGCGTCATTCGCATATAAGCCGCCTAACTCATTTATCGGTTCAAAATAATTGATATCAAATTTATTTTTGTTTACTACAATATTTGCCAAGCTAGCGACAAATTCGCCGTACTTATAAAACATCGTAGTTTTCAACTTCCCATTCGTCTCCGACCACGCAGCAGGCCATTTCGGAATGGTAAGTATTTTCGGCACTCCTTTGAAAGCTGCAAAACTTGATAACGATCCAACGATAGCGGCCTCATTCCAGCTCACACCGTCGGCAGCGAGCCAGTTTTTACCCCCCAGTCCCGATATCATCTCCGCGGCATGAAACCTAATTAGTTTAGGTTGTAAATTAGCTAGGGCACTTTGATAAGCAACGTTTTTCGCATTCAAAGGATCGATTCCATCCCAAACATTGATACCGTAAATTTGAGGAGATATTTGTAGACTGTTGGGGGAATTCCAGTCAATCGCAACCGCCGGTGCCGCGACGCTCGTGTCGAGCAGATCGCATTCTTTTTGGGTGCCACTGATGGGGTCGCCGAAGGTGGCGTTGCTGCAGCTCACAGTGCCGCTCAAGCTGCGCTCAATCCAGCTGCTGCCGGCACCGTAGCGCACGAGCCGGGTGCTGCTGAGCGTGAAGCTGCCGTTCTCGTCGGCCACCTTGGTCCAGCTCCCACTGGCAGCGGGCTGGTCGAGCAGATCGCATTCCTTGGCGACGCCGGCGATGGGGTCACCGAAGGTTGCGTTGCTGCAGCTCACAGTGCCGCTCAAGCTGCGCTCAATCCAGCTGCTGCCGGCGCCGTAGCGCACAAGCCGGGTGCTGCTAAGGGTAAAGCCGCCGTTCTCGTCGGCGACCTTGGTCCAGCTGCCACCGGTAGTAGCAGCTGCAGACGACGCCGTATAACAAGATAGACTGGAAATGAAAATTGTTTGAACAAACAAAAGTCGAAGCGAATATTTTAAATATTTAGAAAAGTTTTCAGTTTTGAAGAAGAGCATTGAGTTTCTCCTTTTGAGTGTAAGATATATTAAATGTGACTTAAACGGTACTTTACATTTCGATATGAATGTTTAACCATTAACAGCTAAAGTGGTCAGCTGAAGCAAGCAAGTAAGCATGCTAGATAGAGCAGCAGCCATGTTGTTAGGGCAGTCGTTAATTCGAACTAATTCCAATAAAGCGGTAATTTGTTGACCAACCGCAAATAAGTTAGTCTTTAAAATCTTGTGACTTTCGAGATTATTGGAATTCGCAACAGGTACATTAGCACCGCATTGCTATAAACGCTACAGCAGTAGCATTTAGTTACCGGCCTGCGCGTTGATGAAGGGATCGCGTTGAAGGTGACCGACATCGACAGCAATTGCATGGTTCTACGGGTCGAGCAAGGCAAGGGCCGCAAGAACCGCTACGCCATGCTTTCGCCCGTGCTGCTGGATCGGCTGCATGCCTGGTGGCGGCAGGCGCACGCGCCATACGGGCGCCGCCAGTCGGCGGCTTGGCGTCATGACGGCTCGCCTCTCCGACTCAACCGTGCACCTGTCCGAGAACGTTGGACATCGGTGCGGGGGCAGCTCGCACCGTCGCCAATGAGCTCGTCTTCAACGGCCTAGTCGCGGCGGCCAGCTGAGCATTGCAGCGGCCCGCAGGACCGCTCGTGCAGCAACTCGGTTCCCCGGGCATCGCTTCCGCCCGGCGGCTGTCGACGCGGCAGCGAGCTCGATTACCCGAATCGCCATAGCCCTCTAGGCTTCGAACACCATCACGCCCTGAGCCGCGGTGTCCTCCGCGAGGTTTATCCAACACCTGCCTTCAGGCTGGCGGCGCGCGCAGCCGTGTCGTGTCCGCCGGGCAGATGCGGACAAACCTAAACAGTAGCCGCGCGTGTAGTCGGTGGCCAAGCCGGACAGCTGCCCGTAGACGCCGCGCTCGACGACGAGCATCCGGTTGCCGAAGCGACGTGGCGAGAAACCAAGACGGTAGTGCTCGGGAACGATGGCACGATGGCCGCATTGATCTTGGAATCGACCGCGGCGGTGTTGCAGTTGTTCGTGTTCATGGAAGCTTTCAGATTGAGTAGGCGAAAGGGCCTACGTCCGAAAACCCTCACCTCGCGCAGCAGTCAAGGTCGCGCGAATCGTGCTTCCGGGGACGGAGCGCCAGCCTCGCGCGCAGGCCTTGAGGGCGAGAACGATGTGATGCGTCGAATGGCGTCTCCGATCGCAGCCGCGGCCGCGGCGGTGCCGAGCGCGGCCATGTCATCCCAGCTTGCGCCTCAGCTGAGAGAGGCGCTCGGGTTTTCCCCTGAACCGGACAATCGGCATCGAAGTAACCGAACACCTAGGAGCGTTGCCGGGTGAGAATCAGTCGGTCCTTCGTAAAGTACGTTGGCATGCACTCAAAGTGAGCCTTGTTCATGGACCCAAAGTTTCACATCGTCTTAGCCCTCCTGTCCGGAGTAGCCGTCTCTACCAGCACGCGTGCGGCCAGTCCGTCGGTGGTGGTCGTCTGGAACGCTGCTGCGTTGGCTGAGGTCCGCCTGTCCAAGCTCGGGCCTCCGATGGTGTCCCGAGCCCTTGCCGTCACACACACTTGCATATACGACGCTTGGGTGCCCTACGACCTACAGGCGGCGCCGTCGACTGTTTTGATTCCGCGTCGACCGATCGCAGAACGAGGTGAGACAAACAAGGCGGCTGCTATCAGTTTTGCTGCGTACCGCTGCCTGTCTAACCTATTTCCTGCCGGAGCCGCCCGTCTGGACGCCCAGATGCTTGCCCTAGGCTACAACCCTAAGGACACTTCGACAGATTTGTCGACACCACAAGGGGTTGGAAACGTTGCCGCATCGGCGGTGATCGCCGATCGGCGCAACGACGGCTCCAATCAGTATGGCGACCTCTTTCCAGGCGCGTACCACGATTACACGAATTACGTTTCGTTGAATTCGCCCATGCCTTTCTGTCAGCCTGCAACGGTCGGCACGTGCCCTCTGAACATTTCCGATCCGTATCACTGGCAACCACTGATCAATAACGCCAATGTAACGCAGGTTTTCGTGGGTCCGCATTGGGAGAAAGTGCGTCCATTCGCGTTGACTTCCGGTGCGCAATTCGACAGTTCGCAACCGTTTGTCGACGGACCTCTTTATTCAAAGAATCCTGGCAAGTACAAGAAGGATGTCAATTCCATCTTGTCTTTCAGCCGCGGCCTCACGCCGCAGCAAAAGCTGATCGTCGAATACTGGGCTGACGGACCAGCCTCAGAGTTGCCGCCCGGCCACTGGTCACTATTCGCACAATTTATCTCAGCGCGCGACGCTCACAGCGTCGATGACGACGTCAAGATGTTCTTCGCGATGCAGAACGCCTCGTTTGATTCCGGCATTGCGGCGTGGCACATGAAGCGCAAATTTGAGGGGGTCCGACCCATCACGGCAGTTCGGTATTTTTACCAAGGTAACCAGATCGTGGCCTGGGGCGGGCCTGGCCGACCTACCGAGACAATCGATGGCGGCAAGTGGTCTCCTTACAACCCCGGCAGCAACCTATCGCCTGCATTCCCGGGCTACGTGTCGGGCCACTCGACCTTTTCGGCATCGAGCGCGTCGATTCTTCGCTCGATCACCGGATCAGACACGTTCGGCTTTGCCGCCACCATCCCAGCCAATTTCGGCCGTGTCGAAACTGGCGTTCCCGCAGTTGCGACGACGTTCAGTTACGACACCTTTACCGCCGCCGTGCAGGAAGCTGGTATGTCGCGCTTGTACGCCGGCATTCATTTCTCTGACGACAACACGGATGGGCAGCTGCTCGGCAATCTCGCTGCTCAGGAAGCGTGGACGAAAGCATTTACGCTTTTCGCGGGGTTGCCTGCGGTCACATACGCCAGCAAAAGCAGCGTGACGTGTGCGAATGTGCTCCTTGGTGCCCAGGTCTACGCCAGCGTGGATGTCCCCGCCGGAACACGATGCGCGCTTCTGGGCACGCAGATCCAAGGCAACTTGAGCGCCGGTGCAGGGGCTTCCGTCGACATGAGCAACGTTTCTGTTGGTGGCAATGTCATCTCTGAGAACGCTATGACCGTCCGCATCGCTGGTGGCACCGTCAAAGGGTTCCTGCAGATCGACAGCAGCAATGTCGTATCGATTGCAGGCACCCGCGCAACTGCGCTGCAGCTCACAGGCACGTCAGGTGCCTACGCTTTGAGAGATTTGCAACTCAGCGGAACTCTTCGGCTCGCCGCGAATATGGGGATCGGCGCGATCAGCCGAAACACCGTTGGCCAAACGTTGCTTTGCGATGGAAACGCTGCGATCACAGGAAGTGGCAATAGCGCGCCGTTGAAGCAAGGTGAGTGCGCCGGTCGATGACAGATTGACTGCCCATTTTTAAAACTCTTACATGATTCCAATGACACCTTTATCAGCAGTGGTGGCAATCAAGCGCATCGCCGTTCAGATCATGCGGCGGAGCCGTTACGCGACTGTCGCGTCGCTTCTTTGCCTTTCCGGTGGATTCGCATCGGCGCAACCGACAGGACAAGTTATAGAAGTCAAAGCAGGTGATACGTTTTCCACGCTTGCGGCGCAGTTCACGGGCAGCGCCTTGGGTTGGAGAAAGTTATACCGCCCGGGGTTGACAGGTCTCGCCAATCCGAACGTGATCCTGGTCGGAATGCGGTTTGAAGTCGCCACTGACCGTGACGGGCAGAGATATCTTCGCGTTCTCGGCAGTGGGCGACACACTGCTCAGCTTGACGATGCTCCGTCAAGTCCGACAACTTCCGCGACACGGGTAACGACGACTCCGACTCCCATGCCATCTGTTGCGACCGCCGCGCTACCCGCTTTAGCCACACCGAGTGACGCGTTGGTGATTGGCGTCTTGCCAAACATATCGACAACGGTCCTTGCTACTAATTACCAGCGGATGGTGCACTATCTGGAACGAGTAAACGGCCAGAAAGTCAGTTTGGTCATACCGCGGACTTTCAAGGAATTCTTCGACAGCATGATCAAGGGTGAGTATGACCTTGCCATCGCCGCTCCGAACTTCGCGCGTGTGGCGCAACTCGATCGTGGCTTCGTGCCACTGTTGATGTACCAGCCCCAGATCAATGCGCTGTTCGTAGCTCCGATTGAGTCCGCCGTTACTGGTCCACGTGACGTGCGAGGCCGCGTTGTTGCGTTCGCTAACCCAACTTCGCTGGTAGCGCTTTACGGCCAACAGTGGCTGAAGCAGTCCGGGGTGGCTGAGGGCGACTATGAGGTTCGTGCGGCACGCACCGATCTTGGAGTCGGGCGCATGATGCTGTCTGGGGATGCTGTCGCGGCAATCATGAGCAACGGGGAGTTTCGGTCCATCCCAGCCGATGAGTTCTCTCGGTTGAAGGTGGTACAGATCTTCGCGAAGATCCCGAACTTTATCTTTATGGTCCAACCGAAACTAGGTGCTACGCGAATTTCGCAGCTCAAACAGCAGTTGCTTGGCTTCTTTGCAGATCCCGAAGACGGCGTTCCGTTCGCTCAGGCGACGGGGTTCATCGGTTTGTCAGAAGTGGACAACAACGCGCTGCTAGAGCTGGACAGCTTCACTGCTGCGACTCGTCGATCAATGGAATACACGAAGTAGATTTCTACTGACGGGCCCGTGCAAACCCCAGTTAACCCCGCGCGAGACTCCGTTTTCCCGCCGACCCGGCCTCCACCGTCAGAGGCCGACCTCTACACGGTCGCGTGGCTAACGAATCTCGGCGTGTCGTCGATCCATGCGGCTGTTGTTCATCCCTCCAGCGGGATGCTGGTGGCGTGCTGGTACGTCGACGAGCGTGGCGAGACCAACGTCGACCCCATCGGAATGCCTGGCGTCGAATTTCCGATGGGAACCATGGACGCGCTACGGACCTCGAGTCACGGTGGGTGCGTCATAAGGTCGGTGAACCTGCGGCGCTGGGAAGTTTCTTGGAAGGCAGCCGACGGGACCCTATATGAAGCCTCTGTGAGGTACCGTCGCCCCCGCCCAACACTGGAAGAGGATAGCAATCTCGAGCAGTTGATGGCGCTGTGTGAAAGTGGTCTGGTATCCGGAGGCGGGCTCGGCTCTGAACGATCCGGTGAGCACTCTGCTCCTCCGCTTTCGTTGGAAGCGCCCCTTTCCCGGGAACGCAGGGCAACCCTGCGGACTCCCAAAGCAAGAGTTGAAGGTGTCCATCAAACTTCGCAGCGTAGCCAGATGCGGTCGACATCCAGCCTGCCTCCTGCAGTCGCTTTTTTGCTCATTTTGTGTGGTGTGACGGGAGCAACGATATTTATTTTGTGCAGTTGGCAAACCAAGGTCTTAGCAGATGAGCTGCTGACCCATCGTGTTCGAATCGAGTCGGCGCTCACCGCGAGACTCGATGACAAGCTAGCTCAGGGCGACTATGGTGAAGTGCAAGCTGAACTCGACGCGCTTTTGGCTCTTGAGTACTTCGATGGCGCCGTTGTGACCAATACACAGCAGCGAGTGATTGCATTGGCAGGTCGTGTGACCGGGAGTCGCATCGGCAGCCCCGTTACATCGACGGCAGGGGCAAAAGTGATACCCCTGGGTGTCCCTAATCGACCAGGCAGCGGTCAAGCCATTACCTGGGGCCGGCCAGACTTGCGCGAGGCCGCGATTGCGCTTTTACGTCAGTTACTTGCTCTCGGCGCTGGGCTTAGCATCACCACGGCAGTGGGTGCAGCCTTGGTTTGGACTCGCGATCGGCGCCAACGCATAGGAACGGTAAACGCGCAGGGAAACCGCTAGCGTTGAGGTGCGCTAACGGCGCCTCGGCAAAGTCGACGCCAGGAATCGGACGATCCGTCAAGCTTGACTGCTTGCCTCACTCTCGGCGAGTTCGAGGTGCACGTGACTCAGGACAGGGCCAGTGCGGTAGCGAGCGACCTCACTGGAGTGGCTGACCTTGGTAGACGATGGAGTCGTCTTGCGCCTGGACATGAGCGGAAAGGGCAGGCTGAGGCGTAATTAGCTACTTACACCCAATGCGCCGTGCCACAGCAGGCTGCAACGAGTAGATTCGCATGGCGTGCGACGCCACCAGCGGAGATGCATCGAGTCGAATAGCACAGCGGCTGCCCTGACCGGGCAGCCGCTGTACGGAACTCGGGTCACTTCGAACCTGGGTTGGGCGTATTAAGGTACGGAAAGCCCGGCAGCAGCGGCACGACCGCCTGGTCGACGGCATCGTGCAGCTTGAACGCGGTCGCGCCCAGCGGCACCGCCGAGGGATTGCAGGCAGCGCCGAGGCCGAGCGCGTTGACGTTGCCGTTGCCGTTGGCCACGCACAGGCCACCTTCCACTGCGACCAGCGAGATGTCGACGACGTCGTCCTTTGGCCGGCGGCCGTTGGGATATCCGGCGTAATCACTGCCACGGGCCAGGATGTTGCCGACCACGCCCAGGCGGTTCTGGGCCGCAAAAGGCACGGCCGCAATCGAGGTGTTGAGCCGCAGCATCTCAGAGGGCACGACGCCGGCCGGCTTGTTCAGGCCCGGGATGCCGGTCAGGAAGGTCGCCACCAGGTCGGCGCGCGGCAGGTTCGTCGGCGCGGTGCCCGGCAGGTTGAGCGCGATCTCCAGCAGAGCGGGCAGCGTCGGGTTGGTCACGTACTTGGCGAACTGGCCATCGTCGACGGGCCGCGAGGCATTGAAGCGGTCCTTGTCGGGCAGGCCGATGACGACTTCGTTGACCAGAGGCATGCCGAGCCGCGAGACCTGCACCCACGGGCCGCTGTACTTGTTGGCGGTGTCGTGGCCGCTCGCCGGTGTGCTGTCGGCCTTCCGGTTCTGACGCACGCTCGCAGTGGTCCAGCCGCCGATCACCGGCTCGCCGGCTTTGGTCAGACAACTCTTGGCCACTTCGAGCGCCAGCGTCGTGACGTTCTTGTCCTGGATCGAGTTCGCGGCCGCGGCGTTGATGAGCGCCGGGTCCGTGATCACGCCGACCGGCGCGTTCACCAGATCGAAGATCACACCGAGGTTGACGGCGAAGGCTTCCTGCCGCTGGCCCACGAACAGGCGGCCTGGCGTCGCACAACCGGGGATGTTGACGGTGTAGACGTGCTGCGCGGCATAGCCAGCGTAGTCGGGATCGTCTTGACGCCGATGTTGTCCGAAGGCTTGTCGAAGGTGGCACTGCCATTGGCCGCATTGATCAACGACAGGCCACGCCCTCCGCGGCCGTCGCCATCGTCTTCATCGTCGTCGCTGCCCCGCCCCGAGCCGTTGGCACGCACGATCTTGACGCTGAATTTCTCGTTCACGTTCAGCGCTGCCGCGTTCGGCGCGGTGACCTGGCCGGCCTGCGCCAGCGGAATGGGCACGACCTGGTTGCCGATGGGCAGCGTGATGCCCTTGAAGTTGTTCTGGAACCTGAACTCGAAGCTGATGTCCGGCCGGGCGTCTCCGTTGTTGTCGATGTGGATCGCATACAGCGCGTTCGTGTCCATCTTGAAGTAGTTCGGGCCGCCGTACGGATCTTGCAGAGGCTGGTAGTTGGCGATCAGCGTCACGAAGTTGCCACGCGCGTTCTCGTAGCTGTTGAACATGTAGAAGTCGGTGCCGTCGACTTTGGGACTGAGGGTGATCGAAGGCGCTTCACGATGGCTCGAGGCCCGTGCCGGCGCCGCCGCAAGGCAAGCGATCGCAGCGCAGAGGGCAGTAAGAAGCGGCGCCGACGTACGGTGCCTAGAGTTCGAAACGGTCATGCTGGTTCTCCTCGTTGATGAATTTCTCCGGCCGACGCGCGACCGCAAGGGGGCTACGCCGAAGAAGCCGCCGCGGATGCAAGCTCGGACCGGCTGGGACCGAGCGAACAGGGGGAACAAACCCTTGATCGACTCACGTCGGCAGGGGATCGAGGTGAACGAGGTCGGCCCGGCCTGCCAGTCAATGCGACGATTGCCCGGATCAGACGCGGAGCGCTCATTGCCCCGCGTGGCATGCCGGCGTGTTCAGTCCCGGGCGATGTGCCGGGATCTTCAGCATCGCATGCTAGGAGCGCCTGGCGCTGAGCCTGGTCCCCCGAGTCGAGGGCACACGCGACGCGAATGCCCGCTCAACGTCTGTCGGTACATCTGAGCGAACTTACCCAATGGACAAGGGTCAGCCAATGACGGGCCATGAAGCGTCTATTCGAAGCGTAGATTCAACGAGCAAGTGCAATGCTAATTAGCGATGGTATAGGTTCGCTGGTGTCTTAAAGCCGTGCCTTTTTCTTGGCCTGTTATTCAAGTCATCCGCAATGTGATTGCACTGTGCTTGCGTGACTTTGCTCATGCAGGTTCCTTTTGGTAGGTACTGTCGTACCAGGCCGTTGAAGTTCTCGTTGCTGCCGCGCTCCCACGAGTGGTACGGCGTCGCGAAGTAGATCTTCACCGGGAAGCGCTCCTCGAGCAGCTTGTAGTCATGGAACTCGGTCCCGTTGTCGAACGTGATCGTGCGAAAGCGCCGGCAGTGGCTGGCGATGGCGCGCGTGGCCGCCCTCGTCACCTCGTCCTTCGTTCGCGACTTGAGCTTTGCGATGATCCCGTAGCCCGTCGTCCTCTCCACCAGCGTGAGCACGCAGTGGCGCTTGTCGCTGCCCATCACGGTGTCGCCCTCCCAGTGACCGATCTGTTGCCTGGCCTCGACTTCGGGCGGTCGCTCGCCGATGGTCCGTTTGCCGGGTAACACGCCTCTTGAGTCGTGGCTACGGTAGCGCTTGCGCCCGAACTTGCTCATGATCCGCGTGTACCGCCAGAGGTTCCCACCAGCTTTCTTATCCCAGCGGATGCGCCGGTAGATCGTCTCGTGGCTGATGCTGAACTCGCCCTCCATCTTCAAGATGCCAGTGATCTGCTCGGGGCTCCACTTGCCACGCACGAGTTCGCTCACTCGGGCCATGTCTTCGGCGCCGAAGTGCGCGCTTCGCCGGCAGCGCGCTCGTCGAGCTACCGCGTAGCTCTGCGCCTTCTCGGGTCGGTACGCTCCGTCGTGCGTCGTCTGGTTGCGCTTTACCTCGCGCCCAATCGTGCTCGGGTGGCGGTTCAGCTCTCGGGCAATCTGCGCCTGTGAAGTTCCGATCGACCGCTCGGCGGCAATCCTGTATCTTTCTTCCTGGGTGAGCTGGTGATACAAATTCATGGGTGCAACCTCGTTCTTGGTCGGATAAGGAAGCAGTCAGTGTCTCCACTCCCCACCTCCTTCGCTCACGTGTTGCACTTACTTTGTGAATCCGCGAAGGCTCTTCGCGGCCAGTTGCGGACGGTCGTGAGTATCAGCTTGCGGGCAACCTCTCCGCTTGATCGCGATCTTAGACGGCCACTCGAGGTGCCGACGACTTACGGTCGAGCGAATCGAGCCGTTCCCCGCGACCCGGCGCACAGGCGGGCCATGAGGCTGCAAGCGACTTCTTGGGCTGCAGCGTCGGCGTCTTTGCCCAGACGCTCGAAGAGCGCCGACGTGACGGCGCTCGCGTTGTCGGCGCGTCCGGTGCCATCGACATTCGCGAAGCGACCGTTGACCGCGAAGTGGATGTTCTCCGCCATGGTCTGCAAGGCGTTCGGTGGACCCGCGAAGTCGCTCATGGGCAGCAGGCCCATCTCGCTGTAGGTGAGAGTCAGTGCGCTCGACGCCGCTGTCTTGTAGGCCACCGGATCGATCGTGTCGAGCTTGCGGTCGTACGCGTCGAGGGCGACAACGAGGTCGCGAAGCTGCTTGATCCTGGTGTTCATGCGGGCATCTCCCCTGGTGGCATGTATGTGATCGGCCAGTCGCGCCTGTCATTGAGGTGTCCGCGGCCATGAACCGTGCCTAAGCAACACGAGGGCCAGGGCCATACAGGCTTTGCGACAAATCGCACGCCCGATGGGGATTGCGGCCTACAGCTAGATGAGACCCCGGGCGGCATCGCCCGGAGCGGCGCTCGAAGGCCTTGGGCTGTCTTGCAATACAGAAAGGAGTTCGACATGAAATTCGTGCACGCGGCCGGGGCCGCGATCTCTTGCCTGGTCTTGCTGCCCGGGCTGTCGAGTGCGGCCGGGTGCCTTAAGGGCGCGGCGGTAGGTGGTATTGGCGGCCACGTCGCAGGGCACCACGGCCTTATCGGAGCAGCAGCGGGCTGCGCCGTTGGCCATCACATGGCAGCAAAGAAGCAGGCGGCAGCTGCCGCCCCGGTGGCGCCCGATGCTCGAGCGCCCGTCACAACGCCGGCAACCGCACCGGCCAAGCCCTGAAGTCTTATTACCCCCTCTAGGAATTAACATGGCATTCAATCAGACATCCAGCTCTCGCATGGTCACCGGTCTCTTCCCGGATCGCGACAGCGCCGAACGCGCCTACGGCGACCTGTCCTCGCGTGGCTACAAACAGGACGACGTGAATTTGGTCATGAGCGACGACACGCGCGAGCGCCACTTCCTCGTGGATGGCTCACCCGAAACCGAGTTGGGCAGCAAGGCTGCAAAGGGCGCAGGCGTCGGCGCAGGCATCGGCGGAGCGGTCGGCGCGACGCTCGCTGCTGTCGCGGCAATCGGCACATCGCTCGTCATTCCGGGCCTGGGCCTTATCGTTGCGGGGCCGCTCGCAGCCGGTCTGGCCGGTGCTGGCGCAGGTGGCGCCGCGGGTGGTCTGATCGGAGCGCTGATCGGCGCCGGCATTCCCGAAGAACGCGTAAAGCACTACGAAGAGGGCATCAAGAACGGCGGCATCCTCATGGGAGTCACTCCTCGCAACGACGACGATGCGCGTTATTTCGAGAGCCAGTGGCAAAGGCATGAAGGTCAGCACGTGATCGGCACAGGGGTCGGCGCCACTGCGGGTGCCGTCACGGGTGGAACGATCGGTGCCGTCGGCGGCCCGATCGGCATGGCCGCCGGTGCTGCGATCGGCGCCGTTGCGGGCGGCCTGGCCGGCAAGGGCGGCGCGGAAGTGGTCAACCCTGAGCTGGACGACAACCGCGGCGACCACAACCTCGCCAGAGGCGCGGGAGCCGGCAGCGGCGCCGTGACCGGTGCGGCGCTCGGTGCCGTTGGGGGACCGGTGGGCATGGCCGCTGGCGCTGCAGTCGGGGCTGTGGCCGGTGGCTTGGCAGGCAAAGGTGCGGGCGAAGTCGTCAACCCGAGCCGACAGGACGATCTGGTCGATCACAACTTGGCGACGGGCGTCGGTGCCGGCGGCGGAGCGGCCGCGGGCGCTGCGGTCGGCGCTGTCGGTGGCCCGGTCGGCATGGCGGCTGGAGCCGCGATCGGGGCGGTTGCTGGAGGCGCCGCGGGAAAGGGCACCGGTGACGTTTTGAACCCGAAGCCCGAAGACAGAACCCGGGTTTAATCGCCGCCGTCAATTTCGACGCCAGATGGTGGAGCCGTGCAGGCCGGGCAAAGCCCGGCCTGGCTGGCGCGCGAGTTCGATTGCAGCGCGCAGACCATCGTCGCTTGGGTCGGGACAAGCGCAAGGCCGGGCGGGCGCCCAGAACATTCGTGCCGGCGCATGAATGACGCGGCTCCGGCTTAGCCCGCGACTCCTGTAAGCCCGTCTACTTCAAAATCATGATCCACATCGAAGCCACCAAAGGTACCGTCGCCACGACGCCCCAAAACAGCCACTGTCGCCCAAGAGCCAGGTACTCTTCCGGCACTGCTAGGCTCGACGCAAGCGCGCGAGCGATGGCACCTTGTCTAATCTGCAGCGGCAGCAGGATCCCCAGCCACACTGCGCCAGACACTAGAAAAGCAAGCTGACCATAGAGCAGCCACCCATTCTCCAGAAGTGGCATCCGTGCAAAGAGTGCCATTCCATAGCCGCCGGCGATCGTCAGCCCGATTCCCGACAGAGTAAGCGACCAATCGGTGCCTGCAACCATCTTTTGAGCAAAAGCAATCGTCCTCGGATCGCGAGTGCGGTCGGCGAAGACTTTCCAGATCGAGGTCACGGTCACATTCCCAAGTAGCAGGACGATGCCGAGCAAATGGATGAACTTCAAAAATCCGTACATGCTGCACTCGAGATGAACTGACGATGACCGACTCGCGCTAGTCGCTGTCGCTGTCAAGCTACCTGCTCAGGATCCTGCTTCTGGGGCATCGCGCGGGCAGCGTTGGGCAGATGGGTGTGACGCAGCGCCTCATGCACGGATGCTAAGGGCGCGCGCCGCCCAGCAACTCCGAACACGGGCTGCGACGAGATCGATTCATGGTCGGTGTGGCCGAACGCCTTCATCGTCCGCGACGCCCTGACGGAAAGGGGACGGCAACCGTCTGGTGTTCGCCAGGGGCACCGGAAGCGACCGCTGTACTACCGCGGTTTAAACCGGCGCGTCCAGTGCCCGCCCTGAACGGACGTTGCGAGGTGGCACTGTTTCAGGCGCTCTTCGAACGAGCATTCGACCTGACCGAGCGCGGCCTGGCGCAGGAGTCGTACGAAGAGTGTTTTGCGCCCGCGTTGCCGAGCGCGGTGCCAGTGCGCGAACTGGCGGCGCTGGCGCGAGCGCTGGGCTGGACTGGCGAGCAACTGCGCACGCCGGCGGTACGCCAGAACGAAGGGCCCGGCAATGCGCTGGTGGCCACGCTTGTCCATGCGCAAGTGAGTGAGGTCCTGACCGGTTTCGGCGAGAAGGGCGTGAGTGCCGAGTAGGTGGCGGGCACCTTGACCGAGGAGATCAAGACACACCAAGCGAGCGCAGGCGCACTGGGTCTGTACCTTGTGGATCAATGGATGTTGCCGCTCGCACTTGCCGTCGCGGCGCGAGGCGGGGAGTCGTCTTTCACCTGCACCGAAATGACCGAACACGCCACGACCAACATCGGCGTGATCGAGCGTTTCCCGCCAGTGAAGTTCGGTGTCGACTTGACAGGTGCATGCCCCTGCGTACGGGTGATCGCCGCAGCGAACGGCTGAACGATGCGGACTCGTTGTCCGTGAAGCGTGACGCACTCAAGCACTCAGCTTGGTTTGCCCCGCGCTCGCTTTGCCGGGTATGGCTGATTGGCGCGGGTCAAATGTCAAATGCGGCGTTGACGACAAGGCAACGATCGTCGAGTTGATAAGAACTGAGTTGCGGCGGGAGCTTCGATTGCGGCCCGGCGACGCTATCGGAGGAAATAAGTTCGGTTGCGAAGTTGAAACGACGGGTTACTTCGTCACCGGTTCGTCCCTCTTGCCCTTGTTCTCGGGAATGAACGGGCTCCACGGCTGGGCCTTGACCGGGCCCGGCGTCTTCCAAAGCACGTTGAACTGGCCGTCGGCCTTGATCTCGCCGATGAACACGCTCTTGTGCAGGTGGTGGTTCTTGGCGTCCATCATTGACGTGATGCCGCTCGGCGCCTTGTAGGTCTGGCCGGCCATCGCCGCGATCACATCGTCGGTGTCGGTGCTCTTGGCCTTGGTCACCGCCTGCGCCCACATGTGGAAGCCGATCACGCTCGCTTCCATGGGGTCGTTGGTCAGCGCCTTGTCCTTGTGGCCGGCGATGCCCTTGGCCTTGGCGTAGGCCGTCCACCGCTTGATGAATTCATCATTGGTCGGATTCTTAATCGACATAAAGTAGTTCCACGCCGCCAGGTGGCCAACCAGCGGCTTGGTGTCCACGCCACGCAGCTCTTCTTCACCCACCGATAACGCCACCACCGGCATGTCGGTCGCCTTCAGGCCCTGGTTGCCCAGTTCCTCGTAGAAGGGCACGTTGCTGTCGCCGTTGATCGTCGACACCACCGCGGTCTTCTTGCCTTCGGCGGCAAATTTCTTGATCTTGGCGATGATGCTCTGATAGTCGGAGTGCCCGAACGTGGTGTACTCCTCCATGATGTCCTCGTCCTTAATGCCCTTGCTCTGCAGGAAAGCGCGCAAGATCTTGTTCGTGGTGCGCGGGTAGACGTAATCGGTGCCCAGCAGCACGAAGCGCTTGGCGCTGCCGCCGTCCTTGCTCATCAGGTATTCCACCGCGGGAATGGCCTGCTGGTTGGGCGCGGCACCCGTGTAGAAAACGTTCTTGCTGAGCTCCTCGCCTTCGTACTGCACCGGGTAGAACAGCAGGCCGTTGAGTTTCTCGACCACCGGCAGCACGCTCTTGCGCGAGACGCTGGTCCAGCAGCCGAAGATCACCGCGACGTTGTCCTTGCTGATGAGCTGGCGCGCCTTCTCCGCGAACAGCGGCCAGTTAGAGGCCGTATCCACCACCACCGCCTCGAGCTTCTTGCCGAGCAGGCCGCCATTGGCGTTGATGGCGTCGATCTCCATCAGGATCGCGTCCTTCAACACCGTCTCGGAGATCGCCATCGTTCCCGACAACGAATGCAAAATCCCGACGCGTATGGTTCCCGGTGCGACTGATGGCACCCCGACCGGGCGAGGCGCTTCGACCGCCCGTGGTTGCGATGGCGTCGCTAGGACGGCAGGCGACGAAGCGGCCAACGAGTCCACTGGGATCTGAAAAACCATGTCCCCGAGCGCGAGCGCCGAATCTCGGATGACCCCCGAATGTGGGTTCTGCCGTCCTCCCGTTAGCGAAGGGACGGACTCTTCGATCCACTGACCCAGGCCCTTTCCGGTGACGTAGCCGTCGGCTTGTGAAGGGACGCCATAACGCAAGCCGCGGACAAGCAAGGGAACGAATTGGCTGCGCCCAGGCAACACCTCGTTTGCTCCGCCAGCGGCAATGAACTGGCGGACCGGGTCTTGGGACTTGCCTTGAAGAAACTGCCACCTGTCGGAGGCGTTGCCTCCAAGCGGCTCAGGGCGGGAGCCTGCAGATTTGGTCGAGAAAATAGAGCCGGAAAAGCAGCTGTCAAAGATGAAAAGGGCGTGCTTCGAGAGCACTTCGCGCGCCCACAGTTCTATTTGCTGGATGGGCAGTGCCTTCGTATAAAAGTCGACTGGGTCTGAGCGCGGGTCCTTTGCGTCGACCGGAACCAGATAGCCGAAATCGTTGCCCGGATTGGTATATCCGTGACCTGAAAAGAAGACGAAGAGGCGGACATTTCTCTTCTGCCCATGTTGTGCGGTGAACTGCCGGAACGCACGCACCAACTCGTCGCCGGTCGGGTCATAGACACGCGTCACCGTGAACCCATGGGGACGAAGCGCTTCCGCAACGCTGTCGAGTTCACCGGCCGTGTTGGGCAGCTTCGGCCACCCTCCAGCAGAGGTTCCGGAGTAGTTGCTCGCGCTGCTGAGCAGAGCGTGGCTCTCGTCGTAAAGGACCTTCGTACGCCCGGCGGGACTGATGACGCTCGGCTGCATACCTGTGGCGCTCATAGTCACAGCCTGGCCGGCCATCGCCAAGCCAGACAGGAGCACAATGGCGAGCGCGCCCGCCATCCGATGCAGTTCAATCATGAATCTGGCCGACCACAAGCACGCCCGCATCACAGGTCTCGTGGGTGAAAGTTGTCAGCATTTCTCTTCCAATTGGCCCAACGTGTCGTCGCTTGGCTCGGATAGACTTTGAGAAAGCGTCGTTCGCCTCCGCGCTTCAACTCAGCGTTTTGATCCCAAGACGACTGGCCGAATGCGCGCACCGCGATGTAAATGCTCCTTATCACGGCCGATTGGACTTCTAGGTCGCGCATGGCGATTCGGAATACGTCGTCGGCGTACTCTCGTGAAGTCCGCTGAGTCCAGTAAAGGTAATCATGAACGATGGCGGCGTGCGCATAGTCACCGTCTGCTCTGAGAACCGGGAAGAGCGCTGGGGGGATCGATGCCAGATCGGTGACAAAGCCATCGGGCACTCTGACGGTTGAGTACTGGGGCCCGTTATCCGGATTCGGCGTCCAGGTGACACCGGGATTCAACACAAATTAAACAGGTTCCACGAAGCGAGAGAGCCTCAGCGGAGCGCCGAGACCTTTTGTGGTCAGGGCTTCTTCGAGCCACTGCTCAGCGGTTGCCGGCGGTAGAGATATGGGCTGCGGCCATGCCGCGCCCGGAAAGGCTGCGATGGAAGCCATCCACGCGCAGTCTTGTAGCCATGCGCGCCGCGTGCCTAGTCGACCCATTTAAGTAGCTCCGCGATGATCCAACAAGTCACGACGGTCAGCCGACATGATGCCAGAGCGCGGAGCATTAAGGCGATCGGCTGAGCATTGGCCGGACCACGACGAGAGTTGCATGACCGGCAGGGCAAGTATGAGAAGGGCTCGAAGAGAAGCAAGGGACTTGCCCTCGCGCTGCATGCGGCCGAGCCTTGAAGACCCTGGCGACGGCCACCTTGAAGCCCTCATGACTGTCGCCGATGACGAGCTTGACGCCGCGCAAGCCACAACGAGTGCCCGACCTTCAGACCGAGCACCTCGCGCTGACCGCCGGTGTACACCAAAACCTATTCATCGACAGCATGAAATTCACCGCCTATTCTTGACCGCTCAGCATCGTCGCGAGCGCCCGATTCTCTCTACAGTTTTCTGATCGAATCGCTGTCAGCATGTCCGACATAGCCTGCTGCGCATGGACTACCGGCGGTCTACGGCTGAACGGTACGGATATCAAAAAGTCAACGAGTTCATTCCACGCCGGTGTAGTCAAGACAGTTTGCATAACGGGTCGATCTTCTCCAAGATGAACACGCTTCCAAGGCCAAACAGCCCAGCCGATGCCATTTTCCTTCATCAATTCGACCATGCTCTCTTGCCAGGCAAAACTATCTTCTCCAAATTCGCCGAGCCAAAGTGGGACATTGTGAGCATCCCGCAGCTTCAAAAATGGCTGGAGCGCAAGAAGATTTGGTTTTTTCCAGCGAGAGTTGAAGATCGAATACTCATGAAACTCATACATGATATTTGCATCAGCCGGGGGTGCGAACGCGGAAAAGTCACGTGCAAAGTCGTCGCCCTCCAGAATGATCATGTGATGCGGATCAACGCTTCGGATTGTCTCAATGATCCGACTATACAAAGCTGGTAATTGAGCTTTTTTGATCCCGGATGGGAGATTGGGTTCATTGAGCACATCGTAGGCACCCACGGACGCTGAATTGGCATAGCGCTTGGCCAGTTCGTGCCAGAGGCGGACAATGCGCGTCTGGTGAGCGTCGCTTTCACCGCTTTCCCAAAGTCGGGCCTTCGCATCGCTTGAGGAAACGTCTGCAACCGTGGGGATGTTGTTCTGTCCACCAGAAGCGGTGTGCAAAGTGATCATGACGAACAATTTGTGCTTCGAGGCCCACCCAACAGCCCTGTCAACGGGAGAAACCCCGGTCTCTCGTAAGCTGATTGAACCGTCGGTATTCTCAATTGCGAGCTTGCGATAGTTGAGGGGTAAACGAACGCAGTTGAAACCTAGCTTGTGCAGTCGTTCGAAGTCTTCCTCCATAACGAATGCCTCTTCCCATTGATCCCAAAACGATTGAGCCTGGGCTGGGCCGACAAGATCGACCAGTTTTTGCTCCAGCTCATGTGGCGACTTGAAAAGGGCGAAAACGCTCTTGCGGATCAGGTAAGGTTCTCTGTTAAGCCACGGGCTCAAGTTGACACACCGAAGGGAAACAGGAGTTCCATCGGGCCCCAGTACTTGCCGTCCTGCCGTGTGTAGCATCACTGGCGCCTCAGCACCCCAGGTTACTCCCGCACAAAAGATCTGAAGTATAAAAACGACAATCGATGTTGCAATTGTGTTGATCTTAATCAATATAAGCTCCACGGAGAGGGATTTGAGGTGGTTGACCAACGCGTAAACACCGCCGCGCCAAAACGGAAGACTCCGATGCGGGAATAGGTGCCGTAAAAACGCTGATCGATTCGCCATTTTAAGCACACCGCCATAATTCAACGCAGTTTCTCGAGTGCAATTTTGCCTTGAAGACGAGAATTCTTCGCCGCCTATTGCGACCCGCGATCCGAGTGATGCGCGAGGACTGCATCGGGATCGCGCGAACCCAACTCGAGACCGTCAGCAGCACGGCTGCAGCCCGTGCGGCAAGGGTCAAAGGACGAGGGCCCGAGGCACCTCCTTGGGCTCGGTTGGCAGGGGACTGGTTCATGTAACGCTCCTGATGAGTGGGCTGCGCTTCGCAGTGCCCGAAGACTATTCAGGAGCCTTGCAACGAACACTCCGCTTCTTGCTTTCGAAACCCGACGCGCGTGCCGCTGCAAGTCCCAACGCGAAGGATGAACATGCCGGTATTGAACGACACGCGGATGCTGATGACCAGCCCTGCCAAGCTGACCTTGGCGCACCAGCAGAACCGCCCTTTGGCTCGGCATGGGTTCGCATCAGGCGAACGGCCTGCACTGGATACGAGGGCGGACACCTAGTTCATCTGGCCAATGAACCTCGTCTTTCGGCGGAGAGGCTGACGGTCATACCTCCGTCGTGATCTTCACAACTGATACCTCAATAACGAATCCCGCTGCGTGCGGCGAAGTAGGCGCCGGCGAAGGCCGTTCCGGCACCTGCTGAACTCGAAGCACCAGCGTTAAATATCGCGGCTAGTGACCGCTCCCACCCAGGTCGCGCCACGGCCTCGAGGTTGGCGATCTTCCACTGGCCTAACGCTAGGGCAAAACCGGCCTCGCGTTGGCCAGCTCCTGACGGAACACCCAACACCAGAAAGTCATGTGCAAGGTTGTCAAGCATCGCAAGCGCGAAGGGCCGGAGGTGCGCTGCGTCCAACGTGTCGCCGCGATCCCGCAGCGCGACATACGCTTCCACCATCGCGACCGTGTTCATGCCTTGGTAGTGCGTTACCGAGTTGTGTGCGTCCCACATACGGCCGGGCACTTGCGCCACTGACGCAAGCTGAGCAAAGCCGACCGGGGGTCCGGGCGCATCATTCAGCCCGTCCCCGTTCGCGTCCATCAATACGCCCATTAGGAGATTCCGTTCTAGTTTGTCGAGCATCGCGACCCGATACCCAGAATCACCGGTCCACGCATACAACCGTGCTAGCAACCATATGTTTTTTGCCGTGTAGTTGTGATTGCGAACCGGGGGCTCCGCTGCAGACCACTGACCGGCCAGTCGCGCTGATGCCTCGAACTTCGCCCGCAAAACCGGGTCGGGTTCTGCGATAGCAGCCTCGATCATCATGACGCCAGCCCAACCTTGATCGAACGCTGCGCCTCCGTCGATCACATTGGCAGCGCGGTTAACGTCAGCCACTAAAAACCTGCGTCCTGCGAAAAGACCAGATGAATATTGGGGACACTGAGCTGGAAAGGTGGCACACCAAGAGCTCACCTGCTGATCTGGCTTGCCGGACAACGAGCAAGAGTCCAAGACGCCACTCGAAACCATTCCGCCATACACGCCATAGGTCGTGTCAACCACCGGGCTGCTGCGTTCAGCGGTAAATTGCTGGGCTTCCATCATTCGGGCGATGTCGGTCAAGGCGTTGGCGCTTGTATTGCCTCCAGCACGCTTCGCAAACCATGCACCGAGCGCGGCGGACCCAGGACCTCTGCCGAGCTCGGGGCACTGAATCCGATATTGCGCGACGGCCGGCCCATGCACGCTGTTCCAATGAGCCGCAAGTTGGCTAAGCGTTGGCGCTGTTGTGTCTGGCGCGCTTCGCGACGGGTCTGACTCTGGACACCCCATGCGAACGCCACGGGTAGTCCGCGCACCATCGATGGCCGAGCGCACGTCGGAGGCTGTGCCAACAAGCATGGCGCTTTCGATCGCTGCGCGATCGGCTGGACTGCCATACCCGTCGCTGCACGGAGCAACAACGCCAGCTGGCGAGGACGACATCGGAGTCGCAGCATCCCCGCCTCCACATCCCGACGTCGCATACAGTGCCATTGCGATAGCAGCCGCGCGACCCGGCCTTCGACTGGTAAATGCGATTGTCACGATGCGATCGGTTAGTGAATTAAGTATAAGCAAGCTCAGACGCTCGCACCGGTCCGAGCTGAGCTTCCAGTCCGCGGCGGAAAGATTCATTTTGTGACGCGAGAGCGAAGATCGTATGGCCGCAGGCAACGAAGGGCCGCGTATCGCAGGCGCCGGCGCAGTTGTCGAGCTGCTGGGGGACATCAACTCGAGAGCGCCGGCGCGCACCTGGCAGCTCCCCGGCAGTCCAGGCTCAGTGGTTCAATCTGATGAGAGGTTAGAACGCGTAACTCAGCGCACCTATCAGGACGGCTTGGTTACGCTTCTCGGTGATCGGGCTCGAAGCGGCATCGCCACGCAGTTTGCTGTATACGGCGTGGCCATAGAGCGTCCAACGGTCGGAAATCGGAAAGACCGCCTGCACGAACGGTCCGAAGCTCTGCAAGCTTCGTTTGGCCGTGAAAGCTCGAAGCCCGGAGGCGGCGGACTGTTCCGCCGAGACGCCGAAGAAGTTGCGCGAGTACGTGCTGTCCATTCCTTTGACGTTCAAGCCGACGCCCACGATCGCGAGCTTGGAAGTAACCACGTTGTAGCCCACGTCCGTGTCTAACAGCGTGCCGCGGCTGCTGCGCTTGCCGAACCGATAAGCCAAGTTAGCGCTGACGAAGGCGTCGCCCAGCTCGTAATCCAGCCCGAGCCGTAGCGCGGGTGCCTGGTTGATGTCACCCAAACCGTTCAGACGGGGATCGTCCTTGCGTTTGCGCGTTGCGAAGTCGACACCTAGCGCTGCGTTGGCACTCAAGCCTGGGCCCACCACGGTCTGCACCCCCACACCCTTGATCGGGTCGATGAAGAACCAGTCTTTGTACTTGACCTCAAATGTTGGCACAGCCAGCGTCCGTGTCTTGTTGGAACCCACAAAACGGGGCGCCGAAATCACGGCCGCGCCGAGCCTGTAGCGCCAGTTAGCAGCGGCCTCTGTGGGTGTGCCTGGATCCGCGCTCATTCGGCCTTGCGCGCCCGCTGGCAGGAGGAAAAAGGCCAAGGCGGCAGCGATACCGAGCTTGGTTGCAGCATTCATCAGGTTCATTTGCTTCATGTCGATTGCAGTTGTTCATAGTTGCGCGGAGCTGTGCCTACGCGCTCGGATGGAAGAGCAGGTGAAGGCCATCCATCTGTGGCGCTCGAAATCGTTCTTTGTCTCTCGTGGCGGCCTGCAATGGTCGACCCGAATCCCCTCGCGATGTCCGGCTGGCGTCCGGACGTCAATCGAAGGTGTACTCGATGAACCACCCGCTGCGATTTGCGCCTAACCCGACATTACCCGGTATCGGCCGGTGACCACGGCAAGTCCGAAAAGGGATTGGCTTCCGAAGGGGCTACCGACGCTGGGGGCGCTTTCCCGTTTGCGTTTTCGGGGAAGTTGCAGCGCGAAGCCACAAGCCACCCGGGTTGCGCAAGCTCGCCAAACCGGACAGACGCGGCGGACGACATCAAGCCCCCGACCAAGATCGTTACGCAGCGGAGTGGCGAATTCCCGCCGAGTTCTCGAGCTGCCACAAACTTGCGTGCGCCTCGGCCATCCAAAACCGCAGCGCCGCCCGGTGGGCGCAGCCGCGCCAGTCAAGTCGATCGTCGTGCGAGCCGCTCGACCAGCGCCTCGAGTTCGTCCAGATCGAAGGGCTTCCTGAGCGGATGAGCAGTCGGACCGAGCGACCGCACGACGTCCCTCAAGTCGTTGCCCGAGCAGACGATCACCGGCAGGCTCGGGTTCTGCCGAAGGGCCTCGCGCGCCACGTCGAGGCCAGAGCCGTCGGGCAGATTGAAGTCGGTCATCAGCAGGTGCACCTGCTGCTCGCGCATCGCCTCGCGCGCGCTGGCGCCGTCGGCCACACACACGATCCGGCGCTCCGCAGTTGCGAGCAACTCGGCGAACGACTCGCGGATGTAGTCGTTGTCTTCAACGTACAGGATGACGAAAGGGTGGGCGGTCATGGCTGGGGGCTGCTCGATTCTGTGCGATCTGGCAGCGGGGGCGGCATGACGCTGCCTTCCTCCATGGAGTTCCCGCTCGACACGATCGCGAAAGATTGTGCAGCCTCCAAAGCCGATCACGGCGGAGGAGCTACTTGGCCTCTGATGACCAAGGGAAATTGATGAAGTTTTCGCGTGTCTCGAAACAGATGTTGCCGTACATCTTCAGATACGACGCGCGCCGCGATGGATCGGCGTACACCGCGCCGGGGTTCGCCGTATCCCTTTCATAGTCCGCGATGTTGGTGTTGGTGAGCGCCTTGGGCAAGATGTCCATAGCCTGTGGAATGGATTTACCGTCCAGCCAATCAGCGGCCTGCTGGCCCATCGCATAACCGAAGATGGATGAGGCAAGGCTGATGCTCGCCTTGTAGGGGCTGTCGCCTTTTTTGATTTCGAGGACCGCTTCCTGTTCGCCGTCGATTCCGCCCAGAAACTGGTCAGCCCGCGCCTTGCCCACTTCGCGCAGTGCCGCCAGAGCCCCCAGCACCACCGTGTCGGCGCCCAGCGCCACATCAACGTTCGGTTGCGCCAGCAGGATTGTCTTCATCGTGCGATGTCCGCCCTCCTTGTCGACCGTGGCGGGCGAAATGTCGGCCACGATCGTCACGCCCGGCAGTGCCCGCAGCGTATCGCGCATGGCTGTGAACCGCGGCGCCAGAAATTGCAGGCCGTCATGCGTCAGCAGCACGACCTTGGCCTTTCCGCCAAGCCGCGTGCGAATGTAATTCGCCGCCGCTTCCGCCAGAACCTTGCCGGTCAGGTACTGCGGCGCGTTCAGTACCGTCGTCGCAGGCGGTGGCACGATTGCACCGACATAGGCACCCGCGCCAATGACCTTTTTCAAAGCCGGAGCCAACGACGGCGGATCGATCGGCGCCACCACCATCGCGCCCGTTCTGTCGGTCGCAATGTCGCCCACCTGTTTGATCATCAGCACAGGATCGTTGTTGGCAAAGGCAACGCGATAGGCGAGGCCCCGCGCCTGCGCCGCGGCTTCCAGCCCGCGTCCCGCGCCTTGCATGAATTCGCGCATGTTGTCCTGCACGAATACCAACTTTTTGTGCAAACCAGACGGCGCTTTGCAGGAAGGCCGTGCCGCATCGAATGCGGGCAGTTTGACCGGCACGGTCAGCCCCTCGCCGCCAGAGGCCAACGAAGCGCCGCTGTGACACAAAAGCGAAGCAATCGCAAAGAGTCGAAATTTCATCGCGATGCCGCTACGCGTTCGCCGTTGTCAGCACCATCCGCGCCGCCGTACCCGGCGCGCAGTTGATGTATTCCACCCGCGTCTGCAGCGCCGACGCCATCGTCTGGATGATCTTGCTGCCGAGCCCCGTGCCGGTATGGGCGGCGTTCGGCGCGATCCCCACGCCATCATCCTCCACCGTCAACTCGGCTTTGCCGTCGCTCAATCGCCTCAACCTCACGCGCACCTCGCCGGTCTTTTCGTCGGGATAGGCATATTTGAAGGCGTTGGTCACCAGTTCTTGTACGGCCACGCCAAGATTGACGCTGGCGTCCGTGCGCAGCGACATCGGCTCAAGGTAGCACTTCAGGACGGCGGTATGGCCGTCCTTTTTCATCGCCGTTTCCAGATTGCTCAGCATGTCGCCCAGGTAATCGTTTAGCGCCACGTTGGTCACGTCGCCTGATGTGTAGAGGCTCTTGTGGATCAACGAGATGGCATTGATCCGCGATTGCGTTTCGCGCAAAGCATCCTGGGCCGCCGGATCTGTGACAGCACGCATTTGCATCCGCACCAGCACCGCCACCAACTGCAGACTGTTGGCGACGCGGTGATTAACCTCGGCCAGCAGGACTTCTGCGCGTTCCCGCGCCATGGCCAAATCGGCCGTGCGGGTCTTCACACGTTCTTCCAGGCTCAGATTGGTCGCCCGCACTTCGTCGCGCGCCAGTTTCAAATCCTGCCCGTTGCGGTGGACACTGAAGGCGACCACGAACACCACCAGGATGATGACCACTGCAGCGCCCGCCGATATCCAGCGGAGCAACGACGCATTGCGCTGCTGTTCCGCGCCGTTGAGCGTGCCGTTCTCATCGGCGGTCAATATGGCGCCGTAGAGAAAGACATTGATTTCATCCATCAGCGCCTTGCCGCGATTGCTCTGGAGCAATGCCATGACCTCGACATCGCGGCCGGCGCTTTTCAGCGCAATGCTGGAGTCCATGTCGGCGATTTTTTCGCTCATCGCTTCCGACAACCTGGGAAGCATGGCCCGATTGGGGGCGTCCGAAGCAATCACCCCGCCCAGATCATCCAGCTCCTGCCGTGCCCGCGTCTTGGCCGTGTCGTAAGGAGCCAGATAAATCTGGTTGCCGGTCAGAAGAAAACCGCGCTGGCTCGACTCCGCGGTGCGCAAATGATCGCGCAACTCCACCGCGGCGACTCGGATCGTGCGCTGCAACGCCGACTGCTCAAACAGTCTATTGCCGCGCTCCACCAGCCAGATGGTGGTGCCCACGATCACAATCAGCGCCAGAAAGCCGATCGTTATGCCCGCGCCGATGCCTATCGCCAATCGGCGTTGTCCGAACATCAATCGACTTTCAAAGGGCTGGGCGGACCAAAATGATGGCGCTCCTCCGCGCTGTGCTCGATACGGTCGGGCAAAAGCACAGCTCATGATACCAACCTGTCTTCAACGTTTCCGGAGGTCCCTCCCAAAGGAACGAAGGCGGCGCACGTTGAGGTTGTCGCGCAGGATGCTTCGCGAGGCCCTAGCGGGCGGGTAGAGAATCAAATGCCCTGGGGATCGACCTCTGACGGTCTCGCTGCGGCAAAGAGTGCTTGGCGATCGGCGCTGCTCAAGCTTCTACGCGCTAACGATCGGCCCACCTGAATTGTCCAACAACGACGGGGACATCACCCCTGCTCCGACCCGCAACGGCGAGCTCGCTGGGCGCAGAGGCATGTATGGCGATGGATTCTATGCTGGCCCAGGAAAGAGACAAAGCGCTGAAAGCCCGAGCTACAAACGAAAAGCAAAGCTGCTTAACGCGAAATTAAATCTGAAAGGACTTCCACAGCACGCGGAGGTGTGCGATTAGATTTCTGTTTAACTGGGTTACCGTCAGTGGGCACGGCGCGCAAAGATCGTAATCGGTCGCTGACCCAGATGCGAAGGCGTTGGTTGGGTTTGGTTGCGAAATCGTCGAGCAAGCAAACCATAGGTGCGGCCAACTCGCAACGATGAAGGTATACAGCCAGTTCAGCCGCATTGACAATGTCACTCTGCGGTTCAGTGAGTGGTTGGCGCCGATGCAATAAATCGAGCGCGGCGCTGATACTGCGGCGTGCTTTGGTCGGCTGATCAAGCCGCGCCTCGATCAAGGCAGAAAGCATTTCGACGTTGACCTGTAAGCTGCACCCGCCGTACAGCCGTGCCTGTTCACGTGCATCGACGCAAAGCGCGCGCGCCACCGGGAAGGCGCCTTGTCCGTAGTAAGACCAGGCAATAACGGAAACGGCACGCGCCACCATATCAACATCTTTGCCGTGCGGAAGACTCGCAACCAGCTTGGATGCAACGTCCGCTGCTTCGTGAAACCGCATCTGTGATAGCAGCACGTCGGCCCGCATCATTTGCGCACGCAAGATTTGACGGTCATCGCCCACATGATTCGCCACTCGCTCTACATCGGCCAAGTGGCGCAAGGCCTGTTCCGTATTGCCTAGAGCGAACGCGATTTTGGCTCGATAGTGGTGTGCTTTTAGCAGGCCGTGCATCAAGCCGAAATAGTTGAAGACTTCTGCAGAGCGATTACAAATGGTAAGTGCTTGTGTAAATTCACCGTGGCGAATCGCTAACTGAGCGATTCGAAGCAAGTTCTCACCCGCTTCAACCCCACGGCCGGACAGCCCCCCAGAGCCACATGATGGGCTTGTTACGGCACCGTATCGCTCGATAATTCGAACCGCCTGGCGCCGAACTTCGTCGTCCGGGTTGATTGCACTGCGCTCCAACGCACGGCTGGCATCGTCACACGCAAGATGGAATTGTCCGAGATGCACCCTGAGCTTCGCACGCTCCACCATGAGCTTTGCTGCGATTTCCGGCTGCACTTCAGTTGCTAATTCCCCCAACCCAACAAGCCATGCCAGTATGCCATGACAGTATCTTGTCACAGGCCAATGGTGAACGTGCACTAAGCATAGCTCAGCAAGTTCTTTGATCTTATGGGTCTCGAGCAAACTTGTAGCGAGAGCGTCGATATCATCAAAATGATCTTCAAACCAGTCTGAAGCGGAGTGTGCGACGGATTCATTATCCTTCCAAAACGAGGAGTTCCCTTGAAATATCCAGCACCGAACGGGTTCGGGCCATTCAGGGACGTCAACCTGACGATGCTGCAGATGCAGAGCGGCCGTCACGATCTTCGGTACGCGAAACTCACTTCGAGTCGCAGATCCGACCAGCCTTGCCCGCCGCAACAGGAATTGCTGGCGTACGCACTCATCGACCAACGACTCAGTGAGTAGGCTAGATCCGTCCCCTAGAAGTACACGGATATCTCGTCGAGTTACCCAAGTACGGATACCGCTCAATAGGCGTAACAAACGTTTGGCATCATCGCTTGCTCGGGCTATCCATTGTTGAACCGCTGCAGCGAGCGAGTACTCAGTCGAAGTTTGGTCTGCAGGAACAGCTAAGAGAACGGCCGCCGGGTCTTGCTGCAAGCGAGACCAAAGCTCGTCAAGGGATATGTGGTGTAGGGCGTTGGCAGCGATTTCCAACGACAAGGGAAGTCCGTCGAGATGGGATGCTATTTTTTCTACAATTTGGATGGCGTGTGCGTCGTCGGGCTTCTGGTTGGGTGCGCGCGCCGATAACAGGATGCGAGCGGCGAATGAAGCAGCCCCATCCGGGGGCTGGGCCACAAGCTGTGAAGGCTCCAACACGATGACTCGCTCTCCGCGAAGTTGAAGCGCTGACCAGCCCGTCACTATCCAACGAGTGTCGCGGCCCGCCCGGGCCAGCCGGCCGCACAGCTGTACAAGTGACGGCAACGGTGGCAGCTCGTCGATGATGAGGAGAAGCTCTTTGTTCCTCAGCTGGTATTGGAGTGCTGCCTCGGTCGGTACAACTGCGCCGCATAAAGGCTCAAGGGAATGTGCAAGGGCTTCAAGAAATTGCGCGGGTTGTGTCCACATCGCAGCGTCTAGCCAAGCTGCCCCATGACGAAGATCGCTTTGGACCTCATGTGCCACGGTTCTTGCAAACAAGGTTTTCCCTGCCCCTGGCGGTCCGACCACAGACAACAGCCAGCCGAACGGGTCTTTGACACAGTCCGCGCCCATCCGAAGGCACTCTTCATACCCAATCGTTTGTCTACACGGTGCCCCGACCATCAGCCGGCCAGCGATTGCGGGTGGGCGCGTATCAATAGACCTGAATGCTGGCAGACCTTCACTAGAAGGGCGATTGGCCGAGCGCTGAATGGTCTGGATTGTTTTGTCGAGGAGCACTACAGAGTCGGGGTCTTCGACTTGAAATCTCTCGCGGACTTCCTGACAGTGCACGAGGGCGGCGTCAGCGCGAGCTTGGCTCGCCAAAAGCAATGCGTAGCTGCAGTGAGCGTCACAGTCCCACGGGAGAAGCATGGCTAAGCGGTGAGCATGCCGCAGTGCAACCGCAGGTCGGTCGACCTCCTTGGCAATGTCGATGGATTCACGCAACGATGACTCGAACAGCTTGCCGAGCCACGCGCGTCGCGCCTGGATTTCAGGGCAGTCCCATCCTGAAGCCAACTCACCTCGATAACTTTCGAGACCCCGCTCGAGGCACGATAGACGCGCCTCGTCGTTCTCACAATCGGCCTCGGCCAGTTGGACAAACGTCTGTGCATCAATCAGCGTTCCTGGGGCCGGCACGAACTCAACGCGATCGCTCGTCACCTTCAGCTGCGGTCGGATCTGCGCCGGGATTTCCTCCCATGCCTTTCGGATGAAATGAACGGTGTGATGAAGCCGATTACGGCCACGCGCGTCGTCAAAGTCTGGCCACAGCGAATTCAACATTTTCGCGCGCGACTCGCTGAGCTTCGGCGCACTGCACACCATCTGGATCAAACGTCGGGCGTGTGAACGCTGCCAAGTCAACACCGCGACAGGACGTTCTAAATACGAGACCGAGAATTCGCCCAGGAGTCGGATTTCAAGCGCATGGGCGAACTTTCCCGCTCCTGCCGAGCAAGCAATCGATTCGGAATGTCCCATGATGATTGAGCGCCATCTTTCAAGTACGTGTCGCGGGGATCGGACCACCCGTTTTACGTGACGGATCGCTCATTCTCTAGAGAATAGGTGTAAGTGTGCGTGACCATCGTAAGAGATTCATCCATCAGCTTTCGGTGTGGAGCAGCTGATAGTCTTCACATTGCTGTCAAACCCGAACGGTACAAGCTGCATACGTCTACATGCATGGATCGAGACTCGCTGCGGAGAAGTGCGATGCCAGTGAGCTGGCCCCCTGAATGACCGGACACGGTCCATCGCTTATCTTTACGGATAGGAGTAGGACTGTGAATACGACTAGACATAGCGAGACGATCGAGGTAGTCATGAGGGACCAGCGCCGGAGGCGCTGGTCCCTCATCGAGAAGGAGGCGCTGGTGAGGCGGACCTACGAGCCCGGCATGAGCGTCTCGCTCGTGGCCAGGACCGAGGGAGTCGCGGCGAGCCTGCTGTTCCAGTGGCGCAAGCTCGAGCGTCAAGGCGCATTGACCGCGGTGCAGGCCGGCGAAGCCGTGGTGCCTGCCTCCGAGCTGGCGGCCGCGCGCACCGAGATCTCCAAGCTGCAACGCATCCTCGGCAAGAAGACCCTCGAGAACGAGATCTTGAAGGAGGCCGTGGAGTACGCCACCGAAAAAAAGTGGATTGCGCGCTCGCCCTTGTTGCCCGGGGACGGCGAGTGAAGCCCGTGTGCGAGGCGCTCGGCCTGGCGCGCTCGAACGTGCAGGCCCGCAAGAGCAGACCGTTCGCATGGCTCGACGGGCGAACCCGGCGCACCCCGCGAAGTGACAGCGAGTTGCTGGCCGAGATCCGTGCGCAGATCGCCGAGCTGCCCAGCTACGGCTACAGGCGCGCCTGCGCGCTGGTGAACCAGCAGCGTCCGATCGCCACGCCACGCGTGAACCCCAAGCGCGCCTATCGCGTGATGGCTGGCAATGGCTTGCTGCTGCCGAAGGCGCCGCAGCGTGCTCGTTCGAGCCGGCCGCACAAAGGCGTCGTCGCCGTACCGATGAGCGACACCCGCTGGTGCTCCGACGGCTTCGAGATCAAGTGCGACTCCGGTCAGACCGTCACCGCCACGTTCGCCAAGGACTGCTGTGACCGCGAGATCCTGGCCTTCCGGGCGTGGGAGGGCAAGGGGCTTCCTGGCGAACCAGTCAGGGAGATGCTGATCGAGGCGGTGGAGAAGCGCTTCGGCTCGGTGGAGGCCGTGCCCGCTGGCCACAGGTGGAGTTCCTGACGGACAACGGCGGCGCCTACATCGCGCACGACACGCGGCGCATCGCCAGGTCGCTCGGCCTGACACCGATCAACACGCCCGTCTGCAGCCCGCAGAGCAACGGCATGGCCGAGAGCTTCGTCAACACGTTCCGCCGCGACTATGAGAGCAGGATGGACCTGAGCAACGCGCCAACAGTGCTGGCCCAGCTTGAGCTGGCCCCCTGAATGACCGGACACGGTCCATCGCTTATCTTTACGGATAGGAGTAGGACTGTGAATACGACTAGACATAGCGAGACGATCGAGGTAGTCATGAGGGACCCGCGCCGGAGGCGCTGGTCCCTCATCGAGAAGGAGGCGCTGGTGAGGCGGACCTACGAGCCCGGCATGAGCGTCTCGCTCGTGGCCAGGACCGAGGGAGTCGCGGCGAGCCTGCTGTTCCAGTGGCGCAAGCTCGAGCGTCAAGGCGCATTGACCGCGGTGCAGGCCGGCGAAGCCGTGGTGCCTGCCTCCGAGCTGGCGGCCGCGCGCACCGAGATCTCCAAGCTGCAACGCATCCTCGGCAAGAAGACCCTCGAGAACGAGATCTTGAAGGAGGCCGTGGAGTACGCCACCGAAAAAAAGTGGATTGCGCGCTCGCCCTTGTTGCCCGGGGACGGCGAGTGAAGCCCGTGTGCGAGGCGCTCGGCCTGGCGCGCTCGAACGTGCAGGCCCGCAAGAGCAGACCGTTCGCATGGCTCGACGGGCGAACCCGGCGCACCCCGCGAAGTGACAGCGAGTTGCTGGCCGAGATCCGTGCGCAGATCGCCGAGCTGCCCAGCTACGGCTACAGGCGCGCCTGCGCGCTGGTGAACCAGCAGCGTCCGATCGCCACGCCACGCGTGAACCCCAAGCGCGCCTATCGCGTGATGGCTGGCAATGGCTTGCTGCTGCCGAAGGCGCCGCAGCGTGCTCGTTCGAGCCGGCCGCACAAAGGCGTCGTCGCCGTACCGATGAGCGACACCCGCTGGTGCTCCGACGGCTTCGAGATCAAGTGCGACTCCGGTCAGACCGTCACCGCCACGTTCGCCAAGGACTGCTGTGACCGCGAGATCCTGGCCTTCCGGGCGTGGGAGGGCAAGGGGCTTCCTGGCGAACCAGTCAGGGAGATGCTGATCGAGGCGGTGGAGAAGCGCTTCGGCTCGGTGGAGGCCGTGCCCGCTGGCCACAGGTTGGAGTTCCTGACGGACAACGGCGGCGCCTACATCGCGCACGACACGCGGCGCATCGCCAGGTCGCTCGGCCTGATACCGATCAACACGCCCGTCTGCAGCCCGCAGAGCAACGGCATGGCCGAGAGCTTCGTCAACACGTTCCGCCGCGACTATGAGAGCAGGATGGACCTGAGCAACGCGCCAACAGTGCTGGCCCAGCTCGCTGCTGCCTTCGAACACTTCAACGAGGTCCATCCTCACTCGAGTCTGAAGATGCGATCGCCGCGCCAGTTCAGGCTACAACGGGCTGAGCAGACGCGCCGCGCTCAACTCGAACATCCGGCGCTACATTGCGAATAGGCTGTGTCCGGTTATGCAGGGGCAAGACCAGTCCATCCTCACTCGAGTCTGAAGATGCGATCGCCGCGCCAGTTCAGGCGGCAACGGGCTGAGCAGACGCGCCGCGCTCAACTCGAACATCCGGCGCTACATTGCGAATAGGCTGTGTCCGGTTATGCAGGGGCAAGACCACCAGAGACATTTCTTCGATAGCATGCAAGTGCCGTGAACCAGGGGTGTCTATCACAGGGATAGAACTCATACTCATCCACCACAGCCCAGCCAGGTCCGAAGCACATGAGGAACCCGTCGAAGACGCATTCAGTCCACGCCCTTGTGGTAGAACAAGTTCACGCAGAGCGGGAGCAAGGGCCCCTGCATTCTGCTGTTCACCCGCGTTTCGCGCGTTCTCCCGTAGCCGTGGAGCAGCATCGATCCATGAAAGATGCAGCTGACGCCGTTGTCGATGACTCGAGCGGTTGGATCGTGCGGTCGCTTGAGATTGAGCGAAACTTGTCTGACTTCCGTGCCTGGTGTACAGGTGTCGACAAGTCGGCCTCAGATCGCGACGATGTGGGGTGCGCTCTCATCGAAAATGCGCTTTTGGAGGGTGCGCAACTGCTGAAGGGTTTGACTGAGCGCGTGCGCACACAGTAGCGCTCCGCATCGAGCCACCCCAACACGCTCCGACGTGCAGGTTGTTGTAACAAGGCGTAGGCGCACGCGATGGCGAAATAATCTCACTGAAGTCTTTTCATCAATCAACTCAAGTTGAGATCACGGCATCAGCATCAGCATCAGCATCAACCTCGGCCGACGCAGCCTGAACATTCGGGGTCCACTTATGATCCCTAAAAATCTGCCAGATCAAAGACGCCCGCCCTGCAGGCCAATTAGCGCTGCCGAAACGTGATGCCATATTGGAAATGAACGGTGACTCGCTCAAAACAGGAAGGGTATGAGTCGCTTTCGTTTACTGGCGTATGCCAAGTACTTCTCTCCAATGACTTGCATCAGAGCAGCTTCCTCAAACGCGATGCGGCGGGCGTATACGATGATGCCCATCGCGCCGAGCACCGCGAGGCTGGCCCAGTTACCCAACGCCAACCCGAGGCCAATGAGTTTAAGCAGGCCTGCACTGTAAGAGGGATGGCGCACCCAAGCATAGGCGCCAGAGCTGACGACCGGCTGATCGGGACGCGCTCGCACGTCTAACGTGAAATCGCGGCCGAGCATTCGAAAGCAGTGGCGCCGCAGCGCCCCGCCCGCCATCATCAAAAGCAGACCCAACCAGAACGACGCCAAAACCCAACCCGATGCGATCGTCGCCGGTCGCCATCCGCTAACCGCCATGGAGAGCAGCACACCACCGCACCAGATCCACTGGCAGTGGCGCAACGGGTCTTGCGGGGGGGTGGAGGCCGCGGGCGACGCGGCGGTCGGTGTCGAAAAGATGACCGGCAATTCCGCGAGGTGGAAGGCCCAGATGTATGTCGCCCAGAACGCAATCCCGTACGGATGGCTAAACGCTAGCGGAGATGTGTTCATGGAGCGGAGGTCAGGAGGAAACCGATGTCGATGGGTGTACGGCAAAAAACGAATGGACAAGACGAAGTGACCAGAGCATTCCTTGCTTTGTTCCGACAAAGCAGAACAAAGTAATTTTAAAGGCGCGTGGATATAACTCCTATCACAGCAGCTCGGCGCCGCGAGTCGGCTCAAACGACTCACAGATTGCATCGCCGCACTGCCTAGGACGAATGCCAAAACGCTTGAGCAAGGGGGCGCTTCAACAGCCGAGACCGCCGATTTTCGCCCGGCGAGCCAAAGCAGAAAAAAGACCTGTCAAAGTCTAGGAGTAGACCATTCAGCTTCAGGTTCCACATGGAAAACAACCACTGAAAGGAAAGCAGAACATGGGCATCCAGTCAATCCCGCCTAGCCCCCCCGCCCCTTATATTACCGAAGCCGACGAAGTTGATTCTGATGTATCAAATCAGACTCCTTATCAGCAATTGGCCGTACCGCAGACCGAGGCACCGCAATCGCAGAAGAGCGACTCGTGTATGGGCGACCTCATGTCCGTTTTCAAAACGGTTGTCTCCTTAGCCGCGCCCATCATCAAGTCGGCATCGTTGTAGAACGGCGGCGAATTGTCGCGATCCAAGCCGCGGCGAGTTTGGTGATGGGCTTGATTTGTTCGCAAATCGGGCGGTTGTGGTTGCGACTGCCTTTACCAGGTCGTCGACGGGTCGCACGTTTGCTGTTTCTGTGGCGCGTTCTCGCTGATGTCAAACTTCGTTCGTTGGTGGTTGCCAACCTCAATATTGCCTATCAGACGTTCAACGAGGAAACGCGTTCCACACTCGAGCGCGATTATTGTTTGGCTTACGCTGATGCGTGGATGGACAATTGGGTGGCGTTTCGAGGCGGGCCCGGAGTCGTGCGGATGATGACCCAGATCGAGGGATCTGGTCTTTTGAGCATCCCGGGGCCACCCGCGATTTTGGCGTGCGCCCATTTCCAGGACGTGTACCTTGCGCTGCTCCGCGTTGCAATGGAGGCGACCGGGGCAGTCATCTACAGGGTGCCCAAGAATCTTTCGGTCAAGCGACGGTTGCTGCGCCAAATCGCCGTGTTTGCAGACATAGAGATGATCGGCACACAGAACTGCATTCGACCTGCTTTGCGCGCCTTGAACGCCGGTCGCCCATTGGTCATCCTGGCCGACCAGCCGGACGATCTGCGTGGGGCCGTTGGCATGCCGTTCGTCGACGGCGGCATTGCTTGGTCGCCTGCCATTTCCTACCTGGTCGAGCGCACCGGCGCCCGTGTGCTGTGGATGGATATTGCCCAAGACGACAGTGGCCGCTACCTCGTGAAGCTGAGCCCGCTTTCCGCGCTGCCTTGTGTCACGTCAAGAGATGTTTTCGCAGGACTGACTCGCCGGCTCGAGCAAGCCGTATCAGCTCGGCCTGAGCGATACCGATGGGACCGCGGCACACTCCTTCGCCGGGCCGTGCCCGCGGGTTAAAAGTCACGTAAAGGGCGCACAAACCGCAAGTGAAGACAGTTGTAGCGCGGCCAATCGAAGAGTTTTTACAGTCTCGAAAGGATGACCATGCCCATCGAAATTTATACGCAGCATTCTTATCCAGCAAGCAGTGCCTACGGGTCGGATCCACAGGTTTTGGCCTTCCTGGCGCGGTTTCCCAGCCAGCCCGCGGTGACCTCGATGCCCGCTTTATCGGCGAAGGGCGTGACCGATGGAACGACCTACGACCCCGTGCTCCAGCAAGAGCTCCAGAAGTTGAGAAGCATCAAGACGCCTCCTGCCCCTTCATCTCGGAGTGGCGGCAGCTGACCCGCTAAACACCTTTCGGTGCCGTCACGGACCTTATTTCGGCCTCAGCAAGGAACCATCATGATCTCTCCCGTTTCCAGTGTGGGATCGCAATCGCCTGCATCCGGGTCGCCCGATGACAGTCTGGAGTCCATGCGCGCTCAAGAGGCTCGGCTTCAAGCAGACGAGTCCAGACTTTCTGGCCAGGTTCAGGAAGGTCAGCAGCGCGGGTTGATTCTCGGCGGCCTTGCCTCCTCTGCAAGGGGTCAAGTCATCGTAGAGCGAGCTCGCATCGAAGATAAAAGCGACGACGACGAAAACGAAGGCGGAGGCGGAGGTGCCCCAAAGTCAACGAGTTACGCCTCTGGAGCGGCAAGCAGCTTCTCGATGGCGCAAACGGCGATTGGCACCCAAACGCAGGCCAATTACGCTGACCTCACGCGGACCCAGAATCAGCTCGCGAGCGTGCGCAGTCAAATCGCAGCCTACGGGTGAGCTTCGAATCTCCGGTGCACATTATGAGTGGCCCCAGGGCTTTCGTTTTCGGTCTGGCACTTTTTCTCGGTGTCGGAGAGATCGCAAACGCCGGAACCGTTCCTTGGCGAGCCGGCAACATCGACATCAGAGCCGATGGCGAAGCTTTGCCCGCATTCTTGCTGCGCCTGTTCGCAAAACAGCAAATCGCAGCTTCGATCAGTCCGATGGTTGGCGAAGCCAAGATCTCCGGCGCGTTCAACAAGCCGGGAGCAACGCTGCTCAGCGAACTCGCAGCAACTTATGGTCTTGTTTACTACAGTTTCGCAGATACCGTGTACGTCACATCGTTGTCTGAGAATCAATCTCGCCTCTTGCCGGTCGACCCCAATTCCGGGCCCAAACTCACCGCTACTCTCAAAGAGCTTGGGATATACGACGAGCGGTTCGGGCTGAAATTTTCGCGCGGCAACGGCTTCGTGGCAGTATCCGGCCCGCCCAAGTACATCGAACTGGTGGAGCAAGCCGCCCGCTACTTGGAAGAAGGCCCTTCTGCCGCTTTGCTTGGTCAAGTGCGGGTGTATCGACTCAAAAACGCATGGGCAGATGATCGGACTGTCAGCGTCGCCGGAACCGACACGCTCATACCAGGAATTGCATCGCTGCTGCGTTCGATGTTGACGGACTTTGCTGCGCCGCCCGCCAACGTGCGAGCCGCCCCGCAGGTGGCTACTCGCATGCAAGGGGCCCGGGGGTCGTACGACTCTGCAACGCCGAACCCGCCGACGGCGGGTGCAGCGCCCATGCCCAACGGGGGCTTGACAGGGTTCGCCGCCTTGGCGGGCCGGCCTCTAAAGCCGCAAGCCGGCGCGAATGCGGTAACGAACGGGGGAAGAAAGGGCGGCGGCAGTGATGCCGACCCGGGGAACGCCAAGCCGGCGAACGATGCAACCGGCTCAGTTCGCGCCGATGCTCGACTGAACGCGGTCATCGTTCGAGACCTGCCAGAGCGGTTGGCGTTGTATGACGAACTCGTGCGTCAGCTCGACATACCTTCCCCGCTGATCGAAATAGAGGCGACCGTCATTGATTTGTCCAGCGGAGAGTCGAGCAGTCTCGGCCTGGACTACACGGCGCTTCTTTCGAACCGCGCCGACCGAGTCGGCGCACCGCTGATTTCCACCACGGCCGAGCGGCTCGCCGCCGGATCGACGCCTCTTGCGTCGATCGTGCTCGGTTCGAATCGCGAAATTCTGCTGGCCAAGGTCAACGCACTCGCCACCGATGGCAAGGCTTCCATCAGCTTGCGTCCCCGCGTGGTCACTCTAGACAATGTGGAGGCCGTTCTTCAAAGCACCCAAGAGTTCTATGCTCGCGTGACCGGGCAATACGCGGGTGACTTGTTCAAAGTCGAAGCGGGTCTGACGTTGCGGGTCACTCCGTCGGTCGTGATCGACGGTGCTACCGTCCAGTACAAATTGCTGGTCCGCATTGACGACGGCTCCGTGAACGCAGATTCGCTGGTCGATGGCCTGCCGAGTGTCACGCGCTCGTCCATCAGCGCGTCAGTCACCATCAGCGAGGGAGAAAGTCTCTTCGTGGGCGGGTTGGTCTCGGAAACCTCGTCGGCTGGTGTCCGTGGGGTGCCCTTCTTATCAAAGGTTCCCATCCTCGGCGTGCTGTTCGGCACTCGCAGCAGCGAAGTGCGCAAGTCAGAGCGCATGTTCTTGATCACACCCAAGTTGGTCCGACCCTCATGAGTTCGATCGCCTCTCAGCCCCGCAAAGGCCCCGAAGTGCAGTTGCTCGTTCTGAGCGGCATGCAAGCCGGCGCACGATCGGTACTCGCGCTGGGAACACATCTGCTCGGCAACAAGCCGGGTTGCGATGTAATGATCGAGCTCGATGCGACCGAAATGATCGTGGTCCGGCTAGAAGTTGCCGCCCGCAAAGTCGGCGTTACCCTGCTTGAAGGTCACGCGGAATTGGGCGTTGGCGCATTGCAATGCCACCGCCGTCTGACCATCCGCCACGATGAAATGCTGCGTTTGGGAACCGTCGGACTGCGGCTGACCTTCGCACCGGAGGCGCAGGTGATCGGCCGGAGGCCGTCCAGGTCGCAAGGTAAATTGCGGTTGATTGCCGGCGGCTTCGCATCCGCCTTCGTTGCGCTCGGGCTGATTATGGCGCTCGCGGTGGTTATTCCTCCGCCCGGTGGCGCCGTGGCGGGGCAGTTGGAGAGCGGCGCAACGCCAGACCGAGTTGCTGCGAAATTGGCTCAACTTGGTTACGGCCAACTCAAAATATCTGTTTTGAACCGTGGTGAACTCGTCGTCGAGGGTACTGTCCCCACAACCGCTGATGTCACTCGCCTGACAACAGAGCTGAAACAGCTGCAGCCCGCGCCCAAGCTTAAAATCTCGGTGGCCGGCGAGATGTATTCCGCAGCCGGGCGCTCGTTGGAAGAGCTGTCTGGCGTGACCCGCGTGTGGAGCGTGAAGCCTGGTGTTCTGGCCGTCGAGCTTGAGATGGCTGCCGTATCGCGGGCCACTGCCGCGGCGCGCCAGCTTTTGGCCTATGACGCATCGGTTGTCGAGGTCCGGCTCCTGCCTCGCGATCTCGTTGCGGTCGATGCTGCGGCGAGTGCACCACCGCCCGTTCTTTCCCTGACGCGACGGACGGATGGCAGCATCATCGCCTCCGACGATTGGCCGATGGGAGCGACTCCAATCGATGTATCCGGCTCGATCAGTGATGTCCGACAAGGGGAGCTCCCTTCCATCGTGCTTCGCAACGGTACCCGCCTATTCGAAGGAGGTCGTCTCCCTGATGGATCGTACATCGCAAGGATCGACGGGAACCAAATCGTGGTGCGGCATGGAAACTTCCAAAGGATTGTCAATCTGGACGCGTTCACGGTGGCCGGACCGACGCCTTCGGGCGTTTAAAGAATCGCGAGACCTAGGTTGAATTCAAACCTTAGCTTGTGATGTGTTAGTCGAAGTCAACTTTTAATTTAACAGGAGAAAACATGAGTTCAATTTCCGATGCAGCAGGAATGGCGGCAGGTCGCGTTCAAGCCTATGGCAATATCACTGCTGATGCGACGATCAGCGGCAATTCCAACCAAGCGACTGCAGCCTCCATCAGGATGAACCAGGAAGCAAACAACTTGAACGTTCTCAACGGTGCCGCAGCGGCGCTGGAAGGGCCAAAAAAGGGCGCCAAGGAACTTCTCACGGCAGCCAGCCGTTCAAACGGCTGAGGACGAGTACGAGGCCTGCTGTTGCAGGCCTCGTCTTCAACATGGAACCGATCACGCCTTTTATGCCGGCCGAGCTTTCGAAGGCTTACGCGCGGCTGGATTCGTACTCGAACGACTCGTTGCATGTCGACTTTAACCTCGAGCGGATGGCGGATGCCTTGCACGTCAGCGAATTAAACGGTGGTGTTGTCAAACCACTTGCGCTCGAGCTGGAGAACGCTTTGTCCGAACCAACACTTGACTCTGGCAAGTTGATGTTGGCAAGCATCCGGTTGAACGAAGCGACCAACAACATGGCGGTGTTGGATTCGGCGGTCACCACGTTCGCTGCCCTGCCCAACAAGCTGCTGAAGCTTGGGGGAGGCGGTTGAAATGGTTTTCCGGGCGGCAATTGCTGCTTTCTTTCTAGCGACACTTTCCGCCTGTAGCCAGCAGCTCTACGGCAATCTCGGTGAGACCGACGCCAACGAGATCGTCAGCGTATTGCGCAACGAAGGTTTGGCTGCCGAAAAGCGGCAGGCCACTGAGAAAGTGTGGCGCGTCGATGTATCCGGCGCCGACTTCGCGCGCGCGGTGTCGGTGATGCGTACCCAAAACCTCCCTTCGCAATCTTTCGAAGGCTTGGGATCGGTATTCAAGAAGGACTCTCTGGTGTCTACAGAGGTGGAAGAGCGTGCGCGCTTCACCTATGCCTTGGCCCAAGAATTACAAAGGACTTTGAGTCAAATGGAGGGGGTGGTGCTCGCTCGCGTGCACCCCGTTGTCGTCAGCAACGACCAATTCACGAGCAAACCCAAAGTGGCCTCTGCCTCTGTCTTCATCAAGCATAGAGCCGACGTCGACTTGACGCCCCGCATCCAGATGATCCGCGAACTGGTAGCGAATGGCATCGAAGGTCTTCCCCCGGAGCGTGTCAGCGTTGCGCTCTTTCGCGCCGAAGTGAAGCCTGCTTCGCAAACCTTCGTTGCGCGACGCCCCGAGCTTGAAAGCATGCTCCTGGGTGCCGGTGCGTTGCTCTGCCTCATTTTCGCGGCCGGCGCGGTCTTGGCGCTTGTACTGCGCGTGCGAGGCCGTAGTCTTCGCGAGAGCGCAAGCCGGGTCTGGAATGACACCACCCAATTTCCAGCAGATGCGCTAGCCGGATCGAAAGCCTCGTGAGGCCTGTTTCCTTCGATAGGTCACTCTACGCCTTCAACTGGCTGACCGCGGCGTATGCCGACGCAAGTCGCATGCAATCTGCGGGTACCCGCACGCGCAAGGTCGGCATGCGTGAGTGGGGCCGGCTTTCCAGTGATTTGCTGAGCAAAGAAGATTTGTGGGGAACCTACGCTGAGCGGCTCGACCGGCAGCGCTGGGTGCTTTGGCGTAGCAACGCTCTGGAAATTGCCGTCTTGGAGCTGGGCGCCGCAATGCTCAGCCGGGCCATCTGCTCAAGCATCGAACGCGACACAGTTGAGCAGTGGGCAGCGGTGCTGGACTCGTCCCGGCGCCAACGCGCGTTGGCCTATGCCCCTCAATTCCGTGCATTGGCCCGCGCTCGGCCCATATGGCGCGTGATTGGCACCACACGAAAGGACGTGTTCCAGCTTGGCGCGTCCATGCTCTATGCAAGCCTCCCGGCAGCCGCCGGAAATGGCGTTCGGGAGCGCTTTCGATTGCGTTTCGCGCACAAAGCCATCCAAGAGGTTGCATGTGACGATCGGCAGCGAACCGAAATCGAACAGCTGTTCGCGCAATCGCAGCGTGACGGAGTGTTGCCAACCGACTGCGAAAGTCTGCCATGGCAATGACTTACGCCGTTGAACCGGGTGCAAAGGCGTGGGGCACGCATGCCAAGGTGCTGAAGAGGGACGAATGGGCCAGCTGGCACCAAGCTGTTGACACCCATTTACTCGCGAATGATCGACTCGCCCGCGTTGATGCCGAAATCGCCGAGGCAAGACGGTACGGGTGGGATGAGGGCTATTCCGCTGGCCGCGTCGAGGGCCGGCATGCCGGCATGATCGAGGTTGTTGCTGCGCTGCAATCCGAGCATGTTTTTCTCGAGCGATTGAATGACCGAATCGTCAGTCTGATCGAAGAAGTGGTTCGTGGTTTGCTCGTCGAAATCGACGACCCGACCTGGTTTCGCAGGCGTCTGGAGGCGCTGTTGGCGAAGGCCGGTGAACGCAAGATCGTGCGGCTGCGGGTGGCTCCAAGTTGCGTAGAAGCGGCGCAGGCTGCATTGACGGAAGTTGCGCGCATTGGCAAGTCGGAATGGGTCCAAGTCGAAGCGGATGCTGCCTTGATGGAAGCCGACGTGGTGATCGAAGCCAATTCGGCAATCTTCGACGGGAGAATCAGCGAGCAGGTGGTCTCTTTGCGTAGTTTTTTGCTGGAGGCTTTGCGTCGTCCCGCAGCGCTCGACAGCAGTGCCGAGGCGTCGGGGGATTCTCTGTGAACAGCGAAGATGTGGCTCTGCTGTTGCGTCGCTGCATGCAGGTCTACGGCACCGGACTCGAGGCGGCGGCGCGCGCCACTCGGACCGATTCACTCTCTCGCGGTCGGGTCGTATGGGCCGTTGGGACTTTGATACGTGCTTCATCGGTGGCGGCGAGGGTCGGTGAGTTATGTGAGTTGGTAGACCTCAATTCCGGGGCGAAAAGCATCGCAGAAGTCGTCGGTTTTGCCGACGACGAGGTGTGGCTGAACCCGCTGGGCTCGATTGATGGACTGAGCCCCAGCACTCTCGTGCGACCGCTCGGAAGACGCCATACCGTCGCCGTTGGAGACTTTTTGCTTGGGCGCGTCGTCGACGGCATGGGTAGTGCATTCATGGACGACGGCGCGCCCATGCCGATCGCCGCTTTGCAGGCCGAAGTTCAAGGTGACAGTCCCCTGGCACTGCAGCGCCCGTCGATTGCTCAGCCGCTGGCGCTTCGGGTTCGCGCAGTCGACTCGTTGCTCACTTGCGGGCTTGGCCAACGCCTTGGCGTTTTTGCACCGGCGGGTTGTGGCAAGAGCACGCTGCTGTCGATGGTGTGCCGCAACGCCGAAACCGATGTCGTTGTCGCTGCGCTGGTAGGTGAGCGCGGTCGCGAGGTGGCTGATTTCCTGACCGATGCGATCGGCGGCGAAGCCCGCCAACGCAGCGTGGTGGTGGTGGCCACGTCCGAGCGGCCTGCGGTCGAGCGATTGAAGGCGGCGTTCGTGGCAACGACTTACGCCGAGTATTTCAGATCCCGTGGCAAGTCCGTGCTTTTGGTGGTCGACAGCGTTACCCGGTTGGCAAGAGCGGCCCGAGAAATCGGCTTGGCGGCTGGCGAGCCACCCACTCGACGAGGCTATCCTCCCTCGGTATTCGCCATGCTGCCACGGCTGTTTGAGCGCGCCGGCCTCACGACCGAGGGCGCCATAACCGCGATGTACACCGTGCTGGAGGAAACAGACGACGGCGCCGACCCGATTGGCGAAGAAGTACGGTCCTTACTTGACGGTGCGATCGTGTTGTCGCGCAAACTCGCAGGCCGCGGTCACTTCCCGGCCATCGACGTTCTTGCCAGCAGCAGCCGTCTGATGTCGCGAGTCGTTTCTGCCAGCCACCTGGCATTGGCTGGACAGGTTCGGGACCTCATGGCCAAGCACGACGACGTCGAGCTGCTGCTGCGAATCGGCGAGTACCAAAGCGGCCTGGACCCCCTCTCCGACGCAGCGATCGCGGTTCAGCCCGCGCTCCAATCATTCTTGCGCCAAACGCCAGACGAGGCGTGCTCCCCGGAACAGACGCTGGCGCAACTCAGAGAGTTGCTGCCATGAAAGTTCAAATGAGAACGCTTCTGCGCTGTCGAGAGCTGCGCCTGCAAACAGCACACGCGGCTTATCGCAAAGCCATGCACTTGCACGATGACGCGCAGCGCCGACTTGACCAATTGATCGTGAACATCGATGACGAACTGAGCAACCAAGACAGATTCCAGCATCGGATGGAAGCTGCCTTTGAGGAGGGCCGTGCAACCGGCGTCGCCATCAGCGCAATTCGAGCGGAGCACGCCAGAATCCAGTCTCGACTGGCTGCGCAAGCGACCGCGCATCGCGCCCAAGTGTCAGATGCCGTCGTGGCCTTGAATCGATGCCGGATGGAATGTGGTCGAACCGAACGAGCACGATACCGAGGTGCGTGCCTCGTCGAAAACCTCGATAAAGAAGCGGCATTGCGTCGGGAGCGTCTCGAAGACGCCGAGTGTGACGAGTGGCGAGCACCATCGCTGGGTCACGCTCATGCAAATTAGCGAATCGGGTACACGGCCGACCACACGCCTGCGGCTCAAGGCGCTGAGTGCCGGGGCCGTGGGCGTCCGCAATGGTTTTTACCGAAGCGCCGCCGTGCCGCTTGGATCGTTCGGCATGTTTCACTGGCAGCCCTCAGGCGTGTCGTCTGCGGTTGGCTTGAGCTGCACCGTGCAAGGCGCATCCATGTGGTGGGGCCTGCAACCCTGGTCCGCGCTGGACCCATTGTTCGAAGCGGACTTCTCGCAAGTGCCGGCTGCTGTATTGCTGCACGCCCTCAGCGATGCCGCTGCGCCGCTGGTCAGCTATTTCGAGATGCTGTTGGGGGGGCCTGCGGCTGCCGTGTCGTTTGGCGCAAGGCCGGCCGAGCTGTCGGAACCAGTCGATTCGCTGGAGCTAGGCTTCGTGTTGATGGGCGAGAGCCTCAACTGCGTGGCTCGCGGTGCCTTCTGCGCGGGGATCCCGACCTTGCAGTCGGCTTCAAGCCGACTCGACATGACCACGAGCGCTTCCGCGCGCGGCGCCGTCCCGCTTTGGGTGGCGGTCGAGATGGCGCGCGTGGATTTGTCACTGACTGAATTGCTCGACTTACACCCTGGCGACGCCATCCGCATCGCGCGTCTGTCGAATCGGATCGACCGTCATCGCGTGACCTTGGCGCCCGGAGGCCGACCGATGTTGCATGCACAAATATCTGAAGGAAGACTTATCGTGGAGAGCATCGTGACGGACTTGCAAAGTACCCCACAAGGGTTCCCGGTGGGCCCTGGACTCGACGCCCTCGACGACGTGCAGTGCACTGTCACATTTGAAATCGGGAGGCTGTCGATGTCGGTGGCCGAAGTGGCGTCGCTCGGCGTGGGCAGCATCGTTCCGCTCGCTCAACGGCTTGACGATCAGCCCGCCTGGATCGTCGTCAATGGGCAGAGGGTTGGGCGGGCCGACTTGGCCGAAGTGGGAGATGAACTCGTCGCCGTTGTCACCGCGCTCAAGCGTTGACCCATGGGTGATTTTCCCGACCCGCTTTATTTTCTGCCATTCATTGTCGGGATTTCGTTAGTGCCCGTGTTGATGATCATGACCACGAGCTACGCCAAGCTTCTCGTGGTGTTCGCTTTGCTGCGGAATGCGCTCGGGTTGCAGCAGGTTCCGCCGCCCATGGTCACGAATGGGCTTGCGCTTGCTCTGACGTGGTTCATCATGTACCCGATCGGCGTCCAAGTGATGGAGGTCTACGAGCAATCTGCTAGCGGGCGGGGAGCCACGGCCTTCTCCCAGGCACTGCTGAAAGCTAAAGAGCCGCTGCGCGAGTTTCTCGACAAGCACACGAGCGATCGGGAAAGGCAGTTCTTTATCCGCGCCGCCGAGCGCACCATGAAGCCTGAAGTCGCCAAAACTATCGGCCCTAAAGACTTCGTCGTGCTGGTGCCGGCATTCACCATCTCCGAACTGACCGCAGCATTCTTGATGGGGTTTTTGGTGTTTCTGCCGTTCATCGTCATTGATCTGATCACGGCCAGCGTTCTTCTCGCGATGGGCATGCAGATGATGTCCCCAACTGTGGTATCGCTACCGATCAAGCTGCTTCTTTTCGTAATCTTAGACGGCTGGTCACTCCTCGCTCACACGTTGATATTGAGCTACACATAACAATGGAGAGCGCAGCCGTCGTTGATCTCGCCAAGCAGGCGATCGTCGTAACGTTATGGGTCTCCGCTCCATTGCTCGGAGCCATCGCGTTGACGGGACTGCTGGTTGGTTTCTTTCAGGCGCTCGTGCAGTTGCAGGATCAAGCCCTGCCACAGGTGTTCAAGATCGCGGTCGTGTTGATATTGTTCATTCTGCTTGGAGGCTGGATGGGCGCGCAGGTCCATCAATATGCCCTGCTGATTTTTTCCAAGCTACCGATCGTGGGTCATTAGCACGCAAATGCTCGAATTTTGGGTTGTTGCGCTGATGCATGTACCGCGCGTGTTGGCCGCCGCCATGCTGCTCCCCATTCTGGGCGCGCCGTTTGTGCCAGCACCCGTGACGAGTGCGGTCGCGCTGGCTCTAGGCGCTTTCGCCTCCATGGGATTGATTGCATCTGGCGTACCGATGGTGCCCGGCACGGCAATGCTGGTTCTCTCGCTTAAGGAAGCGGGCATCGGCGCCACGCTCGGCTTGGCGTTCACGATGGTATTACGGCTCGGACAAACCATCGGCCAGTTCATTGATCATCAAACAGGTTTGACGTTTTCCCAGAACCTCGATCCCAACTTTGGCAATCAGGTATCTGTCACGGGTCAGCTTCTTGATCAGATCGTGCTCATCTTTATTGTGGCCAGTGGCGGAATCCTCGTCGTCGTGGAAACGCTTTTGTTGAGTTACGACATATGGCCGGTATTTTCCATGGCCCCGCAATTCGCCATCGATGCGCCGCCGTTGCTATTGAACCTGACTTCACGTCTATTCGCTCTCGCTCTGTTGCTTGCAGCTCCCGTGTTGCTTGTTTTGTTTCTGCTCGACTTCGGACTGGGTTTGCTGGGCCGGGCCGCCCCGCAGCTGAATATCTTCTATCTCGGCGCAGCCGTTAAAGGTTGGGTGTCGTTGTTCGTCGCGCTGCTCGCCCTCGGATTCATCGCCACCCAGTCCCTGGACGCGCTGCAGGCGATCAAAGCCGCTTTGTTGTCATTCAAGGGTCGCTGAATGAGTGGCAAGGATTCGACTGAGCGCAACCATGCACCGACCTCCCGGCGCCTGAAAAAGGCCCGTGAGGAAGGCAAAGCCATGCAAAGCAAAGAATTGACAGCCGCCGTTTCGTTGGCGGTGACATTCAGCGCGGCATCGTTGCTACTTCCGTGGGTAGCTACCGACGTCGCCAGGCTTGCGCAAAGCGCTTTCCGTCTTGCCATTCGACCGCAACTCACGCTCGCTTTGACGCTGGCCGGCGAGTGCTTTGCTCTTGTCGCGACTTGCGCCGTGATGATATTGGGAGTTGCCGCATTGGCCAGTGTCGTTGCGGGCCGCCTGCAGACAGGTCCGATTTTCAGCCTCGATCCACTGAAGCCGAAGCTCGAGCGGCTCAATCCGGTGCAAAACGCCAAGAATATTTTTTCGCTCAAGAGCTTGGTGCTTGTCGGCATGATGTTGGTGAAGGCGGTGGTGATCGGCGTCGGCCTCTGGATCATTTCCAGCGCCATCATTGGCGACGCCGTGCGGGTGGTGTATGCCGGCGTCGGCGGTGGATTGGCGGTACTACAGAACGGCATCCTCGCGTTCGGCGTATGGGCGCTGTGCGCCTTCATGCTTCTCGGTGCCCTGGATTTCCTGTATCAACGCTATGAATTCATCAAGCAGTTGCGAATGTCCATCGAGGAAGTGCGGCGCGAGCACCGTGAAAACGAGGGCGATCCCATTCTGAAGCAAGCCCGAAAGAACGCCGGGCGTGTTCCATCGCCGCTTGAGCAGATGCGGTTTGTTCGAATCTCCGCAGCCGTTCTAACAGCGTCGGACGGCCGGGTCATTCCGCTGTTCTACAACGACTCCAGCGGGCGCAGACAAGATGCCAGCGTGGTTCTTCGCGCGTCCGGGTCGGTGGCCACGCAGGTGCTCGGATTGGCTCGCGACAACCGGATTCCGCTGATTCTTGACTCTGTCCTGTTGTCGAAGCTCTGGACCAGGTCGTCGGATGGCGCCAGAATTCCAGCGCCCTTGCAAGCGGAAACCGTGCAAGCGATCGTGCGAGCGCGCGAATCCGTCTCTCGGACACCACCGCGGTCATAGTCACGAGCACAAAGCGAAGCAAAGCGATCACAAAGCCGCGTTGCGCACCCTCTTGGCTATGACTGTCCTATCAGCAAACGTGAAGGCTGACACAGGCGCCAGTGTCTCGGGCGGCTCGGTTGCGCGCAGCGCCTTCGCGCTTGCACGCCCTGCAGATTTTGCACTGGCTCTGCTGGCGCTGCTCATCATCGCGCTGATGATTCTTCCGTTACCCGCGTGGTTGCTTGACGCGCTCATCGCCGTCAACATCGCGAGTGGCGTTTTGCTGCTTTTGTTCTCACTCTACGTCGCTACGCCGCTGGCCTTCTCGACCTTCCCATCGGTGTTGCTGTTCACAACACTGTTCCGCATTTCACTTAATGTCGCGACCACGAGGCAAATCTTGTTGTCGGGGCACGCTGGCGACATTATTGACGCGTTCGGACGCATCGTTGTCGGGGGTAGCCTGATCGTCGGGCTGGTGGTGTTTTCCATCATCACCATCGTCCAGTTCATCGTTGTCGCCAAGGGCGCCGAACGAGTTGCGGAGGTTGGTGCGCGGTTTACTTTGGATGCCCTGCCTGGCAAGCAGATGGCGATCGACTCCGACTTGCGCGCGGGGCTGATCACCGCGCCCGAGGCGATGCAGTTGCGGGAGCGTCTCGGCCTTGAAAGCAAATTCTTTGGCGCCATGGACGGTGCGATGAAATTTGTCAAGGGCGACGCGGCCGCGAGCATCGTGATTGTCATTGCCAACTTGTTGGGAGGTCTGGCAATCGGTGTGTTGGTATTTGGCCTTCCTGTCGGCGAGGCGATCTCGAAGTATTCCGTTCTTGCAATCGGCGATGGCCTGGTGACGCAGCTCCCGGCACTTTTCATCGCGATGGCAGCGGGCGTCGTGGTCACCCGCACCTCTCCGGAAAAAGGCGAGGCCGTCAACTTGGCGAGCCATATCGGGGACCAGATATCTACGCAACCTCGAGCGCTGATCCTCGGCGGTGCCGTGCTTGCGCTGCTGGCCGCCGTGCCGGGCTTTCCGATTCTCCCATTTGTCACGCTGGGCGCCGGGGTCGCCTTTGTCGGCTATCGGAATGTTCGCCGCATGCTGCGCGGTGCTGCCGCGTACGAATTAGAGCGAGTGCCGGCGGCGACGAGAGACGGTGACGCTGTGGCGGAGCAAGTCGTCTTATTAGGGACGGAAACGTTTGCCTTGGTGGCGGTGGAATTTAGAAGTGAGCTTCTTGCTCGACTCTCGCTGAGCGAACTCAACACCGCACTAGGCAACTTTCGTCAAGCGTTTCGCATGAACACGGGCCTGCCGTTCCCGGGCGTCGGACTGCGCCAATCTTCACGGCCGGATGTCGATTCTTTCTGGGTCTTGATTCGAGAAGTGCCGGTTCGACGGGTTGTGTCTGCTACTGGGCTAACCCCCAAACAAGCGGCGGAACAGATCGCTCGAGAGGTGCAATCCGTGCTTCAGGAGCACGCTTCGGAGCTGCTCGGTGTGCAAGAGGCACGCAACATTGTTGCCCTTGTCGAGCGCCGATACCCCGACTTGGTTCGCGAAGCGAACGCACTGCTGCCACTTCCTCGGCTCGCTGAATTGCTTCAGCAGCTGGTAGCAGAGGGCGTGCCCGTCCGAGATATCCGCGGCATCCTCGAGGCCGTCGTCAAGCATGCTGCTCCAACCGTTACTTTTCAAGGCCTGGTCAATTGGGTTCGCGTTGGCATCGCACGCGATCTTTCGTACAGCCTGATGCACAAGCCAGATCAAATTGCGGCCGTCACTTTCACATCGGTAACGGAAAAAGAGTTGCGGGCGGCGATAGAACTGGACGAGTTGGGCGACAGGCGATTGGTCGCGGCGCCGGAAGACGCTTTGCGTCTGGCTGACGATCTGCAGGCCCTCTTCGCGGTCGACCCGCTTCTGCCACCTGTATTGCTGGTTTCGCGTGACTTGAGGTGGGCCCTGCGCAGATTGCTGGAACCTTATCGCCCCGGCATACGGGTGGTGTCCGAAGACGAGATCAGTCGCGGTGTCAAAGTCAGTTCGCGTGGGCATGTGAACTGGCACGGTACGGTCACTGCGGGTCCCTTCGTTTCCATCTGACTCCCGCCGATTCAACAACTTGCTCCATCGCGAAAGACGAATGTCATGTCAGACCTGTCAATTGGAAGCCTGTCGCCCATGCAGTCAGCAACTGACCTCGGGCCGGCGTTGGAAGCCCATGTCGATTTGAACCAATTCATGGACGCGAGCCCGCGGCCTACCTATACGCCGGTCGGCATAACGGCAGCGCGCGCGAAAGCCCTCGAGGTGCATTACGCCGCTCCCGACCGTAAAGGCGGCACGCCTCGCAACGTCAAGGAGGTCACTGCTAGTGCCGTGTCAAATGACCTTAGCGCAGTCGTCAAATTCACCGAAAAGTCAGGCGACGATAAAACGTCGTTCACTTCGTCGGAGTTTTACAAGCCCATGTTTACAGCCAACGGGTTCACTGCGGGGCCGCTGGTCAGTGCCCGCTCCAAAAACGATGCCTGGGGAAACGGCGCTCGCATCGAGATAAAAAATCCGGTTGGTGACGGCGTCACCGCCAGCTACCAGCACGTGTCGCCAGCGAACGTGACCGCTGCTGCCCCGGCCTTTGACGAATTCAAGTTGGTCATCCGGGCTGCCACCGACCCCAAAGTGAATCCCCAGATCAAAGTGGGAGCCACCATCTTGGTCGTCGATGCGCCCGGCACCAAGAAAGACAGCGTTGAAATCAGCCCCGAAGCTTCCATCAACATTGACGGAACCACCGTCACTCTGGCCGGAACCTTGGTTCAGCGTCCTGGCCCTGGCAACGACTCGGTCGGGGTGCGGGTTTCGGTACAGGGCGATGGCATAGGGGGTTTCATCCGACTCGACGAGAACTTCAAGGCTGCAGGCCCCAAAGAAACCGTCATCCAGGGCGGCTTCTCGTGGGACCTCTGACTGGGCTCGACATGCACCGATCTATCGCCTCACTTTGCCACGCGCTCTCACTCGCACTCGGTGCCACCTTTTGTGCCCACGCGCAGCAGCCCGCCGTCGGCGATGCCGTTTCTTGCAAGGGCCTTGACGGAAGCTCTCGCATCCTCAGACATCGCCCAGACCCGGCCTATCACTTTTTCACCGAATGTGAGCCGGTTCCGGCGCCCCCGGGCTGGAAGGAGCCGGCTGCGCTGCAAGCCGGGCCGCGTTTTGTTTCGTTCCCGGGCAAGAGCCCCGCGCGATACGCACGTGCGCATGGCAACGCGTCGCGTCGCGCCCTGCCGATCACGCGAAAAGAAACTTTCGCAAAGGCTGATCGCCAAAGTGCGGTCATCGACCGAGCCGCAATGCGCTATGGCCTTGACCGCCATTATTTGACAGCAATCATGCACGTCGAGTCAGCTTTCAATCCGGACGCCGTGTCTCCTGTGGGTGCCACGGGGCTGATGCAGCTGATGCCCGCGACCGCTCGGCGATTCGGTGTCACCGATCCGCGCCGTCAGCTGCGCGACCCTGAGACGAATGTTGATGCCGGTGCGCAGTACATCAGCTACCTTCGAGATTTGTTCAAAGACGACTGGTATCTGATCACTGCGGCTTACAACGCTGGCGAGGGGGCCGTTCGTAAATACGGGAACGCCATTCCGCCTTACAACGAGACTCAAAACTATGTCCGAAGCGTCGAACAAAGATTCGAGCAGTATCGGCTGTCGGCCGGCTCCCGGTAGTCGAACCGGCCGATGATTGATTGCGCGTCGCGCCGCTTACCGTTACCCAGTCGGCTTCTTCCCTGGCACAGCCGCTTCCACGATTGTTCGTCCCGCAATGCCATGAATTGATGAAGCAGGTCACGCGCTGGCGCCTACTCTAGGCATCAAACCAAGAAGAGCCCCGAATGAGCATCACTAATTCAATCGGCAATTCCAATGCCATCTTTGTGGGCCGTGACAATCTTATAGCTCTTGGCAATACCGGCCCGACGCAGTTCTATGACGGCAAGGTGCCGGTGTACATCGGCATACCGGGTAAAGAGTGGCTTGGGCAGTCTGCGTTGTTCCACAACGCCTTCGATTACTTCTTCGCACATACCGCCTTTGGCGACTACCCGCTGCATACCAAAGAGCGCGGCACCGCGGAGGCGAGAACGCGCGAATGGATCCTAGAGGGCCACAGCCTCAGCGGTTTGTACGACCGGCGAGTTGGGCCCGGTGACAACGATCCTCAGCTCGCCTTCGCCCGCCATCAGATGTTGGCGGCGCGCAAACATGCTGCGGAGATCAATTCAACTCAAGGCCACGAGCATGTGAATTCACTCCAACAAGTGTTGCATGACTTCGACTCGGGGGGTAGCACGGGCACCGACTTGGTAAACGCAATAGGCGATGCGAAAAGGGCGCTCTCTAAACCTGGCGCGCTCGCCACCGACGAAGCGACCTACCTGCAAGATTTTATCGGGCAGGCCGAGGCCAAGCTGGTGCAAGCCGCGGCGCCAGGTCGTGACAGCGTGGCTAAGTTGGGCGCGGCGATCAGCAACTTTGACAAGAATCCCGGCTCCGGCAAGGCCAGGGACCGCTTGAACAAAACTTTGTTCGACACCGAACACGCCAGCCGAAGTGATTGGGCTGACGCTGACGTTAAGCAAGCGGGAGTTTGGCAGGCCCAGGCGCGCAAGCGGCTCTATCCGCCAAGTGCGAAGGCGGTGCAGTCTGGGACGGTCGGCACACCGCTGTCGGGCACGCTGGTCACAAGCACAGGCGTTTGGGTCGGGGCCAAGAGCGCAAGCGGCGAACTCCGGCAAGGTGTGCTGGTCAGGATCAACGGATCGCAATGGGGCTTGCGCGGCAAGGACGGAGCGACGCCATACAAGGTGCCGATGTCGATTCAGGACCGCGACGCGGCCATCTCGTACGCCAAGACGAAGATAAGCGGCAACGGCTGGACGGTGCTGGAGTCAATGTCTCCAACAATGGTCAAGGGCAGCAGCGGACACGACCAGGCTGCCTACGTGAAATCCGTGCGTGACCAGGTGGAAAAGGACATCGCCTCGATCCATCGTGATGAATTGGACTGGGGGAACATTGCCCAAAGCAAAAGCCTCTTCAATGCGTTGGGCGATTTGTTTTTCGGCGACGGTTTCAAACTTTACGATAACACGCGCGCACAACTCAACGACATTGTCATGGACGCGGGCAAGGGCGCCATCAACCGCGAACAGGCCATGCGCCGCAAAAGCGTTGTCATGGCCGATTACAGCGCGGCGCATGCGGCGCAAATCAGCCAATTCGGCACCAACGCGGAGGCTGGCGCGGCAATGGCGGGCGGTGCGCAGACGGCGTCGAACTTCGTCGTCACCAAAGCGGGCACCGCCCTTGGCGGGCCAGGGCTCGGCGCCGCTGCGGGTTTCGCCAACCGCACTTTGCAAGACACGTTTGCAAATTGGGTCACCAATGCGTTGCCCTATGACAAGGGTGTGGCTTCGTACGTGCCCGATCCGGGCGACCCCAAACGCATGGCGCATAACGCGCTGGCCTCGTTGGCCGACGCGGCGTTCCTTAACGGAGCGAGCGTCATTACCGCCGGCACGGCGGCCAAGCTGGCGCCGGTGTTGCCAGCGTCTTTGCTTGCGCCGGCAGCCGCTGGCCTGGGTTTGGGTGGAGCCGACTTGTTGCGCCTGCCACTGGACCTCCTTGATCTTGTGGTGGGCCAACAGTTCGACCAATCAACCCTGCGCCAGGCAATTGACAGTGCCAAAACGCAATACCCGAAGCAAAAAGCCGAATACCTGGCTGGCTCGGCCGCCGCTTGGGAGCAAGCGCGCCCGGACTGGCTTGAGAAGACGATGCGCTCGCAAGCGGTGCGGTTCGAAACTTATAAGCAGCAAAAGCTTAAGGAAGAGCTCACGCTGCGTAATGGCCAATTAAACACGGCGATGGCCAACGCCGAACACCGGCTTGAAGGCAAGCCGAAAGCCGAGCGGGCTGCCTTGCTGGCCGCCCTGCGCGAGGGGCTGAGCCAGCGCCGCAACGAGCTGGTGGCGCAACGTGCGGCGGCGCTCGAAGCTCAGCGCCAGCCCTTCTTGGCCCAAGCACGTGCGCAGGCAAACCAATTCTTCTCCGCCAAGCGCGACCACGATCTCGGGCAGCGCGGCGCCCAGCTCGACGCGCGTCAGAAAGCGTCGATCACGGCTTCAGAGGCGCGGCTGCACAAACTGCATTCCGCCGCACCCGGCGAGGTACTTCGGGAAGCCAAAGAAAAGTTCGTCAACATCCCGGTCACGGCGCTGACCGGCGCAGGCTTCGGCGCCATTGAAAACCCGTTGACGCAGACCGGCAAATACTCTTTCCAGCTGAAGCCAGTGCCGGCTGCGATCACGACCGGTATCGGCGGGCTCAGCGGTGCCGCCGGCAGTGGAGTGCAAAGCGCATTTAGTCGCGGCGACCTGCCGACCGACACAGAACTGACCAACGCTTTCCTGAGTGGCGCAATCACCGCCCTCCCGTTGGCCGACGCGATGCATGGGCCCGACAAGTCAGAACCGACACGGGCAGTGGGCACCGGTGCTGCGCGAGCCATTAATCCTCCCGATCTTTCCGTGCCTCCCTCGACGCCGGAACCCCCGGCGAGCCGGTTTGAAGCGCCCCAGCCCCGGGGAGTGCAGCCCCCCAAGTCCACGGGATCGCCGCCCTCCGAGCTAAAAGCCGATCTGCCAATACAGGGCGCCAAGCCCGTTCCCCAGTCCTTCGTCGCCGGTCAAACGCCGATGGCCGACCCGCCACCGTTGGCGCTGCAGGGCCGCGGCGCGCCGAAGACGCCGGCGGCTAACCCCGGGCCCGACACGCTGGGGGGGCTGCCTCCGGCCGACCGTGGCCCACTGACGGCCGAGGTAAGCAGCGCGAGCCAGTTGCCGGGCCTGCCGTTCGAACGTCTGAACCCGTCAGACTTGTCGTTCAGCATCGACGGCGCCGTGACGCGCTTCAACCTGTTCAAAGACGACATGCTCGGCGCCATCGAGCGTAAAAAGCAAGGGCTTTACGATGCGGGTACGGCTGTTTATTCAACAAATATCGAAGGCCCAATAATCAATCTGGGCCGCGCCACGCGTGCCAAGGTGCAACCAGGTATCGATGCCGCGGGCTTGTTCATTCAAGAAAGAATTCTTTTGCCTTCGGCCCGGGTGCTCGAAGAAAAAGTGTTGGCGCCGGTGGTGGAGTCGGCGCTCGGCCAGCAGCTGTTGTCGTCGATCGACAGCGCCGCGCAAAGCTTCAAGAGCGGAGCTTTTGACGCGAAGTTGCGGGCCATCGATTTCTCCCATTCCGATGCCGGGCAGGTGTTGGGAGATCTCGCTTCGATCAGTCGAAAAGCCGGGCTTGGCGCCAAAGACGCGGTATTGAGCGGAGTGGGCGCTGCCAGTGACCGATTGCAAAAGAGCTTGCCCGGGGTCGCCGCTGCCACGCTCTTTGTCCTTGCTCAGGCGAACGTGCAAGGCAAGACGCGCATGGTGTCGGTGCACGGCGACAAGCCCGTGGTGGGCGAAGCGCTGATGGTCAAGAAGGCGCTGAACATTTCGACAGGGATCGATTTCACCTACATGATTGCCGACTTTCCGGGAATGGAAAAGCTCGGCGGCCGTGCCATCGTGGCCTTCGGCGCCGGTGACCACGCGGTTATCGGGCCGGCCACTGGGCCGGGCCAGTCGGGCGTTGCGCCGCCGTGGTTCGGACGGCGCGCAGATCGTAGCTTCCTGATAACCGCAACTGGCGTTGCCTACGGCCCCAATGCATTTTTTGGCTACAGCTTAGGCACGACCAACCTGAACATCTCGGACGCTTACAGCTGTCAGCTCGGCCGCGCAGACATCAATCCGCTAAAAATGGAGGCGGGCGGTGTCCCCCGTAAATCGGGACGAAATTGGGAGGTCAGTTTGGGCGCGCCTTCGCTTGACCTAGCCACTTGTGCCCACTTCTCCGTGCTCAACGCCGGACCGGCGGCAATGATGTTCACCCGCTTCCGCGATCCACTTTCTCCGAAGACCGCCGGCGTACTCAACACTGAAAACAAGTACTTGGTATTGACCCCCCGGGTTGGTGCCGATGGCCAGACGACTTATGTTCCCTTCCTCGACATCACAAAAAAGGCCAGAGTTAGCGACATTTCCCCGGTCGTCCCGCTCACCGGCGCGACCACGTGGGACCCGAAAGCAAAAGACTGGGTCGCGGCAGACAAACTGTTCAAGCGGCTAGACGGCTTCATGCGTGGTTTGCCCACTGGGCCTGCCCCCACGGTGCCGAACGAGCCGTTCGCGCCGTTGTCACCGAACGTTCCGGTGCCGACCCGCCGCAACGACGGCGATCCGCCTGCCGGAGGTGCAGGTGCCGGCGACCCGCCGTCGAGCAGCGGCGGTGGTGGCGAAGTAAGCCTCCGGAGCCCGCCAAGCGCGGGTTCTGGCCCCTCACAGGGCAGCGAGACAACGCTTGAAGCAGACATCGCCGCCGCGAGTGGCGTGCCGAGCAGCGGGTTCAAGACCTTGTCGCTGTTCAAAGACTCGGCCACAGGCTTTCCCAATCGGCTGGGTCGGGAATTGCTGATGACCTTCGTCGACCCTGCGACCGGCGAACGCAGACAAATGATGAAAAGCGATCTTGGTGTGCCCGAAGCCAAGGCAGCACTGGCCAAATGGGGCATCACCGAACCGAGGGTGCTCGACGACGGGCGTGTGATGACGGTGGACATGAAGCGGTTGAGGGAGCTGCTGGCAAACGCCGCGATCGCTCCGGGAGACGCGATGAGTGTTCAAGTGACGACCGAGTTGGCACAACCCGAGCGTGCCGGGCCACCGTACACCTTAGGCGAACTATGGCTTGCCACCAGCTGGACGCAGCGCGAGTTTGCCGTTTGGCACGCCCCTAAGTCGGCGCAATGGAACGTCGTCATGGGCACTGAGCGCCTGAAAGGTGACAGGTGGTTGACCGAGTTCCCGAGCGGCGTTAACTTGGTCGTTCACTTTCACCCTACTAACTCGCCACCCAGCGGGTCTGACATCAGGGCCGCGCAGACGGGCGGCATCGGCGGGCGCAACTCATTGGTGATCACAGCTGCGCCCGAGCAGAAGATCGACGATGTTGCGGTATACGTCTTTGGGGACGTGCCGGGCAATGTCAACCATCCGGGGACGCGAGTTACTGGTCCGCCGTCGGACACGCCTGACCCGACCAAATCCGTGGTTAGCAGCGGCGAGCCCGGCGCGGAGCCTTCCAACCCGGCGCTCCAAGCACGCATCGCACGGCAAGCCACGCTGATGAGCCCGGCGGGCGAACCGCTGGCGGCTTTGCCAATCGGTTACCAGCCCGGCGCGCCGTTCGCACTGGCGCTTGAAGAAAGTACCGGCCTGCCGTCACGGGTATGGTTGCCGCAGCAACCGGCAGGCGTCGATGCTGAGGGGTTCAAGATGCTGGTCAGCGAGGCTGCGGCCGTGCCGCGAGCCACGCCGAGTCGCTCGTTGTTGTTGCTCACAGCGCAGCTCGATGCACAGGGCCAGCTACAGGTTGCACGACGCGACGGAGCGTCAATCTCGCACACTCAAGCGCAAGCCATCGCCGACGCCACGGTGCGTCCGGTGCAGACCGAAGCCATCATTGGCGCCGTGCTGCCGCGCAGCTGGATCGCCAAGATTGACGCCATCAACTACGCGCCGACCGATATTCGTGGGGCGCGACGAGCGTGGTCGGAAACAGTGCTGCGCCGGTTCGTAAAGGAATTCGGCGCGCAAGCCACGCCACAAATTCTTGACGCGGTGGCTCAGCGCAGGCGCTTCCCGGGTGATTCGCTGACCACCGCACGCGTTAACCAGTTCATGCAAGTGATGCTGCCGTTCGCTGACAGCAAAGCGCGATCGCAAGCGCTCGACCAATTGACCGCCAATGCCGGCCTGCTGCCGGGTCAAGCTGAGACAGACCTGCTCCGCTCATACCTGCATAACGTGGTTACGCAGGGTTGGTCGGAAGAACGATGGGTGCAGGCGATGTGGTTCATCCACGGAGAAAACTTCAGCGTTATTCAGGCTCGTTTGTTCGAAAAACTCAATGAACGTCTGAAGCTGAAGAGCTACGCCAGCGTGTTAGATTACTATGGCCAATTGGTATTGAGTGGCAAATAAATCATTCTCACGAAGTCTCGATTACCGTGACCCATTCTGCCTCTTCCCTGGCACAACCGTTTCCACGATTGTTCGTCCCGCCATGCAATGAATTGATGACGCAGGTCACTCGCCTGTGCTTACTCCACGCTACAACTCCCAAACGAGCCACGCATGAGCTTCATTAGTTCAATCCGCGACGCCAACGATTTCTTGATAGCCCGTGGCGACACCGGCCCGACACAGGTTTATAACAGCGATGGTGTGCCGATATATATCGGGATACCGGGCAAAGAATGGCTTGGGCAAGCTGCGTTGTTCCACAACGCCTTCGATTACTTCTTCGCACATACCGCCTTTGGCGACTACCCGCTGCATACCAAAGAGCGCGGCACCGCGGAGGCGAGAACGCGCGAATGGATCCTAGAGGGCCACAGCCTCAGCGGTTTGTACGACCGGCGAGTTGGGCCCGGTGACAACGATCCTCAGCTCGCCTTCGCCCGCCATCAGATGTTGGCGGCGCGCAAACATGCTGCGGAGATCAATTCAACTCAAGGCCACGAGCATGTGAAGGCACTCCAACAAGTGTTGCATGACTTCGACTCGGGGGGTAGCACGGGCACCGACTTGGTAAACGCAATAGGCGATGCGAAAAGGGCGCTCTCTAAACCTGGCGCGCTCGCCACCGACGAAGCGACCTACCTGCAAGATTTTATCGGGCAGGCCGAGGCCAAGCTGGTGCAAGCCGCGGCGCCAGGTCGTGACAGCGTGGCTAAGTTGGGCGCGGCGATCAGCAACTTTGACAAGAATCCGGGCTCCAGCAAGGCCAGGGACCGCTTGAACAAAACTTTGTTCGACACCGAACACGCCAGCCGAAGTGATTGGGCTGACGCTGACGTGAAGCAAGCGGGAGTTTGGCAGGCCCAGGCGCGCAAGCGGCTCTATCCGCCAAGTGCGAAGGCGGTGCCCCCCGGGTTGGCTCCGACTGCCCGTGGTGTGCTCGGCCCACCCGGGAAACTCGCGCCCAATCCCAACCTGGGCGATTGGGCGAAGGGGCTTGTGCGAGCGGGCTGGGAGGAAACCGCCGCGCTTTTTTACCCTCTCGAGGTTCTGGCCGACTACGCCAAGTTCGCGGCGAGCAACCCGGGTGGTGCGCTTGCATTGATCACCGGCGGCGACGTCGGCGCCTGGCAGACCGTTGGCGACATGGCCAAAGGCACGTTGGACTTTGTCAAGCAAGGCGCCGAAGCCTTGGCCGTGCCGGAAGAGAAAATTCCGCAGTTCCTGAAAAAGATCGGTGACTTGTGTACCTACCTGCGCCAGCATGGCGGCGAGGTGCCCGCGCGCGCGGCTGGCGCGCTGCAAAAAAAGGTGGACGACATTGCAGCGCTCTACGCGAAGGGCGACCCCGTCAGCCTCTGGAACGCAGGCCGCGAAGCCGGGCACTTGGCCAGTGGCGTGTTCGCTGTATTTGAAGGGGGTGCAAGTTCCGGCAAGGCGCTGCTTGGCAAGACGAGCGCGCTGGTCGGCAAGATGAGCACGACCGAAAGCGCCATCGTTGCCACCCTCAAGAATCTCAAGCCAGAACAGGTTCAGCGAGCGGTCGCGATGGCCGCGCATCTGGCCGAGCGGCCCGAGGTCACGGTGCGTGTGCCAGAGCACGTAATAAGCGCGTTGCGAACTGGCCTGGAGGCCAACGCCGGCGAGCCTGGGGTCAAAGGCGCGCTGCGCCAGCTCGACGAAATGAAGAGCGCCGGCACAACCCGGCTGTCAGAAGGCCAACGCACCGTTACACGGCCCGCGTTATCGGGCGATGGGACTGTCTCCGAGGCGCCTTTGACGCCCGCGGCAACGGTGGCAGTGCAGCGCAAGATTGTGCAAGTCGAACTTCTCGACCGGTACACCTCCGAGATCGACAATTCTCTCGTTCGTGCCAACGTGTCGGCCTTGGGTCGCCAAGCGATCGGCGCTGGACAAGAGATGACCGCAACTCGGCTGGCCTCGATCAGGCAGGAAGCCGAAGCGACCCTGGCACTCAACACCCGGGGCCGGATCGCATCGAACGTCTTTGCCGATCCTGAGCTGCAGGCTGCCCTTCGGCAGCGGATCCTCAATCGCGCAGGGACTGACCCGAGCCAGAACTCGGCAGTGGCCAGAAGCACGGAGTGGGTGAAAGATCAGGCTCTCGACATCGCCCTTCGCGAACTCGATAGCCGCCTCTTCAACGGCTCGGGTGTTCCTCAGCAAGCGCAGGAGGCCATGCGCACTGCAGTGCAGAACTGGGCCAAACAGGCCCTCCCGAAAAACCCGGCTTATGCGATTGAGCAACTGCTCAGCCATCCAGCTTGGCAACAGACCCTTCTGCGCGAAGTCGCGATCGACCGGATCGTCGGGTTCGATGCGGCCAGTGTCAAGGCGATGGCGAGCGACAGCCCCCAGGCGGCGCATGAGCTTTATCAGTTGCGCGAAGGCGTGGCGGCAGCCCTGGAACACGAATTCGTCAATGTACGGGACCTGAAAAACCTCTTGGGAAACGCTGGTGACCGAAGCGTGACCCGACTCTTGCGGGACGCCGTGTCCGATCAACTCGGTGGCCAGTCCCTGCTGGCAGGGGCGATCAGACGCCACGCCATTCAGGAGGGCACCGATGGACGAACGCTTGTCGGTCTGGTGACAAGCGACAAGGCGCGGCTCACCTACATGGAAAACGCGTTGGTCAACCAGACGTTGGACGCAACAGGGAACAAGCTCGGCAGTGCAGAGCGCGCTGCGCTTCGTCGCGGCATCGATGCTCAACAGCAAACGCTCGGTAGCAATGCCGCGCGATCGCAAGAATTGAGAGACTTATCGAACAGCCCTGAAACGCTGCGACGACTGCTGGCCGAACCTGGCACAAAGAACCCCGGCCACCCACAAACCCTCAGCGGCCAGCCCCCAAACAATCCACCCGGAAACGCGATGCACGGGGGTGGCCGCGATCGCGGCGATCCTTTGAAACTCCCAGGGCTTCAGATGGGAAAGTCAGTTTGGGGACCCTTGCCCAAGGATCCAAATCCTTTGCCGTTTGGGCTTGGCGTCAAGCCGACATCACCAACGAGCCCCGGAGCTCAAACCAACCCCACGAGCCAACAACGCAGTCTGGCTGTTCAACCATTTGGCAACGCCAATTCGCCACTTACCAACATTGTCTCCCGTCAAAAAACGATTCAGGAAGTGACCTTTCCGCTGGCACAACTCAAGCGCATCGGGTTTTACCGGGTGGGTACTCGAGCTAACCTTAGCGCAGGGGGTTATTTCGGAATGACTCTCGAGACATGGGGACAAAAGGATCCAAGACGAGTCATTGACGTACCTCCTTTTGCGAGAGGAAAAGTTAAAGATCCAGGCATGTTTTATCGCGTTGCCAATTGGTTACTAGAAAAAACAGATGCCAGTTGGGTACTCAAAGCCGACACACCCATTCCTTGGGATCTCCCAAGTGGAGTAAATCTTGGAAGTTATGTCAAGTTCTACGATCTCGCCCGCTCGGTCGACAGTGGAGCTATTTTGTACGATCCTTCCGCCCCTCTACGGTCACGATACCGCATCAATGTCACCACCAACGAAGACGGCCAGGCTGTACTGCAGTTACCGCTGAATATCACCGTTGGAAGCCGGATCAGCGTCACTCCAACAAGCATTCCGGGAATGCCTTACATCGGAGTAAAGGCAAATGGGTCTCAGTCACGCTCAATCGACACGACTGTTTCAGGTGCTATCAACCCACAGTTTCTGGAAGCTTTGAACTCTGGTCTTAATAGCCTACTGTCATTAGGTGCCGTTCATGAGAAAGGAATGCTTGGCTATTTGGAGACACGCGAGATTATTTTTGCACCAAAGGGAAGCGTTCCGGGGGCCGGCGCATATCGCCTACCTAACGAATGGATGGAACTCCAAGAACACCTTGTACCGCCCGCTGATCGAGGGAATTCGAGACGGTGGACAATCGTAACGTCTATTGCCGGCAGTGTAGGTGGCAAGATATTGGGGTTCGGCGGCAACATGGGCGCGTTCGCCTCGAGAGTAGAAACGCTCGCTACAGATGATATTGGACCCTTCCTCGATCCCCCGGCCCCCAACTTAGAGGTTGTAAAACCCAGCGCAGTGATTCCTTTTAATTTCATGCCTGGTTCAGATGGTCAACTTGTTGAAATAATGCCTTCCCAATCTACTCTAGACAGAAAGGTAGGCGAATGGGTAGCGCCTGATGTAAAAGGCCTTTTAATCGTTCCAAATAGGCCTTCGGTAACGCTGCCTGGCTCGGTACTCAATACGCTGAACGGGCGCCCCGTTCTCTCAAGCGACCTGCCTCGAATAATTAACTTCCTACGTCGCTTAGAGACGCCGTCAGGCGGATCCGGAAACGAGCGTTTTGTGTACGCCGTTGTCAGCCGCGTTCGAATGGGTGAAGCGCTAGATATAGAAGGGCGCACCCTGATCCGCGACGCGATCGTACAATATTCGAGAGTAGGGCGCTTTCGTTAATCGGAATACGAGAGGTTATTATGTCCGTAATTTCTCCTCTCACCTTTCTCGCCCCAACTTGGCCTCCGGAAATTCAGTCGTTTGCGCCAGAGAGGGTGCGTGGTGACACGTCATCCGAAACGCCGCGCTGGACCGACCTGCTCGTTCAATTCATCGGGGCAGTCATGCCGGATGCAATTGTTTATGCCAACACGTTTTCACTTACGGCTCCAAACAACAAGTCGTTTTTGTTGATTAACCCCGCAGCGGTTTGGACCGACCTCTCTAAGCGGGTCAGTCAGCCCGGTCAATCCGCTCAGCCCAGCCCTCTGCCCTTCACACAATACATCGCGCACCCTCAATCGCAGAAATCCGTGATGCGGACGAATTTCTTTCGCGTTGAATCCATTCAATACGGAGGAGCCGGCGGGACCCGTCGCGAAGATGGAATCGGGACAGGTTGGGATATAGGCAGAGGCATCGATAAAGGGCGAATTTTCATCAATTCACGTGCCGGCGATACAAACGGGGCGAACTCCAACAATGGCTTGAGTGTAAACTTCGGGTTTTACGGCCCACCCGTCGCGCTGCGCCAGTTGATTGATCGTTTGCCGTCCAATGGTCGTTTCGCCAACATCAAGGCGATGTTGGAGGCGACGATCAGGACAGCGTCAATTGGCGGTACGCAAATAGGATTGGCTTGGCGCGCTACAATTCAAACGAATCATAATACCGGGGCTTCAGAATTAAACCTATCTGGATGGAAAATCCCACTGTCGAAGATCCAAGAGGCTGTAAAGTTACAAGGTACAGAGGCGCTGAACTACGGAAGTAAGCCCTTAGCAGTCCTCAACAATGAGGAGGCCTATCTACACGGCGCGAATCCGTTTCAACGAGCTGCCGATGACGGATCGCCAAGTGCGGGGTTTTACCCGAATCACGGTGATCCGGTAAGTGCGATAGCAGGGCACATTTTATGGCTGGAGCGCAGTTTGGAAGGTGGGAACGCGATCAGGACAAATGATGCAGCACAAAAGCTAATTCTTCAAGGCATCAATAAACAGGATACTTTGGATCCTCAACAGCGTGCTCATTTAGAAAGCCTTCTCGCTACGTTACACGATTATGATTACTCTTTCAATTCGTATGCCATTCAAGCCTATGCGCGTGGGGCGGCTGAAAGAATCATCGACGTCGGCCAGGGCTTGCCCGCCGGTGGCAGCCGCGGCGAAAATAAGCAACGAAGGGTACCGCCAGCGTCAGACAGAGAATTTTTGAGAAATGTATTTACCGGCGTATACCGTCGAGAGTTTCAGAATCCTTATGATGCCGGAGCAGTGGTCAAAGATCTCTCTCTCGGTGTTAATCGGTGGCTAGCAACAGCTTTCGAAGTCTTTGATCCAAAACCAGTGGCTGCAGACGACATTTATCTTCTACAACGCAAAAACATTACTGAAGGTTTTCACTCTCGCATTAGTGCCCGCTATGGCGGCGTCTTGAAAGCTCTTCGCTTGCTTCCAAAATCGGCATTTTTTCCCGAGAAAGCAGAACGTTCAGCGACCGGCCTGTTGGTTGTCGAATTAGAAAAGAACTTGCATGACGCGCGGCAAAAGGTGACCGCACAATCCCTATACGAAGGTTTTTTAGGTTTGAGCGCTACCAAGCTAAAAACCATGACAGCAACAATTCAAAGTCGGCTAAACAATGAATGATGTACATGCTCTGTGACCTTTCTTTGCCGTCAAGGTCATGGACCCAGTGGGTCAGACGTTAAGTACGGTGACGCAGTTAAGTAATTACCCAATATTGATTCGCCTTTTGGGAGGTATGTGGATCTGGGGCTGTCGACACAACGATGAGAAAAAGAGCGAAACCAGGCATCACGTGCGTGCAGTCATTGCGTTGGTGGGTTCTACAACACAGGGTTTGCCACGCGATGAGCTGGCCGAGTCGCTATGGCCGCGGTCGACGCCTTCTGCAGCTAGAAACCGGCTCTACCACACGGTCCATCTTGTTCGACAAGCTTTGTCGGAGCTCGCATGGGAAGATGAGTGGATAACCGTTCGGAACGGACAGGTGCAGTTCGACAGCCGCGTTTGGTGTGACTTATATGAGCTCGAAAAAGCGGCAGAGAGGGTTACCAACAACATTGCGCCCGACGATTTGCTCGACGTTTTGAGTTATTGCCAAGACGGGTGGGCTCCGGGTCTCGATGTTGGAGAGCCCGGGGACCTGATTCGCTTGAAAGTAAAAGGACTCCAAGCAACGGTATTGCGAGACGCCGTTGAACGCAGCGTCAATCTCGGTGACACGCCTGCATTGCGAGAGCTGCTGAAACTCTTGCTTCGGGTCCAGCCAACCGACGAGGAGGCGTACCGCACGCTAATGAAGCTCGACTTGCAGACAGGTCGCCGACATGCCGTTTTGCGAACGTTCGAGACTGTCAGCCGAGAGTTGACGACGCGCCTCGGCTTAAAACCGACTGCAGAAACTATTGCCATCGCAGACACCGCAGCCGCTCAGTTGCAACACCCTGGCGAAAGCGCCGATTTGCAGCTGAGTGCCGGCTTCCATTCCGCCATTGGTCGCGAAACACAAATTCATTATCTTGTCCACCAACTATCAGGCGTATCTGGCGGCTTATGGAACGTGACAGGCATGAGCGGAATTGGCAAGACGGCCTTCGTGCGAGAAGTAATCCGACGCTTGCCTCCACAAGTCGTTGAAGCGAACTACGTCGTCAGCATGTGTGAAATGTCCAATCGCACTGCTGCCGTGACCGCGAGCGTGCGAGCGCTGGGCGTTGCCGCAAGCCATCAAGATGGTGAGTTTGATGCTTTGACGCGTTCACTTCAGTCGCGGCATATTTTGCTTTTCATCGATGATGTCGATCTTGATGACGATGCGACGTTATTTCTTAACAGGTTGCCGCTAGATTCCATGCACGCGAAGGTCATCGTGACGAGTGCCTTGCCCTTACAAGGAACATTCGCAGTGCAAGTGCCATTGCCGCTGCTTCCCGTCCCATCGCATCACGCGACTGCCAGTAGAGCACGACAAAGCGCGGCGTTCGCGCTTTTTCAACTAAGGTGCCCGGGCGCTGCACCCGCCCAGTTGCCGTTGGCTTGGACCCGTGACACGATCGAGCTCGTTCGGAACTTGGACGGCCTCCCATTCGCAATCGAATTGGCAGCGTTGCACACGGCCACCATGACTCCGGGTGAAATACTGTCACCGCTAATGTCGAGTCGTCCTTTAGTCGCTGACCGGCCCGAGCGTATGCCAGGGCACCATATCCTCAAAACAGCACTCGACTGGAGTGTGGGAATGTTGAGCGAGAGCGCGTTGAAGGTCTACTGTGCTTCTTCAATATTTTCAGGTGGATTTACTCCGGAGGACATCGGTTCTTTGATCGAAGCGTTGGATATGGCGCCCGATACCTTGCCTGTTCAGTTAGACCTACTCGTTAGCGCCCGCCTGGTTGATCGACCGGTGCGAGGGCACTCTTATTTTATGCTTCAGCTGCAACGTGCACATGCTAGGGGCCTCGCTTTGGAGCGAGGAACTTGGTCAACTCTCATGACCTTACACCTGCGTCGAGTCGTCCACGAATTCAAGTTGAATGCCCTTGTACACAGTGCGCCGACCGTCTCTATGCGGCTTCGTCGTATTGATGAGTTAGAACAAGATGCCCTCGGCTTGCTTGACTTTGCGAGGCAAACAGATCCCGCGGCGTTTGTGTTTTTAATTTGCACCCTTTGCGAAGCATGGCTCTCTCACAGTCACGGAGCCATCGTCCAGCGTTGGATACAGCCAGCGCTTGATGAAGCAAGGTCGCTGTGTAACGTTGATGCAGAATTGCAGCTTCTTGTTTGCCATGTCCATGTTCTGACCCAAAGTGGGCAGTTCACTCAGGCCGAAGACGCTTGTAACGCGATGGAGTTAATACTTGTTCAGAGCGATGACAAAATGCTAAAAGCTCGAGCGACGTCCGAAAAAGCAAAGTTGCTTAGCGCGAAACCAAACTCGAACGCACTTTAAAAGCTGCGACTGCGCCTGCCTGCACGTGTGCTGTAGACAACGATCGTCGTAAGTCCACCAGCCGCGCAGTGCTGCGCGAGCGCAAGCGCAAGCGCGAGGGCATCGCGCCGCCAAGCAGCGCAATGCCTCCCGTTGACGGAAGAGGTCCCTCGGCGCGGAACCGATTGCCGAGTTGAACCGTCGGATTGCCGGCGATGAGCAAAAAAGCCAGGTCGCCCGTGATATGGGCATCTACCGCGAGACGCTCTACACGTACCTGGGCCGCGCGAATCCGGCTGTCTGACGCGAACCACCAACGGCATGCCGCGCCGTTCGATCTTTTCGTCAGCCGAGCGAGACGGCGTCCTGACGCTACCCGATGCCATGGATGAGGTGATCGGCTGTAAACCTTCAACGACGCGGGCCTGGCGGTAATTCAACTGGCCAGCGGACCGGCAAACAGCCTCGGTCTCACGGTCCAACTCTGCTAAATGCGTCACCCCGGCATCCGCCTGCCACCAAAGCCGAGCCGTTCCGCGCCGGTGCGGTGCAGGGTAGCGGCGCAGATCAAGGTGCCGGTCGATGAAAGCAGCTGCCAGCGCCCTCTCGACAAAGAAGCTACCTCTCGACTTCATGACATGAGCGCAGTGCTCAATGCCGCCACCAACGAAGCACGCGGACCGAACTAAATGAGCTTTCTGACATTTCTAATGACGCTCGACCACGTCAACAAGGATCTGCTCAATCCCCACGTCGCAGCGGTTTTCGATGTCGGCCGCTCAGTCATGCCGATCTTTGCGATCGTCCTGGCATACATGGCCCGACCAGGTGCCCTCGATCGCGCCTTCTATTTGCGGTTCATGAAGCGCCTCGCGATCGCGGGCATGCTGGCGACCCCGCCATTCATTGCCTTAAGTGGCCGACTTTGGCTAGCATGTGCTGCCATTTTCTTATCGGACGCGGTCCGATAACATTCAACAAGTTTTCTACTCTCAGGTATCCGATAGGCGCGTTCTTTGCGCTCGTCCCGCGTAGTTTTCAGCCAGTTTATGGAAGCAATTAATTAGCTCCATTACCACGCGTCCGCTGCTCTCCCGTTCTAATGACTTCAACAGCTAAATTGCCTCAATAGCGCCTCCCGCTATAAAGAGCTACAGGTCGCGAACAGTTTGGCAATAGCCGTAGTTCGCGTATGTCCGCTGCGCGGTTCTCACGTGCATGGAGCGTGCGGGTATCGCCGCAACCGGTTGCGTACTGGTAATAACTGGCGCTCACGTCAGCATTAGTCGTATCAAAATAAGGCACTCCGGAGATGTCGAAAAAATCACGGAAAAAACCACCCAGCACTTCTGTCTGCCCACCATTCGTAGTCTGAGCATGCACCGCAGGCGCTTCCGACTTCCAACCGAATGCCAGAAACTTCGCGCCGTCGTTAACGACGTATGTAACGGGTTTAGACTTGGCCGGATCATAGGGATTATTTTCCGGGTTGAATTGCCTTGCTTGAACGTTTGCTGGTGCGACTAATCGCGGCAACAACCGAGTATTGTCCATGAACAATCGCCCAGTCGCTTCGCCTGTGTTGCGCAGCGTCGCATTGTTAAGGCCATTGACGGACTGTAAATACACCGGCTGTGCAGATGCCACCTCAACACTAACGTGGCCACTATTGGGATAGGTACTCGTGGTAATTGACTCGATAGAAACGGGATAGCGCCCATTCCCCACGATGCGGAGCATCGGCTTGTTGCGAAAGACTTCTATTGGACCACTCAACGAACTACGGAACATGCCCACGATGCGGCGAATGTTACCGCGAACGATTACGGTGTCGGTGATATTGTAATTGGCACCATAGGGGAGAAATATGGTCTGCGCGCCGCTATCGATTGCGCGCTGAAGGTCAGCTGTGGAGTCACCATTGGCGCCCGTTGCCGGGACGACCCACTGAGACACTGGCTCATTGAAAATTTCTGGAGAAGGTTCCAACGTTAAACCAATATGCCCTTCCTTGCTTGGAAATAATGTGTACTTCTCACCTTCGATAAATTCCGATACATTGGAGCCAGCCACTACCGCCTCCTTAGACTTGATAGCTGATGCATAGCCAGAGGTTGTAACTGTACTTAAATATACCGTACCACGATTCTCGATCGCGGAATAAGCTGGCGACCCTCCGTTGAGTTTTGCGCCAATTAAAGTCAATTGCGCGAGAAGATTTCCGTCGCCGTTCACGATCGCTGGCACGGCGTTGGTACTTTGCAAATCTTGCACCGATAGGGGAAGAAAATTTCGGATACCAGCAACCCGCTGTCCTTTTAGCCGAATATGAGAAAGTGTCGCGTGAGAAGGCGCACCCGGTGTAGCGATACCAACGTCAAAGCCTTCGATCGACACAAAACGAATCAATGCTGGTCCAAACTCGGTTTCGGCGAGATCAAGGCCAATTGAGCCGGCGCCATCGCCAGAGCGGATGGTAATATGCTCCATAATTCCGTCATTATGCGCGTTATAACGAATACCCACAGCGCCCGGATTGCTTTTTCCGGTATCAACTGTAAGATTGCGAACATAGTTACCTATGGATTCATTATTACTATATATACAGCGTATCACTGGCTTCGGTTTTTTAGCATCAGCATAACTTACTGCCGCGTCTCTCAGACGTATAATTACCCCACTTTCACTTTGACCTTGTAACACACGATAATTTCGCCACTGGATGGTATCACTGATAAGATAGATACCATTCGGCAAGTAGATCGTCGAAAAATCGGCATTCGGGCGGGAATATGGTACGTCGTCGATCGCTCTAAATGCCGCCTGAATTGCAGCGGTATCATCAGTTACACCATCACCTTTAGCACCATAGTTGCGAACGTTGTAGACACCTGGCGTACCATTCGGGTACACAATATTGTCGGCCGAGGGCTCGGAAGGGGCTGCTTCTTTCCCTTGAGGCTGGAAAATCCAGCGTTGAGCGCAACTGCCATTGTCTTCCCAGACCTGGACCGCCGCGCCGTCATTAACCGCTGCGCCATTGACGTCCAATACTTTACCGCTGTCGAGTGCCGTTACTAATTTGTAGGTACCATCCCCTGTATCAACAACATACCACCGCTGAGCCTTAGACCCATTTGCCTCGTATTGCCACACAACATTACCATTGCTCGCGTTTGCATACTTGACATCCAAAACCTTTCCGCTGTGTTGCGCGATAAGAACAACGCCATCAGCGTCCGCCGCTATTTTAAACTGCTGATTCAATCCACCATTGGCGCTCCATATGTGCACCGTAGCTCCATTGGCTTGATCTGAACCGCTTACATCGAGCAGCTTGGCGCTGCAACCTGAGCGCAGGTTAACAATCTCTCCTATGTGCAACGCAGGCGGAAGCACTGCAGAGGAAACCCGGGTCAAGTTTGCAGATCTCGCTGTACCATCTGCCAAGGAAGGAGCGACGCCCCCACCGTTCGACCCACCACCGCAAGAGGCTAATACCAGACTGAATATTCCCAAGCTCGATCGGCGTAGCAAGGAGGACATTGAAAGTCGTTGGGGGCGCGATAGCATGAAAAATCCTTCGAGGATCAGGTGTCAAGAATCAAAATGTTGGGTTCACTCTATTCGAGCGGGCCGGTAGTTTTAGGCATTTTTAAGTAACAATTTATAAGTTAGCTGACATTCAGCGCGCGTGGTGTTCGTAGCGCGTTTGCTGTCCGGCGTAGAGTGAACAACAGGCTGGCGATGCTCACCGCGGGCGTCTTGAGGGCTCCGCAAACGGAGCGCAGCAGTGTCTTAGTCCACGTCGCGAATCGATCCAACGGGCGGCGGCTGGCTTGCAGTACGGGCATCTAAAACTGACGGTCACGACGTTCGGGATGAGTCCGGCCGTTGTGGCAACCATCTAGTAACTTTGCCTGGTTCTGGCCACCACCAACTGCGTTCCGACCGAGCATCTCGCAGACGCCCAGCTGCTCGATAAGCTCACGCAGACTTCCCGACGCTTCACGGTGGACCTGCGCTATAACCTCGCGCACGATCGCCCTCTCGCCTCGGTCGTCTTGTCCGACACGGCGCCAACGCCGGTCGCTCTCTATCTCATTGCTCTGAGCGCCAGCGACGGCAATCCGCAGGCGCTCGACCAGCTCGCCTCATTGAGCGAAGTCGAATTTAGGTGTGGAAAACCGGAGAACAATCGAGGCCTCGCGACCGCCGGACGCACGGCTGCAATCGATCACCGCGCCAAGCGTAGATGCGCACACGTAGAAGGGGACTCGCAGTGAAAGGGAGACTACGCAACCTAGGCACGCGCTTGCGCAACAACACGTCGGGCTTCCACGCTCTCCGGTTTGATGCCGACCGCGCACATGTCACGTTCGGAGCAGGTCGAACCCCTTCCAGCACGACGACCAATGGCATACGCGGCGCTCTTGAACCCGCCCTATCACGCCGCCTGGAAGCCGGGTATCCTGCGCCGACACTTGCGGCAGCGATGCACGCGTTTCGGAAGTAGAAAGCTCGTCGATGAGTGCTCTCCATACCTTTGACCGCGAGCTGGCGCAGCGCGATTCCGATAGCCCGACAACTTGGTACGACGACGGTATCCGGCTCGTCGGTCAAATTGCAGCTGAACTCACTGACGAGGATCTAGCCGCGCTCATCCAGCTTTGGCCGCGGCGGGCGGAGCGTTGGCAGATGCACTGCGCTGAAGCCCTTGGGCTTGCGCGCGATACACGGTCTATTCCTCTGCTGCTCGACCTCTTTGATCGGGGCAAGCCGGTCGTCTCGCTGTTAGCCCTGGAGTCTTTGCAAGGGTTCGACCCAGGTCTTTTCACTGAGGCGCAGCATCACCGAATCTTCACGGCTATTGATGTGATCAAACCGCGGCAACCAATCACCCGCCTACGTCAGCTTGTACTGGCGACGTTTCAGAAGCGAATCAACGACAAGCCTCCAAACGACTCGTGATGCATTTGCAGCTTGAGCGCGCCAAGGCTGAGCGGTAGCCCGGGCGCTGCGGCCCGGGCTTTCGTTCCTCAGTTGCCTCGATGCCGCCGTGGCATCGGCAGAGAGCGAGCACCGGCTAGAAGTGCTTCCGCCGAAAGCGGGTGGGCATCGAAACCGCGAGATAGCCAATGCATGCCGGCGCCTTTTCGTAAAAGGGCCCGCCAGCTGCCTGTGCCAGGGAGACAGGTGCAGCCAGCACGAGCAGCAGGTGGACCGCCGTAAAGACCGCGGTCGCTTTTCAAGATCGATATATTTTATAAACAGCCTCCTCTTCAGCAGACCGTCTAAGCGCAAGTGCATCCTCATCGTTGAGGACACGTCTCAGCTTCAAGGTATGTTTTTGGTAATACTTGAAATTAAATGCTGCTGTTACGGCGTCTATAGCAATTCGGTGCTAATGTACCTGTCGCAATGCCCATAATAGAATTTAATTGCTGTTAAACGCTTGTGGGTAAAGCTATTATTTTGTGCTCAAAAACACAATAACTTATGAACCAACTTATTTACGGTTGGTTCAAAAAATTACCGCGTTATGAATGTAATTCGAAATAACGAATGTAGCTAACAACATGGCAGCTGCTCTACCCAGCACGCTTACTTGCTTGCTTCAGCTGACAACTCTAGCTGTTAATTGTTAACATTCATATCGAAATATAAAGTAGCGTTTAAGTCACATTTAATATATCTTACACTCAAAAGGAGAAACTCAATGCTCTTCTTCAAAACTGAAAACTTTTCTAAATATTTAAAATATTCGCTTCGACTTTTATTTGTTCAAACAATTTTCATTTCCAGTCTATCTTGTTATACGGCGTCGTCTGCAGCTGCTACTACCGGCAGCTGGACCAAGGTCGCCGACGAGAACGGCGGCTTTACCCTTAGCAGCACCCGGCTTGTGCGCTACGGTGCCGGCAGCAGCTGGATTGAGCGCAGCTTGAGCGGCACTGTGAGCTGCAGCAACGCCACCTTCGGTGACCCCATCGCCGGCGTCGCCAAGGAATGCGATCTGCTCGACCAGCCCGCTGCCAGTGGGAGCTGGACCAAAGTGGCCGACGAGAACGGCAGCTTCACGCTCAGCAGCACCCGGCTCGTGCGCTACGGTGCCGGCAGCAGCTGGATCGAGCGCAGCTTGAGCGGCACTGTGAGCTGCAGCAACGCCACCTTCGGTGACCCCATCAGTGGCACCCAAAAAGAATGCGATCTCCGCGACCAAGCGTCGCTAGCTCCAATCATTTCTTCCGGTGTTCAATCACACCCGCGAATTCTAGGGAACGCAACTTCTTTTCAGTTTGTCGCCATAGAAGCTAGAAAGGAAGGATCAGCGACAAACAAGCTTTACAAAGCAGTGAAAGCTTTTTCGGATTCACTCACCGCTGCAACAATTGATAAGGCTACCGGCAGACTAGTCTATACGGTTGATCTGTTGAAGCCTACTCTAGACTATTTTGGAAGACCCGTGCTTCTCACCAATGCTAGAGATTTATTGGCGAGAATTTATAGCCTTGGATTAACCTATCAAATTGAAACCGACGACACTTTAAAAACAGTCTACTTTAACAGAGCTTGGGCGGAGCTTGCTAGGTGGGCCGGAGTCGATGGTAGCGGCCTCGTGACGACGTGGAACCCCAGCCATTTTCTTGATGTGGCAGAGCTTTCACATGCAGTCGGCGTTGGATACGATTTGTTTTTTTATGCCATGAGCTCAAACCAACGCGACCAACTTGCAAGCGCGTTGAAAACAAGAGCCTTCGATGAAGCGCTCTTAAATCAATACTCAAATAATTCGGAACAAGCGTGGCCAAATGCAAAAAAATCCAACTGGAATTCGGTTTGCAATTCTGGCTTAGGCATTGCCGCGCTCGCAGTTTACGACAACCCAATAACCGCAAGCACTGCCGCTAGCATCCTTACAAAATCCCTGTACTCTATCCAGAATAGCTTGGGCAGTTATTCTACTGCTGGTGGCTGGGAAGAAGGTGTAGGCTATTGGAACTACGCAACTCTATACGCTGTATCTTATATTAACGCGTTGAAGAACTCTTTTAATTCGGATTTTGGCCTTTTGAGTTTTGCAAATTTTAGAAAGTCCGGTGATTTTGCTTTGGCACTTACTGGGCCTACGCTGAAGGTTTTTAATTATGGAGACACTGGTGAATATCTTAGTGCGCCGCAACTTTTTGCGCTATCGAAGTGGAACAATAAAACATCGCTAGCGTCGCTGCAAAATGCGTACAACGACAAAGACACAAGTACCAATATCTATTGGTTTTTGAAACCATTGGAAATTTTGAATCGATTCGACAGTGTTTCGCTAAACGACATATCCGATACCAAAAATGCTTACTTCCCTCGAGAAGAAATAGTAACTTTACGAAGTAGCTGGGGTTCAGACGCATCCTACGCTGCTATGAAGGGAGGTTTTGTAGGCGCCGACCACGGAACAATGAACATTGGTACTTTCATCTACGAGGTATATGGAGAGCGCTTTATTTGGCAAGTGGGGCAAGAAAATTATGCTCTCCCAGGCTACTGGAATTTTGGTCAGACGGAAAAACGTTGGAATTATTACCGCACGCGCGCTGAGGGTAACAATACCTTGGTTTTAAACGCTAGCGCAGATGGTGGGCAAGACGTTACGAAATCGGCTGCAGTTATCGGTACGAATCTCACTTCGACAACAGCCGCGCGTGCAGTGCTCGACATGACCTCTGTATACTCCCGTCAAGCTTCAACCTTGAAACGCGGCATGAGATTATTCCTCGCCAACGCAGAAGATGGTTCAACTCCTAAAGGGCTTGTTATTCAAGATGAATTGACGCTAAAATCAGCAGGGACGATTTCATGGTTTGCACATACAAAGGCGGTGATCACTCAAGGAATTGATAGATCGAGAGCAACTCTTACAATCAACGGTAAAAAGATAGAGGCTCGTGTCACATCTCCGGCGGGAGCTACTCTAAAAATTTTGGATGCGGTTGGAGATGCAAAATCTGCGGTATACATCCCTGCAACGCCTTCCAGTCCAATTCCGGCAAGCAACGCAGCCTTTAAAAAGCTAGCTGTAGAACTAGCAGTTTCGGCAGGTGTGCCCCAAACAATCCGTGTGCAGTTTGCTCCCTACAACTCAACCGGTGCAAGCCCCTGGCACTCGGTTCAGGAGCCGCTTGCAAACTGGTAGCGGACTACTCGTTCAACAGTCGAACTTGCAAAACCTATGAGCCGCATGAGGACTCACTTTGCGGCGTGAGTTTTACCGTCGAAAACCCATGAGCCCGATATCTGAAGATACCGATTTCTGGTGGATTCGAGGATGAGCACGCGAACTTCTTTTTGCTTGAGGTTGGACCAGAGAATCAATTGCGGCGTCCCCCGGCGGTGTTATCCAAGCGGTTACATTGAGCTGCGATCGGAGCGGCGGTCGCACCCGAGCCGGCCCATCAGGCGAAGCCCGGCAAGGGTGTGTATGACGGCCAAGGCTTCAGCACCCAGCTCGTGTAGACCCCCAACTTGCTGCAGGACACGGGCTGCGCGCCCGAGCAAGTCGTCGTCAACCTGGGCTACTGGACTTGCCGCCATCCTGCGTGGATGGGTCCAGAAGTCGGCGTCGCACGGTCGTAACCATGTCGGTCAAACGAATCCGGTCCTGCGGCCGTTGGTGGCCTACGTGTTGGTGTGCCCTTCGGCGTCGGCGGAGGAGGACTGCTCGAATAGCGCCATCGCCCCGACCAACGCCCGCGCCACTCGGGTAGCCTCCGCCGGCTTGACCAAGTGAGCGATGAAGCCAGCCTCACGCGACCGAGCCCGGTCCTCCACGCTTCCATAAGCCGAGAGCAGCAACGCCGGTATTTCGCCTCTCTCGGGAAGGCTGCGCAAAAGCGCGAGCAACTCAAAGGCCGTGTGCCCATCGCCTAGGTTGAGGTCGGACAGCAGCACGTCGAAGCTACCCACTCTGACCCGCTCGCTAGCTGCATCGAAGTTCAGGCAGAGCTCCACACTCGCGCCCAAACCCGAAAGCATCAGCTGGCCGCTTTCGGCGATGTCCGGCTCGTCCTCGACGTACAGGACGCGCAGGCCCGCGAGACGGGCGCGCTCCTCGGCGTCGAGCTCATAAGGTTCGCCTGATGGCTTTTCGGTGACCAAAGAAGACACAAGTGGCAGTAGGAGCGTGAAGGTTGCTCCTTGGCCGGGGCCTTCGCTCGCCGCAGTGAGTCGGCCGCCGAACATGTCGACGATGCTGCGGGCGATCGCCAGTCCCAGGCCGAGGCCGCGATGCGAGCCGTTTCCCGGACCCTGCCGGAACGGCTCGAAGATCTGTCCTAGCTCGCTCGGATCGATGCCGCGTCCCCAGTCGCGCACCTCGAAGCGAAACATCGAGTCCTTTGCGCCGAAACGGATCCGGACGCGGCCGCCATCGGCGCTCGCTTGCACCGCGTTGTTCACGAGATTCCAGATGATTTGCTCGAGCCGGACTGGGTCGGTGTCGATGGACGCGTCGTTGCCGTCGCGCAAGACCTCAAGCTGGATCGCGCGCGAGACCGAGGCCGATCGCACGACCTCGACCGCCTTGTCGACCACCGCCGCCGCGTCGACGCGCTGCAGCTCGAGCCCCAACTTCCCGCTCAGGATCCGCGAAATGTCGAGGAGATCGTCAATCAGGCGAGCCTGCGATCGCACGTTATGCATGATCCGATCCGACGCCTGCGTTGCCTTGGAGGCATCCAGCGGGCTGCGCTGGAGCAGCTGCGCCCACGTCATCGTCGACTGAAGTGGCGTACGGAGCTCGTGCGACACCTTGGCGAGGAAACGATCTTTCAGGCTGTTGGCTTCTTCTGCTCGGGCGTGGGCGGTCTCGGCCTTTCGTGTCGCTTCGGCCAGTTGTTGGGTCCGATCAAGGACGCGTCGCTCCAGCTGCGTGCGTTCGAGTATCAACGCCGCCTCCGCCGCGCGACGCTGCCCGACTTCCAATTCCAGCGCTTCTTTGGCCGCCGTGAGATCAGCTAAGGTAGGGATGGCCAGGATACGGGGCACCAAGCGGACCAGTGTCGCCGCCGTCAGGATCGAGGCGCAGGCGGTAACGACCTTGACGCTCGCGGACAACCAATAGTCGGGTTGCCACACGGTCAAGACTTCGATCCAGTGCGTCGCCCCGCAGCTGATGATGAACACTGCAAAGAGCAGGACGATCCAGTCGAACGGGATGTCGTTACGGCGGCGGACGAGGTAGACAAGCGTGACCGGTATCGAGACGTACGCCGACCCTATCAACGCATCGCTGACGACGTGGGTCCAAAGGAGCGTCGGATTCCAAGTGAAGCAATAACCGTGGGGAAGCAGGGAGCCCGGGGCACCACGCTCGCCGCCGATTGTTGTCAAGGCGACGGCGCCCACGACGAAGGCGCCGAGCAGCATCCAGCCTTGCTTGAAAACTCTGGTCACGCCCTGGGCCTTTTAAAGTTGCGCATGGCGGCTTCCACTGTGGCATATGCCGTGGCGTTGCGGTAGTGGGGCTCACACGTCTCACCACACTTTGCCGCTCCTCGGACGGCCGCGTGATCTCGATGTGCCGCCCGCGACACCGCCACTCTGAATGGCGGCTGGCTCCAACTCTTGCTCTTGGTGCCCCTGGTCGGCTCGATCATTGTGGTGGTGTTCTGCGCGCAGCAGCCCGAACCACCATCGCTCTTGCGCGTCATCGGTTCCGCCAAAAGGAACCAGACGACGGCGCCAGGCGTTACCACGAGCAGATACGCCAACTGAAACCCAGGTCGTGTACTCAGTTGACAGCGCGGGCACCCTGCAGCTCAAGGGACGAGAGATACGTGGCCAACGCGATCGGGTCGACTGGCTTGGTGAGATGGTCGTCGAAGCCCGTGGCGGCGGTGCATGCACGGTCGCGCTCGGCGCCCCAGCCGGTGAGCGCCACGATGTGCACGCTGGCGAGTTTCGGCTCCGACCGCAGCCAGCGCGCCACCTCGAAGCCGTCGCGCCCAGGCAGTCCGAGGTCGAGCAGTACCACCTGCGGAATGAAGCGGCCAGCCTGCTCGATCGCCTGATCGCCGTCGGCGGCTCCGGCGACGTCACAGCCGAGCGTCTCCAACCAGGCGACGAGCGAGTCGCGGCCATCGGCGTTGTCTTCGACGACAAGGACGCGCAGGCCCATGAGCGCCGCTGCGTTGATACCTTCAACGTCGATGCCAGGCAAACGGGCCGGCGCCGGCAGCGCTAGTGGCAGGACGATGCTAAACACGCTGCCCTGGCCGATGCCCGGGCTTGTCACGCTGACGCGGCCGCCGTGGCTCTCGACCAGCGAGCGAACCAGCGACAGGCCGATGCCCAGGCCGCCCTGGGACCTTGCCGCGGTGTGCGGCAGTTGGTTAAACATCTTGAAAAGGCTGCCGAGCTCCTCGGTGGGTATGCCGGCGCCGTTGTCGCTCACCTCAACGATCGCCGAGTTGTTTTCCCTGCGCGCCGACAGGACGATGTGGCCACCGTCCTGCGTGTATTTGGCGGCGTTGGTGAGCAGGTTGTGTATCACCTGGATGATGCGCGCCGGGTCGGCCTCGAGTTGTGTGCCAACCTCTGGCAGGCGAAGCTCGAATCGGTGCTTGCCAGCCTCGAGCGCCGGCAGTGCCGCCTCGACGGCCGACTGCATCAGTGGTGCCAGCGGCGTGAACTCGCGACGCAGCTGGATCAGGCCGCGGTTGATGCGCGAAAGGTCGAGCAGGTCGTCAATGAGGCGTGCCATCAGACTGACCTGGCGCTCGATCACCGCCTGCGTGCGGCTCATGCTTGCCTCGTCGCGCGCCATCTTCATCAGCGCCAGCGAGTATCGGATGGGCGCCAACGGGTTACGCAGCTCGTGCGCCAGAGTGGCAAGAAATTCATCCTTGCGCTGGTCCTGCTCGCGCAGCATGGTGTCGGCGCGCACCCGCTCGATGTGCGCCCAACACCGGTCGACGACCTCGCTCACGAGCGCGATGTCATCTTCCGTCCAAACGCGTGGCAGCGCCTGGTGAACAGCCATCAGCGCCACCAAGCGCTCGCCCTTGACCAGCCCGGCGCATATGATCGCTTTGATGCCGATGGCGTTGAACATCGTGGCGCCGCCGTCCTCGCCGAGCTCGCGGTCGACGTCGTTCACGACCAGGTGGTGACCGCGGCGCAGGTTCGCGACCGCCTTCGGGCCGAACAGGGCTAGCGAGTACACGCCGGCACTACTCGGCACGCCATCGACCGCCCAGTCGGCGCGGATGGTGAAGCGGTCGCTGTCGGCATCGACGTCGGCGTATGCGCAACGCGTCGCGCCGAGGTGCTCTCCGAGCAGCTGCGCCGTCGTCGCCATCACCTCCCCGGCGTCGATGAGGGAGCGCGTGGACTGGCCGAGCTGGTCCAAAAAGCGGTAGCGCTGTTCGCTGGCCTCGAGCTTCGAGCCCTTCGCGACGCCGTCGTTGCCGTGCCGCCAGGCGGCCCTGCGCTCGATGTCGCCGTCTTGAGATGGGGGCGCCTGGGTCATGGTGCGCATGATGCCGTAGCAAAGGCGCCGCCGCTTGTTCCGCAGCCAACGAGCTTCCCGCACGAGTTTCGCATCGCTTTGACGGTCAGCCCGGTATGGCAGCGCGTCGTTCGTCGGTTGGCATCGGCAAAATTCCATCGATCATTGACAGCGCGCGCGCCGCACCGCGATATTGCGGCCCATCCGGCATAGACCCGAGTCAAGAGCGAACAGGAGGAGAACGATATGTCCGCCGTCATCGACGAACCCACGGGGTCGCCCGCCGCGCCCGGCCTTTTGGCCAGGGAGCGCACGATCGCAGGAGCGGGCTTCAACCGCTGGCTCGTGCCTCCGGCGGCGCTGGCGATCCACCTGTGCATCGGCATGGCCTACGGCTTTTCCGTCTTCTGGCTGCCCCTGTCGAAGGCGATCGGCATCAAGGAGTCGCTGGCGTGCCCGAAGGACACGACGCTTCTGACCGAGCTGTTCACGACGACGTGCGACTGGCGCATCTCGAGCCTCGGCTGGATGTACACCTTGTTCTTCGTCGTGCTCGGCTCGGCCGCGGCCCTGTGGGGCGGCTGGCTCGAGCGGGCCGGGCCGCGCAAGGCGGGCGTCGTCTCGGCCGTGTGCTGGGCCGGCGGCCTCGTCATCTCGGCGTTCGGCGTCAGCACCCACCAGCTGTGGATGATGTGGCTCGGCTCCGGCGTGATCGGCGGCATCGGCCTGGGCCTGGGCTACATCTCGCCGGTGTCGACGCTGATCAAGTGGTTCCCGGATCGCCGCGGCATGGCCACGGGCATGGCGATCATGGGCTTCGGCGGCGGCGCCATGATCGGCTCGCCGCTGGCCGCGGAGCTGATGAAGCGCTTCTCGACCCCGACCGACGTCGGCGTGACGCTCACGTTCGTCGTCATGGCCGCCATCTACTTCGTCTTCATGATGGGCGGCGCGTTCGGCTATCGCGTCCCGCCCAGCGGCTGGAAACCGCAAGGATGGACAGCGCCGCCCGCTGTCGTCGGCAACGCCATGATCACGCAGCGCCACGTCCACGTCGGGCGGGTCTGGGGGATTCCGCAGTTCTGGCTGGTCTGGATGGTGCTGTGCATGAACGTCAGCGCCGGGATCGGCGTGATCGGCATGGCCAGCCCGATGCTGCAGGAAGTCTTTGGCGGCAACCTGATCGGCGTGCCGAAGCGCTTCGGCGAGCTCGACAAGGGGCAGCTCACCGCCATCGCCGGCGTCGCTGCCGGCTTCGCTGCGTTGCTCAGCCTGTTCAACATCGGCGGCCGGTTCTTCTGGGCGAGCCTGTCCGACAAGCTGGGCCGCAAAGCCACCTACTCGATCTTCTTCGTGCTCGGCGGCTGTCTCTATGCCAGCCTGCCGGCCAGTGCGGGCGCCGGCAACAAACTGCTGTTCGTCGGTGCCGTATGCATCATTCTCAGCATGTACGGCGGCGGATTCGCGACCGTGCCGGCCTACTTGGCCGACCTGTTCGGAACGCAGATGGTGGGCGCGATCCACGGCCGGCTGCTCACCGCCTGGGCCACGGCGGGCATCCTCGGTCCGGTCGTCGTGAACTACATGCGCGAGTACCAGCTCGGTCTGGGCATTCCGCGCGAGCAGGTCTACAACCAGACGATGTTCATTCTCGTCGGCATGCTCGTGGTCGGGTTCGTCTGCAACCTGCTGATCAAGCCGGTCGATCCGAAGTTCTTCATGAGCGAGGCCGAACTGGCCGCAGAGAAGCGACTCGCGCATGATCGCGCCGCGGCCGCGGCCACCGAAGCGGGAGCGGGGCGCGCCCCCGCCTCGGTCGCGCCGACACCGGTGATCGCCGTCGCCGGCGCCTGGGCCCTCGTCGGCATTCCGCTGGCCTGGGGCGTTTACCGAACGCTGCTGAGCGCGGCCAAGTTCTTTCAGTGAACGACGACGCTGAGCTTCTCGCGATACGGGGGTCATCGCGCTCGCGCTGCCATGGACGGCCTGCTGCTGCCGATCTTGCATGGAGTGCAGGTTTTGAGATCCGCAAACCTTCCACGAACCAGGCCGTTGGCACCAGTGAGCCGACGTGTGATTCGAGCTGCCGGATGCGGTGACTGACGGCGCTGGGAGTGACACAGAGTTCGTCGGCAGCGCGCCCGCGTTGCGCTGGCGGCCCAGGGCCTCGAAGTCAGCAGGCACTGGACAGGCGAGATATGTTGAAGGGTCATGCCGTCTCCAGCCGCGCGCGGGTCGGCAGCGCCTGCCCTCGGTTCTCATTGATGCTCGAACCACCAGGTCTCGCCGATCTGCCCCTGCAGCCACTCGACGAAACCGCTCACTTTCGCCGGCATCAGGCGCGGCGACGGGTACACGGCATGGATTTCCTGCGACGGAAGCGACCATTCGGTCAGCACCGAGCGAACGGCACCGGCGTTGACCGACTCGTACGCGACGTACCACGGCAAGGCCGCCAGGCCCATGCCGCCACGCGCGGCGGAAAGCAAGGCAGACAGGTTGTTCGAGCGCAGCGGGCCCCGCACCGCGGTCGGCTGCTGCCGCCCGTCGGACCCGGTAAAGAGCCAGCGGGCATCGCCTTGCACCGTGCTGTAGACCAGCGCGTCGTGCTTGGCGAGGTCCGCCGGCTTGCGTGGCACGCCGCGTTGCGCCAGGTAGCCGGGGGAGCCCACCACCACCCAGGGGTTGATGCCGAGAAAGCGCGAACCGAGAGTCGAATCAGCCAAGCGGCCCATGCGGATGGCGACGTCGATGCCTTGAGCCACCAGGTCGACATAGCGGTCTTCGAAGCTGAGTTCGATCTGCAGCTTGGGGTTCAACTTCATAAAGCGCACTACCAGCGGCACCAAGACCCGCCTGCCGAACGCCACGGAGGTGCTGATGCGCAGACCGCCCTGCACTTGCGACTGCATCAGCGCGGCCACCGACTCGGCCGCTTCGACATGATGCGCGATCAGCTTGCACTTTTCGTAGTACAGCAGGCCGATCTCCGTGGGGGTGACGCCATGCGTCGAACGGTGCAGCAACCGCGAGCCGAGTTGCGCCTCCATCTGGGCCACCAGCTTGGTCGCCGAGGGCTGGCCGATGCCCATGTCGGCCGCTGCCTTGCTGAACGAGCCGAGGTCGACGACCCGGACGAAGAGCTTGACGCCTTGGATGCGGTCCATCGCGGCGATTGGGACACAGGCGCAGAGCAATTGCACATTCCAAGCGGGAATAACCGTAATGCCCCCGTCGTGGATTCCGTTTTGTGCCCGTTGCGGCGAACATCCTTGCACTGGATTTTCAATACCTCGACAGGAGACTTCCCAATGGCAAAGATGAAGGCGGCGATGGCCGCGGTGTTGGTGTTGGAGAAGGAAGGCATCACGCAGGCCTTCGGCGTGCCGGGCGCGGCGATCAACCCCTTCTATGCGGCGCTGCGTGAGCGCGAGTCCATCTCGCACATCCTGGCGCGCCACGTCGAAGGCGCTTCGCACATGGCCGAGGGTTACACCCGCGCCAAGGCAGGCAACATCGGCGTGTGCATCGGCACTAGCGGGCCGGCCGGCACCGACATGATCACGGGGCTGTATTCGGCCATCGCCGACAGCATCCCCATTCTTTGCATCACCGGACAGGCGCCACGGGCCCGCCTGTACAAGGAAGACTTCCAGGCGGTGGACATCGAGTCCATCAGCAAGCCCGTCACCAAGTGGAGCGTGACCGTGCGCGAGCCGGCCCTCGTGCCGCGCAGCTTCCAACAGGCCTTCCACCTGATGCGCAGCGGCCGCCCGGGTCCGGTGCTGATCGACCTGCCCTTCGACGTGCAGATGGCCGAGATCGAATTCGACATCGACACCTACGAACCGCTTCTCGTCTACAAGCCGGCCGCCAGCCGCAAGCAGATAGAGAAGGCGTTGAACATGCTGATGGTGGCCGAGAAACCGCTGATCGTGGCCGGTGGCGGCATCATCAACGCCGACGCGTCCGACCTGCTGGTCGAGTTGGCCGAACTCACCGGCGTGCCGGTGATTCCCACGCTGATGGGTTGGGGCACCATTCCCGACGATCACCCGCTGATGGCCGGCATGGTGGGCTTGCAGACCAGTCACCGCTATGGCAACGCCACGATGCTGGCCAGCGACTTCGTGCTCGGCATCGGCAACCGCTGGGCCAATCGCCATACCGGCAGCCCCGAGGTGTATTGCAAGGGCCGCACCTTCGTGCACGTGGACATCGAGCCGACACAGATCGGGCGCGTGTTCATCCCGGATCTGGGCATCGTCAGCGACGCCAAGGCCGCGCTCGAATTGTTCGTGCAAGTGGCCCGCGAACGCAAGGTAGCCAAGACGCTGAAGGACTTCAGCGACTGGTCCGCCCGCTGCGCCGAGCGCAAGAAGCTGATGCATCGCAAGACCCACTACACCGAGACGCCGATCAAGCCGATGCGCGTGTACGAAGAGATGAACAAGGTCCTTCCGCGAGACACCATCTACGTCACCACCATCGGGCTCTCCCAGATCGCCGGTGCGCAGTTCCTGAACGTGTTCGGCCCGCGGCAGTGGATCAACTGCGGCCAGGCCGGCCCGCTGGGTTGGACGATGCCGGCCGCGCTGGGCGTGGTTGCGGCAGACCCGACGCGCCAGGTCGTGGCCTTGTCGGGTGACTACGACTTCCAGTTCATGGTGGAAGAGCTGGCGGTAGGCGCGCAGTTCCGCCTCCCCTACGTGCATGTGCTCGTCAACAACAGCTACCTCGGCCTCATCCGCCAGAGCCAGCGCGGCTTCGAGATGGACTTCTGCGTGCAGCTCGCGTTCGAGAACCAGAACGTCGACGATGCCACGTTGCAGAGCTACGGCGTCGATCACCAGGCTGTCGTGCAGGGACTGGGCTGCAAGAGCCTGCGCGTGACCGACCCCGAGAAGCTCGAAGGTGCTCTGGTGGAGGCGCGCGCGATGGCGGACAAGTACCGCGTGCCGGTGGTGGTGGAAGTCATCCTGGAAAAGGTGACCAACATCGCGATGGGCACCGAAATCGACAAGATCAACGAGTTCGAAGACATCGACTGCCGGCATCCAGAGGGCCGGCAGGGCCTGGAAATGGCGGGGCTGCTGGAATAGGCAACGACAACACCACCCCATCGACAAAGACACCGGAGACAGACATGCCCCGTTTCGCCGCGAACCTCACGATGATGTTCACCGAGGTTCCCTTTCTCGACCGCTTCGAGGCGGCCGCCAAGGCCGGCTTCAGGGCCGTGGAGTTCCTCTTCCCGTATGCGTTCGAAGCCGAGGAGATCAAGCGAAACCTCGACGACAACGGCTTGACGCTGATCCTGCACAACCTGCCGGCCGGCAACTGGGAGGCCGGCGAGCGCGGCATCGCCTGTCACCCTGATCGCGTCACCGAATTTCGCGCCGGTGTCGGCCGAGCCATTGCCTATGCCGAGGCACTCGGCGTCAAGCAGCTCAATTGCCTGGCCGGCAAGCCACCCGCGGGTGTGGCCGAAGAGGTACTGCGCAGCGCCTTTGTCGAGAACCTGCGCTACGCCGCCAGCGAACTCAAGGCTGCCGGCCTGAAACTGCTGATCGAGCCGGTCAACACCTTCGACATTCCAGGTTTCTACTTGAACCGCACCGTGCAAGCCGCGGACATCCTGGTCGAGGTCGGAGCCGACAACGCGTTCATCCAGTACGACATCTATCATGCGCAGCGCATGGAAGGTGAATTGGCGGCGACGGTTCAGAAGTACCTGTCGCGCATCGGTCACATCCAGCTGGCCGACAACCCTGGCCGCAACGAGCCCGGCACAGGGGAGATCAACTACCCCTTCCTGTTCGCGCACCTCGACCGCATCGGCTACGACGGCTGGATCGGCTGCGAATACAAGCCCGCCACCAGCACCGAAGCCGGGCTCGGCTGGCGCCAGCGAATGGCTGGCGCCTGATTCCTGCCGAATCCCCGACGCATTCATCAAGGAACTGACATGACCTCCTCATCCCTCTCGATCGGCTTCGTCGGCCTGGGCATCATGGGTGCGCCCATGGCCGGGCACCTCATCAAGGCCGGTCACCAGCTCTTCGTGTTCACCCGGGGCAGGATGCCTGAGTCGATTGCCAGCAGCAGTGCCACCAAGTGCCCGAGCGCACGCGGCGTCGCCGAGCGTGCCGACATCATCATCACGATGGTGCCCGACACGCCCGATGTCGAGGCCGCGCTGTTCGCCGAGAACGGCATCGCCGCTGGCCTGAGCAAAGGCAAGGTCGTGGTCGACATGAGTTCGGTTTCGCCCATCGCCACCAAGGTGTTTGCTCAGAAGATCAACGCACTGGGCTGCGACTACCTGGATGCACCCGTCTCCGGTGGCGAAGTGGGCGCAAAGAACGCCACCCTGTCGATCATGGTCGGCGGCCCGGCGGCTACGTTCGAGAAAGTCAAGCCGCTGTTCGAGCTGATGGGCAAGAACATCACGCTGGTAGGCGGCAACGGCGACGGACAAACGGCCAAGGTGGCCAACCAGATCATCGTGGCGCTCAACATCGAAGCGGTGGCGGAGGCGCTGCTGTTCGCGGCCAAGGCCGGTGCGGATCCGGCGCGGGTGCGCCAGGCGTTGATGGGCGGCTTCGCATCGTCGAAGATTCTGGAGGTGCATGGTGATCGCATGGTCAAGCGCACCTTCGATCCGGGGTTTCGCATCGAGCTGCACCAGAAGGACCTCAACCTCGCACTCAGCAGTGCCCGCGCGCTCGGCGTCTCGCTGCCGAACACCGCCACCGCGCAGGAGCTGTTCAACAGCTGCGCCGCGCACGGCGGCAAGGGCTGGGACCACTCGGCCATGGTGAAGGCGCTGGAGAAGCTAGCGAACTTCGAGATCGGCCATGAGGTCGCCTGAGACTTCACGCGCCGAGCCCCATGATGAGAATCGACATTCGCACACCTGCATCGCAGAATCTGCTGCTTCGGATGTTCGACGCCGCCATCGCCAGCGCACAACCCGCGCTGGTCTCTGTGCCGTATCTTTCTTCCTGGTTAAGGCGGGCTAGAGCCGAATCAGGTTGCTGCGGCCGCTCATCGAGCACGCCGCAAGGATCAGCGAAGCTGCTTGCGGCAACGCGTATAGGCGCCGAGCGCTGCCAGCCCCATCACCATCATCAGGTAGGTTTCCGGCTCTGGAATCGGAGTCACGGGAATCGGGGCCAGGTTTTGGTCGAACCAAAGGTAATGGTTCGCGACCGCCGCGTTGATCGTCTCTGTGTTGGAGCCCTCCAGTGCTTCGAAGCTACCGGCTCCATTGCCGAAACCCACGGCGGCGGTCGTGCTGGTGTCCGTGGTGATCCAGGGCATGTCCTTGTAGAAGAAGCCGATCGTTCCTTCGCCGATGGGCGTGGCATAGCCGGGACCGCGCACGATGAGCTGAAAGCTGTTGAGCAGATCGCCGCGAGAACCGAACCGACCGACGCTGTCCCAGGTGATGATGTCTTGGTTCAGGATATCGGTGCGCAGATGCACTACGCCGCTGAGCGGGCTGCGCGTGTCGACGTCGGAGAAAAACGGTGATATCACCGGCGCAGCGGCACCGATGAGTCCGGTCGGGATGAAAGCAGATATACCGGAGTTGAAGCTGATGTTGCCGTTGTTGTTGATGAAGAATTGTGTGTAGTTCGTGCCGAAGAAGTTGAGCGTGAAACCGAGGTTGATCGGGCCGCTGAAGCCATCGTCGTTCCGACCGCTGGGGTCACCGACGCCAGGGGCATTGCCGCCACCGGTCATGACGACGACGTTGCCGATGCCGCCACCGATCCGTTCGGTGTAGTACTGACCAGAGGGCGTCAAAGCCGTCTGCGGAATGATGGTCTGGGCGAAAACCGGAACCGCCGCGAAGGTCGTGATAGCCGCGGTTGTGATGATGGCCGCACGAACGGCGCCTTTGAATGACAGCATGCTCGATTCCCCTGTTTTGTGAGTGCATGCCGCCGAAGGATCGCCGCCGCGCGACGAACCATGTCACCGTTATACGAGTTGTCACATCCCCTGTTCGCGGGGGTTGCCGATATCGGGGAGCTGCCGCGATGTCAATCGCGAGCCCTGACAAAGCCCGACCGTGGCAAAGCGACGAGAAGTGGTGCTGTCCCGACTCTCGGGTCGCCAATGGGGTTCAGGTTAAGGTTGCCCGTCAGGACAGACGTGAGCAATTCTGCTCGGCAATCCTCTACGCAAAGGACAACCACCATGGTCCGGATCGCGCCACTTCCCGACACGCATTCGCCCGCACTTGACCAGGCCTTCGACGTCTATCGCCAGTCACTTGGTTTCGTGCCCAACAGCGTGCTGATCATGCAACGCCGGCCGAAACTCGTGCAGGCACTCGCTCAGCTCGCCAACGCCGTATGGGACCCAGACAGCAGCGTCGACCGCGGTTTCAAGCGGCTCCTCGCGCACGTCTCGAGCCGCGCTCATGGATGTCAATACTGCATGGCACACACGGCCGGAGGCGCCCTGCGGCTCGGCGTTTCGGAGCAGAAGATGGCGGCCGTTTGGGAATACGCCACCAGCCCGCTCTACAGCGAAGCGGAGCGGGTCGCGCTCGACTTCGCGCTCGCTGCCGCTGCCGTGCCGAACGACGTCACCGAGGAGCTGTTCGCCCAGATGAAAACGCATTGGAGCGACGACGACATCGTCGAGATCACCGCCGTCATTGCGCTGTTCGGTTTCATGAACCGCTGGAACGACACGATGGCGACGCCACTTGAAAACGAGCCGACCGAAATCGGCAACCGTTTCCTTGCTGCTCGCGGCTGGTCGTCAGGAAAGCATGGGCGCCCGGGGGACTAGCAGTGGCGCCGGCAACAGCGGCCGGCTGTGTTGCCGTTGATGCGGACCGCCGATAAAAAAAGGAAGCCGTTGACGCGAAGACAGCGCTACAAATGGACGGTGTGACGGCCGCCGCAAAGCAGCACAGAGCGACGTCAGGACCGCGACCGAAGGAGCTCGAGCGGTCCGAACGGCTGGCAAGGCGCCGCCGAGGCATAGCGAAGGTCGGAGACGAGAGCCGCGAACGTGCTGTCCGTGCCAGCGTCTTCGACACGACCGCGCTCATCGTTCGACGCCGACGCCGCCCGCTCATCGACGGCGCTCTCGGCAGGCGCAGATTCGTCGGCAGTGGCGGCCGAAGGTGCCCGAGCGGCGATCATCCGTTTCGACTCGGCGATCAGCGCGTCGCGGGTCTCGGCATTCATGTAGTAACGATGCATCGAAAGTGTTCCTGTAGATCGATGCACTGAAGGTATCGAAATCTGTCGAACCCCCCGCCAGCGACGGCCAGAAGAGCCTGTCGGACAATGGCTCGGCCGGGCGCAAATGCGACTTCGAACGTGCATTCGTCACGCCTCGAGGGCGGCCGGCAGCGAGCCCGCCTCGATCCGAGAGAGCTGCGGGCGCGCAATGTCGCTGGCAAGGCCTACGCGTGAACGTTTTGACGCCGATGCGGCCGTGGCGCACGGCGATCAACACCTTCATCTTTATCGCGGCGCGCGCGATCCCCTGCAAGCTCGCCCGCCCGCTGGGCCCGCAGATCATTCACTTCTCGCGCTGGGTCAAGGTGCGCCGGGACCAGTGGCCCGATGTCGGCCAGGGCGAGAAGCGGTTGGGCCACGACTAGATGCTCTTCTGCATCAGCTTCAACGGCACCAGGGACCCTTACATCGACCCGATGTGCAACGGAAAGACGCGGCGACCCTGCACGCCGGCTTCGGCAAAATCCTCGCCGACGTTCGACCCGGCGACACTGCCGCACCGACCCAGCCGCCCGGCGTGATCCGTTCAGACACGGCCCTTGCATCCATCCGACTATCACCCCGCCAGATCGTTCCGCGAACGACGCACCGAGACAAACCCCGCATGCTCACCATCGACGGCCTAGACATCGATTGCATTGAAGCCGGCGAAGGCCCGGCAGTGCTGTTCATTCCCGGTTCGTACAGCACGACCTCGGCGTGGCGACAGGTGCAGCGCGGCCTCGCGCCTGGAAGGCGGCTCGTGTCCACGAGCCTCTGTGGCTACGGCGGCAGCAGCGACAGCCGCAGCGCGCACGATTTCCACATGCGGCACGAGGTCCGCGTGGTCGAGGCGGTGGCGCGTCACATCGATGCGCCCGTGCACTTGGTCGGGCATTCGTTCGGCGGCACGGTGGCCCTGGCGGCAGCTGTGTCGGGACGGGTCGACGTCGCCAGCCTGGCGCTGTTCGAGGCCAACCCGTTGGCACTGATCCACTCGCACGACGATGGCGCGGTGTATCAAGAAACGCTGCGCATGAGTCGTGCTTTCGAGTCGGCCGTGGCGGCCGGAGAGCCCGACGCGCCTCGTCGGATCATCGACTTCTGGGGCGGTGACGGCGTCTATGCGGCGATGCCCGGACCCGTGCAGGACTATTGTCGGCAGACCGCTGCGGCGAACGTGCTGGACTGGCAGACCGACTTTGGGTTCGACATCACGCCGCGTGAACTTGCCGCGCTGCGTTTCCCGGTGCTGCTGGTTCGCGGCGGTCTGGCCAATGCCGCCATGGTGCAGATGACCGACGTGATGGCGGCACACCTGGTCGACGTGCGCCCCGCCGTTGTCGATGGGGCAGGCCACTTCCTGATCACCAGCCACGCGACCGATTGCGCGACGTTGCTAAATTTGTTCCTGCCTTGACGTTGGTCGGCGCGTGCCAGGGGCAGGCTCATGGTTCCGGACCGCCCGGCTTCCGCGATCGCAGGCTGCATCGGCGTCGCCATGGTGGATCGTGGTCGGCGGATGGCTCGATCGCACGTCGACCAGCCCGGCCGCACGCAGCCCATCTGCAAGCGCACGACCGGTGCCGATCCTGAAGAACATCGGGCAAACCTCGGAACGCACGCGCGAATCGACGATCGGACGCCACCGCCTGCCATGCAGCGCGTGAGAAGGCCCGAACCGCAGGCCACGTCGAGCACGCGCTCGCCGGGCCGAAGGTCGGCGGCGACCAGCACCGCCTCGGTCGCCGGCGCGAGTGCCTGTTGCCATGCCCGTTCGTAGCTGGGAGCCGCGCGGTCCCAGCCATAGCGCTGGACCAGCAGCTGCAAGCGTGCGTCCATCGCGTCAGGCCTGCGGTCGCGGCCTGATGCTGTCCATGCCCAGCAAGCCGCGGTCGTTGCAGTCGACTCTCACCCGCGAGCTGATGCAACTGTCATGGTGCCCGCTGCCGCATTTCTCGAGGCCAACAGTGATCAAGCCAGGAGTGGCGTGTCTCCGGTGCCCAGCAATCGCGGCTCGACGCGTGGCCTTGATGATCTTGTCCGGCACGTTCGGCGAAGGCCGTCGCACTGACGAACATGTGCGCCAAGTCCTTTCAATTTCAGAGACGACTGCGCTGGACTGGCGGTCGCGAAAGCGCGATATTCAGTGGTTCCCGATCTCTTCCGCCGGCCAGCTCGCTGGCATGGCCAACCACCCTCCATTTCAAAGGATTGCGCATGAAACTCGTTCTCGTTCTCGCGGCCGCGCTGTTCTCCGCGTCCCTGGCGCATGCCGATCCGGTTACCTTCACGACCAGTCTGTCCGGGGCCGCCGAGTCGCCGGCGAACGCCTCTCGCGGCACCGGCGTGGGCAGGGTGGTGTTCGATCTGGCAGCCCACTCGTTATTTGTCTCCGAAACCTTCAGTGATCTGGTGGCCGGCACGACCGCATCTCACATCCATTGCTGTACGGCGTTGCCCGGCGTCGGGACTGCCGGGGTGGCGACGATGACGCCGACTTTTTCCTTGTTTCCCCTCGGCGTCACGAGCGGGACCTTCAGCCAGACGTTCGACACGTCGCTCAGCTCGACATACAACCCGTCGTTCATCACGCTGCTCGGGTCCGTCTCTGCGGCGGAGTCGGCGTTGTTCGCCGGGATGCAGTCCGGTGACACGTACCTGAACATCCACACGACCGCCTTTTCCGGCGGCGAGATACGCGGCTTTCTGATCCTCGCTCCCGTGCCCGAGCCCGAGATCGTCGTCCTGATGCTGGCGGGTCTCGTTGCGGTCAGCCTGGCTCGCCGCAGGCGCGGGCCCACGGCGACAAAGTGACACGGTGCTTGCCGTTTGCAGGGCGTCCGTGCTGGCGATGAGAGATCAACCGGATCGACCGCTTCGACCCATGATCACCAACGCCACCCCGCCCACCACCGCGACCGAGGCCACCACGAGACGCGGTGTCAGCACCTCGCCCAGCAGCAGCACGCCGCCGGCAGCCGCCAGCGCCGGAACGCACAGCTGCGACACCGCCGCGCGAGTGGCGCTCAGCCCGCGCAGCGCGGTGTACCAGACCACGTAGCCCAGCCCGGAAGCCAGCGCGCCCGACGCCAGCGCGAGCGCCAGCCCTGCGCCGTCCCAGCGCACCGGCGTCCACAGGTACTGCATTGCGCTAAGGATCAGCGCAAACGGCACGGCGCGGATGAAGTTGCCTGCCGTCACGGCGGTGGCGTCACCCGCGTTGCGCCCGCGCAATGAATAGACCGCCCAGGCTGCTCCGGCCAGGGCCATCAGGCTAGCGCTGGCGAGCGACGGCGTCGTCAGCCCCGGCAGCAGCAGCGCGAGCAGTCCCACACTGGCGCTCGTCAAGCCAAGCCACTGAGCGGCGCGAAACCGTTCTCCGCGCCACAAGCCCCAGCCCAACATCACCAACTGCACCACGCCAAAGAGAAGCAGTGCGCCCGTGGCCGCTGTCAAACCGCGGTATGCGAACGAGAAGCCCGCCGCGTAGACGAAAAGCGCCATCGCCGATGACCAGTCGCCGGCCGCCCACGGCGCCACACCCACCCGGCCGCGGTCCCGCCAGGCGAGCAGCAGCATCAGCACCACGGCACCACTGGCCAGCCGCACGCTGGTGAAGCTGGCGGCGTCGATGGTGGTCTGCTGCAAAGCCAGGCGGCACAGCAGCGAATTGCTCGCAAACGCCACCAATGCCAAGAGCGTCAACGCGGCCGTCGGTGCCACGGCAACTGCGGGGCGGGGTGTGGACATGGTTGGGATGGTAAGAGCCGGGCCGCCAACACCAGATGTCGCGCTGGGCTCGAGTCGTGCGGTGATTGCGTGCGTGAGGGCGCGTTCGTGAGGGCACTCTTCGTGACGAGGCAATTCGATGATCGCGACGATGCGGTCTAGCATTCGTCGACTAAAAATTGTCGAGACGCCGTGAACGTCCGGACCGCTGGACATTCCAGACGCTGGCTTCTAGTCGCGACATCGAAAGAGAATCGCTTTGAAAGGAGACGCCTTGCAGCGCGAAATCCATCTCAATGCCTTCGACATGAACGGCGTGGGCCATATCCAGCAAGGGTTGTGGACCCACCCTCGTGACCAATCGACGCGCTATCTCGACATTCACTATTGGACCGACTACGCGCGCAGGCTCGAAGCTGGCCTCTTCGACGGCATGTTCTTCGCCGACGTGGTGGGGGTCTACGACGTGCTCGGCGGCAGCGCCGATGCTGCCGTGCGCGGCGCCGTTCAGGTGCCGGTCAACGATCCGATGATGTTGATCCCGGCGATGGCGGCTGCCACGTCGCATCTGGGGTTCGGCGTGACTGCGAACCTCACGTACGAACCGCCGTATCTGTTCGCGCGGCGCATGTCGACCCTCGACCACCTGACGAAGGGGCGCATCGGCTGGAACATCGTCACGGGTTATCTCGACAGTGCGGCACGCGCGGTCGGCCTCACTGGCCAAACCGCGCACGACGACCGGTACGACCTGGCCGACGAATACATGTCGCTGGTCTACAAGCTCTGGGAGGCCAGCTGGGAAGATGGTGCCGTGCTGCGCGACAAGGCGAACGGCATCTACGCCGACCCGACCAAGGTGCATGTGGTGCATCACGAAGGGCCGCAATACAAGGTCGACGCCATGCATCTGAGCGAGCCTTCGCCACAGCGAACGCCGGTGCTTTATCAGGCCGGCTCATCGGCGCGTGGATCGCGCTTCGCGGCGACGCATGCGGAGTGCGTGTTCGTGAATGGCCAGAGCAAGTCCGGCGTCAAGAAGATCGTCGGCGATATTCGAAGCCAGGCTGTCGAGCGGGGGCGAGCCGGCTCGGACATCAAGGTGTTTCTCGGCGCCACGGTGATCACCGGCCGTACCGATGCGCAGGCCGAGGAGAAGTTCGCCGAGTACCGCCGCTACGTGAGTTCCGAGGCCGCTCTCGTCCACGCTGCGGCGTCGATGGGCATCGACTTCGACAAGTACGAGATGGACGAACCCATCGAAACCGGCAAGTCCCAGGCTGTCGTGTCGAACATCGAAGCCATGACGCGCACCGCAGGACCGCAATGGACCAAGCGCAAGCTGCTGGAGCAAATGGTGCTCGGCAGCCGCCAGCCGCCGCTGGTCGGCTCGGCCGAGACCGTCGCCGACGCGCTGATCGAGTGGACCACCGAAGCCGATGTCGACGGCTTCAACCTGTCGCGCACGGTGGTGCCCGAATGCTTCGACGACATCATCGCCGGGGTGGTGCCACTGCTGCAGGAGCGCGGTGTCTACAAGACCCGATACGCGAACGGATCGCTGCGCGCAAAGCTGTTCGGCCACGACCGGCTGCCTGTCAGTCATCCAGGCCGGTCAACCGGTTCGTGATTGATGACGATCGCGCTTGGCATCAGAGGCCACGTAGACTGCGACGGCTCCACACCTTCACGTCGCCGTCTTTCGGCTGGGACCCACCCGCGAATGGTGGAAGGGCAAGACGGTGAATCGCTTTCTGGCCCTGCATTGAGGGCCACCCGTCGGTGCCTGCTTGTGGCCCTCGTCCGCCGCTCTCGCCACTTGGAATTCGCAGATGCCTCGTTCCTCCGCCGCTGTCGTTACCCTGCTGCTGACTGCCATGCTGCATAGCGGCGCCTTGGCGCAACCCTCGACCCGAGCCCCCACCATGACCGTCAAGCCGCTGTTCAACGTGGTCGAGGCGAGCATCTCTCAACTGCAGGCGGCGCTGACCGACGGGCGCGTCACGTCGCGCGAACTGGTGCTGCTGTACTTGGCCCGCATAGCCACGCACGAGCACACGCTGAACGCCGTGATGACCGTCAGTCGCACGGCCCTTGACGAGGCCGACGCGTTGGACCGCGAGCGCGCGTCAGGGCACTTGCGCGGGCCGTTGCACGGTGTGCCCATCGCGCTCAAGGACAACATCCACACCCTGAACATGCCGACCACCGGTGGCGCGCTGGCCTTCAAGGGATTGATGCCACCGTATGAAGCCACGTTGGCCACGAATCTGCGCGATGCCGGTGCCATCGTCATCGCCAAGACGGTCATGACCGAGCTCGCCAACTGGGTTGCCGGCGCGCCCACACCCATGCCGACCAACTACAGCGCGCTCGGCGGCTACGGCATGAACCCGTACGACCCGCGCCCCGACCCGCGCCCTGGCTTCAACGACGGCCGCGCAGTGCTCGGCACGGGCGGGTCGAGTTCGGGCATCGGCACGGCTGCGAGCTTTTGGGCGGCCAACGTGGGCACCGAGACGTCGGGCTCTATCCTGAGCCCGGCCAACCAGACCATGCTGGCCGCGATCAAACCGACGGTGGGCCGGGTCAGCCGCTACGGCGTGATCCCCATCACCGCCGACCAGGACACCGCCGGGCCGATGGCGCGCAGCGTGGAAGACGCCGCCATCATGCTCGGCGCGATGGAGGGCGGCGCAGCCGACCCCAATGACCCGGCCATGTCGCAGTGCACGCGCCCGCCGGGGCGCGACTATCGCAGCGCGCTGAAGCGCGAGGCCCTCAAAGGGGCGCGCATCGGCATTCCCAGGGCGTTTTTCTACAGCCCGGTGACCGCGCCCGGCACGAGCACACCGCGCGGTGGCTTGACGGCCGAGCAGGCCGCGGTGATGAACGAGGCCATCGAGGTGCTGAAGAAGGAAGGCGCCGTGATCGTCGATCCGGCTGACATTCCCAGCATCACAAACCCCGATGCGGCGCAGAACTTCCTGAGCTGGAGCGTGTGCAGCGGCGTCGACAACCGCAAAGGCAGCAATGCCGAGTGTTCGACCGCTTTCGTCTACGGCATGAAGCGCGACTTCAACGCCTGGCTGGCCAGCCTGGGCACGGCGTCGCCGATCAAGTCGCTGACCGACCTGCGCTTCTTCAACCTCGCGAATGCGCCTCGCGGCGCCATCAAGTACGGCCAGTCGCAGATCGACATCTCCGACCAGATGGACCTGGTGAACGACAAGGCCCGCTACGAGGCCGACCGCGCAAAAGACATCGCCTTGTCACGCGCGCAGGGGCTCGACGCGGTGATGAGCGAACAGAAGCTGGATGCGCTGCTGTTCCCGGGCCCCAACGGCGCGGGCATCACGGCTCGCGCGGGCTACCCCACGGTCATCGTGCCGTTCGGCCGCGTGCCCAACACACTGGCTCCTCCGTTGCCGGCGGGGTTCGATGCGCAGCCCGCGCCTTTCGGCGTGAGCTTCAGCGGTCTGGCCTGCAGCGAGCCGCGGTTGATCGGTCTGGCGTATGCCTTCGAGCAGGCCACGTTGCGGCGCGTGCCGCCAACGCTGAAATAGTCTGGGCCAGGCGCTCTTCGGAGTGTGGCGTGTTCATCCCATCACCTCACATCACCCCCACACGCGACATGTCGAGACGCTCGCGCGCTCCACCGCGCGGGGTCCACTGAATGGCTCACGCTCGCAAAACAAACCCGCGATCGGTGCTCTGTTCGAGCTTCCGCCCGCCACGCCGTGGAATATGCTCAGGCGCCGAATGCCCATCTCCGAAAGGCTCATATGCGTGCCGTCCATCTGCCAAGCATGCTTATCGCTGCTGTCGTGCTCACGGCTTGCGGCGGGGGCACCGGCACCGGCGCCAGCGAGACCGCTGCGACGCCGGCGACTCTCGGCCTGTCCGCGCTGGCCGCGAAACCCGGCGCCAAGGCGGTCGTGGTCTCGTTGCCGGCGACGACGGACGCTGTGGCTGTATGGCCGATTCAACTGGTCGCGCAGGTCACGGATGTCTCGGGCAAGCCGGTCACTGGTGTTGCACTGACCTGGCTTTCTGCGGACCCGAGTGTGGCGACCGTCAGTTCGACGGGTTCCCTGAAGCCGCTGCGCGCCGGCACCGTGAACCTGTCCGCCAGCAGCGGCAAATCGACAGCCGTCACCGTGGTCACGGTTCGCGACCTCGCGACGGTGCGTTCCAAGTATGTGGGCATGAATTTGGCCGGCGTCGGATATTGGTCAAGTCAGTTCCCCTTCGCGAACATGATGAAAGGGGCGACGCGCTGGGCACTGAAGGAAGACAGCGGCGCCTGGACCGACCCCTTGCCCACCACGAGAGCCGACGGTTATCCGGCCGCGCTCGGCACCGGCCAGCACGCCGTGAGCACGATCGGATCGGCCGGCTCCGGCTGGCCCGCGGGACGTTACGTGGTGCTGTGGGACGGCGCGGGCTCGATCAGTTTCCCGACCGACATCGTCACCGTGGTCGAGGCCGCCAGCAACCGGCTCGCCATCGACGTGAAGTCGAGCCCCAACACCCTCTGGGTTTCCATCGACGCCACCAGCCAGGCGAACCCGTTGCGCAACCTGCGCTTCCTCTGGCCCGGCACGGAACTCACTTATTCCAGCGAACCCTTCACGAAGGAGTTCCTGGGCAAGACGCGGCCCTTTTCGGTTCTTCGCTTCATGGACTGGGGCCAGACGAACAATTCTCCAGTCGTCAATTGGAGCGATCAGCCGCTGGTTTCCGATTCGACTTATCAAACCTCGAAGGGTGTGCCGATTCAGGTGATGATCGACCTGGCCAACAAGCTGCATGCCGATCCCTGGTTCTGCATTCCGCACCAGGCAAGCGACGCCTATGTCCGCGAATTCGCGACCTTGCTTCACAGCGCGCTCGACCCCACGTTGAAGCCGCACATCGAGTATTCGAACGAGGTCTGGAACACCGGCTTCGCGCAGACCAACTGGGCCATTGCCGAATCGAACCGGCTGGGTCTGGCAGTGCCATACGGCCAGCCGTCGCTGTTCTACGCCAAACGCTCTTTCGAGATCTTCAAGATCATGCAAGACGTTTATGGAACAACCGACAAGGGCCGCCTCGTGCGTGTGATGGCTGGCCAGGCCGCATGGACGCAATTCCTCGAAAGCGCACTGGCCTACAGCGACACGGCAGCCAACGCGGACGTGATGGCGATCGCACCGTATTTCAGAGCCGAAGCCGCCGCGGACGTGGCGAATGTCAATACGACATTGACACTTTCGAGCGACCAGATCGTCGACCAGATGTTTGCGAACGTGCGCGGCACGGTCAAGTCGTGGATCGTGGCCAACGCGTCGCTCGCGAGCCGCTACGGGCTGAAGATGAAAGGGTACGAAGGCGGCTCAGGCAACACTGCGAACTATTTCCCGGCAGCCAAGGTCGATGCAATGAAGCAATTGCTGATCGCGGCAAATCGGAATCCGCGCATGCGCGATCTGTACCTCGAGTACTACGGGCTGTGGACAGCGAACGGCGGCGAGGCGTTCAATCAATACAACGACATCGGCATCTGGAAGCCTTGGGGTATGTGGGGCGCATTGGAATCCACGATCCAGGACCCGGTGACCTCTCCCAAATACCGGGGACTGGTCGAATTCGCGGCCGCGCATCCTTGAACGGATCGCGCAGGGCCTGACACAAAGCCGCAATTCGTTACCGCGAGCAATGTCACGCAGCGTGCCGCCATGCGGTCGCACGGTGACCTGTTCGCGTCAAGACGTTAGACAACGCCGCATCTTCATCTCACGGCGGTTTCTATGTCCTCATCGCAACACAGCTTTTTTTCGAGCCTCACCACCCGAGCGGGCGTCGCGCTGGCCAGCCTGATCGCGCTCGGCATCGCGGCATGCGGCGGCGGTGGCGGCTCCAACGCGGGCCCGAGCGGGAGCTTGCGCCTCTCGCTGACCGATGCGCCGGCCTGCGGGTACGACAACGTCTGGGTCACGGTCGAGAAGGTGCGCATCCACGCGAGCTCGACCGCCGCCGACGCCGACAGCGGCTGGTCGGAGGTGGTGCTCGCGACACCGCAGCGAATCGACTTGCTCACACTCACCAACGGCACCCTCCAGCCGCTTGGTCAGACGTCGCTGCCGGCCGGCAAGTACACTCAGATGCGGCTCGTGCTCGGCAGCACGGCGCCAGCGGGTTCGCCCGCCGGAACGCTGGCCAATTCGATCAAGCCCACCGGCGGCACCGAAGTCGCACTGACCACGCCGAGCGCGCTGCAAAGCGGCCTGAAGATGAACATCGACATCGATGTCGCGGCCGACAAGGTGGCCGATTTCGCGATCGATTTCGACGCCTGCAAGTCCTTCGTCAAGGCCGGCAACTCGGCGCAGTACATCCTCAAGCCGGTGCTTTCGGTGATTCCCATCCTGTCCGACGCCGGCTCGCGCATCGTGGGCTACGTTGACACGCCGATGGCCGGCGCGTCGGTCTAGGCCCAGCAGAACGGCGTGTCGAAGCGCACGACCACCGCCGATTCGACCGGCAAATTCGTCCTTTAGCCGGTGCCAACCGGCAACTACGACCTGGTCGTCAATGCGTCCGGCCGGGTGATCGCTGTCGTGACCGGGGTGCCCGTCGTGACGACGGGCTACACCAACGTCAACACGGCGGTGAACCGGATCGCCCCGCCGCTCTCCGCGATGCGCGACGTGGCCGGCAGCGTCAGCTCGCCGGCGGTCATCGATGCATCCGTGCAGGCGTCCAAGGTGTTGACGGGCGGCCCGACCGTCGAGGTCGCGGCTCGCACCGTCACGACGCCGGGCACGTTCAGCTTCGCGCTGCCGGTGGGACCGGCGGTAAAGGCAAGCTATGCCGCCGCACCGGCGCTGCCGGTGTTCGCGGCCGATGGGTCGGTGCCGACGGGGCTCTACACGCTGGCCGCCACGTCGGGCGCGGCAGTGCGTCCTTCGGTGGTTGTCGACACCACCAGCGCGGCGCCGCCCGCAACGGTTTTTGCCTTCCCCTGAATCGGCCGACGCGATTCACGTGATGATGATGCACGTGAAAAAAAGCTGGAACCGCCAATTCAATTAATAAGGTCTCAACTCGCTGATTGAGCGCAAAGCGTGCCCGAATGGGACCAGAGCCGATCTGCCCCATTTCAGGAGTCAGCGTCCGTGGTCACTGCCCTGATCGTCGAGGACGCGCCACTTCTCGCCGGCTCGGCGTCTCAACGGGGAGTTGTCTTCGCTCCTCGTCGGCGCCACGCCGCCGATGAGGAGCGCTCCGGCCCGGTGCGCTCTGGTGTTGGCCGCCAGAATGCGGCTCGAGCGTCCGGTGACGCCTCGAGCCCGACCTAGTGTAGTGCGCTTGAAGTAATGGCATCTATTTTGCTCTGCATGTCTCCAACTGATAGGAGGCCTGAGCGATGCGAATTGCCAAAACGATTGAACTGGACGGGCAGATCGAACGGGAGCTTCGTGTGCTTGCCAAGGGCCGACGGGTAGAGGCTCGGCTTCAGCAGCGGGCGCTCATCGTGTTGCTGGCTGCCCGAGAACAAGCTCCTCGACGTGGTGGGCCTCTACATGAACCCGCCCGAGCACGCCTTGGTGCTCAGTTGCGACGAGAAGAGCCAGATCCGGCAGCGTGATCTCGATGTGCCAGCCGCGGCATCGCCACGTGGAATGGCTCAAGTTCTTGCGCCTCATCGATCGCGGAACGCCCAAGCACCTGAGCCTGCATTTGATCGTGGACAACTACGCTACGCACAGCCACCCAGACGTACAGACATGGCTCGCCCGGCACCCGCGCTTCGTCATGCTTCACCCCGACCAGCGCATCGTGGCTGAATATGGTCGAACGCTTCTTTCGCGACATCACCGACAAGCGCATCCGGCGCGACAGCTTCACCAGCGTCGCCGAGCTCGATCTGGCCATCGATCTTTACGTCGCCCATCACAACATCGACCCCAAACCCTTCATCTGGACCGCCAGCGCCTCCGACATCCTGGCCAAAGTCACGCGCGCAAAAACTGCAGTTGCCTCATCTACCGAATAAGTGCAAAACAGAGTGGCGCACTACGCTAGTGTCAGCAGTTTGGCGCTCGGCCTGGACCGTGATTCGCGCTGCCATGATGAGCGTTAGCTAACGCATTCTTAAGGAGCTGTCGTGCGAATCGAACAGGGGCGGGAGCAAAGCATGAAGGCCAAGCAGAGGGCGCCTAACCCGCGCGTCATCTCGAAGCCGTTGAAGAGCCTCCTGGCCCAGCGTGTCGAACTAGATCGGCAGATGGCGCAACTGGAAAGCGAGGAGCGTGAGGGCGTCATCACCCGCATTCGGCTCGCCATCAGAGACTACGGCTTGACTGCCGCGGACTTCACTTCTCCCGCCCGGGCCAGCAAGCCCGCCAAGAAGTTCTCTGCACTCCGCGGCACGAAGGCGCCGATCAAGTTTCGGAACGCGTCCAGCGGTGAGTCGTGGTCAGGGCGAGGCCCCCAGCCGAGATGGTTGAAGGCGGCTCCCAAAGCAGGGCAGCAGCTCTCGGACTTCGCGGTTTGAGCATGGACTTCCCCACCTCGATCCGCACCTGCTTCACGAAGTACGCCGACTTCAAGGGCTGCGCCTCGCTGCCCGAGTTTTGGTGGTTCATGCTGTTCACGTTTGTCGGCCAGCTGGCGTTGGGCGTTGTCAGCAGCCTGGTCGCTTGGGCATTCGTCATCGCCGTGTTCTTACCGGGCGTCGCAGTGACCAGCCGGCGCCTACACGACACCAACCGAAGCGGCTGGCTGCAGCTCTTGCTACTCGTGCCTCTGATCGGCTGGATCGTTGTACTGGTGTTCTGTGCCCAGCAGCCAAAGCGACCATCAATCTTCTGTGAATAGCTGAACGACACGCCTAGACCCGTAGGTCGGTGTCGCTCCCCCGTCACTTGGTTGGCTCCGCCAAGCCGGGGTCTTGCGCTGCTAAACTAACGGCGCCATCAGAACACGCCGCCGGATATGAATTCACGAGTGTCGGCAAGCATGCCGTCGGCGAGCACCTCAGGGTTCACTTTGTAGCTGCCTGCCTCAATGGCGGAGCTCGCCCGCTCCACATAGGCAGCGTCGAAGTCGCCAGGACCCGATGCTTGATGAGGCCACTGCGCGAGTCAAAACCCGTGCGATTGTAAATTTCCAAGTCGGTCCTCCTATATATTCGGGAACTACTGCTATGGCTCGTTCCGTATATGCAAGGCTGCATGCGCAATTCGGCTCCTTCTTGTCGGAGGGCGAGCTATTGAAGCTGAGCCTCCCGAAGCGCGACCGGTTACTCCAGTCTCGTCTGCTGCCGGCAGCGCTCTCCGCCGACGCCCTCGCCGCGAGCAAGAGTCTGCCGAATTTAATCGTCGGTGTCGTTGGCGCAGGACTCGCCGGTCTGACGGCGGCGTGGTACCTAAGCCAATGCGGAGTGCAGGTCGCCGTCTTCGAGTCGGGCGAGCGGATCGGAGGGAGAGTCCGGACCGACCGCGACTTCATCTCGGGCAAGACCGTGGAGGCGGGTGCCGAGCTCATTGGCATAAATCATCCGATGTGGTTCAGCTTGGCTGAGTTGTTCGGGCTCCAACTTGTGCCCATAACCAAGGAGTCCGAGTATGAGGATGTTGATCTGGAGGTCCGCCTGCGGATCGGCGATCACGATCTCACCACGGAAGAGAAGGAGCAGGTGCACGACGAGCTGCAAAAGGTTATCGATGCGATAGGCCAGGACGCCGCCGCCGTCGATCCCGTCAACCCATGGCTGTCGCCGGGGGCGGCGGACTTCGATGCGAAGACCGTGCAGGACCGACTCGACGAGCTACTACAGAACACCTCGGACCTGACGCGCGCCGCGTTCACGTTCACGCTCGAAAATGATAACTGCGCCACGGTCGCCAACCAGAGCTACCTCGCACTGCTGGCGTTAGTCAGTGCCGGGCGACTCGGTGACGACACCGAAGGCCTGCGAGGCTACTGGGAGTACACCGAGACGCACCGCTGCGGGGGAGGTAACGACCGGATCGCGGACGCGCTGGCTTCAGGGCTCGACGTGCGGCTGAACACGGCGGTGAATAGGATCGAAGTGCGCCCTGACGGCGTCGCAATGGACGACGCCAATGGATCTGGCGTCTTCGACTACGTCGTGCTCGCAGCGCCGCCGACCGCGTGGCCGGCGATCGATTCGCACCTGCCCTTCGAACCAGGCGAGCGCACGATGTCGCACGGCCCGGCGGTCAAGTATCTCAACAGCTTCGATACCCAGTTCTGGGTCGACTCGCAGCTCGCGCCGAGTGCGCTGTGGGGCTCCGTGCCGCGCAACGAGGAGCGCGGCTTGGGATCGGTTTGGGAAGGGACTGACATGCAGCCCACAGAGCCGGAGTTCGCGCTCTCGGTGTACTCGGGCGGGCCCTTCGTACTCGGCCAGAGAGACTACTCCAAGCGCCTCAGCCAAATTTTCCCGGGTTACGCGCCCACGGGCGAGCGTTTCGTCGACTGGCCAAACACGCCGGGGATCATGACCGGGTACTCGGTGCCCTCGCCCGGCCAGGTCACCACCGTCGCCCAAGCGCTGGCAGAGCCGCACGGCGACCGCCTGTACTTTGCCGGGGAGCAATCCTACGTGCCGTTCTTCGGCTACATGGAGGGCGCGCTTCAGTCCGGTGCCCGCGCGGCACGCGAAATCATTCGCGCGGAGTGTCCCGAGGCGCTGGACGACGCTTGAGCACACAGCGGGGCACCCAAGTATGAAGAGCAGCAGCGCCAACGCCGTGTCACTCAAGTTGGCATCAGGGCCGTCATCAATGGTCAAGATCGCTGACCTTGGGCAACGTCATCATCGACGAACGCCTCGAGGGTGGGCGAGTACTTGAACGGCGGCGGTGAAACGGGATAGCTGACTGAGCGGAGTCGGGTCGCGGCCACCTCGGCTCATGCGGGAGGGAGGTTCATGAACATCAAAAAGCCGGACGACGACGGCCTCGAGGCGCATCCGAGAAACAAGACTCCTGTCGGTCTGCCGGAGGCTCATGTCGCGAAGTATGGCAAGAGGTCCATCGACTATGAGAAAGCGTTCAAGCTAGCGATTCCGGCAGTGATCCACCAGGAGAACGGTGAGGCTCCGCGGGTGATCGTGAAGGAGATGGCTGAGTCGGAGGGGCATCCGTTGTCTGGGAAGGAGCTCGACCGGAAGATGAGGAAGCTGGTCGACGAGGGCAGCTTTGAGTTGTTGCCGGTCGGCGAGTCGAATGAGAACGGTGACGATCCTGCGAAGAACTGGATCTTTTCCGTGGGCGTCGCTACGGGCTCAGATCACGGCTTCTGGGCCTCGGTAGACCGCGAAACCGGCGAGGTCAGCGTCACCGGCTTCAACTGAGCCACAGGCTGAGAAGGCTCGAGGATGGGTCCCATCGCTTCGGCAACTAGGCAGGGCCACGGTGTGGTCGACGCCAACGCATCTGTCAGGCCCACCTCGCCCGGTCGCGACAGCTGCTGGCACCTCCGGCTGGTTCTATTGCTCGAGGCCGGGCGATCCTCAGGGGAGATAAGTCGTGCCGACATTCGGTAAGCCAGGGGTCAGTTGGTTGCACGCGGAGCGGCTCGACATCTTCGTCAGATCACGCGAAGGGACGCTCGTTCACACCTGGCTGGAGAAAGGCGCGCACGACGCCATCGACTTGGGCGGCAGCCTCGACCTGTATTCCGAGCCTGTCGCCGTCCGGCGAGAACCTCAGGACCTCCATGTGTTCGCAATGGGCGGCCTGCGGCTGTTGCACTGGCGATGGGCCGCCGAGCTTGGTCGCATGGTCGGTCCCGAAGAGCTGCCCGGGTTCATCACTTCCAAACCCGTCCCAGTGGCAGACGGCGACAAGCTCTACGTTTTTTCCAGCGACCTCGGTGGTCGGCTTCGCGTTTGGGAGTCAGCGCAAGACAAGCCGTGGTCTCTCACGACGGTCGATCGCATCAGCACCGGGTCGAATTTGGTCGCGGTGCGTCGAGGGTCAGGGCTTATCGACGTGTACACGAACCCGTTCGGGATCGAGCACCGGGCCCTGATAGGAGAGGAATGGCAAGAACCGGTGCGACTGCCTCGCAGCGAAACCTTGGAACCCGGCATCGTGTCCATCGCCGCGATCGCCCCGGAAGATGAACACCATTTCATCAGGCAGGATGTGTACGGCCGACAGGCCAACGGGACCCTGCTTCACTGGGGTTTCGGATTTTTCCCAAGCTCCGATCCGACCCGCTGGTTCGGCCCGGACCCGACGCGTCAGGAACCCATTGCCTTCGACCCGTCGGTGGTCACGATGGGCATCGACTCGGCAGAAATTTTCTTCCGAGACGCCCAAAGCGTGCTGCACCATTGGTCGTGGAACTTTCCGACTCGCACATATGACGACGTCGGCCCGGTCGGGGATGGGTGCGTGGCCGATCCCGCGGCGGTGGTCCGCGGATTCGAAGCCGGCAGCCGGGGCCCCTTTGCCGGTATCGATGTCGTCGCCCAGACTGGCGACGACACCGTCACCGTCTGGTCCCGGAACAAGGTGGCGTGGTCGCGCCAGTCCTGGCAGTTGCCCAGTCCGCGGGCCGCCTCGGGCGCCCTGCTGCCCGAACCCGCGCAAGACACCATCGTCGGCAGCACGGACGATGTGGCGCCGGCGTTTCTCGTCACGCGCCCTGCCGACCACGTCGTCCTGGGCTTGCACGCTCCCGGCTACCGGCTGGACACCCGTCCGGCGCCACGGCTCGTCGCCGAAAGTCCCGACGCCCATCTGGTGGTCACTTTCCCGCCACAGCACATCGCCGAGGAAGTGTCCAAGCTCGGCGAGTCGGCGATGTCAGGAAACGTGCGTCAGGCGCGGCTCGCGGGTTCGACGCGCGTGGCCTTCACCGCGCCAGCCGAGATCGACCTGACCAGCGCGGGTCTGCTCGCCGCCCTCAACGGAGCGAGCGTTGATCCCGACGAGCAGCGTTCGGCCATTGAACTGCCGTGGGGACTGATCGTCGCGCCGCGGGCAGGCCCGGACGGGCGGCCGGTGATCACCCGGCATCCAGTGCGTCCGGTGGATTCGGATGGCACGACGGGCTTGTGGCGAACGCGCTTGGGAACGGCCGCCGGCGACGGCGGGTTACAGATCAAGGGCTTACGAGCCGGCCGATCGGATCCATTCCCCTTGCCCTTAAGCAAAGCCAACCGAGTGAACATCTCCGGGCAAAGCTCACCTGCCCATGCCAGCCGGCTCGAGCTCAGTAGCCTGGGCGGTTCACTGACAGCATCTGGAAAATGGCGCACGCTGGAGTGGGATCATCACGCGGTATGCGGCCGCGACCAGCGGGTGCGGACGGCGACCAAAGGGATGCTCTACCCGCTCGGGCATCGAGCTGTGTTCGTCGAGACGACGCAACGCAGCGCCAGCGAGCCGGTCGCCGTCCTGCGTAAGACGCGCACGCTGTTCGTCACCGAAGCGGTGCGAAACCTGGACGACCTAGCGGGTTCCCGCGACACGGCGCTCAAGCGCGCCTTCCCGTTCAGTGAGGTCGAGCTGGTCAGACTCGAATTCCCCAACCTCGACGACGCCGTCTGGCAGACCGCGCCGCGGCCCACAGCGGAAATCGCCCATCTCCAGGACTCGCTGGACCGGATCCGGTTCGAGGCGAACGCACTCTTCGACGCCATCTTCGGGCCTGACGCGTTGCTCGCGGGAGTGCCTCATGTTGAAGACCTCGCCGCAGGCCTGGACGACAACCCCAACGAACCGCTGGACCCGGACGACCCGAAGGGTCCCACCCGGAGCTCGGCCGCCCGAGCCTGGCTTGCTTTCGACGCAACGGCGAAGACCTTACAGCAGACCATCGACCTTCTCCGAAACGAGCACTTCGACACCGAGCAGATAGAGACATTCTTCGTCCCCACGTTCGGCGGCGCGACGGTGGCTTTTCCCGTACGCTGCCGAGAAGCCGTCCGCGATGTTCATTTCGACTTGCCGCTGCTCTTTGTCGCCGAACTTGAACTGAGCGACGACGTCCGGCAGCGGTTTAATTCGCTCAGCGACCCGACGGTGTTGGTCAAGCTGCACGACTCCTACACGCGTATGCGAGCCGGTGTCGTTGATCTGCCCGGTGTCCAGATCAACCTGTCGCCCACCGGCGGTGCCGCCGCACCGGGTGACGTGCAGGAGGTGTACCGCCTCAATATCGTCGGAAACGCTCGGGAGTCCGGCGGCTTCCTACCGTCGTTGGGCCGCACGGGCGAGGCGGGTTCCTGGGCAGCCGAGATCGCGCTCCTGACCATGCGCACACTGCTCGGCAGGGATCCGCGTGTGCAGATCAACTTCGACGAGGCGTATTTGAGCGGCGCCGACAGCGACATCCCGCTCAGGATCCTCGGAGAGGTGGCACCGGGAGTCGAGGGCCTCAAGCCGCTCGACATCGATTTCACCGCCAACACCGATCGCTCGGGTGGTCTTGCCGCCCCCAAATACGTCGCAGACGGAATCTCGCGAGTGAAGGGACTCGTCAACGTGGCTGGGGCACAGTCCCTCGACCCGATGAAGCTTTTCTCCGAGGGAGCCTCGCTGTTCGGTTTCGATCTGCGTGACCTGATCAAAGACATCAAGGAAGCGCCGGAGGTCGTGACGATCCTGACAGAGGGGGCGCCGCCAGAGGTGCGCATGACCTGGAAGGACATCGATCTCGCGGAGTCGGCGAAAGGTTTCATACCTCTGTTCGACAACGATCCCGAGCATCCCGAGCGGCCAACCTCCAGACTCACCCTCACCGTCGTCAGTTCCCCCACGCTGAATGAAGCCACCTGCACCCTCACGAACTTCAAGCTGGCGATGCCTCCTGGCTCGAACACGATCATCGAACTCAGTTTCGGCAAGGTCGAGTTCCGGCAACGCACCGGCCAGCCGCCCACCCTTGAACTGGAGGGAATAGGCGCGGAATTCGTCGGCAAGCTTGCGCTGCTGCAAACGCTGCAAGAGAAGGTGGGGCTGGGGAAGTTGGCCCCGCAGGTGAAGCCATCGCCGACCAATATCGTCGCCCGCTACGCAATCCCGGTGCCCGACGTAAAGGCGTTCTCCTTCGTAATGAGTAACCTCACCTTCAGCGCCGCGCTCACCGTGCCCTACGGGAAGGAGCCGGTATCGGTGGCACTGGGCTTTGCGTCGAGGGAGCGGCCCTTTACCCTCACGGTGTTGATGTTCGGCGGCGGCGGCTACTTGGATCTCGAGCTGGTCCACACGGGCCTGCGACGGCTGGAAGTGTCCCTGCAATTTGGCGCCGCGATCGCCATCGGCTTCGGCCTCGGCAGCGCCGAGGTGCACGCCTTCGGCGGCATCAGGTATGCAATGGTCGGCCACACCGTCTCGCTAACCGGATTCATCCATATTGGGGGCAGCGTCCAACTGCTCGGGCTTGTCGCGATCTCTGTTGAGCTTCAGGTCGAGCTCGCCTATCAATTCGACACCAACGCCCTCGTCGGCCGTGCCAAGGTCGTCATCGAGATCGACATCACCCTGTATTCAGATTCAATCGAACTGGACAGCGGCGAGTGGGTGATCGCAGGAGGGAACACCAGCGAACCGCTCCCGCCGTCACCACCGTCACCACCGGGACCAGTGCTGTTCGCTGCCCCGCCCAAGCCGGATGAGGCCGCCCTGCAGGCGTGGCGCAGTTACCGAGGAGCATTCGCATGAACGAGATCCTCTGGATTGCGGTTCCCGGCGGCAAGGTGGCGGACGGGCACGCGACCCTCCGAGCCCTCGTGGTCATAAAACTCGACACGACCTCGCCGCAGCTGATCTCGAGCTTCGGTCTTGAAGACTGGCCGGCGGTCATTTCCAACCCCGCAACAACTTTTAAAGTGCAATTCGACACTCGTCCCGACACCATCGACGTTACGCCGGTGGCCACTGCATCGAGCGACGTGTGGCAATCATTCTTTCCCAAGGGCACGACCGTCAACCCGCGGCAGCAGCGCACCTACGTCCCGCGGGTCACGCCCACCTCGCAGCAAGCCGCCAGCATTCGCGGAGCCTACAAGGAGTCCGCGCGCGCCTTCGCCGATCCGTCCGTCAATTCCCAGGAAAAGATCGGCCTGCAGTACGCCCGACCCGAATGGGCTGGCGAGCCGGTCGACCCGCCCGGCCCCGTCGGAACGGACGATTGGCAGGACCCCGACTTTCACCGCACCCTGTCCTTGCTGCGGGAGCACCCCGTCGTGCTCAAGCACCTGGGCCTAATCCTTGAATTCGCCATCGCCGTTGGTGATATTCCGCGGACAACGGTCAGTGGCCCGCAACTCGTGCGCCTGCTGTGCAGCCTTGAAGGGAACCTGCCGGGAAATTGGAACATGGTCACCCCGGCGACGAAATTCGAGTTCGACACTGTGCGTTTTCTGCCAGCGCCCGCCGACGGCAGCGATCTGCGCAACGGCATGTTAGATCTGGCGGGCACCCAATTGGTCGAACCCAAACTGATCGACACCGACCAGCCACCTGTGGCCTCCGCCCCGACACCCCGGTGGAGCATGGTCACGTTTGACGTCGATGGTGGCGTAGCACGCCTGCGCGATGCCGCCCGATCGGGCGGTTCAAGCCCGGGGTCGCCCCACGGCGTATCGCTGCCGGCGTTGCACTCGGCGGGTCTGGCGCTGCTGCGCCACGGCCGCGGGAATCTGATGACCGAGCGGGCTGCGAATAATTTGAGAGGCGTCAAGGATGAGCTCACCGCAGACGACCTGATCCTCGGCTATCGAGTCGATGTGCGCGAACAAAGCGTTGATGGCGAAACCGGCGAATGGTTTCCGCTGTGCGAACGCAAAGCCACCTACCATGTCAACAATATCCTCATCGGAACCGAAGGGCAGGTGGAAGAGGGACACGTCAAGGCCAACGCCGCAGTGGTGGGTGTCGACAACGTTCTGCGCGCCGACGAAGTCGTGACCCGGTGGAAGGGCTGGAACCTGGTACTTCCACGCCCCATTTTCGACCAGCGCGGCTTGCGGCCCGGCGGGGCACGGCGGTTGGCGCTGCCGTTCGACTTCACCTGGAGCTTCGAGCTTTCCGAGCGCAAGCTCGGTGCTCTTGTATTCGGCAAGGGCTATCAAATGCGGGTCCGCGTCGCCGACATGGCCGGGGGCGGGCTCGGCATCGACGACGTGACTGGAAACGACCGCGCCTCGGGTCAGATTCTCTATCGGCGTCACGAGCCGATTCCACCGCCGGAGTTTGCCCCGCCCAAGGGAATGTTCGTCTTCGACGCGCAGGCTATGGTTACCAGACCCAACCCGGCAGCCCTGGGCACCGGCGGCACCATCGACTGCCTCGTCATCCGCAGTGATCCGGGCCCTCCTGGCGGTGACGGGCCCGACGTCGAAGAGTTCGCCGCCCAACATCCTGACTATCCAGCCAACGACAGCCGTATCCTGCTGCCGCCGCCAACATCGATGTCGCTCGCTGAGCAGCATGGCCGTTTCAATGGCAAGGACGCCGACGGTGACCCGGTCGAGGACGCGGTCACCTTCGGCTGGGTGCAGCGCGCGATCGCCCCCCCGGTCGCCACCGAAGATGGGCTCTACAGCTGGCTTGCGGATCCGGCGGCGGTGGGCGTCATGGTAGCCGTGCGACCCGGTGCTGATTCGCCAGCACCCGGCGCGAGCGACAACACCGCCTGGGAACCGCGTTGGCCCGACTTCCACCCCAAATTTTTGCGGCTACAAGTCCGCGAGGAAGGCCAGAAGGTCATGGAGTGGGTCAGCGCGACACCAGGGAAACCGAAGAACGTGATCGTCCTTCGGCTCGAGGCCGGGGAGGAGGCCGACCTCGAGATCAGCTCGTACGCTGATGCCCAGAGAATCAACGAGTTGGAAGGCCAAGACTGGCTCCAGGACCAGGCAGAATCATTAATCTCGACAGGTCGGCATCCGATGGTGACCCCGCCGCGCGCGGTGCGGCTGGTCCATGCGGTGCGCAAACCACTGGCAGTTCCTGCCGCGACGCTGCACTCGCATCGTGCAACGGACGAGACGTTCGCTGTTCTGAACGATCCCGCCAGGCCACTGCTTGGCGTCAATCGCAAGACCACAGGCCAGATCGACGTCAGCGCGCATTGGGACGAATTCGGTGACAGCGAAAGCTCTACACCTGTGACCGAGAAAGTCGTTTCACTCAGGGTAGGCCGCGACGGCGACAAACTACCGGAGCTCCGTCACGAGTTCGTCGACACCAGGCATCGCCGCATCACCTATACGCTGACCGCGCTCAGCCGCTTCCGGGAGTTCTTCGACGTCGGCCCGGACAGCGACTTCCGAACCGAGGCGACCCTGGCGGAGGTCAGAATCCCCAGCTCGGCACGCCCAGTTCCGCCGGTCGTACTCGGTGTATCACCGTCGTTTCGCTGGGAAGGGCCGTCCGATTTGGCTGCTGGGCCCGTCCAGCGCCGGCGGCGTGGTGGACGAATCCGCGTTGAACTGGCGAGGCCTTGGAATCTGTCCGGACAGGAGGAACGGCTCGCCGCCGTCATCCTGCCCGCAGGGGCAACGTCAGGGGACAGTGGACGTGGCGGGGAGCACGTCACCCGCGTGTTACGCGATCCGATCTGGCCCACCGATCCGACCGTCGGCCTCGCCCAGGAAACGATGTTCACCAACGCGGCCTCTGACACGGACGACTGCACGTTGGTGGAGACCGGGCAGAAGGTCCGCGCGGTTCCCTACGCGGTCCATCTCGACAGGAGCAACGACCGCTGGTACGCCGATATCGAGCTGCCGGGGGCGGTCGCCAACTCCTATGGCGCATTTGCCCGTCTTGTGGTCGCGCGCTATCAGAACGAAAGCCTCCTCGACCCGGACGAGTTGAACCTGAAGCTATCGCCCACAGTCACCTGTGATTTCGCACAATTGATGCCCGACCGGACACTGTCGGTTCAGCGCGTCGACGGCCAGTTGCAGATGATCCTGCAAGGGCTAGGGCCGCTAGAACCCAAGCAAAACGTTGTGACAGCGGTCATCGAACAGTGCACGGCACAACCGGGGATGCTTATCAGCGACCTCACTTCCGCTGCTCCGGATTTGGCCGGGGTGTGGCACCGGCTGCCCGGTCAGTCCGTATCGGGAGCGCTCAACATGCCGCTGCCCCCACTGGCGATTCCCGCGGGGGAAGGGCTGCTGCGTGTGGTGGTTCGCGAGATCGAGGACATCGAGCCCGCCGTGGAAATAGATGGGACTGATTTGCTCGCCGCCGAACTACGCCAGAGGACGGTTTTCCTCGACGTAGTGAAACTCCCGTCGGCCTAGCCACGCGACTGACCGGTCGCAAGCCCCTTTCTTCGGCGCTTCTGAAACCGATCGTCGTGGCTTCGAGGACTTACCGAGTGTCGAAATGTGGTGAGCGTCTAAATGCGGCGTCTTGAATGGCGGAGGCTTGACGCCACGTCCGTCAGCGCCAGCCCGGAAACGGGTAGGGCTTAGGCGGGAAGACGTTCGCTCCCCACCACGCGTTGTGCCTGCCTCGGCCCCAATGGCGCTCGAGCGCAGCGGCGGCAGTGGAGTTGATACGGCTGCAACTTGAACTGCGCCGCGTGCCGACGCCATGCCCTGTGGAGACGATCTTCCGGCAACAAAAGCAGGGTTGCTTTTTGCAGTAACTCTCGGTTCGGCGAGAAGTCGCGACAACTCGAGAGCGGTTAGACGTCAACGACAAGCTTGCGTAACGTCGAAGAGAACTCGTTTAACCCGTCGATGAAGTCTTGAGCGATGAGGTCGGCCGGCTCGGGTGGAATTTCCGTCGCATCAAGGATCGGGTGTGACAAGCCGGTGTCGAAAGGTTCGAGAAGATCCTGTGCGCCGCCTTCGATGCTCGCCGCGAGTGTCTGCAGAGCCGCACTCGGTGGCGGCAGATCACCTACGGTGTCCCGGTAGAACTGCTGGATGACATCAAGCGTTGCGCTACTCCAGACCAATCCGTGTTCTTCGCGTAAAGAGACCCAGGCCTGATTGACGTCGGCCGCGAGCGAGACGAGCGCTTCTTGACGGTCGGCAACCGCGAGTGCGTTCTGCTTCACGGCGTCGAGCTGCGCAGCGGCGGCCTCCGTATCTGCCGCCGCGGTCGCGCCATCAAAACGTTCCAGGGACCGCAAGAGCGCATACGACCCGTCGCAGACGATCAGCAACTGCGCGTCAAATTGGTAGATCGCCCGTTCCCGCTCCTCGTCGCCCGGAAGCGCTTCCTCGTTCAAGGCGGCACTGCTGATCCACACGTCACCGAAATCGTCGCGGGGAGGATCGTTGGCAATCGCTTGGCGATAATTCGCGCACAACCAGAACAGCCCGGATCCGATGCCGAGCGCAATGCCATGCGGAGGTGAAACAAAGGCTACCACCCCGGCCGCTACGGTGAGTGCAGCCGCAGCGTTGTTGTCCAGGAGAGCGGTCTTGTTCGCTTGCTCCTTGACGCGCTGTCTTTCTTCGGCGCTGAGCGGCATGTTGGCCTTCCTTTCGTGGCAGCGTCGGGCTCACGTAGGATGGCTACGCATCCTCGTTGCCCTTATGGTTCACGACATTATTCCAGCATGAGTCTGACGGACGCGCAAGTTGCGCTGTGGCGGATGTCAAACGAAGTAAAGTTGCCCGGTTGTGTCGGTAAAGTTGCCAAAAGCATTTCGTCATCGCGACTTGGCGCTGATAAGTCCATGGCCGACAACGACTTGGCCGGATTGAAGTAAAGATGCCACCGGGCGGCGTGACGGCCTCGCGAAGTCTGGCGAGTTCTTCAGAGGGGGCTGATCGATGCTCTTGGCACCTAGTGTAGTGCGCTTGAAGTAATGGCATCTATTTTGCTCTGCATGTCTCCAACTGATAGGAGGCCTGAGCGATGCGAATTGCCAAAACGATTGAACTGGACGGGCAGATCGAACGGGAGCTTCGTGTGCTTGCCAAGGGCCGACGGGTAGAGGCTCGGCTTCAGCAGCGGGCGCTCATCGTGTTGCTGGCTGCCCGAGAACAAGCTCCTCGACGTGGTGGGCCTCTACATGAACCCGCCCGAGCACGCCTTGGTGCTCAGTTGCGACGAGAAGAGCCAGATCCGGCAGCGTGATCTCGATGTGCCAGCCGCGGCATCGCCACGTGGAATGGCTCAAGTTCTTGCGCCTCATCGATCGCGGAACGCCCAAGCACCTGAGCCTGCATTTGATCGTGGACAACTACGCTACGCACAGCCACCCAGACGTACAGACATGGCTCGCCCGGCACCCGCGCTTCGTCATGCTTCACCCCGACCAGCGCATCGTGGCTGAATATGGTCGAACGCTTCTTTCGCGACATCACCGACAAGCGCATCCGGCGCGACAGCTTCACCAGCGTCGCCGAGCTCGATCTGGCCATCGATCTTTACGTCGCCCATCACAACATCGACCCCAAACCCTTCATCTGGACCGCCAGCGCCTCCGACATCCTGGCCAAAGTCACGCGCGCAAAAACTGCAGTTGCCTCATCTACCGAATAAGTGCAAAACAGAGTGGCGCACTACGCTAGCACGCGCCATTCGCGTTTCCAATACTGCGACTCCACCTCAAGCGGGTTCAAAAACACGCATCTACGGCAGTGCGCCCCCCGTCGCAGTCGTCGCTGCGACCGTCAAGCTCGAGATGATTTCGGCACGAGTGCGCGTGATCCAGGCAAGTCGAAGCTCACGTGCGGTGTCGCCGTCCAGCTCAATCTTCTTCGCAACTCGCATCGCTCCAGCGTCCTGGACGATTGGAGGATGCCGCGCCAAATAAGTTATATAACTTCGTGCGCACTACAGTAGCCCTTCCGTCGGGCGGACGTCCGAAAGGCCGTGTCGCGACGTCTGCGCGGCCTCATGTCGATGTAAGAACCCAACCGCGAGTCATCTGGTCGATCCGGACGGCTCCATCCAGCCAGTGAAAGCCGCCGCCCATGTACACCCCCCCACCGTGCTGTCGCGCGACCAAAAGTGCTGGCCTTCGATGTTTTCGGCACTGTCGTCGACTGGCACGGGGGGGTCACAGCGGAAGTTGCGAGCGTCGCGGCGGCGCGCGGCATCGTCGGCGACTGGTCGGCCTTCGCGCTTGCATGGCGGGCCGGTTATGCCCCGGCTATGGAGCGAGTGAGGTCTGGCTCGCTCCCCTGGACTCACATCGACGCGCTCCACCGATTGATTCTCGACGACATCGTCGATGCACACGGCCTTGGCAGCCTAGACAGCAGCGCACTTGATCAGCTCAATCGCGTTTGGCATCGCCTGCCGCCATGGCCCGACACCGTACCGAGTCTCGAGCGCCTCAGGCGCGGCCACTTGCTGACCACTCTCTCAAACGGCAACTTTTCGCTTTTAACTAACTTGGCCAAGCATGGCGGTTTGCCCTGGGACTGCATTGTCTCGGCAGAGCTATTCGGGCACTACAAGCCTGATCCCGAGGTTTATCTAGGATGTGCGGGTTTGCTTCAGGTGTCGGCGGGCGAGCTCATGCTGGTCGCCTGCCATGCGAACGACTTACGTGCTGCGCGTGCCTGCGGCCTGCGCACGGCGTATGTTCGGCGCCCACGCGAGGCGGGAGTGGCCGGCCCGCAGGAAGCCGTCGCCCCCAACGAGTTCGACCTGATCACCGATGATTTTCACGATTTGGCCAATCAGCTCGGCGCCTGATCTAAAGGTCGAGCTAGCCGGAGCGTAGAGAGCTCGACGGAAGCGAGTCGTCGCCCTTCAGCACCCTTGGGTGCAGAGCGCCGGGGTCTAGACGGGTGCCGCCGGTGCGGCAGCGGCCCCCTGAAACGACGCTTCGATCACGTCGCTTGCCGCGTATCCTCGGTTGACGTCCAGACCGGTGACACGCCAATCGTGCGCCGGCAGCGAGATGGGATGCACGATCCGTTCGAACGAGCGCATCGGCCACACCACGCCAAAACGGCGCTCGTGCTCGAAGGTGTCGGTCTCGGCCACCGCGCCTAGCGTATTGACGAAACCTTCGAGGGTGAAGCGCATGCGCCGCACGAAATGGTCGACGCGGTCGATGCAGAGCGCGACGCGGTCCGTGGCGGCCCGGCCCAGGCCGGGCGACAGCCACACATCGACAACGTCGCAAAGGCGACCGTCGACGCGCTCGGTGCCCCCGTTTTGCATCGGCAACCCGCGATCGACCAGCCACAGCGGCCCGAGCAGGAACAGCCCGTACGCTTCGGCCACCAGCGCGGAAGCGCTCTGTGCCGCGCCGTCGTTGCTGCGCACGCCGTTGAACCAGACCGCCACTGCGCCCGGTTCATCGGGCATGCGGCCACCACGCCGCCACACCACCTGCTTGCGGCCCATCGGCCCCGTGTATGCCTGCGCCACGATTCCGGCTCGAGGCATCAGCCGTTCCTGAGAGCTGCCCCGAAAGCCTGCATCGACGACCTCGGGCTGGATGCGGTTCACGAGCGGCCGCCACTCGCCGCTGTAGCTGACGTTGATGTCGTTCAGGCTTCTGTAGGCATCGAGGCCGTGCGCCTGCGCGCTGTCTCGAACGCGCGCGTCGGCATCTGCGTCGCCGGCCGGCGCCTTCAACAGCGGCAGCGGCGAGCTGCAGCCGGCTCCGAGCCACGGCAATGCGAACGCACCCAGCAGGGTTCGGCGGGTCAATGAATGTGCCGTCATCGTGTTCTCCGTGAGCATGTGTTGAGCGGGATCACTTGACGAGCGGGCGCACGGTGGTGAGCCGCCGTTGACCGCGATTGCTTGCCACCGTAATTCGCGCAGCCCCACCCCAATATCAACCAGGCGATCGCGTCGGCCACCTGCGCTGCCGCCTTCACGCCGCGGAGCGAGTCGTTCTTGCCGCGCGCCGTCGCGCGTCCGTCGCCGTCTCGCACCGCGCGCTCGATTGCGCTTGCGACACACCAGAAGATGCTCCCCACGGCTGCGTCAACGGAGGGCCAGCCAGACTTCGTTGCGCCGCATGAACCACGGCGTGAAGGGCGCGTCGTAGCGTGCGAACACGGGCTCCCCCTGCGTGGCCACGCCCGCTGCGTCGAGGGAGGCCTTCAACTCGGCAAGATGTTCGAGGTAGTTCGACTGCGACCAGGTGCCGGAATAGCGGATCACTGCCCAAGTGGCGGCCGGCACCACGCGCAGTTGCACGCGGGGGTCGACCGGCTCGGGCGCAGTCGCCAGCGTTACCCCCTTGGGCAGGACGAACTCCACCCGCGTGCCGCCCGCCGCGGCGGCCTGGGTCACGGGCGCGGCGGTCTGCGTCACCGGCGCCGTCATCGCGAACTTCTTCTCGCCCTTGTTCTTGCCGAAGATGTAGCCGGCGAGAATCGGGAAGGCCTGGCTGCCAGCGTCTTCGGCCGGGGTGTCCAGCACCACCTCGGCCACGACGTAGGGTGCGTAGCGGCGCAGCTCGACGTTGTCGAAGGTCCTGATGACTTCGTAATCGGGCTCCTCGATAGCGTGGCTGAAGAGGGGCATGGCGGCGAGGATGACAAAGATCAGGAAGCAGCGCATAGGCAAAGTGGAATCCGGAATCGGGCAATGGGCCGGGAGGACAGTCGGGCCTGTCCTTCACGGAGCGCGTCGCCACTGATGCCATTTTGCGCCTCCCAGGCAGCCAACGCTTCTACAGTGACACCCATGCCTTGTCGCCGATGGCGAGTCGACACGGCACCTCAATTCGTGATCAAGACGTTCACCGCCGCGACGATCGCCGAGTCATAGGTCGACACGGCGTACAGGGTGATGGGCACCGAGGCCGTCAGAAAGAAGGGCGTCGACGTGTCCAAGACGATCCGCGACGGACTCAAGGCGGTTTCGGTGATGGTGACGCCCTGGTAATACACGCTGGTGTTGAATCCTTGGAACGACGTCGTTCCGACTTGAAGCGTCCACACCACGGGCTCGTTCGCGTCGAGCTCGATCGATTGGCCTGCCCGCAGCGCGACGTTCTGCGTGAGGCTGTAGCCGCCGCCTCCGACGGGTTGCCCTCCGATGAGCACCCCGATGCCGAGCGTCACGTCGCCACCGCCGCCCCCGCACGCCGTCAGCGGCAGAACCGCAGCGATGCACGCCACCGCCAAGAGGCTGTGTAGAGACGACCGTCGCCCGCGCTCGAGCACACCGCCTTTGCCGCTGGCCGACATGTTCTTCTCCACTCGTTGAGGTGAGTGTCAAACGTCTTATGGCCGATGCCGTTGACGCGCCGCCCGCAAACAGCAGCCGATTCGATGACGCCTGCCGCGGGCTTCAGAGTTCTGTCGCGGTCCCTTCGTGGTCAGTCGACCCGTCGGACTCTCAGCCGTTCATTAACTTAGCAATTCGCCGCCAGGCCCCAGAGGAGTGAGTGATGTTCCGTACCTTGTCAATGATTCTTGCCGTCGTCATCGCCGCTTGCGGTGCGAGCGCGGCGAATGCGGGTACCCACTGGTCGGTGGAAATCAACGTCCCGGTCCAGCGCGTGTGGGTCCCGAACGGCGGTTACCACGTATCAGGACCGGCGCGTGTCTATGACGCTCCCGTGCCCGTTGTGCGCTCCGTGCCGCGGCCCGTCTACTTCGCGCCGCCCGTGTATGTGCCTTCGGTGCCCGTCTACGTCGATGAGCCCGTCGTCTACGAAGCGCCATACCGCGTCGCCGCCTACGGTGCCGGGTACGACCTGCGTGGCTCTCATTGGGAACGACGTCGCCCGTTCGAGCACGCGCGCTGGGAACGCGCGCGACATGAGCGCGAAGAACGGCAGTGGGACCGCGCCGGCCGTCGCGATGGGGGTCGGTGGCAGCACGATTGAGTCCGGCTGCTGAAGGCGTTCCTTCGCATCCGCCACGCACCTTGCAGGGCCTCCCCGCGCCTGTCTTGGTGTGCAATCCTCCGGCTCCAAAAACTGATGAGTCGTCTCCGCCATGGAGAAGGTGTTGTTCATCGGCCAGCTGCCCGAGACCGTCGACTTCGCTGACCCTGCGCTGCCGCCGGGTACCCACGCCACGAGATCGCTTGCGTCTGCGCAGGCGCGGTCGGCCCTCGGCGACAGGACCAGACCGGGGTCGTTCACGAAGGGCGGCGACGTAAGGCTCGTCGCGTCGTTCCGCCTGGGCACCGCGACGGCACCGCCGACGATCCTCGCAGCCGCCGCTGACAGCTCGTCCCGCTCGGTAACACAAGACGCTTGCTCGCAGCGTTTCACGACGGCGTTGCCACGATGACGGTGCTCGCCCACGCCGATCACGAGTCGATCTCGGCGCAGTCGACCTTCACGGCCTGGCTCGTAAAACGAACCCATAGCAGGCACGCTGGCGACGTGTCCGATTCCGGCGAGCACGCCGCACCCGCTGCCACGACATTGGTGACCCCAACCACAGGGTCCAGCCATGAGCTTTCACATCCGGGGCATCGATTTCACCGCCTTCCGACCCCTGGTCGGCCTGTCCGACGCCGCGCTGCGCGCGCGCGGCACACGCCGTGTCGTCGCCGATGCGCCGTCGGCCTTCCCCGAGCGCGTCGAGATGCGCGATGCCGAACCGGGCGAGACCCTGCTGCTCGTGAATCACGTGCACCAGCCGGCCGCGAGCCCGTACCGCGCGTCTCATGCGGTCTACGTGTTCGAGCATCCGCGCACGACCTTCGACGCGGTCGACCAAATACCCGAGGTGCTCCGTCGCCGCACGATCTCGCTGCGGGCGTTCGACGACGACGGCATGATCGTGTGCGCCGAGCTTTGCGCGGGCGAGCGGATCGAGGCTTCGATCGACGCGTTGTTGGCCGATGCATCGGTGTCGTATCTTCACGCGCATTACGCGACGTACGGGTGCTTCGCCTGTCGCGTCGATCGCGTCGGGCCGTGAAAGGTTCGGGCGGCGCGCCGCGGTCGGCATCCGCGTGTTCGACAATGCGATTCGGATTTTCTTCAAGCATTCGCATGCGATATCTCTTCTTGCCGTTGCCCGTGCCGTTGTCGTCAGGTCGGGCCTAGCCTCTTCGTGCAGCCATCCTTTCCATCGCCGCCCATCACAGACGCGCGTTCGCATCATCCGCGACGCGTGTTCGTGATCGGCGCAACCGGCACCATCGGCCGCGCGACGGTGCGCGCGTTACTGCACCGCGGTCACGAGGTGGTGTGCTTCGTGCGGTCGCGTGCGGGCGTCGGCGGCGCGCTGGACGAGCGCGATTCGACGTCACTGCTCGGTGGCGCGACCGTCCGCTTCGGCGATGTGCAAGACCGCGGCGCGCTCGAGCGCGATGGCCTTTGCGGCGAACGCTTCGACGCGCTGGTGTCCTGCCTGGCGTCGCGCGGCGGCGTGCCGCAAGACGCGTGGGCCATCGATCACCGGGCGACGGTGCAGGCCATCGAGGCCGCACGCAACGCGGGCGCCGCTCACACCGTGCTGCTCTCGGCCATCTGCGTGCAGAAGCCGCTGCTGGCGTTTCAACACGCCAAGCTCGCCTGCGAAAAGCACCTGATCGAATCCGGCATGACGTATTCGATCGTGCGGCCCACGGCGTTCTTCAAGTCGCTGTCGGGTCAGGTCGAACGGGTCAGCCGGGGCAAGCCGTTCCTGGTGTTCGGCGACGGCGCGCTGACCGCCTGCAAACCCATCAGCGACGACGATCTCGCCGCGTTCTTGGCCCGTTGCCTCGACGACCCCAGCTTGCACAACCGCGTGCTGCCGATCGGCGGGCCCGGTGAAGCCATCACGCCGCGGCAGCAGGGCGAGCAGCTCTGCGCGTTGCTGGGCCGGCCCGCGCGATTGCGGCATGTTCCGGTGGGGCTACTCGATGCGATCGTCGCCACGCTCGGGGCGGTCGGTCGCGTGCTGCCCGCGCTCGCCGCGAAGGCGGAGCTCGCGCGCATAGGCCGCTACTACGCGACCGAGTCGATGCTGGTGTGGAACGACCAGGCGGGCCGCTACGACGCGGCTCTCACGCCATCGACCGGCACTGCCACGCTCTTCGATCACTACGCGCGACTGGCGAACGGCGCGACCACGCCCGAACGGGGCGATCACGCGGTGTTCTGAAACCGTTCTAGGCCTGCGATCAAGCTGACCCCGGAGGTCACCGTCCCGAAGCTCAGTGCGGTTTCGTGCCTGGATCGGAACCGTCGCTCTTCCTCTGATCTGGGCGTCCCTGGGTCATAGCCGTGTGTTCGTGCGTGTCCTTTGCTTTTGCGACAGCAAGTCGCTGCCATATGGCGATGCCAAGCACGATCACGAAGGTGACCAATGCGAGCAGCCAGATCGTCATTCCACTGAAATCCATTGAACTCCTCCGGTTGTTCGTTCGTCCGCTCGATCGGCAAAACAGGGGCCTGGTGTGGCCCAACCGACGCGCGTGTCAATCTTTAAAGATGCCCGGTTCGCCCGGCGTGGCTCAGTTGCGCTTCACTGCGTTCGCGATGTGCTCTCCAAAGGCCCGAACCTTTGCCGAGTGCCGGCGCTCGTTGGGACTCACGAGGTGCACGGGAAGAGGCCGAGTCGCCCAATCCGCCATGAGGACCTGAACCTCGCCTGAGGCCAAGAGGTCGTCGAACAGCCAGGTCGGCGAATAGCCGATGCCCATGCCCTCGAGCACCGAGGAGCGGATCACTTCCGAGCTGTTGGTTTGAAGGGGCCCTTCGACCCGCACTGCGACGCGCGAACCGTCGGCGGTGCCGAAGTCCCAGACGTTCCTCGCCGCCAGTTCGGTGTAGACGATGCACGGGTGATCCCGCAAGTCGTCGGGGACCTGCGGCGCCGTTCGCCCCTCCGCAAGAGCGTCGAGGTAGCCGCGACTCGCGACAAGGACACGGTAGGCGGCGTCGATACGGCGCGCCACCAGCGTGCTGTCAGAGAGCTCGCCGATACGAATCGCGACATCGATGCCGTGCTCCACGAGATCTATGAAGCCGTCGTTCAGCTTCAGGTCGATCTTGACCGCGGGGTGAGCCTGCAAGAACGATCGAACGTGCGGCATCAGTACCCTCAATCCGTAGCCGACGGAGGCGGCCACGCGCAGCCAGCCGCCCAGCTGCTGCTCGCCCCGCCGCAGCTCGCCCTCGGCTTCCGCCACTTCAGCCACCAGCCGGCGCGCGTCTTCGAAGTAGCGGGCCCCGTCCTCGGTGGTCGCAAGCGATCGCGTGGTGCGCGTCAGCAGCTTGACGCCGAGGTGCCTCTCGAGCGTCGCGACCTGCTTGCTGACCGCACTTTGGGTCGTCTTCTGCTCACGCGCCACGGCCGAGAAGCTGCCGGTTTGCACGACGCGAACGAAGGTCTGCATGGCGAGAAAGCGGTCCACGTCAATTGATTGATGCCATGAAGGAATGGATGTTAGGCCAGCAGACGCTCTAGCGAGAACTCCCGGCACCAATCACAGTCAACGCGTCGCTACTTCAACGAGCCCCCAATGACAATCCCCACCATTCTGATCACCGGCGCGCTGACCGGTATCGGCAGAGCCACAGCGCTGGCCTTCGCCCGCGCAGGCGCCAGCGTCGTCGTATCGGGTCGCCGCCAAGACGCGGGCGAGCAACTGGCGGCCGAACTTCGCTTGCTGGGCGCCCAGTCCGAGTTCTTTCTGGCCGACGTCGCCGACGAGCAGCAGATGCATTCGCTGGTCACGCAGACGGTCAAACGTTTCGGACGCCTGGACGTCGCCGTCAACAATGCGGGTACCGAAGGCGAGCTCGGGCCCATCACCGGGCAGACGGTCGCGAACTACCGCTCGACCTTCGAGACCAATGTACTGGGCACGCTGCTCAGCCTGAAGCACGAACTGCCGGTCATGCTGGCGCAAAGCGCCGGTTCGATCATCAACCTGTCTTCGATTGCCAGGCAGGTCGGCATGGCGGGCGCCTCGGTTTACGTGGCGAGCAAGCACGCCGTCGAGGGATTGACAAAGTCGGCCGCGCTCGAGGTCGCGGCCGCTGGAGTCCGCGTCAACGCCGTTGCGCCCGGCCCGGTCGAGACCGAGATGCTGCGGCGTTTCACCGGCGGCGATGACGGCGCGAAGGCGGGCCTACTCGCGATGATGCCGGCCAGGCGCGGCGCCAGCCCGGACGAAATTGCCCAAACCATTGTCTTTCTCGCCTCGGACAAGGCGCGATTCCTCACTGGCCAGTGCATCGCCGTCGACGGCGGCTACACCGCGCAATAACGCCCCCCGCACAGAAACGTGGAGCCAAGATCATGAAAGCCACCGCCGTACCGACCTACGACCAGGTGTCCGCCACCGGCACGAAGCGTTCTTCGATGCCGGCTGGACCGAGGCAAATCTGGTCGATGCCGTCGTTGTGGTCGACGGCAAGAGCATCAGCAACCACCTCCACGCCGTTGGAAACGGACGCTTATCCAGGGCGGGTTGTGTCGATAATGCAGGACGCTGCGCCGCCCGGTACCAACAAGCGGACGCACCACGCCAAGCGGGAAAACTTGCTCAGGGAGAGGCCATGTCAAACGAATTGCCTGATTCGCAGGGAGAGCGGGACATATCGCCGCTCGACGAAGCACTGACCAAGAACAAGGAAGCGACTGAGGAAGTGGCCCGCGCCGCTGACGATCTGGCTGTCGTGCACGCGGTCCTTGAAACCAAGATCGCCAGTGGTGCGAGTGACGGCGACGTCAAGCGGGCGGTCGCCGAGACGAAGAAGGTCGAGGAACGCCTCAGCGAGTCCGCCGAAAAGCTGGAACAGGTCAACGAGACCTTGGAGCGCGAAGCGCGAGGAGCGGGTTGAAACACTCGAGGAGCTCTCGGCCACGCGCGACGGACTCGATCAACTCTCCGATGCAGCAACGCTGCGCCAAGGGTGTAGCCCGCACCGGAGGCACACAGGCCGATCTGCTGGCCGGCACGTTCCTGGATAAAGGCGGTGTTCAGCGCCAGCGGAACCGAGCGACCAAGCCAGGAAATGCTTTCCCTAGCATGCCGTAGCGAGGGAAAGCACGCACGTCGTCTTCAGGCGACCTTCACCTCGATGCGCCTCGGTCGCGCCGCTTCCGATTTCGGGATGTGCATCTGAAGCACCCCGTTGCGAAGGGTGGCCTCGATCTTCGCGGGGTCGAGGTCGCGGCTCAGCGTGAACGAGCGCCGGAAATACGGGCTGCGCACCTCGCGGTGGAGCAACTCGAGGTGGTCCGGCACGTCGATCTGCGCCTGTCCCTCGATCGTCAGGTTGTCGCCCTCGACCTTGACGGCCAGACGCTCCCTGGTCACGCCCGGCATGTCGGCGAAAAGTGTGATCCCGGATTCGCTCTCGGCGATGTCGACCGCCGGAGCCACGGCCTGCCTGGATGCGCTTTCGGCGGTCTGGGTGACGCCAGGGGCCTGGTCCCTTTGGGTGATGTCGGTGTGGTCGTTCATTGCATTTCCTTTCACAGGTGATGAGGTGGATCGATTCAGCCGACGCTGATCTGACGCGGCTTCGAGGACTCCCTCTTGGCCACCGTCACACGCAGGACGCCGTCGCGAAACGTCGCCTCGACTCGCGCCGGATCCGCGTCGTCGGGCAGACTGATGACTCGACGAAACGGGCCGGTGAAGCGTTCCTGAGCGAACGTGTCGGTTCCTTTCTGGCCCTCGGACGATTCGCCGCGGCGTTCGCCGGAAAGGCTCAAGAGACCGCGCTCGACCGTTATCTCGATCTTCTTCGGATCGATGCCAGGCGCAAAAGCGATCACCTCGAGCGCATCGGCGGTGCTACCGACGTTGATGGCCGGGAAGGCACCGCGCGCGACGGCCCGGATGCCCGACACACCCGCCGGTCGAAGCATCTCCTCGAGCTGTTGCTGCAGCCATGTCATTTCCGGGGCTAGGCTCCCGGCAGCCTGGTATGAACCCAACATGCTGTACTCCTGTTCGGCGGCCAGCCTGTGGGGCAGACGACTCGTCGTGCCTCCACGCGTCCGGTGCCGCCACCCCGGCGCGATTCGAAAAATAGGGGCTCCGAAAACCACTTCAAGAGCCCTCGCGCAAACCGCACGTCGGCGCGCCGGCCCGGGGTGGACGAAGAGGGGCGTGCCGAGCGCAGTGACCGTCTCGAACCTCGCGGCATCGGTCGCTCGCGCGCCCTCGCCGTCGAGCCGCCAGCGTGGAGGCGTCACTCAGTGCGCGGGCAGGCCGACCGCGCGCCTTCCAGCGCACCGCCAGCAGGCGACATCACTCGATCTTCGCGCCCGAGCTCTTCACCACCTGACCCCAGCGCACCACCTCGCTTGCGATGAAGCTCTTGAATTGCGCTGGTGTGGAGGTCGTCGCTTCGGCCGCCTGGTCGGCGAGCGTGCGCTTCACCTCGGGGCTGGCGAGCACCTTGCCGATCTCGGTGTTGAGGTACGCGATCACCGAAGGCGGCGTGTTCGCCGGCGCGACGATGCCGAACCACGGCTGCACGTCGAAGCCGGCCAAGCCCGACTCGCTCAAGGTCGGTACATCGGGCATCGCCGGCGAGCGCTTGCCGCTCGGCGTCGCGAGCACGTTGAGCTTGCCCGCCGCGATCTGCGGCTTCGCGACCGCGTACTGCAGGAACATCGCGTCGACCTGGCCGCCGAGCAGGTCGGCCAGCGCCGGGCCGTTGCCCTTGTACGGCACGTGGACCACGTCGATGCCGGCGCGACTCCTGAAGAGTTCGAGCGCGAGGTGCGCGCCGGTGCCGTTGCCGCCCGACGCGATGTTGATCTTGCCCGGTTGCGCCTTCGCTTCGGCGATGAAGGCCTGCACCGTCTTTGCCGGCACCTTCGGGTTGGTGACCAGCACCATCGGCGACCACGCCGCGAGGATCACCGGCGCGAAGTCGGTCTGCGCGCTGTAGCCCACCTTCGTCATCAGGCTCTCGTTGATGGCCAGGTCGGGCGCGACGAGCAGAAGGTTGTAGCCGTCGGGGCTCGCCTTGGCGACGAACGACGAGCCGATCGTGCTGCCGCCGCCACCCTTGTTGTCGATGACCACGGTCTGGCCGATGTTCGCCTGCAACTGAGACGCGATCAGCCGGCCGAGGATGTCGGTAAAGCCGCCGGGCGGGTAGGGCACGACGAGGTGGATCGGCTTGTTCGGGAAGGTGTCGGCTTGCGCGATCGCAAGGGCCGGGGCGAGCAACGACGCGGCTGCGATGCCGCACAGCGCGAGTGTCGTGCGACGGGTGCGATGCCGCCTGTCTATGGCCACCCCGGTGGTGTCTTTCGAGAGCGCCTTCATCGTCAGCCCTCGTGCTGGCGCTTCTGCGCCGAGCCGGTGCCGCGGAACTGCGAGAGCGGCGGCATCAAATAGCGGCGCAGATCGGCGATGTCGGCCGCGGGCGCCTCGGCGATCGGCCTTGTGCCGGCGATCGTCACGCGCTCCATCAGGCGGCGCTGCGGGTAATAGTCGTGCAACGCCGAGTGCTGCACGCTGCGGTTGTCCCAGAACACGACCATGTTCGGCTGCCAATGGTGGCGGTACTGGTACTCGTGGACGGCGGTCTTGGCGTAGAGCATCTCGAGGATCGTGCGGCTCTCGTCTTCGGCCATGCCGTGGATGTGCAGCGTGAACTGCGGGTTCACGAAGAGCACCTTTTTTCCGGTGTCCGGGTGCACCGTCACGACCGGGTGGCGCACCGACGGGTAGATGTCCTCGAATTTCCGCAAGCGCTCGATGCCGGCCTTGTCGGTCGGGAAGAGGCCTCGGAACGGCTTGAAATCATGCACGGCCTCGAGCCCGGAAAGGAACCGCTGCATGCGATCGGAGAGCCCTTCGTAGACCGCGCTCATGCTGCAGAACGCGGTGTCGCCGCCGCTCTCGGGGATGATCTTCGAGCAGAGCGCAGTGCCCATCGGCGGCGCGTCGCGGAAGGTCTCGTCGGTGTGCCACACGTCGGTGGGCGCCGGCGGGTTGCCTTCCTTGTTGTCGTAGACGATGAGCTCGGGGCTGTCGGCGTCGTTCGACGAAAACGGGTGCACCGAAAGCGCGCCGAACGCGCGGCCGAAGCGCTTGAGGTCGTCCGAAGAGATGACCTGGTCGGGGAACACGAGCACGCCGTGCTCGGCGTGGGCCAGGCGCAGCGCGGTTTTCATTCCCTCGTCGAGCGGCAGCGTCAGATCGACGCCGCGCACTTCGGCGCCGAGGAACACGCCGCGCTTGCGGATCTGCAGCGGGGTCGTCGATGCGCGAGCGGATTCGAGCGTGATGGCGGGTGTCATTTGGAAGGTGCCGGAAGGTATCGTGAAGTCAGACGGCGAGCGTGAGCCCGTCGGCTATTTCAACAGGGCGCGACGGCTCGCTTCCCGGGGGAAAACGCGCTATTGCTGGCCTCGCGCCAGCACCCCGGGCTTTACTGGAGCGAACGCAGCGCGCCGCAGTTCACCAGCCCTCGCTGCCGGGCTCGCCCTTGAAAGGCCCGGTCAGCTCCGACGTGATCCAGCCGCCGTAGAACCCGCCGGGCTGAGGCCGCGCAATGGCGCCGTCGACCGTGCAGGCCAGATGCTGCGGGTAGAAGGCAACGCACTCCGCCAGTGCTTCGGCGCCGGCCAACGGCTCGGGATAGCTCCACGCGACCTTCGGCAACCGGCGTTCGCCGTCGACGAGCGACCAGTAGCGGGCCGGCCCTTTCCATTCGCAGAACGAGGTCCCTGCTGCCGGCTCGAGGAGACGCCGTGCCACGTCGGCCCACGGCAGGTAGAAGCTCGGCGGGTGCGAGGTCTCGAGCACCCTCACGGCGCGCCGTGTCCGCGCGACTTCGACCTTGCCCCAGCAGATCACGACCTCGCGCGTTTCCGGCGCGAGGCACGGCGGCCGCGGGTAGCTCCAGACCGAGAACTGGTCAGGGCCCGGCGCCACCGCGAACGCGGGTCGCGCCTGACCACGCCATTGCCAGTGATCGCGCGCACGGCGCAGCCAGCGCGGCAGGTGATCGTCGGCGGTGGAGCCCATGGGTCAGACCGCCAGCCGTTCGCTGTCGACGACGCGCTGCAGCGCGTGCTCGAACCGGGTCCGGGCGGCGCCGGCCGTCAGATGCAGGTGCCGATGAAGCGCGGCGTCTGCGGGCCCGGACGATGCGCACTCCTGGCTGTAGCGCTCGAAGCCCGCGAGCAGCGAGACGACCTCGGTCATGTGACGCAGGCATTCGCAGGCGACCGGCGACGGCGTCTCCGCCAGGCGCGTCAGCTGGTCGTCGCTGAAGCGGCGCCGCTCGATGCGCCATGGCGCATCGGTGGCCGGCAAGGCCGCTTTCGCGCCGTGAACCCACTGCGCCAGGTCACGGCCCGACAACGGCTCGCGACGAACGATCGCCCCGGCATCGCGCAACGCGCGGGCGCTCGCGTCGGTCCCGAACGTGTAGAGGACGAGGAGCCGGCCGGCGGCGAGTGCCCGGCCGAGCGCGAGCACGCGTGTCACCGCTTGAGGCTGCAACGACGCGAGCCGCACCAGCAGCAGATCGATGTCGCCGTCCGGCACCGCTGCCGTCTCGGCCTGATCGAGGTCGTCATGCAGCGCCCGCAACACGAGCCCCGGCACCCTCTCGAGCGCATGGGCTGCGCTGCGACCGACCACCACCGCGGCCATCTCGGCCTCGTGCGACGGGCTTGCCATCGGCGGCGCTTCGTCGGCGATCGCCTGCAAGGCGTCGAGAGGCAAGGTCGCGATGGTGCCGATCGGGTGGCCTGCGTGGGTGAGCTGCCTCAGCAGACGCAGCCGCGACACATCGTGCGCGGAGTAGACGCGTTGTCCACCGTCGGACCGGTCGGCGGCCACCACGCCGTAACGACGCTCCCAGACCCGCAACGTGGTGACGGGAAGGCCCGCGAGTCGGGCCGCGGTGCCGCTGCGGAGCTGGTGCGTTGCGGGTATTGGCGAGGTGGGGCTGGGCATGTATTGAGTGGGGAGAGGTGTGGAGGGCCGATCGTACAATGAATCGATATTGAAGCGCATATCTTCGGATAGCCCGGCTCAAAAATGCTTCACATTCGATTCATGCGCGTCAATAATCCGGATCACAGAGAGACAAAGGCTTGTCAGCCGATCGACTCTACCGTCAACCCGCCTCGCGCGTGCAGCCCGCCATGAACAACAACGTATTCGCACCCACCCGGCGATCCGAACCGCCGACCCTCGCGGTGATCGGTGCCGGCGTGGCCGGGGCCGCTTGCGCGGCGGCGTTGCTGAGTGCTGGCATCGATGTCACGCTGTTCGACAAGTCGGGTGGCGTCGGCGGTCGGTTGGCGACGCGACGCGTTGATGTCGCTGGCCTCGATGGCAGCACGATCCGGATCGAGTTCGATCACGGGTGCCCGCACTTCAGCGCCACGCGGCCGCGCTTCCAGGCTTTGCTGGCGCGCGCGCAGGCACGAGGGTTGGTCGCGCGGTGGCGCCCGCGGGTCCATGCCAGGTTCCCTGGTGCCGGTGCGGGCGAGGTCTTTGTGCCGACGCCCGACATGCCGGCGTTCTGCAAGCACCTCGTCGAGGGCGTGCCGTTGCGGACCGATGCCGCAGTCGAGCGCCTGCAACGCGTCGCTGCCGGATGGTTCCTCAAGCTGGCGAACGGCGCGACCGAAGGCCCGTTTGAGCATGTCGTGCTGGCGACCCCGGCGGCGCAGGCGGCACGCCTGCTCGAAGGTCACCACGACGCGTGGGCAGACGCGCTGGCCGCCGTGACCCTGCGGCCGAGCTGGACCTTGATGGCAGTGACCGACGAACTCGACTGGCCTTGGGATGCCGCGGTGGTCGACGAAGGCCCGCTGGCCTGGGTGAGCCGCAACGATCGCAAGCCTGGCCGCGACGTGCGCTCCGGTGCAGTGCCGTGGGTCGCCGAGGCGACGGCGGCCTGGAGCCTCGCGCACTTGGAGGAAGACCCGCTCGCCGTCACCGATGCGTTGTGCGGTGCGCTGGCGAAGTTGCTGCCGGGTGCCGGTGCGCCGCGCTGGCACCACGCCGCTGTTCACCGGTGGCGCTATGCCCGCGTCGCGAAGGCCACCGCCGACGGCAGTGACTGCTGGTGGAACGCGGATCTCGCCCTCGGCGTTTGCGGTGATTCGTTTGGCGAAGGAACGGTCGAAAGCGCGTGGTGCTCCGGCGACGAACTTGCCGACACCCTGATCGCCGCGCTCGATCCAGACATCGCCGGTCCGATCGATCACGCCGGCGGGCCGAAGGCCGCCCCGCGTGTCACACCCACCGAGCCGGCCCGGTTGCCGCGCGAAATGGCCGACTCAAATCATTGAAACGCGGCGCCGTCTCGGCCCGCTTTCGCACCTCACCCATTGACAGGAGACCCTATGACCCCGAACCGCCGAATTTTCCTGATGACGCTTTCTGCCGGCGCCGCCGGTTGCTTCACGATCAGCACCCAGGCCCAGGCCCAGGCCAAGTTGGACGAGAAAGATCCACAGGCCGCTGCGCTCGGCTATGTCGCCGAGGCGACGCGCGCCGACACGAAGAAGTTTCCGAAATACGCCGCCGGCCAGATGTGCTCGACCTGTGCGCTCTACCAGGGCAAACCGGCCGAGGCGAGCGGCGGGTGCCCGCTCTTCGCCGGCAAGCTGGTCAGTGCCAAGGGCTGGTGCAGCGCCTGGGCCAAGAAAGCGTGACGGCCCTCTTCGACGAGCCTGCCGTCCGTTCGACGCTCGAGAGTCTGACTGCCGGGCGCCAGGGCGGACCCGCGTGAGCGGCTCGACGCCGCGTGTCGCGCTGGTCACCGGCGCACGCGGCGGCATCGGCTTGCAGGTGGTCGCGCGGCTGCGCGCTGCCGGTCATCTTGTGGCAGCCGTCGGGCGCGATGCCGGTTCGCTCGCCGACGTGGCGGCCGATGCCCGTCTCGCCTTCGACACCACGACACCGGAAGGCGCTGCCGCTGCGATCGCCGGCTGCCGCGAACGACTCGGCGCCGCACCGGCCTTGCTGGCGCATTGCGTGGGCAGCACGCTTATTGCACCGCTGCACCGGACGACGCCGGCGCAATACCGCGACGTGCTGCGCGTCAACCTAGACAGCGCCGTCTACACGCTCCAGGCGTGGGTCGAGGCGATGCGTGGCGCCGGCGCGCCGGGCGCGGCGGTGCTGGCTTCGAGCGTCGTCGCCCGCATCGGCGTGGCCAACCACGAAGCCATCGCCGCCGCCAAGGCAGGGGTCGAGGGATTGGCGCGAAGCGCCGCTGCGACGTACGCGTCTCTCGGATTGCGCGTCAACGCCGTCGCGCCGGGCATGACCGACACGCCGCTCACCGCTGGCATGTTGCGGCTCGAGGCGATGCGCGAAGGCGCCGCGAAGCAATACCCGCTCGGTGGCGTGCAGACCGCGGCCGACGTGGCCGAGACGATGGTCTGGCTGCTGTCCGATGCGGCGTCGCGCATCACGGGGCAGGTGATCGCGGTCGACGGCGGCTTCACGACGGTCCGGCCGCTGGTGAAGTAAACCCGGCGCGGCACTGCGCCTGTCCGTGAACGGGTCGGCGCGCGCGAAGCGCCGTGGCCAGTGGCAGCCTGCTGCATCGTTTATCTTTCGTGCTTCGACGACGTGCGCGGTGCCGCGCACCAGAGTCCCTGGAGCACGTTCATGTCTGATCTGTTCGAAAACCCGATGGGGTTGCAAGGCTTCGAGTTCGTCGAGTTCGCGTCGCCGACATCGAATGTTCTCGAACCGGTCTTCGAGGCGATGGGCTTCACGATGGTCGCGAAGCACCGTTCGAAAGACACGGTGCTGTTCCGCCAGGGCGACATCAACTTCATCGTCAACCGCGAGCCGAAGAGCCCGGCCGGGTACTTCGCGGCCGAGCACGGCCCGTGCGCCTGTGGCATGGCGTTTCGCGTCAAGGACTCGCACCAGGCCTACGAACTGGCGCTCGAGCGCGGCGCGCGCCCGCTCGAGATGCCGACCGGCCCGATGGAGCTGCGTCTGCCGGCCATCAAGGGCATCGGTGGCGCGCCGCTCTACCTGATCGACCGTTTCGAGGACGGCAAGTCGATCTACGACATCGACTTCGAGTTCATCGAAGGCATCGACCTGCACCCGTTCGGCCACGGCCTGAGGCAAGTTGACCACCTCACGCACAACGTGTACCGCGGCCGCATGGCGTTCTGGGCCGCCTTCTACGAGAAGCTCTTCAACTTCCGCGAGATCCGCTACTTCGACATCAAAGGCGAGTACACCGGGCTCACGTCGAAGGCGATGACGGCGCCCGACGGCTTGATCCGCATCCCGCTGAACGAGGAATCGTCACGCGGATCGGGGCAGATCGAGGAATACCTGATGGCTTTCAACGGCGAAGGCATCCAGCACATCGCATTGCTCAGCGACGACCTACTGAAGACCGTCGACAGCTTGCTTGCCGCCGGCGTGCCGCTGATGAAGGCGCCGCCGTCCACGTACTACAAGATGCTCGACGCGCGCCTGCCGGGCCACGGCGAGGACCCGGCCGAGCTCGAAGCGCGCGGCATCCTGCTCGATGGCTCGACGAGCGGCGGCTCCAAGCGCCTGCTGCTGCAGGTCTTCTCGAACACCGTGCTCGGGCCGGTGTTCTTCGAGTTCATTCAAAGGAAAGGCGACGACGGTTTCGGCGAGGGCAACTTCAAGGCGTTGTTCGAATCGCTCGAGCGCGATCAGATCGAGCGCGGGGTGCTGCAGACGACGTGATCGGTGCAGCCGTACGCCGGCCACGGCCACCATGCCGAACATCACGGGCCCGCGACGCCCGCATGTCCGGTCAGCGTCGGTGTCGGTCGAGACGGGCCCGATGGACCCGCGCATACACGTCCGCGTATGCGATCGCGCTGGCTCGCCAGTCGAACCGGCTCGCCATGCCGCGAGTCTGGATCCGGTGCCACCTCGGCGCGTCAACGAACGCGCGGTGGGCTCGCTGCATGGCGTCGCGCATCGCATCGGCCGTCGGTTCGCGCATCACGAAACCGGTGCCGTTCGGCAAGGCATCGGCATCGCTCACGGTGTCGGCGAGGCCGCCGGTCGCATGCACGATCGGCGGCGTGCCGTAGACCAGGCTGTACATCTGGTTCAGACCGCAAGGCTCGAAACGCGACGGCATCAGGAACGCATCGGCGCCGGCTTCGACGAAGTGCGCCACATCGTCTTCGAACCCGATGCGGGCGGCGATGCGGCCGGGGTTCGCGTGCGCTGCTCCAGCCAGCAGCCCTTCGAGATCCGGGTCACCCTGGCCCAGCACCACCAGCTGCGCCCCGAGAGCGAGCACCTCGCCGACGTTCGCGAGCACGAGGTCGACACCCTTTTGTTCGGCGAGCCGGCTCACCATGCCGAACAGCATCGCCGCCGGGTCGACCTCGAGGCCGACGCGCCGTTGCAACGCCGCCTTGTTACGTGCCTTCGCGGCCCACTCGCCGGCCGTGTAGGGCGAGTCGATCGATGCGTCGAGGCGCGGATTCCACTCGTCGGTGTCGATGCCGTTCAGGATGCCGTGCAATGCATCGGCGCGCAGGCGCAGCATGCCGTCGAGGCCGAAGCCCAGGGCCTCGGTCTGGATCTCGCGCGCGTAGGTCGGGCTCACGGTGGTGATGGCGTCGGCGTGGCGCAACGCCGCCTTCATCATCGAGAGCCGGCCCCAGTGCAACACGCCTTCGATGTCGAGCCAGTCCGACGGCATCGCGAGCGCGGGCGCGAGCGATGGATCGAGATCGCCCTGGAACGCGAGGTTGTGGATCGTGAACACGCTCGCCGCGCGCGGCCCCGGCTGCAGCGAGAGGTAGGCCGGCGCGAGCGCGGTCTGCCAGTCGTTCGCGTGCAGGATGTCGACCGGCCAGTTCGCCCACGGGCCGTCGCGCCGGCAGAGCAGCGCAGCGACATGGCTCAGGAAGCCGAAGCGCTGCGGGTTGTCCGCATGGTCGTGACCTTGCTCGTCGAGGTACGGGCCGCCGCCTCGATCGAAGAGCTCGGGGCAGTCGACCAGCCACAGCTCGAACCCCGCGCCCTCCAGGCGACGCAGGTGCGCGCCGGGCCAGGGCCACTGTGCATCGATGGCGGTGTCGTTCGCGCGCGCCGCGCCGCCGACCAGGCCGCGATAGGCCGGCAGCAGCACACGCACATCGTGGCCGAGCGCGGCTAGCGCGCGCGGCAGCGCAGCGCTCACATCGCCGAGCCCGCCGGTCTTTGCCCACGGAGCGCATTCACTGGAAACGAAAAGGATTCGCAAGGGGAACGTGCGCCGATGGCGCGACAGGCGAGACGTTGAAATTCAACCGGAAGGAAGGTGTGGGCCGCGACGAGCGGCACGACGACATAACTCGGCACGCCACATCGGCGCGCCCGGCCACACGCCGTTTTATCGGCCGAAGAAGGCGCGCGGGACCACGACGATACCGCCCTCGCTGACGTGGAAGCGCGCGCGGTCGGCAGCCAGGTCGAATCCGATGGATTCGCCGGGCGGGATGTCGTTGTCCTGGTCGACGATGACTCGCTTCAGCCGTGCGCCGCGGCCGACCACGCTGCGCTCCATCACGATGCAGTGGTCGACCATCGCGTCACGCTCGACCGTGACGGTGCGGCGCAGCATCGCGTGGTCGAGCATCGCGCCGTTCACCACGCAGCCGGAGCCGACCACCGAGCGCTTGATCACGCCGCTCTCACGTCCATGCGGTAGATGTGATCGGCGCCGAACACCGCCACCAGATCGGGCCGCTCCGTGTCGATCAGGTGCAGGTTTTAGTAGACCTCGTCGGCCGTCTCCTGAAACCACTCGGGTCCGTCCCGCATCTGCGGAGGCACCACGGTGACGAAGTGGATACGGATGAAGCGCGCCAAGCGTCCATGACTCGCGCACGTGCTCGATGAGCGCCTGCGACTACCGATGCAGCAGCAGGGCCGCCGCCGGCAGGCCCGCAAACGCGTCGGCCATCGGCAGGCTGCCCGCGTCGATGGTGTGCTGCTCGCCGGTCAGCACGTTGGTGGCCGTGAGGCCGTTCAAGGTCGCGAGATCGAGCGCCGTGTCACCCCATGCGCGGCCGAGCGGCAGCGTCGTGTTCTGGCGTGCCGCGAAGCGCGCGAAGAGGCGCCCCGCCGCGATCACCAGCGTGTGCTTGCCGAGCTGGCGCGAGAACGCGATGACGTGATCGGCGAGGTCGCCTTTCGCGGCCACGGCCACGTAATCGCCGCGCGCGAAGAGTGCAGGCAGCTGCGAACGCATTGCCAGCAGCCGGTGCGTGACCCAGAGCTTCAGGCGGCCGTCGGTGGGCGAGCGCGCGAGTTCGGCCAGGTGCGTCGCGAGCTCGCCGTCGGCCGACCACGCGTTCATCTCTCGCAGCGCGTGGTCGCGCGCGCGGTAGTCGACCGGTCGCCGGTTGTCGGGGTCGACAAGGCTCAGGTCGATGAACTCGTTGCCTTGATAGAGATCGGGCACGCCCGGCACGCTGTACTTCAGCAGCGTCATCGAGAGGCTGTTGAGCGCGCCGAACGGCGCGAGCTCGGTCGCGAGCGCCTGCACGTCGCTCAGCAACGGGTTCGGCTTGACGCGGCCGAGGAGGCTCTGCAGAAAGGCGTCGAGCACGGCTTCGTAGGCCTCGTCGGGCTGGGTCCAGCTCGACCGTTCCTTGCCTTCGCGAACCGCCTTCACCCAGTACGCGGCGATGCGCTCGCGGTAGGCCGGCAAGCCCGCATCGTCGAGGCCTTCTGCGGGCAGCGTGCCGAGCAGCGTCTGGTAGAGCAAGTACTCGTCGGCCGGTGCGGGCCGGTTCGCGATCGGCGAGGTGCTCAACGCCGAATCGTCGGACTTCGCGGACTTGGCCGACGGCGCTTGGCTTTGGAGGGTCGCGAGTTCGCTGCGGCCCACCGACGAGAGCGTCTGCCAACGCGCGAGCGCCGCACTCCAGGCCTCGGGCATTTCCGAGAGCACGTCGATGCGGCATCGCACGTCTTCGGAGCGCTTGTTGTCGTGCGTCGAGGTTGCGATGATGGTGTCGGGCCAGCGCGCGAGGCGATCGGCGTTGGCGCCGTGGAAGGCACGCACCGACATGCCGAAGGTCGCAGGGTCGCCGCCCACTTCGTTTAGCGACACGAGGCGGTGGTAACGGTAGAACGCGGTGTCTTCGACGCCCTTGGCCGCGATCGGCGAGCTGAACTGCTGGAAGCGCCACGCGAAACGGCGCACCGCGTCGGCCTGCAGCGCGTTCGCGCCGTCCCCGGCATCGTTCTTCATGCAGCGCCTGGCGAAATCGAAGATCGAGAGATCGGCCAGTCGGCTGCGCCGGCAAGCGTGCGTCACGGCCCAGTCGATGTAACGCTCGTCCTGTGCCGATGGCTGCTCGACCACGTAGGTTCGATAGACCGGCAGGCACGCCGCGATCTCGGCGAGGGTCGAACGCAGGCTGTTGAAGGTGTAGTCGCGCGATTCGCGCCGGCCTTTGGCGATGCGCAGCAGCACGGTTGCGAGCACGGTGAGTTCGGAGGCGAGCGCGCTCGCCGCCACCGCGCGCTTGCCTTGGTAAGCGAGCTCCGCGAACGAGAGGTCGACGCCGGCATGGCGGGCCCAGATCGCGTCGAACGCGGCTTCGCTCTCGGCGTCGACGAGCACGCCGTTCACGACCATCGCGAAGCGGTAACCGGTCGTGCCGTGGATGCGCCATTCGGCCGGCACCGTCTCGTGCGAGGCAGCGATCTTCTCGGCGACGACGTAGAGCGGCCTGAATCCGGCGAGGTCGTCTGCTGACGCCAATGCGGCCGACGCCGACGCCGTGCGCGCCTCGTTGGCGGCGCTCGTCGGCATCGCGATGCCGGCCCGCTTTGCGAAGCCGTCCTGCAGTCGCGCGAAGTACTCGGCCGGGTTCTGCAGGCCGTCGGGGTGATCGATGCGCAGGCCATCGACCAGGCCCGCCGCCGCGAGGTCGAGCGCGAGGCCTTGCGTCGCTTCGAACACAGGCGGCTCTTCGATGCGCAGACCAGCGAGCTCGTTGATGTCGAAAAAGCGCCGGTAGTTGATCTCGTCGGCGGCGACGCGCCAGAACGCGAGTCGATAGGCCTGGCGTTCGTGCAGCGCGTGCAGCGCCTCCTTGTCGGCGGCCGAGTTTGCGACCGCGAGCTCGGCCGCGATCGCCGCCGAGACGGGGCTGATAAGAAGCCCCTCGCCCCTCTGGGGCGAGGGGTTGGGGTGAGGAGGTACGTTCGGCATCGCGGTGCTTCGCGGGCCCTCACCCCAGCCGTCTCCCGGAGCGAGAGGGGGCGAACACAACGCGGCGAGGCGTTGCTTCAGCAGCCCTTGATCGCGCTGCCGCTCCAAAGCCTCGGCCGAGTCGCTCCGGACCCGGTTGGACGGCAGATGCGAGAACGCGGTCGCGAGGCTTTGCAGTTGCGCGGCCGCGTTCGCGTCGGACACGCGCTCGCTCGCGCGGTGCAGCAGCTCGGCGTAGCTCGTCGGGTCGATCGGAAATCGATGCGCGTGATATCCAAACGCGAAGCTGCCGGCGCTCGCATCGAAGGCGAGCTGCAGCTCACCGGCGCTCAGCACCTCGCCGTACTGCTGGCCGAGCACCGGCAGCAGCACCTTGCCGTCGAGCTCCGCATTGACCGGATGCCAGTCGATGTCGAAGGTGTCGGCCTGTGGCGACGACATGCCGTTCTCCAGCACGTCCATCCACCACGCGTTGTCGGCGCCGACGCCCATGTGGTTGGGCACCATGTCGATGAGCTGGCCCATGCCGTGCGCGTGCAGCGCCGCGGCGAAGCGCTCGAAGCCCGCTGCGCCGCCGAGCTCGGGGTTGATCTGGTCGTGCGCGACCACGTCGTAGCCGTGCGTGCTGCCGGCCCGCGCGCGCAGGATCGGCGAGCAGTAGACGTGGCTCACGCCGAGCCGTTGCAAATACGGCAGCACAGCCACGCCATCGTCGAACGTGAAGCCCTGATGAAACTGCAGGCGGTAAGTCGCGCGCGGCACGACAGCCTCGGCGCCACGCAGCGCTTCGTGCGCTGCACGCGGCCGCGGCCGGATCGACGAGAGCCGCTGCGCGAGCGATTCGAAGCGCTGATCGGTCGCCTGCGCCTCGAGGCCGAGGGGCAAGCGCTGACGCCAGTTCGGATGCTCGTCGACCGTGCCCGGCAGGTTGGCCTGGTCCTCGACACCGAGCACGTCTTCGAGCTGCACCAGCATGACTTCGGCGGCCGTGTTGGCGACATACGCGTGCACCGCCTCGGCCAGTTCAGCGGTGAGGTGCGGCGCCGCGTCGAGCGTCGGAAGGGTGCCTGCGGGCAGCAGCCCGCTGCGCTCGAGCGCGAGCAGCAGGCGCACGCGGTCCTGCGCACGCGCGGCCAGCTGCTTTTCGTGCACCGGCGCCGACGGATAGAGACCGAGGCGCTGCCGCACGGCGATGTCGTGGGCGGTCCACCAGCCGGCGAGCGTGGGCAGGTCGTGCGTGCTGACCGCAACCAGCGCACGGCGCGGGTAATCGTCGCCGCCCTTAAACGCGCCGTCGTGCCGGCGTTCGAAGTAGAGCAGGCGGTACGACAGCAGCTGAAAGCGTTGCATCGCGGTGCGGATCTCGTCGTCGACGGTGCCGAGGTCTTCGCCGATCACGAGGCAACGCTGGCGCTGGCTTTCGATAGCGACGACGGCGATCAACTCGTCGAGCGGGTAGCGCACGTACGCGCCGTCCACGGGCGTCTGGTCGGGCGGGATCCAGTAGAGCCGCATCAGACCCATCACATGGTCGATGCGCAGCGCGCCGGCATGGCGCATCACCGAACGCAAGGTCTCGATGAAGACCCGATGCCCGCTCGCGCGCGAGCGGTTCGGCTGCACCGGCGGCAAGCCCCAGCCCTGGCCTTGCGTGTTGACCTCGTCGGGCGGCGCCCCGATGCTCACGCGCGGCGCGTACAGCGCGGCGTGGCTCCACGCGTCGGAGCCGGCGCGGTCGACCGAGACGGCGAGGTCGAGGTAGAGGCCGATCGGCATGCCGCGTTCGAGGCAGCGCGCCTTGGCGAGTGCGAGCTGGCGTTCGGCGAGCCACTGCAGGTAGGCGTGGAAATCGACGTCGTCGGCGTGTTCGACCGCGAAGGCCTCGACGGCCGGCGCGGCCGGCGAGCGATACGCGTCGGGCCAGACCGGCCAGCCCCACACCGTCTCGTCGGCGGCGAAGAAGAACGCCTGCAACGCTTCGAAGCGACCGTGGTTGATGAGGGCGTCGCCGTTGTCGACTTGGAACGTGCGGTAGGCGGCGCCGGCGGCGCTGCCGGGCGAATCGCGATGCGTGGCCACGAAGTGCAGATGCAGCAAACGCAACGCGCGCGTCTTCAAGCGAGCGACGTCTGCATACCGAACCGTGTCGCTCGCCCGCAGCACCGCGAGCTCGGCCTGGAACTCGGGCGACGCGATCAACGCTTGCGCCGCATCGCACGCCGCCAGCTCCGGCACGCCGTCGACATCGATATACAGCGTGTTGAGGCGCAAGCGCGACGACGGGCTGTACGGGCTGATGTGCAGCGGGTTGTGCGCGAAGAGGGCGTGCAGCGGGTTGAGGCCGACCAGGCTCGCGCCGCGCGCGGCCCATTGGTCGATGACGGTGAGCAGGTCGGTGAAATCGCCGATGCCCCAGTTGCGTTGCGAGCGCAGCGCGTAGAGCTGGATCGCCGGGCCCCACACGCGGGCGGTGTCGGCGAACGCGGCCGGCTCGAAGCAGGTGGCCGGGGCGGCGATGACGAACGTCTCGGCGTGGGGCTGGTCAGAGGCGTGGAGCCGGTGGTAGCCGACGGGCAGGCGCCCGGTGATCGGGCCTCGACCATGCTTTTCGGTCCCGTCCTCGAGTCGCAGCGTCCAGCCCGCAGCGGGCCCGGCGATCGACCCGGTGTCGTCGTCGGCCGCCACGGCGATCACCGGCGGCAACCCGTGCACGCCGTCGCGCTCGCCTTCGTGCGCTTCGCTCGCCGCCGCGCTTTCGGCGCTGCTCGCGTCGACGCCGAGTTCGGCCAGCAACGCGATCAAGGTCGCATCGGCCGCCTCGTGGCGGTGGCCCCAGATGTCGTGGTACGACATCAGCACGCCGTGGCGTCCCGCGAGGCGCTCGAGAACGCTGCGGTCGATGCTCACCGGAGCACCTTCGCGCTGCGCGCTTCGGCATCGCGTTGCGGGCTGTGGTGAGAGCTCATGGCGTGACGACGCCGACCCACACCTCGGCGGGCGCGAGCTCGAGGGTCGCTGCGAGTGGGGGTGGCGCGCGGCCGAAGACCGGGGTCGCGTTCAGCGGACGCGGTGCTGTCACCAGGCGCTCGCCGAAGTTCGCGAGCATCCACCAGCGCGAGCCGTCGGCGAGGGGCCAATCGATCGCGAAGCTAGCGCCATCGACTTGGTGACCACCGCGCGCGGCGCCACGCGCCAGGCGCGGCACGAGATGGCGGTGGCGCAGCGCGAGCAGATGCGCGATGAAGCCAGCGCGCTGCGCGTGATGGCGCTGCGCCTGCTCGGACAGGTCGAGTTTCGAACGTTCGAAGGTGGGCACGGCAGCGGGGTCGGGAATGGCGTCGCGTTGCGATTCGTCCGCGAACGCGGCGGCGTGCGCGAACTCCCGGCGACGGCCTTCGGTCACGGCCGTCGCGAGCTCGCCATCGAAATCGCAGAAGAAGAGGAAGGGCGCGGACGCCGCGAACTCTTCGCCCATGAAGAGCATCGGGATGTGCGGCGACAGCAGCAAGCAGACGTAGGCGGCATCGAGCCTGGCGGCGGGCGCGAGCGCGGCCAGCCGATCACCGAACGCGCGGTTGCCGATCTGGTCGTGGTTCTGCAGGAACGACACGAACGCGGTCGACGGCAAGCCGGTGCTCGGTTCGCCATGCGCCTTGCCGCGGCGAAAAGCCGAGGGCTCGCCTTGATAGACGAAGCCTTCGGCAAGCGCCTTCGCGAAGCGTGCGGCTGGTGCATCGGCGTAGTCGGCGTAGTACGAATCGGCTTCGCCGGTGAGCAGCACGTGAGCGGCGTGGTGCAGGTCGTCGTTCCATTGCGCGGTGGCGGCAACGGGGTGGCTCGGCATCAACAGGCTCGCCTGGTTGCGTTCGTTCTCGAGCACCAGGTGCACGTGGCGGTCTCGCCCCGGCCCGGCGGCGAGGGCCTCGGCGATCTCCAGCACGATGTGGTGCGCGGTGTCGTCGGCCATCGCCTGCACGGCGTCGAGCCGGAGGCCGTCGAAGCGGTACTCGCTGACCCAGTGGAGCGCGTTGTGCACGTAGAACGCGCGCACGTTTTCGCGTTGCTCGCCATCGAAGTTGATGGCCGAGCCCCAAAGGGTCTGGTGCAGCGGGTTGAAGAATTCGGTGCAATAGCCGTGCAGGTAATTGCCGTCGGGGCCGAAATGGTTGTAGACGACGTCGAGCAGCACCATCAGGCCGAGCCCGTGGGCGCGGTCCACGAACGCCTTCAGTTCGTCGGGGCGGCCGTAGGTCGCGTCCGGCGCGTAGTGCAGCACGCCGTCGTAGCCCCAGTTGCGCCGACCGGGAAAGTCGGCGACGGGCATCACCTCGATCGCGGTGATGCCGATCGATTCGAGCCGATCGAGGCCCTCGGCGGCGGCCGCGAACGTGCCCGCGGCCGTGAACGTGCCGATGTGCATTTCGTAGATCACCGCCTCGTGCCAAGGCCGCCCGCGCCACCCGTCGTCGTGCCACTCGTAGGCGGCGGCATCGATGACTTCGCTCAGGTCGTGCACGTCGTCGGGGTTGAAGCGCGAGGCCGGGTCCGCGACGAGCCGATCGCCGTCGACGACAAACCCGTAGCGTGCACCCGGGCCCACCTCGCCCGCGGCCAGCGCGAGCTCGTGCCAGCCATCGTCACGCCGGTCCATCGCGCGCACCGTGGGCGCCCCCCGGCGCCGCGACGACGCCACGTGCAGGCTCACCCGCGACTGGCTCGGCGCCCACAGGCGAAACGTGGCGAGGCCATCGGCACCGAGCTGCGCACCGAAAGGCGACGCATGCCGGTGCTTCACGCCGTCGCCGCGGGTCGCGTCAACACCACGAGCGAGCGGCCCATCAGCGGGTAGGGCGCGTTGCCGCCGAGCGTGCGAGCGGCCGCTTCGCCACTCGCTTCCCGCGTGTCGATGAGCGCCTGCCAGTCGGCGCCCGGCAACGACGGCATGTGGAACTCGACGTCTTCATGGCCGGCGTTGAAGATGACGAGGAAGTCGTCGTCGACGACCGTCCGGCCGTGCCGACCGACGTCGGTGATCGCCGAGCCCGACAGGTACATGCCGAGGCAACGCGCGTACTCGTGCTCCCATTCGTCGTCCGACATCTCGTGGCCATCGGGCTTCAACCAGAGCAGGTCCTTGATGTCGCCGCCGTGCAGCGCGCGGCCGGCGAAGAAGTCGCGGCGCCGGAAAGTCGGGTGGCTGCGCCTGAGGTCGATGAGTCGGCGCGTGAAAGCGAGCAGCGCGGTTTTCTCGGCGGTCATGGTCCAGTCGAGCCAGCTGATGGCGTTGTCCTGGCAGTACGCGTTGTTGTTGCCGCCTTGCGTGCGCGAGAGTTCGTCGCCGGAAACCAGCATCGGCACGCCTTGCGAAAGGAAAAGCGTGGCGAGGAAGTTGCGCTTCTGGCGCTCCCGGATCGCGTTGATTGCCGGGTCGTCGGTCTCGCCTTCGACCCCGCAGTTCCACGACAGGTTGTTGCTGTTGCCGTCGCGGTTCTCTTCGCCGTTGGCCTCGTTGTGCTTCTCGTTGTAGGTGACGAGGTCGTGCAGCGTGAAGCCGTCATGCGCGGTGATGAAGTTGATGCTTGCGTTCGGCTTCTTGCCCGAGCGGCCGTACAGATCCGACGACCCGGTGAGGCGCTTGGCGACGTCGCCGATCAGGCCGCCGTCGCCCTTCCAGTACGCACGCATGCCGTCGCGATAGCGGTCGTTCCATTCGGCCCAGCCGAGCGGAAAGTTGCCGACCTGGTAGCCGCCCATGCCAAGATCCCACGGCTCGGCGATGAGCTTCACGCGGTTCAGCACCGGGTCTTGCCGGATCACGTCGAAGAAGCCGCCGAGGTGGTCGATCCTGCCGCGCTCGCGCGCGAGCGCCGATGCGAGGTCGAAGCGGAAGCCGTCGACGTGCATCTCGTCGACCCAGTAGCGCAGCGAGTCCATCACCATCTGCAGTGCGCGCGGGTGCGACATGTTGACGGTGTTGCCGCAGCCGGTGAAGTCGGCGTAGTAGCGCGGGTCTTCGGCGAGGATGTAGTAGGCCGCGTTGTCGATGCCGCGGAACGACATCGTGGGCCCGAGCTGGCTGCCTTCGAAGGTGTGGTTGTAGACCACGTCGAGGATGACTTCGATGCCCGCGGTGTGGAGCGTCTTCACCATCGTCTTGAATTCCTTGACCTTCTGCGAGCTCGCGTAGTGCATCTCGGGCGCGAAGAACGACTGGGTGTTGTAGCCCCAGAAGTTGCGCAGGTTCTTCTCGGCCAGGTAACGGTCGTTGACGAAGGCGTGCACCGGCATCAATTCGACGGTGGTGATGCCGAGCTTTCTCAAGTAGTCGATGGCCGGCCCCGACGCGAGCGCCGCATAGCTGCCGCGCATCGGCTCGGGCACCTCGGGGTGCTGCATCGAGAAGCCTTTCACGTGCATCTCGTAGACGATCATGTCGTGCCACGGAATGCCGGGGCCGCGGTCGTCGCCCCACGTGAACGCGGGCTCGAGCACGCGGCACTTCGGCATGTAGGGCGCGCTGTTGCGGGTGTCGAACGAGAGGTCGCCGGCCGGGTCGCCGACGGTGTAGCCGTAGAGCGCGTCGTGCCATTGCACGTCGCCGATGAAGTCTTTCGCGTAGGGGTCGAGCAGCAGCTTGTTGGCATTGAAGCGCAGGCCCTCTTCGGGCTTGTAGGGGCCGTGCACGTAGTAGCCGTAAGCCATGCCGGGGCGCGCCTCGGGCAGGTAGGCGTGGAACACGTGGTCGGTGCGTTCCTTCAGCTCGATGCGCTGCAGCTCGTTCTTGCCCTCGCGGTCGAAGATGCAGAGCTCGACGCGGTCGGCGCATTCGGAGAAGAGCGCGAAGTTCACGCCCTGGCCGTCCCAGGTCGCACCGCGGGGGTACGGGACGCCGGGCCAAACCGCAGTGATCGGAGGAGTGCTTGAGCTCACGAGGAGGGGTCTCGGGTTGGGGGTGGAAAGAGTCAGGCCGCTATGCTGGTGAGCACGCCTTGCAGCGGGATGCCGACCCAGTCGGGTCGGTTGTCGAGTTCGTAGCGCACTTCGTAGAGCGCCTTCTCGAGCACGTAGAGGCCGAGCAGGCCGCGCCCATCGGCGCTGCCGTCGGGCCAGAGCGAGGTGTCGACGGCAGCGCCGTAGCCTTCGATGAAGGCGGCGCGGGTGCGCGCTTCCCAATCGTCGAGCAGCGCCGCGGTGGTGAGCGGGTCGGAGCCGCCGGCCACGCCGTCGCGCAGCGCGCTGTGGTGGGCGTAGCTGAACGAGCGCAGCATGCCGGCCACGTCGCGCAGCGGCGACTGGCGCACGCGCCGCTCGTCGACATCGCGGCCCGGCTCGCCTTCGAAATCGATGATGACGAAATCGTTCTTCGTGACCAGCACCTGGCCGAGGTGGTAGTCGCCGTGGATGCGGATCTTGCGGAGGCCTGTCGTGGTGGACGTGGTGGCCGTGATGGCGCGGATCTGCACCTCGAGGCCCGGCCGCGCCGCGAGCACCGCCTCGGCCAGCGGTCGGGTCGCATCGGGCAGTCTGGCGAGGGCGCTGCCCAGTTGCGAGCAGGTGCGTTCGAGGTCGGCGAGCACACGGTCGCGGTCGGCGCCGATGTCGGCGGCTGTCATCGGTTCGGGGTCGAACGCGCTGTGGCCCCGGCTCTGCACCAACGCATTGTGCAATTCGGCGGTGCGCGCGCCGAGCGTGACGGCTCGTTCGAGCGAGGTGGCGTGCACGTCGGCAGGAATCTCGGCAACGCTGCGGCTCGATTCGATGAAGCGCTTCAGGTAGTCGAGCGTGAGGTTCCAGCCATCGCCCTGGTTGGCGACGTGCGCCTGCACGATCGCGAGCGTGCGCACGGTGCCGTCGGCGGCGATGTGTTCGAGCACGCCGGCCACCGGAACCGCGTTGGCGAAGTGCGCCGCATCGGTGAGGTAGCAGCCCATTTCGAACTCGGGGTTGCGGCCCGGCCGCACGCGGCGGTACGCCTTGAGGAAGAGGCGGTCGCCGAGCGTGACGATGGAATTGCTGCTCTGCGCATGCGGTCGGCCGACCGCGAGCGACGCGATGTCGTCGCCCGCGATCGACGCGAACGCGTGCGTGGCCTCGAAGCGGAACTCGCCACTCGACGAGGCGATGCGGTCGCCACGGCCGATCGCCTCGACCACGGCGCGGCAGAACGATTCGTCGGCGAGCGCGTCGGCCATCACGCCGACCTGCGCCTGCTGGCGCACGCGCGCCACGGCCGAGCCGGTCATCATCTTCAGGCGCTCGTCGTCCTTGTCTTCCCATGCCAGCGCAAGCGGCACGAAGTAGCTGGTGTCGCCGGTGGCCGCGATGGCCGTCGCCATCGCGGCGGCGGGAGAAGTCGTGATGGCGATAGGCGCCGCCGGCGTCGTCGAATTTGCAGTGGCCGTCGACGCCGCCGCGGCCGTCTCGATTTGCACGATCTCGAGCAGCCACGCATCGCCCCAGCGCGCGTACGCCCCCATGCGGGCCCGTGTGATGGTCTCACCCTTGGCCGCGTACCAGCGCTGCGCCTCGACGTGGTGCGGCAGGGCATCGGTCTCGAACTGTTCTCGCATCCGGGTGGCGGCGCCGCTTCGCCACATCGAGACCTGTTCGATGAAGAGGCTCTTCCAGCCGTCGGAAAGAATCATCACCGGGCGGTTCTCGACAGCGAGACGCTCGTCGTGCCACGACGGCACCGCGACGTCGGTCGTGAGGCGGAACCAGTAGAAGCCGTGCGCGGCGATCGTCACGAGATACGGCAGGTCGCCGATCGGCGGAAACGCGGTGCGGCCCAGCAGCTCGACCGGCACGCGACCCTTGAACGCGGACAGATCGAGCTCGACCGGTTGCGCGGTGGCCGATAGGTTGGCGACGCAGAAGATCGTCTCGCCCTCATGCTCGCGCAAGTAGGCGAGGATCTTGCGGTTGCCCGGTTTCAGGAAGACGAGCGAGCCGCGCCCGAACGCGCGGCTCGTGGCGCGCACGGCGAGCATCCGGCGCATCCAGTTGAGCAGTGACGACGGCTCCCGCAGCTGCGCCTCGACGTTGACGCTGCCGAAGCCGTACACCGCGTCCATCACCGGCGGCAGGTAGAGCCGCTGCGGATCGGCGCGCGAGAAGCCGGCGTTGCGGTCGGGGCTCCACTGCATCGGCGTGCGCACGCCGTTCCTGTCGCCGATGAAGACGTTGTCGCCCATGCCGAGCTCGTCGCCGTAATAGATGATCGGCGAGCCACGCATCGACAGCAGCAGGCTGTTCATCAGCTTGATGCGGTCGGTGTCGTTGTCGAGCAGCGGCGCCAGCCGCCGCCGGATGCCGAGGTTGATGCGCGCGCGCGGGTCGGCCGCGTAGGTGCTGTACATGTAGTCGCGTTCGCGGCTCGTCACCATCTCGAGCGTGAGCTCGTCGTGGTTGCGCAAGAAGATCGCCCACTGGCAGTTCGCCGGGATCTCCGGCGTCTGCGCCATGATCTCGGTGAGCGGGAAGCGGTCTTCCTGCGCGATCGCCATGTACATGCGTGGCATCAGCGGGAAGTGGTAGGCCGCGTGGCATTCGTCGCCGTCACCGAAGTACTCGCGCACGTCTTCGGGCCACTGGTTCGCCTCGGCGAGCAGGAAGCGATTCGTGTAGCTCGCATCGATCGCGGCCCGCAGCTTCTTGATAACGACGTGCGTCTCCGGCAGGTTCTCGTTGTTGGTGCCTTCGCGCTCGATGAGGTACGGAATCGCATCGAGTCGGAAGCCGTCGACGCCCATGTCGAGCCAGAACCGCATCGTCTTGAAGATCGCTTCCAAGACCTTCGGGTTATCGAAGTTGAGGTCGGGCTGGTGGCTGAAGAAGCGGTGCCAGAAGTAGGCCTTCGCGACCGGGTCGTAGGTCCAGTTCGAGACTTCGGTGTCGGTGAAGATGATGCGCGTGCCGTCGTACTTCTTGTCGCTCTCGCTCCACACGTAGAACTCGCGCTCCGGGCTGCCGGGTGGGGCGCGCCGCGCCGCCTGGAACCACGGGTGCTGGTCGGAGGTGTGATTGATGACGAGCTCGGTGATGACCTTCAACCCGATCCGGTGCGCCTCGGCGAGCATGGTGCGGAAATCGTCGAGCGTGCCGTAGGGCGGATGCACGTCTTCGTAGGCCGCGATGTCGTAGCCGTCGTCGCGCATCGGCGACGGGTAGAACGGCATCAGCCACACCGTGTTGACGCCCAGGCTCTTCACGTAGTCGAGCTTCGCGGTCACGCCGGGGAAGTCGCCGACGCCGTCGTTGTTCGAGTCGAAGAAGGCCTTGACGTTGAGCTGGTAAATGACCGCGTCCTTGTACCAGAGCGGGTCGTCGGCGGGCGTGGCGTCGGGCAGGGCCGCGGGGGCGGGTGATGCCGCTGCGACGGCCGGCGCGCCGATGCCCGCGGCCGGCGGCGTCGTGTTCGCGGTGGGCATGATCGTGGTGCTGGGCATGGTCAACGTTCCGTCTTGTCAGTGGCCGCGCCGGCCATGCCGACTGTTGCAAGCGGCGGGTGCGATTGCATGTGGAACACGTGGGCCGACGTCTGCCGCGGGTCTAGCATCACGAAGCCGCGCGAGCCTTGCCACACGTAGCGTTGCTCGTTCAACAGGTCGTGCATGAAATAGGGCCGGTGGATGTCGAAGGGAATGAAGGTGCTGTCGATGTCGACCCAGCCCGATTGCGTGTTCGACGGGTCGAGGTTGACGATCACGAGCAGCACGTTCGAGCCGTCTTCGGTGCGCCGCACGCACGCGAGCAGGTTGTCGTTGTCGGTGTGCAGGAAGTGCAGCCCGCTCATGCGTTGCAGCGCGCGGTTCGCCTTGCGAATGGCGTTGAGCCGCGTGACGAGGTCGCGCAGGCTCTCGGGCCGCTCCAGGTCCCAGTGCCGCAGCTGGTACTTCTCGGAGTCGAGGTACTCCTCGCTGCCGGGTGTGCGCGGCACGTGCTCCATCAATTCGTAGGCCGGGCCGTAGATGCCGTAGTTGCTCGACAGCATGGTCGCGAGCACCAGGCGCAGCGCAAAGATCGGTCGCCCGCCCGGGTGCAACTGCTCGCTGAGGATGTCGGGCGTGTTCGGCCACACGTTGGGCCGGAAGTAGTCGCGGCCTGGCCCCTGGCTCAACTCTTCGAAGTATTCGCGCAGCTCGTGGGCGCTGCGCCGCCACGTGAAGTAGGTGTACGACTGCGTGTACCCGAGCTTGGCCAGCCGGTGCATCACCTTCGGCCGCGTGAAGGCCTCGGCGAGGAACAGCACGTCGGGGCTCGCCTGGTGGATCTCGCCGATCACCCACTCCCAGAACGCGAACGACTTGGTGTGCGGGTTGTCGACGCGGAAGATGCGCACGCCTTGCGCGATCCAGTGGTCGAACACGCTCTTCAGTTCCTTCCAGAGGCCGGCCCAGTCGTCGGTCTCGAAATCGAACGGGAAGATGTCCTGGTATTTCTTCGGCGGGTTCTCGGCGTACTGCACGCTGCCGTCGGGGCGCTTCTTGAACCAGTTCGGGTGCGCGAGCACGTACGGGTGATCGGGCGCGCACTGGAACGCGATGTCGAGGGCGATCTCGATGCCGCGTGACGTGGCGGCGCGCACGAGCTGGCGGAAGTCGTCCGGCGTGCCGAGCTCGCGCAGCAGTTCCTTGTGTCCGCCCTCGTTCGCGCCGATCGCCCACGGGCTGCCGACGTCGTCGGGCTCGGCCACCAGCGCGTTGTTCTTGCCCTTGCGGTTGATGCGGCCGATCGGGTGCACCGGCGGCATGTAGAGCACGTCGAAGCCCATCGCCTCGATGGCGGGCAGCTGCGCTTCGACATCGGCGAACGTGCCGTGCACGCCGGCGACACCGGCCGAACGCGGGAAAAGTTCGTACCAGCTGCTGAAGGCGGCGCGTTCGCGGTCGACCCAGAGCGGCAGCTCGGGTGCGTGGATGGCCGGGAACTGGCGGTCGGGGTAGCGTGATGCGAGTTCGGCCTTCGAAGGGTCGAGCGCGAGCGTGCGCAGCGCGGTCGTGTCGTCGCCGGCCTTGCCCGCTTCCTTCAAGAGCGCCGCGGCCCACGATTTCAGCGTAGCGCGGTCGGTGCCCCGCGCGCGATCGGCCGCCTCTTGCACCAGCGCCGCGCCGACCTGGCCCGCGATGCGCACGTCGGCCGCATCGATGCGCCGCGTGAAATCGTCGCGCCACGACAGGAAGTGGTCGACCCATGCGACCACCGTGTAGCCGTAGCCGCCCGACTCCTCGGGCACGAAGGCCGCGAACCATTCGTCGTTCGAGCGGTGCTGCATCTCGACCTCGAAGGTCGCCTTCACGCCGTCGCGGCGCCACTGCAGCATCACGCGCAGCTTGTCGTGGCCGTCGGCGAAGCAGTGCGCCTCGACGACCAGCGCCTCGCCGACCACGCGCTTCACCGCGAAACGGCCGGCGTCGACGCTCGGCAGCACCGCGTCGATCACGGCACGCGGGCGCGCTTCGGCGAACGACGCGCTGCGTCCCGCGCTCGCGATGCCGTTCTGGCGTGGGGGCATCATGCCGGCGCCTTCATCGCGAGCTCGCCGTCATCGTCTGCCGTGGCAGCGCGCGCGGCGAAGCTGTCGAGTGAACGCAGGCAGAGGAAGAGCACGCCGAGAGGCGGCAACGTGAGCGCGAGCGAATGCGGCCGCCCCTGCGCCGATTGCGCGATCGAGTCGGCACCACCGAAGTTGCCGACTCCCGAGCCGCCGTACACCTGCGCATCGGTGTTGAGCAACTCGTGCCAATGGCCAGCGGTCGGCACGCCGACTCGGTAATGATTGCGCGGCACCGGCGTCAGGTTGCAAACCACCAGCACCGGCGCTGCGCCGTCGCGCGCCTGGCGCAGATACGCGACCACCGACTGCGCATGGTCGTGCGCTTCGATCCACTCGAATCCGCCGCCCGAAAAATCTTGCTCGTGCAACGCCGGCACCCGCCTGTAGAGCCGGTTCAGATCGCCGACGAGCTTCTGCACCCCGCGGTGGGCCGGCTGCTCGAGCAGGAACCACTGCAGCTCGCCGTCGTGCGTCCACTCGCGATGTTGCGCCAGCTCGCACCCCATGAAGAGCAGCTTCTTGCCCGGGTGCGACCACATGCACGCGTAGAGCAGCCGCAGGTTCGCGAACTGCTGCCACGCGTCGCCCGGCATCTTGGCGATCAGCGAACCCTTGCCGTGCACCACCTCGTCGTGCGAGAGCGGCAACACAAAGTTCTCGTCGAACGCATAGACCATGGAGAACGTGAACGCGTCGAGATGGAAGCGCCGATGGATCGGGTCTTCGGCAAGGAAGGCGAGCGTGTCGTGCATCCAGCCCATGTTCCACTTCATGCCGAAGCCGAGGCCGCCAGCCGAGGTGGGCCGCGACACGCCGGGCCACGCGGTCGACTCTTCGGCGATGGTCACCGCGCTCGGCTGTTCGCGGCCCACCGTTTCGTTGAGGGTGCGCAGCACCTGCACGGCCTCGAGGTTCTGGTTGCCGCCGTGGAGGTTCGGGATCCACTCGCCGGCCTTGCGGGCGTAGTCGAGGTAGAGCATCGACGCGACGCCGTCGACACGCAAGCCGTCGAAATGGTATTTCTCGAGCCAGAACAAGGCCGACGACACCAGGAAGCTGCGCACCTCGTTGCGGCCGTAGTTGAAGATGCTCGAGTTCCACTCCGGGTGGAAGCCCTGGCGCGGATCGGCGTGTTCGAAGAGATGGGTGCCGTCGAAGTACTGCAGGCCGTGTTCGTCGGTCGGAAAGTGCGAGGGCACCCAGTCGAGGATCACGCCAATGCCGAGGCTGTGCAGGTGATCGACGAGGAACATCAGGTCCTGCGGCGAGCCGTAGCGCGACGTGGCGGCGAAGTAGCCCGTCGCCTGATAGCCCCACGAGCCATAGAACGGATGCTCGGTGAGCGGCATCAGTTCGACGTGCGTGAAACCCATTTCGACCGCGTAGGCGCCGAGCCGAAGCGCGACGCTGCGGTAGTTCGGCATTTCGTTGGCGAAGCGCTCCCACGAGCCAAGGTGCACCTCGTAGATCGACAGCGGCGACGGGTCGTAGCAGGAGCCGGTGCGCGTGGCGAGCCACTCGGCGTCGGTCCAGTCGAAATCGAGATCCCAGATGCGCGAGGCGGTGTTCGGCGCCACCTCGGCGCACACCGCGAAGGGGTCGGCCTTGTCGGCGCGATAGCCCCGGTTCTGCGAGAGGACGCGGAACTTGTAGCTGTCGCCGTGCTGCGCGTGCGGCGATTCGCACTCCCAGATGCCGGAGGAATCGGCACGACGTCGCATGCGGTCGGTGTCTGCGTTCCAGCCGTTCCAAGAGCCGACCACCGAGACCGTTTCCGCGTTCGGCGCCCACACGGCGAAACGCGCCACGCTGTCGCAGCCGCGATGACAACCAAGCTTGTCGAACAGCCGCGCGTGGGTGCCCTCGGCGAATAGGTATGTGTCGAGGTCGGTGATCACGCGTGGTCGGGGGTGAGGTTATCCGTTCAAAAGCAAACCGTATTCCCGAGGGCGCGATCCGGGCGAAGATCCGCTTGAAGAAACAGTGCGGACGCGCGCCGTGCGGCGCCCGCATAGCATCGGCGCGTGTCCGCCTCGACGCCATCAGACAACACGCCGTACGACGCGGCCGCGCTGGGCTACCCGCGCCTGGTCGGTGACATCGGCGGCACGCACGCGCGCTTCGCGACCATCGAGGCGCCAGGTGCTCCCCTGACCGATCGCTCGATGCACGCGTGCGCCGACTTCGCCGGCATCGAGCCGCTGATGCGATCGAGGCTCGCTCACCCAGACGGGTTGCGGCCTGTCGCCTGTGCGCTCGGTGTGGCCACCCCGGTCACCGGTGACGTCGTCCACATGACCAACCTCGACTGGTCGTTCTCGATCACGGCGCTGCGAGTCGCCACCGGCCTGCCGCGGCTCGCCGTCATCAACGATTTCGAATCGTTGGCGCGCGGCCTGCCGAGCCTGCTTGCGAACGAGTTGCGCTCCGTCGGCGGCGGCGCCGGCGACCCCGGTGCCGCGCGGGCGGTGCTCGGTCCCGGCACCGGGCTGGGCGTCGCCGGGTTGGTCGCGGGTGCTGGCAGCGCAGCGCCGATCGTCGGCGAGGGCGGGCACGTCACGCTCGCTGCCGAAGACGAGCTCGAAGACGCCGTGCTGCGCGTGCTGCGCTCGCGCTTCACCCATGTCTCGGCCGAACGCGTGCTGTCGGGCCCGGGCCTCGTCCATCTCTACGAGGCGATCTGCGCCACGCACGGCGCGCTGGCGGGCGGGTTCGCGCCGAGCGAGATCACGGCGCGGGCGCTCGGCCACGGCGACGCTTTGTGCATGCTCACCGTCACGCGCTTCCTCGGCTGGCTCGGCGCCGTCGCGGGCAACCTCGCGCTCACGCTCGGCGCGCGCGGCGGCGTCTACATCGGCGGTGGCATCGCGGTGCAGATGCTCGGCCTCTTCGCCGACTCGCCGTTTCGCGAGCGCTTCGAAAGCAAGGGGCGCTTTCGCAGCTACCTCGCCGACGTACCGACGTGGGTCATCACCGATGCGTCCGACGCTGCGCTGCGCGGTGCGAGCGCGGCGCTCGATGCCGAATGGGCGTGTGCGCCCGTGTGACCGCTAAAGCAACGTCTTTTGATGTGCCCGCCGCAACCGCGTCTGCGGGGATGGCGCGCTTGGATTCGGTCGGGCCCGTGCGACCGTCTCTCGAGCCCGTCAAGGGGCAATTTGCAGCGTCGCGTCGTCGCGCACCCCGTTGAAACAACGGTCCAGTGCCTGCGAGAACACATTGCCCGGCGGCGACACCGCATCGAACAGCGTGAGCGACGAGCGCCACTTGACGTCGTCGGGCGAGCCGAAGACGTCGTGGGCGGATCGGCCTTCGAGTACCAGCAGCAGGCGAACGCATTCGAGAAGGCGTGGCCCGAGGATCGGATGGCGCAGATAGGCCGCGGCTTCCCCGCGTGACACGATGCCGTAGTGCCAGGCCATCGAGCTGTGGCCGAGACCGCGCGCCTGCGGGAACACGAACCACGTCCAGTGGCTGGTCTTGCGGCCGCATGCGAGTTCGTCGCACGCGGCCGCATAGGTGTCGCGTTGCGCGCTGACGAAGCGTTCGAGGTCGTACGGGTCGGCGGTGGGCGCGGTCGTGGTCATGGGTCGGTCGCCCTGCCCGCGCCGACGCTAGTGCGACAGCACACGCCGCGCTGCGTAGCTCGCCGCATCGACCAGCGCGACCAGCATCGTCATCGCGATCAGCACGGTCGCGGTCTTGCCCATCTGGAACAGGCTCATGTGGAATGCAAGCATCTGGCCCAGTCCGCCCGCGCCGACCACGCCGAGGATGGCGGCCGCGCGGATGTTGTTCTCCCATCGATACAGCGTGTACGAGATGAGTTGCGGCAACACGGTCGGCAGGGTCGCATACAGAAACACGCGCACCGACCCGACGCCTTGCGCGCGCAGCGCGGTGGCCGCGCCCGGTGGCGCGTTCTCGATCGCTTCGGCGAACAGTCGGCCGAGCACGCCGGTGGTGTGAATGGCGAGCGCGAGCGTGCCGGCGAACGAACCGAGGCCGGCCGAGATGAGCAACAGGGCCGCCCACACCAGTTCAGGAATCGCGCGCAGGGCGTTCAACAGCAGGCGCGTGGGTGTGCGGGCGCGCGCCCGGTCGTCGGCATGCGCGCGGCTCGCCGGCAACGCCAGCAGCACGCCGCCGATGGTGGCGAGCATGGTGCCGACGGCCGACATCGCGAGTGTCTCGACCGAAGCCGCTGCGACCTTGCGGACGAAAGACGACGACAGGTCCGGCGGAAAAAATTCGCCGATGAAGCGGGCCATGCCACGCGCGCCGTCCATCGACAGGAACGCCGCCCATTGCAGGTCGAGCGACCAGAAGCTCGCGACGACGAGCACCAGCAGACCGGCGGCGAACAAGCAACCTTTGCAGAAGGTTCGCTCCGGTTCTCGAGTCGGCGATGCGCTGTTCATGCGTGCCTCTGCGGCAACGGCCCGGCGTGATTGCTCATTCGAGCACCTTTCGCAACCGCGCGCTCGCAGAATCGGCCGCGGCGACCAGCGCAACGAACACCAGCAGCATCGTCGCGACTTCGCCGCCGGCAAACATCTTGGTCGAGCCGTCTAGCAACTGGCCGAGACCGCCGGCGCCGACGAACCCGAGCACCACCGAAGAACGGATCGCGCACTCCCACCGATACACCGTGTACGACGTGAGCTCGGCTGCGTTCTGCGGCAGCAGTCCGTACATGAATGCTTGCAGCCGACCGCTGCCGTTGGCGAGCAAGGCGCGTGTCGGCCGGTCGTCGCTGCTCTCGAGGATGTCGCCGTAGACCTTGCCGAGCATCCCGCCGTACGTGAGCGCGATCGCGAACACGCCCGCCGTGGCCCCCAGCCCGACGACGCGCACGAAGACCAGGGCCCAGACCAGTTCGGGAACGCTGCGCAACACGATCAAGCCCCAGCGCAGCAGCTGGCGCGCGCCGGCGCTCGGCCGTGCCATGCGCCCGGCCATCGACGAGACCGAGAGCACCCGCGTCGACAGCAACGCCGACGGGATCGCGATGACGAGTGCGAGCGTGATGCCAGCTGTCGCGATGGCCACGGTACGCCACGTCTCCCGCCCGACGAGCGCGAGGAATTCGGGCGATGCCGATGGTGGCAGGAACGCCGACAGGAAGCGCCCCGTCTGTTCGCGGCTCTGCGCATCGAACAACGCCCACGGTCGGAACTCGGTCGCGACCAGCATCGGCCAGAGCAGCACGAGCGCCGCGCCGAACCACAGCACGCGGCCGCGCCACGCGGGGTCGCGGTGAGCGAGGAGCGGGCGGACGGCGAGCGCGGTCATGGCGACCTCATCGCGCTGCCACGGACCGGGCGCGCCGACAATCGATTCGAGCGGCCACCCGGCACCTCAACGGCAATTGATGGCGCTGCGTGCCGCAATCTCGATCGGCCGCTGCTCGCCCTCGATGCTGGGCGCATCGGGCCACCCCGTCGAAGCGAGCGTCGGCCGGTCGATGCGACGGGTGGCTGTCGTCGCTCGCGACGTCTCGAGCAGCTCGTGCTCGTGCTGCGCATAGAGCTTCAGCAACAGCTCGCGCCCCACCTCGCTCGAGGGCCGGTCGAACACCACCACGCCCTCGCGCAGGCCCACCACACGGGGGAAGTGCGCGAGCGCGGTCTCCACCTGGTGCATCGTCGCGAGCAACGTGATGCCGCGCTCGCGGGCCACCGTCGTCAATGCGCCCACTGCTTGCGCGGCGCGCGTCGGGTCAAGTGCCGAGAGCGGCTCGTCGACCAGCCACAACGAGGCGGGCGCGAGCAACGCGCGCGCCAGGCCGACGCGCTGCCGCTCACCGCCCGACAGGCGATCGACGCGTGCGAACAGCTTGTCGGCGAGATCGAAGCGCGCGAGCGCGGCTTCGGCTTCGCCAATACCGACCGGCGCGAACAACGAGCGCACGCTGGTCGCGAAGCTCCATGCCGGGAGGCGGCCGGCGAGCACGGCCGTGACGACGCGCTGGCGCGGCGGCAGCGGTGGCGTTTGTGGGGCGATGAAAAGGCGGCCGCGCTGGCGCTGCAACGCGCGCACGCTCTGCGACCAGGGCTCGACGCCGTCGAGCTTCAGCGTCCCTTGGGTCGGCTGCAACGCCGCGCCGGCGACTTGCAGCAGGGTGGTCTTGCCGGCACCCGAGGGGCCGATGATCGCCATCTGTTCTCCGGCCTCGACCGCCAACGACACGCCGCGGAGCGCCGTGCTGTCGCGCGCCGAGGCGGGGTGACGGGCATGCACGTTGTGGAGTTCGAGCTTCACGCGACAACCTCACCGCGGCCCTCTCCCGCGAGCCGGAGAGGGGGCCTTGCGCTGCGCGCTCTCCCACCCGTGCGGGGGGATGGCCCTGCGTTGCGCGCCGTGTCACCTGTGCGGGAACGTGGCCGTGCATTGCTCCCTCTCTCTTCGGCGCGAGAGGTGAGCGTTGCGTTGCCCCCTCTCCTATCGGGGCGACACGGGATCCTTGCGTTGCTCCCTCTACCACTCGTGGGATGGGGTCGGGGTGGGGGAACGCGGCGCGCGCCGCCGCCCGGTGCGCCCGCGCTCAAAGCAACCCGGCGCTGCGCGCGGCAGCCTCGATGCCTTTGTAATTCTCCGGCACGGTCGGGATGAACCTGGTGGCGCGCTGCAATTCGAGCACCTCTTTGCCTTCGGGCGTCGACTTGTCGAGTGCGAGGAGGGCATCGGCGATCCGGGTCCGCAGCGCGACAGGCATGTCGCTGCTCACCGACCAGTTGTAGTCGTAGAACGGCGGCGTCGTGAAGAACACGCGAACCTTGTCGGTATCCACCTTCTTCTCGGCGACGAATTTCTCCCAGACCGAGATGTTGAGCGCGCCGGCCTGCACCTTGCCGGCCGCAACGGCTGCGATGGTCGCGTCGTGCGCGCCGCTGAAGGCGACCCGTTTGAAGTCCTTGTCGGGGTCGATGCCGGCCTGCAGCAGCGCGCTGCGCGGCATCAAGTGGCCGCTGGTCGAGCTCTGCGCACCGAAGCTCACGTCCTTGCTTTTCAGGTCGGTGAGCGTCTTGATCGCCGGGTCGGACGTGATGAAGACCGAGCGGAAGCGCGCGTCTTCCTCGCGCTGCACCAGCGGAATCACCTTGCCGCCCGAACGCGCCGAGGCCTGCACGAACGTGAAGCCCCCGAACCACGCGAGGTCGACCTTGTGGTTGATGAGCGTCTCGACCGAGGCCGCGTAATCGGTGACCGGCGTGAATTCGACCTTCATGCCGAGCTTCGCTTCCAGGTACTTGACGAGCGGCGCGGCCTTGCGCGCGAGCTCGGTCGGCGACTCGTCGGGGATCGCGGTCACGTGCAGCACCTGCTGCGCGCCGGCGGCGAAGGCGAACGCGAGGCCGAGCGCAGCAAGAGCCGCGCGAAGGAACGGGAATCGGGTGGAGATGGCCATGGCGGGTTTCGTGCGGCGTTGAGAAAGATGCCGATTAGAAAGCATTGCGCGAGAGGGCATCGCACGAGCGGAAGCCCGCGAAGACGTCGCTGCGGTCGGCGGGGAAGAAGTTGCGGTAGCGCACGTGTTTCATGCGAGGCGCGGTCGCGAACGAGCCGCCACGCAACACCGGTCGGCCGTCGAACCAGGGCGCCGAGTAGTCGCGGTAAGGGTGCGGAATGAAGCCGGGGAAGGGTGCGAACGGGCTCGCGGTCCACTCCCACACGTCGCCCCAGACGAACGGCTCGCCGGTTTCGGCAGCGAGCAGGGCCGCCGCTTCCCACTCGACCTCGGTCGGCAGGCGCCGGCCGGCCCAGCGGCACCACGCGTCGGCTTCGTGAGCCGTGAGATGCACCGCGAAGTCGTCGGGCACGAGGGCCTGCCACGTGCCGAAGCGACGTTGCTCCCAGCCGTGCCCCGCCCGTCGCACGTGGTCCGGCCCGGACTTCCCGACGCGCTGAAGCCAGGCCGCGCCGGCGTCGCTCCACAGCGCCGGGTTCGAATAGCCCCCGGCGTCGACAAAAGGCAGGAAGCGTCGCCAGGTGATCGGCTCGCGATCGATCGTGAACGCGCCGACGTCGACGGTGTGCGCGCCGAGTTCGTTGTCGAACGCGAAGCCGCCAGCGGCGTGGTCGCCGAGGCGATGGCGGCGTGCCGGTACATGCCACTCACCGCCCTGCGGCGAACGGCGGGTCGCGACCCGTGCCGCACCTTGCAAGAGATCGATACCCACCTGCTGCGCCACCGCCAGCCAGGCCTCGCGGTGCATGTCTTCATGGAACAGCGCGAGGCGAAAGAAATAGAGCGCCGCATCCGGGTCGGGCTGGTCGCTCGCCTCGTGCAGCAGCTCGAGCGTGCGCGCGCGAACCCGCGCGATGTACTCGCAGGTGTCGCCGGGCGAGGGCAATGCGAGCTGCCATCGGCTCGCGTGCGCGACCTTCGACGAGTCATACAGCGCATCGGCATCGTCGCGAAACGCCGACGGGGGGAACGACGCCGGCGCGTCGGCGTCGAGCGCGGCGCCATGCCACCGGTTCGCGTTGCGCGCAATCCACTGCTCTTCGAACCAGCCGATGTGGCCGAGCTCCCAGAGCGGCAGGTTGATGACCGGGTCATACGCGAGCTTCAGCCCACCCATCCCGAGGGCGCGCTCGAAGCCCGCGAAGAGCCAGAGCAGTCGAGCGCGGCCTTCGACGAGCGCGCGCTCGAGGGTCACGGCGTCGGCGCGGCGCATGCTCGACGCCGGGCTTGCGGCAGCCGCTATAACCCTCGACATGATTCTCCCTCTGGTCTCGATCGTCACGCCGACGCGGGCCGACGCCAACAACGGCAACTGGCAAACGGCGGCGCGCTGGTCACGCCTGCTGCGCACGCATTATCGGGTGACGATCAGCGAGCGCTGGGACGGCACGCCCGCCGACATGCTGATCGCGTTGCACGCGAAGCGCTCTGCCGATTCGGTCGAACGGTGGTCGCAAGCCACGCCGCGGCGGCCGGTGGTCGTGGTGCTGACCGGCACCGATCTTTACCGCGACATCGGCATCGATGCGCACGCCCGGGCGTCGCTCGTGCTCGCGGACCGGCTGGTCGTGCTGCAGGAACTCGGCATCGACGCGCTGCCGCCCGAATGTCGCGCAAAGTCGATCGCGTGTTTCCAGTCGACACCCACGCGACGCACGCTGACCAAGACGACGCGCCATCTGCGCGCGCTGATGGTCGGCCACCTGCGCGAGGAAAAGTCGCCCGAGACGTATTTCGACGCGGTGCGCCGGCTCGCGACACGCGACGACATCCTCCTCGATCACGTCGGCGCCGCACTCGACCCCGCGCTGGGTCGCGCCGCCGTGGCCTTGCAGGCCGAATGCCCGAACTACCGCTGGCTCGGTGCCTTGCCGCACGAAGCCACCGCGCGCCGCATCCAGCGCGCGCACGTGCTCGTGCACCCGAGCCGCATCGAAGGTGGCGCGCACGTCGTGATGGAGGCGATGCGCAGCGGCACCCCGGTGCTCGCGACGCGCATCGACGGCAATGTCGGCATGCTCGGCGGCGACTACGCCGGCTACGTGAAGCCGGGCGCCGGTGACGCGCTCGCGACCCTGGTCGCCCGTTGCCGCGACGACCCGGAGATACTCGACGGCCTGCGCGCGCAATGTGCGGCGCGGTCGCCGCTGTTCGATGCGGCACACGAGAAGGCGACATGGCTCGCGCTCCTCGAAGACCTGTTGAACGCCTGAAGACCACCGAACCGCCCGCCCGGAGACACCGATGACCGACGCCAAGAACGCCCTGCCGATGCACCCCGGCCCCCGCCTGACCTCGCTCTCGCACGGCGGTGGCTGCGGCTGCAAGATCGCGCCGGGGGTGCTCGCCGAGATTCTGAAGAACACGAACCGCCTGCCGGTGCCCGCGGCGCTGCTGGTCGGAATCGAGACCGCCGACGACGCCGCGGTCTATCAGCTCACCGACGAGATCGCGCTGATCGCGACCACCGACTTCTTCATGCCGATCGTCGACGACCCGTACGACTTCGGCCGCATCGCCGCCACCAACGCCATCAGCGACGTCTACGCGATGGGCGGCAAGCCCATCATGGCGCTCGCGCTGGTCGGCATGCCGATCAGCGTGCTCTCGACCGAGGTGATCGGCAAGATCCTCGAAGGTGGCGAATCGGTGTGCCGCGAAGCCGGCATCCCGATCGCGGGCGGGCACACCATCGATTCGGTCGAGCCCATCTATGGGCTGGTCGCGCTGGGTGTCGTGCACCCGAAGCGCGTCAAGCGCAACGCCGACGCGAAGGTCGGCGACCGGCTCGTGCTCGGCAAGCCGATCGGCGTCGGCGTGCTGTCGGCGGCGTTGAAGAAAGACGTGCTCTCGGCCGCCGGCTACGCGCAGATGATCGCTAACACCACCCAGCTCAACACGCCCGGCCCCGAGCTCGCCGCGCTGGACGGCGTGCACGCGCTCACCGACGTGACCGGTTTCGGCCTGGCCGGCCACGCGCTTGAACTCGCGCGCGGTGCCAAGGCCGATGTGGTGATCGACTGGTCGTGCGTGCCGCTGTTAAATGGCGTTCGGGCGATGGCCGCCGATGGCATGGTGACCGGCGCCTCCGACCGCAACTGGCAAGGCTACGGCGCCGACGTCGTGTTGCCGAGCGACTTCGGCAGCGTCGAGCAAGCCTTGCTCACCGACCCGCAAACGAGCGGTGGACTTTTGGTGACGTGCAGCGCCGCGTCGGTGAGCGACGTGCTCACGCTGTTCCGGCAGCACGGGTTCGCCGCGGCCGCGGACGTGGGCGAAGTGGTCGCGATGGGCGGTGCGAAGCCGCGTTTACGGGTGCGTTGAAGCCGATCAATCTCTTGTAGCCGTGCCATGCGTGCATCTTGCTGACCTCTCCGCCGGCCCGTTCACGTGAGGTGGTATTTCGCTCCGGCGCCGAAGCACGGCCTCATCAGAGGCTGAAGCAGATGCCACACGAACGCCTCCCCCCTCAGCGCCAGCGTCGCGGCTTCACGCTCATCGAAGCGATGATCACGATCGCCGTGATCGCGATCCTGGCCCTCATCGCGCTGCCCTCGTTCCAGGACCGCACGATACGACTGCAGGTGGCCGATGCGCTGACCCTCGCGGATCTGGCCAAGCAGGCGGTCGCCGCGCAATACGCGAAGACCGGTGCGCTCGCGATCGACAACGCCGCTGCTGGCTTGCCGCCGGCCGACCGAATCGTCAACGCCAATGTGTCATCGGTGACCGTGCGTGGCGGCGCGATCGATCTGCGGTTCGGCAATTCGGTGAATCGCAACCTCGTCGGCAAGGTGCTGACCTTGCGTCCGGCCACAGTCGAGGGCTATCCGCAGGTCCCAATCACCTGGGTGTGCGGATCGGCCGCAGCTCCGGACCAGATGAGAATCAATGGCGACAACCTCACCAATGTGCCGGCGGTAAACCTGCCGATCGCTTGTCGCTCGGCAGGCCCTGCGAGCCAGCCCGGCTGACACGGTCAGAAGAGGCCCGACTTCTCGGCCGAATCGAGCACCGTTTTCGCGAGTGCAGCGAACTGCGCCTGCAGGTCGTCGGAGGGCGAGGCCATCGCGCTCGCGGTCCACACCAGCTTGTTGCTCGACACCTCGGTAACGCGGCCGTTCGCCGAAAAACCGGTTGCAACCCGTGTGCCACCGAGCGGCGCGCTGACGCCCACGCCGACCGCGCTGTGGCTGCCGAACCCGAAGCCGCCGATGCCGAACGACACGCCGGAGCCGGTCGACTCGACGACGGCCGGGGTCAACGTGACGACGAGCACCGCCTTCGCTCCCGCGGCCCTGGCGCCGTCGACCAGTTGACCGTCGACCGCGCGGTCGGTCAGCAGCACCGTCCCGCTCGGCGCGAACACGGGCGTTGCGCCTCGTGCGACGACTTCCGACGCGAGCTGGTCCTGGCAGACCTGGCGGATCGCGATGTCGTAAGCGTCGCAAGCGACGAGCACCTTGCTGCCGACCAGGAAGCGCGAAGTCGGCGTGATCGAGGCATCGGCCCAAGTGGCATCCAGGCGAGGCGTCGATGCGCAAGCGCCGAGCGTGACGAGGGTGGCGAACGCCGCCGCGCGGGCGAGGGAAGGGCGGGCGAATTGGTTCATGGATGTCCCCGGTTGATGGCGACGCGGCGGCGGGATCGCTCGGCGTCCGGCATTCTCGGAGCCCGCATCGTGAGGGTCGGCAGGAAGGCACCGGGCGCCGCCGTAGGACGTCAGCAGGCACAAGTGTGACGATGCGTACGGCGGTTCGCAGGTGAAGCCACACCGATTGCATCGGCTGGTCACACATATGGAATCAAATTTCGGAGCAGCGGCGCGATATTGCTTGGGTGAGCAACCTCTTTAACGCGCAATGTCTGAGCGAGCGCCCGAATGGCGCCGCGCACAGCGCGACGTCGTCGGTGCCGCGGACTGAACCCGGGCTGACCGCGCCAATCACGCTCAAGGGCGCGCCGACGTCGCTGTTCGCATCGCGGCAACGGCCGCTCTTCGAGAGAACAGTCAAAGCGAGCGGTACGGTGCCGGCGGCGATGGGCTGATTGACTAGTCCGGCGCCACCACCGTCACCTCGATCTCGATCAACCATCCGGGGTTGACGAGCCCCGCGACCTTGACCGTCGAGCGCGCAGGCAGGTTGTCGCTGCCGAAGTACTTGCGGTAGCCCTCCATGAAGCCGGCGAAGTCGATGCGACCCTCCTTCGCCGGGTCGCCGACGAGAAAGACCTGCATCTTCACGACGTCCTTCATGCCGAGCTTGAGCACCTTCAGGTTGGCGTTGATCGCCTCGAAGGTGCTGATCGTCTGCGCGAGTGTGTCGCCATAGGCCGCCGGGCTGTCGGGTTTCGCGGTCTTGTCGGCGATGCTCGGGCCGCCGCCGCTCAGGAAGATCAGCTTCTTGCCCGCGGGCACCTCGACCGCCATCGCGATCGGGAAGTCGGAGCCCGGGATCTTGTGGCGCACCACGTCGGCGGCGAGCGCCGGGCCGGCGAGCAACGGCAGCGCGAGGGCGAGCGCCGCGCGAATCGTGAGGTGGCGTGAATGCATGGGGCTGCTCCTGAGGCGTCGTGGGTTGATAGGGATGTGTCGATCAGCGCAACGCCTTCACGTCGGCCGAGGTCAGTGCCGGCGTGGTGAAGTTGTTGCCCATCGTCGTGCGCACATAACGCGCGACTTCTGCGATCTGCGCGTCGGTGAGTGCGCGGCCGAACGCCGGCATGCTCCTGCGGCCGTTCAGCACCGTGACGGCGATGTACGCGCCCGAGGCGAGGCGTGGGTTCGCCGCGAGCGCCGGGTAGGTCGCCGCGCCGGTCGCGCCCTGGCCGTTCGGCATGTGACACGCCTGGCAGACCGCGCGGTAGATGCTCTCGCCATCGGTCTCGGTGAAGGCGGCGCCCGACGATATCGGCACGCTCGCCGGGTCGGCGGCGCTCGCCGTCAACGGCGCCAGGCTCGTCACGGTGCACGTCACGAGCAGCGCCAGGCCCGACAGATTTCGAGGTCGAAGCGTCATGGTCAAGCCCTCGCCTTGATGCGCGCGTGCAGCCGCGTGATCGCGTCGTGCGACGACAGCACCGCGCCTTCCTGCCACGCGGGGATCAGCGACGCGTGCTCGCCGGCGAGCAGCACGCGGCCGTCGATCTGGCAGAGGTTCTTGTAATGGTCGCGGCGCGCTTCGTCCGACCAGTTGCCGAAGCAGCCGTGCGTCCACGGCACGCGGTGCCAGCCGACCGCCACGCCGTTCTCGAACTCGGTCTTGTATTGCGGATGGATCTGCGCGCCGTACTGCAACGCGAGTTGCACTCGGGTGGCCGGCGGCTGCGACGTGAACTCGTACGCGTTAGGCCCCCAGATGTACGCGCCGAGCAGCACGCCCTTGCCGGGGTTGCCGAACGCGGTCGACGGGTAACCGATCAGGCTGATGGGCATGTCGGTGAACGTGATGCCGCCGTAGATCAGCTCGTCTTGCTCCCAGAAGCGCCGCTTGAACTGCAAGCCGACCTTGACCGACGCCTCGTACGGCACTGCGTCGATGGCGGCGCGCATCGGCGCCGAGACCTGGATGTCGATCTGGTTCAGCACCGAAAGGGGGATCGTGCAGAGGCACCAGTCGGCCTTGGCCAGGCGTGACGTGCCAGGCGCAGCCGAGTCGGTGTAGGTGACCGTGACCCCGCGATCGTCCTGCTCGATCTTCGTGACTTTGGCGTTGAACTGCACGAGGTCGGTGACCTGCGCGTACACGGCCTTGGCGATCCGGTCCATGCCGCCGACCGGCTGGAAGATCGCGGTCTGGAACTCTTCGTCGTGGCCGACGGCCAAGTAATTCCAGAGCCCCGAATTCAGCAAGCCGCCGAAATCGAGCGGTTTCGAGGGCACCGGCGAAGGGCTCAGGCCACCTCCCGGCGAGACGTCGTAGCCGCGGCGCCTGCTCGAATCGTCGTTCTGCGCGTAGCGATTCGACTTGTCGAGCGCACCCCAGTGGCGCATCGCCTCGAGCAGGCGCTCCTGGTCTTCACGCGTCACCGCGCCGTCGAGCTGGTTCTTCTGCACCGCCTTGCTGAGCAGCTCGGCGACGTGGCCGTTGAAATCGGCCTGCACGTGCCTGAAGCGCTGCGGCTTGCCGTCGTACGCCTTGGTCGAATGCAGGTAGGCGTTGTAGTTCACCTGCATAAAGGGCTCGAGCGGCACGCCGAACCGCTTCGCGTAGTCGAGCACGCCGTGGTGGTGGTACGGGATGCGCCACGGGCCCGGGTTGACGTAGAGGCCCTCGGCGAATTCGCAGCGTTGGGTGAGGCCGCCGAGCTCGGTGTATTCGTCGCCGCCGCGCAGCGTCCACGAGCGGCCGCCGGCGCGGTTGTTGTACTCGAGCACCTTCACGCTGTAGCCGGCCTTTCGCAACTCGTAGGCCGCGACCAGACCGGCCATGCCGGCACCGAGGATCAGGATCGAGGTGCCGCCCGGCGCGCCTTGCAGATCGAGCGGGCCCGCGTACGTGGATTCGGCCGCGAAGCCGAGCGCGGTCATTGCGTGGTACATCGCCGTGCCGCCCGCGGTCTTGCCGATCAGGCCGAGCAAGTCGCGCCGGCTGACCGGTCGTTCATCAGGTGAGGAAAGCCCGCTCGTCTTGGGATTCATGGCGACCATCGCTTTCTCGACGTGGCGTGCATCGGGGTGGTGTGCACGAGGTTGTACCGCAGCGGGGGCCATGCAAGTCGCGGTCCAAGGCAAACAAATTGGATGGTGTGAACGTGTTTGCCCCGGTTTTTCCGGGGCGCCGTTTCGCCCACACTGCGCGCCATGGCAGCCCTCTTCATGCGCAGCAAGCTGTTCGTGCCCGGCTCGCGGCCCGAGTGGTTCGCGGGTGCCCTCGCCGGCGCGGCCGATGCGATCTCGATCGATCTCGAAGACGCGGTGCCCGAAGCCGCGAAGGCCGAGGCGCGTGCGAACGTCGCGGCCTTCGTGCGCTCCGATGCCGTGCGCGACGCGACCCGAAACGGCACGAAGCTCATCGTCGTGCGCGTCAACGGCATCGACTCGCCCCATTTCGAGGCCGACCTCGACGCCATCGCCTGGCCGACGGTCGGACTGGTCAATCTGCCGAAGGCCGACAGCACGGCCGACGTGTTGCACGCCATCGCGATGCTCGGCCGCGCCGAATCGGCCCATGCCGTGTCGCAGCCGATCGGGCTGCTCGTGAACATCGAAACGCCCGGCGCGTTGCAACGCGCGGCCGAGATCGGCGCGGCGCATGCGCGCGTGGTTGCGTTGCAGCTCGGGCTCGGCGACCTGTTCGAACCGTTCGGCATCGATCGACACGTGGTGGCGAACGTGCACGCCGCGATGTTCGCGCTGCGCATCGCGGCGGCCACCGCCGGGGTGGCCGCGTGCGACGGCGCGTTCGCCGACATCGCCGATGAATCCGGCTTCCGGCACGAGGCGGGCATGTCGCATGCGCTCGGCTTCATCGGCAAGAGCTGCATCCATCCATCGCAGGTGGCGTGGGCGAACGAGGTCTATGCGGCGAGTGCGGCCGAGGTCGATGCGGCGCGGCGCATCGTCGAGGCGTCGCGAGCGGCGCACGACCAGGGTCGCGGCGCGTTCGTCGTCGACGGCCGGATGATCGACCCGCCGTTTCTGGCTCGCGCCCGTGCGGTGCTCGCGAGCGTTCGCGCTTGATCGAGCGCTGCGCCTCTTGAATCGAGAACCGATGAGACCCTTTCGACAGGCGCTGGCGACCGCGTGGATCGTGTGGCTCGGCGTGGCCGTGTGGCCGTGTCACGCCGAAAACCTGGTGTCGGTCCGCAACGCCACGTTGCCGCCGCTGATGAGCGGTGAACGCGTCGAGGCTCTTGCGGTCGTCGCGGCGCGAGCGCTCGCCATCACCGGTCAGGGCGCGTGGATCCTGAACGCCGATGACAAAGGCTGGTCGTCGACGCTGTGGAGGCCGAGCGGCCGCGTGCTCGGCAGCGCAGTGCAAGGTGCGAGCACCTGGCTGCTGGAGGGCGACTCCTCCGCATCGAACGCGCCTTCGTCTTCGCCCTTGTCCGCGCCTAGCGACGCCTCGACCGCCGCACCAACAGCGCGACCGGGCACCGCGAGACATGTCGAGCGGGTCGGTCTCGTCGACGGTGCGCTCACGACCCAGCCGTGGCCGGCGTTGCCGCAGGCGCTGGTCGATGGCCACCTCGCGGTGGTCGGCGATGCCGTCTACGTGGTCGGCCGCGACGCGAGTTCGGCCGCTGCGTTGTGGCGGCTCGACCCGACCGCCAAGGCGCCCGCCTGGCAAGCACAACCGGCATGGCCCGGTGCCTCCGCGCGACCGACCGCGATGGTGGGCCAGACCGCGGCGCTCTTCGTCACCTTCGCGGCGGCCGACGGTCGCGACCGTCTCTATCGATACGCGGCCGACACCGGTTGGCAGGATCGCGGCGCCGCGCCCGGTACGGTGCTCGCCGGCTCGGGGCGCGCGACCGGCCAGGCCCATGTGCTCTTCATCGTGCAGCCGGCCACCGGCGGTGCTGCGAAGCTGATGACCTTCCACACCATCACCGGCTCTTGGGCCACGCTCGCTGACGCACCGGCCGGCACGGCCCTCGCGAGCGCCGCATGGCGCAACGGCGTCATCGTCGCGAGCGACGCACCGAACGCCTCGACAACCCTCGCGTTCGCCGAAATCGAGTCGGGCAAGCTGCTGCTGAAGTGGCTCGACTGGATCGTCATCGTCGTCTACCTGAGCGCGATGATCGGCATCGGCCTCTACCTCTATCTGCGCGAGAAGCGCAACTCGACCAGCGACTTCTTCGTCGGCGGCCGCAGCATCCCGTTCTGGGCCGCGGGCGTGAGCCTCTACGCGGCCAACACCAGCTCGATCAGCTACATCGCGATCCCGGCGAAGGCGTTCGAGACCAACTGGCAGTACATGACGAACAACCTGATCGCGGTGATCGGGCTGATGTTCGTCGCAGTCTGGATCGTGCCGCTCTTGCGCCGCCTCGACCTGATGTCGGTGTTCTCGTACCTCGAGACGCGCTTCCACCCGACGATCCGCATGCTGGCGAGCGGCCTCTACATGGCGGTGCAGATCGGCAGCCGCATGAGCGTGATCCTGTTCTTGCCGGCGCTCGCGATCGCCACCATCACCGGCATCGACGTGGTGTGGAGCGTGCTGATGATGGGCGGCTTCACGATCGTCTACACCGCGATGGGCGGCATGAAGGCGGTGATCTGGACCGATGTGGTGCAGCTGGTCGTGAAGATGGGCGGCGCCTTCTTCGCGATCGGTTTCATCATCTGGAAGCTGCACGGCGGCTTCGACGAGTTCATCGACACCGCCGCCGCCAACCACAAGACCAAGCTCTTCGACTTCAGCTTTGACCTCACCAAAGCCACCGTCTGGGGCTTCGTCTTCCTGGTGATCTTCGACGTGGTGCTCACCTTCCCGAAAGACCAGGTCCTGATGCAGCGCACGCTCTCGACCAAGTCAGACAAGGAAGCGGGCCGCTCGATCTGGGCCTTCGCGGCCATCATGATCCCCGGCGGCTTCGTGTTCTATTCGATCGGCACCGCGCTGTTCGTCTACTACAAGGCGAACCCCGAACGCATGAATCCGCTGCTGCCGATCGACGCGACGTTCCCGCTTTTCATCGCCGCCGAGCTGCCGATGGGCGTGACCGGGCTGATTGTCGCCGGCATCTTCGCGGCCGCGATGGCCACGCTCTCGAGCATCATGAACAGCGTCGCCACGCTGGCCTCGGTCGATTTCTACGAGAAGCTCGTGAAGACGCCCAACGCTAAGACGAGTGTGCGCTTCGCCGAGCTGATGACGGTGGTGGCCGGGTTGCTCGGCATCGGCACCGCGCTCGTGCTGTCGCGCTTCGACATCCACTCGCTCTTCGACGTCTCGATCGAGCTCGCCGGCCTGCTTGGCGGCGGCTTCGCCGGTGCCTACACGCTCGGCATGTTCACGAAGCGCGCGAACTCGGCCGGGGTCGCGATCGGTGTCGCGTCGGCAATCGTGCTCACGACCACCGCGTGGTGGTTCAAGCTCGTGCACCCGTACTTCTATCTGGCCATCTCGATCTTGCTCTGCATCGTGATCGGGTATGTCGCGAGTCTGTTCTTCCCGGCGCCGACGCGGTCGTTGCGGGGGTTGACGATCTACAAGGACGATGTGGAAGAGCTGGGTCAAGCACCGGTGCCGACGGCGGCATCGGCGTCAATGCGATGAGCACCACGAAGCGTCGGCTCGCCGCCGTGGTCTTCGTCCCCGTGCCGTCTGCGACGGCAGAAGCCGCCAGATAGGGCTTCGCGCGACGGTGCGCGTCGACTTCGCGCAGAACACGCTCATGCGCGATGCGATGAAGGCACGCTGAAGAACGCCACGTAGCTGCGCCGCTTCGCGCCATCCGAAGGCGAGCTCGCCAACCGTCGCGCCACGCACACAACTTCGGGAAAGCACAGCGCGGAGCGGCGCGGTCGCGCACGACACTCGCCTCGCGGCACGCCTTCGCTGCCGTGCTCACGCGCCAAACCGCTGCCCGCATCCCGATCTCCGTGGACACCCAGTTCCTCCACACCTTCGTCGCCGTCGTCGACAACGGATCGATGGCCGCGGCGGCTCGCCTGCTGAACATCACGCCGGCGGCGGTCGCGCAGCAGCTGCGCACGCTCGAACGCGAGATCGGCGCGCCGCTGATCGCGCGGGTCGGTCGCACCGTGAGCGTGACCGAAGCGGGCTCGCGAATCCTGCAACGCTCGCGCGACCTGCTGCGCGACGTCGCCGATCTGAGCACCGTCGCCACCGACGACGCCACCACCGGTGAGCTGAAGCTCGGCGCCGGCACCAACGCGCTCACCGGCATGCTGCCCGACATCCTCGCGCGCATGGTCGTCAAGTTTGCGAACATCAAGGTGTTCATCAAGCCTGGCTATTCGCCCGAGCTCTACAAGGCGGTCGAGTCGGGCGAGCTCGATGCGGCCATCGTGCTCGAAGCCCCGTTCGCGTTGCCGAAGGCGTGCAACTGGGAGGTGCTGCGCGAGGAGCCGCTGATGGTGCTGGCACCGGCGCGCATGGCCGGTCGCGACCCGCACGAGCTGCTCGCGACCGAGCCGCTCATCCGCTACGACCGCCAGCAGTGGGGCGGCCGACAGGCCGAGCAGTACCTGCGGATGGTCGGCATCGTGCCGAAGGAGCGATTCGAGCTGAACGCGTTGAATGCGATCGCGGTGATGGTCGACCGCGGCCTCGGCGTCTCGATCGTGCCCGACTGGGCCCGGCCCTGGCCCGAAGGTCTCAAGCTCGTGCGCATGCCGTTGCCACGGCCGTTCGAGCCGCGCCGCATCGGTGTCGTGTGGTCACGCGCGACCATCCGCATCCGGCTCGTGACCGCGTTCCTGCAAGAGAGTCGCGCGGCTATGCGGGCTTCTACCGAGACCGCCTTCGCGCGGCCGCCGGAAGCCGCGAACGCGTCGATGGCGCTCGCTCCGATGACAACGCGCCGATGACAACAAAAAGTAGAGCCAGAACATAGGTGCAAATGGTTTCACCGGCGCGATCGATCACCCAGACTCGCCCGCATCTTGAGCACGCGCAACTCGCTGCCCAGGCCAACAACACAGCCCGACGATCGCTGCGGCTTCGCACCGAAGCGACGATCGGATCACCCAACGAGACCAACACAAGAACCACCATGAGACAAGCTCCCGCATCCTTTGCCATGCTGTTGTTGGCGGTGGCCGTCGGCCAGGCTTACGCGCAGACGACGCCCACCGACATCATCAAGACTGACGACCCGAAGAACGCGGCCGCGAAACTCGACACGGTCACCATCACCACGGGCACGCGAAGCCCGAAAGCCGTCGAGAAGATCCCCGGCGCGATCACCCTGATCACGCCCGAAGAACTGCAGCACTCGCTGCTCGTCACGGAAGATGCGACGGCCGTGTTGGCGCGCACGGTGCCGGGCTATTCGGAGTCGACGCAGGCCCTCAGCAACACGGGCGAAAACCTTCGCGGCCGGGTCGCGCTGCGCCTCTTCGACGGCATTCCGCAGGGCTCGCCGCTGCGCGAAGGCACACGCAATGCAACCTTCACCGACCTGGGTCTGATCGGTCGCATCGAGGTCATCAACGGGCCGTCGGCTTCGGAAGGCATCGGTGCGGCGGGCGGCATCATCAACTACATCTCGAAGAATCCGACCAAGCCGGGCGACGAGTTCACGCTCACGACCCGCTACACCACGCAGTTCCACGACGACAGCAGCGGCTTCAAGGTCGGCGGCCTGTACGCCCACAAGGAAGACATGTGGGACTTGCTCGCGGCGCTATCGCACGTCGACCGCGGCATCACGTACGACGGACACGGCCGGCGAATCGGGCCCAACACGAGCGGCTCGCTCGCCGATTCCAAGTCGAATGACGGCTTCGTGAAGCTCGGTACTAATTTCGGCGAAGGGCGCGCGCAACGGGTCCAGTTGTCGCTCAGCAAGTTTCGACTGAAGGGCAATGGCAGCTATCACCTGGTCGACGGCGACCGCACGACCGGCGTAACCAACACCGCGGAGCACCCCGGTGACTTCGGCGCCCTGAGCGAGATCAACGATTTCTTTCAAGGCAGCGTGAGTTATCAGCACAACGACCTGTGGGGCGGCAACTTCACGCTCGACCTCTACAGCGCTGAACAGCAGATGCGCTACCTGGCCGAGAACGGGGCCGACCGACAAGACCCGCTGATCGCGCCACTCGGAACGCTGGTCGACCAGTCGGAAATCCGCTCGAAGAAACGCGGCCTGCGCACTTCGTACGCGCACCAAGACAGCTTCGGCATCGCGAGCCTCGAGTTGCGCGGCGGGCTCGATCTGACCGGCGATACCGCCGATCAGCAGCTCGCATTGACGCACCGCCTGTGGGTGCCGCCGCTCAAATACACCAGCGCCGCGCCATGGGTGCAGGGCGCGTACGACATCGGCCCCGTCACGTTGACGGGCGGCTTTCGCAAGGAAGTCGGCAAATTGCACGTCGACTCTTACACCACGGTTTACTTCCGCAACCGCTCCGCGGTGCAAGGCGGCGACCTCCATTACAAGTCGTCGCTGCCGAACATCGGCGCGGTCTGGAAGCTGCCTGCAGGGTGGTCGGTGTTCGCCTCCACGAGCAAGGGTTTCACGTTGCCCAACGTCGGCATCCCGCTGCGCAACGTGAACACGCCGGGGCAATCGGTGCAGGGCGTTCTCGACTTGCAGGCGGTCGTCGTCACCAACAAGGAGGTGGGCGGTACCTGGCGGGGCACGATGGGCAGCTTCAGTTCGTCGGTGTACGAATCGAAATCGAAGCTCGGCACCTCGCTCTCGATCGATCCGATCACCAAAGACTTCATCCTCAACCGGGTGCCGATCACGATCAAGGGCTTCGAGGCGTCCGGCGAATTCATCGCCAGCAAGGACTGGCGGGTGAGTGCGCTCTACTCCCGCATCCTCGGCTACTCGACCTTCACCGCCGGTGGACCCGAGGACCGTCGCCTCGGCGTGAACGACGTGAACCCCGACAAGATCGGGGTCTCGACGACCTACAAGTTCTTCCCGTTCGATGTCACGGCCGGCGCGACCAAGCTGCTGTCGCGCGACATCAATATCGGTACCGGGTCGGAAGAACGAACGAAGGGCTACACCCTGATCGACGTCGGCGCCAATTACGACATCGGGCGCTACGGCAAGCTCTCGCTCGGTGTGGAAAACGTGGCCAACAAGTTCTACGTGCTGTCGGGGTCGCAGGTGGTGGGCTTCCGCAACTACTGGTCGGGCCGGGGCCGGGTCTGGTCGATCACGCACAACATCACGTTCTGATCGGCGCCCCCTGATCGGCGGCCCGTTTCGATCGGGAGCTTCGCTTCCGGTGCCCGTCATCATTCCAGCGGGGGCTTCGATTCCCCGCGCTATCGTCCGACCGTGAAATCGCTGGCGTCTGTGGTGGGTGCGGGAGCGTTGGCCGGCGTTAGCTTGATCGCTTTCCCGTTGGTGCACGCGCAGCCGTCGACGAGTGCGTCGGCCATCGCGAGTGCGAAGGTCACGAACGTGGCGCCGGGCGCCGAAGGCTTTGCAGCAGATCGGCTCGAGCGGCTCGCGAACTTCATGCGCGCGACCACCGATTCGCACGGCTACCTCGGCGCCGTGACACTCGTCGCGCGGCACGGTCGCATCGTCGAATGGCGGGCATACGGCTCGCAAGACGTGGCGCGTCGCCTGCCGATGCAGCGCGACGCCATCTTCCGCATCTATTCGATGACCAAGCCCGTGACCGCGGTCGCTGCGATGGTGCTGCTGGAAGAAGGCAGGCTCGGTCTCGACGACCCGGTCGCGCGCTACCTGCCCGAGTTTGCGAACGCGCAGGTGATGGTGGGCGGCTCGGCCGATGCGCCGCTGTTGCGCGCGCCGGCGCGGCCGGTCACGGTGCGCCATCTGCTCACGCACACCTCGGGCCTCGCGGTCGGCGGTCCGGGCATGGCCGAGGCGACGCGATTGCTCGAGCGCGCGGCGCCGAGCCAGGCGGTCGACCTGAAAGACTTCGCCGCTCGTGTCGCCAGGGCACCGCTCGGCGCCGACCCCGGCACGCGCTTCATCTACGACGGCGTCGGCATCGAGGTGCTGAGCCGGCTCATCGAGGTCGTGAGCGGGCAACCCTTGGCCGTGTTCCTGCAGCAGCGTGTGTTCGCGCCGCTCGACATGGTCGACACCGGCTTCGAGGTGCCGCTGGCCCAACGCGCACGCGTCGTCGACCTCACCGCAATGGGCGAAGGCGGCCACCTCGTGCGCCACCCGTCGCGTTCGGCGCAGCAGCCGGGCGTGTCGCTCAACGCCTACACCAGCGGCGCGGGTGGCCTTTACTCGACCGCGCCCGACTACTTCCGCTTCGCGCAGATGCTGCTGAATGGCGGCACGCTCGAAGGCCGCACGGTGCTCGGCCGCAAGACCGTCGAGATGATGATGACCGATCAGCTCGCCCACCTCGAACAGCCGAACGTCGGCCTCGCCGCCGGCGACGGCTTCGGCCTCGGCGGCTCGGTCACCCTCGATCTCGCGCAGCGTGGCAAGCTCGGATCGCCCGGTGCCTACGGCTGGTCAGGCGCCGCATCGACGTACTACACCATCGACCCCAGCGAACAACTCGTCGCGATGCTCCTGATGCAACACCTGCACGGTGACGACCCCGCCGACTTGGCGAAAATCAGCCCGCGCTTCTACAACCTCGTCTACCAGGCGCTGGTCGACCAGACGTCGCCAGCGGCCGCCGCTGTTCGCCCGCCTGGCGCGAAGGCGCGTGCGCGATGAGCGTGCTCGTCGCCGGCTCCGCGAACCTCGACTTCGTCGTGCGCGCCGATCGCATCCCCGCGCCGGGCCAGACCGTGCTCGGCCGCGAGTTCACGACCTTCCCCGGCGGCAAGGGCGCGAACCAGGCGATTGCCAGCGCACGCGCCGGCGGCGTCGAGACGCGGATGCTGCTGGCGCTGGGCCGCGACGCCTACGCGGCGCCGCTCGAGGTCTCACTGCATGAGGCGGGAGTGCAACTGCACGTCGTGCGCTGCGAAGACGTGCCGACCGGCACCGCGTTCATCTGCCTCGCCGACGATGGCGAGAACGCGATCACCGTCGCGCCCGGCGCGAACAGCGTGCTGCACGCGGCGCACCTGCCGTCGCTGGGTGGCGTGAGCCACCTGCTGCTGCAGCTCGAGACACCGATCGATGCCGTCACGGCCTACGCGATCGCGGCGCGCGCGCGTCAGGTCGCCGTGGTGCTGAACGCCGCGCCCGCGCGGGCGTTGCCGAGCGAGTTGCTGGCGGCACTCGACATCCTCGTCGTCAACGAGGGCGAGCTCGCCGCGATCACCGGCATCGAGGGCGACCTCGACTGCGCGCTCATGGCGCTCGCGGTGCCCACGGTCATCGTCACGCTCGGCGCCGAGGGCTGCCGCGCGCGCCACGAGGGTCGCGCGCTGCAGGTGGCTGGGTTCAAGGTCGACGTCGTCGACACCACGGCCGCCGGCGACACCTTCTGCGGCGCGCTGGTCGCCGCGCTCTCACAGGGCCGGTCCATGCCGAATGCGTTGCGCGAGGCGAGCGCGGCCGCCGCGCTCGCCTGCACGCAGCTCGGCGCGCAGGCGAGCATTCCATCGCGCGCCGACGTGCTCGCGTTCTTGCAGCAGCAGGCCTCGACATGAACGACGACCCCGGCGCGCGCGCGATCTCATCGGACGAATACAAGTTCTCGCACGTGACAACCGGTCGCTACCTGCCCACGCCAGGCAAGGCGCCGGGCTGGCCGTTCGCCGAGATCGGGCACTGGCAGGTCGACGTGACCGGCACCGCCGCGAACTGGCTGCGCGATCTCACCGACTGGAAGCGCGAGCACCTGATCCGCATCGGCTACGACGACACCAACTACCGGCGCCCCGAGCTGCTGTGGTCGCAGCGCAATTTCGTGCACGCCCAGATGATGGTCGAGGACCGTTTCTTCTTCGACGCCGAGACCGGCCGCTACACCGTCGATCGTTATCTCGACGACCTGATTGACCGCTTCGGCGGCATCGACAGCGTGCTCATCTGGTACGTCTACCCGAACATTGGCGTCGACGACCGCAACCAGACCGACCTTGCGCACGATCTGCCCGGCGGCCTCGCAGGATTGAAGGCCGCCGTCGACGACTTCCACAGGCGCGGCGTGCGGGTCTTCCTGCCGACCAAGCCGTGGGACAACGGCACGCGCGAGAACCCGCAACGCGACTGGCACGCCATCGCCGAAATCGTGAACGCGGTCGGCGCCGACGGCATCAACGGCGACACTTACAACGGCGTGCCGCGCGCGTTCTTCGACGCGTGCCTGGCGGTCGGCCGGCCGGTGGTGCTGCAGCCCGAGTCCACCATCTCGGCTGAAGAGGCGCTGATTTGGAACGTGCAGAGCTGGGGTAAGAAGGTGCCGGAGGGCGTGGTGCCCGTGGTCGCGAAATGGAAGTGGCTCGAGCCGCGACACATGATCAACCTCGAGAACCGCTGGGGCCGCGACCGCACCAACGACCTGCAGTACTGCTGGTTCAATGGCGTTGGCTACAACGCGTGGGAGAACGTGTGGGGCATCTGGAACCAGCTCACGCCGCGCGACGCCGAAACGCTGCGCCGCATCGCGACGCTCGAACGGTTCTTTGCGCCGCTGCTGGTGAGCCCCGAGTGGCAGCCGTATGCGCCGACGCTGCAGGCCGGCGTCTTCGCGAGCGTGTTTCCCGGTGAAGGCCGTTGCCTGTGGACGCTCGTCAACCGTCACGAGTCGGCAGTGGCAGGCGAGCAGATCACCGTGCCCCATGCCGACGGCACACGCTACATCGACGTGTGGAACGGACAGACGTTGCTGCCGCGCATCGACCCTGCCGAGCGCTCGAAGGCGACGCTCTCGATGGCGCTCGAGCCGCGCGGCTTCGGCGCCCTGCTCGCGATCAGGTCGGGCGTATCGATCAGCGGCCTCGACGAGCTGCTCGAGACGATGCGCCGCCACGCCGCCACGCCGCTGCAATCGTTGTCGAGCGAATGGCGTTCGCTGCCGCAGCAGATGGTGCCCATCCTGTCGACGGAGCCGGCGCTGCGGGCGCCCGACGGCATGGTCGCAATTGCGGCGGGCAGCTTCGATTTCGTCGTCAGCGGCATCGAGATCGAAGGGCAGACCTGGGACGGCGTCGACGTGCAGTACCCGTGGGAGTCGAGCCCGCGGCGCGGCCATCGGCAACGGCTCGACCAACACGCTTTCTTCATCGATCGCTGCAACGTCACCAACGCCGAGTTCAAGACCTTCATGGCTGCGAGCGGCCATGCGCCGCGCGACGCCCATCACTTCCTGCGCGACTGGGTGAACGGTGCGCCGCGTCCCGGTTGGGAGAACAAGCCCGTCACCTGGGTCGGCCTCGAAGACGCGCGCGCGTATGCCGCGTGGGCCGGCAAGCGCCTGCCGCACGAGTGGGAATGGCAGCTCGCGGCGCAGGGCCGCGACGGTCGCCTCTATCCGTGGGGCAACGCGTGGCGGGCCGATGCGGTACCCGCGACGAACCGTGGCCGCACTGTGCTGCCGCCGGCCGATGTCGATGCGCACCCGGCGGGCGCGAGCATTTACGGCGTGCTCGACCTCGTCGGCAACGTCTGGCAATGGACCGACGAGTTCGTCGACACCCATACGCGCGCGGCCGTGCTGCGCGGCGGCAGTTCGCACCAGCCGCAGACCTCGCACTGGTACTTCCCGCAGGCGTATCGGCTCGACCAGCACGGCAAGTACCTGTTGATGGCACCGTGCAAGGACCGCTCGGCCTGCATCGGCTTTCGTTGCGTGGTGGATGCCTGATCGGTTCCCTGTCGCGCAGGGAGCCAATTGCCTAGGCAACGCATCACGATGATCCGCATGCAGACCCGCCTCGAAGGCCTTCTCGGCGCCGCGCTCGACGCCAACCGCCGCGGGCGCCTCGTCCACTTCATCGAGAACGAGCACAGCCCGGCGGTGCGAATCTTCAGCCCCGAGCATCGCGACCGCAACGAGGAGGGCGACTGGTACGGCGAGCACGCCGGCAAGTGGCTGGTCGCCGCCGCCAAGGCCGCCACGCGCGCCAATGATGTCGCGCTGGCCGCAAACGTGCAGCGCGTGGCCGACCATCTCGTGTCGGTGCAGGAGCCCGACGGCTATCTCGGCACCTACACCGCGTCGCGCCGCTTTATGGTGAAGCAGCCGCCGAAGCTGCCGACGTGGGACGGCGCACCGCGCGTGCGCACCTGGGACGTGTGGACGCACAGCTATCTGGTGCTCGGGCTTATCGAGGCGCATCGCCACCGGCCCGACGCCGGCTATCTCGAAACCGCATGCCGCATCGGCGACCTGTGCCTGGCCACGCTCGGCAAAGGCGACATCGACATCACCGAGCTCGGCAACTACTTCGGGATGTCGGCCACGGTGCTGCTCGATGCCGCGATGGCGCTGCACCTGGAAACGAACGCCCCGCGTTTCCTCGCGCTCGCGCAACTCGTGCTCGACGAGGCCGATGCCGAGCCGCAGCTCGCGCTGCTCTCGAAGGCGCTGGCCGGCGCCGACGCCGCCGAGATCGCGACCGGCAAGGCCTACCAGCTGGCGTGGAACCTTGTCGGCCTCGCCAAGCTCGCGCGCGTGACCGGAGACGCCGATCCGCGGCGGGCCGTCGAGCAGTTGTGGCAGAGCATCCGCACGCACCATCTGACGCTCGGTGGCGGGCCGTGGGGCGGCGTCGCGCACCGCTCGCGCGAGGTTTTCAACGCGCCGGGCAGCTTCGACCCGCAGGCGTACGTGGAGACCTGCTCGACGCTCGCGTGGCTGCAACTCAACCGCGAGCTGCTCGCGATCAGCGACGACCCGAAACATGCCGACGAGATCGAACGCAGCGCCTACAACGACCTCCTCGGCGCGATGGCGCCGAACGGCGAAGACTGGTGCTACTACTCGTTTCCGAACGGCCGCCGCGTCCACACCACGTACTGGCGCTGCTGCAAGTCGAGCGGCGCGATGGCGATCGAGGAGTTGCCGCCTTTGGCCTATCGCGCCGACGACCATGGCACGCTCACCATCGACCTCTACGGTCCCGGCGAGACCTCGTTCACGCACCCCGACGCCGGCCGCGTCGACGTGATCCAGCGCACCGCCTACCCGTTCGACGGCGCGATCGACGTGCAGCTCGCGGTCGAACGCGTCGCCCGCTTCGCGATCCGCTTGCGCATTCCGGCGTGGGCCGATGCCGACGCGACCGTGACCGTCAACGACACCGACACCGGCACGACCGCGCCGGGCTATCACACCATCGAGCGCGAATGGCGATCGGCCGATCGCATCGCGTTGCGATTGCCGATGGCGCCGCGCGTGCACGTGCAGGCGAAGCACAACGTGCAGGAGTCGCGCGCCCCCAATGGCTCACCGGTGCGGCAAGAGGTGCTGCACCACGAGTACATCGCCCTCACGCGCGGCCCGCTGGTGTACGCGACCTCGCTGATCGATGGCTTCAAGACCGAGGAGACGATCCGGCTGCCCGACGCGCCGCCACACGAATGGCTCACGACCCTCGCTGCAGCGCCGGCCGACGAAGGGCCGACGCTGATGCTGCACCCGCTCGGCCGGGCGCCGATCCCGTTCGTGCCGTACTACCGTGCGGGCGGTCGGGTCGACGGCGCATGGCGGCTCACATGGCTTTCGCTCGCGCCGCCGACCGCGTCAAGAAAGAAAGCGTGATGGGTGAGCATAGGAGCGCGGGCTTGGTCTGTGCAGGCGCCGCCCGCAGACTCGCTCGCTCTCATGAACGTTCTTCCGCCTGATCCACGCTGACCCGATGGGCACGGTGTCTTCCCACAGCGCCGCGCCGGCCGGCGGCTCGCGGCGCCGCGGCCCGGCCGGACCCCTCTCGGGCGTGAAGGTGCTCGACCTCAGCGCCTACATCGCCGGACCCTACGGCTGCACGCTGCTCGCCGACCAGGGTGCCGACGTGTTGAAGATCGAGCCGCCGGGCGGCGACAACCTGCGCAACTATCCGTCGACTCTGAAGGCCGAGAGCCGCGCCTTCATCGGCGTGAACCGCAGCAAGCGCGGCGTCGTCATCGACCTGAAGACGCCCGAAGGTCTCGCTGCTTTGCTGCGGCTGGTGCGCGACGCCGACGTGCTGGTGCACAACTTCCGCCCGAGCGTGCCGAAGCGGCTCGGCATCGCGCACGAACAACTCGAGCTCATCAACCCGCGGCTCATCTATTGCGCGGTCACCGGGTATGGCGAGGTCGGCCCTTTGAAGGACAAGGCCGGCTACGACCAGGTGCTGCAGACCATGACCGGCATGTGCGCGCTGCAGGGCAAGCGCGGCGGTGCGCCGGAGATCATCTACGGTTCGGTGGTCGATTACTACGCGGCGGCGCTGCTCGCGGCCGGCATCGCGTCGGCGCTCTACGAGCGCGAGAAGAGCGGGCTGGGGCAGGCGGTCGGCGTGTCGCTGCTGCGCAGCGCGCTCACGATGCAGTCGGCGCGCCTCGTGTGGGCCGACGGCGAGCCGCTCGACATTGGCCGCGACATGCGCTCGGGTGGTGTCACCGGCATTCACCCGGCGCGCGAAGGGCACCTCTACATCTCGGCCAACACGCCGCGCTTCTGGAGTGCGCTGTGCGCGAAGACCGGGCTCGATGCGCTGGCCCGCGACGCGCGCTACGACAGCGTCCGCAAGCGTGCCGCTCATGTGGCCGAGATCGTTCCGAAGCTGCATGCCGCGCTCGCAGCGCACAGCGCGTTCGAATGGGAAGCGATCTTCGGCGACGAGGTCCCGTGCGCCGCGGCGCGCAGGGTGGAGGACATGTTCGACGACCCGCAAGTGCTCGCCGAAGAGATGATCACCTCGATCGACCACCCGGCGCTCGGCCGCTACCGCGGCGTCACGCGGCCGATCACCTTCGGCCGCACGCCGGGGCCGGCGCCATTCGCCGCACCGATGCTGGGCCAGGACTCGGCGGATCTGCTCTGATGCCGCAGCCTGCCCCGCTGGCTCGCGTCGCCTGCCGCACCGGGCCCGCCGACATGACCGATTCGACATGAACACACCCACCGACTTCGCGCTGCGCGGCGACTTCATCACGCTCGACGCGTTGTTGAAAGCGACCGGCCTGGCACCCAGTGGCGGCATCGCGAAGGGGCTGGTCGTCGAGGGCCGGGTTCAGGTCAACGGCGCCATCGAGACGCGGCGCGGCCGCAAGCTCCGCGCGAGCGACGTGGTGAGCCTGGGCGAGCATATCGTTCGCATCACGGGCTCAGCGGGCTGATCCGGCGCAACTGGCGGCAGCGCCGCCGTCGAATGCCGACCGGTCGGTTCGGGCATACCGGTTGCGAAGGCTCCGGTCACCGCCCGAACCGACGGCGCGCTCGCCCCGCTGAACGCCACCGCACGCGCCGGGCATGTGCCTTGCTGTCAGGGCGCACACGGGGTCTCGCCGACCGCGCTGGAGACATCATTTGAGCATTGAGTCGGAACGCGAGGTGCCCAGCGCCGGGGGCTGGGGCTCGATCAAAGAGGTGATGGTTGCGCTGGTTCGCGATCGCGTCGAGCCGGCAGCGTTGAAGGCCTTGCTGGTCCAGAACAAGCACGACGGCTTCTCCTGCGTGAGCTGCGCCTGGGCCAAGCCTGCGCGCCCGAACGCCGCCGAGTTTTGCGAGAACGGCGCCAAGGCGACCACGTGGGAGCTGACCTCGAAGCGGCGCACGCCGGCGTTCTTCGGCGACCACACCGTGACCTCGCTCGAATCCTGGTCCGACCTCGACCTCGAGTCCGGCGGTCGCCTGACAGCGCCGCTGCGCTACGACGCCGCGACCGACAAGTACGTCGCGGTCGAATGGGCCGACGCGTTCGCCGAGATTGGCGCCGAGCTGAGGAAGATCGAGCCGCAGGCGGCGGTCTTCTACGCGTCGGGCCGGGCATCGCTCGAGACCGCCTACATGTACCAGCTGCTCGCGCGCCTGTACGGCACCAACAACCTGCCCGACAGCTCGAACATGTGCCACGAGAGCACATCGGTCGCGTTGCCGAAGACGATCGGCTCGCCGGTCGGCACCGTCGACCTCGACGACTTCGAACACACCGACCTCGTCATGTTCTTCGGCCAGAACGTCGGCGTCAGCAGCCCACGCATGCTGCACGACCTGCAGGACGCCCGCCGCCGCGGCGTGCCCATCGTGACGTTCAACCCGCTGCGCGAGAGCGGCCTGGTCGAGTTTTCCAATCCGCAGTCGCCCTTCGATATGTTGAACCCCGGTCCGGGCACGCAAATCACCACGCAGTACCTGCAGGTGAAGCCGGGCGGCGACATCGCCGCGCTCACCGGCCTCTGCAAGAATATGATCGAGGCCGACGACGACGCCCGGCTGAACAGAGCGACGCGCGTGCTCGACGCCGATTTCATCCGAGACCACACGCAAGGCCTCGAGAGCTTCGCCGACGCGATGCGGCAAGCGTCGTGGAGCGACATCGAGCGCGAGTCGGGCCTCACGCGAGACGCGCTCGAACGCGCCGCGGCCACCTACGCCGGCGCCAATGCGGTGATCGCCGTGTACGGCATGGGCCTCACGCAACACCGGAGCGGCGTGCTCAACGTGCAGATGGTCTCCAACCTGCTGCTGCTGCGCGGCAACATCGGCAAAAAGGGCGCCGGCATCTGTCCGGTGCGCGGCCACTCGAACGTGCAGGGCCAGCGCACCGTCGGCATCACCGAGAAGCCCGAGCTCGCCCCGCTCGCGAAGCTGAAAGAGCTGTACAGCTTCGAGCCGCCGCAGCAGAAGGGGCTCAACACCGTCGAGGTGTGCGAGGGCGTGGTCGACGGAACGGTCAGCGCCTTCATCGGCCTCGGCGGCAACTTCGTTCGCGCGGTGCCCGAGACCGGCCGGGTCGAGGCCGCGTGGAAGAAGCTCCGACTCACCGTGCAGATCGCGACCAAGTTGAACCGCAGCCACATCGTGCACGGCGAAGTCGCGTACCTGCTGCCCTGCCTCGGCCGCATCGAAATCGACCGCCAGGCGAGCGGCGAGCAGACCGTGTCGACCGAAGACTCGACCGGCTACATGCACCCGTCGAAAGGGGTGGCCGAGCCGGCCGCCGCCACGCTGCTGTCGGAGCCGGCGATCGTCGCCGGCATCGCGAAGGCGACCCTCGCGCCGAACGACAAGGTGCCGTGGGACGCGTGGGTCGCCGACTACACGCTCGTTCGCCACGCGATCGCCAACACCTTCCCCGACATCTTCGACAACTTCAACGAGCGCCTGAAGACGGTCGGCGGCTTCGTGCGCCCGATCGCCGCGCGCCACCGCGAATGGAAAACGCCGAACGGCAAGGCCAACTTCATCACGCCCGACAGCCTCGTCGCCGATGCCGACGCGCCGAGCGACGCTGACGACGTGCTGCGCCTGATGACCCTGCGCAGCGATGATCAGTTCAACACCACCGTCTACAGCCTGGACGATCGCTTCCGGCGCGTTTCCGGCACGCGCAAGGTGCTCTTCATGCACGACGTCGACATCGCGCGGCTCGGCTTCGAGGCCGGCACCCGGGTGAGCGCGGAGACGGTGTTCTCCGATGGTGTCGTGCGGCGCGTCGGCGGCCTCGAGGTCAGGCCGTACGACATCCCGCCCGGCTGCATCGGCGGGTACTTCCCCGAACTCAACCCGCTCATCCCGCTCGCCCATCACGCGCTCGAAAGCAAGGTGCCGGCAGCCAAGTCGATACCGGTCCGCCTGCAGCGAGAGGTCGAATCAGTCGCCCACCCCTGAATTGAACAGAGCTCCCATGTCGCATGCTGCCGTCGTGAAAGCGCCCGCGTCCTACCGCGCCGATGTCGAGCAGCGCCAAGCCGACGAGCAGAAGACGACCGACGACATCGACGCGACCGTGCAGAAGATCCGCGAGAAGACCGGCGCCGACTCCGGTCACGCGATCCGCAGCGCGCGCGCGAAGAGCCATGGCCTGCTGTTCGGCGAGCTAAGCGTGCTGCCGGGCCTAACTTCCTCGCTGATGCAGGGCCTGTTCGAAAAGGCCCCCTCCTACCCGGTGGTGATTCGCCTATCGACGACTCCCGGCGACACCCTCGCGCTGCGCAAGCCGACCGACGTGGCAAGCCTCATCGGCTGATCGCCACCGCGAGCCGAGCAGCGCCGATGGATCGCGACCACGACACCGGCGTTCTCGCGATCACGGCCACGCTGCGCGAATGCGACGCGTGGGTGCTAGACGCGCCGAGCGCCGTCGACGAGCCGCAAACGGCCGCCCGCGCGTCGCGCCGTCGCGAGGCGGTGATCGAAGAGCTACCGGTGGCCCTCGTCTACAACGGCATCTCGCACGCCGTGATGCTCGCATCCCCGGCCGACCTCGACGATTTCGCGCTCGGCTTCAGCCTCACCGAGGGCATCGTCGCGTCGGCGAGCGAGGTGCACGACATCGAGGTGCTCGCGAACGCCGACGGCATCGAGGTGCGACTGACGATTGCAGGCGCCTGCATGGCGGCGCTGAAGAGCAGGCGTCGCGCACTCGCCGGTCGCACCGGCTGCGGCCTCTGCGGCGTCGAGACCTTGCGCGACGCGGTCCGACCGGTTCGGGTCGTGAGCCGCGAACCGATACACGCCAACTTCATCGATCGCGCCGCGATCGCGCGCGCGTTCGACGCGCTCGCCACGCACCAGCACCTCCACCAAGCGACCGGTGCCGCGCACGCCGCCGGTTTCGCTGACCGGTTCGGCGTGCTGGCGCTGATGCGCGAAGACGTCGGCCGTCACAACGCGCTCGACAAGCTCGTCGGTGCGATGGCGCCGCGTCGCGGCGGCGCTGCCGTCGATGCAGCTGCCGGCTTCATCGTCGTCACCAGCCGTGCGAGCTACGAGATGGTCCACAAGACCGCGGCCGCCGGCGTCGGACTCATCGCGGCGCTGGCCGCGCCGACCGCTCTGGCGATCCGCACCGCGGAGCGCGCCGGCGTGACGTTGGTGGGCTGCGCGGCGCGCGACGATCCCCGCATCTTCTCGCACCCGCAACGCATGATCGCCGCGACGCACCCGCGCGAAATCTGCTGACGCCAAGCCAGGGGTCGTGCATCGCTGCCGACCTCGGTTCCGGTCAGTGTGTCGACTTCTCCTTGGCGTCGATGTCGTCGAGCAAGGCCATGCACTCGTGCACCGTCGCATGCAGGCGCGCGACGGAGGCCTCGCCGAGGCGCGTATTGAAAGCCGCTTGCGCGCGTTTCCACGCGCGCTGCGCCACGGCGAATTTGGCCCTGCCACTCGCTGTCGCGCTGACGAGCCGGCTGCGATCGTCGTCCCCGGACTCGAGCCTGACCCAACCGGCGTCGACCAGCGGCCGCAGGTTGCGCGTGAGGGTCGACGCGTCGAGGCTCATCGAGCGGGCGAGCTCGCCCGGCCGTATCGGTCCGAGTCGTACGGCGTGGCTCAGCAACGAGTACTGTGTCGTCTTCAGGCCCGCCTCGGCCACGATGCGATCGAAGTGCTGGCTGATGCGCCGCGAAAGCCGACGCACCAGCTGGCTGCTGCACCCGCGTGGCGGCGCAAGGGCGGGTGCCGGCTCGACCCGTCTCGGGGGCGGCGTGGCTCGCGTGGCCGGCGCACCTCGAGCCCGTGGCGCCACGGGCGCCGATCTATCTTTGGACATCCGAAGATTGTAGCTACAATCATTGCACCTGCAATCGAAGGTCGAGCATCGCCTTCGTCCGCAAGCGCCACGCCCACGCCTCGACCACCTGCTACATCTTCGACGCGGTCTGAAACACCATGCTTTCCAACACCGTCTCTCGATCGCTGGGCCGCCACGGCATCCATTACGCGTGGGTGGTCGGCGCCGTCACCTTCATCGCGATGCTGACAACCTCGGCTGCGCTCGGCCTGCCCGGTGCGATGCTGCAGCCGCTCAGCAAGGAGTTCGGCTGGACGACCGATCAGCTCTCGTCGGTGTTCGCGGTGCGCTTCGCGCTCTTCGGCCTGCTCGGGCCGTTCGCGGCGGTCTTCATCTCGCGCTTCGGCCTGCGCCGCGTGATGATCACCGCGGCCACCTTGATCGCGTTGGCGATGGTCCTCGCGACGCGCGTCACCGAGCTATGGCAGCTCTTCCTGTTGTGGGGGCTCGTGCTCGGCTGCGGCACCGGCCTCACCGCGCTCGTGCTCGGCGCGATGGTCGCGAGCCGCTGGTTCGTCGCGCGCCGCGGCCTTGTCGTCGGCATGCTGGCGGCCAGCACGGCGACGGGCCAGCTCATCTTCCTGCCGATCGCGGCTTGGCTCATCGAACACGTGGGCTGGCGCTACGCGGTGCTACCGGTCTTCACCGCCTGCGTGGTGGTCGCGACGCTGGTGTTCTTCCTGATGCGCGACGACCCGCGCGACGTCGGCCTTCGCGCTTACGGCGAAGAGGGTGCGCCCGACCCGGTCACGCCGGTCGACCGCCCGGCGCCGATGAATTTCTGGGGCCCTTTCACGGTGCTCAAGGAAGTCTCGCGCAACCAGACCTTCTGGATCCTCGCCGGCACCTTCTTCATCTGCGGCCTCAGCACCAACGGCCTCGTGCAGACGCACTTCATCTCGCTCTGCGGCGACAACGGCATGACGGCCGTGCCGGCCGCCTCGGTGCTCTCGATGATGGGCGCGTTCGATCTTGTCGGCACCACGCTCTCGGGCTATCTCTCCGACCGCTTCGACAACCGCAAGCTCCTCTTCTGGTACTACGGCCTGCGCGGACTCTCGCTCTTCTGGTTGCCTTTCTCGACCTTCTCACTGTACGGCCTATCGGCCTTTGCGCTGTTCTACGGGCTCGACTGGATTGCGACCGTGCCACCCACCGTGAAGCTCGCGGCCCAGGCATTCGGCAAGGAGCGCGCGGGACTCGTCTTCGGCTGGGTCTTCGCCGCGCATCAACTCGGCGCGGCGACGGCAGCCTATGGCGCCGGCCTCACGCGCACGCTGCTCCTCACCTACGACCCAGCGCTCTTCGCGGCCGGTTTCGCGTGTGCCATCGCAGCGATGTCGATCCTCGCGATCACCAAGCCGCACAAGCCCGCAACGGGCGCTTCGCCGCTCGGCGGCCACACCGGCGCCGGCGTCGCGTAAGGGTCTGCGGGAACTGCGGATGCCCGAGGACAGGCGTCTCAAGCGCCGTCTTCGTCGCGTTCGTCTTCGCCGTCGTCCATCGCCAACTCGTCCACGGTCGGCTCATCGGGATCGTCGAGCATCACGTCGGCAAGGTCCTGTGCATCCGTCTTGCCCGCTAGCCTGCCGATGCGGTCCGGGAAGATGTCAGCACCGTCGCGCGCGCCGTCCGGCGTGGCCGACGAACGCTCGCCGGTGCCTCGGGCATCGGTGTCGCTGCTGCGCGACGTCGGCGTCGCTCCACCGAGGTCGCCTTCTTCGGTGTCGGTGCTGAGGCGACGCTCACCTTGAATATCGCTGCCACTGTCCGACGTGTCGCTCGGCCCTAGCGCATCGGCGTTGCGGCCGCGGGCTTGCGAAGGCGCGCGAGTGCCGCCGAAGATGCTGCTTTTTGCCATGACGTTCCTTTCGGTGGTGTGCGATTGTTGTAATCGTCGCGGGATTTGTCGCCACTCGGGCGTACTCGCCGCCCCGAGTAGGTGTAGGCCTACACGAGGGGCGCCGAAGCGTCGCTATCCTTCGCGCACCCCGTCGTTGAGGCCACCCGCTTGAGGCTGCGCTCTAGGCTCGTCTTGCTGGTCCTCGCCATCGCGCTGCCGGGCGCCTCCGCGTCGTTGTGGATCATCAAGCGCACGTACGAGGGCGAGCAGGAAACGCTCGTGCACAGTTTGCGCGAGACGACACGCGCGCTGTCTCTGGTGGTGGAACGCGAGCTCGACAAGCGCGAAACCATCGCCCGCCTGCTCGCCGATTCGCCGTATCTCGACGGCGCACCGAATCTCTCGGCCGCGAACCGGGCCGCCTTCTACGCTCAGGCGCAGCGCGCCGGCGCCGGTCTCGGTGGCTGGATCGCGTTGCAGTCGCGCGATGAACAACTGCTCAACACGTCGATTCCGCTGGAGCAAGCGATGCCACAGCGGCGTCCCGATCAAGCGGCGGTCGACGAATTCGCAGCCTCCGCGCCGAAGCTGCGCGGCCTGGCGGTCGGCCGGCTGAGCAACCGGCTCGCCGCCTCGATGCAGGTGCCCGTCGTTCGTGACGGCGTCGCGGTGTGGAATGTCGGCTATCGCATCGTGCCGGACGACTTGCAGGCGCTCATCACGATGCAGAATTTGCCGTCGGGCTGGATCGCGACCATCGTCGACGACAACGGCCGCGTGGTCGCCCGCGTGCCGGACCCGAAGCGCTGGGTTGGCACAGCGGCCAGACTCGATTTCCAGCAACGTGTGGAGGCGAGCGACGAGGGCCGGTTCGACACGGTGTCGCTCGAGGGAACACCGAGCGTGGCGTTCTTCAGCAAGTCGAGCCGCTACGGCTGGACCTTCGCGATCGCGGTGCCCCAGAGCACATACGGCAGGGATCTGAGCAAGTCGATGCTCGAGGTCTCGTTGGGGTCGCTGGTGTTGCTGGTGCTGGCACTCGCTGCGGCGGTCGCGGTCGCGCGCCGCATTTCGGAGCCGATCTATTCGCTGCAGGCTGCCGCCCACCGGGTCGAGCGTGGCGAGGTGGTCGAGCCGAGCGCCACCGGCCTGAAGGAAGCCGACGACGTCGGTGCCGCGCTCGCGCAGGCCAGCGTGACGATCGCGCGCGCACGCATCGACCTCGAGGAAAAGGTCGCCTCTGCGATGGCGTTGACGCGAGACGCCCAGAAGCAGCTTGCACAGAGCCAGCGCCTCGAGGCACTCGGGCAGCTGACCGGCGGTGTCGCGCACGACGTCAACAACCTGCTCGCCGTCATCGACAACAGCGCGTATGTGATCGAGCGCCGGCCGCCGGGGGCCGACAGCTCGACACTGTGGTCGGCGATCGCGCGGGCCATCGACGTCGGCCGCCGACTGACGGGCCATCTGCTGCGTTTCGGCCGCAGCAACCTCGTGAAGCCGGAGCTGATCACGCTGCACACGTTCCTGCCGGGCCTGGCTGAGATCATGCGGACGGCACTCGGCGCGCGCATTGCGGTTTCGATGCGCGTCGAGCCGTCGACGCACAACCTCGAATGCGATGCCACCGAGTTCGAGCTTGCGCTCATCAACCTCGCCGTCAACGCGCGTGACGCGATGCCGAAGGGTGGCGAATTCGTGGTCGTGGCGCGCAACGCCACCGCGGACGAGGCGGCGGGTCTGGAGGCCGGCCCGTACGTCGTGGTGGCGGTTTCCGACACCGGCTGCGGCATCGCCGACGACATTCGCGATCGCGTCTTCGACCCCTTTTTCACCACCAAGGAACTCGGTCGAGGCACTGGCCTCGGCCTGAGCCAGGTCTACGGCTTCTGCAAGCAGGCCGGCGGCAACGCGCGCATCTTCGCCACGTCATCGGTGGGCACGACGATCATGATGGTGTTGCCTGCCGGCGGCGAATCTCCGGCAGATGCGGCGCCGGGAGCCGCTGTCAGCGACACCGTTTCCGCGCCGCGTCACCGTGAGTTGCTGCTCGTCGAAGACAACGCCGATCTTGGCGAAGCGACCGAAACCCTGCTGTCGTTGTTCGGCTATGCGGTGACGCGGGCCAGCAGCGCCGAAGAGGCGATCGAGATGATCGATGCCGGCATCAAGCGTTTCGACGTGGTTCTTTCCGACGTGGTGATGCCGGGCGGCATGAACGGCATCAGCTTCGCGAAGTACCTGAAGGAGAACGTGCCGGACTTGCCGATCATCCTCATCACCGGCTACGCCGCGCGGCTGCAGGAAGGGCACGACTTCGAGGTGCTTCGCAAACCGTGCGCGCCCGAAGTGCTGGTGGCGGCATTGCGCCGTGTGCAGCAGGCCGCGGCGCAAGCCCACGGCGACAGCGCCTTCGGCAGCCTGTTGCCGCATGTGCCATCAGCGGATTGACGTTCCCCGACCCGCCCAGGCCCTTATCTCAAACCCGCTCGACGATCAACGCGATGCCCTGCCCGACGCCGATGCACATGGTGCACAGCGCGTAGCGGCCACGGATCTTCTCGAGCTGGTTGATGGCCGTGGTGACGAGCCGCGCACCGCTCGCGCCGAGCGGGTGCCCGAGCGCGATCGCGCCGCCGTTCGGGTTCACGCGAGCGTCGTCGTCGGCGAGCCCCAGGTCGCGCAGCACCGCGAGACCCTGCGCGGCGAACGCTTCGTTGAGCTCGATCACGTCCATCTGCGCCAGCGTGAGGCCGGTGAGCGCCATCACTTTCCGGGTCGCCGGCGCCGGACCGAAACCCATGATGCGAGGCGCGACACCCGCCGTCGCCATGCCCACCACGCGGGCGCGCGGCGTGAGGCCGAAGCGTTTGGCAGCGCCGTCGCTCGCGAGCAGCAACGCGCACGAACCGTCGTTGATGCCGGACGCGTTGCCCGCCGTCACCGTGCCGTCGGGCTTGACGACGCCCTTCAGCTTCGCGAGCGCTTCCAGGCTCGTGTCGCGCGGATGCTCGTCGGCCTTCACGACCAGAGCGTCACCCTTTTTCTGGAGGATCGTGACCGGCGTGATCTCCGCATCGAAGAAGCCGGCCTTCTGCGCGGCCACGGCCTTCATCTGTGAGGCCAGCGCCATCTTGTCCTGATCGGCCCGGCCGATGTTGAAGTCGACCGCCACGTTCTCCGCCGTCTCGGGCATCGAATCGACGCCGTACATCTCGCGCATCAGCTTGTTGACGAAGCGCCAGCCGATGGTCGTGTCGTACACGGTGCTGTTGCGCGCGAACGCGGTCTCGGCCTTCGGCATCACGAACGGCGCGCGGCTCATGCTCTCGACGCCACCGGCGATCATCAACTCGGCCTCGCCGCTCTTGATGGCGCGCGCCGCGCTGCCAGTCGCGTCCATGCCGGACCCGCACAAGCGGTTCACGGTCGAGCCCGGCACCTCGAGGGGCAAACCGGCGAGCAACGCCGCCATGCGCGCGACGTTGCGGTTGTCTTCGCCGGCCTGGTTGGCGCAGCCGTAGATCACGTCGGTGAGGGCGGCCCAATCGACCTTCCGGTTGCGCGCCATCAAGGCGCGGATCGGGATCGCGCCGAGATCGTCGGTGCGCATCGAGGAGAGCGCGCCGCCGTAGCGGCCGATGGGCGTGCGGATTGCATCGCAGATGAAAGCGTCACGGTTCATGAAGGGTTCCCGTCGATCAAGTCGTCGGCACGCGGCCGAATTCAGGCGTGGCCGAGCGGCACGCCGGTGATGCGTTCGAGCTCTGCATGCGAAAGCCCGTCGACGATCTCGCGCACCTGCAGGCCCCGCGGCGTGATGTCGAGCACCGCCAGGTCGGTGTAGATGCGCGCCACGCAGGCGATGCCGGTGAGCGGGTACGTGCATGCCTCGACGATCTTGCTGTCGCCCGTCTTCGTCGTGTGCTCCATCATCACGTAGGTCTTGCGAGCGCCGATGGCCAGATCCATCGCGCCGCCGACGGCCGGTATCGCATCGGGCGCGCCGGTGTGCCAGTTCGCGAGGTCGCCTTTCACCGAGACCTGGAACGCGCCGAGCACGCACACGTCGAGATGACCGCCGCGCATCATCGCGAAACTGTCGGCGTGGTGGAAGAACGAGCCGCCGGGCTTGAGCGTCACCGGTTGCTTGCCGGCGTTGATGAGGTCGTAGTCTTCCTCGTCCTTCGGGGGCGCCGGGCCCATGCCGAGCACGCCGTTCTCGCTGTGCAGGATCACCTCACGGTCGGCAGGCAGGTGGTTGCCCACCAGCGTCGGCAGGCCGATACCGAGGTTCACGCACGAGCCATCGGGAATGTCGTTCGCGATGCGACGCGCCATCTCGTCGCGCGACCACCTCGGCGTTGTCGCAGTCCGGGGTTCGCTCATGCCGCCTGCCTGAAGCCACCCGCACTTGTCACCACGCGCGCGACCTTTACGACGCGTTGCACGAAGATGCCCGGCGTGACCACGGCCTCCGGGTCGAGTTCGCCGAGATCGACGATCTCGTGCACGGTCGCGATCGTCGTCTGCGCGGCCATGGCCATCACCGGACCGAAATTGCGCGCCGTCATGCGGTACGTGAGGTTGCCCCAACGGTCGCCTCGTTCGGCACGGATGAAGGCCACGTCGGCGTGGATGGGCGACTCGAACACGTGCATGCGCCCATCGATCTCGCGCGTCTCCTTGCCTCTGGCGAGGTCGGTGCCGTAGCCGGTCGGCGTGAAGAAGCCGCCGATGCCCGCGCCCGCGGCCCTGATGCGCTCGGCAAGATTGCCCTGTGGCACCAGTTCGAGCTCAATTTGCTTGCCACGGTAGAGCGCATCGAAATGATGGCTGTCGGTTTGGCGCGGGAACGAGCAGATGATCTTCACGACGCGCTTCGCCGCCAGCAGCGCGGCCAGTCCGCTGTCGCCGTTGCCGGCGTTGTTGTTGACGATCGTGAGACCCTTTGCGCCTTGCGCGAGCAGTGCATCGGTGAGCTCGTTGGGCAGCCCCGCGGTGCCGAAGCCACCGATCATCACGGTGGCTCCGTCGCGCACATCGGCCACGGCGGCTTCGACGTTCGGCACGATTTTGTCGATCATCGGGGAAATCCGGTCGGCTGGAGTATGCGCACTGTAATCGCCGGAATAGAGCCGAGCGCGAGCGCAAAAAAAAGAGGCCCCAACGGGGCCTCTCGAATCAGCCCTTGCGGACTGCCTGCGCTGTTGCATTCGATCGGCCGAGGCCGCGTTGCAGCGAGCGAGGTATTGGACGAGTTATGTTCTTCGAGAAGGATCGCCGTGAAAGACGTCCGCTTAACGAACGCTGCCGCGGCGGATCAGGTTGACGATCGCCAGCAAAATCACTGCGCCGAGCAACGAAAGGCCAAGACCCGCGATGCTGAAGTCACCCGAATTGACGGTCCCGGCACCGAACATCGGCGACAGCAGCCAGCCGCCGAGGAAGGCACCGACGATGCCCACCACCACGTTCAGGATCACGCCCTGTTGTGCATCGGTGCGCATGATCATGCTCGCGACCCAACCGATCAAACCGCCAACCACGAGCCAAATGATGAAGTTCATGTTGATTCCTCTCTACGCTTTAAATGATGTCGATGAATGAGACGTTCCGCTTTGCCGGAGACGTCTGGTGTGCTCTCGTCAAGGCCTGCGTAGACTATGCGGCGACGTCACGCTCCAGAATGAGGAAGGCGCGCGATCGCGCGTGAGCGCGGTCCTACGGCGGTTACATCGAGCGCCAGCGCAGGGTGTGCTCACCCGATGACTCGCACGGGGCCGACGCGCCGCGGTGTGGCCGGCTCGACCGGCAATTCGAACGTCTGACTTTCGCGATCAGGCGGCGAAGGTGAGCGCGCCTTGATAGAGCGCGAGGAGCATGCCGCTCACGCCGAGGTTCGCGAGCAGGTGGCGACGGCCTTTGTCGAGGCCGAGACCAATGCGTGCGCCGACACTGGCCCATACCGCCAGCAACAGCAAGGCGCCGGCCTCGTGGATGTCGAGCCCGTGGCCGCTCGCGCGGGCGATGCCGAGCACCGCGATCCAGAGGCCGATGCCCATCACGACGGCAGCCGTCGCCTCGTTGAACGAAGGCTTGCGAATCTGGATTCCGAAGAGCGTCATGGCGGCGGGCAGGCAGTGAGATGAACACCACCAGCGTACGGCCACCTTGCCGTTTCAAAAGCGCGATAACGGCACTTCGGAGGCACCATTTCGCGCTTCCACGTCGGCCGTCGTGACGACCTGCACACGGACCGCGTCGCCCACCGCGATGGCGCCACCGGCGAGCACCCGCGCGGTGACGCCGCCGTGGCCGCGCATCGCGTTGTAGGCGCCGGTTCCGAGCGCGGTCTCCATCTTCGAGCACGGGTCGCACGGCCCACTGATCTCGAGCACCGCGTGCGGTCCGATCATCACGCGCACCGGCAGATCGCCCAGCGGCGAGCGCGCGGCGAGCAGGTTGATGCCGCGCACGACGAGGTTGCGCCGCAGCACCGCGGCGTCGAGCGACGGGTGGCGGGTCCACGCGCCGATGAGCGGGATGTGCTCGGCCTGGATCAACGTGACGTGCCGTTTGCCGGGGTGGGGCGGGGCATCGCCCGTCCGGTCGCCGACCAGCCCTCTCCCTTCGAGCACTTGGGCTTGCGCGACCGAGCGCACGAGGGCGCCACGCGCGGGGCGCAGACAGATCGCCTCCAGGGTGCCGGCATGCGGGTACCGGCTCAGCAACCCGCGCAGATCGGCCATCAGGTGGCGCTGTTCCGGCGCGCCACCCAATACGTCGCGCCGTGGCCGCCATAGCGTTCCGAGTGCGGCGTGCCGTGTGCGAGGTCGAAGGTGTCGCCGACGATCAGGTGTTGCGTGCGGCGCTCTTCGATCAGCCACATCTCGCCCTCCACAACCAGCGCGTGCGCATCGAACGGGTGGCTGTGCGTGGCCACCACCTGCAACGGCGTCCAGTGGCGTTCGAGGACTTCGTCGTAGCCGTTTGCGCGCATCTCGCTTTCGAAGGTGGATAAATCGGGCAGGGCAGTGTCGAAGTCGTCTGGGTGGGTCGTTGCCATGGTCGTGCTGGTGTCGCTCGGGTGACGCACTCTACCCGTGGCGAAGGCTTTAGCATCCGTGTTCCCGGCACCGCCGCTTTGCTTGGAGAGCTCTTTCGATGATTCGATCTTTCACGCGCGCGACCGGTGCCGTCGTCGTCGCCGCCGTCACGGCAGCTGCCAGCGCGAATGCCTCGGCCCAGACCGCATTGCCGACGCCGCAAGACACCCCATACCTCGGCACCATCGCGCTGCAGGTCGACGCCACCGATCTCGACCACCACGTCTTTCGCATCAAGGAGCAGATGCCTGTGCGTCCGGGCGCGCTGGTGCTCTTCTTTCCGCGCTTCCTGCCCGGCACGCACGGGCCAACCGGCGAGATCGACAAGCTCGCGGGCCTGAGCATCAAGTCGGGCGGCGTGCTGCTGCCGTGGCGCCGAGACACCGTCGACCCGTATGCGTTCCACCTCGATGTCCCGGCCGGCGCCTCGAGGCTCGACATCGCGTTCGAGTTCCTCTCCGCGCTGCCCGGTGGCGCTGGCCGCGTCACGATGACGCACGACATCGTCAACCCGCAGTGGAACAGCCTGCTGCTGTACCCGGCGGGCTACTTCAACACGGCGATCACGGTGCAGGCGTCGCTCACCGTGCCGGCAGGCTGGAAGCAGGCGAGCGCGCTGCGGGTCGACAGCGAATCGAACGGCACTTTCAAGTACAAGCCGGTCTCGCTCGGCACCCTCGTCGATTCGCCGGTGTTCGCCGGCGCCAACATGAAGCGGATCGAGCTCGACCCGCCGGGCACGCCGAGCCCGATCGTGCTCAACATCGTCGCCGACGAAGCGAGCCAGCTCGAAGCGAGCGACGAACAGATCCAGGCCCATCGCAATCTGGTGATCCAGGCCGACCGGCTCTACGGGGCTCGCCACTTCGCGCACTACGACTTCCTGTTCGCGCTCAGCGACAAGCTCGGCGGCATCGGCCTCGAGCACCACGAGAGCAGCGAGAACGGCGTGCGTCCGAACTACTTCAAGGATTGGGCCAAGCGTTCGCGCCCGCGTGACCTGCTGCCGCACGAGTTCACGCATTCGTGGAACGGCAAGTTCCGTCGCCCCGCCGATCTGTTCACGACGAGTTTCGAAGTGCCGATGCAGGATAGCCTGCTCTGGGTTTACGAAGGGCAGACGCAGTTCTGGGGTCGGGTGCTCGCGGCGCGCAGTGGCCTGATCACGCTCGAGCAGACGCGCGACGACCTCGCCAATGGCTTCGCGCAGCTCGACTCGCGGGCCGGTCGCAACTGGCGCAATCTGCAAGACACGACCAACGAAGCAACGATGGCGCAGCGGCGCGCATCGAAAGACTGGGTCGGCTACCAGCGCGGTTCCGACTACTACGAGGAAGCGACCTTCATCTGGCTCGACGCCGACACGCTGATCCGCGAGCTGAGCAACAACACGAAGTCGATGGACGACTTCGCGAGGGCTTTCTTCGGCGTGCAGAACTTCCGCGTGCAGCCGCTCACCTACACGTTCGAAGACGTCGTCGCCACGTTGAACGCCGTGCAGCCATACGACTGGGCCAAGTTTCTCCGCGACCGACTCGACACCAACCAGCCCGGCGCGCCGGGCGCGGGCCTCACGCGTGCCGGCTGGCGCCTGGCATGGGCCGACAAGCCAAGCGAGTTTCAACGCAGCGCCGACCCCGGCGAGATGCGTGACGACGATTACTCGTACTCGGTGGGCATGACCTTGCGTCGCGACGGCACGGTCACTAACGTGCAGTGGAACGGACCCGCCTACACGGCGGGCCTGGCCAAGTCGGTGCAAATCATCGCCGTCAACAGCATGGCCTACAAGCCAGAGCGGCTGGCTGCGGGCATCACCGCCAACCAGGGCGGCAAGGACCCGATCGAGCTGCTCGTCAAGGACGCGGAGCGTTTCCGCACCGTGCGCCTCGATTACCGCGACGGCCTGCGTTACCCGCGCCTCGAGCGCATTCCGGGCACCGTCGAGCGTCTCGATGCCGGGTTGCTCGCCGCGCGCAACGCGCCATGAGCCTCGAAGGCTGAACGGGGGTTGGAAACGCTCGACGCGCTGACCAACGGCACGCCGGTCGCTTCGCTGTTGCTCATCACGATGGCGGTGGTGAGCCTGATCGGGCTTTTCGCCGAGCCGGCGCTGATCGAGAAGAACCTTCTGCGGCCGCACTGGCTGGTGCCGAAGAACGAGTGGCCGACGCTCGTCTCGAGCGGCTTCATCCACGCCGATCTCGGCCACCTGTTCTTCAACGGCTTCACGTTTTACGCGTTTGCCTTCGCGCTCGAGCAGCGCATCGGTTCGACCGCCTTCTTCGCGCTCTACCTGTTCGGCCTGCTCTCGAGCAGCGGCGGCACCTGGTGGAAGCACAAGGCAGAGCCCGACTACCGTTCGCTGGGCGCCTCGGGCGCGATCCTCGCGGTGCTGTTCGCGTCAATCGTCTACAACCCGACGCAGTCGCTCATCTTCATGTTCATCCCGGTGCCCATCCCGGCGCCGGTGTTCGCGGTGGGCTACCTCGCGTACACGTGGTATGCGTCGCGACAAGCGCGTGGGCGCATCAACCACGATGCGCACCTGATCGGCGCGGCCGCGGGCTTGCTGTTCGTCGCGGTCACCGATGCGGCGGCCTTCGGGCGCGGCGTCCACGCGATGTTCGGCTGACGCGTCAGATGATGCGTTGATGATGGGTGACGGCAGCGCGCATCGATGCCATGAAGATCGCGACCTGGAACATCAACGGCGTCAACAAGCGGCTCGGGCTTCTGCTCGCGTGGCTCGACGCGACGAAGCCGGATGTCGTCGCGTTGCAGGAAACGAAGACCACCGATGCGGCCTTTCCGTTCGCGGCGCTCGACGCGGCCGGCTATGGCGCGATCGCGACCGGCCAGCGCACCTGGAACGGCGTGGCGCTGCTCGCGCGCGGTGCGGTGCCGCTTGAGGTGCGGCGTGTATTGCCCGGTGACGAGAGCGATGTGCAGCCGCGCTACCTCGAAGCCGCCGCCTTCGGTGTGCTCGTGACCTCGATCTACGCGCCGAACGGCAATCCGCAGCCGGGCCCAAAGTTCGATCACAAGCTCGCATGGCTGCAGCGTTTCACCGCGCACGCCGCGGCGCTGATGGCGAGCGGCCATCCGGTGGTGCTGGCCGGCGACTTCAACATCGTGCCGACCGATGACGACATCTACCAGACCACGTCGTATCGTGACAACGCCTTGCTTCAGCCAGCGCCGCGGGCGGCCTATCGCGAACTGCTGCAACGCGGATGGCTCGATGCCATTCGCCACCAGCATCCCGAAGAGCCGATGTACACGTTCTGGGATTTCATGCGCAACCGCTGGCCGCGCGACGCGGGCCTGCGCATCGACCACCTGTTGTTGAGCCCGTCGATCGCTCCGCACCTGGACAACGCCGGTGTCGACCGCGCAGTGCGCGGCATCGAGGGCGCGAGCGACCACGCGCCCGCGTGGGTCACGCTCAAGTGGCCTGCTTGAACGCCATCACCGCCTGGTTGCGCAAGGTGCGCAAAAGCGAGAACTCGCGTTCGCCGATCGTCACCTCGCCCGCTTTCGACGTGTCGCCGTAGATCAACGCGAACGGGGCGCCGTTCTTCAATGCGGGCAACAGCAGGAAGGAGGGCGCATCGACGGTCTTGCGGTACCAGGCGGGCAGGCGCGACGCGATGTGCGCGACCTTCGCGTCGGCGATCATGATGTCGGCGCCCTTCACGCAAACGGCGGCGAACAGATCGGCGCGCAGATTCAACGGCACGCGAAACGCGGCCGAGATCGCGTCGGCACCGTCGCCCACGCCGAAGCGTCCGTTCATCGAATCGGTCTTCAGGTCGCGCAGGCAGAAGATGACGCGCTGGAAACGCAGCGCCCGATGAATGGTGTCGACGATGCTGCGCAGCACTTCGTTGACGCGACAGTCCTCGACCATCATGTCGGTGATGGCCTGCACCCCTTCGGCGAGCGTCTCGGCCGCCGATCCCGGCTTCACGATCTTCAGCGTGGCCGTCACGTGCAGCGGGGCGGTCAACGGCGCTGTCGCCGGTGAGGTAGCCGCGCCGGCGCTCCCGTCGTCGGCGTCCGAAGGTACCGGTGCCGTGAACAGGCGGCGCGCCACCGAAGACGGCGCGACCTGCATGTTCATCGACTTCACCATCTGCGCGAGCTTGGTTCGCGCCATCCCCGCGGCCGATTCGATCACGTCGGCGTCCAGGCTCAGCGAACGCGAGTAGCGCTGTGCGATGGCGGCCACCTTGGCATCGGCCTTGTCGGGTTCGGTCACGAGCAGCGTGTCGGCGATCTGGTTGGCGGCCAGCGTGAGCCAGCGCAAACGCTCGCCGGGCTCGCGCGGCTCGCGCGTGGGCACTTCGGCGGTCGGCCTGCGCATGCACGCCTGCAGGCCGGCGGGCAACGACCAGGTATTGGCCACGCCGATGCCGAGCGTCTCGAAGCTCACTCCGAGCACGTGCACCGAGGCCGTCGATTCGGTCATCGGGGCGGCCCCGGAGTCGGGTCGATCGGCCATCAGGCCACGCACCTGGCACGCCTCTTCGGGGAAGTAGTACTCGGTCAGCAGCCGGCCGAGGTTCTGGAACATCGCGCCGATGAAGGCTTCTTCCGAATCGAGCGAATTCATGCCGAGCTCGCTCGCGACCATGCCGGCCAGCAACGAGCGCAGGAATTCTTCCTTCAGCTGATTTGCATGCGTCTTGTCGTGCATGTTCTCGAGCAGCACCAGGCTCATCGCGAGGTTGCGGATGCCCGCGAAGCCGACCATCGTGATGGCGCGAGAGACGGTGCTGATGCTGCCGGCCGCGGTCGAGAAACTCGCGGTGTTGACGAGGCGCAGCAGCTTGTTGGTGAGCGCCACGTCCTGCAGGATCTCGCTGGTGAGACTCTGCAGGCTGCCGTTGTCAGAGTTGGCGATGCGCTGGATCCGCGCGACCGAGTCCGAGAGCGCCGGGAAATCGGCCTTGTGGCGCATGCGGCGCAGCAGGAAATCGAGCGTGCCGTTGTCCTTGCCGGTGCGGTGGGCCGGGCCGCCGGCATCGGCTTCGATGGGTTCGGGCTTCAACCACGCGCGCAGCGCATCGCGGAAGCCGGCCGCCGCCGCGTAACGCCTGGCCGGGTCGCGCGCGAGCGCACGACGCAGCACGACGCGCAAGGCGTCGTCGACAGCCGACGACAGCGTGTCGGGCAGCGTCAAGTCTTCGGTCATCACGCGGTTCATCGCGCGTTGCGGGTCGCGGTCGGCGATGAGGCGGTGGCCGGCCAGCGCCTCGACCAACATCACGCCGACGGAGAACACGTCCATCGCGGCCGTGGGCGGTTCGCCGCGCGCCGCTTCGGGCGACATGTAGCCGGGGGTGCCGACGACGAGCCCCTCGGCGCCGTGCGCGTCCTGCAAATGCGCGGCGATGCCGAAGTCCATCACGCGGGCGCGGCCGGCTTCGCTCACCAGCACGTTCGATGGTTTCAGGTCGCGGTGCACCACGCCCGCGATGTGCGCTTCGTGCAAGGCATCGAGAACGCCGAGCAGCAATGCGACCGCTTCGGGCACCGGCAGAGCGCCACGCGATTTCAGCAGCTGCGCGAGCGTCGGACCCTTCACGTATTCGTAGACGAGGTAGGCCTGCTGCTCAAGCACATCGGCCTCGAAGATCGGCACGATGTTCGGATGCGTGAGGCGGCTCACGCTGCGGGCCTCGCGCAGCCACTCGCCGACGGCGAGCGGATCGGCGCCCGATTCGGAGCGCATCAACTTCACCGCGACCTCGCGCTGCAGGCGCTGGTCGAAGCCGAGCCACACGACGGCCTGGCCGCCTTCGCCGAGCTTGCGACGCAATTCGAAGCGGCCGAAGGCGCGGCCGGCCTTCGGTTCTGACGTGGCGGCGGTGATGGCAGCGGGCATCGAGGCGGGGCGGTTCGTGAGCGGGCGGGGACCAGCCGCGCACGGCTGCCGGATCACTGGTTATCGGCCTGGCGGGAGCGCCCTTGAGCGGTGTCGTCGCTGCCTCGCAATGTCGTGAGACGCCGCCGCGCGGCATCGATCGCTGCATGCGATTCGCGCGGGTCGGCGGCCGGTCAGGGGCGACGACGAGCAGTCACGCCGCCCGGCGCTTGCGGGGCACGGCGACGGCCTCGCGCTCAGCCTTGCGCCATCCGCAAGCGCCGCGCGGTGTCTTCCTCGCGCGCATCGTCGATCTCGCGCATCACGCCGCGCAAATCGACGGCGCCGGCCTTCGCCTCGTAGTGGCCGGTGAGCGGCGTGGCGCCCATCAACATGCCGCGCTCGTACAGATCCCACATCTCGGCGCCATATTGCGTTTTCAGCAATTCGGGCGCGAAGCGGCCGAAGAAGTGGCGCAGGTTCGCGACGTCGCGCAGCAGCATGCGGCTCGCGTGGTTGTTGCCGGCAGCGTCGACCGCCTGCGGCAGGTCGATGATGACCGGCCCGTCTTCGGCCAGCAGCACGTTAAATTCCGACAGGTCGCCGTGCACCACGCCGGCGAGCAGCATGCGCACCACCTCGCCGAGCAGAGAGGCGTGATGGCGGCGCGCGTCGGCGGGCGTGAACGAGCAGTCGTTGAGTCGCGGCGCGGCGTCGCCGTCGGCGTCGACCACGAGCTCCATCAGCAGCACGCCTTCGTGGAAGTTGTACGGCTTGGGTACGCGCACGCCGGCGGCGGCGAGGCGATAGAGCGCATCGACCTCGGCGCTCTGCCACGCCGCCTCCTGCGCTTCGCGCCCGAACCGCGTGCCCTTGGCCATCGCGCGGGCCTGGCGTGAGTTCTTGACCTTGCGGTTCTCGGTGTAGTCGACGGCTTGCCGGAAGCTGCGGTTGTTCGCTTCCTTGTAAACCTTGGCGCAACGCGTGTCGCCGCCGCAGCGCACGACGTAGACCATCGCCTCTTTGCCGCTCATCAGTTGGCGCACGACGCCGTCGATGAGGCCTTCGTCGACGAGCGATTGCAGCCTTGGCGGCGGCTTCATGCCGGCGTGTTCATGGCGCGGCTGTCAGGCGTGCCGAAACGCTTCGACCTGGTCCAGGAATCGATCGCTCGAGCCCTTGCCGAGCTTGCCCGCGATCGCGATCGCCGGCTTCGCGGCCAGCATGCGTTCGAACGCGTGGCGCACATCGTCGACGCCCACCGCCATCACGCCGGCCATCAGCTCGTCGTGCGATTGCACGCGGCCGCGCACGAAGAGGCTGCGCGCCGCGCTCTCGATGCGATGAAGCGGCCGCTCGGCGCTGCGCAGCGTGCGCACCGCGAGCTGGTTTCGGGCGCGCTCGAGCGCAACCGCGTCGATGTGCACAGCGTGCGCGTGCAGCAGGCGCGCGACGGCGCCGAAGAACTCGTCGAGGTGCTCGGGCGTCGTCGTCGCTTCAATCACGAACTGGCCGGCGAGCGCCATCAAGTCGGCCGAACAGGCCGCGTGGTACGCGAGGCCGCGGCGTTCGCGAATCTCGTCGAGCAGCGGTGAGCTCATGCCTTCCCCGAACACCGACGCGGCGACCGTGCTCGCGAGATCGTCGTGGCTCAGATCAGGAATCGGATAGCCGAACGCCACGTGGGTCTGGCTGCTGCCCGTCTGGCGCCGCGCGGCGATGCCGCCGAGCCACGTCGGCGCCTCGACCGTGTTCACGTCGCCGCGCGGCATCGATGCGAACGCCGCCTCGGCCCCGCGTGCCATCTCGTCGGCGTCGATGTGGCCGGCGATGCCGATCACCACGTTGGCCGCGGTGTAGTGCTGCTGAACATGCGCCATCAACTCCGACCGCGTAAAGCGCTCGATGTTCCTGCGCATGCCGATCACCGGCTGCGCGACCGCGTGCGCGCCGAAGCAGGTCTTGTCGAAAAGCGTGAACACGGTCGAGAGCGCGTCGTCTTCCTCTTCGGCGATCTCGTGCAGGATCACCTGCCGTTCGCGTTCCAGCTCGACCTCGGGGAAGGTGCTCTCACGCACGATGTCGCCGAGCATCTGCACGAAGAGGCCCGCGTGCTTGGCCAGGCCCGACATGTGGAACGCGGTGTGGTCCTTGTCGGTGTGGGCGTTAACGTCGGCGCCGAGCCGCTCGGCATCAAGGTTGATCCGCTGGCAGTCACGTGACGCCGTGCCCTTGAACGCCATGTGCTCGACGACGTGGCCGATGCCGTTCTGGCGCGCACTCTCGTGCTGGCTGCCGCATTGCACGAATACGCTGACGCTCGCCGTCTCGAGGTGCGGCATGCGGATCGCGACGACGCGCGCGCCGTTGCCGAGCGTGGTGACGGTGGTGTCGTGCGCGTGTCCGGCGCCGACGGCGGAAGCCGAAGCGCGCGGCGCGGGGTGGTCGAGCGCTCGTTGGGTCATGGGAGCCGATTGTCCCCGTTCGTGGCCTTGCCCACGCGAACGCTCGGGTTCGACCTCAAAGGCCCCGGTTCGGCGTCACCAGAAACTTGGCCCCGGTGGCACGCGCGTCGTACGCCTGGGCCACCTCGGGCTGCAGCATCTCGGCCAGGGTGATCTCGCGGGTGTAGTGGCTTGCGAAGGTGGTCGTGAGCTCGGCCGCGACGCGCGCCTTCAAGGCCGCTTCGCGGGCCGCGCCGATCTTGGCCAGATACGGGAACACCAGCCACCCGCCCATGCCCCAGGCCATGCCGAAGTTGCGCGAGAACTCGGTCGGCGAGGTGTCGAGGCCGCCGTACAGATAGACCTGCTTGTGGGTGCTCGAGCCGTAGCGGCTGTACGCCGTCGCCGTGCGATTGAGCGCCGCCTCCATGCAGCCGAGGATCTGGCCCGCGAGCTTGCCGCCGCCGGTCGCGTCGAACGCGAGCGTCGCGCCGGTCGCGACGAGTGCGTCGGTGAGGTCGGCTTTGAATGTCGGCGAGCTCTGGTCGCAGATGTGAGTAGCGCCGATCGCTTCGAGCACGCGGCGCTGCTCGGGTTTTCGCACGATGTTGACGAGCGCGATGCCGTCCTTCAGGCAGATCTTGTTGAGCATCTGCCCGAGGTTCGACGCCGCCGCCGTGTGCACGAGCGCGTGGTGGCCTTCGCGGCGCATGGTCTCGACCATGCCGAGGGCGGTGAGCGGGTTGACGAAGCTCGACGCCCCTTGGGTCGCGGTCGCCCCCTCGGGCAACTGCAGGCATGTGCTCGCCTTCACCGTCCGGTATTGCCCATACGTGGCGCCGCTGATGATCGCGACCGTCTTGCCGAGCAGCGCTTGCGCGGCGCTGGCCGCGCCGGCCGCGACCACCAGTCCGGCGCCTTCGTTGCCGGCCGGCATCGACGCGTCGAGTCGCGCGGCCATGCCGGGCATCGCCTTCGCAGGCACGGTCGCCGTCAACGCGGGTCGCGCGGGCGTGCCGGTGCTCGTCGCGGTGCCCATGTCGGCGGCGCCGAACAGGAGCCCGATGTCGGACGGGTTGATCGGGGCGGCATCGATGCGCACCAGCACGTCGTCGTCGGCCGGCGGCCTGACGGGCTCGTCGACGAGCGTGAGTTCTAGCGTGCCCTTGGCCGTGATCGTGGTGCGCAACTGAAGGCCATGGGTGGGCAGCGTGGGGGTCATGAAAGTCCTTTCGAGGTTCGTCGGTCGCCGATGCCGGTCGACCACCAGATGAGCACGAGCAGCGCCAGTTGAATCGGCAAGCGAAGCCACAGCAACGCGACCGGCACGTCGAATCGTTCGGGTGCCTGCAGCATGTAGATGTGCGCCGGCGTGACGGCGATCGTCAGCGCGAAGAGGCCGATGCCGCCGGCGCGTCGCGTGGCCGGTGCGAGCAGCGCCGCGGCACCGAGCCATTCGAACACGCCACTGGCGAGCACCGCGAATCGCGGCCACGGAAACCACGGCGGCACGATGCGCATCTCGATCGACGTGAGCGCGAAGTGCGCGATGCCGCCGATAAAGAACCACAGGAACACGAACCCGATGCCGAGGCGGCGGCCGCGGCTTGCCGGCGCCCTCGAGCGCTGCGTGGACGTGTCGATCCGCGTGGCCATGGCGCCCATTCTCGGCCCCGCCACGGAAGTGTCATGATCGGCGCCGCTCAAGACTTCCCCCGTCGCCATGCCAAGTCCCGTTCCGCCGGCCCCGTCGATGCCGCCATCGATGCGTCGCGTGCTGATCGGTCTCTTTGTGATCGCCTCGATCGCGCTGCTGCGGGAAGCGCGCCCGCTGCTGCTGCCGATCGTGATCGCGGTGCTGTTCGCCTTCGTGCTCGCGCCGTCGGTCCGGCGGTTGCGCCAGGCCGGCATTCCGGAATACGTGGGCGCGGGGCTGGTGGTGAGCGCCCTTCTGGCCGCGTTGGTGCTGATCGCGTTGCTGGTGGCTTCGCCGGCGGCGGAAGGGTGGTCGCGTGCGCCGGCCGCGTGGCAGGCGCTCGTCGAGGCCGCCGTTCAATGGCGCGACCACGTCTGGCGGCCCGCGTTCGCGAGCAGCTCCGCCGTGGCGGCGCTGCCAAGTGCCGGCGTGGTGCCCGGGCCCGATGCCATCGGGGGCCAGCTCGCGAGCGAAGGTCTTGCGATCACGCGGCTCGCACTCGGCGAGACGCTCGCTTTCACGGTCTCGTCATTCGCGGCGGTGATGCTGCTCTATTTCCTGCTCGCATCCGAACATTGGCTCGTCACCACCACGCTGCAAACGATCACCGGCCGCCGCACCCGCGCGCTCCTGATCGGTGGCGTGCGCGAGGCGCAACGCGACATCGGCCTCTTCATACGCACGATGAGCCTCGTGAATGTCGCGCTCGGCACCGTGACGGGCGCGGCGCTCGCGGCGATCGGGCTGCCGAACGCGATGCTGTGGGGATTGTTCACGGTCGTGTTCTCGTTCGTGCCCTACCTCGGGCCGGTGTTCATCGCGCTCGTGCTCTGGCTGGCCGGCAGCGTGAGCTTCGGCATCGGTTTCGGGATGCTCGCGCCGCCGGCGGTGTTCCTGCTGCTTCACGGCATCGAAGCCAATTTCCTGAGCCCGTTGATCATGGGCCATCGCCTGCGCATTCCGGCCCTGTTCGTGTTCGCATCGGTGCTGGTGCTGGGCTGGCTGTGGGGGGTGGCGGGTGCGTTCATCGCCGTGCCGGTGCTGCTCGGCTTGCGGTCGACCTTCCGGCGCGTCCCCTGGGGCGCCACGTGCTGCCGTTATCTCGAAGGCGGCCAGGCCGTGGGCGCGGTCGCGCCGACGCCCGCGTTGCCGCTCGTCGACACGCGGGCTCGGTGAGGGCCGACGTGGACTTGCCTGCACCGGTCTCGAGCGATGCGCCGTCGTTGCGCGTGCGCGACTCACAGGCACAGCGATTGCCGATCGGCGAACGGCCTTTTGCGCCGGCAGCAACCATGCGCATCGCCTATGTCACCGAGACCTATCCACCTGAATTGAATGGCGTGTCGCTCACGGTCGAACGCACGGTGCGCGACCTGCGCGAGCGTGGGCATGCGGTCCAACTGGTGCGGCCACGCCAACCGGGTGAAGCGGTGCGCCGCGACGGCCACGAGTGGCTGAGCCGCGGTTATCCGATACCGATGTACCCCGACCTGCGATACGGCCTCGCATTCGCGAGCGCGCTGCGGCGATCGTTCAGCGCCGGGCGGGTCGAGCTCGTGCACGTCGCCACCCCCGGCCCGCTGTGCTGGGCCGCCGCGTCGGCTGCGCGCCAGCTGGGCCTGGCCATCACGTCGGACTTCCGCACCAACTTTCACCAGTACAGCCGCTATTACCGGCTCGGCTTCGCCGCCATAGCCGTGTTGGGTTTGCTGCGGCGTTTTCACAACCAGAGCGTGACCACCTTCGTGCCGACGCGCGCGATGCGCGCCGAACTCGCCGCCGCCGGCTTCGAGCGACTCGCGGTGGTGGGTCGAGGCGTCGACACCGAGCGCTTCACGCCGGCTCGGCGCAGCGACGCGCTGCGCGCGGCCTGGGGCGCGGCGCCCGTTGACCGCGTATTGCTGGTGGTCGGCCGCGTCGCCGCTGAAAAGAACATCGGGCTGGCATTGCGGGCGTTCGATGCCGCGCGCGCCGCAAATTCCACGCTTCGGATGGTGGTCGTCGGCGACGGCCCGTTGCGTGCGAAGCTCGAAGCCGCGCACCCGAACGTGCGTTTCGTCGGCAACCAGCGCGGTGACGCGCTCGCGGCCCATTACGCGTCGGCCGATGCGTTTCTCTTCGCGAGCCTTTCCGACACCTTCGGCAACGTCACGCTCGAAGCATTGGCGAGTGGCCTGCCGGTGCTGGCGTTCAATGTCGCCGCCGCGGCCGAGCACGTGGTCGACGGTCAGAGCGGCGTGTTGATCGAGGCCGACGACGAAGCCGCGTTCGTCGCTGCCGCATCGACGCTCGTTCGTCAGCCGACGGACCGGCTCGCCGCGATGCGCGCCGCGGCCCGCGCGGCGGCGAATTCGGCGCAATGGAGCCAGGTGCTGGCGGGCTTCGAGCAGAACCTCCGCGCCGCGTGGCTCACCCGATACGAGGCGGTTCCGCATGTCGCGGCCGTGGCCTGACCGACGCGTCGCCAGCGCGGCGCGCGAGCGCGCGCTCGCTGCGGCGCGTGGCCTCGAACGCCGGGTCGATGGCGTTTGGCAGGAGCGTCGCGTCGACGGCGCGTGGCAGGATCTGCGCGTCGACTTGTCGCCGGCGGCGCGTCGAGCGAACAGGGCGCGCCATAAACCGACCACCTGGCCGATGCGCGAACGCGCGCTCGCCTTGTGGATGCACGGGGCCGCCGCGCACCTCTGGGCGTTGCGGCTGTTCGAAGTGGTGAGCCGCATCGGCGACGGCTGGATCTGGTACGCCACCATCGTCTTGCTGCCCTGGTTCGATCATCACAGCGGCGCGTCGGCCGCGGTTCGCATGGTCGCGGTCGGGTCGATCGATCTGGTGCTCTACAAGATCATCAAGCGAATCATTGCGAGGCCGCGACCGTATCGGGCCTGCACGCAGTTTCGCCCGTGCGTGAAACCGCTCGACGAGTTCAGCTTCCCGAGCGGCCACACGATGCATTCAGTGGCGTTCAGCGTCATTCTCACGGTCTACCACCCGCACCTGGCGCCTCTCGTCTGGCCGTTCACCGCGCTGCTCGCCACCTCGCGCGTGGTGCTTGGGCTGCACTATCCCAGCGACGTCGTGGTCGGCGCCGCGCTCGGTGCGGTCACGGCGTGGATCAGCTTCAACGTCATGTAGCCGGCGTGCGGCGCGAAGGTGGCGTGACGGTTCAATGCGCGGTGGCCAGCACGTCCAACGACGCGACCGCCTCTGCGACCGTCACGGCCCGCCGTGTCGCGACGTGCTGCTCCAGAATGCGTTGCCACGATCGTCGCACCGGCGCGTGATCGGCGTCGGACGGGTGCAGCTCGATGCGGAGCAGCGGGTTGTCCCGCTCAAGGCGTGACACCGCCGCTGCCCACACCACCGACGACTGCCGGCGCCAAGCCCTGGAGGTGCTGTAGACGATGCTCTGGCTGGTCCACCGGCGGCCGCTCGTGAGCGCGAACAGGTGACGCAGCGTGCTCGTGTAGCGAAAGTCGAAACGCTTCAGCGCCGCCCACCCGCCGGGTCCGAGCAACCAAGCAGGCGCGACGAAGCCTTGCAACGGCCAGCCGTTCGCGACGAACCACTCGACGCCCTGTTGCAGACGGGTCGCCGCTTCGCTCTCCGACAAGGCCCAGAACTCGCCTTCGCCGCGCGTGTAGCTCTGGCGCCGCAGGCGTTCCAGCCAACCCCCCGGCGGACCGGACTCGTCGAGGTGCGTGAGACCGTGCAGCGAGAGCTCGTCGCCGCGTTGGCTGCGTTCGGTGAGCCACCGTTCGAACGCCGGCGTCGGCGTCTCGTGGTGGTAACGCGGCACCGCCAGCAGCGTCACCGGCACATCGGCCACTGCCGCCACCGCGCGCAACGTGCGCTCGCAGGCTGCCTGGGTGGAAGAGGCGGCGTCATGAAGGACAACGGCGAGCATCGGCGCGGTGACGCGCAAGGTCGCCGCGCCGCTCATGGCCAGCCGCGCTCTGCTTGCGCCGCGGCTGCGTTCGATGGCGACGCTGTCGTCACGCTTCCCGACGCCGCGCGCGGCGTGCCGTCGATCAAAGCGCGATACCGTTGCATCAACGAGGGCAGCACCGCATTCCAGTCGTTCGCTTCGGCACGCTGGCGCGCCGCGCGGCCGAGGGCGGCCACGTCATTTGCGAACAGCGCCGCGATGGCCTCGGCAAACGCGGCAGACGTGCCGAGCCGAACCGCGACTCCAACGCTGGCATCGACCATCTCGGCCAGCCCTTCCGCCGCGCGCACGACGACAGGCAACCCACAGGCCATCGCTTCCAGCACGGAGAGCCCGAACGTTTCCTGGTCGCCGGCATGCACGAAGGCGTCGGCACTCGCGAGTGCCGCAGCGAGGTCGGCGACGTTCGGCATGAAGGGCAGCGTGCGCACGCGAGCGCTCGTTGTCGGCGGTTTCGGACCGGCGCCGATCGCCAGCAGCACATAGGGCGCGCCGAGCGATTCCACCGCCGCTGCCAGCACGTCGAGGTTCTTCTCGAACGCGAAGCGACCGGCGAAGACTAGGATGCGCTGGTCATCGGTGAAGCCGTGAGCGCGCCGCCACGCCGACCTCGTCTGCCGGCTTCGTGCGTCGCCTTCGGGCGGCCGCGATGCGCTTGTCGGCCATGACGGCACGAACGCTTCGCCGTCGACGCCGAGCGGCTGGCATGTGACGTGGGCGACGCCCCAATCGAGCAGGTGCTGGCGCATCGACTGACTCGGTGCGAGCACCAGGTCGAAGCGGTTGTAGAGGCGTCGCACATAGCGCCGCGCCGCGCCACCGGCAGAAGCCGCGAACCATCGCCCTGCCGCCATGCGGGCGACCGTGTCGAGGTTTGAATGACAGAACGCGACCGAGGGCACGCTCAACGAATGGGCCGCGTCGAGCACGCCCCAGGCGACCCGATACGGGTCGGCACTCTCGACCAGCGACGGATGCAACTCCGTGATCGAGCGCCTGATCGCATGCCGATCGACGGGCAGTCGGTAACCCCCGGAATACGGCATCGGCCAAGCCGGGATCCGATGCATCCACGGGTCGGCATTTGCCGGGTGCGACAGCGGCACGACGATGCTGTGCCTGAGCGTCGGCTGCCGAGCCAACCAGTCGTGCTTTTTCAGCAGATACCTGCGAACACCGCCGCCTGTGGCGCTCCAGAACATCGTCGCATCGACGATGTGTACCGAGTGAGTAGGCGGAGAGTCAGGCATGCGGTGCGAGGTCGACGAAATCGACCCCGCATGCATTGTCTCGCGGTCGATGGCCGCCGGCCATCGACAGGATCGTCAGCGCGAAATCGCGCGTGACACCATCCAGCCCAGAGCCAGCGCCACTGCGACCGAGGTCGCAGGCCGCTTGCGCACGACGACGCGAAGCGCCGAGACCGCCTGCTGCTGCACATCGGACAGCCGCACGTCGCGCCTGTGGAACACGTCTCCGGCACGCGCGGCGACGTCCTTGACCTTGTCGACCAACGGACCCACGGAGCTCGCAACGCGGTCGACCGCGTCGTGAGCCTGCATCGCGGCGCGCGTGACGGACGCGTCGCGGTAATCGGCGAGGCCGTTGGTGTGCGGCGTGTCGGAAGTGGGAAAGCGGATGGCGTCGTTGGAAACGGTCATGTCGAACCTCGCTGTTGTGGTGCCACGGGTGGCATGGGCGGAACATAGACCTTCGCGACCGCCGCACGACCCCGCGTCCCCACAAACAGACAATTCCTACACCGCTGCGGCCATCGCGCTCGCGCCGGACTCCAGCGAAGGCGAGCGCGGTGGCTCGATCCGCATCACATGGATCGCGGCGCGCTCTGCGTCATGGCGCTGCTGGATCCGCTTAAACGCCGTCAACGCCTGGCCCACCACCTGGTCCATGTTGTAGTACTTGTACGTGGCAAGACGGCCGACGAACGTGACGTTCGGGACCGCGTCGGCCTCCGCTTCATACAGGCGATAGAGCGCCGCGTTCTCGGGCCTCGGCACTGGGTAGTACGGGTCTCCTTCGGCGCGCGGGTACTCGTACACCAGCGAGGTGCTCGCATGCTGCTGCCCGGTGATGTGCTTGAACTCGCTGATGCGGGTGTAGCCGTAGTCGTTCGGAAAGTTGATGGTGCCGACCGCCTGGAATTGCGGCTGCGGCAGGTTCACGTGTTGGAATTCGAGGCTGCGATACGGCAGCTTGCCGTGCTTGAAGTTGAAGAACGCGTCGATCGGACCGCTGTACACCATGTGCCGCCATGGCAGCAGATCGATCACTTCGCGGTAATCAGTGTTGAGCATCACCTTGATATTGGGGTGGCTCAGCATCGACTCGAACATGCGCGTGTAGCCATGCAGCGGCATGGCCTGGTAGGTGTCGGTGAAGTAGCGATCGTCGCGGTTGGTGCGCGTGGGCACTCGCGCGGTCACGCTCGCGTCGAGCTCCGAGGGGTCGAGCCCCCACTGTTTCCGCGTGTAGCCGCGAAAGAACTTGTTGTAGAGGTCACGCCCGACCTTGTTGACGATCACGTCTTCGGAGTTCGAGATCGTGTCTTTCTTTTCGGCGACCGATTCCAGCCAGGCTTCCATCTCGAACGAGGTGAGATGGAGACCGTAGAGGCGATTCACGGTGTCGAGGTTGATCGGCATCGGCACGTTCTGCCCGTCGACGTTGGCGAGCACGCGGTGCTGGTAGGGCCGCCATTGCGTGAATCTCGACAGGTGCTCGAAGATCTCGGTCGAGTTGGTGTGAAAGATGTGGGGTCCGTAAGGGTGGATGAGCACGCCGGCATCGTCGTGGCGGTCGTATGCGTTGCCGCCGATGTGGCGACGCTTGTCAATGACCAGCACGCGTTGGTCGAGCACGGTCGCGAGCCGCTCGGCGAGCACGGATCCGGCGAAGCCGGCGCCGACGACGACGGTGTCGAAGCCGCAGCCGGCGTGCAGCGCGGTCGATGCGGCCGATGGAAAGACCGAGCTGCGAGCGTCCACGAAGGGGTCCTTGGATGAGTAAAGGGGGCGCGACCTTCGGGCCGCGGCTCGAGTTGGCAAGGCATGTGCCATGCATGCGCCGCAGCGAGATCGATGCTGCGGCGAGGCGACATGAATACCGGTGGCGTTAGGCACACGCCTTGCCGAAATAGTCGTCTGGGAGGTCCCGAACCGGAGCGCGCACCACGATGTCGACACCCCGATCCGTTCGACGACACTTGATCTCTTTCGCCTCGTCGACCTCGTATGCCAGTCGATCGACGGGCGGCCGTGCGACTGCCATCATCTGCTGAGCTCAGCGGCCCCACCACGTGAACGACATCACCTCCCTGCCGCGATCGGTCGCTCCGACCAGCGGGCTCGATTTCCCGGTCGTCGGCATCGGCGCGTCGGCGGGTGGCATGGCCACGATGTTGAAGGTGCTCGCCGGGCTGCCTGCCGCGCCGGACATGGCCTTCGTGGTGATCTTCCATCTGTCGCCGACGCACGAGAGCTACGCGCCGAAGCTCTTGCAGGCGGCGACCCCGATGCCGGTCGTGCAGGTGCAAAGCGACGTCCGGATCGAGCGCAACCACGTCTACGTGATCCCGCCGAACCACGACCTTCGCATGTTCGATGGCCACCTCGGCCTGAGCGATCCGACGCGGCGCCAAGGCCCTCACGTCGCCATCGATCTTTTCTTCCGGACCCTCGGCGAGAACCACGGCGACCGCGCGGTGGGCGTGGTGCTCTCCGGAACCGGTTCCGACGGTGCGGTGGGGCTGGCGCGCATCAAGGAGTGCGGCGGCGTCGTCATCGCACAGGCACCGGAAGACGCCGAGTACGACGGCATGCCCAAGAGTGCGGTCGCCACCGGCAAGGTCGACTTCGTGCTGCCGGCGACCGAGATCGCGCGAAAACTGCTCGACCTCTGGGCCAACGCGAAACACATGGAGGTGCCGAGCCCGCACGTCGCCAACCTGCACGCGCACGCCTCGACTTCGCCGGATGCGGCGGAGCTCGCGTTGCGCGAGGTGATGGCGACGCTCGCCCGTCGCACCGGGCACGACTTCAGCCACTACAAGAGGGCCACGGTGCTGCGACGCGTCGAGCGCCGCATGCAGGTGTGCGCCACGCCCCACGTGCAGGCCTACAGCGAGTACCTGCGTCATCACAACGCCGAAGCCGATGCGTTGCTCGACGACATGCTGATCGGTGTCACGAACTTCTTCCGCGACCCCGACGCCTTCGAAGCACTCGAGCGCGACGTGTTGCCCGAGCTGTTCGATGCCGGCCGTGCCGGCGAGCCGCTGCGCGTGTGGGTCGCCGGCTGCTCGACCGGAGAAGAGGCGTACTCGACGTCGATTCTCCTGGCGGAGCAGGGCAAGCGGACGAAGCACGAACGGCCGACGCAGATCTTCGCGACCGACATCGATGTCGCGTCGCTCGCGGTGGCACGCGAGGGCGCGTACCCGAGTTCGATCGCCACCGATGTCTCAGACACCCGCCTGCACGACTTCTTCCTCCGGGAGCCGGAGGGCTATCGCGTGTCCAAGCCCTTGCGCGAACGGATGCTCTTCGCTGTGCACGACATCCTGCGCGACCCCCCGTTCTCGAGGCTCGACCTCGTCACCTGCCGCAACCTGCTGATCTACCTCGATCGGGCGGCCCAGCACGACGTGCTGCAGATGTTCCATTTCGCGCTGCGTCCCGGCGGCTACCTGTTTCTCGGCACCTCGGAAACCGCCGATGCGGCGCCGAAGCTTTTCAGCACGGTCGACAAGCGGCACCGCATCTACCGCGCCAACGCGAACGTGAAGTCGACGCGGTCGATGCCGCAGTTTCCGCTCGGCAGCGTGCTGCCCCGCAACCGGCCGCGCCCGGCGATCCCAACCGTCGAAAACCGCAAGCTCTCGGTCGGCGAGCTGCACCAGAAGCTGCTCGAGGAATACGCCCCGCCGAGCGTGATCATCAACCACGATTCAGACATCGTGCATGTGTCGGCGCGGGCCGGCCGCTACCTCCGTTTCGGCGAAGGTGAACCCACCCACAACCTGGTACAAGTCGTCCAGCCCGAACTGCGACCGGAATTGCGCACCGCGCTCTTCCAGGCGATCCAGTTCAACGCCAGCGTCGAAGCGCGTTCCGTCGATGTGGCGAGAGACGGCCACATCTATCACGTGAAGATGACGGCGCGCCCCGTGCAGCATCCCGATTGGCCGGCCGAACTCATCTTGGTGTTGTTCGACGAGGTCGAGCAGACCCTCGAAGCACGCATGGCCGGCAGCGGCAGCGGGGGCGACAAGGTCGACCCCGTGTTGTTCCAGCTCGAATCCGAACTGCAGCGCAAGGACGATCAGTTGCGCACCACGATCGAACAGTACGAAGCGTCGGCCGAAGAGCTGAAAGCGTCCAACGAAGAGCTCCAGGCCATCAACGAGGAATTGCGGTCGACCTCGGAAGAGCTCGAAACCAGCACCGAAGAACTGCAGTCGACGAACGAGGAGATGATCACCGTCAACCAGGAGCTCAAGGCCAAGATCGACGAGACGACCGATATCAACGACGACTTGCAGAACCTGATCGGCGCGACCGACATCGCGACCGTCTTCGTCGACCACGAGATGAAGATCAAGCGCTTCACGCCGGCCGCACGAACGGTGTTCAACATCATCGACACCGACCTCGGCCGGTCCATTTTCGACATCACGCACCGGCTCGAATACGACAGCCTGGCGGCCGATGCGGCGGCCACCTTCGACACGCTGAAGACGATCGAGCGCGAGGTGAGAAGCGCCGATGGTCGCTGGTTTCTCGCCCGCCTGCTGCCGTACCGAACCGCCGCCGACCGCATCGACGGGGCCGTGCTGAGCTTCATCGACATCACGAGCCGCATGCGCGCCGAGGCGAGCGTGCGCATGAGCGAGGAACACATGCGGCTGGTGGCCGACAACATGCCCGACTTCGCCATCCTCACGCTCGATCTGCGCGGCCGCTTCACCAGCTGGAGCGCCGGCGCCGAGCGCATCTTCGGCTGGTCGGAGGCCGAGGTGCTGGGCCAGCACTTCGAGCTGATCTTCCTGCCGCTCGAACGGGCGCAGAACGTGCCTGAACTCGAATTGAAGCGTGCACTCGAAACCGGCCGCGCGAGCGACGAGCGCTGGCATTTGAGGAAGGATGGCAGTACCTTCTACGCGAGCGGCGTGACCACCCAGTTGCGCGGCGACCGCCTGCAAGGCTTCGCGAAGATCGCGCGCGACGCGACGCACCAGCTACAGGACGAATCGAGCCGCGACAGCCGGCTCAGCCAGGCGATGCGCGGCGCCGCCGAGGCCACTGCCGACAGCCGGATGAAGAGCGAGTTCCTGGCCGTGATGTCGCACGAGTTGAAGCACCCGCTCAACCTCATCAACGTCAACACGCAGGTGCTGATGACGCTGCCCGAGGCGCAGTCGCTCGCGGCCGTGATGAAGGCGGCGCGCACGATCCAGAAAACCGTGCAGAGCCAGGCCCGCATCATCGACGACCTGCTCGACATGTCGCGCACCCATGCCGGCAAGCTCACGGTGAACCTGACCCCGCTCTGGCTCGGCGAGGCGATCCAGCCGCTGCTGGCGGCCGCGGCGCAAGAGGCCGGCCACAAGCGCATCGTCTTCAAAGCGTCGATCAGCGACGAGCCGCTGCTGGTGAGCGCCGATCCGATTCGGCTCGAACAGATCGTGTGGAACTTGCTTAGCAACGCGGTGAAGTTCACGCGCAGCGGCGGTGCGATCGAGGTGTCGCTCACCCGCGCCGGCAGCGACGCGTTGCTGCGCGTGAGCGACAACGGCCGCGGCATCCTGCCGTCGTTCCTGCCGCACGTGTTCGAGATGTTCCGGCAGGCCGACTCGCAGACCACCCGCGAGGAGGGCGGCCTGGGCATCGGGCTCGCGCTCGTGGCCAGCCTGGTCGCGCTGCACGGCGGTCGCGTCGCCGTCGACTCGCCGGGCGGCGGCATGGGCTCGACCTTCAGGGTCTGGTTGCCGCTGCACATGAGGTCCGACTTCGGGCCGCTGCTCGACGACGCCACCGCCGTCGACAGCCCGAACAAGGGGGTCCGCGTGCTGCTGGTCGACGACACCGCCGACACGCTGGAGACCTTCGGCTACCTGCTCGAGGCCAAGGGCATGGTCGTGACCTCGGCGAGTACCGGCGAGCAAGCACTCGACTTCGCACGCGACCGTGACTTCGACCTCGTCATCTCCGACATCGGCATGCCCCACATGGACGGTTACCAGTTGATGGAGAAGCTGCGCGACACGACGCGCGCGGCGCAGGTCCCCGCGATCGCGCTGACGGGATACGGTCGCCCCCAGGACGTCCAGCGTGCAATGGCCGCCGGCTACTCGGCGCATCTCGACAAGCCGGTCGACTTTGCGCGCCTGAACCAGCTCGTCTCGCAGTTGTTGGCGGACAAGGCGAGGGCGGTGGCCGCCGCCGCCGGTGCGGCAGCGAAGCCGGCGCCGCGCTGAACGACCGTCAGGCTGTCACGCGGGTTCGAAGGCGAGCGTTTTCATCGCGGCGGTCAGCGTCTGGCGCGCGTCGGCGTAGCCGCTCCAGGGGTCGACGTGCTCTTCGAGCCGTTCGGGCACGTTGGCGATGGTCCAGTGCGCGCCGCCGGTCAGGCTCGCCAGCTCGTCCCAGCTGCAGGGCACCGAAACGCCGAGCCCTGCACGGGCCCGCGCCGACCACGCGCACGCAGTGGTCGCGCCGAAGCCGTTGCGCAGGTAGTCGACGAAGATCCTGCCGACCCGGTTCTTCGGGCCGCTCTTCACCACGAAGCGCTCCGGGATCGCTTGCGCGAGATGCGCGACCACCGCTTGTGAAAAGGCCTTGACGGTGTCCCAGTCGTCCTTCGGCCGCAGCGGGACGACGATGTGCAGGCCCTTGCCGCCGCTCGTCTTCAGGAAGCTCGCGAGGCCGAGTTCGTGCAGCAGTGCGCGCGTGAGGTTGGCGCCTTCCTGGATCAGCCGCCACGCCACGCCCTCCCCGGGGTCGAGATCGAAGACCATGCGGTCGGGCTTGTCGGCCGACTTCGAGCGCGCATTCCAGGTGTGGAACTCGACGACGTTGTTCTGCGCTGCGCTGACGAGCGCCGTGAACGAGTCGATCTCGATCATCGCGGCGTGGCCTGGCGAAACCGCCGGATCGAGTTGCGTGAGGTCGGCGATCTTCAGCGCGTCGGCGTGGCGCTGGAAGAAGAGCTGCTTGCCGATGCCCGCCGGCGCGCGCACCAGCGACACCGGCCGTCCTTCGAGGTGCGGCAGGATGACTCGGGCGACGCGCAGGTAATGGTTCACCAGGTCGACCTTGGTCGCGCCGCTGCTGGCATCGATCACGCGGTCGGGGTTGCTGATGCGCACGCCGAGCGACTCGGCGGTCGGCGCGTCGCTGCCGCTAGACATCCTTGCGGTCTTTGGCGCGGAGGTTCGCCCGGGGGCGCCTTTCGCCGCCTCCGGTTTCTGCGGCGCGGCGGCTGCTTTCTTCCGGACCGGCGCCTTCGCCATCTCGGCTGCGACGTCCTTCACGACCTCGGTGCGCGACTCGGCCTGCTCGCGGATGATCGCGGCGGCCGGCTTGTCGGTGCGCAGGCCATGGAAGACGGCGTGGCGCACCCGACCCTCCTTCGTCCATTCGCCGAACGACACCTCGGCGACCAACTCGGGCCGGACCCAGTGGCCGCGCACGTCGCGAGGCTTTTCGAAAAAAGGCGTCGCGTCGGTGGCCAGGCCGGCGAGCTGCTCGCGGATAGCGGCGAGCGTCGCGTCGTCGAAGCCGCTGCCCACCCCGCCGGCAAAGCGCAGGTGTCCGGTCTCGTCGTGAATGCCGAGCAGCAGCGAGCCGAGCCCCGTGCGAGCGCCCTGCGGGTCGGTGTACCCGCCGACCACGAACTCCTGGCGCTGCGTGCACTTGAGCTTGATCCAGGTGGCCGAGCGCTTTGACACGTAAGGCGCATCGGCGCGCTTGCCTATGACCCCTTCGAGTCGCATCCGGCAGGCGTTCTGCAGCAGCTCGGACGGGCTCGCCTGGAAGTCCTGGCTGAAGCGCACCTGGCTGTTCGAATTCGCCTGCAACGCGCCGTCGAGCAGGCCGGCCAGGTGCGCGCGTCGCTCGACGAGGGGGACGGGGCGCAGGTCGTGGCCGGCGTGAAACGGCACATCGAACAGGAAGTACTGGATCGCGGCGTTGCTCGGTGAATCGAACGCGTTCTGCAACGCGTTGAAATCGGGCGCCCCGTTCGCGCCCATCACGACGATCTCGCCGCCGAACCAGCCCGGTCCGATGCCGAGAATCTTCACGTCGGCGGCGAGCTGGCGCAGCTTCGCTGTCCAGTCGTTGCCGTTGCGGGTGAAGAGCGCGACCTCGCCGGCCTCGTCGATGCGCGCGAGCAGGCGATAGCCGTCGAACTTGATCTCATAGAGCCACCCGCTGTCGCGCGGTGTTTCGGCGGCGAGGGTCGCCAGCTGCGGCTCAAGCGTGGCGGGCAGCGGCGCCCGCCTTGCGCCGGCGGGCGTCGCAAGCGTCGACCTCACCGTGGGCGCGGCCTTGCCTTTGTTGACGGTTGATTTGCCGTTCGTCGGTGGCGTGCCCGCGTGGTCTGCCCGCGCTGGTGCAGTGGGGCCGGCGGCCGCGGCTGGCATACCGGCCCGGGCCGGTTTGGTCGCGGTCGCCTTCTTCGTCGGGTCCGGAATCGTCCGGTCCGACAGCACGCTGTTCGGCAACGCGGCGACGACAACGTACTCCGCGGCCGGACGCGCCGCGTCGTCACGTTCTTTGATCAGCAGCCACGGCTCCTGGCGTTCGCCAGCGCGGCCGTGCATGCGCACCAGGGTCCAGCCACCGCGCAATTTCTCGCCTTGCAATTGGAATTTCAACTTGCCGGCCGCATAGCCGGCACGTGCGTCGCCAACCGGCTCCCAGGTGCCGCGGTCCCACACGATGACAGTGCCGGCACCGTACTGGCCGGCGGGGATCACGCCTTCGAAATTCGCGTAGTCGAGCGGATGGTCCTCGACATGAACCGCCATGCGCTTGTCGGCCGGGTCCAGGCTGGGCCCCTTCGGCACCGCCCAGCTCTTCAGCGTGCCGTCGAGCTCGAGGCGGAAGTCGTAGTGCAGGTGGCTGGCCGCGTGCTTCTGGATCACGAAGCCGAGGCGGCCGGTCGTTCCAGGCTTGCCGCCTTGCGGCTCGCTGGTGATGTCGAAGTGGCGCTTGTCGAAGTAGCGTTTCAGCGCGTGGGCCATGACGATCGTCCTTCACGGTGGGAGGCGCGAGCCGGACGCGCCCTCGGCGGCCGGCAGCAACTGGCGTACCTGTCGCATCGGTCGCGATAACCATCGCGATAACCACCGCCATAACCATCGTCCGCTCGCGGTCAAAGCATTGCGATATGTCTGTGAACGAAATAGCATGCGCCGCATGAGCGCTGTCGCCAAGATCGTTTCTGCCCCGGTCGATTTGACGTCGCCGGCTGCTGCCGGGGCGGCCTTGCGAACCTTCTTTCGCCTGGCCGACGCATGGGGTCTCGGCGTCGCCGAGCAGACCACGCTGCTCGGCGTCGCTCGCACCACGCTCTACCAATGGAAGCAGGGCAAGGTCGCGCCGCTCGATCGCCATCTGCTCGAGCGCCTGTCGCACCTGTTTGCGATCTACGCGGCGCTGCAGATCCTGCTGCCGGTGCCGCAGCGTGCGAACGAGTGGGTGCGCAGGGCCAACACCGCGCCGATGTTCGGCGGTCGGTCGGCGCTCGACCGCATGCTCGGCGGGCAGGTGGCCGACCTTTTCGTGGTACGCCAGTACCTCGATGCGCAGCGCGGCGGCAAGGCATGATCGACGCCGCCAAGGTGCCGGTCACGCGGACGACGTGGCGGCCTTCGTACCGCCTCATCCCGTCGCGCTTTCCCACGGTCGGTCTGTACGACGCGATCGCCGACCCCGCCGATCTGGAAACCGTGTTCGCGATCGAGGCGCTCGCAAACCCGCGGGTGCGCGACGAGATCGGCGAGCTCTCACTGGTCGCGCCGGAAGAACGGGTGAGCGGCCCCGGCAGCTTGCCAGTGATGGCGGCCTTCACGCACTTGAACAAGGAAGGGTCGCGTTTCACCAATGGCACCTACGGCGTCTATTACGCGGCGCACTCGCTCGAGACCGCCGTGATGGAGGTGAGCCATCACCGCGCCGTGTTCATGCGGCGCACCGCCGAGCCGCCAATCGATGTCGACCTACGACTCATCACCGCCAACGTCGAAGCCGAGCTGCACAACCTGCGCGAGCCGGCCCGCGTGAAGGCGCGCGGGCCTGCGCGGTCGTCCTACGCGCGCGCGCTCGACCCCGACGACTACAGCGTCTCGCAGCGTCTCGGCGCCGAGTTGCGCGCGCGGGCCAGCTGGGGCATCCGGTACCCTAGCGTGCGCCACGCTGGCGGCGAATGCGTCGCGATCTTTCGACCACGCGCGCTGCGCCATGCCAGCGCGGCTTCCCACATCGCGCTGCACTGGGATGGCGACCGCATCTCGCACTGGTATGAAAAGGTCGCGCCGCAAGAGCTGTAGTCGGTGCGAATGCCGCACGGCAGGTCGTGTTGGCGCGTAAAAATCGCGTGGCGCGCCAATTCCTGACATGGCGGTTCACACGCTGACGACAACAATGTCAGTTGCGGCAGCGTATGCCGCGACTCGACCCTCGACATCGCGCGCGATGTCGTTTTCATGGACCTGGCGCCTTGGAAGGCGCGGAGCCGCCCGTGCTCGACATGATGCTGGTTTTCGCCCACCTGCTTGCCGCCTCGATGGCATTGGGCGCGATCGTCGCGACCGATCTGCGCCTGCTCGCCAAGTTGGCGCAAGACCGCGTGCGGATCGCGCCGCCGAACGAATTCGTTGCGCGCATCGTGCTGATCGCGTTGGTGACGCTCTACGTGACCGGCGCAGGGATCATCGTGATGGGCATGCAGACGCGCGCCGATTTCATGCAGAACCCCAAGTTGCTCGCGAAGATCGTGCTCGTCCTCGCGCTCACGCTGAACGCGTTCGTGCTGCATCGCTTCACGTTCCCGCGTCTGGCGCGCGGCCGCCGCGTGGCTGCTTGGGACGTGACCGATTGGCTTGTCGTCGCGCTGCCGGTGGGCATCTCGAATTTCCTGTGGCTCTTCGTGGCGTTCCTGGGAATCGCCCGGCCGTGGAATTATTCGGTGCCGATGCACGAGATCTTCGAGATCGCGGCTCGCATCTACGCGGCGGCGCAGTTCGGGGTGTTCCTCGTGCTCGCGGCCGCGGCGCGGTCGGCGGAGCCGTCGCGCTGGAGCCCGCTCTATTTGCTGAAGCGCTCGCTCGGCCATCTCGGAACGCTCGCCGTCAACACGAGCCCGCCGCCTCGCAAGACCGTGCGCGTGCGGGCCGGCCGCCGCCGTCTCCCGGAAAACGACGGCGCGTCGACGTATTGCTGAGTTGTTCGGGCGGCGCCGGCGACTCGCTCAACGCAGCCGCACCATGCGATCGAGCAGGCGCTCGGCCGCGTCGTCGAGATCGTGGTGGCGGCCGGTGTGGACGGGGGAGGTCTGGATCATCGTGCTCCGGGTCGCGACGAGCCAGTGAAAGCGTTCGCGTGTCGTCATGCGGCCGAGCGCACCGGCGCCACTCCCGCCCCTGCAGATCGCGGTGATCGCATCGAGCGCATCGTGCACCGCCGCCAGGTCCAGCTTCGGATCGAGCGCACGCAAGCGCGCTTCGTCGACCTCGATGCGCGCCGCGAGGTGGTCGCGCGCATCGCACGAGACGATCACGCCGACGTTGACGAACTCGCCGCGCTCGACGCGCGGCACCACGCGCACCAGCGCGTAGTCATACGTGCATCGTGTGGGCACGAACGGCCTCCTCGGCGAAGGCACGCGGCGCGGCGAGGCGCTGCGTGAGGTAACCGACATAGGCGGCACGGTGGGCGTCGTGGCTTGCAAAGCCGGCATGGGCTTCGAGCCAGTCGGTCGGAATCTGCGCGACCACGCGCTCGATCGTTTCGGGCGTGATGCGTTCGGTCATGAACAGATCAGCCTCGGCGAGGCGCGATGCGAACGGCAGCAGCACATGGTCCTTGATCAACGCGAAGGGGCTCTTCGCGCGTGCATCCGCGTCGCGCCAATCGTGCTGAACGTACAGCGCGGCGCCGTGGTCGATGAGCCAGAGCTTGCGGTGCCAGACCAGCATGTTGGTGTTGCGTGGCGTGCGGTCGAGGTTGGTGACGAAGGCGTCGAACCAGACGATGCGCGACGCGAGGTCGGCTTCCGGCGCGAAGGTAATGGGGTCGAACGTGATCGAACCGGGCAGGTAGTCGAGCGCGAGGTTGATGCCGCTCGCGCTGGCGCGCATCAGGTCCTGGATCTCGGCGTCGGGCTCGGTGCGGGCGAGGTCGGCATCGATGTGCATCAAGACGATCTCCGGAACCGGCAAGCCGGCGGCGCGCGCCAGTTCCCCCGCGACCCACTCGGCGATGAGCGCGCGCGGGCCCTGGCCCGCACCGCGGAACTTGAGCACGTAAAGGCCGTCGTCGTCGGCCTCGACCACGGCCGGCAGCGAACCGCCTTCGCGCAACGGCGTCACATAGCGGGTGGCGGTGATGGTTCTCATGGGACGAGCCTTTGGCAGGCGATTGTCGTCGGCCCAAGGCGCGCCGAGCGGCCTTGAAAGCACCGGCAAAATCACCACCTTCGGGCGTTGCCCTCCTCGCACTCCAGAAGAACCATGGACAAGCAGACCCTTTCCTTCCAGGCCGAAGTCAAGCAGATCCTGCATCTGGTGACTCACTCGCTCTACTCGAACAAGGAAATCTTCCTGCGCGAACTGATTTCGAACGCGTCGGACGCGTGCGACAAGCTGCGCTTCGAAGCGCTCAACAACCCGGCGCTCTGGGAAGACAACCCGAATCTGGACGTGCGGGTGGGCTTCGACCTCGTGGCAAAGACGATCACGATTGCCGACAACGGCATCGGTCTCTCGGCCGACGAGGCGGTGGCCAACCTCGGCACCATCGCCAAGAGCGGCACGCGCGAATTCATGTCTGCGCTTGAGGGCGACCAGAAGAAAGACGCCCAATTGATCGGCCAGTTCGGGGTCGGCTTCTACAGTGCGTTCATCGTGGCCGATCGCGTCGTGGTCGAGTCGCGTCGCGCCGCGCTGCCTGCAGACCAGGGCGTGCGCTGGTCTTCCGAGGGCAGTGGCGACTTCGAGGTGGAGACCATCACCAAGCCGAACCGCGGCACCACGATCACGCTGCACCTGCGCGACGCTGAAGACGAGTTCTTGTCGGGCTGGAAGCTGCGCTCGGTGATCTCGAAGTACTCCGATCACATCTCGCTGCCGATCCTGATGCAGACCGAGGAGTGGAACGACGAGAAGAAGGCGCAGGTCCTGATCGATGAGTGGAAGCCGATCAACAAGGCGTCGGCCCTGTGGACGCGCTCGAAGAGCGACATCACGGCCGAGCAATACATCGATTTCTACAAGCAGATCAGCTACGACACCGAGCCACCGCTCGCCTACACGCACAACCGCGTCGAAGGCCGCAGCGAATACACGCAGTTGCTCTACGTGCCCGCGAAGGCGCCGTTCGACCTGTGGAACCGCGACAAGCGCGGCGGCGTGAAGCTCTACGTGAAGCGCGTATTCATCATGGACGACGCCGAGGCGCTGATGCCGGTCTACCTGCGCTTCGTGAAAGGCGTGATCGACAGCGCCGACCTGCCGCTCAACGTGAGCCGCGAGCTGCTTCAGGAAAGCCGCGACGTGAAGGCGATTCGCGAGGGCTCGACGAAGCGCGTGCTCTCGATGCTGGAAGCGCTCGCCGACAGCGAAGACGAAGCCGAACGTGCGAAGTACGCCACGTTCTGGAAAGACTTCGGCCAGGTGATGAAGGAAGGCATCGGCGAAGACCACGCGAATGGCGAGCGTCTCGCGAAGCTCTTCCGCTTCAGCTCGACGCACGCCGAAGACACGGTCTCGCTCGCCGACTACGTGAAGCGCATGAAGGAAGGGCAGGACGCGATCTACCACGTGACCGCCGACACGCTCACCACCGCGCGCAGCAGCCCGCAGCTTGAGATCTTTCGCAAGAAGGGCATCGAGGTGCTGCTGCTGGTCGATCGGGTCGACGAGTGGCTCTTGAGCCATCTGTACGAGTTCGACGGCCACCCGATGCAGAGCGTGGCGAAGGGCGCCGTCGATCTGGGCGGCCTCGAGGATGAAGCCGAGAAGAAGCACGCTGAGGAAATAGCCGAAGCGTTCAAGCCGACGCTCGAGCGCCTGAAGGTTGCGCTGACGGATCGGGCGAAGGATGTGCGAGTGACGACGCGGCTCGTCGATTCACCCGCGTGTCTGGTGGTCGACGAGGGCGACATGAGCGGCCACCTGGCGCGGCTCCTGAAGCAGGCCGGGCAAGAAGCGAAGAAGGGCCTGCCGACACTCGAGGTGAACGTCGACCACTCGCTCGTGAAACGGCTCGAGACCAGCACTCATTTCGACGACCTCGCGAACATCCTGTTCGATCAGGCCATGCTCGCCGAGGGTGGGCAGCTGGACGACCCGGCCGCGTATGTGAGGCGCGTCAACGCGTTGCTGGTGGCTTAGCAGGTCGCCGGGCGGCAAGCCCGTCTCAGGCGGGAGCGCCGAGCGGTCGCTCGGCCATCGCGTCGATCTGCTCGGCCAGCCGGGTGACCTGCTCGGCCCAGTACTTCGGGCTTGCGAACCACGGGAACGCGATCGGGAAGGCCGGGTCGTTCCAGCGCCGCGCGATCCAGGCGCTGTGGTGCAGGATCCGCAGCGTCCGCAGCGGCTCGACCAGACGCACTTGGCGCCAGTCGAAGTCCATGAAGTCCTCGTAACCGGTGATCACCGAAGTGAGCTGGCGCGTCATCGCGGCGCGATCGCCCGACAGCAGCATCCACAGGTCCTGCGTGGCCGGACCGTTCACCGCGTCGTCGAGGTCGACGAAGTGCGGGCCGTGCGCGGTCCAGAGCATGTTGCCGAGGTGGCAGTCGCCGTGCAATCGCATTGGCGCGAGCTTCACCGCGTCAAACGCTTCGCCGACCGCGTCGAGCGCGTTGCGGGTGACCTCGCGCCAGGCGGTCGACACGTCCGGCGAGACGAGGTCGTGCTCGATCAGCCATTCGCGGTTTCGGTTGCCGAAGGTCGCGACGTCGAGCGTTTCGCGGTGCTTGAAGAGCGTCGTTGCGCCGACCGCGTGCATGCGGCCGATGAAGCGTCCGATCCACTCGAGCGTGGCCGGGTCTTCGAGCTCGGGCGCGCGGCCGGCATAGCGATCGGCAACGCTGAAGCGTTGCGGCCCGCCCGCGGTCTCGAACTGCGCCAGCGTGGGGCCCAGCATCGTGGCTTGGTTCGCATGCTTCGAACTCGCATCGATCGTTAGCAACAGCGACGCGGCGACCGGGATCTCGCTGGCCGCGAGCTCGGCCGCGAACCCGTGCTCTTCGAGAATCTGCGCATCGCTCCAGCGTGCCGGCCGGTAGAACTTGGTGACGACGGCTCGGCCGTCTTCGAGCATTACCTGGAACACCCGGTTCTCGTACGAGTTGAGCTGGATCAGGCGGCCGTCGCCGTAGAGACCGACCGCGTCGAGCGCGTCGAGGACGACGCTGGGCGTCAGGTCGCGATAGGGCGCCGCGGCATCTGGGGCCGCCAACGGTTCGGGCAGCGCGTCATCGAGGTCGTCTGCGAGCGGCATCGCCGCATCGTACGCGCGCGCCTCGGTCGCGATGCGGACCGACGTTGGTCGCGCCGTCGCTCAGGAATCGAAACTCGACGACTCGACGACGATGCCGCCGAGGTCGTCGCCGGCCGTGCTCGACGAACGGTAAGGGCGGATGCGCCCGAAGGTCGATGGCGTCGAGTCGTCGGCCTGGGCCGAGCGACCGAGCGTCGTCAACGCGCCAAACTCGCTTCGGCTCAGAGTATCGATGCGGTTGTCGGGCACGAAGAACGAATCCTGGTAAAGCATCGAGTCCTGCCACAACGCGCTGCGTTCGGCGCGTCGTGTGGCGACCGTCGTGGCGAGGTTGTCGCGCGCGATGTGCAGGTCGCGCGGGGGCGGCGTGGCAGTGTCGGGCGCGCGCGGCACCACGACCGGCGGCACCAGCATCTGCAGTTCCGCGATCGATGGCAACGCGTCGATCGACGTGCGCAGGTAGCGCACGCGACACGCACCGAGCACCGAGTGCTTGATCTGCAGCACGCGCCGCGACGCCGAACGGTCGGAGTCGAGATCGATGGCGGCGAGCACACGACCGTTCGCGCTGCAGATCGCGAACGTCACGTTGACGCCGCCGAGCAGGTCGAACCAAAAGCGAACGTCGTTTGGTTGGATCGGCTGGCAGAAGCGCACCAGCGGCAGCTTCGACAGGATGATGTGGTGCGGCAGTGCCTCACGCAGCATGCGGTACACGCGCCGCTCGTCGGTGGAGAACACGGGCCGCGGCGTGATGCCCCACTCGGTGGGCAGCGGTGCCGGACGCTTCGACTGACGCGCAGCCAGCATGGGTTTCACCCAGCCATAGATCAGGGCGGCGGCAAGGATGGCGGAGAGCCACCACGAGAAGTGGGACGACATGCGAAGGGCCTTGTCACGCGGCCACGGCGACGTTAAAACGAGTCGTCACGGCCCGGAAAAAGCGGCAATCCTACCGGTACGGGTCGGTCGCCGTGGGCCGATTTTGGGGGTGGACCCCGGGGGCCGTCGCCCGTTAGTCAAGCGCCGTCGCGAGGAACGGTATCGGCAGGCGTCGACAACAGGGTGTCACCCAGGTGCGCGTGCAGCTTCAGGCGATAGTCGACTTCCGCGACGCGCTGGCTGATCATTTCACCTAGGTGAGACGCGAGCGAGCCGGCCGGCAGGCGCAGCCAGGCTTGAGATTCAGATCCATCGCGCTCGACGGTCGCGCCGGCTTTGCGCGCGATCTTCAGCATCGCGACGTTCTCGCTGAGGGCATGGATGAAGAGCGTGTCGACGTCGCGGTTGCGGGCATGCTGCATGGCGTGTTCGAACAGGCGGTGACCGTAGCCGCGCCGACGCGCCGAGTGCAGGACCGAGACACCGAACTCCGCCATGCGACGCTGCTTGTCGCTCTGCATGGCGGGGCGATGCGCGAGGTGGGCCGTCGCGATGAGCTCGAGCCGGCGATTGAAGATGCCGAACACCTCGTCTTGCGTGAAGTCAATGTGGTCGACGTATTGCGCGAGCTGCGCGTCGCTCGCGACATAGCCGAAGCGAAGGTAGCGCGAGCGCTCGTCGAGCTGGAGCAGGTGAGCCTTCAGGCGATCCCGATGCCGAAGCAGCAGCGTGCGGATGGGCACCCAACCCTTGGAATTGGCAGGGGTTGGGTCCGCTGCTGTGGTCGGCGTGGGTGTCGAGGATTCGTGCGAAACGTTCATCAAATGGGCTAGGGTTAACCCGAGTCTACGACGAAAGCCCGGCTCGTGGGCGACGCTAAGGGCTCTGCGCCCGCTTGCGACCGTCGGCCTCGCCCCTTGAGTCGACTGGCGGGTGCAATGCCTCCTGAGAGTCCCGTGGAGACCGCCGCTGGACTTGGGCGGGGTGCTTGCTATACTCGCGGGCTTTTCTGAGATTGCTCATTCAGAAAGCGCGAACCACGTGTTTGCGAGTGCCGAGTGCGAGAGCCGCCATTCGAAGCGTGCCGAGCACCGGTGAACAGAGCTGACATTCATTCGAAAACCATGAAAACCTTCAGTGCCAAACCGGCCGAAGTGACGCATGAGTGGTTCGTGATTGACGCGACCGACAAGGTCTTGGGCAGGGTGGCCAGTGAAGTTGCCCTACGCCTGCGCGGCAAGCACAAAGCCATCTACACGCCTCACGTCGACACCGGCGACTTCATCGTCATCGTCAACGCCGAGAAGATCCGCGTCACAGGCAACAAAGCCAACGACAAGGTCTACTACAGCCACTCCGGTTACCCGGGCGGCATCCACGGCATCAAGTTCAAGGACATGCAGGCTCGCCATCCGGGCCGTGCGATTGAGAAGGCCGTGAAGGGCATGCTCCCCAAGGGGCCGCTCGGCTACGCGATGATCAAGAAGCTGAAGGTCTATGCGGGTGGTACCCACCCGCACACCGCGCAGCAGCCCAAAGCTCTCGAAATCTAGGGACTACGATGATTGGAAACTGGAACTACGGTACGGGCCGACGCAAGTCATCGGTGGCACGCGTCTTCATGAAAAAGGGGAGCGGCCAGATCCTCGTCAACGGCAAGACGGTCGACGAGTACTTTGGTCGGCAGACGTCGATCATGGTGGTGCGCCAGCCGCTGGTGCTCACGTCCAATGACGCGGCCTTTGACGTGAAGGTGAACGTGCATGGCGGCGGCGAGACTGGCCAGGCCGGCGCGATCCGCCACGGCATCACCCGCGCATTGATGGACTACGACATGGCGCTCAAGCCCGAACTGAGCCGCGCCGGCTTCGTGACGCGCGATGCGCGCGAGGTCGAGCGCAAGAAGGTCGGCCTGCACGGGGCGCGTCGCCGCAAGCAGTTCAGCAAGCGCTGAGACAGGCCCCCCGAGGGTTACTGCCGACTTCTTTTGACGTCGAGCAACGCCACCTTCGAGGTCGCGTTTTCATGGTCGGCCGGTCCGACGTGAGATCGGTTTTAGAGGCTCGTGCAATCGTTCATTGCCGTGGCGCCAAATGGTTTCGTCACATCGCCCATAATCGGCGCTTCGCCGCAGGGAGTTCTTATGAGCGCAGTTGCAGAAAACATCGTCGATTTCGCCGCGGACGACGCGCCGCCGCCGCCGCTGGTCTTCACCGACAGCGCCGCCAACAAGGTGGCGGAACTGGTCGCCGAAGAGGGCAATCCCGACCTGAAGCTGCGCGTCTTCGTTCAGGGCGGTGGCTGCTCCGGCTTTCAATACGGCTTCACCTTCGACGAGATCGTCAACGAGGACGACACCCAGATGAACAAGAACGGCGTCACGCTGCTCATCGATGCGATGAGCTTGCAGTACCTGGCCGGCGCAGAGATCGACTACAAGGATGATCTCCAGGGCGCGCAGTTCGTGATCAAGAACCCGAACGCGACGACCACCTGCGGGTGTGGCTCCAGCTTCTCGGCTTGAGGCGATCACCGGCCCAGCCATGACGGCGCCTGCGGGCGCCGTTTTTCATGAGCTCGATGGGTTGGCCGGCGGGCCGGGATAGAGCGCACCGAGGACCCGCTGGCCGGCCGCCCCGGTCACTGCGGGCAGGTTGCTCGCTCGGCGAAGCACGTGCATTCGGGCGAGCCATGCGAACGCGGCGGCCTCGACCTGATCGGCGGGCAGGCCGTGTTCGGAAGTCGACCTCACCTTCACTGCGGGCAGGCACCGCTCGATGCGGCGCATCAGATCGCCGTTGAACGCGCCTCCGCCGCACACGAGCAACGTGACGGCGTCACCGGCATGGGAGTCGATTGCCTCGGCGACGACCTCGGCCGTGAGCTGGGCGAGGGTGGCCTGCACATCCATCGGCGAACGCGGCGGCGCCTTGGCATGCTTCAACCGGTTCGCGAGCCACTCGGGATTGAACAGATCGCGACCGGTGCTCTTCGGCGCGGGCAGCGTGAAAAAAGGCTCGGACCGCATCGCGCTCAGCAACGCGGCGTCGACACGGCCGCCCGCGGCCCAGGCGCCGTCTTTGTCGTAGGGCGCGCCGGTGTGTGTTTCGCACCAGCCATCGAGCAGGGCGTTCGCCGGGCCGCAATCGAAGCCGGTGGTGCGGCCATCGGCAGTGAGCACTGACAGATTGGCGACGCCGCCGAGGTTGAGCACCGCAACGCTCTCGTCGGCTCGGCCGAACACCGCCCGGTGGAAGGCCGGCACCAACGGAGCACCCTGACCGCCGGCGGCGATGTCGCGATCGCGGAAGCCAGCCACGACGTCGATCGACGTGAGCTCGGCCAGGAGTGCGGGAGCGTTCAATTGCCACGTGTAGCCGATGCCGTCGAACTCGCCCGGACGATGCCGCACAGTCTGTCCGTGCGCACCGATCGCGGTAACGTCGGCAGCGGCACACGACGTCTTCGCGAGCAGCACCTCCACGACCTTCGCGTACAGGCGCGCCAGTGCGTTGGCCGCGAGCGCCGCGCGGTGCAGCTCGTCGGCGCCCGACGTGTTCAACGCGAAAAGCTCAGCGCGCAGCGCGGCAGGGAAGTCGATGTGCGCGTGCGCTTCGACGTCGATCGCGCGACCCGACGAATCGAACGACGCCAGCACGCCATCGGCCCCGTCGAGCGAGGTTCCCGACATCAACCCGATGTAGCGCTCGGTCACCGGGACGGCCAAACGGCCCTCAACATGCAAAAGGCCCGCAACGCGGGCCTCGATGACGACCTCCTCGGCCGTCACTCACCGTAGGCCGAACGTCCGACCAGCGATTCGGCGACGCCCAGCTGGCTGCGAACCGCCATGGCCAGGCGAGCGAACTGCGCCCTGCCGGCAGGCGAGACGGGAATCGATTCCGACTGCTGCGCGACTAACAGCGGGTCTTGCTGGCGCCCCTCGATCTTCACTTCAAAGTGCAGGTGCGGACCGGTTGCCCAGCCGGTCATGCCGACTGTGCCGACGACAGTCCCACGATCGACGCGCTGGCCCTTCACGACGCCGAGTCGGCTCAGGTGTGCGTAGACGGTCATGCGCTGCTGGTTGTGGCGGATCTGCACGACATTGCCGTAGCCGTTCTGCCAGCCGGCGAATTCGATCACGCCGTCGCCGATGGCACGCACCGGCGTGCCGGTCGGCGCGCCGTAGTCGACGCCGTTGTGCTGCTTCCAGGTGTTCAGGATCGGATGCATGCGCATCGCAAAGCCCGACGTGATGCGCGAGAACTCGAGCGGGCTCGACAGGAACGCACGGCGCTTGCTCTGGCCGTTCAGATCGTAATAGCCACCTTTGTGGTCGCCCTCCTTGAACCACACCGCCGAAAATGTCTGTCCGTTGTTGACGAACTCTGCGGCCAGCAGGCGGCCGGCACCGGCGTTCCACGTGATCGGTTCGCCATCGGCGGTGAGCGCTTCGTAGACCACCGAGAACGCCGCGCCCTTGCGCAGCTCGCGGTGGAAGTCGATGTCGGTCGCGAACGCATCGGCCAGCTGGGTGGCGACGACATCGGGCACGCGCGCCTCGTCGGTCGCCGCGAACAGCGACGAGCGCACCACGCCCGAGCCCATGCGGATCTGTGCGGCGAGCGGCGCTGATTCGAGCGTGGCGAGGAACTGGCCGGCCTTGCGCTGCACGCGCAGGCGCGTGAAGCGGGTGGTGAGCTGATCGGTGTTGATCGCGGCGTAGCGTGCGACCAGCTCGTCGAGCTCGCCAGCGGCATTGGTGCGCACCTGAATCATCTTGCCGCCGCGGCCTTCAAGCAGTTTCTTCGCGACCGGGTCGTTGCGCAGGAAGGCGGCGGCCAAGGCGTCGCTCACGTTCATGCGTCGCAGCAGGGTGTCGGCGGTGTCGCTCGGACGTGTGAGGTCGGCGCGGTACATCTCGAGATCGTGCTCGGCGAGCGCATCGAGCTGCGCCTGAAGGCCGGTCGGCGAGATGCTCTCGGTGACCATGTGCTTGGGCAGGTCGCTGGCATCGGGAACGAGCGGTGCGATGCCGTACGCCGTGGCGCCAAAGCCACCGAAGGTCACCATCACGGCAGCGGCGAAGCCGCGCGGGTGGCTCGACACGACACGTCGGGCGCGCGCGCTGAGCTTGGCCATCGCGCGGTCGAGCAGGTCAAATGGATTCAAAGTCGACGGAGCCCATCGGCTCGGGGTGGAAGAACGAGCGCTGCTCGCCCCTGGGTGGGTCTTCACCGCCTGGGCCTCCACTAGAATTTGTGGAGCCCTGCCGGCCTGAATGGGTGGCCTGAAAAATCTCGTTATACGCAGCGCAGTATACCTATTCGAACTTTCGCGCAACTCATCAACAGCCCGACATGGCAGCCGCTTTTCCTGTTTTACAACCTGTCACAGGACGTGCCCTGCCCCATCCGGTGACGGAGCGCGTCCTCGAAGCGCTGGCGGTCACGCGGCGCGGCTGCGAAGAACTCCTGCCGGAGGCCGACTGGATCTCGAAACTGGCACGCTCTGAAGCCACCGCCACGCCGCTGCGCATCAAGCTCGGGCTCGATCCGACGGCGCCTGACATCCATATCGGCCACACGGTGGTGCTGAATAAGCTCCGTCAGCTGCAGGGTCTGGGTCACCAGGTCATTTTTCTGATCGGCGACTTCACGTCGATGATTGGCGACCCGTCGGGACGCAACGCGACGAGGCCGCCGTTGTCACGAGAGCAGATCGAGGGTTTCGCCAAGACCTACTACGCCCAGGCCAGCCTGGTGCTCGATCCCGAGCGCACCGAAGTTCGCTACAACTCCGAGTGGAGCGACCCGCTCGGCGCCCGCGGCATGATCGACCTGGCCTCGCGATACACGGTGGCCCGCATCATGGAGCGTGACGATTTCACGAAACGTTTTCGCGACGGAACGCCGATCAGCGTGCACGAATTGCTTTACCCGTTGATGCAGGGATACGACTCGGTGGCGCTCCGCAGCGATCTCGAGCTCGGCGGCACCGACCAGACATTCAACCTTCTCGTGGGTCGCGCGCTGCAAAGCGAATACGGCCAGGAGCCGCAGTGTGTGCTGACGATGCCGCTGCTCGAAGGGCTCGACGGCGTCGAAAAGATGTCGAAGTCGAAAGGCAACACGATCGGCATCGCCGAGCCTGCCAACGACATGTTCGGCAAGCTGATGTCGATCAACGACAAGCTGATGTGGAAGTACTTCCGGCTGCTGAGTTTCAACACCACAGCCGCCATCGACGCATTGAAGGCAGAGATCGATGCCGGCCGCAACCCACGCGATGCGAAAGTCATGCTTGCGACCGAGATCACTGCGCGCTTCCACAGCGCGGCCGCCGCTGCGGCGGCCGAAGCCGACTTCAACCTGCGCGCCCGCGGCGGCATCCCCGACGTGATCGACGAGCTCGCCGTGACCGGCGCGCCGATCGGCATCGGCCAGTTGCTGAAGCAGGCCGCGCTCGCGCCATCGACGAGCGAGGCGCTTCGCCTCGTCGATGGCGGCGGCGTGCGCATCGATGGTGCCGTGGTTACGGATCGGGCGCTGAAAGTCACGGCCGGCACCTACGTGGTCCAGGTCGGCAAGCGGAAGTTTGCGCGGGTCCGGCTGAGTTGATCGACGTGGCAGGCGCGACGATCGCCCCGCCGACCGGCGCCGCGCGCGCGATCCGCAGGCTGCTGCAGCTGTCGGTGGTGGTCGCGCTCGTCACCATCACGATGAAGTCGTTCGCATGGTGGCTCACCGCGTCCGTCGGCTTGCTGGCCGACGCGATGGAGTCGTTCGTCAACCTGGCGGCCGCGCTCTTCGCGCTGGCGATGGTCGTCATCGCCGCGCGCCCGGCCGACGACGACCACCCGTTCGGGCACACCAAGGCCGAGTACTTCTCGAGCGGCTTCGAAGGCCTGCTGATCGTCGGCGCCGCGACCGCGATCATCTGGGCGGCGGTGCTCCGGCTGATGGCGCCGCGCGCGCTCGAGGCCATCGGTTGGGGCATCGCGTTCACCGTGCTGAGTTCGCTCTGCAACGCGGCGCTCGCGTGGCGCATGATGGCCGCGTCGCGCCTGCACCGGTCGGTCGCCCTCGAAGCCGATGCCCGCCACCTCTACACCGACGTGTGGACCTCAGGTGGCGTTGTCGTCGGCCTCCTTCTGGTGCACCTCACGGGGTGGCTCTGGCTCGACCCGTTGATCGCGATCGGCGTCGCGCTGAACATCCTGCGCGAAGGCGCGCACCTCGCCTGGCGCTCGGTCGAAGGCTTGATGGATACGGCGCTCGAACGAGACGTGCGTGAACAGATCGACGCCACGCTAGCGCGCTTCGCGCACCACGAGATCCGCTTCGACGACATCGTGACACGCCGCTCGGGCAGGAGCCGCTTCGTCGATCTGCACATGCACGTGCCGGCGACCTGGACGCTCGGCAAAGCGGCGACGATGCGCGGCGATGTCGAAGCCGCGCTGATGAACGACGTCGACGGCATCCGCGCGTCAATTCAGCTGCTGCCGACCAACGTAGAGCCGGTCGGCCAGCAGCGCCATGAAAACGCCGCGGCGACGAACTGACGCGTCGGGCGCGGCGCGGGCGAGGAAAGACTGGGGTCAGTCAGCGTATTGCCCTGCCGCCTTGATGATCGGCGACCACTTGGCGATCTCCGACTCGACGAATTTCTTGTGTTCGGCCGGGTTGAGTCGGGCGTCGGTGATGATCACGGCGCCGAGGGCTTCTTCACGCTTGACGAAGTCCGGGTCCTTTAGCGCGAGCTTCAGCGCGGCGTTCAGCTTGTCGAGAATTGGTTTGGGCGTGCCCTTGGGCGCATAGAGCCCGTGCCAGACGGTCACGTTGAAACCCTTCAGGCCCTGCTCGTCGAGCGTCGGAAGGGTCTTCAAACCCGGTGTGGTGAGTCGATGGAGCGTGGTGACGCCGAACGCCTTCACCTTGCCGCCTTCGATCTGCGCGCTGGTGTTGGTGGTCTGGTCGCACATGATGTCGACCTGGCCGCCGAGCAGATCGGTCATCGCTGGACCCGTTCCCTTGTAAGGCACCGTCGTCATCTCGACCTTGACGGCTTGCTGGAACAGCAAGCCGCACAGGTGCGACGCTGCACCGATGCCGGCGTTGGCGAGGTTGATCTTGCCCTTGTTCGCGGCCATCCACTTCGTGAGGTCGGCATAGTTGTTGGCCGGCAGCGAAGGCTTACCGATCACGGTCATCGGCACCTCGTTGATCATGCCGAGGTACTCAAAGTCGTCGAGCGTCTTGTACGAAAGGTTGCGATAGAGCGCCGGTGCGGTGCTGATGCCGATGTGGTGCAACAGCAGCGTGTAGCCGTCATTCGACGCGCGCGCGACCTTGGTCGCACCGAGCGTGCCGCCCGCGCCGCCCGAGTTGTCGATGACGATGGAGACGCCGCCGAGGGGCTTTCTCATGGCCTCTGCAAGGTCGCGAGCGACCTTGTCGGTCGGGCCTCCGGCAGCGAACGGAACGACGACGGTGATCGGCTTGTCGGGGTATTCGGCGTGGGCGGACAGCCCGACGAGCATGGCGGTGGCGGCGAGCAGAAGTTTTTTCACGTGACAAGATCTCCGAGCATTGAATGGGCGCGATTGTCGGCATCCACGGCTGTTTCGCCATGGGCGGAAACCATGCCAATGGCGCGGGTCTCTGCGGCGTGGCGGTACCTGCTTACAGCATGTGGTCGGCCAGGACGCGGGCGACGTGCCTGGCTTCGCGCTGCGTGCCATCGGCGATTTGGTGCCGGCAGCTGGTTCCGTCGGCCACCAGCCACGCATCGGGCGCCTCGCGGATCGCTGGCAGCAGGCTCAGCTCGGCCATCTGCATCGACACCGCGTGGTGCTCGACCTCGTAGCCGAAGCTGCCCGCCATGCCACAGCACGAGCTTTCGATGAGATTCGGGTCGGCGCCCGGGATGAGCTTCAGTGCCGACATCACGGCCGGCATCGCGCCGAACGCCTTCTGGTGGCAATGGCCATGGACCAGGATGGAACGCGTCGAAGGCTTCAACGAAAGCTTGAAGCGGCCAGCGTTGACCTCGTCGGTGATGAACTCCTCGAGCAGCACCGCCTTCGACGCGACGGTGTTAGCGTCGCTGCCGAAGCCCATCGTCGTCATCTCGTCGCGCAGCGTGAAGAGGCACGACGGTTCGAGGCCGACGATCGCGATGTCGCGTGCGGCGAAAGGCAGCATCGCATCGAGCATCTCGCGCGCTTTCGCTTTCGCGCGCTCGGGCATGCCGGCGGCGAGGTAGGTCCGGCCACAGCAGAGCGCGCCGCTGGCCGGAGCGGCGACGTGAACCGTGTACGCAGCCGCTTGCAGCACGCGCACCGCGGCGACGGCGTTCTCGGTGTCGAAGTACGCGCTGAAGGTGTCGACGAACAGCACCACCGGACGTGCGGCGGCGAGCACCGATTCGCGGCTCGCGAGGTTCAAGGTCGGGGCCACGCGATCGAAGGTGTCGCTCCGCCACGCCGGCAAAGAACGCTCTGCCGAGAGGCCGAGCCAACGCTCGGAGAGCTTTGCGAGCCACGTCGAGCGGTTGCGCAGGTTCGGCAACCAAGGGATGCGGCTCATCATGCGCGCGTAGTCGGGCAGGTGCGCGATCACACGGTCGCGCCAAGAGAAACCCACTTTGGCCTTGCGCTGCGCGGTCGCCTCAATCTTCATGCGCGCCATGTCGACGCCGGTCGGGCAATCGCGCTTGCAGCCTTTGCAGCCGACGCAGAGGGAGAGTGCGTCGTGGACCGCGTCGCTCGCCAGCGGCAAGGCCGCGTCGCCGCCTTCGAGCTGGCCCGACAGCGCGAGCCGCAGCGTGTTGGCGCGACCGCGGGTCACGTGCTGCTCGTCGCGCGTGACGCGAAAACTCGGGCACATCGTGCCGGCGTCGAACTTGCGGCAGTGGCCGTTGTTGTTGCACATCTCGACCGCCTTCGAGAGCCCGCCGCTCGCGTCGCCGCCGGTGCCGGGTGCCGTCGTCTGTTCGGTCGCTGGATCGTTTTGCACGTCCCACGCCGACCAGTCGAGGAAAGGCTTGAGCGCGATGGTCTTGTAGCCGGGCCCGTAGCGGAAGAGCCGGGCATCGTCCATCTTCGGCGGGTCGATGATGCGGTTCGGAGCCAACAGACCGATCGGGTCGAGCGTCTGCTTGATCACGCGCAGCGCGTCGTCGATCTTCGGCCCGAACTGCCAGCGGATCCATTCGCCGCGGCAGAGGCCGTCGCCGTGCTCGCCGCTGAACGCGCCCTTGTATTTGCGCACCAGCGCAGCCGCTTCGTCTGCGATCTCCCGCATGCGCTTCGCGCCACCCCGCCGCATGTCGAGGATGGGCCGCACGTGCAGCGTGCCGACCGAGGCGTGGGCGTACCAGGTGCCATGCGTGCCGTGGCGCTCGAACACCTCGGTGAGCGCATCGGTGTACTCGGCCAGGTGCACGAGCGGCACCGCGCAGTCTTCGATGAAGCTCACGGGCTTGCCGTCGCCCTTCAGGCTCATCATGATGTTGAGGCCGGCCTTGCGCACTTCCCAGAGCGCTTTCTGCGGCGCTTCGTCGGGCATCTCGACAACCGCATTGGGCAAGCCGAGTTCACCGACCAGTTCGACCAGTTGCTGCAAGCGGCGCAAAAGCTCGGAGCGATCGTCGCCGGCGAACTCGACCAAGAGAATCGCCGCAGGCGCGCCGATCAACGCGGCTTCCATCGTCGACCTGAAGGCCGGGTTGGTTCGCGCGAGTTCGATCATCACGCGGTCGACCAGCTCGACCGCCGTCGGGCCGAGCTTCACGAGATGCTGCGCCGAATCCATCGCGGCGTGAAAGGTCGGGAAGTTGACGACGCCGAGCACCTTGTGGCGGGGCAAAGTCGAGAGCTCCAGCTTCAACCGCTTCGTGATCGCCAGAGTTCCCTCGCTCCCGACCAGCAGATGGGCGAGGTTGACGCTGCCGTCTTTCGTGTACGGTCGTTCGCTCTGCGGCTCGAAAATGTCGAGGTTGTAGCCGGCGACCCGGCGCAACACCTTCGGCCAGCGCGCCTCGATCTCGTCGTGCAGCGAGAGCGCGAGCCGCTTCACGTCGTCGGCGATCGCGCGTTCCTTCGCTCCGAGCATCGCGATTGGGCCGAACGAGACCGCGCTGCCGTCGCTCAGCAACGCATCGATGCCGAGCACGTTGTGCACCATGTTGCCGTAGGCGATCGAGCGCGAGCCGCACGAGTTGTTGCCGGCCATGCCGCCGATCGTGGCTTGTGCGCTGGTCGACACGTCGACCGGGAACCAGACGTGGTGCTTTTTCAACTGCACGTTGAGCGCGTCGAGCGCGATGCCGGGTTCGACATCGACGGTCATCGCGGCCACGTCGAGCGCGAGCACTCGGCGCAGATGCTTGCTGCCGTCGATGACGAGTGCCGCGCCGGTCGTCTGCCCGCATTGCGAAGTACCACCACCGCGCGCGAGCACCGGCGCGTGCGCATCGCGCGCGATGTCGATCGCCAGCGTCAAGTCGGCCGTCGTGCGCGGCACGAAGACACCGATCGGCATCACCTGATAAATCGATGCATCGGTCGCGTACCGGCCACGCGAGGCGGCATCGAATATCACCTCGCCTTCTGTTTCGTCGGCCAGGCGCTTCGCGAGTCGTGCGGTCTCGGGCGAGGCGAGTCGCGCGACGGTCGAGATCGTCGACGCGGCGTTTTCGCGCGTCACGGAAACAGGCAAGGGCGCGTTCATCGCGAGATCATCGCCGACATTGCGTTCCTCGCGGACCCACGCGGCACCGGCGAACGGCGCAAATCCTTGTACCGGACTGCGAATTGTCTCGAGCGGTTGGCGAGCGGCCATCATCGGCACCGGCTTGACAACGAGTCGGCGTATGCAAAACTTCGCCCGAATGGAGCCCACATGATCCTGTTGGACCAACACCCGAGCGGCCGCCACTTCCTGCAGATTCCAGGGCCGAGCCCGGTGCCGGATCGCATCCTGCGCGCGATGAGCCTGCCGACCATCGACCACCGGGGCCCCGAATTTGCGGTGCTCGGCAAGAAGGTCATCTCGGGCATGCAGAAGATCTTCAAGACGCGCCATCCGGTCGTGATCTATGCGTCATCGGGCACCGGCGCGTGGGAAGCCGCGCTCGCCAACGTGATGAGCCCCGGCGACGCGGTGCTGATGTACGAGACCGGCCACTTCGCCACGCTCTGGCAGAAGATGGCCGTGCGGCTCGGACTGGTGCCGGAATTTCTGGCCGAACCGGGCCTCGATGCGACCGGCGTTCCGCACAGCTGGCGCGGCGGCGTCAAGGCCGAAGCGATCGCCGCGCGGTTGCGCGAGGACAAGGCCCACGCGATCAAGGCGGTGTGCGTGGTGCACAACGAAACGTCGACCGGCGTCACGTCCGACATCGCCGCGGTGCGCCGGGCGATCGACGAAGCCGGCCACCCTGCGCTGCTGATGGTCGACACCATCTCCGGCCTCGGCTGCGCCGACTTCCGCCACGAGGAGTGGGGGGTCGACGTCAGCATCAGCGGTTCGCAGAAGGGCCTGATGCTGCCGCCCGGCATCGCCTTCAATGCGCTGTCGCCGAAAGCGATCGAAGCGAGCAAGTCGGCGAAGCTGCCGAAGGCCTTCTGGGCCTGGGACGAGATCGTCGAGATGAACCGATCCGGCTACTGGCCGTCGACGCCGAACACCAACCTGCTGTACGGTCTTGCGGAAGCGCTGGACATGATCCTCGATCAGGGTCTCGACGCGGTGTTCGCGCGGCATGAGCGCTGGGCCGCTGCGGTGCGCGGCGCGGTGCACGCCTGGGGCTTGCCGATCCAGTGCGACGACCCTTCGGTGTATTCGCCGGTGCTGACCGGCGTGATCACGCCGGTCGGGGTCGACGCCGATGCGCTCCGCAAGCTCATCCACGAACGCTTCGACCTTTCGCTCGGCACCGGCCTTGGCCGCGTCAAGGGCCGCATGTTCCGTATCGGCCACCTCGGCGATTGCAACGACCTGACGCTGATCGCGGCGTTGGCGGGCGTCGAAATGGGTCTGAAGCTCGCCGGCATCAAGATTGCCGGCAGCGGCGTTCAGGCCGGGATGGACTATTTCGCGTCGCATGCGGTGCAGCAGCCGTTGAAGGCGGCAGCCTGATGACCCGCCACGCGTCGTTGCCGCGGACGAATCTCGTCCCTGCGGAACCATTCGACAGCGCCGCGACAGCTACCTGCCCGATTGCTGCTTCAGCCTTCGCTCGGCGCCGATGCGCCCATTCACCGTTCCTCCGGAGTTGACATGCAACGACGTTCAGTTCTCAAGGCCGCCGCTGGCGCCGCCGCCACGATCGGCGTATCACAGTTGCGGGCGCAAGGTGCCTGGCCGACGGGGCCGGTGCGCATCGTCGTCGGCTTTCCGCCGGGCGGCGGCACCGACGCGCTCGCACGAGTCGTCGGCCAGAAGCTGACCGGCATGTGGGGCCAGACAGTGATCGTCGACAACAGGGCGGGTGCGGCCGGCGTGATCGCCGCCGACTACGAAGCCTTGCAGCCGAGCGATGGCTACACGCTGCTGATGGCGCATATCAACAGCCACGCGCTCGCGCCGAGCCTGCAGCCGAAGCTGCGCTACAACGCCGAGAAAGATTTCGTGCCCATTGCGCTGGTCGGCGTCACGCCGAACCTGCTGATCGCGAATCCGTCGCAACCGGCGAAGACGGTGAAGGACATCGTCGCGCTCTGCAAGGCGAATCCGGGCCGCATCACGTTCGGCTCAGCCGGTGCCGGCTCGGCGCAGCACCTCGCGCTCGAAATGTTCAAGCTGCAGGCCAAGGTCGACGCGTTGCACATCCCTTACAAGGGCAGCGGCCCGCTGCTCACCGACCTGATGGGGGGCCAGATCCAGTACAGCTTCGAGACCATGACGGCCGCGACGCCGCACGTGAAGAGCGGCAAGGTGCTCGCGATCGCGCAGACGCGGCTGAAGCGCGCCAAGGGCCACCCGAGCGTGCCGACGATGGACGAGCAAGGCTTTCCCGGCTTCGAAGCGACCACCTGGTACGGGCTCGTCGGCCCGGCTAAATTACCGAATGCGATTCAGCAGAAGATCAACGCCGACGTGAACACGGTGCTCGCGATGCCCGATGTGCAGGAGCGGCTCGATCAGTACGGCGCCGAAGACGGCGGCGGCACGAGCGAGAAGTTCGGGCAGTTCATCCACACCGAGATCATCAAGTGGGCTAAGGTCGTGAAGGACGCGGATGTGAAGCTCGACACCTGAGCTCTCACCTTCTGAAAAAGCCCCGCCGCGCGGGGCTTTTTTTTCGCTCGTGGCGTCGGTGGATCAGTCGTAGCGACGGGCGTCCTCGATCACCTTGCCGTCGTTGGGCAGCGAGCCTGGCGCGGCGAAGCAAACTTCACCGCGCAGCTTGGTGACGTCACGGATCGAGGTGGCGACGCGTTCTGCGAGACCGTCGTCCGGTGCAGCGACTTCGATCGTCAGCAGCATCCGGTCGTCGGCCAGCTCGCCGCTCACGACTAGCCTTGCCTTGCCGATCCCGGGATGGCGCCCGACGATGTCGGCCACCTGCGCGGGGTGCACGAACATGCCGCGCACCTTGGTCGTCTGATCGGCGCGGCCGAGCCAGCCCTTGATGCGTGTGTTGGTGCGGCCGCTCGGGCATGCGCCGGCGAGAACGGCCGAGAGGTCGCCGGTGCCGAAGCGGATCAGCGGGTAATCGGGGTTGAACGTGGTGACGACGACTTCGCCGACCTCGCCTTCGGCCACGACGTCGCCGGTGCCCGGCCGCACGATCTCGACGATCACGTCTTCATCGACGACCAGGCCTTGGCGCGCGGAGGTCTCGTATGCGATGAGACCGAGGTCGGCCGTGCCATAGCTTTGATATGCCGCCACGCCGCGCGCCAGGAACCAATCGCGCAGCGCGGGCGGAAATGCCTCGCCGCCGACCGATGCCCGGCGGATCGACGGCAACGGGATGCCGATTTCGTCCGCCTTCTCGAGCATGAGTTTGAGAAAACCCGGCGTGCCGACGTAGCACGCGGGCCTTAGTTCGGCGGCCGCACGCACCTGCTGCTCGGTCTGGCCGATGCCGCCGGGGAACACTGCGCAGCCGAGCGACCGCGCCGCGCCATCCATCATCAGGCCGGCCGGCGTGAAGTGGTAGCTGAAGCTGTTGTGCACGAGGTCGCCGGCGCGAAAGCCGGCGGCGCGCAACGCACGCGCCATGCGCCAGTAGTCGGGCGCGTGGCCTTCCGGCTCATAGATCGTGCCGGGTGACGCGAACACGCGGCCGGCGCGGCGCGCGGGATCGAACGAAGTGCCGAAGCCGATCGTCGCGAAGCCGCCGAACACATCGTGGTCGCGCGTGGCCAGCTGCCTCTTCAACAGCTCGCTCTTGCGAACGACGGGCAGTTGCGTCAGCGTCGCCCGGGAGTCGATGCGGTCGGCGTCGACGCCACGCAACGTGTCGCCGAACGCGCCCGCATGCGCCCGCGCGAACGCCACCTGTTTGGGCAGGCGCGCCATCAGCTCGCGATCGCGCGCTTCGGCGCTGCGCGTCTCGCGCGGGTCGAGCGGATCGACCGGATCGAGCGCCACGTGGGTCATTCGTCGTCGAGCGCCGACGCGCGTCGCTTCGCATCGTCGACGAGCTTGCGCTGTTGCGCGGGCGTGTCGAGCGCATAGCGATCGACCCCGGAGCCACCCGCCTTCTTCAGTTCGGCGCCGACGACGCCCGCGTTCTCGACGAACTGCACCAGGGTGATCTGCCGACACACGAAGCGACCCGGCATGCTTTCGCGCACGCCCTTGATGTCGCGCAACTGTCGCAGCAGCGGCAGCAGCGCCTTCAACGCGTCGGCGTTCGGGGCCGTCATTTGAGCCCTTCGCGCTGCGCGCTGCGGTATTCGCCCGAGGACCTGGCGGGGCCTCTTCGTGGCCCTTGGCGGCCGGGCAGGCTCATTGGAGCACCTTCGCGCTGCGCGCTGCGGTATTCGCCGGAGGATCTGGCGAAGCCTCTTCGTGGCCCTTGGCGGCCGGGCAGGCTCATGCGAGCCAGCGCTTCCGCCGCTTGTAGCTCTTCACGTCGCGATAGCTCTTGCGCTCGGCGCTGCCGCTGCTGCCGCCGGTGCCGAGGTAGAACTCCTTGACGTCTTCGTTCGCACGCAATGCATCGGCGGCACCGTCCATCACGATCCGGCCGCTCTCGAGGATGTAGCCGAAGTCGGCATGGCGCAACGCCATGTGCGTGTTCTGTTCGGCGAGCAGGAAGGTCACGCGTTCCTTCTGGTTCAGGTCGCGCACGATCTCGAACACCTCATCGACGATCTGCGGCGCGAGACCCATCGACGGCTCGTCGAGCAAGACCATCTTCGGGCTCGCCATCAACGCACGGCCGATCGCGCACATCTGCTGCTCGCCACCCGACGTGTAGGCGGCTTGCGAGCTGCGCCGCGTCTTGAGTCGTGGGAAGTACGCATAGACCTTCTCAAGCGTGGTCGCGATCGCCGCCTTGCCGTCGCGCCGCGTGTAGGCGCCCGTCAACAAGTTCTCCTCGATGCTCAAGTGCCCGAAGCAGCGACGGCCTTCCATCACCTGCACCACGCCGCGCTCGACCATGTCCGAGGTGCTGAGCCGCTCGATGCGTTCGCCGCGCAACGCGATCGAGCCTTTGGTGACGGCGCCGCGCTCGCCCGCGAGCAGGTTGCTCACCGCGCGCAGCGTCGTCGTTTTGCCCGCGCCGTTGCCGCCCATCAACGCGACGATCCGGCCCTCGGGCACCTGCAACGACACGCCCTTCAGCACCAGGATCACGTGGTTGTAGATGACCTCGATGCCGTTCACGTCGAGCAAGGGCACCGTCGATGGCGCGGCCGACGTGCCGTGCTCGAGCGCCGGTGTCGCGAGGGTGCTCATGCGCGTCGATCGATCAGGTCGCCGCCATCAGCTGCAGCTGCGCACGGTCACTTTCTTGTCCTTCGCGTATTTCTCGGCGTATTCCTTCACCAGTGGCGTTATATGGGTCTTGCTCGCCTGGTACCAGTCGGATTTCAGCTCCCACTTCGCGCCGTCCCATTGAACGATGCGGGCCCAGTCGTCGCCCATGTGGTTGCTGCACGAGGTCTTGACCGGCCGCATGATGTCGCCGAAGCCGAGCGCCTTCAGCTTGGCGGCTGTCAGGTCGAGGTTCTCAAAGCCCCAGCGCACCTGCTCGGGCGTGAGCGGCTTGCCCTTGCCGTACTTGTCCTGCGCTGCGCGGATCGCTTCCACCTGCAGCATCGAGATCATCATGCCGCGTGTGTGCGCGAGCGCGCCGACGCTGTCGGCCGGGCCCGTGCCCTGGCCCTTGTCGTAGACGAACTTCTTCAGGTCGTCGTGGACTTTGTCCTTCGCGACGCTGTTGTGGATCGTGATCGCGTTGTAGCCTTTCGCCCCCGCGCCGATGTCCTTCACGTCGTGGTCGGAGCCGGCCCACCAGATCGCGTACATCTTCTCGCGCGGGTAGCCGCTCGCCTGGGCTTCACGGATGCCGGCGGGCGTCATCACGCCGGCCGACCAGAACAGCACGTAGTCGGGCTTCTCCTGGCGAATCTGCAGCCACGTCGATTTCTGCTCGACGCCCGGCGGCGTGACGGGGTGCAGCACGAGCTCGAAGCCGTCGGCGGCGGCGCGCTTCTGCAGCAGCGGGATCGGCTCCTTGCCATACGGCGAGTCGTGATAGACGAGCGCGATCTTCTTGCCCTTGAGGCTTCCGCCTTCCTTCTTCAGGATGTCCTGGACCATCACGTCGGCGGCGGTCCAGTAGGTGCCGAGAAGCGGGAAGTTCCATTCGAAGACATTGCCGTCGACCGATTGCGAAAGACCATAGCCCGGCGTCTCGATCGACATCTTGTCGACGTAGGCCTTGTCGGTGAGTGCGAACGTGATGCCGGTCGACTGCGGATCGAAGCCGGCCGCGCCGCTCCCCTTGGCCTTCAGGCGTTCGTAGCACTCGACGCCCTTGCCGGCGTCGTAGGCGGTTTCGCATTCCTCGAACACCAGCTTCACGCCGTTCACGCCGCCGTCGCGCGCGTTGATGAGCTTCAAATAATCCTGCTTGCCGTCGGCCCAGGGAATGCCGAGCGGCGCGAACTGGCCGGTGCGGTACACGAGGAGCGGCACGAACTGCTCGGCGGCCTGCGCCTGCGCGAAGCTCGGCACGCCGATGGCGGCCGCGAGCGCGGCGGTGGCGAGCGCGTGGCGCGCGAGATGGGTGGTTTTCATGGAGTCTCCTCTTTTGTGTGGAACGTGGAACACGGGACGATGAGAACGGTTTCGAAGGCGCGATGCAATGCGTGGAAATCAGGTCATCAATGCGGGAAGGGCCAGAGCCGGAGCTTCTGCCGCGCGGTGGCCCAGAGCCGCGCAAGGCCGTGCGGCTCGACGATCAGGAAGAACACGATCAGCGCGCCGAAGATCATGTGCTCGATGTGAGACGCGGTCGCGGTCGAGAGCGTGAGGCCGATCCAGCGCGGCACGTAGTTGAGCAGCAACGGCAGCAGCACGATGAAGGCGGCGCCGAAGAAGCTGCCGGCGATCGAGCCGAGGCCGCCGATGATGATCATGAAGAGCAGCTGGAACGACTTGTCGATGCCGAACGCGGCCGGCTCCCACGCGCCGAGGTGCACGAAGCCCCACAGCGCGCCGGCCACGCCGACGATGAAGCTCGAGACCGCGAACGCCGTGAGCTTGGCGTTGACGGGGCGGATGCCGATCACCGCGGCCGCGACATCCATGTCGCGGATCGCCATCCATTCGCGGCCGAGCGCGCCGCGCACCAGGTTCTTGGCGAGCAGCGCGAGCAACACGACGATGCCGAGGCAGAGCAGGTACTTCTGCGCTGGCGTCGCGAACGTGAAGCCGAACATCTGCAAGGTCTGCACGCTCACCGAGCCCGACGACGAATCGTTCGTCACCCACTTCACGCGGTTCGTGAACCAGTCGGTGAAGAACTGCGCGGCGAGGGTGGCCACCGCGAGGTAGAGGCCTCGAATGCGCAGGCTCGGCACGCCGAACAGCACACCGAAGAGCGTTGCGGCAAGACCGCCGCCGAGCAGCGACAGCAGGAGCGGCATGCCCTCGATGCGCGCCTGCAGGTTGTACGCGGCGTAGGCGCCGACTGCCATGAACGCGCCGCTGCCGAGCGAAATCTGGCCGCAGTAGCCGACCAGCACGTTGAGGCCGATGGCCGCGAGCGCGAGGATCAGGAACGGGATGAAGACCGCGTCGAAGCTGTAATCGGTGCCGAGCAGCGGCACCGCGACGAACGCCACGAGTCCAAGACCGAACATCGCCCATCGATCCTGCGCGACCGGGAACAGCGCGAGATCGGCCCGATAGCTGCTCTTGAATTGACCGTTCTCGCGATAGAACATGGTGCGGGCTTAGGAGGGACGCAGTCGGTGAGAGGCAGTCGGTCAGACGCGGTCGATGATCTTGTCGCCGAAGAGGCCCTGCGGCCGGATCAGCAACACGCCGAGCGCGAGCACGTAGGCGAACCAATTCTCGATGCCGCCGCCGATGACCGGGCCGAGGTAGATCTCGGCGAGCTTCTCGCCGACGCCGATGATCAGGCCACCCAAGATCGCGCCCGGCACGGACGTGAGCCCGCCGAGGATCACGACCGGAAACGCCTTCAGCGCCACCAGCGAGATCGAGTACTGCACGCCGAGCTTGCTGCCCCAGATTGTGCCCGCCACCAACGCGACGATGCCGCCGAGCGACCATACGATGACCCAGATGCGGCCGAGCGGAATGCCGATTGACTGCGCGGCCTGGTGGTCGTCGGCGACGGCACGCAGCGCCCGGCCGGTGCTGGTCTTCTGGAAGAAGAGCGTGAGCGTCGCGACCAGAACCGCCGCGGCGAGCGCGGCATAGAGATCTTCCTGCGTGATCAGCAGGCCGCCGGGGAACGCGCTCTCGAGGATCACCATCGGATCCTTCGGAATGCCGACATCGATCTTGTAGGTCGCGCTGCCGAAGATGAGCTGGCCCGCGCCGTCGAGCACGGTGCCGACGCCGAGCGTCGCCATCAGGAGCGTGATGCCTTCCTGGTTGACGAGCCAGCGCAAGGCCAGGCGGTCGACGAGCCACGCGACCCCCACCATCGCGAGCGCCGCCGCCGCGAACGCGAGCAGGTCGGCGAGCAACAGGCTCCCGAAGCCGAACCAGAGCGGGAACCATTCGGAGAAGCGCGCCATCGCGAGCGCGGCGAACAGCACCATCGCGCCTTGCGCGAAGTTGAAGACGCCCGAGGCCTTGTAGATCAGCACGAAGCCGAGCGCGACCAGCGCGTAAAGCATGCCGACCATCAGGCCGCCGATCACGGTTTCGACGAAGAAGCCCATGTCGTTATTTTTCCCTCGCTCGGCGCGAGGGAAGAGCGCTCTGCATGGCCCCGTCTCCCGCTTGCGGGAGACGGCTGGGGTGAGGGTGAGCGGGAGCAGCGGCGCTCATCGCGCAACGCTCATCCGTGATCCACCCCGAGATACGCGCGGATCACGTCCGGGTCGTTGCGAACCTCGGCCGGCGTGCCGTCGCCGATCTTCCTGCCGTAGTCGAGCACCACGACGCGGTCCGAGATGTCCATCACCACGCCCATGTCGTGCTCGATCAGCACGATCGTCGTGCCGAACTCGTCGTTGACGTCGAGGATGAAGCGGCTCATGTCCTGTTTCTCCTCGACGTTCATGCCGGCCATCGGCTCGTCGAGCAGCAGGAGCGACGGCTCCATCGCGAGCGCGCGGCCGAGGTCGACCCGCTTCTGCAGGCCGTACGGCAGCTTGCCGACGGCGGTCTTGCGATGGGCCTGGATCTCGAGGAAATCGATGATGCGTTCGACAACCACGCGGTGCGCCACCTCTTCGCGCTCGGCCGGGCCGATGCGCAGAGCCTGCATCAAGAGGTTCGATCGCATCTTCAGGTTGCGCCCGGTCATGATGTTGTCGAGCACGCTCATGCCCTTGAAGAGCGCGAGGTTCTGGAACGTGCGCGCGACGCCCATCTCGGCCACTTGGCGCGAGTTCATGTGGCGAAACGTCTGCCCACGCAGCGCGACCCTACCTTCCTGCGGCTGGTAGACGCCATTGATGCAGTTGAGCATCGAGCTCTTGCCGGCGCCGTTCGGGCCGATGACGGCGCGGATCTCGTGCTCGCGAACGTCGAAGCTGATGTCGGTGAGCGCCTTCACGCCACCGAAGTGGAGGCTGATGTGGCGAACGTCGAGGATCACATCGCCGATTCGACGCGGGGCCTCGGCCGCCGCGCCCGATGCCGCCGACGCACTGATCGACGATGCATCGATCACCGGTTCGATCACAGTGCCGTTCATGCGTCCGGCGCGCCCGTTATCGGGCGATTCATGCGGCGCGCTGCACGACGGGGTATGTCGGCACGTCTTCGATCCGCAATTCGGCGGCGACGTTGACGGTGCGCCCGTCCTCGAACCTCACCGCGGTCTCGATGAACTGCGACGCTTTGCCCGCATAAAGTGCGTCGACCAGCACGCCATAGCGCTCCGCGATGAAGCCGCGCCGCACCTTCCTCGTTCGCGTGAGCTCGCCGTCGTCGGCGTCGAGCTCTTTGTGCAGCACGAGGAAGCGGCTGATCTGGCTGCCCGCAAGGCGCTCGTCGGCCGCCAGGTCGGCGTTGACCTTGATCACGCAGTCGCGCACCAGACCGTACACCTCGCTTTTCTGCGCGAGCTCGGTGTAGCCGCCGTACGGCAGATTGCGTTTCTCGACCCAGTTGCCGACCGCTTCGAGGTCGATGTTGATGAACACGCAGACCCGGTCGCGCCCGTCGCCGAAGGCCACCGCTTCCTTGATGAACGAGAAGAACTTCAGCTTGTTCTCGACGTATTTCGGCGCGAACAACGCGCCGTCGTGCACGCCGCCGGCGATGCGGCCGACGTCTTTCGCGCGGTCGATGATCTTGACGTGCCCGGCCGCATCGAGGAAGCCGGCGTCGCCCGTGTGGTACCAGCCGTCGGCGGTGAGCACTTCGGATGTCGCCGCGTCGTTCTTGTAGTAGCCCTTCAGCAGGCCGCGCGAGCGCACGAGCAGCTCGCCCGCATCGGTGAAGCGCAGCTCGACGCCTTCGATCGGCACGCCGACCGTGTCGGCACGCGCCTCGTGGTCGGGCTGCAGGCACACGAACACGGCGGTCTCGGTCGAGCCGTACAGCTGCTTCAGGTTGATGCCGATCGAGCGGTAGAACGTGAAGAGGTCGGGGCCGATCGCCTCGCCCGCGGTGTACGCGATGCGCACGCGCGAGAAGCCCAGCGTGTTGCGCAGCGGCGCGTAGACGAGCACGTTGCCGATCGCGTAGCGCAGGCGATCGGTGAACGACACTGGCTTGCGATCCATCTTCAACGGGCCGACGCGGCTCGCCAGCGCCATCGCGCGATCGAAGACCTTGCGCTTCAAACGGCTGGCGTCTTCCATGCGGATCATCACCGTCGTGAGCAGCCCCTCGAACACGCGTGGCGGCGCGAAGTAGTAGGTCGGGCCGATCTCCTTCAGATCGATCGCGACGGTCTCGGCCGATTCGGGGCAGTTCACCACGTAGCCGCACACCAGCCATTGCGCGAACGAGAAGATGTTCTGGCCGATCCACGCCGGCGGCAGGTACGCGAGCACCTCTTCGCGTTCGTTCAGGTGGTCGAACGCGGCGCCGGCGCGCGCGCGATCGATAAGCGTCGCGTGCGTGTGCACCACGCCTTTCGGATGCCCGGTGGTGCCCGAGGTGAAGAACATCGCGGCGACGTCGTCGGGTCGGGTCGCGGCCGCGCGCGCGGCGAGGAAGTCGGCCGTGTTCGATGCGGCCGCGCGGCCGCGCTCGATCAACGCATCGAGCGGCGCAAGGCCCGGCTCGTTGTAGTGGCGCAAGCCGCGCGGGTCGTCGAACCAGATGTGCGCGAGCTGCGGGCAGCGGTCGCGGATCTCGATCAGCTTGTCGACCTGCTCCTGGTCTTCGACGATCGCGAACGACACGTCGGCGTTGACGAGGGGGAACAGCAATTCGGTGGCCGCGGCGTCCTGGTATAGCGGCACCGCAATCGCACCGAGCACCTGGGCGGCGAGCATTGCTGCGTAGAGCCGAGGCCGGTTCTCGCCGATCACCACAACGTGCTGGCCTGGCACGAGCCCGGACGCGTCGAGCCCGCGGGCGATGGTTTCGACCAGCGCGGCGAGCTCGCGCCACGTCGTCGTCTGCCAGATGCCGTATTCCTTTTCGCGCAGCGCCGGCGCCTGGGGTCGCCGCGTGGCGTTGTCGAGCAGCAGTTGCGGAAACGTTTGGGCCACGGCCGCACTGTAGGATTTTTTGACGCCCGGATGTCGTTGCGACGACAAAGTACGGGTCACTCCTCTCCGGTGTATCCCTTTCACGCACCGCGTTTTCGAGGCCGGCAGAATCGCCGCTCGGCAAACCCGTGACGTACTGGGTCAGCGGGCTGCCGATGCAGCGCCCGTCGTGTGGTGCACCGACGTCGACATCTTGTCCGCTCCGAGTGCGGAAGCCACCGATTCGTTCCGATTCGGGGCCTCCGGCATCACCAACAACACGACGCCGCCGATCGCGATGGCGATCATCATCCACAACACCGCGATCGGTGCCGCTCCCGGTGCGGGGCGAAGTTCTGAAAGCTCGGTGGGCTCGGTCATGGCGTTCTCCTGGTCGTGTTGGCGTTGGTGAAAAGGGATTCGTGTCGGACAGGGCGGCATGGGAATCGGCTCAAACGGGGGCCGAGCAACCGCAGCAGCAGGTGCGGCACGGTCCGCGCACCGCGGTCGGCCCCGGCCGGGGTTGCGCGAACGGCAAAGTGCCACTGCAGCGCGAGGTTCAACGACACGGAGCCAGCGTTGAACAGGTACATCCAGAAGATCGGCGCGAGCCCGTCACCGCTGCAAGCGCACACGATCTTGGCCGCCATGCCAGCCATGTAGCCAAACAGGGTCAGCGTGGTCGGCAGCATTCCGCGGCTGCTGGCACGCCCTTCGCGAAGCATGCGCAGGGTGGCCACGGGCCATGACGCGCCGAAGCACGTCAGCATTGCCAGTTCGAGAAAGGTGGTGAGGGTCATCGCCGTCGGCTCCGTGGCATCGACCGATTCGATGCCCTTGTGCCTGAATAGACGGATTGCCGGATGAAATCCGGTCACGCACGCTGCAAACCACGGAAGGCGGCACCCTCAGTGGCTTTTCAAGGGCGCGCCCCCGGCAAGCGTCAAGCGCGGCACGGATGCATGGACGTGCGGCGCGACCGCGAGAGCTTCCGGAGGTCGTTGTAGAGCAACGTGAGAGCGCAGGCCGACGCGGCTGCGTCGCCCGCGCGGGCGGCATCGAGCAGTGCGCTCAGGTCCGACATGCGACCTTCGTCGAAGCAACGATTCTGCGGTCTGTATCGGGTGATTGCCAACCCGTCCGGATCCGACGTGTCGATTCCGTACTTCCGAGTGCAAAGCGCATTGCGCGACCCGGGAGTCTTGATGCCGACCGTCACCCCATTGCACCGGACCGATGCCGGGCCCGTCGAAAGTCACCTGCTCCGGCTCGACACCCGCGATCGCTCCCTGCGTTTCGCAGCGGGCCTGGTCACCGATGAGACGATTGCCTGCTACGTCGCTCGGATCCCGTTCGGGCACGACGCCGTCCTCGGCTTGCGTGACGACCACGGGTCGATCGTGGGCCTCGCGCACGGTTGCTTGTATGCCGGCCGCGAGGGCCGGTTGCACGTCGAGATGGCCTTCAGCATCGACGTCGAATGGCGGGGGCAGGGCTTCGGCGCATTGCTGATGCGACGCCTTGAAGCACTGGCGGCCGCCAAGGGCGCCAGCGCGCTGGTCGGCATGTGCGTCGCGCGCAACCTGCCGATGCGGCGGATCTTCGAGCACGCCGGCATGCAGCTGACACGCGAGGACGATGAGCTGCACGATTTCCTCGCGATGCGTCCTGGCGTCGACACGGCGTCGCACAGCGCCCTTTCGGCGTGAGGGCGGGCAGTCCCGGGTCAGGGGTTGCTGATGCCCGCCGCCACGTGCCCGGACGGCACGTGCACCGACGCGTTCTCGATGTGACCGGTCTGGTCATCGAAGAAGAAATCGGGTTCGAACTCGCGCAGGAACTCGCCTTTTGACAGTCCGCCGAGGAACATCGCTTCGCCGACTTCGATGTTCCAGTCCATCAAGGTGCGAATGGCGCGCTCGTGGGCCGGTGCACTGCGCGCGGTGACGAGCGCAGTGCGGATGCGCATGCCCTGCGCGGGCGCGTGCTGCAGGCGCTGCAGCGCGAGCAGAAGCGGCTTGAACGGACCGGCGCCGAGCGGCGTCGCGACACGCTCGATCTCGTGGGCCTGGAACGCCAGCAGGCCACCGGCTTGATACACGCGTTCGGCTTCATCGGAAAAGAGCACCGCGTCGCCGTCGAACGCGATGCGCACCTCGGTCGGGTGCGCGTCCGAGGCGCGCGCGGATTGCGGGAACACGCGCGCCGCCGGCACGCCGGCTTCGAGCGCGGAGCGCACGTCGGCTTCGTTGGCGGAGAGAAACAGGTTCGCGTTCAATGGCTTCAGGTAGCGCCAGGGCGACTCGCCGCGCGTGAACACGCCGCGCTGGATCGACAGGCCGTAATGCTTGGCCGAACGAAATACACGCATGCCCGACACCGGGTCGTTGCGCGACAGGATAACGACCTCGACCTGCTGTTCGCCGCCGTTCGCGTTGAACGCGAGCAGCTTGTTGACGAGCGAGAACGCGACGCCGGGCTTGGCGGGCTGGTCGAGGCGCGCCAGCTGCAGCTGCATGTAGGCGCGGTCGTCGTTCGCTTCGAAGTGCTGGTTCTCTTCCTCGAAGTCGAAGAGCGCGCGCGAAGAGATCGCGACGACGAGCTGCCCTTCGAGGCTCGCCGCCATCTACTTGACCCAGGTGTTGAGCTGGATGATGGGCAACAGCACCGCGAGTACGATGAGCATCACCACGCCGCCCATCGCGACGATGAGCAGCGGCTCGAGGATGGTCGCCATCTGCAACGCGCGGCGTTGCACTTCCATGCCGAGCTGGCGGGCCGCGCGGTCGAGCATCAGCGGCAACTGGCCGGTCTGCTCACCGAGGCGCGCGAACATCGCGAGCAGGCCGGGAAAGCGCTTCTTGCCGGCGAGAGCAGACGCGAGCGGCGCACCTTCGCGCACCTGCACGAGGGCATCGAGCGCGTCGGCGCGCATCGCGCGGTTCGAGAGCGTCTCGGCGGCCGCCTGCAGGGCTTTCAGGATCGGCACGCCGGCGCCGGCGAGCATCGCGAGCGTGCCCGCGAAACGCGCCGCGTTGTAGCCGCGCGCGAGCTTGCCGATCAGCGGCAGCGTGAGGAAGCCGGCGTCGAAGCGCTCGCGGAAATCGTCGCTGCGCATCAAGAGCGAGAGCACGCCGAACCCGGCGACCAACATCACCGCCACGGCCCAGCCGTAGTTGCGCACGAACGCGCTCGTGGCGAGCATCGCGACGGTGAGCGCCGGTAGCGCGCGCTTCGACGTCGTGAAGACCGACGCGACCTGCGGTACCACGTAGGTGACCAGGAAGATCACGATCACCACCGCGATCAACGACACGATCGCCGGGTACAGCGTCGCGCCGATCAGCTTGCCGCGCAACTCCTGGCGTTCCTCGAGGTCATCGGCCAGGCGCTCGAGCACGACGCCGAGAGCGCCGCTCTGTTCGCCGGCCGCGACGACGCCGCGATAGACCTCGTCGAATTCGCGCGGTGCACTCGCGAGCGCGCGGGCGAACGGCGAGCCGGCGTTCACCTCGCTTTTCAGATGCGCGACGAGCTCGCGCTGCTTCGGGTCCTCGGCTTCGTCGCCGAGCGAGGTGAGCGCGCGTTCCAGCGGCAAGCCCGAGCCGACGAGACCGGCCAGCTGGCGCGTCCAGACGGTGAGCGCGGTCGAGCCGAAAACCTTGCGCTTGAAGCGCGAGCGAGTCTCTTCGGTGCCCGCCGCGGCGACCGGCGAGACCGCGAGCGGCACCAGCGCTTGCGCGCGCAGCTGCGAACGCGCGGCCTTCGCGTTGTCGGCATCGAGCAGGCCGGTCGTGGCGTGGCCGGCGGCGTCGAGCGCCTCGAAACGGTAGGCGGGCATCTAGCGGGCACCGGCCGGGCGGCGGGCCGTCCCAAGGCCGGCCGCGCCCCCTCGGGGGGCAGCGCCGGAGCGTAGCGACAAGCGTGGAGGTTCCATCACTCGCGCGTGACGCGAATCACTTCCTCGGGCGACGTGATGCCTTCGCGAACCAGGCGCTCACCGTCTTCGCGCATCGAGTGCAGGCCACCCGCCTGAGCAGCCGTCGTGATGGCCGCTTCGGCCGCGCGACCGTGCACGAGCGCGCGAACCTCGTCGGTCACCACCATCAGCTCGTACACGCCGGTCCGGCCTTTGTAGCCGGTGCTGCTGCAATGCTCGCAGCCGACCGGGTGATGGAAGCCATCGGCGCCGAACTTCTTGCAATGCGGGCACAGCTTTCTCACCAGTCGCTGCGCGAGCACACCCACCAGGCTCGACGAGAGCAGGAACGGCTCGACGCCCATGTCGATCATGCGCGTGATCGTGCTCGGCGCGTCGTTGGTGTGCACGGTTGCGAGCACCAGGTGGCCGGTGAGCGAGGCTTGGATCGCGATCTGGGCAGTCTCGTAGTCGCGGATCTCGCCGATCATGATCACGTCGGGGTCTTGCCGAAGAATCGCGCGCAGCGCCTTCGCGAACGTCAGGTCGATCTTCGCGTTCACCTGCGTCTGGCCGATGCCCGCGAGCTCGTACTCGACCGGGTCTTCGACCGTGAGCACGTTGGTGCCGGCGGTGTCGATGCGGCCGAGCGATGCGTAGAGCGTCGTCGTCTTGCCGGAACCGGTCGGGCCGGTGACGAGCACGATGCCGTGCGGCTGCTGCACCAGCTTGTCGAACTTCGCGAGCGTGTCGCCGCTCATGCCCAGGCCCTCGAGCGTGAACTTCGATTCGCCCTTGTCGAGCAGGCGCAGCACCGCACGCTCGCCGTAGGTCGATGGCAAGGTCGAGACCCGCACATCGACCGCGCGGCCGCCGATGCGCAGCGAGATGCGGCCGTCCTGCGGCAGCCTTCGCTCGGCGATGTCGAGCTCGGCCATGATCTTCAGGCGCGAGATGAGCGCGGCGTGCAGCGCCTTGTTTGGCTGCACCACCTCACGCAAGGTGCCATCGACGCGAAAGCGCACCGAGCTCGAACGTTCGTACGGTTCGATGTGGATGTCGGAGGCCGCGTCTTTTGCCGCTTGCGTGAGCAGCGCGTTCAGCATGCGGATGATCGGTGCATCGTTCGAGGCCTCGAGCAAGTCTTCGATGGCCGGCAGCTCCTGCATCATGCGCGACAGGTCGACGGCGCTTTCCACCTCCCCGATCACGACCGCGGCGCTCGATCCGCTGCCCGCGTAGGCCGCCGCGATGCGGCCGACCAGCGTCTCGGCGGCCTCGCGCTCGAAGGCGTCGACGGCATAGAGCCGCAGCACTTCGCCGAGCGCCGGCAGCGCGACGTTCTCCGGCGCCCAGAGCACCAGGCGCGAGCCGTCGTCCTCGAGCAGCAGCGTGTGCGCCTTCGCGTAGGCGTACGGGAGGGGGTGGCGGGCGCCCATGGCAGTCAGCGCGGCGCCGGCCGGGTTTCGATGACGGTTGCCGACGGGATCGGCACGATCTCGATCACCGTCGGCCCGCTCGCCGCGGGGGCAACGGTCGGCGCATTGGCCGGCCCGGTTCGAGGCACCGGCACATCGGGGTCGTCCTTCGAGCGCGGCGAGGGCTTGTTCTGGTCGAGCCCCGGCGGTGCGGTGCCGGGCGACGACGGCGGCACCGCGACAGGCACGCTCGGATCATCCAACCGACGCAGCGGCGGGATCACCGGGGCATCGTTGACCGGCACCAGCACGCTCGGACTCGGCTGCGCGTCTTTCTGGAACGAGCGGATCAGGTCGTAGCGGTCGAGCGAGAGTTTGTCGGTGCTGCCGGCATCGCGCATCACCACCGGCCTCAGGAACACCATCAGGTTGGTGCGTGTCTTGGTGCGATTCTCGCTGCGGAACAACGCACCGAGGTACGGGATGTCGCCGAGCAACGGCACCTTCGACTTGTTCTCGGCGTAGCGGTCTTCGATCAGCCCGCCAAGCACGATGATCGAGCCGTCCTCGACCACCACGTTCGATTCGATCGAGCGCTTGTTGGTCGTCGGGCCGGCGTTCGAGGTGCCTGGCGCCACGTCGGCCGACAGGCTCGACGACTCCTGGAAGATCGTCATCCGCACGGTGCCGTTCTCGCCGATCTGCGGCCGGATGCGCAGCGTGATGCCGACGTCCTTTCGCTCGATGGTCTGGAACGGGTTCGTCAGGGCACCCGTGCCGCCGCCGGTGCTCGTGAACTGGCCGGTCACGAACGGCACGTTGCTGCCGACGATGATCTTCGCTTCTTCGTTGTCGAGCGTGATCAGGTTCGGCGTCGACACGATGTTGGTGTTGCTCTGGCTCTGCAGAACATGCGCGATCGCGGCGAGCCCGTAGGTGCCGAAAAAGTTCTTGATCAGTCCGACGTTGAGGCCTTCACCGAGCTTGACGTCTTGCGCACGGCCACTGGCCAGTGCCACGCTGTTCGACAGCAGATTGCCACCAGAACCGGTGCTGAAGTTCGTGCCGCCGATGACGCCGTAGTTGTCCCCGCCCTTGCCGATCAAACCCTGCCACTGGAAACCGAACTCGGCCGTGTTGCCGCCGCTCACCTCCACGATCATGCTTTCGATATAGACCTGCGCGCGCCGGGCGTCGAGCTGGTCGATCATCGCGCGGACCTGGCGGTAGAGCGGTTCGGGCGCGGTGATCACGAGCGAGTTGGTCGCCGGGTCGGCCTGGATGAAGCCGCCGGTCGACGGCCCGCCCGACGGCGTGATCGGTTGCGCCGCGCCGCCGGCAGTGCCGGTCGGCGCCGTCGCCACGGTCGCGCTCGGTGTGTTGCCCGACGCGCTCGGGTTGCCGGAGTTCGCGGAGAACGCCGCTCGCAACACCGCGGCGAGTTTCACGGAGTCGGCGTTCTTCAGGTGCACGACCCAGATGTTGCCGGTCGCAGCCGAGCCTTCGGGTGCCCGGTCCAGCTTGTCGACCAGCGAACGGATGCTCGCGAGCCGTGCCGCATTGGGGCTGCGCACGATCAGCGAGTTGCTGCGCGAGTCGACGAGGATCGACGGCGCGGTGCCTCCCGTCGTGCCTGGGGGACCCGGCGCCGGGCCGCCGCCGGACGTCTCGGCGAGCTTCTGGAGCAGCGCCGCCACGTCTCCCGCGACGGCATACCGCATCGGAATGACTTCGATGTCGCCGGTGGCCGGCGTGTCCATCGTCGCGATGATCTTCGCGATGCGCTGGAGGTTGTCGGCGTAGTCGGTGATCACCAGCGAGTTGTTGCCGGGATTCGAGTTGATGGTGTTGTTCGGGCTGATCAGCGGCCTGAGCACCGGCACCAGGTTGTTCGCGTTCTCGTAGTTGAGCTTGAAGATCTGCGTGATGATCTGGTCGCCGCGCCGCGACACCTCGCCGATCGATACGGTGCCTGCGAGCAGCTTCGCATCGGCTTCCGGCACCACCTTGTAGATGCCGCCCGACTCCACCACCGTGAAGCCGAGCCCGCGCAGTGCAGCGAGGAAGTTGTAGTACGCTTCCCTCGGCGAGAGCGGCTCTTCGCTGTAGAGCGTGATGGTGCCGCGCACGCGCGGGTCGACGAGGAACTGCTGCCGCAGGATTGCGGCCATCGCACGCGTCACGCCCTCGATCTCTGCGTTGACGAAGTTGAGCGTCACCGCTTCGCCGCGCAGGCGCGGCGGCGGCGGGGCGGGCACGCTCGAGGCATTGGGTGTCGGTGGCGATCTCTTCGCCGACTGCGCGAACGCCATCGGCGCGGGCAGCAGGCCGGCACAGACGGCGAGGCTCAATGCGGCGCGCGCAAGCCTCCCGACGCGGCCACCGCGCAACCGCATGGACGTGATGGCAGCCGCGTTCGGCAGGGCGCTCGGGTTCATGCTCATCCGATCGAAATGACGGAGCGCGCGCCATCGCGTCGCCCAATGATGTTCAGCAGGTTCGACAACGCCGACTCCTCGCTCGGCGCCGCCCGCGCCTCGCCGCGAAAGTAAACGCCGGTCGGGCTCCACAGGCCGCTGCCGAGCAACAGCAAGGTGCCGTCCTGCGTGCTGAGCGAGAGGCGCGTGCCGCCGACCTTGTCGGCCGCGTCGCCCGCGATCGTGAGGCGGTAGCTGCCGAGCGTTTCCAGCGTGGTCAGACGCGACGACGCGTTCAGCAACTCGACGTCGGCCTTGCCGTCGACGCGCCAGCGGCCCTGCACCGATTCAAGCGTGAGCCCCGGCGACGCGAGGCGCACGGTGCCGCCGAGTTGCAGCGTGTTCCACGGTGTACCGAGGCCGCCGAGCCATGCGCTCGGCCACTGGCCGACCCAGTCCGGGGTCGGCACCAGCGTGGCCGTCATGCGGCCCAGGCCAGGGCGTAACTGGATCTTCACGTTGCCGTTCAGGCAGCACGCCTGGCTCGCGAGCACCTCGACGCCGTAGAAGCGCGGCGCGATGTGCCATTCGATGCGGCCGGGCAACGCACTGGCGTCGCGGCTGTCGGCGCCGCCGGTCAACACCACGACGGCGCTGCCCGACCAGACCGAGCCGCGGGCATCCGCGAGCAACAGGCGGCCTTGCGTAGCCCGGGCCACCGAATCGGCCAACCACGCGGCCGGTGCGAACACGATCAGCGCGACGAGCAAACCGACGACCAGGCCACCGATGGCCCACCGCTGGCCGGCACCACGCGATTGATCCCACGCCTGTTCGGCGAACGTCGATTCGCTCCATCCGGTCGCGGCGACCGTGGGCGTCCAGAGTTTCTGGCTGCGCTTGCGACGGATCATGTGCCGCCTCCGAGCGTGAGCGTCAAGGTGCCGCTGTAGCCCGAGCCATTGCGCTGCAGCTGGCCCTCGATCGGTCGCGCGCGTGCCGCGCTGCGAGCTTCGGTGAGCCACGCGCGCAGGTCTTCGGTGCCGAGTCCGTTGAGGGTGAGGGTGGCGCGATCGTTCTGCACCGAGAGCTTGGCGCGATCGCCGAGCCGATCGGTCGCGGCACGCAACGCGTTCGCGGCTTGTTGCGGCGACACCGGGGCGACGGCGCGGAGGCCGCGCACCTCGGTGGCCGTCACCTGCATCTGCTGCATCTGCGCGTCGAGGGCGTCGAGCTGCGCGGGTGCGCTGCGCACCGTCTGCCAGGCCGGTTGCACGGCGAGATTCCAGACGACGAGCAGGCCGATCGCCACTGCCATCACCAGCAACGCCAAGCGCTCGCGAGGGGCGCGCGAGCGCCAGTAGGCGCGGGCCTGCTGGCGCAGCGCGGGCGCGCCGGTGGGGCCGATCGCCGCCGTGCTCATGGAGGTAGCTCGCGCTGCGCGCCCCGGTATTCGACCGGGGACCCGGAGGGGCCCCTTCGTGGCCCTTGGCGGCCGGGCAGGCTCATGTCGCGCCCGCGCTCTTGGCGCGGCTCAACGTGATGCGGCCTTCGGTGGCTTCGACCTGCCACCCCGCCGGTCGGAGGTAGCTGCGGAACTGTTCGATCTGCGCGTCGCTCCAGCCGGTCGCCGCGAGGGTCAGGCGGCCGGGTTCGAAGCGCACGTTCTCGACGGCGGGTCGGTCGGCCGGCCACGCCGATGCGGCTGCTTGCAGCATCGGCTCGAAATCGTTTTCGCCGGGCTTGCCGGCAATCGCGCGCAAGGTCTGGGTCTCGCGCAGCAACACGGCGGCGGCATCGCGCTGGATGTCTTGTTCGTTGACGCGAGGGAAGGTCTCCTTGACGAGCCGGGTGACCGCGGCGCGCTTCGCCTCCAGCACCGCGCGCTGGTGCAACGCCCAGACGTTAAGACCGACGATCTGCGCGAGCAGCAGTAGCGCCACGCCGACGCGCACCGGCCGCCAGGCCGGGCTCAGCAGGCTACGCAACGAATCGCGCAGCGCGCGTGAACCGCGGTTGCGACGCGCGAGCTCGAACTGCAGCAGGTTCCACAAGCTGCGCGCGGCTTGCAGCAGGCGCTGCTCGGCCGGCATCACGTTCACCGGGGCACCCAACCACTGCTCGGCCGCCCCCGCGGCGCCGGGCGCGGCGGTCCAGCGCGTCGCGACGGGCACCGGATCGGGCAGGATCGCGCGGGCCAGACCCCCTTCCAGGCCGAGGTTCGACACGCCGTCGGCATGTGCCCACGTGAGCGACGCGTGACGGGCGCCAGCGCCCTGGTCGGCGACCACATCGAAGTGGCCCGAGGGCGGGTCGTCGGGCCAGACCATCGGCACGACGCGATCGACGAACACGTTCGCCCGCTGCAACAGCGCCAGTTCGGTCTGCAGCCACCCGCGGTTGACGGCTGCGATCCAGGTCGGCTGGCCCGCCGACGCGTTCGGCGCGAGTGCGAGGTGAACCGCATCGGCGTCGTCGAGCAACGCGTCTTCGAGCACGCCCACCAGCGCCGCGCGCATGCGGTTCGCCGGCGCCTTGGGCAGCGTGATTCGATGCCAGCTCACGTCGTTGTCGTGCAGCACGGCCACCGTGGTGGTCGCGCGCGGCAGCAGCGCTGGCGCCGCGATGCCGTGCGTATCCACCTCGATGCCGTCGCTGGTCTTGACATAGACCAGATCGCTCGGCCTACGCCCTTCGTCGGTTGCACCCGCCCCAGCCGGATGCGCATGCAGCCGCGGTCGCGATGGGATCTGGACGATGAGCGTCGACATGGAATCAGGCGTGAGGCGGGTGGCGTCGCCGCTCGAAAGCGCGGCACGAAGTTGCGAGTGATTGTAGGTATGCGATATGGCAAACCTTTGCAATCAACGACTTACGTTTTGTTGTTGTAGCGAAATCGCAGAAATGGTTCTCGCTTTGGAGGCCCGCGTTCATGCGATCAGTTGCCACCCAAGTCGCGGCTCGAGACCTTCTCGCGTTGCAGCACGATCACGTTTAGGCCACGCCGCTCGACGAGCGAACGTTGCTCGAGCACCTGTGCACCGAGTCGCAGCCGCCCCCGGACCTCGAAGAAGCTGGAAGCGACCGACAGCCGGCCGAGATTCGCGGCCGGGATCGCGGGGAGCTCATGCTGGATGTCGGCGAGCGACTTGAACGGCGTGCGCTGGCGCACCTGCACGAGGCGTACGGCGGTGGCCAGATCGAGGCCGTTGACGGCGCCCACCAGCACCTCGCGAGGCGCAGTGTTGATGTTGATCGGCGTCGCGAACGGCAGCAGCACCACGTAGGGCTCGAGCATGCGCAAGGTCGGGGCATCGACGCCGAGCCAGCCCAGTTGCGAGATCGAGCGTGGCAGCAACGGCAGGTCCTGCACGGCGCCCGTCGCGTCGGTCGTAGCCGCGCTCGCGAGCGTGGCGCGGCGCAACCCGGTTGCGATTACGTCGGCCACTTCGGGCGCAACGCCGACCGCGTCGAACAGGCGCTTCAACGCTGCCAGCTCTGCCCCGACGACCTCGCCACCCACCACCACGTTGGTGAGGTTGAAACGCGCCTGCGCGTCGGTGATCGCGCCCGACAGGAACGCGTCGGGCCCCTCGTCGGTGTTGTCCTTGTCGGCCGCGAGAAAGGTCGAGAGGCGGGCTTCGGCGAGCGGCACGGCCCAAGGCTCGCCCAGATGATCGGCGCCACCGCTGCGCGCATCCTCTTTCAAGATCAAGCGAGCCCAGTCGAGCGCACCCGCCAGGATCCACGCCGATTGCGTTCGACTTCGTTCGGCGGTCTCGACCTGCACCGCGCGCCACTGCTGCCAGACCATCGAGCTCGCGAGCGTCGCGATCAGCGCGACGATGATCATCGCGATCAGCAGCGCCGCGCCGCGCTGTCGGCGCGCCATCGGTAGCGGGCGATTCGAGCGGGCCCTCATGGCGTCAACAACACGTCTCGGACCAGGCTGCCGCTCTGGCCGCTGTTGTCGGCGAAGAAGAGGATGAGCCGCACCCCGCTCGGCAGCGCGCGCCGCACGACCGGGCCCGGCACGGTTTGCAGCGGCGCAGGCGCCGTGCCGGGCGTGCTCGCGGCCGTGGGGCCCGATGCGGGCGGCGAGTAGAGCGGTGCCGGGGTGCCGTCCGCTTGCAGGTTGCCGCTCGACTGGCAATTGGCCCACGCGTTGCCCTGGTAGAAATAGATCTGCCATTGCGACAGGCCGGTGAGCGCGTGCAACTGCCCGGGCTCGCCGCCCTGGAACTGCTGCGTGCGCAGCCAGCTCTCCTGCAACGCCCCGCTCGACGTGACGACGGGCCCGGCCCAACGCAGCCATGCCGATCCGCTCGACTCGGGCCGCAACGACCACGCGACCACCTGCAACCCGCCTTCGGCGCGCCGCGTCAGGCGCAGCGTCGAGCCGTCGCAACTCAACGCGGGCGTGGACGCCGTCTCCTGGATCGACGCGAGGTCCTGTTCCCATTGCGACATCACGCTGCCCAGGCGCAGGGTCTGGTCGAGGCGCAACTGGCTCGCGTCGCGCGTGCGGACGATGCCGTCGACGCCCTGCCACGCCATCATCGCCATGATGGCCATCACGATCATCGCGATCAGCACCTCGACGAGCGTGAAGCCCCGTGGGTCGCGCGCTCGCGATGCGATGCCCATCAGCGCCCCTGGATCGTCGACAGCGTGACGATCGGGCGAGCCGCTTCGTCGCTGACCACGGCATCGATGCGGCGGAAGTTCGGATTCGGGGTCGGCCGCACGACGAGCTTGCCGGCGTAGGTGCGGCCGAGCTCGTCGCAGCTGAAGTCGCCATCACCGACGTCGGGGTACTGATGCGCGAGCTTGATTGCGGTGAGCCGGTTGTCGGCACACCACTGCGCCGATGTCACCTCTGTCATGCGTTGGCCGTTGGTGGCGAGCGAGCCGGCGGCGCGGATGCCGGCGCCGAGCGTGATCGCGACGATGGCAAGCGCGACCAACACTTCGATGAGCGTGAAGCCGCCCGCCTGGCGTCGGCTGCTCGCACCGACGGTGTCGCGCACCGGTGAGACGGTCGGCGTCATCGGGTCGCCGCGATTTCCGAATCGGACGTGACCAGGAAGGGCCCGAGACCGTCGGTCGCCAGTGTCAGCCGTTGGTCGTTCAAGTGCAGCACGATGCTCTGCGCCGGAATGAGCGGCTCCGGACCGAGCACGACCGCTCGCGCGCCGACCACCTCGGCGAACACCCCGGGGTCGAGCCAGCGCGAGGGCCGCTCGCTCGATGGCATCAGACCGATGAAGCGGAAGTTCGCGTCGGGTGCGGCGGGAATCACCGGCTCCCAGCGCGCTGCGATGCCGGCCGATCGCGCTTCGGCGCGGCCCGACTCGAGCAGCGCCGCGAGGCGTGCCGCTTCGCGCTCGAGATGGGTGGCGGCCGGGTCGCGTAACGCGAGGCTCACGACCGAACTCGCGATCGCGATCAGCACCAGCACCACCATCAGTTCAATCAGCGTGAAGCCACCGGAACCAAGTCGATCGCCGCTCGAGCGACCGAGGCGGCGAGATGCTCGCTCCACGCGCGGGCGCATGGCCCGAAGCTCAGACAACGGCGGCGCGGGCCTCTTATTGCCAGGAGCCAACATCGGCGTTCTTGCCTTCGCCGCCGACCACGCCGTCGGCGCCATAGCTGTAGACGTCGATCTCGCCTTTGAGGCCTGGGTTCGAGTACTGGTACGGACGGCCCCACGGATCTGCCGGCAGCTTGTCGAGATAGGGCTTCCAGTTCGGCGGAATCGAACCTTGCGTCGGTTTCACGACCAGCGCCTGCAGGCCTTGTTCGCCACTCGGATAGCGCAGGTTGTCGAGTTTGTAGATTTTGAGCGCCTGCATCAGGTTGTTGACATCGGCGCGGGCGGCCGTCACCCGCGCATCGTCGGCGCGTTCGATCAGGTTGGGCACGATCAGCGATGCGAGGATCCCGATGATCACCAGCACCACCATGATCTCGATCAACGTGAAGCCGAGCGCGCGCCGCAGCGTTGAAGGGAAACGCGCGCCGCGGGGCGCGGTCGCGGGCGTGTCGAGAGCGAACTGTTGGGGGGTCATCGAAGCGGGCCCGGGGTGTGATTTCATCGACGACATCATCGCGTCTTCCATGCCATGTGGCGCTTGGGGGGCCAAGCGCGCTGAATCATAATCGTGCATGTTCGCCAGACTATCTGCCTTTGTGATCTGGGCCCTCGTGGCCGCAACGGTGGTGTTCTGGGTTCTGAGCCTGGTCGTGCATCCCCTGGAAGTTCCGTCGCAAGCGCTCGCCGTGGGCCAGGCCGGGGGAACGCGTGGCGACCTGACGCGGTTGCTCGGCAGCGCGCCGGTGGTCGCGACCGCGACCGTCAGCGTGCCCGAGGCCGGCTCGCGGTTCCGGCTGATCGGCGTGATGGCCACGAAGGCGCGAGGCGTCGCGACCGACGGCGAAAACGGCCTCGCGCTGATCGCGGTCGACGGCAAGCCGGCACGGGCGTTCGCCGTCGGATCGAGCCTCGACAGCGGCCTGGTGTTGCGATCGGTGGGCATGCGCAGTGCGATCGTGTCGCAGCAAGGCGCGCAGAGCGTCACCCTCGAACTGCCGCCTCTCGCCGAGCCCGCCACCGGACGGCCCGTCCCTGTCGGCGCGTTGCCGTCGAGCGGCGGCATCAACCGGTCGCAGCCCGGGTCGGTGCCAGCCAACATCGCCACGTTGCCGGTGCTACCCACGTTGCAGAACCCGGCGATGGCCGGACAGCCGTCGCCCGCTCCGATGCCGATGGCGCGGCAACCCATGCCCGTGCAGGACACAGCCGCACCGCCGCCGGCTCGCAGCGACGCCGCGACGCCGCAGTGAGGCACGGCGCCATACTGGCGTGAACCGGCCACGGTCATTTGAGAAAAAGCCGGTAGGCGGGGTTGTCGGTCTCGTCGGCGCACGGGTAGGCAAGGCCATCGAGGAACGCTCGAAAGCGCTGGTGCTCCGTGCGCGGCACTTGTAGCCCGACCAGGATCCGACCGTGATCGGCGCCCTGGTTCCGATAGTGGAACAGGCTGATGTTCCAGTGCGGCGCCATGCTCGACAGGAAGCGCATCAACGCACCCGGTCGCTCCGGGAACACGAACCGGTAGAGGCGTTCGTCGGCAGCGAGCCGGCTGCGGCCGCCGACCATGTGGCGCACGTGTTCCTTCGCGAGGTCGTCGCCGGTGAGGTCGAGCGTCTCGAACCCTTGTGCGCGGAAGTGTCCGGCGAGCACCGCCGACTCGGCACGATCGATGGTCGCGAGACCGACAAACACGTGCGCGACCTTCGCGTCGGCGATGCGGTAGTTGAATTCGGTGACGGCACGCGGCCCGAGCATTTCGCAGAAGCGCCTGAAGCTGCCGCGCTCTTCGGGAATCGTCACCGCAAAAAGCGCTTCGCGTTCCTCGCCGACCTCAGCGCGCTCGGCCACGAAGCGGAGGCGATCGAAATTCATGTTCGCGCCGCAGGTAATGGCGACGAAAGTCCGGCCCTGCACCCGATGGGTTGCGACGTATTGCTTGATCGCCGCCACCCCGAGCGCACCTGCGGGCTCGAGGATGCTCCTCGTGTCCTGGAACACGTCCTTGATTGCGGCGCAGACCGCGTCGGAGTCGACGACTACGTAGTCGTCGACATGCGCACGCGCGATTCGGAAGGTCTCCACGCCGACCCTCTTCACGGCGGTGCCGTCCGAGAAGAGACCGACCTCATCGAGCTGCACGCGCTTGCCGGCGCGCACCGATTGGAGCATCGCGTCGGAATCGTTCATCTGCACGCCGATGACAAGGATCTCCGGCCGCACCGACTTCACGTAGGCCGCGATGCCGGAGATCAGGCCACCGCCACCGACGGCGACGAAGACGGCATCGATCGGCCCCGGGTGCTGGCGCAGGATCTCCATCGCGATCGTGCCCTGGCCGGCGATCACGTCGGGGTCGTCGAACGGATGCACGAACGTTAGGAGGTCGCGTTCGCACAGCGCCATCGCATGAGCGTGGGCGTCGGAATAGCTTTCGCCATGCAAGGTGACGACGCCGCCGAGCGCGCGTACCGCGTCGACCTTCACCGACGGCGTGGTGACAGGCATCACGATCGCAGCCGTGCATCCGAGCGCACGAGCCGACATCGCGACGCCTTGCGCATGGTTGCCCGCCGATGCGCAGATCACGCCGCGCCGCCGCTCCGCCGGACTCAACTGCACCATTTTGTTGTAGGCGCCTCGCAGCTTGAAGCTGAAGACCGGCTGCGTGTCTTCACGCTTGAAGAAGATGCGGTTGTCGAGCCGTGCCGAAAGTGCCGGCGCCAGTTCGAGCGCGGTCTCGACCGCGATGTCGTAGACCCGCGCCGTGAGGATCTTTTGCAGGTACCCGGCCAGCGTTTCCTTCGCGGCGGATCGCGCTCGGTTCGAGCCCTTCGACGCGGCCTTGCCGAGAGGCTTCGTCGTCTCTGGGCGCATCGCTCTCGTCGCCCTCTTCGCCGCTCGTTTGCGGCTGGCTGCTGGAGCCGAAGTGGTTGCCATCCCCGTCCCGTGGACAGCCGCTGGAGCGCGGCGGCGGATCATACGGCCGGGCTCCGGTCGTGACCGCATCGACGCCCACGTAAAAGAGCCCAAGGCATCGCTGCCTTGGGCTGAATCCACCCATGGAGGTGGAGGAGACAACTGGAGAGAATTTCAACGCCGCCGACGCGCACGAACCCGCGGCGCGTCGAGGTGCGAATCAGTGTATGGGGTTTTTTGCTGCGCCGCAATAACGCAGAATCGGCGCTTTCTTTCCCTGAGTTCGCGTCATGCATTGCACCATCGACTGGCTGCCGCAGAGCGGCATGGCCTTCACGGCCGAGACGGACAGCGGCCACCTGCTCACCATGGATGGCGCGCCAGACGGCGGGGGCCGAAATCTTGCGCCGCGACCGATGGAAACCGTGCTGGCCGGGACCGGTGGCTGCACGGCCTATGACGTGGTGCTGATCCTGAAGCGCGGCCGGCACGACGTGAGGGGCTGCCGAGTTGTCGTCAAGGCCAAGCGTGCCGAAGTGGATCCGAAGGTTTTCACCGCCATCGACATGCATTTCATCGTGACCGGCCGGGCGCTATCGGGAGAAGCGGTGGGGCGTGCTGTGCAGCTCTCGCATGACAGGTACTGCTCGGCGACCATCATGCTCGGCAAGACGGCGAAGATCACCACGAGCTACGAGGTCATTGAAGCGGCGTGACGTGTCGAAGCCGCGCGGCCCTCAAACCGCGCGGCCCTCAAATGTAGTGCGCGGTGGATGTCATGACACGGCCGGCCAGCCGCATCGCCCAGCGAAGCGCAGCCGGCAGTGTGGCCGCACCGGCTTGCGCCGCTTCAGCACCATGGCGTGCTTCGTCGTACTTCATCTGCGCGACGATGGCACGCGACACCGTGTCGTTGCCGGGAAGGCGTGCCAAGTGACTATCCAGGTGGCTTTCGACTTGACGCTCCGTTTCCACCACGAAGCCCAAACTGATCGCATCGCCCGCGCGGCCGGCCAGCAACCCGATGGCGAAGGCGCCGGCGTACCAGAGCGGGTTGAGCAGGCTCGGCCGATCGCCGAGCTCGCGCAGCCGCTGCTCGGTCCACGCCAGGTGGTCGGTCTCCTCGCGCGCCGCGGCGTCGAACTGCCTGCGCAGCCCGGGGCTGCGCGTTGCCATCGCCTGAGCCCCGTAGAGCGCCTGCGCACAGACTTCGCCGACGTGGTTGACCCTCATCAACGCGCCTGATTGGCGCCTGTCGGCTGCGCTCAGCGCGGCCGGAGACGGGCCCGCAGAGGGTGGCGACGCCGCGACATCGGTTCCCGGATAAGGTCGGCCCGCACGAGTCGCACCGCTCATGACGCGCAGGGCCTGATCTAGGGTGATCAGCAATGCATCGGGGCCTGCGAGAAAGGATCGCGCTGGGCGATCTCTTCTGGAATCGACATCGGGCTGCATCGAGGCGTGTGTTTTCATAGGGCGACCATAACTGCCGGCAGGTCTTCGCGCTTGACGCCGCGCGGCTCTGCGGCCGATTGCATTTCTTCGCGACCCTCGTTGTGCTCTGACAACATAAAGCCCTTTTTCCGCTCCTTGTCGCTTTGCAGGGCCCATCCCCTCTGGTGCAATACGCACAACTTCCGCTGAGGGGGTTGCGCTCGGTCAGCCCGGAAACACGGGCGTTGGTGGCCGGGACCTCTTGTTCAACCTAGGAGATAGTTGCAAATGAAAAAATCTCTGCTCGCTCTCGCCGTGCTCGGCGCTTTCGCTGGTGCGGCATCGGCGCAATCGTCGGTCACTCTGTACGGCACACTCGACCTGAACGCCCGCTACGTGAAGGCTGACGGCACCGCCCGTCGCCTCAGTGAAGGCCAGGACGGCGTCAACAGCAGCCAGCTCGGCTTCCGCGGGGTCGAAGACCTCGGTGGCGGCCTGAAGGCTGGCTTTCTGCTGCTTGCCGGTGTGAATGCGGACACGGGCACGTCGAACATCGCGACCACCCCAAACAACGCTGCGGCCGCTGGCGCTGCGACGGCTGCGACCATTCCGTCCTCGAGCAACGCGCTCAACAACCAGAGCAAATTCTGGAATCGCCGTGCCACCATCAGCCTGTTCAGCCCGATGGGTGAACTGCGCCTCGGCCGCGACTACACCCCGACCTTCTGGAACCAGAACCTGTTCGATGCGTTCGGTACCAACGGCCTGGGCAGCTCATTCGGAGTGCGCCAGATGTACGGCGGTTCGCGCATGGACAACACGATCGGCTACTTCCTGCCGTCGAATCTCGGTGGCTTCTATGGCCAGGGCATGGTTGCGGCTGCTGAGGGTGGTACGACGAATGATCGTCCGGGCCGCTACATCGGTGGGCGCCTGGGCTTCGCTGCCGGTCCCTTTGATGTGGCCGTGGCCGCTGCCGGCCAGCGTTTTGCCGTGAACCAAGCTCAAGGTTCGTTTGGATCCGCGCAAACCGGCACCAACAACGTCGTGACGGCGGTTCCGGGCAACACCCAGAACACGTACAACGCCGGTGCTTCGTGGGACTTTGGTGTCGTCAAGATTGAGGGCTACTTCGACTACGAGAAGCTTCAGTCCTTGAAGGAAAAGATGGGTTCTTTGAGCGCCATCGTTCCGCTCGGCCAGTCTGAAGTTCGCTTCGGCTACGACCGCAGTCAGCTGACGCTGGCGTCGGGCGCGAAGACTTCGGTCGACAACTTGAAGATCACGTACCAGTACAACTTGTCGAAGCGTTCGGCGATGTACGCAACCGCCGCTCGTCTCGATAACAAGCAAAACACCCGCTTGACGCTCCTCGGCGCGAACGCGGCAACGATCGCTGGCGGCAAGTCGCAAGGCATCGAGTTCGGTGTTCGCCACTTCTTCTGATCTCTGGCTTGCGTGAGCAAGCGACGTCAACAAGCAAAGGCCACCCTCGGGTGGCCTTTTTCATGGTTCGTCGAACGGAATGGGTTGGAGCGACACGATCACGTTCGGCGCGGGGGCCCGTGTTTTGCTTTGAATCGGGCGGCATGACGCTTTCGCAAACTTCCGTCCGCGTGTCGCGCCGCGTCGAGCCACCATTGGTTCGCCTTCGGCGCGTCAGTAGCTAACCGATGCTGGCCTTCATCCTTCGCCGGCTGATGCAGGCCGTTCTGGTCATGCTCACGGTCGCCTTCATCGCGTTCATGCTGTTTCAGTATGTCGGCGATCCGGTCGTGAATCTGCTCGGGCAAGACGCAACGCCACAGCAACGCCAGCAACTTCGAGCCGATCTCGGCCTCGATCAATCCTTTCCGGTTCAGTTCGCCCGCTTCGTCGCCCATGCGGCACAAGGCGAGTTCGGCCTGAGCCTGCGACAGGGTCGAAAAGTCTCGTCGCTGATCGCCGAGAGACTGCCCGCGACGCTTGAGCTCTCGATGCTCGCGGCCGCGATCGCATTGGTGTTCGGCGTTCCGATGGGCGTCTTTGCCGCGCTGCGACGAGGCACGTTCCTCTCGCAAGCCATGATGACCCTCTCGCTCATCGGCGTGTCGCTGCCCACCTTCCTGATCGGCATCCTGTTGATCTTGCTGTTCGCGGTCACGCTCCACTGGTTGCCGAGTTTCGGCCGCGGCGAGGTCGACATGTGGGGCGGCTGGTCGACCGGCTTCACGAGCGTCGATGGCTGGCGCCACTTGCTGCTGCCGTCGATCACGCTGGCGATCTTCCAGCTCACGCTCATCATGCGATTGGTCCGATCCGAGATGCTCGAGGTGCTGCGCGCCGACTACATCAAGTTCGCGCGGGCGCGCGGCCTGAGCGATCGCTCGGTGTACTTCGGGCACGCGTTGAAGAACACGCTGGTGCCGGTCATCACCATCACCGGCTTGCAACTTGGCTCGTTGATCGCGTTCGCCATCATCACCGAGACCGTGTTCCAGTGGCCCGGGATGGGGCTGCTCTTCATCCAGGCGGTGACGTTCGCCGACATCCCGGTGATGGCGGCCTACCTGTGTCTGATCGCATTGATCTTCGTCGTCATCAACCTCGTCGTCGATCTGCTCTACTTCGCGGTCGATCCGCGCCTGCGTGTCGAACGCGAGGCCGGCGCACATTGAAAGCCGGCCTCGTTCCCTCCCATCAGCCAGCCGTCCGGAGCGCGTCATGAACATCTCAACCACCGCGGCAGCGGTCGCATGTGCACTCGTTCTCGCGTTCGCAACCCACGCCGCCCAGGCGGTCACGCTGCGTGTCTCGAACCAGGGCGACGTGCAATCGATGGATCCGCACTCGCTGAACGAGAGCCTGCAGCTAAGCTTCACCACGAACGTCTACGACCCGCTGGTCGTGCGCGACAAGCAAATGGGGATCGAGCCCGCCCTGGCCGTGAGCTGGAGTCAGCTGAGCCCGACTGTCTGGCGATTCAAGTTGCGGGAAGGCGTGACGTTCCACGACGGCGCGCCGTTCAGCGCCGACGACGTGGTCTTCACCTTCAAGCGCGCCGGCGGCGAGGGGTCCGATTTGAAGACCACCACGAGCCCGATCAAGGAAGTGCGCAAGGTGAGCCCCTTCGTGATCGACATCGAGACCGTCGCGCCGTATCCCATCCTGCCCGACACGCTGACCACGCTCGGCATCATGAGCAAGAAATGGTGCGAGGACAACAAGGCCGAGCGCCCGGTCGACCGGCGCAAGGGCATCGAGAACACCGCGAGTTTCAAGGCCAACGGCACAGGTCCCTTCCGCTTGAAGGAACGTCAGCCGTCGGTTCGCACGGTGCTGGTCCGCAACTTCAGCTACTGGGGCAAGAATGACAGCAACATCGACGAGGTCGTGTTCACGCCGATCGGCAACGATGCGACGCGAGTCGCTGCGCTGCTGTCGGGCGAGACCGACCTGATGGAGCCGGTGCCGCTGCAGGACATCGAGCGTGTCAGGTCGGTGGGTGGCTACACGGTGCTGCAGGGGCCGGAACTGCGCACCATCTTCCTCGGCATGGACCAGAAGCGCGACGAGCTGCTGTTCAGCAACGTGAAGGGCAAGAACCCATTCAAGGACATCCGCGTCCGGCGTGCGTTCTACCAGGCGATCGACATCGAAACGATCAAGACGCGGGTGATGCGCGGCGCGTCGACGCCGACGGCGCTGATGGTCGGCGCGGCCGTGCGCGGCTTCCAGCCGGACATGAACAAGCGCCTGCCGTACGACGTCGAGGCCGCGAAGAAGCTGATGACCGAGGCCGGCTACCCGAACGGCTTCGAGGTGGCGATGAACTGTCCGAACGACCGCTACGTGAACGACTCGGCCGTCTGCCAGGCGGTGGCGGCCAACCTCGCGCGCATCGGTGTGAAGGTGAACCTCCAGGCCGAGACCAAGGTGAGCTACTTCCCGAAGATCCTGCGCCGCGACACGAGCTTCTACATGCTGGGCTGGACACCGAGCACCGTTGATGCGCACGACACCTTGGCTTCCATCATCGCGACGCCGAACGAAAAGGGTCAAGGGCAGTTCAATCTGGGTGCGTACAGCAACCCGAAGGTCGACGAGCTGGTGCTGAAGATCCAGTCGGAGACCGATCAAAAGAAGCGCAACGACGACATCCGGGAGGCATTCAAGATCCACCAGGACGACATCGGCCATATCCCGTTGCATCAGCAGGCATTGGCCTGGGCCTTCAGCAACAAGGTGAGCTTGACCCAGTTGCCGAACAACTACCTCTACTTCAAGTGGATCACGCTGAAGACCCGGTGAGCGCGAGCGTCGCGCTGGAAACACCCGGGCCCGGCGAGGGCGTGTCGATCACGCCCTCGGCGGCGAAGGCCACCGCGTGGGTGCGGCTCGTCGATTCCGACCTCTGGCATTCGTTTCGGCACTCGCCGGTCGCGATGGTGTCGGCTGCGATCGCGATCGTGTGCGCGGTCTGTGCGGCGTTCGCAGGCGTGATCGCGCCGCACAACCCGTTCGACCTCGCAACGCTCGAACTCAGCGATTCGTTGCTGCCGCCGGCATGGCTGCAAGGCGGTCACGCGAAATACGTTCTCGGCACCGACGAGCAAGGGCGCGACGTGCTGTCAGCCTTGATGTACGGCGCACGCATTTCGCTCTTCGTCGGCATCGCGTCGGTGTCGCTCTCGCTCGTGATCGGCGTCGCGCTGGGTCTGCTGTCGGGTTATGTCGGTGGCCGCATCGACGCGCTGATCATGCGCATCTGCGACGTGATGCTGTCGTTTCCGTCGATCCTGATCGCGCTCCTCATCGCGGGCGTCGGCCGGGCGATGTTTCCCGGCGCCACCGATTCGCTCGCGTTCGGTGTGCTCATCATCGCGATCGCTTTGCCGGGCTGGGTGCAATACGCGCGCGCGGTGCGCGGCTCGACGATGATCGAGCGCCAAAAGGAATACGTGCAGGCCGCGCGCGTCATCGGCGTCTCGCGCCTGCGGATCATGACGCGCCACGTGCTGCCGAACGTCATGGGCCCGGTGCTCGTGCTCTCGACGATCCAGATCGCGACGGCCATCCTGGCCGAAGCCACGCTGTCGTTCCTCGGCGTCGGCGTGTCGCCGACCAGCCCCTCGCTAGGTACTTTCATCAACGAAGGCAACAAGCAGCTCTTCAGCGGCGCCTGGTGGCTGGTGATTTTTCCGGGTTCGATGCTGGTGTTGATCGCGCTCAGCATCAACCTCTTCGGCGACTGGTTGCGCGACGCGCTCAACCCGCGCCTGCGATGAGCGAACCCGTCCGCAAGTCCACCCGATGAACGCTCCGTTGCTCGAGGTGCGACATCTCCGGGTCGAGTTCCCGACGCGGCGTGGCAGGCTGCTCGCGCTCGACGACATCTCGTTCTCGATCGAACGGGGCGAGATTCTCGGCGTGGTCGGGGAGTCGGGCGCGGGCAAGTCGCTCACCGGCGCGGCCATCATCGGATTGCTCGATCCGCCGGGCCGCATCGCCGCGGGCGAGATCCTGCTCAACGGCCGACGCATCGACAACCTGCCGTACCACGCGATGCGGAAGGTGCGAGGCCGCGAGATCGGCGCCATCTTCCAGGACCCGCTGACGTCGCTCGACCCGCTCTACACGATCGGACGCCAGCTCATCGAAACCATTCAGACCCATCTGCCGGTCAGCGCGAGCGAGGCCCGCGGCCGCGCGATACGCCTGCTGGAAGAGACCGGCATTCCGGCCGCTGCCGAGCGCATGAACCAGTACCCGCACCAGTTCTCGGGCGGGATGCGGCAACGCGTCGTGATCGCGCTCGCGCTCGCTGGCGAACCCAAGCTCGTCGTTGCCGACGAACCGACCACCGCGCTCGACGTGTCGATCCAGGCGCAGGTCATCTCCCTCTTGAAGCGCCTCTGCAAGGACCATGGCGCGGCAGTGATGCTGATCACGCACGACATGGGCGTGATCGCCGAAACCTGCGATCGCGTCGCGGTGCTCTACGCCGGCCGCGTCGCCGAGATCGGGCCGGTCAGCGCCGTCATCCATTCGCCCGGCCACCCGTACACCGTCGGCTTGATGGGCTCGATCCCGGCGATGGACGACGACCGCGATCGCCTGCTGCAGATCGACGGCGCCATGCCGCGGCTCACTGCGATACCGCCGGGATGCGCGTTCAACCCCCGTTGCCCGCGCACCTTCGATCGCTGCGTGCGCGAGCGCCCCGAGTTGCTGCCGGCCGGGCGGACGGCAGCGGCATGCTGGTTGCACGCCGAGCCGATGCGGCGGTCGGCATGAGCACGACGGACGAGGCCGCGCCGGCTTTCACGGCCGCGGTGGCGCCGACGTCGCCACTGGTCGAAGTCGAGGAGCTCGGCAAGACCTTCGATGTCTCGGTGCCGTGGCTCAACCGGGTCGTCGAGCGCAAGCCGCGCCAGTTCGTGCATGCGGTCGACGGGGTGAGCTTCGCGATCGCACGCGGCACCACGCTTGCGCTGGTCGGTGAATCGGGCTGCGGCAAAAGCACCGTCGCGCGCCTGCTCGTCGGCCTCTACAGCCCGAGCGAGGGCCGCGTGCGCTTTGAAGGCGTCGACATCGCCGGGGCCACGGCGAGCCAGCACGCGCGACTGCGGCGCCGCATGCAAATGATCTTCCAGGACCCTTACGCGAGCCTCAACCCGCGCTGGAAAGTCGAAGACATCGTTGCCGAGCCGCTGCGCGAGCACGGCGTCGCGGGGGCGAATGCACGCGGAGATGCCGTGGCGGAAGCGTCGACGATCCGGCTCGGCAAACCAGCGCTGAGAGCACGGGTGATCGAGCTGCTGACCTTGGTGGGACTGTCGGCGGCCGATACCCAGAAATTTCCGCACCAGTTCTCGGGCGGCCAGCGCCAGCGCATCTCGATCGCGAGAGCGCTCGCGACCGAACCGGAATTCCTCGTTTGCGACGAGCCGACTTCGGCGCTCGACGTCTCGGTGCAGGCACAGGTCCTCAACATCATGAAGGACCTTCAGCGCCGCCAGGGGCTGACCTACCTTTTCATCTCGCACAACCTCGCCGTCGTGCGCCACGTGAGCGACCATGTCGGCGTGATGTACCTCGGCCGCATCGTCGAGCTGGCGCCGAAGTCAGCGCTCTTCGCGCGCCCGCGCCACCCGTACACGCGCATGCTGCTCGACGCGATCCCCGACATCCACATGAGCGGTCGCGCGCGCACGCCGGTGCAAGGCGAGGTGCCGAACCCGCTCCGCCCGCCGAGCGGTTGTGCATTCAACCCGCGCTGCCCGCATGCGAACGAGCGTTGTCGCATCGAGCGGCCGGCGTTGAACGATGTCGACGACAGCGGGCGTGTGGCATGTCACGCGGTGGAGGAAGGCCGCATCTGAGCGAGCTCGTTGCGCAGCTGATCGGCCACGCTCTCGCGCTCCCGGACCAGCCACGCCTTGCTGCCCGAGACCATCACCTCTGCTGCACGGCCGCGCGTGTTGTAGTTGCTCGCCATCGACATCGCGTACGCACCCGCTGACAACACCGCGACGATGTCGCCCGGAGCAACTCGCAGCGCGCGATCGCGTCCCAGCCAATCGCCCGATTCGCACACCGGGCCGACCACGTCGTACACCACCGGCGCCGCATCGGCCTTCGCTTCGCATTCGACGATGCACATCCACGCGTCGTACATCGCCGGGCGCGCGAGATCGTTCATCGCGGCGTCGACGATGCAGAAGCTTTTCTCGTCGCCCGGCTTCAGATAGAGCACTTCGCTCGCCAGCACGCCGGCATTGCCGACCAGCGATCGGCCCGGCTCGAGCAGGAGCTTGCGGTGGCCATGTCCACGAGCGACGATGCGCTCCATCAGCGCTTCCATCAAGGTTGCCGGTTGCGGCGGCGTCTCGTCGGCGTAGACGATGCCGAGCCCGCCGCCGACATCGATGTGCGCGATGCGAATCGCCGGCGCGGATTCGGTCGGCCCGCTCGCTTCAATGCGCTCGACCAGGTCGAGCAGCCGATCGAGCGCCTCGAGGTAAGGCGCGATCTCGGTGATCTGCGAGCCGATGTGGCAATCGATGCCGACGATCTCGAGCGCCGGCAAGCGCGCGGCGCGTCGGTACGCGGCCACCGCGTGCTCGTGCGCGATGCCGAACTTGCTCGTCTTCAGCCCGGTCGAGATGTAGGGGTGCGTCCTGGCGTCGATATCGGGGTTGATGCGCAAGCTGATGCGCGCTGTCTTGCCGGCATCGGCGGCCACTTCGGACAGCAACCCGAGCTCCGCTTCGCTTTCGACGTTGAAGCACAGCACAGCCGCGTCGAGCGCTCGTCGCATCTCGACGCGGCTCTTGCCGACGCCGGAGAACACGATGCGGGAGCCGTCGACGCCTACCGCAAGCACCCGTTCGAGTTCGCCGAGCGAAACGATGTCGAAGCCACTGCCGGCTTCGGCGAAGACCTGCAGCACGGCGAGGTTCGAGTTCGCCTTGACGGCATAGCAAAGCAGGTGATCGTGTCCGCTCAGCGCATCGTCGTAGGCGCGGAAGGCGGCCAGCATCGCGGTGCGCGAATACGCATAGAGCGGCGTGCCGAACCGGCGCGCCAGATCGACGACGCGGCAGTCGTCGATGACGAGCGAGGGACCGCGATAGCCGATGAAGGGGTCGCCGGGAAGCGTCATCGCGGGGGCAGGGTGCTCGAAGCGGCGGCCGCTGGCGGCAGCGGTTTGGCCGGCACCAGCGTGCCCTTCTGGCCGCAGCCAGCGAGGGCCCATGCGAGCGTCGCGATGCCGATCGCGATGCCGACCGATCGCCGCGCAAAGCCAGCACCGGTCAAGATGGAAACGTCGCGCGTTAGCATCGATCGATTCTATCCAGCATGACCGAAGGCACTGTGCTCCCCACGCTAACCGACGCGCAATACCACCAGCGAGCCGACGCCGCGCTGGCAGCGATCGAGTCGGCCGTCGACCGGTTCCTCGAAGGCGACGTCATCGACATCGACGCGCAACGCACCGGGGGCTTGCTGGAGATGCGCTTTCCGAATGGCAGCGTGATCGTGGTCAACACCCAGCCGCCCCTTCACGAGCTCTGGCTCGCCGCGCGGTCTGGCGGCTTCCACTTCCATGCCAGCGGCGCAGGCTGGCGAAACACGAAAGACGGCCGCGACTTCTTCGACGCGCTCTCGGCCTGTGCCAGCGAGCAAGCCGGCGTCTGCTTGCGCTTCGACCCCCCGGCGTGATCAACGCCGAAACAGGTCGAGGATGCTGTTGCGCTCCTCTTCGTTCGGGGCCGCCGGCGGTTTGTCGTCGAGTCCGACGCTGCTGATCGCGCCGGTCCCGCGCGTGTATTCCTCGTAATACCACTCGCCGTTCATGTTCACAAGGCCCTCGGATGGTTTCGGCTCCTCGACTGCAACGCCCTTCAGCACGGTGCTCATGAAGTCGATCCATATCGGCAGCGCGAGGCCGCCACCGGTTTCGCGGTCTCCGAGCTTGCGCGGCGTGTCGTAGCCCATCCACACCACGCCGACGATGTCGTGCTGCCAGCCAGCGAACCAGGCGTCGAGCGAGTCGTTGGTGGTGCCGGTCTTGCCGTACACGTCAGGGCGCTTCAACGTCGCTTGCGCTTTCGCGGCGGTGCCCGAGCGTGTCACCTCTTGCAGCAGGCTGGTCATCACGAACGCGTTGCGAGCGTCGATCACGCGCAGCGATTCGTTCAACACCGGAATGTGCATCTCGTTCAGCACCTTGCCCTTCGAGTCGGTGACACGACTGATGAGCACCGGGTTGACCCGATAACCGCCGTTCGCGAACACGCTGTAAGCCGATGCCATCTGCATCGGCGTCACCGAGCCGGCGCCAAGCGCCATCGTCAGGTAGGCCGGGTGCTTTTCGGCATCGAAACCGAAACGGGTGATCCAATCCTGCGCGTACGAGACACCAATCGCGCGCAGCACGCGGATCGAGATCATGTTCTTCGATTTCGCCAGGCCACGGCGCAGCGTCATCGGACCCTCGAAGGTGCCGTCGTAATTCTTCGGCTCCCACGGCTGGCTGCCCGTCGCGCCGGCGTCAAAGAAGAGCGGCGCGTCGTTGACGACCGTGGCGGGCGTGAACCCCTTCTCGAGCGCACCGGAGTAGATGAAGGGCTTGAAGCTCGAGCCGGGCTGCCGCCAGGCCTGCGTCACGTGGTTGAACTTGCTCTTCGAGTAGTCGAAGCCGCCGACCATCGCCTTGACGACGCCGGTTCGCGGATCGAGCGCCACGAACGCGCCTTCCACTTCCGGCAGTTGCGTCAGGCTCCAGTCACCCTTGATCCCGCGGATGGCACGCACCACAGCGCCGGGTCGAATCTGCGTCTTCGGATTCGCCTTCGGCGCGAGGCCGGAGGTCGCCGGCTTCAGACCATCGCCGGTCACGGTGATCGACTCGCCGGTCTGCAGCATCGCAACCACCTTCTTCGGAGATGCCTCGAGCACGATCGCGGCCTTCAGCTCGTCATTGTCCGGATAGTCCTGCAGCGCCTCGACGACACGCGTATCGAGGTCGGCCGCGTTGGCCGGCAGGTCGACGTAATCCTCCGGGCCGCGATAGACCTGGCGCTTCTCGTAGTCCATGATGCCCTTGCGGAGCGAGTGGTACGCGAGCGCCTGTTCGGTGGCATCGAGCGTGAGATAGACGTTGAGTCCGCGTGTGTAGGCGTCGTTGCCGTACTGCGTGAAGATCATCTGGCGTGCCGTCTCGGCCACGTATTCGGCGTGCACCGCCGCATCGGAGGCTGCGTGGTAGCGCAGCACCTGCTTTTTCGCCGCATCGCGTTGCTCGGCGGTGATGAAGCCGTTCTCGAGCATGCGGTCGATGATGTAACGCTGCCGCGCCACCGCGCGGGCCGGGTTGACGATCGGGTTGTTCGCCGACGGCGCCTTCGGCAGGCCTGCCAGCATGGCGGCCTCGGCCACCGTGATGTCCTTGATCGGCTTGCCGAAATAGATCTCGCTCGCCGCTGCAAACCCGTACGCGCGCTGGCCAAGCGCAATGTGGTTCATGTAGATCTCGAGAATCTGCTCCTTCGTCAGCAGGCTCTCGATCTTCAGCGAAAGCAGCATCTCGTAGATCTTGCGGGTGAAGGTCTTCTCGGTCGAGAGGTAGAAGTTGCGCGCGACCTGCATCGTGATCGTCGAGGCACCTTGCGCCGAACGCGCTTCGCCGAAGTTGGCGAGGCCGGCCCGGATCACGCTGACGTAGTTGACGCCGCTGTGCTGGTAGAACTTTGCGTCCTCGGCCGCGAGCACCGCTTCCTGCATGACCTTCGGAATCTGCACGATCGGCATGAAGTTGCGGCGCTCTTCTCCGAATTCGCCGAGCAACACGCCGTCGGCCGAGAAGATGCGCATCGGCAGCTTCGGCCGGTAATCGGTGAGGCTGGTGATCTCGGGCAGGTTCGGAAACGACACCGCGAGCACGATGCCGATCACCAGGGCCACGGCGAGCGCGCTCGCCATCGACACGCCAACGAACCACGCTGTGGTCTTCGCGATCAGTCGAAGCGTTCGCGACCGTGCGGAAGTGGGTACCGGTAACGGTTCGTTGCCATCGTTACGCCGTTTCGGCTGAGATTGTTCGATCATGGCTGCGTGGATGGTCGAAACCATTATAGAAAGCGCTTCCTCATCGCACCGGCTGTTGCGATAGGCGGACTTTCAAGAGCTTTCCAGCAGACTGTTTGGTGAAGTTCGAACAGGTCGGAAATACATCGGACCCACGTGTGAGATTTGCAACGTGGACCGTTGTTCAGCCCGGGGAAATGCTTTGGTTTACAAGGGCTTTACTGCTAGGATTCAAGTAACTTATTAACAGTCGGAAGCCGTGATTCACGGCCGACGGAGAGGCATCGTGAGCATTCTCGACACGTTGTTAGGCCGCACGCATCCGCCGATGATCGGGCTGGACATCAGTGCGTCCAGTGTCAAACTGGTCGAGCTCGGGCAAACCGCCGGTGGCGAGTACATCCTCGAGCGATTCGGCTCCGAGAGCTTCGAGAAAGGCTGGATCACCGACGGCCAGATCGAGAAATTCGACGAGGTCGCCGAAGCCGTCAAGCGCGTGGTCACGAAGAGCGGCACGCGCACCCGGCAAGTCGTGATGGCGATGCCGCAATCGGCTGTCATCACCAAGAAGATCATGTTGCCTGCCGGCCTTCGCGAGGAAGAGTTGGAGATCCAGGTCGAGGCAGAAGCCAATCAGTACATCCCGTTCTCGCTCGATGAGGTGAGCCTCGACTTTTGCGTCATCGGCCCGAGCCCCACGTCGGCCGGCGACGTAGAGGTGTTGATCGCCGCGTCGCGCAAAGACCGTGTGCAGGACCGTCAAGGTCTCGCCGAAGCGGCTGGCCTGAAACCCTCTGTGCTTGACATCGAGTCGCATGCGTCGCGTCTGGCGATGAGTCGCGTCGTCGCGGGCTTGCCCAACGAAGGTCGCGATGCGCTGGTCGCCTTGTTCGAGATCGGTGCCGACTCCACCAGCCTCAAGGTCCTGCGCGACGACGAGATGCTGTACGACCGTGATCAGGCTTTCGGTGGCTCGCAGCTCACGCAACTGATCTCGCGCCAGTACGGCTTCTCGTATGAAGAGGCCGAGCAGAAGAAACTCGCCGCCGATCTGCCGGACGATTACGAGACGTCGTTGCTGGTGCCGTTCGTCGACAGCCTGTCGCAGGAAATCGGCCGAGCGCTTCAATACTTCTTCACCAGCACACCGCACCACAAGGTGCACTACGTGATGCTCGCGGGCGGCACCGCGACGCTGCCGGGTCTGAAGGATCGCGTCACCGAATTGACCGGTTTTGCGTCGATGGTCGTGAATCCTTTCGAGAACATGAAGCTCGGTTCGGCAGTCCGTGAGACCAAGCTGCGCCGCGAAGCAGCCTCGTATCTCACGGCGTGTGGCCTCGCGATGCGGAGGTTCGTGCAGTGATCATGATCAACCTGCTCCCCCACCGGGAGGAGCGTCGCAACCGCAAGAAGATCGCGTTCTTCGTCGGGCTCGGCGTGGCGGCGCTCGTCGGCGTCGCCATCACCGGCGTCTGGTATCTGGTGGTCGAGCAGTTGGTGGCGGGCCAGCAAGCGCGCAACCAGGTGCTGAGCACCGAAATCGGCAAGCTCGATGCGCAGATCAAGGACATCGCGAGCCTGCGTGCCGAGATCGATTCGTTGAAGGCGCGCCAGAAGGCGGTCGAAGACCTGCAAATCGATCGCAACGTGCCGGTGCACCTGTTGAACGAGCTGGTCAAGCAGACGCCGGAAGGCATCTACATCACATCGTTGAAGCAGGACGGCCAGAACCTGCTGGTCTCGGGCATCGCGCAGACACAAGAGCGGGTGTCGGAGTTCCTGCGCAACACCGCCTACAGCTCCGAGTGGCTGGTGAAGCCGGAGCTCGTCGAGAGCCGATCGTCGAGCGTGCAATCAGCGGGTCGCGATCAAAAGCGCCTGTATGAATTCTCGATGCGCCTGAAAGTCAAACGCCCGCAAGACACGGCAGCGAGTGCCAGCGCACCGCAGGCCATGCCCGTCGCGCGCCCGGGTGCGCCGGCGGTTCCTGCGGCCATCGCTCCCAAAAAGACCTGATTCATGGCAACCAAGATCAAATCGGCCAACGTCGACCTGAATTCGGTTTTCGAAGGTGCGGCCTCTCAGTTCCGTGCTCTCAATCCGAACGAGCCGGGCCAATGGCCGTTGCTGCCGAAGATGGCGGTGTGGACCGGCATTGCGTTGATCGTCGTCGTTCTCGGCTGGTTTCTTGTCTTGACCGGTGCGCATGACGAACTGGACGCCGAGCACAACAAGGAACCGGCACTGCGAGCCGACTACCGCAGCAAGCTCGCCCAGGCCGTCAACCTCGGCGAATTGCGCAAGCAGAAGTTGCAGGTCGAGGAATACGTCACTCAACTCGAAAAGCAGTTGCCGGGCAAGGCCGAGATGGATGCACTGCTGTCCGATATCAACCAGGCCGGCCTAGGACGGGGCTTGCAGTTCGAGTTGTTCCGGCCGGGCACGGTCGCCGTCAAGGATTATTACGCAGAGTTGCCGATCGCGATCCGCGTCACCGGCCGCTACCACGACATCGGATCGTTCGCTGCCGACATCGCCAACCTCTCTCGCATCGTGACACTGCACAACATGACCATCACGTCCAGCACCGGTAGCGGGGGACTGCTGGCCATGGAAGCGACGGCGCGCACGTATCGCTATCTCGATCAGTCCGAGCTCGAAGACATCCGCAAGGCCGCCGCCGCCGCCAAGCCCAAGGCGGGAGCGCCGAAATGACGACTTCCGTCAAGCGTAGGGGAGCGGCTTGCGTTCTCGTGGGCCTGAGCGTGTTCGTCGCCGGTTGCAGCAGCGACGACGATGAGCTGGATCAGTGGATGAAGCAGCAACAGCGCGAGGTGAAGCCGAACGTCGAACCGCTGTCGCCGCCGAAAAAGTTCAATCCGCAAGCCTATCTGGCTTTGGCCAGTGTGGAGCCGTTCAGCACGCAGAAGCTTACGGTCGCGCTGAAGCAGGAAGCCCGACAGCCCAACTCTCTGCTCGCGGCCGAGATCAACCGCCGCAAGGAGCCGCTCGAGGCTTATCCGGTCGACAGCATGTCTATGGTGGGCAGCGTGACCCGCGGCGGCTTGCCTTATGCGTTGTTGCGGGTCGACAACCTGCTTTACCAAGTCAAGCCTGGCGACTATCTTGGCCAGAATTACGGAAAGATCACCAAGATTTCCGAAACCGACATCGCGTATCGGGAAATCGTTCAGGACGCGGCAGGTGAATGGATTGAGCGCAACAGCGCCCTCCGGCTTCAGGAGAAAGCGCGATGACTAGGATTAGGGAGTTTTCGATGACTGGATGGCGCTCGCGTGTTCTCGGTCTGGCCTTGTTGGCCGGCCTTCCGTTCTCGGCGCTGGCCCAGAACTCGATTCAGTCGATCAACAGCTCGCAGCAGGCCGGCTCCGATGTCATACGCATCGAATTGACGCAGCCGCTTACCGAGGTGCCAGCCGGTTTCACGGTGCAGACCCCACCGCGCATCGCGATCGATTTGCCGAACGTCAGCAACGGGCTCGGCAAATCGAGTGTTGAGATCAACCAGGGCAATCTCCGATCGGTGAGCGTCGCGCAAGCCGGGGATCGGACCAGACTCGTCCTCAACCTGAAGGCCGCATCGAGTTTCCGTGCGCAGCTGGATGGCAAAGCGCTCGTGCTGGTGCTGGACACCGCGGTCGAAGCGCCGCGAGCTGCCGTTTCGCCGCAAACGAACACGCGCTTCGCCGAGAGCCTTACCCGCAACCAACTGCCATTGAAGGACATCGATTTCCGACGCGGGTCCGATGGTGCAGGCCGGGTCATCGTCGAGTTGCCGAACAACCAAGTCGGCGTCGACATCCGACAGCAGGGCACAGCGCTGGTCGTCGAGTTCCTGCGCTCGGCCTTGCCCGACTCATTGCGTAAGCGCCTCGACGTGACCGACTTCGGCACGCCGGTGCAAAGCATCACCACTACACAAAGCGGCGACCGTGTGCGCATGGTGGTCGAGCCGCGCGGCGTGTGGGAACACAGCGCCTATCAAAGCGACAACCAGTTCGTGCTCGAGGTGCGCGCGCAGAAGGTCGATCCGAACAAGCTCGTGCAGGGCCTGGGCTATGCGGGCGAGAAGTTGTCGCTCAACTTCCAGAACATCGAAGTGCGGGCCTTGCTGCAGGTCATCGCCGACTTCACCAATTTCAACGTCGTGACCAGCGACACCGTCACCGGCAACGTCACCCTACGATTGAAGGATGTGCCCTGGGATCAGGCGCTCGACATCATCCTGCAGGCCAAGAACCTCGGCCTCCGCAAGTCGGGCAACGTGATCCTGATCGCGCCGAAGGACGAATTGAACGCGAAGGAAAAGGTCGATCTGGAGTCGAAGCTGCAGATCGCCGCTCTCGAGCCGCTGCGGTCGCAATCGTTCCAGCTCAATTACGCGAAGGCGGCCGATATCGCGTCCGGATTGGTCGGTTCGGGCGCCGCCGCGGGCAATGCGGCCAGTGGCACGAGTTCGCGCATCTTGTCGGCGCGCGGGTCGGTGATCGCCGAGACCAGAACCAATCAATTGTTCGTGAGCGACACGCCGGCCAAGCTGGAAGAGGTCCAGCAACTGTTGTCGAAGATCGACGTCGCGGTGCGGCAAGTGCTGATTGAATCTCGCATCGTGATTGCCGACGATACGTTTGGACGCTCGCTCGGCGTCAAACTTGGCTTCATCGATCGGAACGGCTTCAGCGTCGGCAATTCGCAGCGCGTGAACGTCGGCGGCAACTACTCGAACGTCGGTGTGCTGACTGGACAGACGCCGAACACGGGCACCAGCTACATACCCGATTCGGAGTTCGTGAACTTACCCGCGATCGGCCAGAACAATTACAACCCGGCGTCTTTCGCGTTGTCGCTGTTCGGCTCTTCGGCGAGCCGGTTCCTGAACCTCGAGATCTCTGCTCTCGAGGCCGACGGCAAAGGCAAGGTCGTCTCGAGCCCCCGCGTGATCACCGCCGATCAACAAAAGGCACTGATCGAGCAAGGCGAAGAGTTGCCTTACCAGGTGGCTACATCGAGCGGTGCGACGTCACTGGCGTTCCGCAAGGCCAACCTCAAGCTCGAGGTCACGCCTCAGATCACGCCGGAAGGCAACGTGATCCTCGATGTCGACGTGACCAAGGACAGTGTCGGGCGCTCCACGGCCGCCGGCCTGGCCATCAATTCCAAGCACGTCAAGACACAGGTGCTGGTCGAGAACGGCGGCACGGTCGTGATCGGCGGCATCTTCGAGCAGAACGAGCGTGAAGACGTGACCAAGGTGCCGTTCCTGGGCGACATTCCTTACCTCGGCAACCTCTTCAAGACGCGCAATTCCACGTTGACGAAAACTGAGCTCCTGATCTTTCTGACGCCGAAGGTCGTGACCGAGCGCACCGCGGCGCGTTGACCGGCTGCAAGCGCGCGTCGCTTGCACTTGACACCGCACCGCGCTTCGTCGAACGAGGAGCGGCTTGCGATGTCTTCAACTTCTTTGTCGCTTCGACCGATCGTTCTGGTGGGATTGCCCGGAGCGGGCAAGTCGACGGTCGGGCGACATCTGTCGAAGCTTTTGCGGCGACCTTTTTTCGACACCGATCAGCTGCTCGAACAACGTCTCGGCTGCCCGATCCACCAATCTTTCGAGCGCGACGGCGAGGAGCATTTTCGCGACCTCGAGTCCGAGGTGCTGGGCGATGTGCTGCATCGGGCCGCCCTAGCGGTGGTCGCCACAGGGGGTGGCATCGTCAAGCGTGCCAGCAATCGATCGATGCTCGCCGAGAACGCCGTGGTGGTCTACCTTCATGCGACACCACGCGACCTGGCGGCACGCCTGCGGCACGACGTGCGTCGGCCCCTGCTCCAGGGGGGCGACCGTCTCGAGAAGCTCGAGCGCCTTCTCGAAGAACGCCATCCGCTATATGCCGGGATCGCCCATTGCACGTTCGACTCGATCGGCCGCCCGTTGAATGCGCTGTTGCAGGAAGTCAGCGAATGGATCGCGCGGGACGAATCCGCGCGCGAGCATGCCCCGTGCCGCGACGATCATCCCGACTCGCTGACCGCCCAGCCATGAAAAGCGGCTCGACTGTCCGGGTGCCGCTCGGCGATCGCAGTTATCCCGTCTGCATTGGGTCGCGTCTGATGGATGCGGCCTCGAGTTACGCAGGGTTGCCGAAAGCAGATGCCTGTCTCGTGGTGACCAACACCACCGTCGCGCCGCTCTACCTCGAATGGCTGACGAATGCTTTGGCAGATCACTTTCCGCATATCCATCCGGTGATCCTGCCGGACGGCGAGCAGCACAAGAACTGGCAAACGCTGCAGCTGATCTTCGACGCCTTGCTTGAGCACGGTTGTGACCGGCAGACGATCATATTCGCGCTGGGTGGCGGCGTCGTCGGCGACATGGCCGGATTCGCGGCCGCCTGCTACATGCGTGGCGTCCCCTGTGTGCAGATCCCGACCACGCTGCTGTCGCAAGTCGATTCGTCCGTCGGCGGCAAGACGGCCATCAACCATCCGCTGGGCAAGAACATGATCGGCGCGTTCAGCCAGCCGGTGCGGGTCGTGATCGACATCGACACGCTGCGCACCCTCGCGACGCGCGAGCGGGTAGCCGGACTCGCGGAGGTGATCAAGTACGGCGCGGTCGCCGACCCCGATTTCCTCTCGTGGATCGAAACGAACCTAGACAGCGTGCTCGCGCTCGAACCGTCCGCGCTCATCCACATGGTGACGCGTTCCTGCCAGTTGAAAGCCGACGTCGTGGAGGCCGACGAACGCGAAAGCGGCATTCGCGCCACGCTGAACTTCGGCCACACCTTCGCGCACGCCATCGAAACCGGCGTGGGCTACGGCACCTGGCTGCACGGAGAAGCGGTCGGTTGTGGCATGGCGATGGCCGCCCACCTGTCGGCACGTCTCGGTCTCGTCGATGACGCCGCATCGACTCGGCTGCGCCACCTGATCGAACGCGCCGGGCTCCCGACCAACGCCCCGGATCTCGGCGCCGACCGCTACCTGGAACTGATGCGGCTCGACAAGAAGGCGGTCGCCGGGGAACTCCGTTTCGTGTTGCTCGATGGTCCCGGCCGCGCGTCGGTTCATGCGGTGCCGACCGCCGCGGTGGTGGAGACGCTGCACGCCTTCGTCGCGTGATTCCCGTCCTCCATTTGGCGTGAAGGCTCGAAGGCCCGATGAACAGCCCGCTGGCCGGATTCGTGCCCGCAAGCGCGCACCGCTCGGCGGCACTTTTGCGGCGCCGGGCACGGGCGCTGCCGATCGTCGTCGCGGTCTTGGTGGCGTTGACGCTGCACATTCGCCTTCTGTACAGGTCAGGCGTCCATCGCCCGCCCGTCGCCGTGGGGCCGATTGCCATACGCATGGTGCCGTCGTCGCCTGGATCTGGTCAGCCGGAGCCACCGATCGGGCCAACGTCCCTTCCGACACCGAGCGTGGCCGCGCTGCCCAGGCTCACCTTGGCATCGTCGCGCGCCGCTTCCACGCCGAACGGCGCCGCCCTGCCGCGGCCGGCCTCGTCGGCGAGCGCCGTCGCAGCGGCGGGTGCGTCGAGCGCGGCATCGAATTCGGCGTCGGTCGCCGACAGGCCGGCCGCTTCGAGCGCTGCCTTCAAAGCCGCGGGCGACACACCCGCGTTTTCGATGGGCAGACTGTTCGACCTGCTGGGCCTCCCGCTAGAAGCCGGAAACGACTGGGCCGGGCGAACCTTCACCGGCGTGAACGAACTGCCGTTGGCCCCCGACTATCTGACGAACCAGCAATTCGAATCGGGGCCGCAACCCATGGGCGAGATTTCGCCCGCTTACCCCAACTCCGCCGCGGGCCGATCGGGCATCGTGGTGCTTCGACTGCTGATCTCCGAGACCGGCCGAGTCGACGACGCGGCCGTCATCAAGGCCACGCCCGCCGACGTGTTCGACAGCGCAGCCATGGCGGCCTTCATGACGGCGCAATTCACCCCGGCCCTCGCTCACGGCGCGGCGGTCAAATCGCAAATCACGATCGAAGTCGAGTTCGCGCCGAACGATCGTGACAGGTAGCCGGCGCCGTCAAGCGCCATCCCTCCGGCACCCCGTCCGCGGCGCGAGTGACGCACCGCAGCATCAATCAAGTATTCTTGTAGCCCAGCCTGGCCACGGCACCGAGGACACCATGACCGCCAACGTCCATCGCTCCGACGCGAACACCTCCGCATCGATCACCGAAATCGCCGCCGCGGTGAGCGAGGGCCTGTACGCGAACACCGCCGAGCACGATGCCTGCGGCGTCGGGTTCGTCGCCCACATCGCCGGCGTCAAATCGCACGACATCGTCGAACAGGGGTTGAAGATCCTGGAGAACCTCGACCACCGCGGCGCGGTCGGTGCAGACCCGCTGATGGGCGACGGCGCCGGCATCCTGGTCCAGATCCCAGACGACTTCTATCGCATCGAGATGGCCACGCTCGGCGTCACGCTGCCCGCCGTCGGCGAATACGGCGTCGGCATGGTGTTCCTGCCGAAGGAACACGCTTCGCGGCTCGCGTGCGTCCAGGAGCTCGAGCGCGCCGTGAAGGCCGAAGGCCAGATCCTGCTCGGCTGGCGCGACGTGCCGGTCGACGGCGAAATGCCGATGTCGCCCGCGGTGCGCGCGAAGGAACCGGTGTTGCGCCAGATCTTCATCGGGCGCGGCCCCGACGTCATCGTGCCCGACGCACTCGAACGCAAGCTCTACGTGATCCGGAAGACCGCATCGAGCGCGATCCAAAACCTGAAGCTGAAGCACGGCCGCGAGTACTACGTGCCGAGCATGAGCTGCCGCACCGTGATCTACAAGGGCCTGCTGCTCGCCGACCAGGTTGGCAAGTACTACAAGGACCTCGCCGACCGGCGCTTCACTTCCGCCCTCGCGCTGGTGCACCAGCGGTTCTCGACCAACACCTTCCCCGAGTGGCCGCTCGCGCACCCGTATCGCATGGTCGCGCACAACGGCGAGATCAACACCGTCAAGGGCAACTTCAACTGGATGCGCGCGCGCGAAGGCGTGATGAAGTCGCCGGTTCTCGGCGACGACCTGCCGAAGCTCTACCCCATCAGCTTCGAAGGCCAGAGCGATACGGCCACCTTCGACAACGCGCTTGAGCTGCTGACGATGAGCGGCTACTCGCTCGCCCATGCCGTGATGATGATGATCCCCGAGGCGTGGGAACAGCACGCGACGATGGAGCCGCGACGGCGCGCGTTCTACGAATACCACGCCGCAATGCTCGAACCCTGGGACGGCCCGGCCGCGATGGTTTTCACCGACGGCCGGCAGATCGGCGCGACGCTTGACCGCAACGGCCTGCGCCCTGCGCGCTACATCGTCACCGACGATGGTCTGGTCGTGATGGCGTCGGAGTCGGGCGTGCTGCCGATCCCCGAGCACCGCATCGTCAAGAAGTGGCGCCTGCAGCCGGGCAAGATGTTCCTGATCGACTTCGAGCAGGGCCGCATCATCGATGACGAGGAGCTGAAGAACCAGTTCGCGTCCGCCAAGCCCTATCGCCAATGGGTCGACAGCGTGCGCGTGAAGCTCGACGACGTCGACGCGGCCGCGCCGGTGCCGGCTTCTGCCGAGTCGCTGCTCGACCGTCAGCAGGCCTTCGGCTACACGCAGGAAGACATCAAGTTCCTGATGAGCCCGATGGCGCAGGCCGGCGAGGAAGGCATCGGCTCGATGGGCAACGACTCGCCGCTCGCGGTGCTGTCGCAAAAAAACAAGCCGCTCTACAACTACTTCAAGCAGTTGTTCGCGCAGGTCACGAACCCGCCAATCGACCCGATCCGTGAAGCGATCGTGATGTCGCTGGTGTCGTTCGTCGGTCCGAAGCCAAACCTGCTCGACATCCATGCAGTGAACCCGCCGATGCGGCTCGAGGTCGGCCAACCGATCCTCGACGCGCGCGACATGGCGCGGCTGCGCAACCTCGAAGCGCACACGGACGCGAAGTTCAAATGCCACGAGATCGACATCACGTATCCGCTGGCGTGGGGCGCCGAAGGCGTCGAGGCGCGGCTCGCGTCGATGTGCGCCGAAGGCGTGGACGCGATCAAGACCGGGCACAACATCCTCATCATCACCGACCGCAAGGTCGATCGAGATCACCTTTCACTGCCGGCCGTGCTCGCGCTTTCGGCGCTGCATCAGCACCTGGTGCTGCTCGGCTTGCGCACGACCGCGGGCCTCGTCGTCGAGACCGGCTCGGCGCGTGAGGTGCATCACTTCGCCGTGCTCGCAGGCTACGGCGCCGAGGCGGTTCACCCGTACCTCGCGCTCGAATCGATCGAGGCGCTGCACCAGGACCTGCCGAGCGATCTCGCCACCGACAAGGCGATCTACAACTACATCAAGGCGGTCGGCAAGGGTCTCTCGAAGATCATGTCGAAGATGGGTGTGTCGACCTACATGTCGTATTGCGGCGCGCAACTCTTCGAGGCGATCGGTCTCGAAAAGGGCATGGTCGACAAGTACTTCCGCGGCACCGCGAGCCAGATCGGCGGCATCGGCGTGTTCGAGGTCGCGGAAGAAGCGATCCGCATGCATCGGCTCGCGTTCGGCGACGACCCGGTGCTCGAATCGATGCTCGACGCTGGCGGCGAATACGCATGGCGTGTGCGCGGCGAGGAGCACATGTGGACCCCCGACGCGATCGCGAAGCTGCAGCACAGCGCGCGCGCGAACCGCTACGAGACCTACAAGGAATATGCGCACATCATCAACGATCAATCGCATCGCCTGATGACCTTGCGCGGGCTCTTCGAATTCAACATCGATGCGTCGAAGTCGATTCCGATCGAAGACGTGGAACCGGCCTCGGAGATCGTCAAGCGTTTCGCGACCGGCGCGATGTCTCTCGGCTCGATCAGCACCGAAGCACACGCGACGCTGGCGGTGGCGATGAACCGGATCGGTGGCAAGTCGAACACCGGCGAAGGCGGCGAAGACCCTGCTCGCTACCGCAACGAGCTGAAGGGCATTCCGATCGCCGACGGCACGCGCATCTCCGACATCATCGGTGCGGGCGACATCATCGCCGACTACGCGCTGCAGCAGGGCGACTCGCTGCGCTCGAAGATCAAGCAGGTCGCTTCGGGCCGCTTCGGCGTGACGGCAGGTTATCTGGTGTCGGCCGACCAGATCCAGATCAAGATGGCGCAAGGCGCGAAGCCGGGCGAGGGTGGCCAGCTGCCCGGTGGCAAGGTCAGCGAGTACATCGGCCGGCTCCGGCATTCGGTGCCTGGCGTGGGCCTCATCTCGCCCCCGCCGCACCACGACATCTATTCGATCGAAGACATCGCGCAGCTCATCCACGATCTGAAGAACGCGAACCCGCGGGCCAGCGTGAGCGTAAAGCTGGTGTCCGAGGTCGGTGTCGGCACGGTCGCCGCGGGCGTCGCGAAAGCGAAGGCCGATCACGTGGTGATCGCCGGGCACGATGGGGGCACGGGGGCGTCGCCCTGGAGTTCGATCAAGCACGCCGGCACGCCGTGGGAGCTGGGCCTGGCCGAGACGCAGCAGACGCTGGTGCTGAACCGCCTGCGCGGCCGGATCCGTGTGCAGGCCGACGGCCAGATGAAGACCGGTCGCGACGTCGTGATCGGCGCGCTGCTCGGCGCCGACGAGTTCGGCTTCGCGACCGCGCCGCTCGTCGCCGAGGGCTGCATCATGATGCGCAAGTGCCACCTGAACACCTGCCCGGTCGGCGTCGCGACCCAGGACCCGGTGCTGCGCGCCAAGTTCCAGGGCCGGCCCGAGCACGTCATCAACTTCCTGTTCTTCGTGGCCGAAGAGGCGCGCGAGATCATGGCCAAGCTCGGCATCGCGAAGTTCGACGACCTGATCGGCCGCGCCGATCTGATCGACGCGAAGAAGGGCATCGCCCACTGGAAGGCGCGCGGGCTCGACTTCAGCCGCGTGCTGCACCTTTCGAAGGCACCGCCCGAAGTGGCACGCCGCCACGTCGAATCACAGGACCATGGGCTCGACAAGGCGCTGGATGTGCGCCTGATCGAGAAGTGCCTGCCCGCGCTCGAACGGGGCGAGAAGGTGCAGCTGCTGGAGCGCATCCGCAACGTGAACCGCACGGTCGGCGCGATGTTGTCGGGCGAGCTCGTTCGTCGTCATCCCGATGGCCTGCCCGACAACACCATCTTCCTGCAGATGGAAGGCACCGGAGGCCAGAGCTTCGGCGCGTTCCTCGCGAAGGGCATCACGATCTACCTGATCGGCGATGCGAACGACTACACCGGCAAGAGCTTGTCGGGCGGGCGCCTCGCGATCCGCCCAAGCATCGACTTCCGCGGCGACTCGACCACGAACATCATCGTCGGCAACACGGTGTTGTACGGAGCGACCAGTGGCGAAGCTTTTTTCCGCGGCGTGGCGGGCGAGCGCTTCGCGGTGCGGCTCTCTGGCGCGACCGCGGTCGTCGAGGGCACCGGGGACCATGGCTGCGAATACATGACCGGCGGGACGGTCGTGGTGCTCGGCCAAACGGGCCGCAACTTCGCGGCTGGCATGAGCGGCGGCATCGCCTACGTGTATGACGAAGACGGCCACTTCGCGAGCCGCTGCAACACGGCCATGGTCTCACTCGGCGCCGTCGTCGGTGCCGACAAGCAAGACAGCGAAGCCGAGCGCGCGAACTGGCACCAGGGCGAAGCCGACGAGACGACCTTGAAGCGGCTCATTGCGGATCACCATCAATGGACCGGCAGCCTGCGCGCGCGCCACATCCTCGACCACTGGGCCGAGTCGCGCGCCAAGTTTGTGAAGGTGTTCCCGAACGAATACAAGCGCGCACTCCATGAAATGAGCCTGAAGCAGATGACCGCGCTCGGCGAGGAGAAGGCCGCGCTGGAGGCGGACAGCACGATTGCGAAAGCGCGCACGGGCGCGGCTGCGAAGGCCGAAAAAACAGTGAAGACCAAATGAGCGCACTCATCGACGCAGACGAGACTTCACTGACGAGCGCCCTACGCGCGGGGGCCGCGCATGGGTAGCGTCACCGGTTTCATGACTTACGAGCGACTGGAGGAGGGTTACGAGCCGGTGCCCCAGCGCGTGAAGAACCACCACGAGTTCGTGATCGGCCTGAAGGAAAACGAGGCCAAGGTGCAGACCGCGCGATGCATGGATTGCGGCACGCCGTTCTGCAGCAGCGGCTGCCCGGTCAACAACATCATTCCCGACTTCAACGACCTCGTGTACCGAGCCGATTGGCGCCAGGCCGCCCAGGTCCTCCACTCGACGAACAACTTTCCGGAGTTCACTGGGCGCATCTGTCCGGCGCCTTGCGAAGCGGCCTGCACGTTGAACGTGAACGACGCGCCGGTCGGCATCAAGAGCATCGAACACGCGATCATCGATCGGGCTTGGGCCGAGGGATGGGTCACGCCGCGCGTGCCCGCCAAACGCACGGGCAAGACCATCGCGGTGGTCGGCTCGGGGCCGGCCGGGCTCGCGGCCGCGCAGCAACTCGCACGCGCGGGCCATGCGGTGACGGTGTTCGAGAAAAACGACGCGGTCGGTGGCTTGCTGCGCTATGGCATCCCCGACTTCAAGCTCGAGAAGCTGCACATCGATCGGCGCGTTGCGCAGATGAAGGCCGAAGGCGTCGAATTCAAAACCGGTGTGCTGATTGGCGCACTGGACGATGGCGCGAAGGTCACCAACTGGTCGAATCGGCACATCGACGCTGCCGCGCTCGTCACCTCGTTCGACGCGGTCGTGCTCGCTGGCGGTGCAGAACTCTCGCGCGATCTGCCGGTGCCCGGACGCGACCTCGCGGGCGTGCACTTCGCGATGGAGTTCCTGCCGCAGCAGAACAAGATCAATGCCGGCAGCAAGATCGAGTCTCAGATCCGTGCCGAAGGCAAGCACGTGATCGTGATCGGTGGCGGCGACACCGGCAGCGATTGCGTCGGCACCAGCAACCGGCAAGGCGCGCTCTCGGTCACGCAGTTCGAGCTGATGCCAATGCCGCCCGAACACGAGAACAAGCCGCTCGTGTGGCCGTACTGGCCAACCAAGTTGCGCACCTCGTCGAGCCATGAAGAAGGTTGCGATCGCGAGTTCGCGATCGCCACCAAGGCTTTCGTGGGTGACGCCGACGACGGCAGGAGCGGCCGCGTCAAATCGCTCAAAGCGGTGCGCGTCGAATGGCAGAACGGAGCGATGGTCGAGGTGCCCGAGACCGAGCAGGTGCTGCCGGCCGATCTCGTGCTGCTCGCGATGGGTTTCGTCAAGCCGGTCGGGGGCGTGCTCGATGCGTTCGGCGTGGCGCGCGACGCGCGTGGTAACGCGAAAGCCGGCGTGGATGCGGCACAGGGCTACGCGACCAACGTGGCGAAGGTGTTCGCGGCCGGCGACATGCGGCGGGGCCAATCGCTCGTCGTGTGGGCGATTCGCGAAGGTCGACAAGCCGCCCATGCGGTCGATCACTTTCTGATGGGTACAAGCGAACTCCCGCGCTGAGCGCGCTGGGCCCGACGACTGGCCCATGCCCTGTCGCGCGCCGCATCCGTTCGCCCGAGCGGCCTCCACCGACGGCGGTCTTCGCCGAGGGGGCGTGAGACAATCCGCCCCGTTCGCCGAGCGATCCGCGGCGCGATCTCCAGGCCGATTCGGCGATGCCACGGCCCAACCCGACACCCAGAAATGCCGAGCGAGACTCCGCGACCGCCTTCCGACACGCTGATCGAGATCGATCACGTCACCTTCGGCTACGACAGCGGCCGAACCATCCTCAACGACGTGTCGTTGAACTTCGGGCGCAGCAAGGTTACCGGCATTCTCGGCGGCTCGGGCTGCGGCAAGACGACGATGCTGCGTCTCATCGGTGGCGTCTTCCCGGTCAGCAAGGGCGAGGTTCGGTTCGATGGCGTCAAGGTCGACACGCGCAACCGCGAGCAGCTGTTCGAGTTGCGGCGTCGGCTCGGCATGCTGTTCCAGTTCGGCGCGCTCTTCACCGACCTCTCGGTCTATGAGAACGTCGCGTTCCCGTTGCGTGAACACACCGATCTCGACGACGTGCTGATCCGCGACGTCGTGTTGATGAAGCTCAACGCGGTCGGCTTGCGCGGGGCGGCGTCGCTGCGCATTTCGGAAATCTCGGGCGGCATGGCGAGGCGAGTGGCCCTCGCCCGGGCCATTTCGCTGGATCCCGAACTGATCATGTACGACGAGCCATTCGCGGGTCTCGACCCGATTTCGAAAGGCGTGGCGGCGAACCTCATACGCACGTTGAACGACACCACCGGGGCAACTTCCATCCTGGTCTCTCACGATGTGCCCGAGTGCTTCGAGATCTGCGACTACTGCTACCTGATGTCGTCGCAGGGCAAGGTCGTCGCGCACGGCAAGCCGCCCGAGCTTGAGGAGTCGAGCGACCCCGAGGTGCGCCAGTTCATCCGCGGCGAACCCGACGGCCCGGTCCGCTTCCACTATCCCGCCAGGCCGCTCGCTGAAGATTTCGGGGTGCGCGCATGACCAACGTCTTGGCGCGCGTCGGCGGCCGCACGATCGAGATCTTCCGGATCCTCGGCCACCATTTCTTTTTCTTCATCGAACTGCTGCGCGCGCTTCCGGCCGCGTTGAGACGTCCGTATCTCATCGTCGCGCAGGTGCATTCGATCGGCAACTTGTCGCTCGTCATCATCCTGTCGTCCGGACTCGCGGTCGGCTTCGTCCTCGCCTTGCAGATGTACTACGCGCTGGCCACCTACGGCGCCGCGGAGTCGCTCGGCCTCATCGTCAACCTGTCGCTGGTGCGCGAACTCGGCCCGGTCGTCACGGCGTTGCTTTTCGCAGGCCGCGCCGGCACGTCGCTCACCGCCGAGATCGGCCTGATGAAAGCCGGTGAACAGCTCGCCGCGATGGACATGATGGCGATCGACCCGCGCAGCCGCGTGCTCGCGCCGCGCTTTATCGCCGGCCTGATCTCGATGCCGATCCTGGCGATCCTCTTCTCGGCGATCGGCATTCTGGGTGCTTACGTCGTCGCGGTGTTGTTGATCGGCATCGACGACGGCAACTTCTGGTCCATCATGCAGACCGGGGTCGACGTCTGGCGCGACGTCGGCAACGGTGTCGTCAAGAGTACCGTTTTCGGTCTCATCTGCACGTTCGTGGCCCTCTACCAGGGCTACGAGGCGGAGGCCACGCCAGAAGGCGTCGCGAACGCCACCACGCGCACCGTGGTGGTCGCATCGCTCGGCGTGCTGGCGATGGACTTCGTGTTGACGGCGCTGATGTTCTCGACACCGTGACCATCTGACAAGGACAGGAAATCTCCGATGGGCAAGAAAAGCATTGAAACCATGGTCGGTATCTTCGTGTTGCTCGGCCTGCTCGGCTTGTTGTTCCTGGCTTTGAAGGCGGCCAACCTCGGCACCTTCAGTTCGGGCGACACCTACCCGCTGATCGCGCGCTTCGACAACATCGGTGGCCTGAAGGTGCGTGCTCCGGTTCGCAGCGCCGGCGTGACCGTCGGCCGCGTGGCGTCGATTCAGCTCGACCCCAAGACGTACCAGGGCGTGGTGCGCATCGAGATGCAGCACCAGGTCGAGTTTCCGAACGATTCGTCGGCAAGAATTCTGACTTCGGGTCTGCTCGGTGATCAATACATCGGCCTCGACGCGGGCAACGGAGACAAGAATTACGCTGCCGGCGACGTGATCAAGCAGACCCAATCGGCGATCGTGCTCGAAAGCCTCATCAGCCAGTTCCTGTTCAGCAAGGCATCCGACGCGGGCACGCCGTCGCCGCCCACCAACGGAGGGAAGAAATGAACCGTCTCGCCATTCGGATCGGCCTGCGTGCGGCCCTGGTCGCCCTCGTATTCCTGTTCGCCGGCTGTGCCACGGTGCAGCAAGCGCGGGGCGGCCCCGGCCAGCGCCTCGATCCCTGGGAGAACTGGAACCGCAAGGTTTTCGCGTTCAACGAAGACCTCGATCGCGTGGTGCTGAAGCCCGTCTCGACGACCTACGTCGACATCATTCCGCAACCGGTCCGCCGAGGGGTCGGCAACTTCTTCGGCAACTTCGCCGATGCGTGGTCGGCCATCAACAACATGTTGCAGGGCAAGATCGATCTCGGTTTTCAGGACCTGACGCGGGTCGGCACCAACACGGTGTTCGGGTTGCTTGGCGTGCTCGACGTCGCTACCGAGATGGGGCTCGACCATCAATACGAAGATTTCGGCCAGACCCTCGGCCATTACGGCGTCGGGGCGGGCGCCTACATGGTGTTGCCCGTGCTCGGGCCTTCGACAGTGCGAGACACGGTCGCCTTGATCCCGGATCGCTACTTCACCGCGCCGGTGCTGCTGGCGCACGGCGATTACAACATCCCGCTGACCGCGCTGCAGATCGTGAACACGCGCGCGAGTCTGCTCGGTGCCAGCCAGGTCATCGACGACATCTCGCTCGACAAGTACACCTTCGTCCGCGACGCTTATTTGCAGCGACGCCGCAGTCTGGTGTTCGACGGCGACGTTCCGGATGCGCCGGACGCATCCGACGCGTCCGCCACCGACTCGGCCGGTGCCGCGGCCGGCACCGCGGCGCCGCCCGTTTCCGCGACCGCGTCGCAGCCGCAGAGGAAAGTGCCGCCGCCGACCGCCGCCGCATCCGGAGTCCGAGATCCCTCGGTAAAGAAATGAAGTGACGCGTATGCGCTCCGAGCCGGCGGTGAACCGTCCGGGCTTGCGCTGCGTTAGAGGCGTGTCGGTGGCGTCAAGTCCCCACGCGGCACGGCCGTAGCAACATCAGGCACGCTCTCGCACTCGTTTTGGAAGGAACAACAACATCATGAACATGTCACGCTGGACCCCATGGATCGCCGCGGCGGCCCTCTCTCTCGGCGCAGTTACCGCATCGCAGGCCCAATCCACCAAGACGCCAGAGGCGCTCATCAAGGAAGTCTCGTCCGACGTGCTCGACTCGGTGCGCGCCGACAAGACCATTCAAGCCGGCGACGTGAACCGGGTGATAGCGCTCGTCGACACCAAGGTCATGCCGTACGTGAATTTTCAGCGCATGACGGCTTCGGCGGTCGGTCGCTACTGGCGCCAGGCGACGCCTGATCAGCAGAAGCGCCTCGAGGACGAATTCAAGAAACTGCTCGTGCGCACCTACTCGGGCGCATTGGCGCAGGTGCGTGACCAGACAGTCGAACTGAAGCCGTCGCGCGGCGGTAGCAATGAGAACGAGACCGTCGTGAAGACCGAGATCCGCGGCAAGGGTGATCCGATCCAGCTCGACTATCGGCTGGAGAAATCGCCGGCCGGCTGGAAGATCTACGACGTCAACGTGCTCGGCGTGTGGCTGGTTGAAAACTACCGCAACAGCTTTGCGCAGGAAATCGGTGCCAATGGCATCGACGGCCTGATCGGCAAGCTCGCCGAGCGCAACAAGAGTGCAGCCGCGAAGGGCTGAGCGCGCGCATGCTGCTGTTGCCGGCCACGATCACGGCTCATGAGGCGCGCGCTGCGTTGCGCATGCTCGCTCAAGCGCTTCCACGCGAGACCGAGCCAGCGGTGGTCATCGACGCGAGCGGCCTGCAGCACTTCGATTCGGCGGCGCTTGCGGTGTTGCTCGAGTGCGAGCGGCTTGCAGGCGCCGCCGGCAAATCGTTTCTGGTGAAGTCGGCGCCTGCCAAGCTCGAATCTCTTGCCAAGTTGTACGGCGTCGACGTGCTCTTGTTCAAGCACCAGGTCGTGGCGCCTGCGGTCGCCTAGAGCTGCATCGGCGTTCATCGCGCGAAAGAAAGGGACCGCGCGGCGGTCCCATTCATGTTCGCTTCCAACAGCGAGTTCGGCGTCGATGCCCTCAGCGCAAGCCGGCGACGTAGTCCGACACCGCCTTGATCTCGTGGTCGTTCATCTTCGCAGCCACGCCGGTCATCTGCGCGCTGTTTTTGCGGGCGCCGCTTCGAAACGAAAGCAGCTGCGACTCGACATAGTCGGCATGCTGGCCGGCCAAGCGAGGGTACTGGATCGGAATGCCCGCACCGTTCGGACTGTGGCAACCAGCGCAGGCCGCGATGCCGCGATCGGCGATGCCGCCGCGGTAGACCTTCTCGCCCAGCGTCGCCAATTCTTTGCTCTTCGCGAAGCCGGGCTTGGCCTGCTTGCTCGCGTAGAACGCGGCAACGCTGCGCATGTCGTCATCGCTCAAGGCCGACGCAATGCCTTTCATGATCGCGTTTTCACGCTTGCCCGCCTTGAATTCGCTGAGCTGCTTGACGAGATAACTGGCGTGCTGGCCCTGCAGAATCGGGAAGGCCGGCGTGCCGCGGGAGCCGTCGTTGGTGTGGCATGACATGCAAACCGTGTTCGACAGCGTGGCACCTCGCGCCAGGTCTGGTGCGGCAGCGACAGTGGCTGGTGCGGCCTCGGCGGCCTGCGTCTGGAGCGGAGAAACCGCGAGAAAAACACCACACGCCATCGACAAAGAGGTGAGCAAAAAAGCAGATGGCGTCATGTCGCAATGGTTAGGTCAGCAGCAACATGAGATTTTACAATGATGGCTTTGGATCACGTCATGCCTCGTGAAAAGACGCTCTTGACGTCGCTACCGGTGCCACTCGATGCGCCGCCAGATCCCGCCGCTCGCGCGCTAGCGTGGGCCCACACCGCTCGCTTTCTCACCACCGCCAGCCAGCTCTCGCAACTGCCGGTGACGGAATTGCCGGAGATTGCGTTCGTCGGTCGCTCAAACGCAGGCAAGTCGACCGCCATCAACCGGCTTACGCAACAAAAGAGGCTCGCGTTCGCGTCGCGAACGCCCGGGCGCACCCAGCACATCAACCTGTTCGAGCTGGGTCCCAAGCTCACGGCCAATGCGCTCTTCGCCGATTTGCCGGGCTACGGCTACGCAGCCGTGGCCCGAGGCGCGAAGTTGCGCTGGCAACAGGTGATGGCCGACTATCTCGACGTGAGGCGCAGCCTTACCGGCGTGGTGTTGATGATCGATTCACGACTCGGCTTTACCGATCTCGATCACCAGTTGGTGACCTTCCTCGCCAGGCGCGTGGCGTCGGGGTCGGTGAAGCTGCTGGTGTTGCTCACGAAGGCCGACAAGTTGACGCGTGCCGAGAGCAACGCCGCGTTGTCGAGCGCGCGCGCGGTGCTGGGCGAGCTGGCGACCGAAGAATCAGATATCGGTGTAGCGCTCTTTTCGGCACTCAGCAGGACGGGCGTCGACGACGCGGCGGTCGCGATCCATGAATGGGTGATGGGCGCGACCGGCCCGGCGCCCGTCGAGGCGGCCGTGTCGACGCTCTGAACCGGCGCGCTGCACGCAGCGATCGCGCGCGCAACGGCCGACGTTCAGGCCGCTGCCGGCAAATGCCGCAACACGCGGTCGCCCGCGCGCTGCACCAGCGGCTTCACCTCGTTCGGCTGCAGCAAACCGGCCGAGTTCAACCGCTCGAGCGCGCGTCGCGTGATCGAATGCGTGCGCGATGGCGATTCGCCAGCGAACAGGAAGAACAGGCCCCGATCGCTGCGCCACAGCAACTGCACGTGATTCCAGCGGCCATTGATGAAGAGGCGTTGACGGTATCCGGCGCGCAGCTCGTCGACGCGCTTGCTGTTGGCTTCCTCGACGCCTGACTGGCTCGGCAGCACTTCGGCCGGCACCGTGTCCATCGACGACAGGTCAATTACCGAATCGCTGAAGTGGCGTCCCGGCTCCGCAACCACTTCCTCGCGCATGCGTTGCACGATTTCGTCGGGCGTCAACGCACCGGCGACCGGGCGGATGCCGCCCGAGCGCAGCCCTTCGGCATGCATCACGACGAGCGCATCCAGGATGGCCTTTCGTTCCGCATCGGGCAGCCTGACGAGCTCCATTCCGTCACGTAAACGCGCCAGCAGGCTCGGCAAGAGCGCGATCAATCGCTGGCGGCTCTGCCGATGGTCAGGGATGTTGACGCTCCAGAGCAGATCGTCGATCGTCTTCAGGTCTTTCGCGACCGCGTCCGAGTGCTCGCCGTGTTCGATCGCGTTGGTCGCGATCACCTTGGCCCACGCACCGGTGATGAAGCGGCGCACCACCGGCGGGGTTCTGATCGACACCAGCTGATCGGTCAGGCGACGTGACATGTGCTGCTCGACACCCTCGCGCCGCTCGGAAATTTCGAGCGCTGCGATGGTGTCCCTCGCTTCTCGCAACTGCGTCTTCATTTGCGCGGCGAGCAGGCTGTCGACGCGGTTGAGGCCGCGACGGAAGAGCTCAATATCGGGCGTCGACGCCCCGGCCGCCTCGTTCGCGAACTCTTCGCAAGCGGAGGCGAGCGCCACGAATCGCTCGTCGTGCGCGCGCGGATAGCAGCTGCCAATGTTGCCGATGCGATCGAAGAGGACCCAGGCCGGGTGCTCGAAGCTCTCCATCAGAGAGGCATCGTGCAGCGCCAGCCGCAGCACGGGCACCTGCAGACGCGAGACCGTCGGTCGAAACGCGGCGGCGAGCTGCGAGTCGGCACGCATCGCATCGAATAGGCGGCACATCAGTTCGACGAGCTGGCGCGACGGTCCATCGGCGTTGGCGACCAGCTTCATGCGTTCCTGCTCGAGCCTGCTCGTGAGCGCGTGGCGTGCGGCCTCGGCCGTCGCGTCGTCGGTCTCTGGGTCCGTGGTCGGCATGTGCATCAACAGCCCGTCCAGGTCGTGCAAGGCCTGCTCGAACTCGGGCGTGTACACCCCGATGACGAGGTCGATGCCGTGCGAGTGCGACGCCACCAACGCAGGGTTGAAGCTCATGACCGGTTGACCGGTGCGCGGGTCGACCATGCAGGGCATGCTTGACAACAACGCGCTCGGTGCATCACGCCTGACGGCCTGGGCCAATGTCGGCTTCGAAGGGGCGCTGCCCGACGGCAACACGACCGTGCGGTAGAGGCTCGGCTGCACCCCCTGCGCTTCAAGCCGCGAGGTCGCCGCGGCCCACGCGTTCTTCAGGAGGCCCGCGGCCACGCCCGAGGCGGTCTGCAACAAGATCGCGCGCGCCACGTGGTGCGGCAGGATCGCGCTGGCCGCGTCCCACAACGCGCTGGCGTACGTGACCGGGCGGAAGGGATTGGTGTCGGCCGAGACGTGCTTCTGGCCGATCAGGGCCGACGTGAAGGTCTGCAGTTCCCGCAGCTCCCATTCGGCGGTGCTGTCGATCAACTGCATCGCACGTGAAATCTCGATATCTACTTCGACCAACGATTCATCCATCAACTGCAGCCCGCGCCCGCCAGGTGATTCGCTCGCGCCGGCTGCGCTCGCGTCCAGCACGTCGGCCATCACCCGCTCACGCAACGATGCGGCGAACGCACGCTCGAACTCAGCACGTTCTCGCTTCAACGCGCTCGCGACGTCGGTTTGCTGTGCGCGTTCGGCGGTGCTCGTGTTGGGATCGAATGTGCGGCCGAGCAACTGCACCGTTCCCGCGATCACGCGCTCCAGCAATCCGCCGGAGCGTTCTAATTCGTCGTCGATGAATCGCAGCAGTTGGGGTGCGACCTGCATGGGTGAGCGAGACATAGGGTTTGGCAATTATCCCGCGGCGCCCGCCGCAGACGCCGCGACCGATTCACGGAATCGGCGCCGATTGCCCATCCAAACGGGCGCATGGAGCAAATCGCGCACATGAAAAAGGGCTGCCGAAGCAGCCCTTTCGTTGTCGACGCGAACCCGGAGGTTCGCCGGACTCACATGTCCATGCCGCCCATGCCGCCCATCCCACCCATGCCACCGCCCATGCCGCCGCCACCGCCGGCGGACTCGTCCTTCGGGGCCTCTGAGATCATGGCTTCGGTCGTCAGCATCAGCGACGCGACCGAGGCCGCGTTCTGCAGTGCGGTCCGCGTCACCTTGGTCGGGTCCAAGATGCCCATCTCGATCATGTCGCCGTACTGGCCGTTGGCCGCGTTGTAGCCGTAGTTGCCCTTGCCGCCCAAGACCGCATTGACCACCACGCTCGGCTCGTCGCCCGAGTTCTGCACGATGATGCGCAGCGGCTCTTCGATCGCGCGCAGGATCAGCTTGATGCCGGCTTCCTGATCCGGGTTATCACCCTTGATCGTGCCTGCCGCCTGCTTGGCACGCAGCAGCGCCACACCGCCACCCGCCACGATGCCTTCTTCGACGGCCGCGCGCGTGGCGTGCAGCGCGTCTTCGACACGCGCCTTCTTTTCCTTCATCTCTACCTCGGTCGCGGCACCGACCTTGATCAGCGCCACACCGCCGGCGAGCTTTGCCACGCGTTCCTGGAGCTTTTCCTTGTCGTAGTCGCTGGTGGCTTCCTCGATCTGTACGCGCACCTGCTTGACGCGAGCTTCGATGTCGCCGGCGGCGCCGTTGCCGTCGATGATCGTGGTGTTCTCTTTCGCCACTTCGACGCGCTTGGCCTGACCCAGATCGGCCAACGTAACCTTCTCGAGCGTCAGGCCGACTTCTTCGGCGATGACCTTGCCGCCGGTCAGGATGGCGATGTCTTCAAGCATCGCCTTTCGTCGGTCGCCGAAGCCCGGCGCCTTAACGGCCACGACCTTCAGGATGCCGCGGATCGTGTTGACGACCAGCGTGGCCAGAGCCTCGCCCTCGACTTCTTCAGCGATCACGAGCAGCGGACGACCCGACTTCGCAACCTGCTCCAGCGTCGGCAGGAGTTCGCGAATGTTGCTGATCTTCTTGTCGAACAGCAAAACGAACGGGTTGTCGAGGACAGCCGTTTGCTTTTCCGGGTTGTTGATGAAGTACGGAGACAGGTAGCCGCGGTCGAACTGCATGCCTTCGACGACCTCGAGTTCCGAGTTGAGCGACTTGCCGTCTTCGACGGTGATCACGCCTTCCTTGCCGACCTTGTCCATCGCGTCGGCGATGATGCGGCCGACTTCCTCGTCGCTGTTCGCCGAGATCGTGCCGACCTGGGCGATTTCCTTGCTCGTGGTCGTTGGCTTCGATTGCGCCTTCAGCTGCTCGACCAGCGCGGTGACCGCCTTGTCGATGCCGCGCTTCAGGTCCATCGGGTTCATGCCCGCGGCCACGTACTTCATGCCTTCGCGAACGATCGCTTGCGCAAGCACGGTCGCCGTGGTGGTACCGTCACCGGCGATGTCGCTGGTCTTGGAAGCGACTTCCTTGACCATCTGAGCGCCCATGTTCTGAAGTTTGTCCTTCAGCTCGATTTCCTTCGCGACCGAGACACCGTCCTTGGTGACCGTCGGGCCGCCGAACGAACGCTCGAGCACCACGTTGCGACCCTTGGGGCCGAGCGTGACCTTGACCGCGTTGGCGAGGATGTTCACACCCTCGACCATGCGCGCGCGGGCGTCGCCGCCGAATGAAACGTCTTTTGCTGCCATGTCAGTATTTCCTAGTGGGTTGCGGTGGGCTTACTTCTCGACGACGGCGAAGAGGTCTTCTTCGCGCATCACGAGCAGCTCGTCGCCATCGACCTTAACGGTCTGGCCGCTGTATTTGCCGAACAGCACACGGTCGCCCACGCGGATGTTCAGTTGCATCAGGTCGCCCTTGTCGCTGCGCTTGCCGGGTCCGACGGCGAGCACTTCGCCCTGGTCGGGCTTCTCGGCCGCATTGTCCGGAATGACGATGCCGGACGCGGTCTTGGTTTCCTGTTCCACGCGTTTGACGATCACGCGATCGTGCAGCGGTCGAAGCTTCATAGGGATCTCCTTTGGATGAACTGTCAGGGTCGGCGCCGATGGCGCCTTTGTCGAACGCCCCGTCACAAGCCGGGGCAGAATGCAATTAGCACTCAACGGAAAGGAGTGCTAGCAACCGCATTATAGGGTCGAGAAACGATCCTGCAACTTGCGGCTAGCAAGTTAGATGGCGCGGGCAGGCGCCGTTTCAAGGTGTGGAGCTTGAAATGCGGCGAACAGCGGAGGACAAGCCCCCTGGGCGCGCGGCATTGGTGCATTTGCCGGATGCTCGTTGCGGTGCCGTTGCGCCCCCGCTCTCGTCGCGCGACTGACCCCATGTCTCTTTTCATGTCCTGGGACGAGCCCTCAACCAGCGTGCAACCGACGCCGATGCCGACGTCCCGCGCGTGTTCACGGGTCACAACCCGATGCCTTTGAGAGCGCGACGTCGAAGCGCTTCACACCGCGGCCAACGCCGCGCAGGCGCGCACCCCCGGCTGCCGCCCGCGTCGCCGACAACGCCACGCTGTCCGGCCCCGCACCGACAGGCAAGGTCGCGGTGCGCCAGGTCGGTCGTTACCTGATCGGCGAGCGGCTCGACCGCGGCGGCGGCTGCGCGCCAGCCCCGTCGCGCAGGAGCGAATCAATCACCTGGCCGAAGCGGCCACGTCTTGGGAGATCCTCACGGTGATGAAAACGGGGGTGGCAGCGGTGGCTTCGATGCCTGTCACGATTGCCCCTGGTCCTTCACGCACGGCTTCGGCGGCGGCGTCATCGTTTCCCGCGCACTGCGGCAAGCGCGCTGGCCGATTAGCTGCCGAGCTTCTCGGCCTTGTTTTTCAGCACCTGTGCGCGCTGGCGCTCGAGCTTCGCGGTGTCGTTCGCAGGGTCGATAACGAGCACCCGGTCCCACGCGCCGATCGCGCCGGCCAGATCTTGCTTCGCGAACGCAGTGCGCGCATTGAGCGAGTACCGCTGGACCAACTGCTTGCCGAGCTGCTCCGCCTTGGCCTGGGCACCCGCCTGATCCAGCTTGGTGACGGCGAGGTAATCGGTGCGCGCTTGTTCAAGGTTGCCTGCCTTTTCGCTCGCCCGAGCGGTGCGCATCGCGCGTTCACCTGCGGTCGGCTCGGGCGGCGGTGGCGGCGCGGCCGGAGGCGATGGCGGCAGGGCTAGCGTGGGCGCAACAGCCGCCGGCGCCACGGCGGGCGGTTCCGCACGCGGGGAGGTCGCGTCGCGCGGCGGCGCCTTGCCGGGTATGCGCAACACCTGGCCGCCTGCTACTTGGCGTGGCACGGCGATGTTGTTGTAGCGGGCGAGGATGTAGAACGAATAGATATCGCCGAGGAAGCGTCCGGCGATGCCCGACATCGTGTCGTTCGGACGCACCGTGTAGTTGAACGATTCGTGCCCGAGCACCGTCATCGGGTCGACGGTGATCTGCGTCATCAGGTTGAGCGCGAGCCTATTGTTCGGATCGCCGACGAGCGCCTTCTGCAACTCGGCACGCGCCGGCTCCTCGCGGCCGGACTCGAGCAAGGTGGCTGCGGCGAGCGCGAGCTTTTGCGCCTGGGCTTGTGTGACCGGCGTCAACGGCGGCGGCGGCGGCGCGACGGGCGCTTCGGGCTTTGGCGCCGATGCGGGGTTGGCGGCCGGCCACGCCGCGCTGCCTTTGTCGGGCGCCGTGGAAGACGTGTTCGCGCAGGCGGCCAGCGATGCAGCGAGCGCCGCCGACAGGACCGTGCGTGAATAGCCGTTAAACCGATCAGACATTCGCGAAACCTTTGGGGGACGCCAAATTCGACAGTCGCCTATTTCCGCGTGATTCTGCGTCGAGTCGGGCCACCGCGTGGCGGCGCACAAATGCCATCGACGTGTCGAATTCGACCGTTCGCTGGTACGACGCGGAACAGACCGGGTCATCTGCCGACGATGCGCTCGCTGTGGGTGGTGAGGACCCGCAGGGCGCAGGCGTCGCGCATCCGCTACCCTCGCGGCAACGCCTTGAAACTTCGCCGATGAATTTCACATGACGTTGATGATGCGAGCGGTTGCGCTCAACGGCAGCCCACTGATCAAGCCCATCGAGGCGCGTTTCGCACAGCCCGGCGGGACCGTCGGCCGATCGAGTCACAACCTGCTGACCTTGCTCGACTCGGAGCGCCACATTTCGCGCACGCAGGCCGAAGTCATGGTCGAGGACGACGGCTGCACGATCAAGAACGTCGGCAGCGTGAACCCGATCATGGTTCGCGGGCGAGCGGTCGCGGTGGGTGACTCGGTGCCGCTGATGCACAGCGACCGACTGCGCATCGGGGCTTACTCGCTCGAAGCGATCGACCTGGCGCACCTCGACGCGACGTCCGACGAAACGGAGCCGGCACGCCGGGCACCGCAGAGGACCGATGGCGGTGCGAGCCGAACACTGCCGCGGCTCGATGACTGGCCCGTGATGGACCGAGGGCCGGCCACGGATTCACCGTCGGGTACACGCCCGGTCGGCTTCGCGGCGAATGTGGCCGAATCGTTCGGCCTCGGCGGAGCGGCCGATGGGGGCTCGGGCTCAAGTCCGTTCGAGGGATTGATCACCGCCATTCATCAAGCGTCGAGATCCGAAGACCCGCTGAACGAATGCCTTGGCGAGCGAGCGACAACGAGCCCCGACTCGGAGGTGTTCGTCGCCCCGCCCCGGCCCGTTCGCGGATGGGCCGAACGACACGACGCGCGACACGCTCGCCGCCATCGACGCATCGTTGCCAGCCGATTGGATGCCCTTCCGCATCGACGAAGCGGTGGTGCCGACGCTAGCGGGCGCCGACACCGAGGCCATGTGGCGCGCCTTTTGCGAAGGCGCGCGCATCAGCCTGGACCCGGCCGAGGGCGCCAGTCCGGAACGGATGCGCATCGCCGGCAACGCGCTGCGCACCGCCATCGAGGGCAGGTTGCAACTGGTCGAGGTGCGGTCGGCGTTGCGTTACGAACCGCACGCCCAGGTCACGGTCATCAAGCCACGCAACAACAACCCTTGAAGTTCGCCTCCGATGCGCGCTCGGCCCTCGAGCAATTGATGCCGCCGCCGCTGCGCGGTTTCTTGCCCGGACCCGCCGCGATGACCGACGAGATGACCGACGAGATGACCGACGTGATGACCGACGTGATGAACGACCTCGTCGGCCACGCCATCGGCACCATGGCGGGTACACGCGCCGCGCTGGAAGGCGTGCTCGCGCGTTTTGCACCCGCCCAATTGGAAGCGCAGCTCACCGACAACTCGGTGCTCGACAGTGTGTTGCCGATCAACCGCAAGGCCAAGCCCTGGGAGCTCTATCTGTCGCACTACGAAGGCATCCGCGACGAAGCGCAGGAAGACGTTCATGCGCTGTTCGGCAAGGCGTTTCTCGAAGCCTACGACGAGCAACTCGCGCGGCTGAAGCGCGAGAAGGGCAGTGGCGCCCCATGAACCCGGTGATCGATGTCAGCGTCGCGAGTCGCAGCGAGCGGGGCCAGCGCAGCGGCAACGAAGACAAGGTGCTCGTAGGGCGCGACGGATCGCGCACGTTGGCCATCGTGGCCGACGGCGCCGGCGGCCATGTCGGCGGCGCGGAAGCCTCGGCCCGTGCCGTCGAAGCGCTCGAAGCAAGCCTTCAGGACCCGAGGACCTTGTTCAGCGCCGACGCCCTCTCGCGCGCGATCCAGTCGGCGCACACGGGAATTTGCGCAGCTTCGGCCCGCCGCCCCGGCGCCCGCAGCGTCGATCGCATGCACACCACCGTGGTGGTGCTTTGGGTCGACAGCGTCCGACAGCGCGCGCTGTGGGCGCACGTCGGCGATTCGCGGCTCTACCGGGTGCGCGCCGGCGCGGTCGAACTGTTGACCAGAGACGACAGCATCGTTCAACGCTTGGTCGATGCCGGCCTCATCAGCGACAGCCAGGCCGAGACGCACCCGCAGAAGAACCAACTGATCGCGGCGCTCGGCATCGACGACGACGTCGACCCGCACACCGTCGAGCCGACGCCGCTGCGTGACGGCGATGCCTACCTGCTGTGCAGCGATGGTTGGTGGGGCGCGGTTCGCGATGGCGACATCGTCGATACCCTGGCCGATGCCGCATCGCCCGAGGAATGGCTGGCGTTGATGCAGGCGCGGGTGGAGGCGGTGGCCGCGCCGCGGCAGGACAACTTCAGTGCGGTCGGCCTGTGGGTGGGTGACCCGACCGAGGTGACGCAACCGATGATGCCGACGGATTTCGCGTCTTGAGACGCACGGCTCTCAAACGCGCGGAACGCTCACCCCAGTAGCGTCACGAAGTCATCCCCGTCGGGCAAGCACGGCGGCGCTCGCCAGGTGGTCAAGCCAGCTTTCCAGATGATCGATAGACGCCTTCTCGTGCGGCACGTGCGCGGGAGGATGGGCCAGCCGCAGCGGGAAGTAGCGGCCAACGCTGTCGCAACTCGGCATCAGGAGTCCGATAACCACCACCACCGCCGATCGATGACGCCTGATGCCCACGGGAAACGCAGAACCGCCGCGCCCTGGTTAGCGTCGAGCCATCGCTCACCGAGCTGCTCACGGCTGGTGCGGGGGTTCGGGACGGCACGGGTCGCCCGCAGCGACGGCGCCAACATCAACAAGCGATTGGCGATCGCGACCAACGGGTTCAAGCCCTGATCGGGTGCAGGTCGCATCGACGCCACAAGCAGGCCTAGACTGCCGTGATGATTTCTCGTCGAGTCGTTGCAGCGTTCGCAGGGCTTGCCGCGACGATGGGTTTCGCGACCGCCGTGCACGGGCAGGCCGCGAGTGCCGCGATGCCGGTCGTGCCGAACCCGGCGCTGGCTGTGCCGCTGCCTGTTTGCATCGCAGAGTTGCGCCGCGAAGTGCGCTCACATCCCGAGGTGCGCGCCGAGACCTTCGATGCGTACACGCGCGACGTGCAGGACCTGCGGCCGGTGATCGACAGCGCGAGCCGCAGCCAGCCCGAGTTCGAGCTTCCTATTTGGGACTACCTCGCGCGCCTGGCTGATGCGAAGCGCGCATCGCAGGGCGCCGAATTGCTGGTGCGTGAGACCGAGGCACTCGCCACGGTGAGACGGCGGTATGGCGTCGATCCGGCGATCGCGGTGGCGGTGTTCGGTGTGGAGACCGACTATGGCCGTGTCGCCGGCCGCTATCCGGTCATCGATGCGACCTTGAGCCGTGCCTGCCTGAACCTGAAGAGCGACGAGCGCAAGCAACACTTCTTCGCGGCGTTGCGGCTCGTGCAAGACGGCACCGTCAAGCTCGAGCAGTTCAAGGGATCGTGGGCCGGTGCGTTCGGCATGACGCAGTTCATGCCCGGCACCTTTGTACGCGTCATGAACGACGCCGAGGGCGAGCCCGCCGCCGACATCGTCAACAGCGTCGGCGATGCCCTCCTCACCACCGCGCGCTATCTGAAGAGTCTGGGCTGGCGGGAGGGCCTGGCCTGGGGCGTCGAGGTCCAGGTGCCGAACGCCCTCGGCGAAGCCAATGCCTTGCAGAGCGACCACGGCTGCCTGGCCGCGACCGCAGCGCCCGGTAAATGCCGAACCGTCGCGCAATGGGTCGAAGCCGGTGTCACGCGTGCTGGGGGTGCGCCATGGAGCGCGTCGCCCTCTACGACAAGAGGGGCACAGAACGCTGCATCGGCGTCGATCGGCGTGCTCGGACCGCAGGCGGCCGAACTCGCGCCGTTGACGCGCACCGCGCTGCTGATGCCGGCCGGCGTCGAGGGACCCGCCTGGCTGGTTACGGCCAACTACCAGGCGATCTGGCGCTACAACCGTGCCGACGCCTACGCGCTCGCCATAGGCTTGATCGCCGACACCTTGCGAGGCGTGGCGCCGCCGTCAAAGGCTTGGCCGACCGATGACCCCGGGCTCTCGCGCGGGGAGTTTGCCGAACTGCAGTCGCTGCTGCTCGCGCTCGGCCATTGCGACGTGAAGCCCGACGGCGCCGACGGCCCGCGCACGCGCGCCGCCATCGTCGACGAAGAGGCACGCGCCGGGCGTGCATCCAAAGGGCGCGGCGGTGTGCGGCTGCTGGCAGAACTGCGAAAGCGCGGGCGAAGCGACGCCTCCTGCGGCGCCGCGCCGATCACGGCGGCGAGCGCGTCGTCGCCGGCGCGCTGAGCGCTCCGCTGGCCACGTCAGACCGACGTGTCGCCGGTCTCGTCTTCCGGTGGTGGCGACGTCGCGACGCGATAACCTTCCGAGGCCCAGGCGCCGAGGTCGTTGTTGCGACAGCGCGCGCTGCAGAAGGGCCTATGCGGGTTGGTGGCGCCATAGGCGCTGTCTTCGCCGCACGTGGGGCAGGGCACCACACGAATGGGCGCGGGTTCGTGGCGATCGGCCGAGTGGCTCATGAGCAGAGCGTCAGATCGAACGGGATGTCGGCCGGGCTCGGCCTCAGTCGCCCGTCGGCTTCCTGACGCATCATTCGGATCAAGACCATCAAACGATGTCCGCTGATCTCCGGAACGACCGTGTCTTCTTCGTCGAGATGCACCCGCAGCAGGTGATAGACGCGACCTTGCGGCAGGCTCTGCTGAAATTGCCCGGAGGTGGCCCAGACCTTGTGCGGGACACCGGAATCGCGTAACAGCCCGAGCAGCACTTGAAGCGCGTCGGCGAAGGGCATCAGGGAACCGACCCATTGCATCAGATCGGAACGGCGGCGTTCGGCGCTGAACTGTTGCCACGCGTAGTAGGCGGGCAGATCGAATTCACAAGTTCCGCCCGGAATGCTGATGCGGCTGCGAATGCTCATCAGCCATTCGTTGTTGGTGAGCGCCGCGCCAGCCTTGCCCGACACCTGGTTCAAGCCGGCGAACGCGCGGTCGATGCGCGCCGTGACTTCGTCGAGCGCTGCCTCCGAAATCGCCGGGTTGCCGCGATAGCTGCTGAATTGCTGACGGTGGCGCTCGAGGTCCTTGAGCAGATCCGATTTCAAGTCGGCGCGCGAGCCCACGTCCATCACTTCGAAGATCGATGCGAGCGCGTAGTGGTGATCGACCGGTGCGTCGCGCGCGATCAGCTGACCCAGCCGATCGAACAGATGCTCGAGACGAAGCATCGTGCGGATGCTCTCGTTGAACGGGTATTCGTAAAGGATCAAAGCGAGGGTCGGGGATGTGAAGCGCCGCGGGCGTTCGGCGGGCGGCCCCGCGAGTGCGGGGAGTCGTCGATGCTCGACACAGATGCTGCGCCAGCCTCTGCGGATTGTTTCACAGGCTCGGAGCGCCGGCGAGCGCGAGCCGCTGGTTCCAGGCGGCATCGACGACCGCGTCGAGTTCGGCCAGCGTCGCGGTGTCGTTATCGATCACCACATCGGCGGCCGCTCGGCGAGTCGAGCGCGTGGCCTGGCTCGCGATCACGGCGCGCACCGCGGCTTCGTCCCAGCCCGACCGTGCGCCCACGCGCGCGATCTGTGTCGCTTCGCTGCAGTCGATGACCCACACCTCGTCGACACGCGCGCGCCAGTGCGCCGACTCGACCAGCAACGGCACATCGAACACGATGACGCGCGCGCGGCTCGCGTCCGCCTGGCGACGGCTCTCGGCGCCGATCAGCGGATGGAAGATCGCCTCGAGCCGCTGCCGTGCACCCGGCTCGGCGAACACGAGCGCTCGCATTCGGGCGCGATCGAGTGCGCCGCCTTTGCCGATGAATTCGCGACCGAACGTGCTCGCAACGGGTTCGATCGCCGCGCCACCCGCTTCGGAGAGCTGGCGTGCGATGCGATCGGTATCGATGACGCCAGCACCGCGTGCCGCCAACATCGCCGAGACCGTGCTCTTGCCGCTGCCAATGCCGCCGGTCAAGCCGACGAGGATGCGCGCGTCGGTCGCCATGCGTGTGGCGATCGGGCGGCCGTCAGGCCCACCCTATCCAGCGCAGCACGCGGCCGGAGCCCGCAAACATCACCGCAAGACCCGCGCCGGCGAGGAAAGGGCCGAAGGGCACATAGCGACCTTCACGCAACGATGCACTCATCTTCATGCCGATGCCGACGATGGCACCGATCACCGATGCCGCGAGAAGCACCGGTACGATCATCTTCACCCCCAGCCACGCGCCCAGTGCGCCGAGCAACTTGAAGTCGCCGAACCCCATGCCTTCCTTGCCGGTCACGAGCTTGAACACCCAGTAGACCGACCACAAGGTCAGGTAGCCCGCCACGGCGCCCCAGAACGCTTCGCCAAGTGGCAGCGTCCAGCCCATCGCACTTGCGACCAAGCCGACCCACAGCAGCGGCAGCGTGATGTTGTCGGGCAGCAGCGTGGTGTCCCAGTCGATGCCCGCCAGAGCGATCAGTGCCGCCGCGAAGCCGCACCAGAGCAGCACGACCGGCTCGGCGCCGACGCGCCATCCAATCGATGCAAAGACGACCGCGGTGAAAAGCTCGATGAACGGATAGCGCAGTGAGATCCGCGCCTTGCACGCCGCGCAGCGGCCGCGCAGCCAGAGGTAGCTCACGACTGGGATGTTCTCGTCCCAGGCGATGGCATGCCCGCACGACGGGCAGCGAGAGCGCGGCGTGGAAAGCGTGATCGGCGGCTCCGTCGTCGCCTCGACGCCGAGCAGTTCGGCGCTCTCCTCTTTCCAGCCCCGCTCCAGCATCAGCGGGAGACGATGAATCACCACGTTTAGAAAGCTGCCGATGCACAGGCCGAAGGCGGCGAGGGCGAAGGGTGAGAAGAAGACCTCGGCCAGCTCCAGTGGCAGCATCGACACCGCCGTCAGACCACCTGACCGAGTTTGAAGATCGGCAGGTACATCGAGATCACGATGCCACCGATCAAGGTGCCGAGAATCACGATGATGAAGGGCTCCATCAGCGTCGAGAGACCCTTCACCGCTTCGTCGACCTCGTCTTCGTAGAACTCGGCCGCCTTGCCGAGCATCGCATCGAGCGAACCGGATTCTTCACCGATCGCGCACATCTGGATCACCATCACCGGGAACACGCCGGTGGTCTGCATCGAGGTCGTGAGTGCGGATCCGGTCGACACGTCTTTCTGGATCTGGTCGGTCGCGTCCTTGAAAACCGCGTTGCCCGATGCGCCGCCGACCGAGTCGAGCGCTTCGACGAGCGGCACACCGGCGGCGAACATCGTCGAAAGCGTGCGCGTCCAGCGCGCGACCGACGATTTGTTGACCAGCGAGCCGAACACCGGAGCCTTCAGCAGCAGGCGGTCCATGTAGCGCTGCATCTTCAGCGAGCGCTTCCACGTCTGCATGAACATGATCGGGCCACCGATGCCTATGATGAAGATCAGATACCAGAACTTGACGAAGATCTTCGACATGCCGATCACGAACAAGGTCGGCGCGGGGAGGTCCGCGCCGAACGACTTGAACACGTCCTCGAACGCGGGAATCACGAACATCATGATCACGGTCAGGACCACGAACGCGACGACCAGAACGGCGATCGGATAGATCATCGCCGACTTGATCTTGTTCTTGATCGCCATCGTTTTTTCCTGGTACATCGCCAGGCGATCGAGCAGCGTTTCGAGAATACCGCCCGCTTCACCGGCCTCGACCAGGTTGCAATAGAGCGCGTCGAAATAGAGCGGGTGCTTGCGGAACGCGGCCGAGAGGCTGGTACCGGTTTCGACGTCCATGCGGATGTCAGTCAGCAGCTTGGTCATCTTCGGATTCGTGCTGCCGCGAGCGACGATGTCGAACGACTGGATCAGCGGCACGCCCGCGCGCATCATTGTCGAGAGCTGACGCGTGAAGATCGCGATGTCTTTCTGCTTGATCGAACGCCCGCCGCTGGTCCGGCGCTTCTTCACCTTCGTGATCAGAATGCCCTGGCGGCGCAGGCTCGCGCTCACCATCGAGGTACCGCCGGCGCGCATTTCACCGCGCACCAGCTTGCCATTGCGGTCCTTGCCCTCGTACTCGTAGAAGACTTCCGGCGCGGCCGAACTCGCCGCCCCGCGACGGCTGCTGCTGCTGCCGGACTTCTTGACTGCGACTGAAGTTGCCATTGCGTTTCGAGGTTGACCTCGCCTGTGAATTCGATGGTTGCCGCTAGCCGAAAGCAAGCGTCATTCGTTGGTGACCGAGATCACTTCCTCGAGCGTCGTCAGACCGGCGCGCACCTTCAACAGACCGGACTGTCGCAGATCGCGCACGCCGTCGCGAGCCGCCTGCGCCGCGATGTCCATCGACGTGCCGTCGCTCAGGATGAGGCGCTGGATGTCTTCGTTGATCGGCATGACCTGGTAGACGCCGACGCGCCCCTTGTAGCCGTTGTTGCAGGCCGAGCAACCGACCGCGCGGTACGGGCGCCAGTTGCCGTCGACGTCTTCGGGCTTGAATCCCGCCTTCAGCATCGCTTCGCGAGGATAGTCCGCCGGCACCTTGCAGTTCTCGCAGAGCTTCCTCGCGAGACGCTGCGCCGTGATGAGAAGCACACTCGCAGCGATGTTGAACGCAGCCACGCCCATGTTGGCGAGCCGCGTCAAGGTGGTCGGCGCGTCGTTGGTGTGCAGTGTCGACATCACCATGTGGCCCGTCTGCGCAGCCTTGATCGCGATGTCGGCAGTGTCCAGGTCGCGAATCTCGCCGACCATGATGATGTCCGGGTCCTGGCGCAGGAACGACTTCAAAGCCACCGCGAAATTGAGGCCGGCCTTGTCGTTCACGTTCACCTGGTTGACGCCGGGCAGGTTAATTTCGGCCGGGTCTTCGACGGTCGCGATGTTGACGCCGGGCTGATTAAGGATGTTGAGGCAGGTGTACAGCGACACGGTCTTGCCGCTACCGGTCGGCCCCGTGACGAGCACCATGCCGTACGGCCGCTGGATCGCCTTCATCAGGCGGTCCTTCTCGATCTTCTCGTAGCCGAGCGCCTCGATGCCCACCTTGGCGCTCGAAGGGTCGAGAATCCGGATGACGATCTTCTCGCCGAACAGCGTCGGCAGCGTACTGACCCGGAAATCGATCGCCTTGCTGCCGAATTTCAGCTTCATGCGGCCGTCTTGCGGCACGCGTTTCTCGGCGATGTCGAGGCGCGAGATGACCTTGATGCGTGACGAGAGCTTGTCTTTGATCGCGATCGGCGGCTGCGTGATCTCGCGCAATTCGCCGTCGACGCGAAAGCGCACGCGGTAGTGGAATTCGTAAGGTTCGAAGTGCAGGTCGGACGCGCGCAGGTTGATCGCGTCGATCAGCATCTTCTGCAGGAATCGCACGACCGGCGCATCTTCCACGTCGCTCGTCGATTCGGCGGCGGCTTCGCCCTGCTGCGGGAGATCGTCGGTGACGTCGAACTCGAAGTCGCCCGATACGAGCGCGTCCATCGATTCAGCGTCGCTGGCGCTGTTGCCGTCGATGAGCTTGGCAAGCTTGTCGTACTCGACGATGACCCACTCGGGCGACATCTGCGTCGCGAACTTGATGCGTTCGGCGGCTTCCTGGTCGGTGGGGTCGGCGGCGCCGACGAAGAGCCGATTGCCGCGTTTGCCCAGCACCACGACCTGGTACTGGGTCGCGAGCTTGCCGTCGATGACATTGCGCGGCAGCTTTTGAGAATCGACGGACGCCAGGTCGAGGAGCGGCAACGCGAGCGCGGTCGACAAGGTGTGCGCAAGCTCAGCCGCCGTGACGGCGCCCGAAGTGATGACCGAACCGACGAAACTGGTGCGCTGGTCACGCGAGCCGCGCACCAGCTCTTCGGCGACCTTCGCGCTCAGCTTGCCCGCATGGACCAGTACTCTGGCGACGCCGGAAAGGGACGAGTGAGGGGCTTCGGCGAGAGTGTCCAAACGGCGGTTGCTCGATGCTGGGTCGGTATCAAAGCATCATCGCCGATTCACCCACGGGTGTAAACGCCAGCGGCGGCGCGCTCGCCGGGAACAAATCACGTCGTGTGGTCGTGGTGCCGAGTCGCGAGCAATGCTAGCGTGGCGCCTTGCAACGAAACGTAAATGTGTGGTCGGGGTGAGAGGATTCGAACCTCCGGCCTCTACGTCCCGAACGTAGCGCTCTACCAGGCTAAGCTACACCCCGATTTTCTTCGACCGGGTAGCCCGGTCCGGCCTTACGATCAGGCCCTGGAACCCTGCCGGTCGCACGATCAAGCAGACCGCTCGACGGATTTCACGCACAAGTCTAGCAGAGCGTCCCGGAACATCGACGCCGGAAGAAGTGCAAGCGCCTGTTTGGCCTTTTCCGATTCTTCGCGCGCGGCTTCGCGGGTGACGCTGAGCGCGCCGGTACGGCGAACCACCTCGACGATTTCCGCCAGACGCGCCACTTCGCCCTGCTCGATCGCGTGGCGCAGCATCGCTCGCTCCTCGGGCGTGCCGCGTGCCATCGCGACCAGCAGCGGCAACGTCGGCTTGCCTTCGCGCAGATCGTCACCGACGTTCTTGCCGAGCGATTCGGTCGCACCGTCGTAGTCGAGCAGGTCGTCGACCAGCTGAAATGCGGTGCCCAGCGAGCGGCCGTACGTTGCACACGCTTCTTCGACCGCGTCGTCGGCCTCGGCGAGCACGGCGCCGAGGCGGGCGCTCGCCTCGAAAAGTTTCGCGGTCTTGAAGCGGATCACGCGCAGGTAATCTTCGACCGTCACGTCGGGCTCGTGCATGTTGAGGAGCTGCAGCACCTCTCCTTCGGCGATCACATTGGTCGCGTCGGCGAGCACTTCGAGCACGCGCATGCGGTCGACGGCGACCATCATCTGGAAGGCGCGCGAATAGACAAAGTCGCCGACCAGCACGCTCGCTGCATTGCCGAAGAGTGCGTTCGCGGTCTGGCGACCGCGCCTCAACGACGATTCGTCGACCACATCGTCGTGCAGAAGCGTCGCGGTGTGGATGAACTCCACCGTGGCGGCCATCTCGAAACGGTCCTCGCCCTCAAATCCCAGGGCGCGCGAGAACAGCAACACGAGCATGGGCCTAAGGCGTTTGCCGCCGGCACTGATGATGTAGTTCGCGATTTGGTCGATCAGATCGACGCGCGACGCGAGGCGGCTCCGGATCACGTCGTCGACGCGCAGCATGTCGGCTGCGATCAGTGCTGTGGCTTCGCACAGGGTGTCGGCCGGGCGGGGTGTCGTGGCGTGCAAGCTGGTCTCGGTGGGTCTGTCGATTATAGAAACGGGCGCCGGTGCGGCGCGCGCCCGCTTGCGCTCTCTCCTCGGGCGCGAGCAGGACGGTTAACTTCGAGCACGCCGGTGGTATAGTCAAAGGCTTTTCCGGAAGCGAGCGCGTTTCAACATGGCGCTGCGGTCAGTCAGGCAAGGATTCATATGTACGCGGTGATCAAGACGGGCGGCAAGCAATACAAGGTTGCGGCCGGAGAAAAACTGAAGGTGGAACGCATCACAGCCGACGTCGGCTCGGTTGTTACCCTCGACCAGGTGTTGGCCATCGGAGCCGGCGCCGAGTTGTCCTTCGGTGCCCCGCTGGTCGCGGGCGCATCGGTGCTCGCAACTGTGCTTTCGCAAGGCCGCCACGACAAGGTTCGCATCTTCAAGATGCGCCGGCGCAAGCATTACCAGAAGCGCCAGGGTCATCGTCAGTCGTTCACCGAACTGCAGATCACCGCGGTCAACGCATAACGCTCGCGGCTCCAGACCGCGAAGCCCTGTTCAGGAGATATGTCATGGCACAGAAAAAAGGCGGCGGCTCAACACGCAACGGCCGCGATTCGCAGCCAAAGATGCTCGGCGTGAAGGTGTTCGGCGGCCAGGTCGTGACGGCCGGTTCGATCATCGTCCGTCAGCGCGGCACTCGTTTCCACGCGGGTACGAACGTCGGCATCGGCAAGGACCACACGTTGTTCGCTCTCGTCGACGGTGCAGTGAGCTATGCGATCAAGGGTCCGCGCAACCGGCAAACGGTGTTCGTCACGTCGACCTGACCGGCGCTTTTGACCCGCAACCAACCCCGGCCTGCCGGGGTTTCGCATTTGTGGGGCTGGCTTACGATCGCCGGCACACCCGGAGCAGGAGACCTCGAGTGCATGGCGCAACCCAGGCGGCCCGGCCCGCCCACCGATCATGAAGTTCGTCGACGAAGCGACGATCGACGTCGTCGCGGGTGAAGGCGGCAACGGCTGCATGAGCTTTCGGCGCGAGAAGTTCATTCCGTTCGGCGGACCGAACGGGGGCGACGGTGGCCGCGGCGGAAGCGTGTTCGCGGTCGGGGACCGCAACCTGAACACGCTGATCGACTTCCGCTACGCAAGACGCCACGAGGCGCGACGCGGCGAGAACGGCCGCGGCTCGGACCAGTATGGCGCGGCCGCCGACGATGTCGTGCTGCGCATGCCGATGGGCACTATCATTTGCGACGCCGACACCGGTGAAACGCTCGCCGAGTTGCTCGTGCCTGACGCACAGGTGCTGATCGCGAAGGGCGGTGACGGTGGCTTCGGCAACCTTCACTTCAAGAGCAGCACGAACCGTGCGCCGCGGCAGAAGACACCGGGCTGGCCGGGCGAGTCGCGCAAGCTCAAGCTCGAATTGCGTGTGTTGGCCGACGTGGGCTTGCTTGGCATGCCCAACGCCGGCAAGTCGACGTTCATCACGGCGGTCTCGAACGCGCGCCCGAAGATCGCCGATTACCCTTTCACGACCCTCCACCCGAACCTCGGCGTCGTTCGCGTCGGTCCTGAACAGAGTTTCGTGGTCGCCGACTTGCCGGGGCTCATCGAAGGCGCGGCCGAAGGCGCCGGCCTCGGCCACCTGTTCCTGCGCCATCTGCAGCGCACGCACCTGTTGCTGCACCTGGTCGATTTCGCGCCCTTCGATGGCGAGTTCGATCCGGTTCAACAGGCTCGCAGCATTGCTAAGGAGCTCGAGAAGTACGACCGCGAGCTGTTCGAGAAGCCGCGCTGGCTGGTGCTCAACAAGATCGACATGCTGCCGGCCGAAGATCGCGACAAGCGGGTGAAGGACTTCGTCAAGCGACTGAAGTGGAAGGGTCCGTTGTTCCAGATCTCGGCGTTGACGCGCGAAGGTTGCGAGACGCTGACACGGGCGATCTACGACCACGTGGCAGGCATGAAGAACGTCGAGCCGCCGGTGATCGATCCGCGCTTCGATGCGGCGAGTGCCGCCTCGTCGGCATGACCCTGCCCGGCCGTCGCGAGCCACGAAGAGGAGCCTCCGGACCCTCCGGCGCTGCCGCCCAGCGCGGCGCGAAGGAATATCAGTGAACGCGGCGCTGCTGCAGGCGCGGCGCATCGTCGTCAAGGTCGGCTCGAGCCTGGTCACCAACGAGGGCCGCGGCCTCGACGCGGCCGCGATCGGGCATTGGTGCCGGCAGATGGCAGCGCTCGTCGCAGAGGGACGTGAACTCGTGATGGTGTCGAGCGGCGCGATCGCCGAAGGCATGAAGCGACTCGGCTGGTCGCAGCGGCCGAGGGCGGTGCACGAGTTGCAGGCCGCGGCCGCGGTCGGTCAGATGGGCCTGGCGCAGATCTACGAAACGGCGTTGCGCGCGCACGGCATCGGCAGTGCGCAGGTGTTGCTCACGCATGCCGACCTCGCTGACCGCGAGCGCTACCTGAACGCGCGTTCGACGCTCGTCACGTTGCTCGGATTGCGGGTGGTGCCGGTCATCAACGAGAACGACACTGTCGTCAACGACGAGATCAAGTTCGGTGACAACGACACCCTGGCGGCCCTCGTCACCAACCTGCTCGACGCCGATGCACTGGTGATCCTCACCGATCAGCAAGGCCTCTTTTCGGCCGACCCGCGACAGGACACCACCGCGACCCTCATCGCCCACGCGACCGCGGGCGCGGCCGAACTCGAACGGTGCGCTGGCGGCGCTGGCTCGGCCATCGGCCGTGGCGGCATGCTGACCAAGGTACTGGCGGCCAAGCGCGCAGCGCGCAGCGGCGCGAGCACGGTGATCGCGTCGGGTCGCGAGCACGACGTGCTGTTGCGACTCGCGCGCGGTGAATCGATAGGCACCGCGCTCGTCGCCGCGACGCCGAAGGTCGCGGCTCGCAAGCAATGGATGAGCGACCATCTGCAATTGCGCGGTGCGGTCGTGGTCGACGACGGCGCGGCGGCGAAGGTCCAGCAGGCCGGCAAGAGCCTGCTGCCGATCGGCGTGCTGCGAGTGCAAGGCGATTTTCGCCGCGGCGACGTGATCGCCGTGCTGCGCGAGAGCGGTGCCGAGATCGGTCGCGGACTCAGCAACTACAGCAGTGTCGAAGCCCGCCTGATCTCGCGCCGGCCGTCAGCAGAGTTCGAACGCTTGCTGGGCTTCACCGGCGAACCCGAGATGATCCACCGCGACAATTTCGTGCTCGTCTGAGGCGATGCGGCCACCGCGCGCGCAGTGCCTCGACCCGATCAATTCAGGGCATCGGTCTGCGGCGGCAACGAGCCGATGTCGCCCGCGGGGGCGTTCGGTGCCGCATCGAGCGGAACTGGCTGCGTGTCGAGGCGGCGCCCTTGGCGGTCGTTGGCGTCGTCCCGGTAATGCGGTCGCATGCCGGAACGCAGGTAGCGGTTGTGCTGTGCCCCACGCGGCAGAAAGCGGGCGAGCTCGGTCAAGGCCATCTGATAGACATCGCGCTTGAACTCGATCACCACGTCGAGCGGGATCCAGTACTCGTTCCAGCGCCACGCATCGAACTCGGGGTGGTCGGTGGCGCGCAGATTCATGTCGCAATCACGCCCCATCAGCTGCAGCAGAAACCAGATCTGCTTTTGGCCACGGTAGTGTCCGCGCGCGTCTCGCCGAATGAAATGCGTCGGCACTTCATAGCGCAGCCAGTCGCGCGTGCGTGCTACGATGCGCACAAGCTCCGGCGTCAGCCCCACCTCTTCGTGGAGCTCTCGGAACATCGCCTGCTCCGGCGTTTCGCCGTGATTGATGCCCCCTTGCGGGAACTGCCAGGAATGGGTGCGAATCCGTTTGCCCCAGAACACCTGGTTTCGCTGGTTCAGCAGGACGATGCCGACGTTGGGTCTGAACCCTTCACGGTCGAGCATAATCAACCTCAATTCTTACGTTGAACGATTATTGCACTGGCCCTGCCGAAATCCAAGATCGGATTTCTCGCGCGCCTCGCGGCGAGCGCTTGAGGCTTGCGTGCGGGTAGCGCCACTCTCATTCACGCGCGCCGATGAAAGCCAGCCAGTTCTTCATATCAACCCTCAAGGAAGCGCCCGCAGACGCCGACGTCGCGAGCCAGAAGCTGATGCTTCGCGCCGGCTTTATCAAGCGCGTGTCGGCCGGCATTTATACGTACATGCCGATCGGCTTGCGGGTCATTCGCAAGATCGAAGCCATCGTGCGCAGCGAGATGAACGACGCTGGCGCGATCGAACTGCTGATGCCGGTGGTGCAACCGGCCGAGCTTTGGCAGGAGAGCGGACGGTTCCAGAAGTACGGCCCCGAGCTGATGCGCGTCAAGGACCGCCACGACCGTGACTTCGTGATCCAGCCAACGAGCGAGGAGGTCATCACCGACATCGCGCGCCAGGAGCTGCGCAGCTACCGCGCCCTGCCGAAGAATTTCTATCACATCCAGACCAAGTTTCGCGATGAGCGGCGACCGCGATTCGGCGTGATGCGGGGCCGTGAATTCACGATGAAGGATGCTTACTCGTTCGACCGCGACCTCGAGGGCGCGGGCCGGAGCTACGACAAGATGTTCGCCGCGTACGAACGCATCTTCACCCGCATGGGCTTGAACTTCCGGCCCGTTGCGGCCGACAACGGATCGATCGGCGGGGTGCGGTCGCACGAGTTCCAGGTGATCGCTGAGACCGGTGAAGACGCGATCGTGTACAGCCCCGATTCAGGTTACGCGGCCAACATCGAGATGGCCGAGGCGGTCGCGCCGACCGGTGGGCGTGCCGAAGCGCTCCACGAACTCGCGAAGACGTCGACACCGGCCAAGAGCACCTGCGAAGACGTCGCCGGGTTGCTCGGCGTGCCGCTGCAGCAGACGGTCAAGTCGCTGGTGCTCGCGACCGAAGCCAAGAACGCCGCCGGCGACGCGACCGGCGTGACGATCTGGTTGCTGTTGTTGCGGGGCGATCATTCGCTCAACGAGATCAAGGCCAGCAAGCTCGACGGCTTGCGAGGCGGCTTTCGCTTCGCGACGGTCGCCGAGATCGAATCGCACTTCGGGTGCAAGCCGGGCTTCCTCGGGCCCATCGACCTGAAAAAGCCTGTGCGCGTGATCGCCGATCGCACGGTCGCGGCGATGAGCGACTTCATCAGCGGAGCCAACGAGGCCGACTTCCACTTCACTGGCATCAACTGGGGCCGCGACCTGCCGGATCCCGAAATCGTCGCCGATATCCGCAACGTGCTGGCCGGCGACCCTTCCCCCGACGGCCGGGGCACGCTGCAGATTCAGCGTGGGATCGAGGTCGGCCACGTGTTCCTGCTTGGCTCGCACTACAGCGCGGCGATGAACGCGACCTTTCTCGACGAAAGCGGCAAACCGCAGCTGATGCAGATGGGCTGCTACGGCATCGGCATCACGCGGATCATGGGTGCGGCCATCGAGCAGCGCCACGACGAACGCGGCATGGTGTGGCCGGCCGCGCTTGCGCCGTTCGGCGTCGTGCTTTGCCCGATCGGCATGGACCGATCGCCTGCGGTGAAAGAAGCGGCAGAAAAACTCTACGCCGAATTGCGCGCTCTCGACATCGACGTGATCCTCGACGACCGCGGCGAAAGGCCCGGCGCGATGTTCGCGGACTGGGAACTGATCGGCGTGCCCTGCCGCGTCGTGCTCTCCGATCGAGGCCTGCGCGATGGCCGGGTCGAGGTGCAAGCCCGCACCGACGCCGTCGCGACCGATGTGGCCTTGACCGAGGTGGTCGCGGTCGTGAAAGCCAAGCTCGAGGAATGAAGCCGATCCTCTCCCAAACGGGGAGAGCACGTCGCCGCTTCGCGGTCTCGACGCTCGCGACGTGGGCCTCGGCCGCCTCGCTGATGCGAGCCGGGGCGGCTCATGCCGGGGCACAGATCGAAGAACCGCTCGTGGATTCGATTCGTTCCGCGCTCTCGGCTGCGATCGCCAATCGCGCGCCGCCGAAGCCGGTGTTCACGACCATTGAAGAACGCCTCGTCTACCTGCGCTGGCTCGGCGCCATGAGCGAACGGCTGCGCAAACGCACGGCCGACAACGCGGTGCGCGTCGAGTTCCTTCAGACGCTTTGGTACGAGAGCAAACGCGCCGGGCTCGACCCTTCGTTACTGCTCGGCCTCGTGCAGGTGGAAAGCGCGTTCCGCAAATACGCGATCAGTTCGGTCGGCGCGCGCGGCTACATGCAGGTGATGCCCTTCTGGGCGCGGTTGATTGGCGACGGCGACGTGACACGTCTCTTCCACATGCAGACCAACCTTCGCTTCGGTTGCGTCATCCTGCGCCACTACCTCGACCTCGAGCATGGCGACATGTACATGACGCTTGGCCGTTACAACGGCAGCCGGGGCCGGCCCGAATACCCGAACGCGGTGTTTGGCGCGCAGCGGGAGTGGACGAGGAGCGTCGCGTGACGGCCCCGTACCGGTGGTCGCCGGCGATCTACGTCGAAATCACGCGGTCGGACGAGCGCCGGCGTCGATGCAATCCTCAGACCTGGGCGCCCAGTGTCTGCTGCAACTCGCCGGCCTGGTACATCTCCGTCATGATGTCCGAGCCACCGACGAACTCTCCGTTGACATAGAGCTGCGGAATCGTCGGCCAGTTGCTATAGCCCTTGATGCCTTGGCGCACCTCGTCGTCGTCGAGCACGTTCACGGTTTTCAGATCCGACACGCCGCACGACTTGAGGATCTGGATCGCCCGGCCCGAGAATCCGCACATCGGAAATTGCGCGTTTCCCTTCATGAACAGGACCACGCGGTTCGATTTGACGAGGTCGTCGATGCGTTGTTGAACGTCGCTCATGGGTGTTCCGAATGTCGATGCGAAAAACCACGTTATACGGGAAAGCACGGCAGGCGCCGCGCCCTTCCGACCATGCCCGGCCGTGACCGCGGGACTTCACCTGTGCGAAGAACGGCTGCAGGAATCAAAACGAATACGATGCGCCGAGCTGAACCACCGGCGAGACACGGGTGTCGCGCACGCCGTCGCTCGGTGCCGAACCACTGAAGACCCGCCCGAGTTTCACGCCATTGCCGGCGTTCAGAGAGACCAGTCCGAGGTCGGCATTGAAGATCCAGCCGCGCCGCGCCGAAAGCCCGGTGTAACCGATGCCGATGTAAGAGAGCGATGCGCTGTCGCCAGTCGCGTCGGGCGCGATGCCCAGTTGAGAAGCTTGACCGAACACCCGTCGATCGACATTGAAGACGCCGCCCGACGACGACGGTACCAGGCCGTTGAAGACCTGCGCGCGCGAGCCGATCACGAGGCCGCTGGTGGCGCGAAAGCCGCCGCCGCTCTTCGCGCCGGCCAGCGAGCCGGTGAAGTAATAGTCACCCATCGCGGTGAACGACGTGACGCGTGTGGAGGCGAGTTCGGCCTTGGCCTTGCCGGTGTCGAGTCGCAAACCCGCGCCGGCGCTCCCGAACGAAACCCTACCCTGCCAGCGCGCCCACGGCGCCTCTGCCGCGGCCGTGGTCGCGTCACCCAGGGCCCACGCCGACATGGCAGGCCAGGCGCACAGCATCGCCAGGCAGATCGTGGACTTGTGAATCACGGCAACCTCCGGCAACGAGTGGCTGGATCGATCCGCACGATTCGCATCGACGACGCGGCACGCCCGGTTCGAGATCATCGTACGCCGCCGCGTGGCAGTGCACGATTCCAAATGTTGCCGCCGACGGCACGACGACGCCGTTCGTGCGTCTTACGCCACGCTCCGCCAGGTGCCTGTCGCGCGACCGGGTGAGCGGGGCACGCGCGCGTTGATCGATCGTCTTTCAGCCGCCCCGTCGACCGCCGGTGCACCGCTCGTGGTCTTGCCCATCGCGGCGCGTTCGCACGTCGACGAAACCGGCGGCGAGGAACAGCGAACGCACCGCGGTGCCTTGCCCGAAGCCGTGCTCCACGAGCAGCGGGGCGGCGCGTCGCAAATGATCGGGCGCGGCGCCGATGATCTCGCGCAACGCGTCCAACCCGTCGTTGCCCGAGACCAGTGCCAGGGCCGGTTCATGGCGAAGGGACGGCAGATGCGCGTCGCCGATCGCGATGTACGGCGGGTTGCTGAGCGCCAGATCGAAGCGCCGCCCCGTCAGCGGCGCCCACCAGGAGCCGCGTCGCCATGCGACGTCGGCACCGTGTCGTGATGCATTTCGGCGTGCCACGGCAAGGGCGTCTTCGCTGATGTCGGTGGCGGTCACTGCGGCTTCGCGACAACGCGCTGACACGGTGACCGCGATCGCGCCACTGCCGGTGCCCAGATCGACAACGGCGACCTTCCCCGCCTGGCGGCTGAGAGCGGCCGCGATGCATTCGAGCGCCCAGTCGACGATCGTCTCGGTGTCCGTCCGCGGCACCAGCACGGCGGGCGTCACGTCGAACGACAGGCCGTAGAACGACTCGTCGCCGAGCAGGTATGCCAGCGGTTCGTCGTCGAGTCGGCGCGCGACCAGGTCTTCGAATCGCGCACGCTGCTCGTCATCGACGGCCGTCTCATCGTGCGCCAGCAGCCACGCACGGGACCGCTCGAGCACGTGCGACATCAGGCACTGCGCATCGAACCGCGTGAGGCCCCGATCGGCCGCCGTCGCGAGCCGCGCGCCGATGCTGCGGTTGGTCACGGCGCACCGGCTTCGAGCGCCGCCAGTTGCTCGCCGGCCTGGAACGCCTTCAACGCCTCGACGATCTCGTCGAGGTCGCCATCGAGGATCGCCTGCAAGCGGTAGAGCGTGAGCCCGATCCGGTGATCGGTGACGCGACCCTGCGCGAAGTTGTACGTGCGGATGCGGTCGCTGCGATCGCCGGTGCCGATCAAACCCTTGCGCGTGGCTGCTTCCTTCGCGGCGCGCTCGCTGCGGTCCTTGTCGCGCAAGCGCGCGACCAGCACGGCCATCGCCTTCGCCTTGTTGCGGTGTTGCGAGCGATCGTCCTGACACTCCGCGACCAGGCCGGTCGGCAGATGGGTGATGCGGATCGCGCTGTCGGTCTTGTTGACGTGCTGGCCGCCCGCGCCGCTGGCGCGGAAGGTGTCGATGCGCAACTCCGACGGGTCGAGCTGGATCTCTTCGGCCGCATCGGGCTCGGCCAACACCGCCACCGTGCAGGCGCTCGTGTGGATGCGGCCCTGCGTCTCCGTGACCGGCACGCGCTGCACGCGGTGGCCGCCCGATTCGAACTTCAACGCGGCGAAGACCGCGTCGCCCTCCACCTTGAAGACGATCTCGCGATAGCCGCCCAGATCGCTGGCGCTTGCCGAAATCACTTCGGTGCGCCAGCCCTTGCGCTCCGCATAGCGGAGGTACATGCGCGCGACGTCGGCGGCAAAGAGCGCGGACTCGTCGCCACCCGTGCCGGCGCGGACCTCGACGAAGGCGTTGCGCGAGTCGTCGGGGTCGGTCGGCAACAGCGCGCGCTGCAGCTCCGACATCAAGCGATCGATATCGGTCTGCGCCTCGGCGATCTCTTCCTTCGCCAGCGCGGCCATCTCGGGCTCGGCGTCGCTCTCACCGAGCATCGATCTGGCGGCTGCGAGGTCGCGCTCGCGGCGACCGAACCGCTGGTAGCGCTCGACCAGCGTCGACACCTCCGCGTGTTCGCGCGTGAGCTCACGGAACCGCTTCATGTCGGCGGCCACGGCGCCGTCCGACAACGTGGCGTCGAGTTCGTTCAGGCGAAGGCTCAGGCGATCGAATTGCTGACGGAGGCTGGGCTTCATGAAAATCCTGCGAACGAGGGTCGGCGTGTGCGAGCGATGCGATGCAATGCGATGCGGCAGGAGCCGCCAACGCATCCGGCGAGCGCCGCTACCGCCGGTCGTCCGGGTTTCGCCGCGGCCCCGAGCGCAGGAAGAGCCGGGACAACGTTTCGGTGAGCCGCTCGCGACCATCCGCATCGGCGCTGCGCAACTCGGTGAGCATGCCGTGCAGCATTTTCTGTGTGAGCCCTCGCGACATCGCCTCGAGCACACTCTCGATGGTCTCGCCGCTCGCGAGCGCCTTGCGTGCCCGCGCGATCTCGATCGCGCGCCAGTCATCGGTTTGCGCATGCAGCGCCTGGATGAGAGGCGTCGTCTGGCGACGCGCCAGCCACTGCACGAAGTTTTGCACGCCCACTTCGATGATGGCTTCGGCCTGCGCCACCGCGGCTTCGCGCTTTTCGCCTGCGGCTTGCACGAGCGTCGACAGATCGTCGACGGTGTAAAGGTAGACATCGTCGAGCCGCGACACCTCGGGTTCGATGTCGCGCGGCACCGCGAGGTCCAGCATGAACATCGGCCTGCGGCGGCGCGCCTTCAGCGCCCGCTCCACCGCGCCGAGCCCAATGATCGGCAACGCGCTCGCGGTGCACGAGACGACGATGTCGAATTCGGCCAGTCGACCCGGCAGATCGGCCAGCCGGATCGCTTCGGCACCGACCTTCTTCGCGAGCTCGTCGCCGCGCTCGACGGTGCGGTTCGCCACCACCATCGCCTTCGGATGGCGCGCGGCGAAATGGGTGGCGGCGAGCTCGATCATCTCGCCCGCACCGACGAACAGCACGCGCGTCGAGCGCAGGTCTTCGAAGAGTTGCGCGGCGAGCCGCGTGGCAGCGGCGGCCATGCTGATCGAATGGGCGCCAATCTCAGTCGAACTGCGAACCTCCTTGGCGATCGCGAAGGTGCGCTGGAACATCTGGTCGAGATCGCCGCCGAGCGTGCCGGCCAGGTCGGCCTCGCGCACCGCCTGTTTCATCTGGCCGAGGATCTGCGGTTCGCCGAGCACCATCGAATCGAGCCCGCTCGCGACGCGAAACGAGTGGCGCACCGCGTCGCTGCCTTCAAGCACATAAGCATGGGAGCGCAAGGTGTCGGCACCGACACCGGCTTCGCTCGCCAGCCACTCGAAAGCCGGGTGCACGAGGGCGGCGTCGGCGCCGAGGTAGAGCTCGGTGCGGTTGCAGGTCGACACGATCGCGACCTCGTCGACTCGCTGCAGACGCCCGTGCAACGATTGCAGCGAGGCGGCCAGGCGCTCGGGCGCGAACGTGACGCGACCGCGCAAATCGAGCGACGCGGTCGTGTGGTTGAGGCCCAGCGCGAGAACGCTCATCCTCCGATTATAAAATTCGGGTGCGCCGCGGGTGCAAGTTCTCGAAATCACCGCAGCGAACCTCGCTCACGCGCCTTCCGATCCTCCCGTTCTCGCCATGTCTGCCATCGATGTCGTGTGGATGTTGGCCAACTTCTTCGCGCCGGCGGTCGGGGTCGGCGTGATGGCGCCGGTGCTCGCGAAGCTGGTCATGCGCCGCGAATTCGCCGCTGTGCACTGGACGCCGCTGATCTTCACCGCGATGGCAGCGTCAGCGATCGTGCTGGTCGCCGGGCTCGTGGTCTTCGGTCACGACGGCAAGATGGCGACTTACGCCGTGATGACCGCCGCTGCCGCGCTCGCGATGGGCTGGTTCGTGCGCAAGGGCCCGTCACGCTGATGCGCCCGCGCGGCGTCGATCGGCGCCGCGAGCTCGCCCCGCAGCGAGTGCCCGCGCACCTCGGTGATGGTGAGCTCGAGCATCTGACCGAGCAGCACGGCCTCACCGCGAAAATTGACGACGCGATTGCACTCGGTGCGGCCCATCCATTCGTGCGCGTCCTTGCGCGAGCGCCCCTCGACCAAGACGCGTTGCGCAGTGCCGACTCGCGTCTGGCTGATCGCGTCGCCGGAAGCCTCGACGACCGCCTGCAGGCGCTGTAGCCGGGCGAGCTTGACGTCTTCGGGCGTGTCGTCGGCGAGTGACGCCGCCGGCGTGCCTGGTCGCGCGCTGAAGACGAAGCTGAAGCTGTGGTCGAAACCGACCCGGTCGATCAACTTCATCGTCTCGGCGAAATCGCGCTCGCTCTCGCCCGGGAAGCCGACGATGAAATCGCTCGAGATCGCGATGCCGGGCCGCACCGCCCGCAGCTTCTTCACGGTGCTCTTGTATTCGAGCGCGGTGTAGCCGCGTTTCATCGCGGCGAGGATGCGGTCGCTGCCGTGTTGCACCGGCAGGTGCACGTGATTCACCAGTTGCGGAACGTTTGCGTAGGCGTCGATCAGGCTCTGCGTGAACTCTTTTGGGTGACTCGTCGTGTAGCGGATGCGGTCGATGCCGGGGATCTGGGCCACCGTCTCGATCAACATCGCGAAGTCGGCCTCTTCCGCGGTGCCGCCCATCGCGCCGCGGTACGCGTTGACGTTCTGACCGAGCAGCGTCACTTCGCGCACCCCTTGCTCGGCCAGGCCCGCGATCTCGAGCAGTACATCGTCGAACGGCCGCGACACCTCCTCGCCACGGGTGTACGGCACCACGCAATAGCTGCAGTACTTCGAGCAGCCTTCCATGATCGACACGAACGCGGTCGGACCGTCGACCCGGGCCGGCGGCAGGTGGTCGAACTTCTCGATCTCGGGAAAGGCGATGTCGATTTGCGGCCGCTGCTGGCGCAGACGTTGTTCGAGCAACTGCGGCAGGCGATGCAGGGTCTGCGGGCCGAACACCACGTCGACAAAAGGCGCCCGCTTGACGATCGCGTCGCCTTCCTGGCTCGCGACGCAGCCGCCGACGCCGATCAACACGCCCTTGGCCTTCAAGTGCTTGACGCGGCCGAGGTCGCTGAACACCTTCTCCTGTGCCTTCTCGCGAACCGAACAGGTGTTGAACAGGATCAGGTCGGCCGCGTCGATGTCGGTCGTTTCTTCGTAGCCCGATGCGGCGTGCATCACGTCGGCCATCTTGGCCGAGTCGTACACGTTCATCTGGCAACCGAAGGTCTTGATGAAGACGCGCTTCGGTTCGCCGCTCATGGCTGGGCCCAGACCTGCGCGAGCGGGTCGAAGACCCACTCCTGCAGTTGTTGCGGTGTGGTCGGCCACGGCTTCACGGCCGCTTCCGCAGGGGTCAGGATCCACACGTCGCGCACGCCGCCGCTGGTGTCGACCGTGTAGTGGACGAGGAAACGCCCGCCGATCAACGCCCCCGACATCACCATCATGTTGTCGGCGCCGCGAATGCGGGCGCCCGGCGCGAGACGCGCGGCAACGCCGTTCACCGCGATCTCCGGCGGGTCGCCGAAGACGATGGCGCCGCGCATCGCGCTGGCGGGAAAAGTGCGTTGCATCTGCGCGTTGGCCGGCGCGACGAACGCGGCCGACGCGAGCAGCACGAAGAAAGCGATGGCACGGCGAATCATGGTTTTATCCAGGGGCTGTCGAACGGGTTGACGGAGACCGACCCTAAGCCGGACACAAAAAAGGCCCCGGTCAATGAGACGGGAGCCAGCAGAGTGGTCTCACATCGAAGGACTGGTGGCGCTTCAGGGATTCGAACCCCGGACCTGCGGATTATGATTCCGTCGCTCTAACCGACTGAGCTAAAGCGCCTTAGCCAGTAAGTATAGCGAGGCGCATGGCCTGATGCACCTCTGCAGCTCCTTTCCTCCGGTGGCCCAAGGCTCGCTTCGGGCCATGTCGGCATGCCCCTGGTTCGCCCCGCACCCCGACCTCGCATGTTCAGTTTCTTCAAGAAAAAATCGCCGTCCGCTGACGCCGCACACGCCACTGTCGACGTCTCGGATTCGCCGGCCGACGCCCGCATCGTCGCGCCGCCGCCGACTGCGCTGGCCCCCGCGAGCCCGGCCGCGTCGGGGGTGTTGAAGCCCGCACCCGCATTCGGTGCGGCGTTCGCAGCACCGCGCGCGCGGGAAGACGATCGCAACGACTGGGTCGCGAGACTGCGCACCGGCCTGCGCAAGACGGGCGCGAGCCTTACGCAGGTGCTCGTGGCGGTGCGCATCGACGACTCGCTCTACGAAGACCTCGAAGCGGTGCTGCTGCAGGCCGATGCCGGTGCCGAAGCGACAACCTTTTTGCTCGACGACCTTAAGCGCCGGGTCAAGCTCGCCGGCGTCGGTGATGCCGCCACCGCTCGGCCGTTGCTCGTCGATGCCCTCGCCGATCTGCTCGCGCCGCTCGAGCGTCCGCTGCAGGTCGGCTTCGCCTCGCCGACCGTGATGATGGTGGTCGGCGTCAACGGCGCCGGCAAGACGACGAGCGTCGGCAAGCTCGCGCGCTACCTGGCCGAAGCGAATCAGAAGGTCTTGCTCGCCGCGGCCGACACGTTCCGTGCGGCCGCGCGCGACCAACTCGCCGAATGGGCCGAGCGTGCCGGCAAGCTCGATGGCTCCGGGGTCTCGCTGAAGGACCGGATCGAGATCGTGAGCCAGGCTGGCGGCGACCCCGCCGGGGTGGTGTTCGATGCGGTGGTCGCCGGCAAGGCGCGTGCATGCGACGTGGTCATCGCCGACACGGCCGGCCGCTTGACGACGCAGGCTCACCTGATGGACGAGCTGAAGAAGATCAGGCGAGTCATCGGCAAGGCCCAGGCCGACGCGCCACACGAAGTGTTGCTGGTGATCGATGGCAACACTGGCCAAAATGCACTCTCGCAGGTGCAGCTTTTCGACGAGGCGCTCGGCCTCACCGGTCTCATCATCACCAAGCTGGACGGCTCGGCCAAAGGTGGCGTGCTGGCCGCGATCGCGCTGTGGTCGCGCTCGCGCCCGGCGCCGCTGCCGGTCTACTTCGTCGGCGTCGGCGAAAAGCTCGAAGACCTGCAGACGTTCAGGGCGCGCGAGTTCGCGGGCGCGCTCTTCGGCTGATCAGCGCGACGTCGTCGTGAGTTTGCCCGACACCGAGTCGAGGTCGTCGAACCAGGTGCTCGCGCTCGGGTCGGAGACCTCGATCACTTCCGCGTCCGGCCATTCGTTGCCCGTCTCGTCCAGTTGTTTGAAGCGGCGCGGTTCGGCCGCTTGAAGGTTGGGCATCATCGGCGCAGCAGCGGCGAGGTCGCCGCTGCTGAGGGTGGAGTCAAGCGTCTTGCGTGCAAGGCGCTGCGGCACCGCCGGCTCTTTCGGCAGAATCTTGGCGCGGGCGGCCTCGACGGTCGGCAGCGAGCTTTCGGTCCAGATATGCATCGGGATGTCGGCAGCCGCCAGCGTGCGTTCGACGCGAGCCAGGCGCACGCGCAGGCGTTCGTCGATCTGATCGAGCGGCGGCCGGATCTCCACCACCGCGACCACCTGCGAGGTCACGTCACAAATCACGAAGTCGACGCACTGGCTGCCGAGTCGGCGCATCCATTCGGCGTAAGAGGTGCGTTTGGGCACGTTGACGAAACGTGAGATCGGCACCTGCGCGAGGATCATGTAGCCCGGGAACGCGAGCTTCAAGGTGCTGTAGGCGAGGCGCTCGTTGGTGCGCAGCACCCGGGTCGCTTCGGGTGGCCACGCGGCCAGCGTGTCTAGCCGCTCCTCGGGCGCCGCGACGCCCGTTTCGGCCTTGCGGCGTCGCGTGACCCACCAGAGCAGCGGCACCGCCACGACCAGCAACGCGATCAGAAGAGGGGTCAGTTCCATCGAACACTTCCTAAATGCGCGTCGTCGCGCGGCTGTCAATCGTCAGCGCATGCCTCCAAATCCCTTGGCACCGCCCATCCGCTTCATCATCTTCAACATGCCACCGCCCTTCATCTTCTTCATCATGTCGCGCATTTGCTCGAACTGATTCAGAAGGCGGTTCACATCCTGCACCTGAACGCCTGCGCCGGTCGCGATGCGGCGCTTGCGGGTGGCCTTCAACAGATCGGGCTTGCGCCGCTCGAGCGGCGTCATCGAACAGATGATGCCCTCCATGCGACGCACGTCCCGCTCGGCCCGGTCCATGTCTGCGGGCCCGAGGTTGGCTGCTTTTCCGGTGAGTTGCGAGGGTAGCTTGTCCATCAGGCCGCCGAGGCCGCCCATCTTCTTCATTTGTGAAATCTGTGACAGGAAGTCATTCAGATCGAAGCTGGTTCCGGACCGGACCTTGTCGGCGAGGCGCTGCGCGGCCTCCAGATCGACGCCTTTCTGGACTTCCTCGACCAGGCCGACGATGTCGCCCATGCCGAGTACGCGCCCGGCGTGGCGCTCGGCGTCGAACACCTCGAGGCCGTCGAGCTTCTCGCTGACACCGGCGAACTTGATCGGCGCGCCAGCCACGCTGCGCACCGAGAGCGCCGCGCCGCCGCGCGAATCGCCGTCGAGCTTGGTGAGGACGATGCCGGTGAGCGGCAACGCCTCGCGAAACGCCTTCGCGGTGTTGACAGCGTCCTGGCCTTGCATCGCGTCGACGACGAACAGCGTCTCGACCGGTTTCAGCGCGCCGTGCAACGCACGGATCTCGGCCATCAGCTTCTCGTCGATCGCGAGCCGCCCGGCGGTGTCGACGATCAGCACGTCGAAATAGTGGCGGCGCGCGTGGCCGAGCGCAGCCTCGGCGATCGCGAGCGGGATCTCGGCGGCGGTCGACGGGAACCACTCCGCGCCGGCCTGCTTCGTCACCACCCGCAATTGTTCGATCGCCGCCGGCCGGTATACGTCGACCGATACCGTGAGCACCTTCTTCTTGCGCTTGTCGATCAGGTGCTTGGCGAGCTTCGCGGTGGTGGTGGTCTTGCCGGCCCCTTGCAGGCCGGCCATCAGAATGACGGCGGGCGGTTGCGTCGCGAGGTCGAGTTCGGCGACGCCGTCGCCCATCGTCGCGGCGAGTTCGCGCTGCACGATGCCGACGAAGGCCTGGCCGGGCGAGAGCGAGCCCGCCACCTCGGCGCCGAGCGCGCGGTCCTTGACGCGGGCGATGAACTCGCGCACGACCGGCAGTGCGACGTCGGCCTCAAGCAAGGCCATGCGCACTTCGCGCAGCATTTCCTGCACGTTGTCTTCGGTGATGCGGGCCTGGCCGCGCATCGTCTTGACGAGTCGGCCGAGTCGGTCGGTGAGGTTGGAAGCCATTTTGGGCGAGGACGGGGGCGAAGGGACCGCGGCTGCAGAGTGCGCTCAGTACACTCGGGGTCGATGATTCTATCGTTCGGACTCGAAGGCAACAGCGCCTGGGGTACCCCTTTGGCGCTGGTAGTGCCCAGTGTGCTGGCCATCGTCGCGTATGGCTTGGCGGCATGGCCGGGCGAGGCCGGGGCGGCGTGGCGGCCTCGCGCGCTTCTGCTCGGCGGCGCGGCGCAAGCGGTCGCCATCGTCGCCGACATCGCGGGCCTGGGCACCGGCACGGTCGGTGCCCATTTCGGCTTTGCGCCGGCGCTGTCGATCACGCTCTGGCTTGTGATGGCGGTGTACGTGCTCGAGACCCAGCTCGTGCCGTTGCCGGGTGCGCGCCGCAAACTGGCCGTCGTCGGCGTGGTGGTGGTCGGCCTCGCGCTCGCGTTTCCGGGTCAGCTCCATCCGCAAGTGGTCTCTCAGTGGGCGCCGGTCCATTGGTTGCTCGGCATCGCGTCGTACGGGCTCTTCGGAGTCGCGGTGCTGCACGGCGTGCTGGTGAGCCGGGCCGAGCGACAACTGCGTCGCACGCCGACGCGCGGCGACGTCAACGCCGACGGCATGCCGCTGTTGCGCCTCGAGCGCCTCACGTTCCGCTTCATCGCGGCCGGCTTCGTGACGCTCACGGCCGCCATCGTGCTCGGTGCATGGCCGGGTGGCGCCTGGCGCTGGGACCACAAGACGGTGTTCTCGGTGCTCGGCTGGTTCGTGTTCGCCGGGCTCCTGGTCGGGCGTTCCACATTCGGCTTGCGGGGTGCGCCGGCGATGCGCTGGCTCTACCTGGGTGCGCTCTTGTTGCTGCTCGCGTACGTCGGCACGCGTTTCGTGTTCGAAGTCATGCTGCATCGCGCGCCGGCGATGTGATCTCGCGATGAAAGCGCTGGTCGTGCTTTTCGCCGTGCTGGCGCTGGTGTGGCTGCTGAGCGGCTCGCGTCGGCGCCGATCCGATGCCGCGCCGGCGCCGGCGCCGCCGCGGCCGTCGACATCGGCACCACGACCGGCGTTGCTGGCGTGCGCGCAATGCGGTGTTTACCTGCCGCAAGACGAAGCGCTGCCGGGTCGCGGTGGCTCGTTTTGTTGCGCCGAGCATCGCAGCGCGTTCGAGCGGGAAGGTGGCACGTGAGCCTTCGCGGCCGCTCGCAAGGCGAAGACCGGGTCGCGCAGCACGAAGGTCCACCAGTGACCGCGCCGTCGCGCCTTGCCACGCCCGTGCTGCCGGCCGCCGATGATCGATCGCACCCGACCGCCGACGAGTTTTGGTTCGGCGCCTATGGCGGCCGACGCGACACCAATTCGCCGCCCGAAGACACGCACTCGGGCGCTTGGGGTCACGAGGTCGATGCCGAAGGGCTGCAAGAGCGCATCGACGTGCGGCCGCGCAGCGAACTGGGGCGCCGCGCACCCACCGCCTTCGAGCGCATCTACAGAGCGTTCATCGCGGCTCGCGCGGCGCTCGGTGTAGCGCTCGTCGTGACCTTGAGCGTGGCCGGACTGTTCGGTCTGCGCCCGCCCGGCTCGGTCGCGGCACTGAGCGTTGCGTACGCGGTGCTGGCAATTTGCCTCTGGCTCTTGCCGCGCTTTCGCAAGCAGGCCGCGCCGGTGCCGCTGGTTCGCCTGCACAGTCCGCAGTGGATCGCGACCATCGGCGCCGACCTGGTCTGCTTCACCGGGCTGCACGTGCTCTCGCCCGGCTCGAGCTTCAACTACGTCGCGCTGCTGGTGTTGCCGGTGTTGATGGCCGGCGTGCTGACGCCGCGCCTGATCGCGCTGGCCACCGCCGCCACCGCGACGCTCGCGCTGCTCGGCAGCGCATGGCTGAGCGTGATAGCCGGTGGCGACGGCACGCTGCTGCTCACGCAGGCGGGCCTCGCGGGCACCGGCTTCTTCGTCATCACCTTGCTCGCCGGCGAGTTGGCCGGGCGCATCGCCCGCGAACAGTTGAGTGCGCGCGGCAGCCTGGAGATGGCGCGCCAGCAAGCGCAATTGAATCGGCTCGTCATCGAGGAGATGCAGGACGGCGTGCTGGTCGTGGACCGCGGCGGCAAGGTTCGCGCTGCCAACCCGGCCGCGCGTCGATTGCTCTCGCCGGAGGGCATGGTGAAGACAGCGCCTTTCCAGTTGCGCGGCGTGCCGGCGTGGGGCGGCCTGGTGCGCACCGTCGAGCGCGCGTTCAGCGATGCGAGCTGGCCCGAGGCCGGCCGCGACGTGCTGCTGCAGTTCGAGCCCGACATGCACCGCACCTTGCGCGCACGCATCCGCTTCACCCGCAAGCGCGAGCCGCTCGCGAACGAGGCGTTCTGCGTGCTCTTCCTGGAAGACCTGCGCAACGTGCAGGCGCGCACGCGGCAGGAGAAGCTCGCGGCGATGGGTCGCGTCTCGGCCGGCATCGCGCACGAGATCCGCAACCCGCTCGCGGCCATCGCGCAGGCGAACGCGCTGCTCTCCGAAGACGCGACCGACCCCACGCAACGCCAGCTGATGAAGATGGTGACCGACAACGTCGAGCGGCTGAAGCGCATCGTCGACGACGTGATGGAGGCAGCACCCGGCCAGGTGCAGGAGGTCGGCATGATCGATGTCGGCGTGCACGTCGCGGCGGTGTGCAGCGAGTGGGCGCAGGCGGCCGGGCTCGTCCCGGGGCCCACCTGCGTGCTGCAGCTCGAGCTGCCCGACGAGCCGCTCGGCGGTGTTTTCGACGGCGAGCATCTGCGCCGCGTGCTCGTCAACCTGCTCGACAACGCGCACCGCCACGCCAGTCGTGAACCGGGCGCGGTGCGCTTGCGCCTCGCTGTCGATGCCGACGACGGCGAGCGCGTCTCGTTCAGCGTGCGCAGCGACGGGGAGCCGATCGCAGCCGACGTCGAGCCTTATCTCTTCGAGCCGTTTTTCTCGACGCGAAGTCGCGGCACCGGTCTCGGCCTGTACATTTGTCGAGAGCTTTGTGAACGTTACGGCGCGCGCATCGACTATCGCTTGCTGCCGCCCGATCAGCCGCTTCGCAACGAGTTCCACGTCGACATGCGGCGGGCCGCGATCGCTCCCGCCGACAGCCGCTTCCACCTCACGTCATGACCACCCCTTCGCTGTTTAGCCTTCTGGTCGTCGACGACGAGCCCGACCTGCGCACGCTCTACGAGTTGACGCTCCTGCGCGAAGGCTATGACCTGGACACGGCCGGCACCGTCGAAGACGCGCTGCTGCATTTGAAGGAACGCACCTATTCGGCCGTGATCACCGACATGCGCTTGCCCGACGGCAGCGGCCTCGACCTGCTGCGCTGGCTGGAGGCGAGCGGCCGGCGAGAGAAGGCGATCGTCATCACCGCGTACGGCTCGCCCGAGAACGCGGTCGAGGCGTTGAAGGCCGGTGCCTATGACTACCTCACCAAGCCGGTCGACCTGAAGCAGTTCCGTGCCGTCGTCGCGTCGGCGCTCGGCCGCCCTGTGCCGCTCGCCAACGTCGCGGCGCCCGCGGCCGCCTCGCCGTCGCAGCACGAAGCGGTGCCGAGCAAATTCGGCCTCGAAGCCGACGAGCTCGCCCGTTCGCCCGCCGATGAGCTTCGCACCGGTTCCGCGAGCCCGTTCATGGCCAAGGCCACAACGGGCTCGGCGGCCCGCGCGCTCCGGCCACCGCCGCTCGCGCTCGGCGCGTCGGGCAGCCCGACGCTGGCGCGCATGGTCGGCAACTCGAGCGCAATGCATCAGGTCCGTCTGCTCGTCGAAAAGGTCGCTCGCAGCATGGCGCCGGTCTTGGTGAGTGGTGAATCGGGCACCGGCAAGGAACTGGTCGCGCGTTCGATCCACGAGGTCAGCGCGCGCAACGCGATGCCCTTCATCGCCGTCAATTGCAGCGCGATTCCCGAGCAGTTGCTCGAAGCCGAGTTCTTCGGCTATCGCAAAGGCGCGTTCACCGGTGCGGCCGACGATCGCGAAGGTTTCTTCCAGGCCGCCAACGGGGGCACGCTCTTTCTCGACGAGATCGGTGACCTGCCGCTTTCGATGCAGTCGAAGCTGTTGCGGGCCATTCAGGAGCGCCGCGTGCGGCCGGTCGGCGCCGTGGCTGAACTGCCGGTCGATGTGCGGCTGTTGAGCGCGACCCATAAAGACCTCGGTGCCGAAGTGCTGGCGAGCCAGTTCCGGCAAGACCTGTACTACCGGCTCAACGTGATCCAGATCCGGGTCCCGCCGCTGCGTGAGCGTCTCGAAGACCTGGTGGTTGTCAGCGAGCGCGTTCTCGAGCGGCTCTCTCGGGATGCGGGTGTGTGGCCACCGCCGCGCCTCACGCGTGCGGCGCTCGAGCATCTGTCGCGCTACGCGTTTCCCGGCAACGTGCGCGAGCTCGAAAACCTGCTGCATCGCGCGGTCGCGCTGTCGGGAGGCGACGAGCTGCACGTGGACGACCTCGGCCTGCCCGAGACGTTGTTCGCCGAGGCCGCCAGTGAGGCCGAGAGCGGCGCGCCCGAGGGAGCGCTGAGCGACTCGCCGTTGACCGTGTCGTCGCCGGTGCAGATGGCCGTCGCCGAACCACTGCCGAGCGATCTGGCAAAGCACCTCGACGAGGTCGAGCGCGACATCCTGGTCCGTGCGCTCGAGCAATACCGTTTCAACCGAACGGCCGCGGGCGTGAGCCTCGGCCTTTCGCTCCGACAGATGCGCTATCGCATGGCGCGCCTCAACGTCAACGTCGGCGGCGATCCGATCAACGCCGAACGCGATTGAAAGGAGGCGACCCCGATGGCTGGTGCGCCGGCTGGCTCGACAGCGCAGAGCGCTGCGAATCTCCGAATCGAAACGCGCGTCCGGCCGGTACCGCTGTGAGCCTGGCCGTCATTCATTCGATCAGCCTGCCACCCGGCGTGTTCGGCGGCGATGCGATCGAACGGCTCTTCACCAACCGGCTCGACTGGCATGCGCACCCGTACTTCGAAACCATTCGCGGCCTCACGGTCTCGGCACACTTCCTGATTCGCCGCGACGGTCGTCTGGTGCAGTTCGTGTCGTGCGACGAGCGGGCATGGCACGCCGGCGAATCGAGTTGGCGTGGCCGACGCGGATGCAACGATTTCTCGATCGGCATCGAGCTCGAAGGCCTCGAAGGGGAGACTTTCGACGCGCGTCAATACGGGCCACTCGCGATGTTGCTCCGACACATCCGGGAGCGCTATTCGATCGACGCCGTGGCCGGCCACGAAGACATCGCGCCCGGGCGAAAACAAGACCCCGGGCGCGGTTTCGAATGGGCTCGTCTGCGCCAGTTGCTGGCATGGCCTGCAACCTTTTTCGTGGTCCGTCAAGACCCTTCAGCAGTTCATTGACGTGGCATGCTCGAACTGACCACCGCAATTTCGGATTCGTGAATTGTTGACGCGTTGAAACACTATAGGTAGTGGTGTTTGCGCAGCGCCACCCCAGGTATAGTGTTCCAGGTGCTACTGTCACGGCTGGTCGCAGAGCCCGTTGGAAGTGTTTTTCCAGCCCCTTTTCAGTCGTCGAGCGCGTGCCCTTCAGGGGTGACCTCCGCCTTCCTCATCCAATTCTTTGATCACCCGTTGATCAGCTAGACCTTTGGCAGCGCATGGTGCGCTGCAAAAATTTTTATGGCGTTTCGCGCCGATCGACCACCCGGGAGTTCCATGCAAGCCACCACCGTTCCGTCTCCATCTGCCGTCGCCGTGCTACGGCCAACCCTGCAACGCGCCCCGGTGGCTTCGGCTTACGAGGGCTACCAGATTCTGAGACGCAACGGCGCCGTGGTGTCGTTCGAACCGAACAAGATCGCGGTGGCACTGATGAAGGCGTTTCTCGCTGTTCACGGCACGCAAGGTGCCGCGTCGGCGAGCGTCCGCGAGACCGTCGATGCGCTGACCGAATCGGTTGTGCGCGCGCTGCTGCGTTCCCGGCCGGGTGGCGGCACCTTCCATATAGAAGACGTGCAAGACCAGGTCGAGCTCGGCCTGATGCGCGGCGGCCATCACGAAGTGGCACGCGCGTACGTGCTCTATCGCGAGCGCCGCGCGCAGGAGCGCGCCAAGTCGGGCCGCCCGGTCGTGGTCGTCGAGGCGCCGGTCATTCATGTCACCGATCGCGGCCAGCGCATCCCGCTTGACGTCGCTCGTTTGCAGGCGCTGATCGAATCGGCGTGCGCCGGGCTGGGCGCCGACGTGATGCCCGACCCCATCCTCGCCGAAACCAAAAGGAACCTCTACGACGGAGTGCCGATCGATGAAGTGCACAAGGCCGCGATCCTTGCCGCGCGCACGCTGATCGAGCGCGATCCGGGCTACACGCGCGCCACGGCCCGTTTGCTGATGCACACGATCCGGCGCGAGATCGTCGGCGAGGAGTTGCTGCACGCCGACATGGCTGCGCGCTACCCGGCTTATTTCGGCCAGTACATCAAGAAGGGCGTGAAGGCCGAACTGCTCGACGAGAAGCTGCTGCAGTTCGACCTGGTGAAGCTCGGCGCGGCGCTGAAGTCGGATCGTGATCTGCAGTTCGACTACCTCGGCTTGCAGACGCTCTACGACCGCTATTTCCTGCATATCGAAGAAGAGCGCATCGAGATGCCCCAGGCTTTCTTCATGCGGGTCGCGATGGGCCTGGCGCTCGGCGAGATCGACCGTGAAGCACGCGCGATCGAGTTCTACGAGGTGCTCTCGACCTTCGATTTCATGAGCTCGACGCCGACGCTCTTCAACGCCGGCACGCGCCGCTCGCAACTCTCGAGCTGCTACCTGACGACGGTGGCCGACGACCTCGACGGCATCTACGAAGCGCTGAAGGAAAACGCGCTGCTGTCTAAGTTCGCCGGCGGCCTGGGCAACGACTGGAGCAACGTGCGCGCGCTTGGCAGCCACATCAAGGGCACGAACGGCAAGAGCCAGGGCGTGGTGCCGTTCCTGAAGGTGGTGAACGACACGGCGGTCGCGGTGAACCAGGGTGGCAAGCGGAAGGGCGCGGTCTGCGCCTACCTGGAAACGTGGCACCTCGACATCGAAGAATTCCTGGAGCTGCGCAAGAACACCGGCGACGACCGCCGCCGCACGCACGACATGAACACGTCGAACTGGATTCCCGACCTCTTCATGAAGCGCGTGCACGAGGGCGCCGCGAACCCCCAGGATCCGACCAAGGGCCAGTGGACCCTGTTCTCGCCGAGCACCTGCCCGGACCTGCACGACAAGTTCGGCAAGGACTTCGAGACCGCTTACGTGGCCTACGAAGCGCAGGCCGCGCGCGGCGAGCTGAAGCTCTTCAAGAAGATGAAGGCGAGCGACCTGTGGCGAAAAATGCTCTCGATGCTGTTCGAGACCGGTCACCCCTGGATCACGTTCAAGGACGCCTGCAATGTGCGTTCGCCGCAGCAGCACGTGGGCGTCGTGCACTCGAGCAACCTCTGCACCGAAATCACGCTCAACACCAGCGAAACCGAGATCGCGGTCTGCAACCTCGGCTCGGTGAACCTCGCGCACCACCTCGTCGACAAAACGCTCGACCAGGTGAAACTGAAGCGGACCATCGCGACCGCGATGCGCATGCTCGACAACGTCATCGACATCAACTATTACGCCGTCAAGAAGGCGCGCGATTCGAACCTGAGGCACCGGCCGGTCGGTCTGGGCATCATGGGTTTCCAGGATGCGCTCTATGAAATCGGCACGCCGTACGCGTCGCAGGCCGCGGTCGACTTCGCAGACCAGTCGATGGAAGCGGTCTGCTATCACGCGTACTGGGCCTCGACCGAACTCGCCGAAGAGCGTGGGCGCTACTCGAGCTATCGCGGTTCGCTCTGGGATCGCGGCATCCTGCCGATCGATTCGCTCGACCTGCTCGCCGAGCAGCGGGGTGGAGGACCCGGCAAAGACGGGGCCCCTTCCCCTTCTTATGTGGAGATCGATCGCAGCAGCGCACTCGACTGGAAGCCACTTCGCGCACGCATCGCCGAGCACGGCATGCGCAACTCGAACTGCGTCGCGATCGCGCCGACCGCGACCATCTCGAACATCGTCGGCGTGAGTGCGTCGATCGAGCCGTCGTTCGGCAACCTGTCGGTGAAGTCGAACCTGTCGGGCGAATTCACGATCGTCAACGAGTACCTGGTCCGCGACCTGAAGAAGCTGGGCCTCTGGGACGACGTGATGGTGATGGACCTGAAGCACTTTGACGGTTCGCTGCGTCGCATCGACCGTGTGCCCGAACACCTGAAGGCGCTCTACGCGACCGCGTTCGAGATCGAGACCGAGTGGCTGGTCGAGGCCGCAGCGCGGCGCCAGAAGTGGATCGACCAGGCCCAATCGCTCAACATCTACATCGCCGGTGTATCGGGCAAGAAGCTCGACGAGACCTACAAGCTCGCGTGGCTGCGCGGCTTGAAAACCACGTACTACCTCCGCACGATGAGCGCGACCAACGCGGAAAAGTCGACCGTGAAGGCCGGCAAGTTGAACTCGGTGTCGAGCGAGGAGGGTAGTGGGGCGTCGGTGTCATCGACAGCGGGGGCGCAAGGCAAGGCGAAGAAGCCGGCCGCCGAAACGATTGCGCCGATGGACGAGAGTGCGACCGACGTCAAGTTCTGCGCGCTCGACGATCCGGGCTGCGAAGCATGCCAGTGACGAGCGCCGCGACGTGATGATCGATGTGGAACGCTCTCGTCATCGCACGGCAGTGCATGGCTCGGCATCGCACCGCACGGCATCGCATCGCGTTGCGTGACGTGCATCGAATGCGCATCCGTTGCAGACTCCGGCTCGTGCCCATCGTTGAATCGCACGCGAGTCGATGCGAAGCTGCAACATAGAACACGCTTGGAAGTCAATAAGTGCTTGGGGCTTGGCCGCAAGACTCTCATAATCCGCACGCACAGGAATTCGAACAATGCTGGTCTGGGAAGAAGACGTCAAACCTGCGAAAGCTCATCTGGCCCATCTCGACTTGGCCGACACCGATGTCGGCGATGTTCGTGCCGATGAGTTTCTGATCCGTGATACGGCCGATTCGAAAGCGGCTCATCACACGTCCGATGCGATGACTTCGTCTCGCGTCGAGGCGGCGCCGTCGCCTTCGACGTCCACCGTGGCGAGCCTCGCAGCGCAAGCGTCGCCGGCCGTGTCGCCGGGTCGTGTGAAGGCGTCCGACAAACGCATCATCAACGGCCGCACCGACGTCAACCAGCTGGTGCCGTTCAAGTACAAGTGGGCGTGGGAGAAGTACCTCGCCACGTGCGCGAACCACTGGATGCCGCAAGAGGTGAACATGTCGCGCGACATCGCCACCTGGAAAGACCCGAACGGTCTGACTGACGACGAACGCCGCATCGTGAAAAGGAACCTCGGCTTCTTCGTCACGGCCGATTCGCTCGCCGCCAACAACATCGTGCTCGGCACCTACCGTCACATCACGGCGCCCGAGTGCCGTCAGTTCCTGTTGCGCCAGGCGTTCGAGGAAGCGATCCACACGCACGCGTACCAATACATCGTCGAGTCGCTCGGCCTCGACGAGAGCGAAATCTTCAACGCCTACAACGAGGTGCAGTCGATCCGCGACAAGGACCAGTTCCTGCTTCCCTTCATCGAAGCGATCATGGATCCGCACTTCCACACCGGAACGACGGAAGACGACCGCACGCTGCTGAAATCGTTGATCGTGTTCGCCTGCCTGATGGAGGGGCTCTTCTTCTACGTCGGCTTCACGCAGATCCTCGCGCTCGGCCGGCAGAACAAGATGACCGGCGCAGCTGAGCAATACCAGTACATCCTGCGCGACGAGTCGATGCACTGCAACTTCGGCATCGACCTCATCAACCAGATCAAGGCCGAGAACCCGCAGCTCTGGACGGCACCGTTCAAGGCCGAGGTCAAGGCGCTGTTCGAGCGTGCCGTCGAGCTTGAATACCGATACGCCGAAGACACCATGCCGCGCGGCGTGCTCGGCATGAACGCCGCCATGTTTAAGGGCTACCTGCGTTACATCGCCAACCGGCGTGCGACGCAGATCGGCCTCGAGGAGCTCTATCCGAACGAGGAAAACCCGTTTCCCTGGATGAGCGAAATGATCGACCTGAAGAAAGAGCGGAATTTCTTCGAGACGCGTGTCATCGACTATCAAAGTGGTGGCGCACTCTCGTGGGATTGAAGCCGACCGGGCACGAGTCCCGAGGGTCAATAGCGGGATCAAGACTCGCCAGGTGTGAAGCATCGCCAAAGCGCTATCGAAGAGCGATGCACACAGCTGGCAAACCCATTCATCGCACTGGGGCGCCCCTCCTGGGCAGCTCCGGGTGATGAATAGCCGCGGCCGAGCACCCAGTCGACCGCGGTTCCTTTCAACTTGATCAAGGAGAAACGTAATGGCAACTGCGAAAAAGGCTACGGCCAAGAAGTCGACGGCCAAGAAGGCCCCGGCCAAGAAGATGATGGCCAAGAAAGCCCCGGCCAAGAAGACGGCAGCGAAGAAGTCGCCGGCCAAGAAGACGGCCGCGAAGAAGACCGCTGCGAAGAAGTCGCCGGCGAAGAAGGCTGCCAAGAAGGCTGCGAAGAAGGCGCCTGCCAAGAAAAAGGCGGCCAAGAAGGCACCTGCGAAAAAGGCCGCCAAGAAGGCCCCTGCCAAGAAGGCGGCCAAGAAGGCACCTGCCCAGAAGGCTGCGAAGAAGGCACCTGCGAAAAAGGCAGCTGCCAAGAAGGCACCAGCGAAGAAGGCACCGGCGGCCAAGAAGGCGCCGATGAAGACCGCATCGGCTCCTGCGCCGATGGCTGCCCCTGCGCCGGCCATGCCGGCGAAGACATCGCTGAGCCCGCAAGCTGCGTGGCCATTTCCGACGGGCAGCAAGCCGTAAGGCCCTGCTTTGAAGAGATGTTGAAAACCCGGCCTCGGCCGGGTTTTTTAATGCCTCAGATCAAGAAAGGATCTGCGTGTCGGCGAAGCCGGTTTTCGCCGCACGGCCGGCGTTTCGCTTCGCTTCGCGTTCCGACGAGGCCAGCAATTCGGCCAATTGTTCCGGCCTGAGCTTGAGGTTAGAACCGCTGGCCGCCGGCACCTGCGGCAAGCCCGGTGGCGGGCGCGCGCCGATGACGGGCGACGCGATCGGCGTCGACGCGGACGCGACCGGCAGCGGTGAAGCGGCGCGTTGGCGCGAGGCCAGGAGCTGCTGCAGCGAATCGATTTGCTTGCGCGCCTGTTGGGTCTGCTGGGCCGCGTACTGGCGCGCCTGCTCGCTTGCTTCCGCGCGCTTCAGGCTCGCACGGACCTTCTTGCCATACGCGACCCGACAGCCGATCCACGTGAAAACCGTGGCCACGGCAACGCCGAGCAGAAACGAAAGCCAAAGTTGCAGATCCATGATGCTCTCGAGTATCAGGGCTGGGGCGGGCATGCGTGAGGGCCATCAGGCCATTACAAAGCGAGGACCGTGCGATCCAGCACATGGTTCTGTCCACCCCGCGAGGCGATCTTCGTCGCGCCGACGCGGTTACCGAGCGCGGCGCACCGATCGAGCGGCCAGCCGCGCTCGAGGCCGTAGAGCAGCGCTGCACGGAATGCGTCCCCGCACCCGGTCGGATCGACGAGTGCCGTCCCCGGCATGCCGGGGATCAGCGTGCGCACGCCCTGGACCCAAACCTCGCAGCCGGCTTCGCCGAGCGTGACGACGATGCCGGACAGGTGCGACTTCGAGAGCGACTCGATCGACGAACCCACGCGCTCCGACAGCATCTGTCCTTCGTAGTCGTTGACAGCGATCCAGCTCGCGAGACCCACGAAGTGGCGCAGGTCTTCGCCGTCGAACATCGGCAGTTGCTGACCCGGGTCGAAGATGAACGGCACCTTCACGGCCGACAGCTGCGCGGCGTGCTGCAACATCGCGTCGCGCCCGTCGGGCGCGATGATGGCGATGTCCACACCGGTGTCGTCGGTCACCGTGGTGTCGTGCGCCGACTGCATCGCGCCCGGGTGGAACGCGGTGATCTGGTTGTTGTCGAGGTCGGTGATGATGATCGCCTGCGCGGTGAACGCGTCTTCGACCGTGCGCACGAACCGGGTCGTCGCCCCCCACGATTCGAAGCGTGCCAGGTAGCCGCCGCCGTCGCTGCCGACGGCAGCCATCACCACCGGTTCACCGCCGAGCTGGTGCAGCGAGTAGGCGATATTGCCGGCGCAGCCGCCGAACTCCCGTCGCATCTCGGGCACCAGGAACGAGACGTTCAGGATGTGAAGTTGCTCCGGCAGGATTTGTTGGGCGAAGCGGCCCGGGAAGGTGGCGATGGTGTCGAACGCCAGCGAACCGCAGATCAGTGCAGCCATGGAATCTCCGAGGGCAAGGGCAAGTGGTGCGTCGACGAGGCCGCGACGAATGGCGTGGACGAGCTGACGCTCGATGGGAGCCGGCGTGGCGCATCAAGGGTAGAAGGTTTCAACCGTGTAGCCGGTGACGCGAGCGTTCGGCGTGCTCAAGGTCGCCTTCAACGACGTTTCGGCGCCCGGCCCGATCACCGCGGGCACGCGGAAATCGGCCGGCGTCATCACCTTGCGCGAGATGATGGTGCCGTTGAGATCGGTGAGGGTGAGGCTCACCGAAGGGGTCAGCAACGCGACCCGGCCGCGGCTGCGCAACATCACCGCGAGCTTGAACGAATCTGGCGTACTGCCTTGCGCGAGCGTGGTGCTCTCGACCGCGATGTCGTCGATCGCCCGTGGCGCCTCGACGCTGCAACCCACCACCCCGCACCAGCTCTGGAATGCGGGCCTGGCGGCGGGCCAGCGCGCCGCCGCGTCGTCGCGGAAATGATGGGCGACCTGCGCGCCCAACGCTAGCCCCGCCACCGTCGACAGCAACGCCAGCGCGATTTGCGCGGGCCGGCTGTTCCAGCGTGCGGCACTCTCGGCGCGGCGCAGGAATTCGGGTCGGCGTTTGCGGATCCGCCGCGGGTCGTTGTCGAGCGCGGCCGCGACTTCGGCATCGATGTCGAGATCGCTTTCGGCACTGCCCGCATCGAAGCGCGCATCCTTGAAGTCGGCACGGAGGCGGGAACGACGTGCCAACTTGCGCGAGGCAGCCTTCGCAGGGCTCCGCACTTCGATCGGTGCGGCCGCATCGACGTCGATGTCGACAGCGGTTGCTTCGGACCTGGCCGGCCGCGCAACCGGCGCTGTGCCGTTGTCGAGATTCGGTGCGGCGAGCGACGCGTTCGCAATCAACGTCATCGTCGATGCCGCAGCCGCAGCCGATGCCGATGCCGATGCCGATGGCGATGCCGATGCCGCAGCCGATGCCGCAGCCGCAGCCGATGCCGCCGTCCTCGTCGCCGGCACGTTCTGCGCGGGAGCCGTCGGCACCGGCGCGGTCGGCGGTCGCGCGACGTCGACTTCGATCGCCGTCAACCGCCTATCGACCTTGACCGGAGCCGCGACATGGACCGCGTCCGCGGTCCGCGAGTTCGCCGCGCCCCACCTTTCGAACTCGAGCAGTTCATCGGCCGACAGCATCACGTCGGTGTCGCTGAAGGGGGGCGGCTCGTCCGGTTCGTCGGCGAGCGGTTGGGCCGTGGCGGCGGTGGGCGGGGCAGGCGCGTTCGATGTCGGCACGGCCGGCGCTGCGTTGCGATCGACGTCGAACAGCGTGTCGACGGCGTTGAACACCTCGCTGCACTGGCCGCATCGGACCCAGCCTTCAGAAATCTTGAGCTGGTCCTGGACGACGCGAAAGACGGTTCCGCAAGACGTGCAACGCGTGGCCAGACTCATGCGGGGATGATGCCATGCGGCTCTTTCACCGCTGCATTGCAGCCATCGTGATCCAGCCGTCTTCAAGGTCGACCACGTCGAGCGCGATGAACGGCGCGTAGGCCTGCTGCAGGTCGTCGGCCTGTCGCTCGAGGATGCCGGCGAGCACCAGATGGCCGCCCGCGCCGACGTGAGCGCACAGCACGGGCGCCAGCAATTTGAGCGGCGTCGCGAGGATGTTGGCCAGCACGAGCGCGTAACGGCCGCGCGCCTGCTCGGGCAGGCCGGCGCGCAAGCTGACACCGTTGGCGTGCGCATTCGCACGTGTGGCGTCGACGGCAGCCGGATCGATGTCGACAGCGTCGATGTCCTTCGCGCCGAAAAGCGCCGCGCCGATCGCGAGGATGCCCGAGCCACATCCGTAATCGAGCGCGCGTTGCCATGCCGACGTGGTTTCCCCCGGTTGCGTTGCGATCCAGCGCAGGCACATGCGCGTGGTCGGATGCGTGCCGGTGCCGAACGCGAGCCCCGGGTCGAGGCGGATCACGCGCGCCGCTTCGGGCGGTGGCTCGCGCCATGTCGGCACGATCCAGAAATCGCTCGTCACCGCAGTCGATTCGAACTGCGCCTGGCTCTTGCGCACCCAGCCGTCGTCGTCGACTGCCGCAACCCCGTCGATGACGAGGCCGCCCTCGCCATGCATGGCCAGCAGTTGCGTCGCCGCGCGCTGCGCCGAGTCGGTCGTCGTGAAGAGCGCGCTCACGGCCGAGCGCTCCCAGGCCAACGCATCGATCGGCATGCCGGGTTCGCCAAACTTTGCATGCTCGTCACCCGTGCCGGCGTCGGCATCGGTGACCGACACCGACAACGCGTCGAGCTCATCCGTCAGGCGATCGGACACGGCGTCGAGGATCGCGGCCGGCGCGGTGAACGTCAGCTCGATCATCGAGCGTTAGCGCTTGTGCAGTCCGAGCCAGCCTTCCAGATAGTGGATGCTGGTGCCGCCTTCGATGAACTTTGCATCGGCCATCAGCTCGCGGTGCAGCGGGATGTTCGTGAGGATGCCTTCGACGACGGTCTCCGAGAGCGCGATCCGCATCCGCGCCAACGCCTGCTCACGAGTGTCGGCATGCACGATGATCTTGCCGATCATCGAGTCGTAGTTCGGCGGCACCACGTAGTTGGTGTAGGCGTGCGAATCGACGCGCACGCCCGGTCCGCCGGGCGGATGCCACGTCGTGATGCGGCCTGGCGACGGCGTGAACTTCCAAGCGTCCTCGGCATTGATCCGGCACTCGATCGAGTGGCCGCGGCACGGGATGTTGCGCTGCGCGAAAGGCAGCTTCTCGCCGGCCGCGATGCGGATCTGCATTTGCACGATGTCGATCCCCGTCACCCATTCGGTCACCGGATGCTCGACCTGCACCCGCGTGTTCATCTCGATGAAGAAGAACTCGCCGTTCTCGTACAGGAACTCGAACGTGCCGGCGCCGCGATAGCCGATCTTGCGGCACGCGGCGGCGCAGCGTTCGCCGATGCGTTCGATGACGCGGCGCGGGATGCCCGGCGCCGGCGCTTCTTCGATGATCTTCTGATGGCGGCGCTGCATCGAGCAATCGCGTTCGCCGAGCCAGACCGCCGCCTTGTGCGTGTCGGCCAGCACCTGGATCTCGATGTGGCGCGGGTTCTCGAGGAACTTTTCGAGATAGACCGCCGGGTTGTTGAACGCGGCGCCGGCCTCGGCCCGCGTCGTCTGAACCGCTGAGAGCAGCGCCGCCTCGGTGTGCACGACGCGCATGCCGCGCCCGCCGCCCCCGCCCGAAGCCTTGATGATCACCGGGTAGCCGACCGCACGCGCGGCCTTCACCACTTCCTTAGGGTCTTCCGGCAATACCCCTTCCGAGCCCGGCACGCAGGGCACGCCCGACTTGATCATCGCCTGCTTGGCCGAGACCTTGTCACCCATGATGCGGATCGAATCGGGCGTCGGCCCGATGAAGGTGAACCCGCTCTGCTCGACGCGCTCGGCGAAATCGGCGCTCTCCGCGAGGAAGCCGTAACCCGGATGGATCGCTTCGGCGTCGGTCACCTCGGCGGTCGCAATGATGGCCGGCATGTTGAGGTAGCTCTGGGCCGACGGCGCCGGGCCGATGCACACCGCCTCGTCGGCGAGCTTCACGTACTTCGCGTCGCGGTCGGCCTCCGAATAGACAATCACCGACTTGATGTCGAGTTCACGGCACGCGCGCTGGATACGCAGTGCGATCTCGCCGCGGTTGGCGATCAGGACCTTCTTGAACATGGCCAAGAGTCGCGCCTCAGTCGACGATGAAAAGCGGTTGGCCAAATTCCACCGCTTGGCCGTTCTCGCACAGGATCTCCCGGACCGTGCCGCTTTTGTCGGCTTCGATCTCGTTCATGATCTTCATCGCCTCGATGATGCAGATGGCTTCGCCTTCCTTGACGGTCGAGCCGAGTTCCGCGAACGGCGGCGAGCCCGGGCTAGCGGACCGATAGAAGGTGCCGACCATCGGCGACGTCACCACGTGCCTTGTGTCGACCGGCGCGGTTTCAGTCGGCGCGACGACCGCTGCCGACGCCGCCTGAGCGGTGGCCGGCGCTGCCGCCTGGTACGTCACAGGGGCGGCTTCCACGGGGTGTGCCGCTTTCACGATGCGAACTTTTCCGTCCGCTTCGACGATTTCAAGTTCTGAAATATTCGACTCTGAAACCAGATCGATCAACGTCTTCAGTTTTCTCAAGTCCATCGCGCGCTTTCGTTGATGCCAGCCGCCGGCTGCCTCGGGCCGCTTCCAAACCTTCATGCCGAAGGTCGGTCGGGACGCCTGCTCGCCACACGAAGCCGCGCACTTTACGCTTTTTAGGCGCGATTAAAGCCAGTTGACAAATGAACGATTGCTCAGTCGCGCACGTGAGCCCATTCGGCCAGCAAGGCGCTGTCGAGACTGCCGAGCTTGCTCTGGCGGAGCTTGCCACGCGCATCGAACACGACGCTGAACGGCAGCCCGCCGGCTCGGTTGCCGAGTGAATGCGACAGCGCCAGCCCGTCGGCACCGCCCAGCGCCACCTGCAAGGTCAGCCGATGCGCGAAGACAAAGGCGCGCACCGGCGCTTCCGCATCGATCGCGAGCGCGAGCACCTGCCATCCGCTCGAAACGTGAGCGTCGGCGAAAGCCGCCAAAAGCGGCAGTTCCGCAACGCAGGGCACGCACCACGGTGCCCAAAAATTGAGCAGCAGCGGCTTGCCCCGCAAGGAGCTCGTTTGCAGAGGCTCGGTGCTGTCGAGCCGCTGGAAGCGCTGCGACCACCACGCGTCGACCGCGTCGGGCGCGGCAAAGGCAGGACCCCCACGGCGCTGCCACGCCACGCCGGCTCCGGCCAGCACGGCGAGGGCGCCGGCTCCGATGCCGAGGGCGGCGCGGCGCCTATTCATTCCCGAAACGGATCGACCGCGACCATCGCGCGCACCGCAGCCAGGTTGCCGCGGGGCGCGCGAGCGCGGCCATCGAGCTTCAAAGCACCCCGCAGGTCGTCGTAGTCGAGCACGGTGAACGCGACCACGACGGCCATTTCCAGATCGGGCGAGCGGGTCGAGACGTGCAGCACATCGACCAGGCGCCCGCGTGGCCCGTTCGTGCTCCCGGCGTCGTGATCGATGCGGCCATCGATCAGCGCGAGTTCAGCGGCCTTCGAGTCGTCGCAGTAAAGCTCGATATGGACGTCGTTAAGCCGCGTCGCCGTTCCCCGCCACACGGCGCCGACGAGGTGGGGCCGGAACGCGGCCATGCGCTCCATCCAGGTCAACGCGATGCGTCGCAGCACCGCGAGTTCGCGCGGCTGGGTGTCGGCGCAGAAGAGTTCGAGGTAGGCGCGCACCTCGTCTTCCAGTTCGTCGTTGTCGGGCAGCTCGACGCGGCGACCGGGGCCGGCAAGGCTCTTCGCGGCGCGGCGCTTGGCCGGGCCGTAGTCGAGGCCTTCATCGACGATGAGTCGTGCGGCCATCGCCGCGATTTCTTCGGTGAGGGATGCCGACATGGCGATCATTCTGGCAGCAGGGGCGCCATCGTTGCCGGCGCGGCGACCCTCATGGCAACGCGACCGCGCCCATGCGCGACACCACGACGCCGGCACGAGCCATCACGTAGTTCGACGCTGGATTGCGCTCGAACCGTTTCGGCGCGGGCAGCATCACCGCGAGCTGCGCCGCCTGCTGCGCGCCGAGATGATCGGCGCCGACGTGAAAATAGTGACGCGCCGCCGCCTCGGCACCGAAGACGCCTTCGCCCCACTCGACGTTGTTCAGGTAGATCTCGAGGATGCGCCGCTTGCTCAAGCAGATTTCGAGTGCGTAGGCGATCACCGCCTCCTGCGCCTTGCGCGGCAGGCTGCGCTCGCCGCTCAAGAAAAGATTCTTCGCGAGTTGCTGAGTGATGGTCGAACCGCCCATCACCTTCGGTTCACGCCGCACGCCGACCGCCGACGCCCCCCGGGTCGGCGCGCGTGCGCCTCGGTCGGCGGTTCGGTCAGCCCGCACTTCGGCGCGCTGGTTCTTCCCCCATGCTTTTTCGACCGCGTCCCACTCGACGCCGCTGTGTTCGACGAAGCCGGCGTCTTCTGACGCGATCACCGCGCGTTTCAGCGTGGCCGAGATGTGCCGGCCGTCGATCCACGCTTCGCGCCATGTCACTGCGCGCGGGGACGTCGCGATGCGCCAGGCCTCGGAGCGTTGGAATGCGGTCGACTGCGGATCGACGAGGCTCATCGCCGCCACGCGCAGCACGAAAAAGAGCTGAAGGCCGAGAAGCGCGAGCAACCAGAGCGCCATCAAACGGCCGAGCGTGCGAAGCATCGGGTCAACGTGTGGCAGCGGAGGCGTCTGGCGGCGGGGTCGCCGGCCCGGCGCCCTTCGACCGTGCGCGCAACGCGGCCAGCACCGACGCCGTCTCCGGCCGCCGCCCGCGAAAGAGATGAAACGACTCGGCGGCTTGCTCGACGAGCATGCCGAGCCCGTCGCGTGCGACGGCGCCATGTTCCGTGGCCCAGTGCAGGAATGGCACGGCCATCGCGCCGTACATCAGGTCGATCGCCAAGGTTCCTGTTCGCAGCACACGGATCGGGACGGGCGAGGCGTGACCGGCGAGGCTGCTCGACGTGGCGTTGATGACGACATCGAAGGCATCGCCCGCATCGCCGATGGCGCGTGCCGACAGAGCCACCGGCGTTTGCGCGCCGTCGCCACGGGCCAACGCGGAATGCCGACCGACCAGCGCGCGGGCCCGCTCGACTCCCCGGTTCACGACCACGATCTCGCGCGGTCGCGCTTCGACGAGCGGCCCGAGCACGCCGGACGCCGCGCCACCGGCACCGACCAGCAGCACGCGCAGGCCCGCGATCACGACCCCCGCGTTGTGCTCGATATCGAAAACCAGCCCGACGCCGTCGGTGTTGTCACCGAGCCAACCCTCGGCGTCGAAGCGCAAGGTGTTGCACGCGCCGGCGAGTTGGGCGCGCGCCGTTCTGCGGTGGGCGAGGTCGAACGCCTCGAACTTGAACGGCACAGTGACGTTGCCGCCGCGCGCGCCGGTGGCTTCGAAGCGACGCATCGTCGTGGCGAACGCATTGAGCGGGCAGAGCAGGCGCTCGTAGACCATCGACTCGCCGAGCGCCGACGCGAACGCCGCGTGAATGAGCGGCGACTGACTGTGCTCGACCGGGTTGCCGGCAACGGCGTAGCGATCCATGCCGGCCCGCGTCCGGTTCTCAGCGCGGCGCCGCACGAGGCGGGCCAAATGGGAGGCCGTTCGCACGCGTTGTCATCGTCAGCCGCCGGGCGCTGCCGAGAGCGAGGTCTCGAGCCCGTCTTCACGGGTGAAACGAAAGCGCGACGTGATCACGAGCTGATCGGCTTTGTGCTTCATCTCGGCGCTGAAGCGCCCGAACGGCCCGGCGGCCGCGACGATCGCGGTCGCGCGCCGATCGAGCAGGCGCGAGCCAGAACTGCGCACGATTTCCGAATCGACGACGCGGCCTTCCGAGTCGACCGTCACGTTCATCGTCAGCTCACCGTAGAGCTTCTTGCCCTGGTTCTCGGGGAAGTTGCGCGTGCCGCGGTCTTCGATTTTGCGGCGCAGCTGGTCGTAGTAGATCGCGTAGACCTCTTCGCGTGTGGCTGGGCTGATGTAGCGCTTCTTCGGCCGCGCGTTCTCCTCGTTCACGCGCTTCTCGATCTCGGCGAGCATCTGCACCAGCTGGCGGCGGCGGTCTTCCTGCTCGCGCTCGTCGGGCGACCCCTGTTCCTTCGTAAGCTCCGAAGTCGGCAGCACCGCGAGCTCGCGGCGGATCTGCGTCAGCAGTTGCTGCTGCGTGTCCTGCAGTTGCTCGATCTGCCGACGCGTGTTCTCGTTCGCGTCGCCGATTTCGGTGATGGTGGACGGGGGCAGCGGCGAGGTTGCACGGCCAGTGGCCGCTTCACCGCCGCCCGCGAGGTTCGATTGCGCGATGGCCTGTGCCTTCGACGGCGCCTCGTTCGACTTCGCGTTGACCAAGACCACTTCGAGCGCCGTGTCCTGGAAGAGGCGCGCCACCGTTTCGGGATCGACGAAACGAATCCCCAGCAGCAGTGCGTGGACCGCGAACGACACGCCGAGAGCGATGTGCATCGCCGTGAAACGGGCCAGGAAGCGCATCGCGATGGGCGGGATTGGGGCGCGCGCTCAGCCGGCCGGACTCGTCGCCGGCTCGGCCTCGGCCACCGCGGCCGGGGCAGCGCTCGACGTCGCGGCGCCGTCGGCCGGCTCTAGATCGACGGCGAGCGAGATCGGGCCTGCGATCGCGGCATCGTCGTGACTGCCGTCGGCATCGTCGGCATCATCGGCCGACGGCTCGACGGCAAGGCCCGCGTCCGCGGCGTCGAGCTGGCGCAGCACCGACGCATGCACATCGAGCGTTAACAGGTCGATGGCACCGACCTTTACCCGCACGTGCGCGCCGCGCGAGAGGTTTTCGGCGCCCACCGCGCGAAACACCAGCGGCAGGTTGTCGGCGCGCACGAGGCCGTCTTTCATCACCGCCGCATCGAGCTCGTCGATCTGCTGTTGCATCACGAAGCGCAAGGCCCAGTAGCGCTCGATCGCAGACTGGAAACCGTTGTACTCGGCGTACGTCGATTCGAAATCGGAAATGATGCCGAGCAATTGCGCGTCCTTCGGCTTGAACGGCGCGGCGAGCGCGGCGGTCTTGCCGTATTTGGCGCAGGCGATGATCTGCCACTGGTTGACGAGGTCGACATAGCGGCGCAGCGGCGAGGTCGACCACGCGTATTGCGCAACGCCCATCCCCGCGTGCGGCGCTGCGCGCGTGCCCATGCGCACCTTCACGCCCGGCGCCATGCTGGCCTGGCTGCGGTAGATGCCGGGCACTCCGCAGGCTTGCAGCCACGCGCCCCACGTGCTGTTGGCGAGGATCATCGACTCGGCAACGATCAGGTCGAGCGGCGAACCGCGTTGGCGCGTGCCGATCGCGACCGTTTCATCGCCACGTGGGCCGTCGTCGCTGGTGCCGTCGGCTTCACGCTCGATGCGGAAGGTGTAGTCCGGCCGGTTGAAGTTCTCGGGCTTGCCGCGCACCGCTTCGCGGCCTGCCTTCAAATGTCGGGCGAGTCGGTAGAGGCACGCGAGCTCGGCGGCGAACGCGTAGTCGGCCGCTGCCGCGCCGGTGAGCGAAGCCTCGGTCACGACGTCTTCGAGCCGGTCGTAGCGAAGGTTGGCCGCGATGCGCAGGCGCTCGAGCCGCGTCTCGCTCGCGCGCACGTCGAGCGTGGTCTCGTCGAAGGTCACGTAGAGCGAGACCGCGACGCACTCGCGGCCTTCGGTGAGCGTGTAGGCGTCGACAACCGCGCTCGGCAGCATCGTGATCTTGTGGCCCGGCATGTAGACGGTCGAGAGCCGGTCGCGCGCGAGCTTGTCGATCGGCGAACCCGGCGCCAACGCGAGGCCCGGTGCCGCGATGTGCACGCCGACCACGAGCGTGCCGCTGCCGATGCCTTCGACCGAGAGTGCGTCGTCGATCTCGGTGGTGGCCGAGTCATCGATCGAGAACGCGTGGGCGGTGACTAGCGGCAGCGTCTCGGCGACGGCGGGCACCTCGAGCGCAGGGAAGGCGGTGCCTTTCGCGAAGTTGTCGAACAGGAATCGGCGCCAGTGGAACTGGTACGGCGAGTCGATCGCGCCGGCGGCTTTCAGCACATCGAGCGGCGCCACGTGGGCCCGCTTCGACGCGTCGACGAGCGCCTTGTATTCGGCCGCGTTCTTGTCGGGCCGAAAGAGAATCTTGTAGAGCTGTTCGCGTATCGGCGCCGGGCACATGCCGGCCACGAGCTCCGACGCCCACGCATCGATCTGCTGGACCACGAGCTTCTTGCGCTCGATCCCGAGCAACGCGGCCTTCACGGTTTCTTCGGGCGCTTTCTTGAACTGGCCCTTGCCGAGTCGGCGGAAGTAATGCGGGGCGCCGAAGATGCAGAAGAGCGCGGCGGCCTGCGACTCGGCGCCCGCATTCGCGCCGAAGTAATCACGTGCGAATTCCGCGAAACCGAATTCGCTGTCGGGCGCGAACTCCCACGCCAGATCGAGATCGATCTCGTGCGCCAGTGCCTGGCCCCTGGCGATCAGGTCGCTCGGTTCGGGGTGCGCGAACTTCATCAGCACGTGCGCCGCTTTGACCTTCGCGCGCTTGCCCGATTCGAGCTCGATCTGCATCGAGCTGTCGGCTTCGCTCATCACGCGGCCGGCGAGGAACTTTCCGCTTTCTTCGTAGAGGGCATACATCGGGCGGGATTGTCGCCTGTGCTCGCGTGGCGCAAGGGCGTGGGTGCAACGTTCACGCGTTGCGGGTGTGACTCAATTGCGGTTGAGCATCGCGGGCGGTGCTTTCGGCACTGCGTGCCGGGGCGGCGCTTTAGTCCTTCGGAGGCGGCGCCCGGTCTCGCCCGGGCAGGGCGAGTAACTTTCATTTGGGCCAGCAAATGAAAGTTACTGGCCCTGGCCGGGCCAGTCCGGCCGCGACCTCCGCAGGACGTAAAGCCCTGCCATCGGCTCGCAGTGCCCGCACATACCAAGCCCCTCACGCAGTGAGAAAGATCAAACCACCCGTCCTCGCTTGAAGCGAGCCGGCGCCCCGACCACCCGCGCCGTGCTGCGCGCCACCGCAGCAAACGCCCGCGCCGCGTGCGCATGGCATATCGCCAGCCCCAGCGCATCGGCCGCATCCGGCCCCGGCACGCTCGGCAGCGCCAGCAAGCGCATCACCATCTGCTGGATCTGCTCCTTCTTCGCGTGCCCGTGGCCGACGATCGCGCGCTTCATCTGCAACGCGGTGTACTCGTTGACGACCAGGTCGTTCGAGACCAGCGCGGTCAGCGCCGCACCGCGCGCCTGTCCGAGCAGCAAGGTCGACTGCGGGTTGACGTTGACGAACACGATCTCGATCGAGGCACAGGTCGGTGCATAGCGCGTGGTCACCTCGCGCACGCCATCAAAGATGACCTTGAGCCGGGCCGGCAGCGGCTCGTTGGCGACGGTGCCGGTCCTGATCGTGCCGCTCACCACATAGTGCAGCTGCATGCCGTCGCTCTCCACCACGCCGAAGCCGGTGGTGCGGAGGCCGGGGTCTATGCCGAGGACGCGCATGCGTGAATGATGACGTGCCCGTGTGGCATCGATCGCACCGGCCGGCCGAGCATCGGTGTCATGCGGACCGACACGGGATCAAGCGCCGAAATACCAGCGCACCGCATGAAAGAAAACCGGCGCCGCGAAGCAGAGCGGCGCGACCCGGTCGAGCAGGCCGACCGCCCCGGTCACCGACGCCTTGCCCGACCAGCTGCGCACGCCGGCGTCTCGTTTCAACGCGCGCATGACGAACTCGCCGAGCGTCCCCGCTCCGCCGGCGACCAGGCCTATCGCGAGTGCGGGCAAGGGCTTGAACGGCGTGCTCCAGTAGAGCAGGCCGCCGACCAGACCCGACGCGAGCACGCCAGAGCCCCAGGCGCGCCACGAGAACGATCGGCTGATCGCTCGCGCAACCGGCCGTCGACGCAGGCGCCGTGAAGCGAGCTCCTGCACGACCTGGGCCGCCACCACCGTCATCACCAGACAGAAGACGAGGAATGCGCCGCGGCCCTGATACGCCGGCAGATCGAGCAGCAGCAGCGCAGGCGCGTGGCTCAGGCCGTACACGCACACGGTGATGCCCCACTGGATCTTCGCGGTGCGTTCGAGAAAGCGGTGCGGGTCGTTGGCGATCGCGCTCATCACAGGGATCGCGAGGAAGACGTAGACCGGGATGAACACCGTGAACGCGTTGAAAAGCCGCGCGCCGACGAAGACGTACTGCAGCGGCAGGATCACGAAGAACGCGAGCAGCAGGCTCCGGTGATCGCCGCGCCGCGTGTGCGTGAGCGTCACGAACTCGCGCAGCGCGAGGAACGAGACCACGCCGAACAACAGCGTGGTGACGACGGTGCCGGAGGCCCACGAGACCCAGAACACGATGGCCGTCGCCCACATCGCGCGCACCTCGTCGCGAAAGCGTTCGACGGCCTCGAGCCGCTCCGGCGTGCCGCTGAAAGTGCGGCTGAAGGTGAGGATGGTGGTGAGCGCGAGCGAGCCGAACAAGGTGACGAAGAGCAGCCCGACCTGCTGGGTGCTGGTGAGCGCGCGCAAGCCGCCCATCAGGCGACCAACCGCAACGCGACGACCGCGGCGCGGGCGCGATCGAGGAACACGCGGCGGTCCTCACCCGGCTGAAGATGGAGCGGCGCACCGAACGTCACCGAGCAGAGGATGGGCACCGGCACCACTTCGCCTTTGGGCATCACGCGCTGTACGTTGTCGATCCACGCCGGGATCAGCTGCACGTCGGGGAAGGCCTGCGCGAGCGCGTAGAGGCCCGACTTGAACGACGCTGGGTCGGCGGCGTGACCGCGCGTGCCTTCGGGAAAGATCACCAGCGAATCGCCGCTGCGCAGCGCCTCGAGCAAGGGCTCGAGCGGGTCTTCATCGGCCGTTCGTTCGCGGCTCACGTAAACGGCGTTGAAGATCTCGCGCGTGATCCAGTGCCTGAGCGTCGACGAGGTCCAGTAGTCGCGCGCGGCGATCGGGCGGGTCGTGGCGCGCAGGTCCCGCGGCAGCGCGGCCCACAGCAAGACCCAGTCGAAATGACTCTGGTGGTTCGCGAAGTAGATGCGCTGCTCGGCCTTCGGTGGGCAGCCGTACCAGTGGCCTTGCGCGCCGGTGATGAGCCGCGCGACGAAGGCGAGCAGCAAGCCGGCCGCTTCCGGCGACGTCATCGCGCCGCGCGCTGCTCAGTGGCGGAAATGTCGGACCCCGGTGAAGACCATCGCGACGCCGCGCTCGTCGGCGGCGGCGATCACCTCGTCGTCGCGCACCGAGCCGCCCGGCTGGATCACGCAGCTGGCGCCGACATCGATGACCACATCGAGGCCATCTCGAAACGGGAAGAACGCGTCGCTCGCGACAGCCGAACCTTTCAGCGTGAGCCCGGCGTGTTCGGCTTTGATGGACGCGATGCGCGCCGAGTCGAGCCGGCTCATTTGGCCCGCGCCGACGCCGAGCGTCATGCCGCCAGCGCAGAACACGATGGCGTTGCTCTTGACGAATTTCGCGACCGTCCACGCAAACATCAGGTCGCGCGTCTCTTCGGCGGTGGGCTGGCGTCGGGTCATGACCTTGAGATCGGCAACCAGGAGCACGTGGCTGTCGGCGCTCTGTATCAAGAGGCCGGAATTGACGCGCTTGACGTCGTGCATCGCGGCGCTGGCGGCCGCCAGAGCCTGCCGATCGCCCGCGCCCGGCAGCGCGATGCGCAGCACGCGCGTGTTCGCCTTGGCCGCGAAGACGGCGAGCGCGGCGTCGGTATACGACGGGGCGAGCAGCATCTCGACGAACTGCTTGCTCACCGATCGGGCGGCCGCCTCGTCGACCTCGACGTTGAACGCGATGATGCCGCCGAACGCCGAGGTCGGGTCGGTCTTGAACGCTTTCGCATAGGCCTCAGCGGCGTCGATGCCCACGGCGACGCCGCAGGGGTTCGCGTGCTTCACGATCACGCACGCCGCCGAGGCCGCGGCATCGCCATCGTTCGTGAGAAAGCTCTTCACACATTCCCAGGCCGCGTCGGCGTCGGCGATGTTGTTGTACGAGAGCGCCTTGCCCTGCAGCTGCTCGGCGGTCACGAGCGAGCCGGGGGCGGGGAAGAGGTCACGGTAGAACGCAGCGCGCTGGTGCGGGTTCTCGCCGTAGCGCAGGTCCTGCAGCTTCACGAAGCGGCCGTTCGCCTGCGAGGCGAACTCGCTGCGCTCCGGCACTCCGCCGGAGGGCAGGCCACCGTCCGGCCAGACGACGGCCGACAGGTAATCGCTGATCGCAGCGTCATAGTTCGCGATGCGGTTGAACGCGGCGACGGCGAGCGCGAAACGTGTCGCCTCGCTGACCGAGCCGCGTTCGGTGAGCTCGCGCATCACGCCCGCGTATTGCGACGCGTCGGTCAGTACGGTCACGTCTTTCCAGTTCTTCGCGGCTGAGCGAACCATCGCCGGGCCGCCGATGTCGATGTTCTCGATCGCGTCGTCGAGCGTGCAATCGGGCTTCGCGATGGTGGCCTCGAACGGATAAAGATTGACGACGAGCAGATCGATCGTCGTGATGCCGTGCGCAGCGAGAGACGCCATGTGCGCCGGCACGTCGCGACGTGCGAGCAGGCCGCCGTGGACCGTCGGGTGCAGGGTCTTCACGCGCCCGTCGAGCATTTCCGGGAAGCCTGTGTGCTCGGCTACCTCGGTGACCGGAAGGCCGGCGTCGGCGAGCAGTTTCGCGGTGCCGCCGGTCGAGAGCAGCCCGATGCCCAGGCCGTGCAGCGCACGCGCCAGCTCGACAATGCCGGTCTTGTCGGAGACGGATATCAGGGCGTGCATCGTGTGCTGCTCGTGAAGATAACGATCGCCATCGGTGCGCGCGACGCCGCCATCACTTGACGAGCCGATGGTCGAGGAGTTTCCTGCGCAGTGTGTTGCGGTTGATGCCGAGCCACTCCGCCGCGCGGCTCTGGTTGCCGTCGGCCTCGCGCATCACCACCTCGAAGAGCGGCTTCTCCACGACCTTCAGGATCATCTCGTACATCGCTGCCGGCTCGACGCCGCGCAGGTCCTTGAAATAGGCGTCGAGGTTGTCGCGGATGCACTCTTCGATGTGCTTTTTGTTCTGGTGCGTGCTCATGGGTCGCGTGGGTCGGGCGGAGCGGGGGCGGGCAGGGCGGGGGCTGGCAGGGCGGGCGAAGCGGATCGTTTCACTGCAGAAGGGCGGCGGCAATCGGTGCGGGCATCAGGCGGTGCTGCATCGCGAGGGTGTCGAACCAGTCTTCCACTGCACGCACCTGGCTCTCGCAGGTCTCGAGCCGGTTCATGTGGTCCCGGAACGCGTCGCCGCCGGCCAGGCCGCGCACGGTCCAGCCGATGTGCTTGCGCGCGGTGCGAACGCCCGCGTATTCGCCATAGAGGCCGTAGTGATCGTCGAGGTGCTCGAGCATCCAGCGGCGCGCGTCGGCCACGGTGGGGGCGTCGAGGTGCTCGCCGGTCTCGAGATAATGCGCGATCTCGCGAAAAATCCAAGGCCGGCCTTGCGCGGCGCGGCCGATCATGATGGCATCGGCGCCGGTCGCGGCGATCACGTCGCGCGCCTTCTCGGGCGAATCGATGTCGCCGTTCGCGACGACCGGAATCGAGACCGCGCGCTTCACTGCGGCCACGGTGTCGTACTCGGCGTGGCCCTTGTAGCCTTGCTCGCGCGTGCGCCCGTGCACCGTCACCATCGCGACGCCGCTCTGTTCGGCCGCCTGCGCGATCCACGTCGCGTTGCGCTCGCTTTCGCACCAGCCGGTGCGCATCTTCAACGTGACCGGCACGTGGCGCGGCGCGCAGGCCGCGACCACCGCATCGACGATCGCGAGCGCGAGCGGCTGGTCGCGCATCAGCGCCGAACCGGCCCAGGCGTTGCAAACCTTTTTCGCGGGGCAGCCCATGTTGATGTCGATGATCTGCGCCCCGCGGTCGATGTTGTAGCGCGCGGCTTCGGCCATCATTTGCGCGTCGGTGCCCGCGATCTGCACCGAGATCGGCGCGGTCTCGCCATCGTGATCGGCGCGGCGGCTCGTTTTGAGCGACGTCCACAGGTCCTTTCGCGAGGTGACCATCTCGCTCACCGCGTAGCCCGCGCCGAGTCGCTTGCAAAGCTGCCGGAAGGGTCGGTCGGTGACGCCCGCCATGGGCGCTGCGAACAGCCGGTTCGCCAACGTGATGTGGCCGATGCGCATGGGGGGCGAGGGGCTGGGTGCTGAAAAGTGAGGCAGCAGTATAGCGGCGCGTTTTCGCGGGTTGATGGGTAAGTGCACGAGGCAAAACCCTGTCGATAATCGCTCGCGATGGAGGACTGGATCAACTCGATGATGGGGCTGCTGGCGCTTCCAGAATACGGCCTCAGCACGGTGTTCTTCATCGCGTTCGTGTCGGCCACGCTGCTGCCGCTCGGCTCGGAACCCGCCGTGCTCGGGCTCGTCAAGCTCAATCCCGACCTGTTCTGGCCTGCGATGGCCGCGGCCACGCTCGGCGGCACGCTCGGCGGGGCGCTCACGTGGTGGATGGGCTACGGCGCCGAGCGCGCGTACGAGCAACTCGCGCACAAGCACCCGGACGGGCGCGCGCTGGCGTGGTTGAAACGCTTCGGCGCGAAGGGGTGTCTGCTGTCGTGGCTGCCGATCGTCGGCGACCCGCTGTGCGCAGTGGCCGGCTGGCTCAAGCTGCCGTTCTGGCCCTGCGTCGTCTACATGGCGATCGGCAAGCTCGGCCGCTACGTTGTGTTCACCGCGCTCGCGATCTGGATCTGGCCTGGCAAGCTGATGTTCTGAACCTCGGTGCCGACCGGGCCCTTCGAGATCACCTGACCTTCGACGACGGCACGGCGCGGGCGGTACGCGTTTTGGCAGTGACCCTTGCGGCGGTCGCGTGTTTAGCTACGCCCTTGCTCGCCCCGGTCGTCTTCGCCGCCTTCTGGCGCGGCGCTGCCCGTTGCGGCGCGTTGGTTTCGGCGGTCGACTGCTTCGTCACGGGCTTGCTCGACGAGCGGTCGGCGGCCATTCGGGCCGCCAACGCATCGATGCGTTCCTGCATGGCCTGCATGTCTTTCGACGACGGAACGCCCAGCTTCTGCAACGCCTTCGCGGTGCGCTCCTCGAAAAGCGTCTCGAGCTTGCCCCACTGCAGACCCGCCTTCGCCTGGACCTCGCTGGCGACGCTGCTCATCTTTCCGGCGACATCGCCGAAATGCTCTTCGGCCGCAGCCTGCGTTTTCTGTTGCAGCGAGGTGCCTTCTTTCACCAGCGCCTCGAACACGCTCTTGCCCTCGGCCTGTGCCTTCGCAAATGCGCCCATGCCCGCAAGCCAGATCTGTTGCGCCGACTCGCGCACCGAGCCAGCGAGTTCGCTTTCGAACAAACCGCTGGGGTGTGCGGCCTTGCGTTCGCTGCCGCGCTTCGCGCCGTCGTTCGAATCGGTGGCCATCACGTCTCCCGTGGTCGCGTTGCGGTCAGCGCGATCGCGCCACTATAAGAGCGACAGAGCGGCGGCGCCGATGGACGCCGCGCTGCCGGCGCTCAGTGGCTGCCCGCCATGGCCGAGTTGCGCGCCACCACCAGCACCGGGTCGGCTCGATACTGCTCCGGGAACATCGCCTTGAGGTTATCGATCTTCGGCAGGTCGTAACGAGCGATGTAGCCCGATTCGGGGTGCAGCGTCAGGTAGTCCTGGTGGTAGCCCTCCGCCGGAAAGAAGGCGGCGAGCGGCGTGACCTGCGTGACGATTTTTCCGCGATAGGCCTTGGCCGAATCGAGTTGCGCGATGTAGCGCTCGGCCACCGTCTTCTGGCCCGGGTCGACGTAGAAGAGCGCCGATCGGTACTGCGTGCCGGTGTCGGGGGTCTGGCGGTTCAGTTGGGTCGGGTCGTGCGCGACCGAGAAATAGATCTGCAGCAACTTGCCGTACGAGACCTTGCGTGGGTCGAACGTCACCTGAACCGATTCGGCATGGCCGGTCGTGCCGCTGCTGACGATGTCGTATGTGGCGGTGCTCTTCTGGCCACCCGCATAGCCCGAGACCGCCTGGACCACGCCGGCCGTGTGCTGGAACACGCCCTGAATGCCCCAGAAGCAACCGCCCGCGAAGACAGCGGTCTGGTTGCCGGTCGGTGCAGGCATGCCGCTGTCGAACGCTGGCGCCGGGATTTTCACGGCCGCTTCGGCGGCGTGGCTGATGCTGTACTGGAAAGCGGCCACTGCGAGCAATGCTGCGCTCGCCCACACAGTGGCGGTACCGAACGGCTTGCGGGTGCTGGCGACCGTGTGGTTGTCGGACGAAGAGTGATTCATGAATGACCTCGGTTCAGTGATTGGCAGTGACGCCGATCTTTCAGTCGCCACGCCGCTGCCGAGCTTACAGAAGCGTTGCCAGAAGGGTTGATCGAGGGTCGGACGTCACGCCGCGCTGGCGAACACCACGGGCGAGTTGGCGGGAGATCCGTCGCCGAGGAAGGCGCCCTGTTCGGCGAGCGTCGCCTGAAGGCGCTCCACCGACACCTCGTGCGGTCGGTCGCCGGCACCGAGCGCGAGCGCAGCCGCCGCGCCGGCGGCCTGGCCCATCACGAAGCAAGCACCCGACACGCGCGCAGCCGACTGGCCTTCGTGCGTCATGCCGGCGCAACGGCCGGCGACCAGCAGGTTGCTCGCGCCGCCATGCGACGACGCGCGTGGCAGCAGCATCCGATACGGCAACTGGTTGAAGCCACGCGAGGCCGGAATCGGCGGCCAACGCCATTCGACCGTGCCGGCCACATGCATCTCGAGCGGCCAGCCGTTGACGCCGATCGAGTCTACGAAGTCGGCGCAATCGATCACGTGGTCGCCGGTGAGCATGGCCGCTGCGACCAGCCTTCGCGTCTCGCGGATGCCCAGCTGCGGCGCGATGTCGAGGGCGTACGCGGCTTCGAAACCCGGCACCCGCGCGCGCAGGAAGCCCAGGTAGTCGACGATCTGGCGCCGACCTTCGAGCTCGCCGCTGCTGAGCGAGCGCGCGTCGGTGCCGTCGGTGGCCGAGCCGTCGGCATTTTTCAGTTGCGTGACGTTGACGCGCCATTCGTTGGCGTGCTTTTGCGGCCGCACGATCGCGCCGCGGCGCGGGAAGCTGAACGCCCCCGAGGCCTCGGCATCGTCCATCAGTTGCGGGATGGTTTGCCACGCAGCACCGGCCCGTTCGGCATCGACGTTGCCGACTCGGAACATCAATGTCGGGTAGAGCAGGTGGCCGTGCTCGTCGCCCTTTTCCATCGGCACGCCGGCCCATTGGGCAAGATCACCGTCGCCCGACGCATCGATGAAGACGCGGCCACGCACCGCGACGCGTCCGCTCTTGGTCTCGAACAACGCGGCGACGAGGCGCCCGTTTTCGGCTTTCGTCACGCCGACGCCGAGTGCATGGAACAGCATCTCGACGCCGGCATCGCCGAGCAGCGCATCGGCCGCGCACTTGAACGCCGACATGTCGTAGGCCTGCGCGGCGATCTTGCCGAAGATGAGGTGAGGCGCGTTGAGGCCGTCGAGCGCACGCATGCGCTCGAGCAGCTCGTCGGCGAGGCCGTGCACCACTTGCCGGATCTGGCCGTACACGTTCGCGTGCAGGCCGCAGAAGTTGGTGACGCCGGCAGCGGTGCCCATGCCGCCGAGAAAGCCGTAGCGCTCGACCAGCAGGACGCCGGCGCCGCCACGCGCCGCGGCGGTGGCCGCCATGATGCCCGCGGGCCCGCCGCCGAGCACGACGACGTCGTACTCACCGAACACCTCGGTCGCGCGGGCGGGTTCGTGAATGGGAGGGGGCATGGTCCCTGCTGCGAAGGCACACGAAAGATGCGAGGTCAAAGTGTACGATTCCGACGCCCTCGGCCCCGCCGCGAGTTCCCATCCGAAGGAAGACCCGGTCATGTCCGACGCCCCTGCCGACAACCCCGCCGCGACGTCCACCGGGCGTGCGGTCGCGAGCCCGCCAGCGGCCGGCACTCCCGACCTGGGCCACATCTCGCCGCGCGACAAGGCGGAGATCCTGGCGCAGGCGCTGCCGTACATCCGACGCTTCCACGGCAAGACCATCGTCATCAAGTACGGCGGCAACGCGATGACCGACCCGGCCCTGCAACAAGACTTCGCCGAAGACGTGGTGCTGTTGAAGCTGGTCGGCATGAACCCGGTGGTGGTGCATGGCGGCGGGCCGCAGATCGAGGAGGCGTTGAATCGGCTCGGCAAGAAGGGCGAGTTCATTCAAGGCATGCGCGTGACCGATGAAGAGACGATGGAGGTCGTCGAGTGGGTGCTCGCCGGCCAGGTGCAGCAGGACATCGTCGGCCTGATCAACGTGGCGGGCGGCAAGGCCGTGGGGCTGACGGGCCGCGACGGCGGCCTGATCCGTGCGAAGAAGCTGCGCATGACCGATCGCGACGACCCGACCAAGGTGCACGACGTCGGCCAGGTCGGCCAGATCGAATCGATCGACCCGAGCGTCGTGATGGCCCTGCAAGACGACCAGTTCATTCCCGTCATCTCGCCGCTCGGCTTTGGCGCCGACAACGAGAACTACAACATCAACGCCGACGTGGTGGCCGGCAAGCTCGCCGAGGTGTTGAAGGCCGAGAAGCTGATGATGCTCACCAACACGCCCGGCGTGCTCGACAAGGCCGGCAAGCTGCTCACCGACCTCTCCGCGCGCGAGATCGACGAGCTGTTCGCCGACGGCACCATCTCGGGCGGCATGCTGCCGAAGATCGAGTCGGCGCTCGACGCGGCGAAGAACGGCGTCAACACCGTGCACATCATCGACGGCCGCGTGCCGCATGCGATGCTGCTAGAGGTGCTGACCGATCAGGCCTACGGCACCATGATCCGTTCCAGATAAGTGGCGAGCGCTCCGCGATCCACCGGCGGGGCCAAGCACCGCGCTGAAAACATCCGCCCCGAAACCATCTGGCTTTTCGACCTCGACAACACGCTTCACGACGCGAGCCATGCCGCGTTTGGCCCGACCGGGCAGGCGATGGGCGAATACATCGCCGAGCACGTCGGCCTGCCGGCGCCCGAAGCGCACGCCCTCGGCGCGCGCTACTTCTCGCGCTATGGCGCGACGATGATCGGGCTCGTGCGCCATCACGGCGTGCGCGCCGCGCACTTCCTAGAGGAGACGCATCGTCTGCCGGGGCTCGAAGAACGGCTGCGCACCAGTTCACACGACCGCGCGATGCTGATGCGGCTGAAGGGCCGCAAGTACATCCTCACGAACGCGCCGCGCGCGTACGCGATGCGCGTGCTCGACACGCTCGACCTCACGCACTGCTTCGACGGCATCTTCACGATCGAAGACATGACGATGTTCGGCCAGCATCGGCCCAAGCCCGACGCCCGGATGTTCAGGCGCCTGTGCGCACGCCTGAAAGCGCCGCCGAGCCGCTGCGTGCTTGTCGAGGACACGCTCGAGCATCAGAAGTCGGCGCGTGGTGTCGGCATGCGCACCGTGTGGATGCAGCGCTACCTCGGCGGCCGCTTTCTCGGCTCGCGTCGGCACCTGCCCGACAACGCCGGTCGCCGCGAGCCCGGTTCGGTCCGCCGCTGCCCGAAGCCGGCTTACGTCTATGCGAAAATTCGCTCGCTTCGAGAGCTGCCTGGTCCGCGATGACGCTTCCTTCTGATCCGCCTTCCGCCGACCTGTCGACCGACGACGACGCGGCCGACGCCGTCGAGCCGAGCGGCTTTGACGCCCTCTCGATCACGCACAAGCCGGGCGCCGGGCCGGTGCCGGTGCGCAAGCGCCCCAAGCCCGGCGAACGTCGCGTCCAGATCCTGCAGACGCTGGCCGCGATGCTCGAGGAACCGGGCGCCGATCGCATCACCACTGCCGCGCTCGCCGCCCGCCTGGAAGTCTCGGAAGCGGCGCTCTACCGACACTTCGCGAGCAAGGCGCAGATGTTCGAGGGGCTGATCGAATTCGTCGAACAGAGCGTCTTCACCCTCATCAACCAGATCGCCGAGCGCGAAGCCGACCCGTCGGTGCAGGTCTACAAGGTGCTGAGCGTGCTGCTGCAGTTCGGCGAGAAGAACCGCGGCATGACGCGCGTGATGGTCGGCGACGCACTCGTCTTCGAGAACGAACGCCTCGTGACGCGCATGAACCAGTTCTTCGAACGGATCGAGTCGCAACTGCGGCAGAGCCTGCGTGCGATCTCGGAAACGAAAGCCTCGAGCACGCCGACGGTGGATGCGAACGCGCAGGCGTCGGTACTCACCGCGTTCGCGGTCGGCCGGCTGCAGCGCTTCGCACGGTCCGGCTTCAAGCGCAGCCCGACCGAACACCTCGACGTGGCGCTTCGTCTGTTCGTCGGCTGAACCGGCGACGGCGACTTTGAGGTGACGGTGCTTCGATGACGACCATCCTGGCCGGCGGCCAGGCATTGACGCTGTTGCCGGAAAAGGCGATCTACGCGGCGGCCAGTCGGACGTTGATGGTCGCCGATGCGCACATCGGCAAGGCCGTGACGTTTCGCGCGTTCGGCGTGCCAGTGCCGCGCGGCACCACGACCGAAACGTTGAACCGGCTCGCGGCGCTGGTCGAGCGCGTGGGTGCGCGCCGCGTCGTGTTCCTCGGCGACTTCCTGCATTCGGCACGGTCGCACGCGGCCGCGACGATCGCCAGTGTCACCGCCTGGCGCGCCGCGTTGCCCGCGCTGGAACTCGTCCTCGTCCGCGGCAACCACGACGACCGTGCCGGCGACCCGCCCAGGCACCTCGACGTGCGCGTCGTCGATGAACCGCATGCGCTCGACGGCCTCCACGGCCTCGCGTTCTGCCACCACCCGACGCGCGTGCCGGGCCGCTACGCGCTCGCCGGTCACCTGCACCCGTGCATTCACCTGGGCGGCCGCGCCCACGACCACCTGCGGTTGGCGTGCTACTGGTTCGGCGACGACGTCGGCGTGTTGCCGGCGTTCGGTGCCTTCACCGGGATGCACCCGATCCGGCCCGCGGCGGGCGATCGCGTGTTCCCGATCACCGACGAGTCGGTGGCCGAAGTGCGCATCGCGCGCCACGCCAGCCAGGTCGCGATCGATTGAGGTGCGCCTCTACACTGCCTCGATGACGAGTTCCTTCGCATGAGCCTGCCGCCCGATCCGCTGTTGCACCTCTTGGCGCGTGCCGAAACCGTGCTCGACCGGCTGGAGGCGTCGCTGCCGCACGCGCCGAAAGCGCCCGACTGGTCGGCCGCCATCGCGTTCCGTTATCGCAAGCGCGGCAGCTCGGGCGAGATCGAGCCGGTGCGACATGCGGGGCAGATCGCGCTCGATGCCATCGTGGAGGTCGACACGCAAAAGGCGCGTCTCGTGCGCAACACCGAACAGTTTGTCGACGGTCTGGGCGCCAACAACGTGTTGCTCACAGGCGCCCGCGGCACCGGCAAGAGCTCGTTGATCAAGGCCTGCCTCAATGCCTTCGCCGAGCGTGGGCTGCGGCTGATCGAGGTCGACAAGACCGACCTGATCGACCTGCCCGACATCGTCGATCTGATCGCCGACCGGCCCGAGCGATTCATCGTGTTCTGCGACGACCTGAGCTTCGATGCCGGCGAGCGCGGCTACAAGGAACTGAAGTCGATCCTCGACGGTTCGATCGCGCAGACCTCCGACAACCTGCTCGTGTACGCCACCAGCAACCGCCGCCACCTGTTGCCGGAGACGATGGCCGAGAACCTCGCCTATCGCCACACCGACGATGGCGAGGTGCACCCCGGCGAAGCCACCGAGGAGAAGGTCTCGCTGAGTGACCGGTTCGGCCTCTGGCTGAGCTTCTATCCGTTCGGGCAGGACGAGTACCTCGCGATCGTCGACACCTGGCTGCGCCATTTCGGAGCCGACGCCGAGGCGATCTCCGGGGCGCGTGCCGAAGCCCTCGTGTGGGCGCTCGAACGCGGCTCGCGCTCGGGTCGCGTCGCTTACCAGTTCGCGCGTGACCACTCGGGGCGCCACCCGACGCGAGCGACGTGAGCGAACAGGCGCGCACGCCGGTCGATGTCGCGGTCGGCATCCTCTTCGATGGCGACGACCGCTTCCTGATGACCTCGCGACCCGATGGCAAGGTCTACGCCGGCTACTGGGAGTTCCCGGGTGGCAAGTTCGAGCCGGGCGAGTCCGTCGAGGCCGCGCTCCGGCGCGAGCTTCGCGAAGAGCTGGGCATCGAGGTCGACGGCGGCCCCGGCGCGATCGAACGCTGGCACCAATCGATCGTCGACTACCCGCATGCGCGGGTCCGGCTGCACTTTTGCAAGGTGCGCCGCTGGACCGGCGCGTTCGAGATGCGCGAGCGCCAGGCCATGCGCTGGCAGACCTTGCCAGTCGAGGTGGCGCCGGTCCTGCCGGGTGCCGTGCCGGTGCTGGCCCGGATCGCCGAGGAGCGCGGCTTCGCCGGCGCCACCCAAGCCCTCGCCTGAGCAGCGGCTGCCCCGCCGCTACACTGGTTCGCATGAACTGGCTCGAAGACGTGAAGTGGGACGCGCAAGGCCTTGTGCCGGTGATCGCGCAGGAGGTCGGCAGCAACGACGTGCTGATGTTCGCCTACATGAACCACGAGGCCCTGGCGCAAACGGCCGAGCTCGGCGAGGCCGTCTACTTCAGCCGCTCGCGCGCCCGCTTGTGGCGCAAGGGCGAGAGCAGTGGGCACGTGCAGAAGGTGCGCGAGGTGCGGCTCGATTGCGATGGCGACGTGGTGTTGTTGAAGGTCGAGCAGCTCGGCGCAGGCGACGGCGAACCGTCGATCGCGTGCCACACCGGTCGGCATGCATGCTTTTATCGGCGGCTCGACGATGGCGTCTGGCACGACGTCGATCCGGTGCTAAAAGACCCCGCACACATTTACAAACCATGATTGGTCGATGAGCGAGTTCGCACGCAACGGTAACGACACGCTGGCACGGCTCGCGGCGGTGATTGCCGAGCGCAAGGGCGGCGATCCGGTGTCGAGCTATGTCGCGCGCCTCAGCGCGAAAGGCGACGACGCGGTCTTGAAGAAGATCGGCGAAGAAGCGACCGAGGTCGTCATGGCGTGCAAGGACGGTGCGCCGAAGGCCATCGTCGCCGAGGTCGCCGATCTGTGGTTCCACACGATGATCGCGCTCGATCGCTTCGGCCTCAGCCCGGCCGACGTGCTCGCCGAACTGGAACGTCGCGAAGGACAGTCGGGCCTCGAGGAATTCGCGGCGCGCAAGATGGCGAAGCGGGATGAACTCGAACCGGGAAGCCCATGAACCCTGACGTGATCGACATGGCCGGTCCCGAAAACCTGCCCCCCCGTCAACCCGACACCGAGCGCGACAACCTGCGCGTGCTCACCCACGTGATGTACGGCTTGCACACCGCGTCGTGGTTCTCGGCCGGCATCTTCTCGGTGATCGCGATGGTCCTCAATTATGCGAAGCGTCCGGACCTGCCCGACTCGTTTTTCCGCAGCCACTTCCGCTGGCAGGCACGCAGTTTCTGGTTCACGCTGTTGTGGCTCGCGCTGACAATGCCGCTCTTTCTGCTCTTTGTCGTTCCCGGCGTCATCGCGTGGGCGCTGGTCGGCTTCTGGTACCTCTACCGTTTCGTGCGGGGCTGGTTGAACCTTGCCGAAGGCCGGCCGATGCCGATGCCCTCGATCGATGTTTGATGCCGCGAGGCACCGAGCATGACGCACGACCCGAGCTGCCTTTTCTGCAGGATAGTCGCTGGCCAGATCCCGTCGAAGAAAGTCTACGAAGACGACGAGATGCTGGTCTTCCACGACATCGCGCCCTGGGCGCCGGTGCACGTGCTGCTGATTCCGAAACCGCATGTCGCGAGCCTTTACGATGCGACTGAAACCGATGCTCCCTGGCTCGGTCGCCTGCTCGCAAAGGTCCCTTCGTTGATGCGCGAACTCGGTGTCGGCAACGGTTTTCGTGTGCAGATCAACACCGGCGCCGATGGGCGACAAGAGGTGCCACATCTGCACATCCACGCGATGGGCGGCCCGCGGCCGTGGGCCAAAGGCTGAGCTGCGGTTCGCGCCGCATTGCCCCGAAGGTCGTTCGCGATCCCGGGTGCGCGCGTGCCGGTCACGTGCTGAATGCTCGGTAGGGATAAGGGCCGCTCACCTAGAATTCGCCCATTCTTTCGTGGGAGTAAGCCATGGGTTCCTTCAGCATTTGGCACTGGCTGGTTGTGCTTCTGATCGTTGTCGTGATCTTCGGCACCAAGAAGCTGCGCAACATCGGCAGCGATCTCGGCGGCGCCGTCAAGGGATTCAAGGACGGTGTGCGCGACGGCAGCACACCCGCCTCGGAAGCCGATCTCACGCCGCAGCAGCTTGCGGCCAAGCGCGCCGCCGACGCGACCACGGTCGACGTTGACGCGCGCAAGCTCTGACCGACCGTCGAGCGGCGTCCACGTTCACGAATCTCGCCGTGCCGCAGTCCCGCTCGCAGCGCCGCTGAACCGTGTTTGATTTCGGTTTCGACAAGCTGGCATTGATCGGCGCCGTCGCGCTCGTTGTGATCGGCCCCGAGAAGTTGCCCCGCGTCGCTCGAACCGTCGGCACCTTGCTCGGCAAGGCCCAGCGCTATGTGGCCGATGTGAAGGCCGAAGTCAACCGTTCGATCGAGCTCGACGAGCTGAAGAAGATGAAGACGCAGTTCGAGGACGCCGCGCGAAACGTGCACCAGAGCGTCTCGACCGAGGTGTCGAAGGCGCAGACCGACCTCACGTCGTGGCGCGACGACCTGAACGGGCTCGGCAGCAGCGCGGGGGAGTTGCCCGCGAACAGCGGGCAACACGAGGGCTGGTCACCACCGCCGCCGATTTATCAGCGCCCAAAGAAGAACTGGCGCCTGAAGCGTGCGGCCGTGCCAGGCTGGTACAAGCAGAAGAACGGCATTCGCGCCAAGGCGCAGTCGGGCGCAGCCCGGGTCGCGCGATTCCGCCCGCCGCGGACCTCGGCGTGACCCCCCGCCGTGCCTGCAGCGAGCACCTGCTGTCGATGGGCTCGCGGTGAGCGACCGATCCGATCCATCGGGCGACAAGCGCTCTGACGAACTCGAAGGCACCGAGCAGCCTTTCGTCTCGCACCTGATCGAGTTGCGCGATCGGCTGGTGCGCTCGTGCATCGCGATCGGCATCTGCTTCGGCATCCTGTCGTTCTTTCCCGGCCCGGCCCACCTCTACGATCTGCTCGCCGCGCCGCTCGTCTCGCACCTGCCGAAGGGCGGCACGCTGATCGCGACCAGCGTCATCTCGCCGTTCCTGGTGCCACTCAAGATCACGCTGCTGGCCTCGTTCATGCTGGCGCTGCCCGTCGTGCTGTATCAAGCCTGGGCGTTCATCGCGCCCGGCCTCTACTTGCACGAGAAGAAGCTGGTGCTTCCGCTCGTCGTCTCGAGCACGCTGCTGTTTTTCCTGGGCGTCGGTTTCTGCTACTTCTTCGTGTTCGGCCAGGTCTTCAAATTCATCCAGAGCTTCGCGCCGGCGAGCGTGGCCCCGATGCCCGATATCGAGGCCTACCTGAGCTTCGTGATGACGATGTTCATCGCGTTCGGGGCCGCGTTCGAAGTGCCGGTGGTGGTGGTGGTGCTGGCGCGGCTCGGCCTGGTCAGCATCGAGAAGCTGAAGGGCTTTCGCAGTTATTTCATCGTGTTGGCGTTCATCATCGCGGCGGTATTGACGCCACCCGACGTGGTGTCGCAGCTCTCGCTCGCGATCCCGATGGTGATCCTCTACGAGGTGGGCATTTGGGCTGCGCAGATCTTCATCCGACACACGCAGCCACCGGGCGAGGACGCGAAGAGTCCGTCGTGATGACGAGCCCGCGCGGCCGCCGATGCCGGCCTGCCCCCCGTTCAGCCGGGGGGCGCGAAACACGCACCTCGTCGCACGCGGTCTAGCGTTCGACTTGCGACTGCGAGTTCGTGTTCGCGGCCGGCCGCTGCGCGACGACGACGTTGAGGTCGAGCTGGTCGTCGCCGCGCTGCACATGAATGGCGGCGCTGTCGCGGGGCTTCAGCGCCGCGACCGCGTTCAACAACTGCGCGGTGTTCGCGACCGGCGTGCCGGCGATCTTCGTCACCACGTCACCCGGCTTCAACCCGCCGGCGCTTGCCGGACCGCGTTGCAACACGCCGGTAATGAGCACGCCGCGCCTGGCCGCGAGGTTGAGCGTCCTGGCGATCTCGGGCGTGAGATCGCGCGGCTCGACGCCGATCCAGCCGCGTGTGACGCGGCCGTCCTTGATCAGGCTCTCCATCACCTGCCGCGCGGTGCTCACCGGAATCGCGAACCCGATGCCGAGGCTGCCGCCGGTGCGTGAGTAGATGGCGGTGTTGATGCCGAGCAGGTTGCCGGCCGAGTCGACCAGTGCGCCACCCGAGTTGCCGGGGTTGATCGCGGCATCGGTCTGGATGAAATTCTCGAACGTGTTGATGCCGAGCTGGCTGCGGCCGAGCGCGCTGACGATGCCCGAGGTCACGGTCTGGCCGACGCCGAAGGGGTTGCCGATCGCGAGCACGATGTCGCCGACCTGCAGATGATCGACGTCGCCGAAATCGATGACCGGCAGCCGTTCGAGCGTGATGCGCAGCACCGCGATGTCCGACTCCGGGTCGGTGCCGACGAGGGTCGCGCGCGCGATGCGGCCGTCGCCGAGCGCGACCTCGATGTCGTCGGCGCCGTCGATCACGTGGTTGTTGGTGAGGAGGTAGCCGGCCGTCGAGACGATCACGCCCGAGCCGAGTCCGACCTGGCGCTCCTGTGGGTCGGGGGCCTGGGCGCCGCGATCGCCGAAGAAGAAGCGGAACATCGGGTCGTCGGTGCGCGCGCTCGGCTTCGATGCGCGGCTCGCGGTGATGCTCACGACCGCCGGCGACGCCCGCTTCGCTGCGGCCGCGTAGCCGTTCGGCGGCCCGCTGCCGATCAGCGACACGTGCTCTACAGTCGGCGGCAACGGCACGGCCGCCGTGCCCGGTGTGGCGCTCGCCAGCACGCCGGGCGCGCGATGCAGCCACTCGGGCTTCAACGTCGCGACGACGAACAGCAACGCGACCGCGACGGTGACGGCCTGCGAGAAAAGGATCCAGAGTCTGCGCATGGTGGAGGGGAATGCAGCGCGATTATCGATGCGCCGCGTTGCCGACGGGGCGCGGGGTGATGCGACAGGCGACACAATCATCGCGATGTCTTCGAGCTCCAAGCCCCGGACCGGACGACCGATCGCGTTGACGATGGGCGATGCCTGCGGCATCGGCCCGGAGATCGTCGCGGCGTTCTTTCGTTCGGCGTCTGCGGGGCACTGCATCGTCATCGGCGACGTTGGGGTGATGCGCCGCGCCGTCGCGCTGACCGGCGGCGGCCTCGTGGTCGCGCTGCTCGCCCGGCCGGCCGATGCCGGCGAGATCCCACCGAATTGCATCGGCGTGTGGTCGCCGCCCGGCCTGCCGGTCGACCTCCTCGAGGCGCCGATCGGCCACGTCGACGCGCGCAGCGGCGCGGCTGCGGCGCGCTGCATCGAAGCCGCGACGCGGTTCGCTCTTGATGGCGAGATTGCCGCCGTCGTGACCGCACCGATCCACAAGGAGGCGTTCGCCGCGGCCGGCACGCCTTACCCAGGACACACCGAGATGTTGCAGGCCCTGTCCGCGCGCGGTCACCATGTGCCGGCGGTGCGCATGATGCTGGCGAACGACGAGCTCCGCACGGTGCTCGTCACCATTCATCAATCGCTGAGGAAAGCGATCGACGCCGTGACGTTCGAGTCGGTGCTCGAGACCATCCGCATCGCGCACCGCAGCGCCGCCGCCTGGGGCCTCCCGGCGCCGCGCATCGCGGTGGCCGGGCTCAATCCGCACGCCGGCGAGGGCGGGCTCTTCGGCGACGAGGAGCTTCGCATCATCGGTCCGGCCATCGCTGCGGCGCGTGAGGAAGGCATCGCCGCGAGCGGCCCCTTCGCGCCCGACACCGTCTTCATGCGCGCCCGCCACGCGCCCGGCCACGAGGGCGAATTCGACATCGTGATCGCGATGACCCACGACCATGGACTGATCCCGGTGAAATATCTCGGCGTCGAGCACGGCGTCAACGTCACGCTCGGGTTGCCGTTTGTGCGCACCAGCCCTGATCACGGCACCGCTTTCGACATCGCCGGCAAAGGCATCGCGAGCGCGGCGAGCCTGATGAGTGCGGTCGCGATGGCCAGTCGATTCGCGGCGTCGGCGCTGTAGCGAATCGGTCAATGCCGTGTTGTCAGCTCCGCCAGTTGCTGGCGCGCGCGTTGCGTCGCACGCTCCATCAGGTAAGCGCTTTCCACCGCGCGCAGTCGGCCGCTCTCGCACATGCGAGCCAGCATGCGCGAGGTCATCGAAATGGTCTCCTGGTGCTTCTCGCCACGCGTGAAGACGAAGAAGCTGCGGCCTGAACTGACGTGCGCGAGTCGCACCTTCTGCCACACGTCTTTCAGGTGCATCTGGTACGCGAAGCCGAGCTTGATGTGGTCGATGAGCTGGGGCCCGCGGGTCGGTTCGCCGTGGTCGCCAGACTCGGAGTTTGTCGGCGCCAGTTGGCGGACCGATTCGGGGTCCAGGCCAGCCACGACCGACGGCGTCGCCGGCTCCGGCGGCTGCGGCGAGCTGAGGTCGATGTCGACGTTCTGGCCCGGCGCCGCCCGCGGCACCGGTTCCGACCAGTCGACCGCAGCCTCGGCCACGAGTCCGACCTGCGCCGCTTCTTCGGCCGTGAAGCGTTGCTCGATGACCTCGGCCGGCACGTCGGGCACCGCGTCGGTGCGCGAAAAAGCCTCACCGGCCGGCACCGCCAACGCGAACACCGCCTCGAGTTGCTTGACCATCATGTTGTGGTCGAGCTCGGTCAGCGCTCCGCCCTTTAGCGATTCGGCATGCGCCGGCAAGAGCTTGCCGAAGAACTCCTTTTGCGCGTTGTCGGGCCAGCCGATCAACTGCATGCCCTCGTTCAGGTCTTTCATCAACGGCGGCAACTGGATCAGGAATTTCTTGCGAAAGAGCGGCGTTCCTTTCGGCTGCACGCTCATCGCGATGTCGACACCGACACGCCGATAGCGCTTCGCGCGGTCGCTGTCCTGGCCGTCGCGGCGCACCGCGAGCACCAGCGCCTGGCTCCACACCTGGGACAGGAAATTCTGCAGGTACTCGGGGAGCGAGAGCGGCGCTAGCGCGGCGCGCAGCTGCAACATGTAGCGCTGCTGGATGCGCAGCTCGGATTCCTTTTCGTCGAGCTTCGCGACCGCGCCGGTCTGCTCGACCGCCGCACCGATCGACTGCTCGAGCTCGGCGAGCTTCGCGGAGTAGATGTCTACCTGGTCGAAGTCGCCTTCGACGATCTCGTCGACCAGCTTCTTCACGTGGTTGAGAAACTCGGCGCCGGGACCTTCCTCGAAGTTGTCGTACGCACAGGCGAGCGACGCGATGCGGTTGACGAAGCGTCGCACCGGGTGGCGGCGGGTCGAGAAGAAGGTGGAGTCGTTCAGGGCGACGCGCAACACCGGCAATTGCAGCCGTGCGATCTGGCGTGCCATCTGCGGCGGCACGCGCGAGTCGGAGAGGATCTGGTCGAACAGGCTGCCCACCACATCGATCACCATGTGATCAAGCTTGCCGGTCGTGGCCTGCATCAGCTCTTCGCGGTGCGCGCGGATGAGGTTGACCGCCATCAGGCCGGTGAGTTGTTCGCTGTATTCGGGACCCGAGCCGCCCCCGCTCGATGGCGCGCCGGAGTCGTGAAGGCTCGGCGTGCTGTTGCCGGCGATGGCGCGCGACCGGCGGCCGGCCGCGGCTGCATCGTGCCCGCCCCGCAAGCCGGCAATGGCGCTGCTCTGGCGCGTCGACGACGCGCCCGCGGCGCTGAGCAACGCGCGCCGGGTCATCGCGTGCTCGCCGGGGTCGGCCACCTCGACGCGGCTGGTCGCGGCCGTGAGACGACGCAGCAATGTCATCAATTGGGCGTCGGCCGCAACGCCGCTCGCGCGGCTGCCACCACGGGGGCCGCCCGCACCCCTCGGCGGCCCGAGCGCGCCGCGCACGGTTTCTGCATCGCGCGATCCGTGCACGCCACCGCCCGGCGTCGCGCCGGCCAGCGCACGCTGGTGTGCGGACAGCAGGTCGAACGCGCTCGAGCCGGTGTTGCCGTCTTCGAGCTCGTCATAACCGCTCGGGCCCGGCTTCATGCCCATGTAGCCCGAGTTCGCGGTCTGGCCGGGCCCTTCGACCGTGCGCACCGTGAGGTTGACGGGTGTGAAGCCCTTTTCCTGGAAGACGCGGAGGATGTCGGTGTAGCACTGCGCCATCGTGGTCGCCATCGCCAGGCCGATCTCGCGGGCGAGGAGCTTGCGCGTGTCACCGTTCGTCGACACCGTTTCGATGCCGCGATAGAGCGCCGCGCCGATCAGTTCAGGGCGCAGCGGGTTGCGGTCTTCCTCGGCACGGCCGGTGCCGAGCACCGTGCCCATGAAGGCAGCCAGGTCGCGCAACTGCCACTCGCACCCGTTCGAGATCATCTGGCCGATGCGCACGAAGTTCATGCGCTCCTCCATCTCGTTGTTGTCAACGAGACTGAGCGTCTGCCAGTTGGCGGCGTCGAGCTTGCGTTTGGTCTCCACCTTGGGCGCCAGCTGCTCGGCCACCCTCTCGCGGAAGGTCTCCAGGAACATGTTCCCGAAGGTGCCCATGTTGCGACGCAGTTCGATCTGTGCGGTGAGCAACTGCTCGCGATCGCTGATCTTGGTGCCGCTGTTCTGCGCCTGCACCCCGAGCGCATCGGCTGCGCGCACGGCTGCAGCCGCCGCGGTCGTGCGGACTTGATTCAAGGCCGCTTCGAGCGCGACCGGCACGCGTGGTTCGGTTGGAGTCATTTCAGCGAAAGCCCGCCCGCAACGGCGAATGCCGACCCCCGGCGTACGGGGGCGTCTGACCAGGAGCCAAGTATGGGCCTAAAGAGCCAAGCTCGACTCGGCACTGCGTCACGCTGCGCGCCATTGGTGCCGGTTCAGAGTGGCGGTGGTCGACGCAGTGAATCGCGAATCTCGCGCAACAGGACCACGTCTTCCGGCGGGGCGGCTGTGGCCGGCGCCCGCCTCAGGCGATTGATCTGCTTCACCATCAGGAAGATGATGAACGCGAGGATCAGGAAATTGAGAGCGACAGTGAGGAAGTTGCCCCAGGCGAAAAGCGGGACGCCGGCCTTGGTGAGGGCCTCGTACGTCATCGGACCCGCGAAATTGGCGGGCAGAGTCCGCAGCACGATGAAGTGATTCGAGAAGTCGAGCCCGCCGGTGACGAGGCCTATCACCGGCATGATCAGATCCTTCACGAGCGAATCGACGATCCGGCCGAAAGCGGCACCGATGATCACGCCCACCGCGAGATCGACCACGTTGCCCTTGGAGGCGAACTCTCTGAACTCGGCTGCCAGTCCCATGGCGATGCACGCTCGGCTGAAATCCCTGCGAAGCCCCGGCGGGGCTCGCTCTGGAACGAAGTATTGCCTTGGCGCGCGCGATGTCAATACGACCTTCGATTCTTGGCTCGTCCGCTAGAATTCTGGGTTGTTTCGCGATCGTGCTTCCGTTTCGAGGACCTTCATGAGTGAGCAGCAGATCGACGGCGGCAAGCGAACCTGGATCATCGCGTCCGGCTGCGCGGGCGCCGTCGGAGCCGGTTTTGTCGCGGTGCCTTTTATCAGCAGTTTCGAACCTTCCGAGCGCGCACGTGCCGCAGGCGCGCCCGTCGAGGCCGATGTCAGCGCCTTGAAACCGGGCGAAAAAATGACCGTGGAGTGGCGTGGCCAGCCAGTCTGGATCGTGCGTCGGACGCCGGAGCAGGTGGCCGAGTTGCCGAAGAACGACGGGCTCCTCGCCGATCCGAAATCGGCGCGAAAGCCCGATGAGCTCACGCCCGCTTACGCACGCAACGAATCGCGTTCGCGCAAGCCCGAGTACCTCGTCGTGGTTGGCATTTGCCCGCATCTGGGTTGCTCGCCCGGCGACAAGTTCACGCCGGGGCCGCAGCCCTCGTTGCCGGACGACTGGGCGGGGGGTTTTCTTTGCCCGTGCCACGGCTCGACCTTCGACATGGCGGGTCGCGTCTACAAGAACAAGCCGGCGCCCGACAACCTGCGAGTACCGCCGCACGTGTACGTTTCCAACACGCGCATCCTGATCGGCGAAGACAAAACGGCCTGAAAGGGCCCTACCACTGCATCCGCAGGAGTCACCACTAATGGCTGAATTTCACGACGTTCCGGCGAACGCGCCGATCGGCGTCAAGGCGTTGAACTGGGTCGACAACCGGTTCCCGCTTTCCAAGCTTTGGAACGATCAATGGGGCAAGTACTACGCCCCGAAGAATTTCAATTTTTGGTACCTCTTCGGTTCGCTCGCCATGTTCGTGCTGGTGATGCAGATCCTCACCGGCATCTTCCTGACGATGCACTACAAGCCCGATGCAGCGCTCGCGTTCGCATCGGTCGAGTACATCATGCGCGACGTGCCCTGGGGCTCGCTGATCCGGTACATGCACTCGACCGGCGCGTCGGCGTTCTTCATCGTCATCTACCTGCACATGTTCCGCGGCATGATCTACGGCAGCTACAGGAAGCCACGCGAACTGATCTGGCTGTTCGGTTGCGGCATCTTCCTGTGCCTGATGGCCGAAGCCTTTATGGGCTACCTGCTGCCGTGGGGCCAGATGAGCTACTGGGGCGCGCAGGTCATCGTGAACCTGTTCCAGGCGATCCCCTTCATCGGCGGCGACCTCTCGTTGCTGATCCGCGGCGACTACGTCGTCGGCGACGCGACGCTCAACCGCTTCTTCAGCTTTCACGTGATCGCGGTGCCACTGGTGTTGCTCGGTCTCGTCGCGGCGCACCTTACCGCGCTGCACGAAGTGGGCTCGAACAACCCCGACGGCATCGACGTAAAGGCATTGAGGGGCCCGGACGGCCACCCGCTCGATTCGATCCCGTCGCATCCGTACTACACGGTGCACGACATCTTCGGCGTGTCGGTGTTTCTGTTCCTGTTCAGCGCCGTCGTGTTCTTCGCGCCCGAAGGCGGCGGCTACTTCCTCGAATCGAACAACTTCGTCGAGGCCAATCCGTTGAAGACACCGGCCCACATCGCGCCGGTCTGGTACTTCACGCCGTTCTACTCGATGCTGCGCGCAACCACCGATCAGATGATGATGATCCTTTCGCTGCTGGTCGCCCTGGCGGCAGTGATGGCCATCGTCCGCGGCGGCTTCTCGACCGCGGTGAAGGGGCTGATCGGCCTGGCCGCGATCGTCGTGATCGGCCTCTTCGGCGGCTACACGGCGCTGCTGCACGCGCTCGGCGTCAACGCGGTGCCAGCCCTCATCAGCGGCTTCGACGCGAAGTTCTGGGGCGTCGTCGTGATGGGTGGCGCGGTCATCATCCTGCTGTTCCTGCCGTGGCTCGACCGCAGCCTGGTGCGCTCCATCCGCTACCGGCCGACGTGGCACAAATACATCTACGGCGTCTTCGTGTTCTTCTTCCTCATCCTCGGTTACCTCGGTGCACAGCCGCCGACGGACGTCGGCACCTACGTCGCGCAGATCGGCACGCTGCTGTACTTCGGCTTTTTCCTGCTGATGCCGTGGTGGAGTCGTATCGGCGCGTTCAAGACACCGCCCACGCGCGTGAACTTCAAGGCCCACTGAGCCGCTGAACCGCTGCCCAGACTGAGCTGCCCCGTCTCGAACGAATCCGAACGATGAAAAAACTGTTGCTGTCCCTGCTGCTGTCGCTAGGCTGCCTGGCGCCTGCGTTGGCCAACGAAGGGGGCTACCCATGGGACAAGTTCCCCGAAGAAAAGATGACCGACATGGCGGCCTTGCAGCACGGCGCCAAGATCTTCGTGAACCATTGTCTGAACTGTCATGCGGCCGCGTACATGCGCTACAACCGGCTGCGTGACATCGGTCTCTCGGAAGCCGAGATCAAGAAGAACCTGCTGTTCGCGACGGACAAGGTCGGCGACACGATGAAGACCACGCTCGACCCGAAGCAGGCCAATGAATGGTTCGGTGCCCAGCCGCCCGACCTGTCGCTGATCGCGCGGTCGCGCGCCGAGCCGGGCAAAGGGAGCGGTGCCGACTATCTCTACACGCTTTGGCGCACCTTCTATCGCGACGACGCGACGCCGACCGGATGGAACAACCTCGCTTATCCGAACATTGCGATGCCTCACGTGCTGTGGGAGTTGCAAGGCCAGCGCGTCGCGACCTTCGTCGACGTGAAAGACGAGCACGACCCAGCCAAGGTGGAGCACAAGTTCGCCGGTTTCAAGCAGGTCGTGCCGGGCAAGCTCGACCCGTTGCAGTACGACGAAACCATCGGTGACCTCGTCGCCTATCTGCAGTGGATGGGCGAACCGGCGCAAGCCAAGCGAACCCGTGTGGGCGTGTGGGTGCTGATGTTCCTTGGCCTGCTCACGCTCTTCACCTGGCGCCTCAATGCGTCTTACTGGAAGAACCTGACCTGATGTAACAACGGCCCTCATCGGCCGCAGCCACGAATGTCGCCGGCCCCAACGAGCGCGGCGCGCCCACCCGATCCGACCCGGTGCCGGGCCCCTCGAAGGGGTCTCGCGCCGGGCTTTGTTTTTCCCGCATCCTGAGGAGCTCCAAGCCATGATGGTTCTTTATTCCGGCACGACCGACCCGTATTCGCACCGCTGCCGTTTCGTGTTGTTCGAAAAGGGCATGGATTTCGAGATCCGCGACGTCGACCTGTTCTCGAAGCCGGAAGACATCGCGCTGATGAACCCGTACAACGAGGTACCGATCCTCGTCGAGCGCGACCTCATTCTGTACGAGTCGCACATCATCAACGAGTACATCGACGAACGCTTCCCGCACCCGCAACTGATGCCGGGCGACCCGGTTGCCCGAGCCCGTGTCCGGCTGTTCCTGTTTAACTTCGAGAAGGAGCTGTTCGCGCACGTGAACGTGCTCGAGAGTCGCGGCATGAAGGGCACCGACAAGCAGCTCGAGAAAGCGCGGTCGCAGATCCGCGACCGGTTGACGCAACTCGCGCCGATTTTCCTGAAGAACAAATACATGCTCGGCGACGACTTTTCGATGCTCGATGTCGCAATTGCGCCGCTGCTCTGGCGTCTCGATTACTACGGCATCGACATGTCGAAGAACGCGGTGCCGCTGCTGAAATACGCCGAGCGCATTTTTTCGCGCCCGGCCTACATCGAGGCGCTGACACCGTCAGAGAAGGTGATGCGCAAGTAAGCTCCGGACGAGCCATGCCCACGCCTCCGATTGCGCCCGCCACCGCGGGAACCTCGACCCGCCCGTACCTCATCCGGGCGTTGCACGACTGGTGTTCCGACAACGGCTTCACGCCGTACATCGCGGTCTTCGTCGACGGCGCGGTCCAGGTGCCGCAGGAGTACGTGAAGAACAACGAAATCGTGCTGAACGTCGGCTTCGAGGCGACGAGCGCGTTGAAGCTTGGCAACGATTCGATCGAGTTCAAGGCGCGCTTCGGCGGCAGCTCGCGGGAGATCTCGGTGCCCATCGATCACGTGATTGCAATCTACGCGCGCGAGAACGGCCAGGGCATGGCGTTCCCGATGCCGACCGACGCGGAAAGCAGCAAGCCGGCAGAGCCGACCGTGCCTGCGCCGGCGCCCCGCGGACCGCGCCTCGCCCGCAGCGACGGCGCGTCGACGCCGCAGATCGCGCCGGTCGGCGCGATCGAATCGAACGAGGGTCACGAGCCTCCCCCGGCACCGGAACCCCCGACGGGTGGTCGGCCGGCGTTGAAGCGCGTGAAATAGAAATCCGCGAATCTATACTCGCGAGCCGCGCGACGGCGGTGCCGTTCGACGTGATCCGCGCCGGCTTAGCTCAGTTGGTAGAGCACCCGCCTTGTAAGCGGAAGGTCGTCCGTTCGATTCGGACAGCCGGCACCACGTGATAGGGCAGTGACGTTTCAACGCGCGAGCACTTTGATGCGGATGGGCGTGTCGCCCCAGCCGGCATCGATCAACGCCTTCTGCAGCCGCGGCTGCAATTGACGCGCCTTGGCGGCGACTGACCCGTTGGCCGCGAGCAGCGACCAGCCCTCGTCGTCGAGAGGACCGGCCTGCAGGTGAGTCGCGAGTGCCGCCGGCAACGAAGGTCGGATCACTTCGAAACGCGCCCTGGAGTCGTCGATCCGCTGGCGCAGGCGTGCCAGCGGCGCGCTGCCCCGCAGGGCGTCGCGAACCGGCAGCGCGTCGGAAGTCGATGCGGGCGTTTTCATCGTCATCGAGTCGGAGTCTAGCGATCGATGTCGGCGGACGGATCGGCGCTCGCTCCGGCGTCTCGTTGCGTGCTAACACGGCTGCTAAAATGCCGTGCTTTGCCCGGCGCGACCTTGCGTTTGCAGCGCATGCCCGCAACTCGAAGCTTGCGGAAAAGCTGAACCTTCGGCCGCCTGTTGCGCGCCGCGCCGCCGCGCACGCCACTCATGGCAACCTCAACACCGACCGCTGCATGCTGCCTAAGATCCTGACCTCGATATTCGGAAGCCGCAACGATCGGCTACTGAAGCAATACCGCGTCGGCGTCGCGCGCGTGAACGCGCTCGAAGCGCAATTTGAAACCTTGAGCGACGGCGACCTCAAGGCGAAGACCATCGAATTCCGGACGAGGGTGGCCGGCGGCGAATCGCTCGACGACCTGTTGCCCGAGGCCTTCGCGGTGGTGCGCGAAGGCTCCAAGCGCATCTTGAAGATGCGCCACTTCGATGTGCAGCTGCTTGGTGGCATGACACTTCACAACGGCAAGATCGGCGAGATGCGCACCGGCGAAGGCAAGACGCTGATGGCGACGCTGCCGGTCTACCTGAACTCGCTCACCGGCAAGGGCGTTCATGTCGTCACGGTGAACGATTACCTCGCAAAGCGCGACGCCGAATGGATGGGTCGGCTCTACGGCTTTCTCGGTTTGACGGTTGGCGTGAACCTGCCGCAGATGAGCCGCGAGGAGAAGCAGGCCGCTTATGCGGCCGACGTGACCTACGGCACCAACAACGAGTTCGGCTTCGACTACTTGCGCGACAACATGGTCCAGGACACGGCCGACCGGGTCGCGCGCGGGCTCTCGTATGCCATCGTCGACGAGGTCGATTCGATCCTGATCGACGAAGCGCGCACGCCGCTCATCATCAGCGGACAGGCCGAAGATCACACCGAGATGTACGTGCGCATCAACGCGGTCGTGCCCATGCTGAAGAAGCAGATCGGCGAGCTCGACCTGCGCACCGGCGAAGGCGTCATCGACCCGGGCGACTTCACCGTCGACGAAAAGACGCACCAGGTCTACCTCACCGAAGAAGGCCACGAGAACGCCGAACGCCTGCTCGGCGAAGCCGGGCTGCTTGCCGAAGGCGCGAGCCTTTACGACCCGTCGAACATCACGTTGATGCACCACGTGTATGCCGCGTTGCGGGCCAAGCACCTCTACAACCGCGACCAGCACTACGTGGTGCAAGACGGCGAAGTCATCATCGTCGACGAATTCACCGGTCGTCTGATGAGTGGCCGGCGCTGGAGCGACGGCCTGCACCAGGCGGTCGAAGCGAAGGAAGGGGTACAGATCCAGAACGAGAACCAGACGCTCGCGTCGATCACATTCCAGAACTTCTTCCGCATGTACGGAAAGCTGTCGGGCATGACGGGCACGGCCGACACCGAGGCCTACGAGTTCCAGGAGATCTACGGTCTCGAGACGGTGGTGATCCCGCCCAACATGCCGACGATCCGCCGTGACGAGCTGGACCTCGTCTACAAGACAAACCGCGAGAAGTTCGAGGCGGTGATCGAAGACATCCGCGATTGCCACAAGCGCGGACAGCCGGTGCTGGTGGGCACGACCTCGATCGAGAACTCAGAGCTCATCTCGGGGCTGCTCGTGAAGGCGACCTTGCCGCACAACGTGTTGAACGCCAAGCAGCATGCGCGTGAAGCGGAGATCGTGGCGCAGGCGGGTCGGCCCGGCGTGATCACGATCGCCACCAACATGGCCGGGCGCGGCACCGACATCGTGCTCGGCGGCAATGTCGAGAACCAGATCAAGGTGCTCGACGCCGATGAATCGATCGCTGAAGCCGACAAGCTCGAGCGCGCGGCCACGCTGAAGAGCGAATGGCAGGGCCTTCACGACGCCGTGAAGGGCCAGGGTGGCTTGCGCATCATCGCGACCGAGCGTCACGAATCGCGCCGCATCGACAACCAACTGCGTGGTCGCTCGGGCCGCCAGGGCGACCCGGGTGCCTCGCGCTTCTACCTGTCGCTCGACGATTCGCTGATGCGCATTTTCGCCGGTGACCGGGTGCGCGCGATCATGGAACGGCTAAAGATGCCTGATGGCGAGGCCATCGAGGCCGGCATCGTGACGCGATCGATCGAAAGCGCGCAGAGGAAGGTCGAAGCGCGCAACTTCGACGTGCGCAAGCAGCTCCTCGAGTACGACGATGTTGCCAACGACCAGCGCAAGGTGATCTATCAGCAGCGCAACGACATCCTGGAAGCGCCGAGCCTGGTCGAGCAGATCGCCAATCTGCGTTCGAGCACGATGAGCGACGTGGTGCGCACATACGTGCCGGCCGAGAGCGTCGAAGAGCAGTGGGATCTGGCGTCGCTCGAGAAAGTGTTGCGCGAAGAATGGAAGCTCGACATGCCGCTCAAGAGCGAGGTCGAGAAGAGTGCGTCCATCACCGACGAAGAGATCGTCGAGCGCGTTCAGAAGGCTGCCGATGCGTCGTTCGATGCCAAGGTCGCCCAGGTCGGCGTCGATCAGTTCACGCCGTTCATGCGCATGGTGTTGCTGCAGTCGATCGATTCGCACTGGCGCGAGCACCTCGCCGCGCTCGACTACCTGCGCCAGGGTATCCACCTGCGTGGCTATGCGCAGAAGAACCCGAAGCAGGAATACAAGCGCGAAGCGTTCGAGCTGTTCTCGCAGTTGCTCGATGTCGTGAAGATGGACGTGACCCGCGTGCTGATGGCGGTGCGCGTGCAGACCGAAGACGAGGTGGCGCGCGCCGCCGAGGCGATGGAAGAGCGCGCCGAGCACATCAGCAACGTGACCTACACGCACCCGAACGACGACGGCAGCGTGTCGCAGGACGCAGCCATCGCGATGGCTGCGCTCGGCGGTGGCGCGTTGGCGCTACCGCACGGTGATTTCACCAGCGCCGACGGGGCGGCGAAGATCGGCCGCAACGACCCATGCCCCTGCGGCAGCGGCAAGAAGTACAAGCAGTGTCACGGCAAGCTCGCGTGATGGCTGTCCGGCACGGTTGATGAATTCGGCGCGGCGGGAGCGGCGAACGCACGCGTCAGCGACGCCGTCAGGATCGACAGGCGGATCGGCTTCTCGCTGAAGATGAGGTCGTAGGCCTTCACGGCGTCGGCGATCTCGCTCTCGTCGACACGGCCCGACATCATCTGCGCCGTCAGAACCACGATCGGGGCGCGTGGGTTCTGTTCGCGCAGCGCGGCGATGAGCTTCAACGTGCTGTTCTCGCCAACGATCCAGTCGAGCACGTAGCCGTCGTACGCGTGCGGGGTCGCGAGCGCACTGGCGGTCAGATCAGCGGTCTTGTAGAACGGGCGTGCGCTGAAGCCGCCCGTTTCGAGGTGTGCGCAGACCGACAGCGTGAGGTCTTCGTCGTCGTCGAGCACCGCGATCGCTTTGCGTGACGCGGTCGACGGCTTCGCCTCGAGCCGCTCGACCTGGTAGACCGCGCCGTCGGTGGCTTCGCTCGCGATGAGTGCGGTCCAGCCCCTCGACGTGCGCATGGCCACCAAGGCATCCGGCGACGGCTGTTCGATCACGTCGCCCAACCACAGCTGGCAATCGAGATTCACGTTGCCCACCCGCATCACGCCGGGTACCGCGTTGCTGGATGCCTGCGGCGCCACCAACTGCGCGAGCGATTCGCCCAAAAGCGCCGCCACCTGCGCGAGGTCTTCCAGGGTCCACAACGATGCCCCGGTCAGGCGTCGATGAGCCTGCGAGTACGAGAGTTTCATCGCATCCGCGAGCCAGGCCGATTGCCGGTACCGCGGCAAGCCGTGTCGGTCGAGCAGCGCACGCACGCAACGCGCGGCCATCGGGGCGTCTTCGTCAATCGGCGGCAAGGCGCCTGGAACGGACGTGCTCAAGCGGTTTTCTCTTTCGCGATCAATCTATCGCACCGTTTGTCATTTCGCTTCCGACGGATTGGCATCCTTTGTCTGAATTTGCTTGATTTGCCATTATTCAAGCCTTAGAGTGAATATGTCACGCCACCGACGCACGCCATCGCGCGAGTTGTTCGGTTTCCGCGGATCACTCTCGCGAAGCAACGGAAGGCCATGATGAACGTTCTTCTCATCGACGACCACCCTCTGATCCTTTCGGCGTTGCAGACCGTGATTGAGGGCCTCGGCGCCAACATGAGTGTGGTCGGCGTCGCCAGTGCGCAAGCCGCACGCGTCGCGTTGGCCGGCAACGCCGAATTCGATCTGCTGTTGCTGGACCTGCAACTCGGCGACTCGAACGGATTCGACCTCCTCATCGAGTTGCGCGCCTCCCATCCCGCCATGCCCGTGGTGGTCGTCTCGGCCAGCGACCGCCGCAGCGACGTACTGCGCGCGATCGATTTGGGCGCAATGGGCTATGTGCCGAAGTGCGCGAGCAACGACACCCTCTTCGGGGCCTTGCGCATGGTGATGTCGGGCGGTATCTACGTGCCGCCGATGGTGATGCGCGCGCGCGACGGCACGCTGCTCGCCGCCAACAATATTTCCAGCAACCGTTTCGACGACTCGGCCGGCCCACCGAATCGTGCCGCGACGCCGCTGGCAGCGCTCGGCCTCACGCCGCGCCAGACCGACGTGCTTGCGCTGTTGCTGCAAGGCCAGTCGAACAAGATCATCGCTCGCGAACTGAACGTCTCCGTCGAAACCGTGAAAGACCACGTGGCAGGGTTGCTGCGCACGCTCAATGTCGGTTCGCGCACCCAGGCCGTGCTGGCTGTGAGCGAGATGTCGCATCAACAGGAACTGATGGCCTGGCGCGAGGCGCGTTCGGCTGCGCGTCATTCGGCGGCCGCGGCGGCTTGAGTCGCGCTTCGCACGTCCGCGCCGCGCGGCGTATCGCCTCCCATGGTGCACGAGCGTGCTGACAACCGCTTGCTAGCCCCGGGGGCCTTCGTTCCACAACCCGGGCTGGCTCGGCCGCGTCGCGCCGTAGCCGGTCTTGAAAAGCGCGCGGCGCAGGGCAGCGTGGTCGATCGGCTTCACGAGGCACACATCGAAATGATGCTGCACGTTTGCCGGCACGCTGGCAGCGCTCATGCCAAGCAGGCGCGTGCGTTGGTTCGGTCCGTTGCCGTGGCGGATCTCGTCGGCGAACTCCGTCCCGCTGCGCAGCGGCATCTCGATGTCGAGCATGACCAGGTCGTAGCGGCGTTGAGCGAGCCATGTCGAGGCCTGCGCGGGCGTCGAGGCGCGATCGCATTCGAAGCCGAGCTCGTCGACCACGCGTGACAGGCTTTCGAGCACGTCGACGCGATCGTCGACCACCAGCACCCGACCGGTGCTCTCTTCGGGCCAACGGCCCTCGGTCTCGTCCGATGATGCAACCGGCTCGACCGGGACGTCGAGCGTGAATGTCGTGCCCTCGCCGTCGCCGCTGGTCACGGCGATCGTCGCGCGCAGGTGGGCAACAAGGGTGCGCACGATCGCGAGGCCGATCCCCGAGCCTTCGCCGCGGCGTTCGGGGCCGGTCAATACCTGATCGGGCGCGAAGAGAGTCGGCAACACCGCGGCCGGAAGACCCGGCCCGGTGTCGGCCACCGTGAAGCGGAGCGAGCGCGACATCGGAAGCGGCTCGAGCAACGTGACGTGCACGCGGCCGGTCGGGGTGTAGCGGATCGAATTGACGACCAGGTTGTTCAACACCTGATCGATGCGCGGCCCGTCGGCAACGACGAACACCGGCGTCGGCGGCAAGTCGACGACAAGCTGAAGACCTTTGGCGGCCGCCAGCTCCTGAACGCCTTTCCCCAGCGCATCGACCATCGCACTCGCATCGAACGCCTCGACCTGAGTCTCCAGCCGGCCCGCCTCACCGCGTGCGAGCGTGAGCAGATCGCGCAGTTGCGTGTTGAGCAGCATCGAGGCGCGGCGCATGCGGCCGATGAGTTCGTCGTCACCGCTGGCCGCATGCGCATGTCGCATCTGCAACACGTCGAGCGCCGACGTGATGCTTTGCAACGGCGAGCGCAATTCGTGGCTCACCTTCGACAAGAAAGCGCTGCGTGCGACGACGGCCTCATGCATCGCGAGCACGCGCGCGCGATCGGCCTCGATCGCCTTCGACGCGTGGATGCGCCCGACCAGGCCGGCGAAAAACGCCGGCACCAGCGCCAGCAACCCGAAGAACGTGACGGTCAGTTCCCATTCTTCGCGCCAGTAGGTCGAGCCGGGCATGAAGAGCGCCGCAGCGAGCGTGGCGCCCCACGCGAGTCTCATCGTGCGCACGCCGTAGAGGAGGCCGCTGCGGATCACCACGATGAGGAGAACCGGGTTCAGCAGCCCGAAGATCTTTGGGTCCTGGATCAGCACGACGACCAGCAGCACCGGGTCGAGCATCAGCGCCAGGTATTGCATCGCGACGCCGCCCTCGGGGCGGGTTCGCAGGTATTGGCGATACGCGAGGCTGATGGCCGCCACGAGTGCCCCGATCAGCACGATCGACCACGCGCGATCGAGTTGGCCGGCGAGCACCTGATACGCGCTCACGCACGCGATGAGGACCGCGATCAGGCTGCGGTGCAACGCGCGTTCGCGCTCGAGCGCCGCGCGCTCGGGCACTTGATGGGCGCCGAAATAACCGGCCAAGCGAGCGAGTGGCGACGTGCTCAAGGTTCCCGATCTGTATGCGCGCGAGGCTACCCGACCCGTGCGTTGAAGCCGTGCCGTTCCTACAATGAATCCAGCCGCGGTCATCGACCGCATCACCGAGCCGCCCACCATGCCCGTCAACCTCGCCCCGATCGACCCCCTGGCGCTTCATACCGTGGCGGGCGTGCAGATCGGGGTCGCCATGGCTGGTGTTCGCAAGGCGAATCGGCGCGATCTCACCGTAGTGACCCTCGCGCCCGGCGCCGCGGTGGCGGCCGTGTTCACGAACAACCGTTTCTGCGCGGCACCGGTCCAGGTCTGCCGCTCGCACCTAACGAAGGGCGACGGCATTCGCGCGCTGCTCATCAACACCGGCAACGCCAACGCGGGCACCGGTGCTGATGGCCTGGCGCGCGCGCGCTCCACGTGTGCGGCACTCGCGACCCTGCTGGGCATCGAAGCGACGCAGGTCCTGCCGTTCTCGACCGGCGTGATCATGGAGAGCTTGCCGAACGACCGCATCGAGGCCGGCCTGCCGGCGGCCCTCGCCGACCGTGCGGACGCGCATTGGGCCGAAGCGGCGCAAGCGATCATGACCACCGACACCGTACCGAAAGCCGCGTCGGTGCAGGTGTGCATCGGCGGCAAGACCGTGAACGTGACCGGCGTCGCCAAAGGCGCCGGCATGATCCGGCCCAACATGGCGACGATGCTCGGCTTCGTCGCCACCGACGCCGCGATCGCGCCGGGCCTGCTCGACGCGCTGGTGCGCGACGCCGCCGCCGAATCGTTCAACCGCATCACCATCGACGGCGACACGTCGACCAACGATTCGTTCGTGTTGATCGCGACGCAGCTCGCTGGCAACGCCCCCATCACGGACCTCGCCTCGGCCGACGGCCGCGCGCTTCGCGACGCGGTCGTCGACGTCTCGCGTCTGCTCGCGCAGGCGATCGTGCGCGACGGCGAAGGCGCGAGCAAGTTCATCACGGTCCGGGTCGAAGGCGGCCGGACGGAAGCGGAGTGCAAGCTCGTGGCGTACGCGGTGGCGCATTCACCGCTCGTGAAGACCGCGTTTTTCGCGAGCGATCCCAACCTCGGCCGCATCCTCGCTGCGGTGGGCTACGCGGGCATCGCCGATCTCGATCAGACCACGATCGACCTTTTCCTCGACGACGTGCGTGTGGCCGTGGACGGCGGCCGCGACCCGGCCTATCGCGAAGAAGACGGCCAGCACGTGATGAAGCAGTCCGAAATCACCGTGCGCATCGATCTGCATCGCGGCACGGCGCACGCGCAGGTGTGGACCTGCGACTTCAGCATCGACTACGTGAAAATCAACGCCGATTACCGGAGCTGAACCGACGTCGGCGCCACGCAACGCCGTCGCGCCACATGCTTGCCGCCCCAGGCATCGCGCTGCTACGATGGCCGACACCAGACCATGTCGAGCCGCGCCATGTCCCATCCACACACCTGCCTTCCCCTCACCGCCCTCGGCGGTGCGCTGGCCGTTGTGATCGCGCTGGCCGGCGCGCGACGTGGCAACCGCCTGGGCAAAGAGGCGGTCGCCACCGCCTAGTCTTCTCGGCTCTGCTTCCACGGAAGCTCCGCTGAGATCAGCGGAAAGAACCGGTCCCTTTCTTTCTTCCGCTGTCTCGGGCCTCGGGCCCTCGAAGGGCCGCCGTCGCGCGGCCGGGAAGAAAAAAGGCAAAGCGCCATGAGTAGCGGATTGCGACGAGGAAGAGAACCGTGGTCCGGCGCGCCTCGCAGCGGCACGCGCGCCGGCCACGTCACGCGATGGATCGCCAGCCTGCGCGAGCGCTGCCGCCTGCCCGAGACCGACCTGCTGCGCGACGCCGTCTACCGGCGCCTCTGGACGTCGATCGTCATCAGTTCGTTCGGCGGCCAGGTGACGATGCTCGCGCTGCCGCTCACCGCCGCGCTGCTGCTGCACGCGTCGCCCACGCAGATGGGCCTTCTGACCGCGATGGAGATCCTGCCGTTCGTGCTGATTTCGCTGCCCGCCGGCGTGTGGCTCGACCGCGTGAAGAAACTGCCCGTTTACGTCGTCGGCGAACTCATGCTCGCGGTCGTCGTGGCCGGTGTGCCGTTCGCGTGGTGGCAAGGCTGGCTCTCGATGACGTGGATGTACGTCGGCGGGTTCGTCATCGGTTGCGTGTACACCGTGGCCGGCTCGGCCGCGCAGATCGTGTTGACGCAGGTCGTGCCGCGCGAGCGGCTGGTCGACGCGCATGCGAAGAACGCGCTCGCCACGTCGAGTTCGGAAGTGGCCGGGCCGGGGCTCGCGGGGGCGCTCATCAAGCTCGTCGGCGGACCGCTCGCGTTGCTGGTCGATGCCGCGTTGCTCGTCGTTTCGGCGAGCATCCTGCGCGGAATCGCGACGCGCGAGGAGCCGGTGCGCGCTCGCGCCAAGCAGGGTTCGGCCGCCAACGCGGCCGCGTTCTGGCGTGACCTGAAGGCCGGCGTTCGCTTCGTGCGGGGCAACCGCTTGCTGGTCTCGCTGGCGGCGGCGGTCGGCGTCTGGCAGCTGTGCCACAACTCGGCGGTGGTGGTGCAGATCCTCTTCGCGACGCGCGTGCTCGGCCTCTCGGAGCAGGCGATCGGCTTTAGCTACGTCGGCATGGGGCTGGGCTCGATCATCGCGAGCGTCGTCGGCCCGCGCATCAGCAAGCGGCTGGGACCGGGGCCGTGCCTGGTGCTCGGGTTCGCGGTGTGCGGCGCCGGCTGGCTGGTGCTCGCGGCCGCGCCCGCCCATACGGAGTCAACGGCGGGCTTCGGCGTGTTCGCTTTCGTACTGATGCTGATGATGTTCTCGATCGGCGGCGTGTTCGTCTTCATCAACTTTCTCGCGCTGCGGCAGTCGGTCACGCCGACGCCGCTGCTCGGACGCATGACGAGCACGATGCGCTGGCTCATCCTGCTGCCCGCGGGGCCCGGCGCGCTGATCGGGGGCTGGCTCGGCGAGCATGTCGACCTGCGCGCGTCACTGATGTTCGCGGGCACGTTGGCCTTGCTGCTGGCGGCGGTCGCGTGGCGCGTGCCGGCGATTCGCGGCGCGCGCGAACTGCCGAAGGCGGAGAACTACGACGACTGGGTCGGCGCCGAAGCGGAGGTGCGGGCGACGGTCGCGGTGTGAGCGCGCCGACACAGGCGCGCGTCAGCGCGTTGCCGGGTCGACGGGCGCGAATCGATGGACGGCGTCGGTGATGATGCCGTCGACGCCGGCCGCGACGAGCCGTTGCGCCTCGCCGGCGTCGTTCACCGTGTAGACCAGGGCCCGCAGATCGGCGGCGTGCAGTTGCCCGGCGACGCTCGCATCCATCAGCCGGTGGTTCGTGACCACCGCGGCGCAGCCGAGGTCTTGCGCTTCGGCCAACCAGCCGACGCGCAGCTTGTCGAGCAGCAGTGCGCGGCGCAGGTCGGGCGCAGCCGCTGTGGCGGCGCGCAACGCGGCCGGCGTGAACGAACTCAGCAGCGGAGGCCGTGCCGAGCCCTGCCACAGGCGCGCGACATGCAACGCGACGACGCGGCCGGTCTCGTCGTCGTGGCCGGTCGTCGGCTTGATCTCGATGTTCAACGCGCACCCGTTGGCAATGCAGAACGCGGCGATCGCATCCAGGGTCGGGACTCGCTCTTGTGCGAACTCGGGGCCGAGCCAACTGCCGGCGTCGAGCGTCGCGAGCGTGGCCCAGGTCTGTAGGCCGGCGATGCCGTGGCCGGTGGTCGTGCGATCGAGCGTGTCGTCGTGCAGCAGGAAGGGCACGCCGTCGGACGAGAGTTTCACGTCGCACTCGAACATCCGGTAGCCGTGGCTCGCGCCGCGCTTGAACGCGGCCAGCGTGTTCTCGGGGGCCAGCTTGCCGGCGCCGCGATGGGCGATCCAGAATGGGTAGGGCCAGGGCATGGAAGGCGTCATGTGGAGCCGGCGACGCGGTGCCCCGCCGCCCCATCGAACCAATGCAGTTGCGTCGGCGACGCATGGATCGCCACGGTGTCGCCGACCGCCGGATAGGGCCGCGTCGCGTCGAGCCGGGCGGTGAAAAGCGTGTCGCCGACGAGGCCGTAGACCAGTCGTTCGGCACCGAGCATCTCGATCGCCTGCACCTGCATCGGCCAGTTCGTCGTCGTGCGCGCCGCTGCATCGGTCGAAGAGCCCCACGGCGAGAGCGCGCCGATCTCGACATGCTCCGGTCGGACGCCGAGCGTCAGTTCACCGGTCTGCGGCGCGGCGGACGGCAGCGCGAGCGTCTCTGCACCGACCCGGAACGCCGGGCCATCGCCCACGCCCCGCAACAAGTTCATCGGCGGCGAGCCGATGAAGCCCGCGACGAACGTGCTGGCCGGTCGGTGGTAGACCTCGTCGGGGCTGCCGATCTGCTCGATGCGGCCGGCGTTCATCACAACCATGCGTTCGGCGAGCGTCATCGCCTCGACCTGGTCGTGGGTCACGAAGAGCGACGTGGTGCGCAACTCCCGGTGCAGCTTCTGGATCTCGAGCCGGGTCTGCGCACGCAGCTTGGCGTCGAGGTTCGAAAGCGGTTCGTCGAAGAGGAACACGGCGGGCTGTCGCACGATGGCCCGGCCCATCGCGACGCGTTGTCGTTGGCCGCCCGACAGCTCGCGCGGCTTCCTCGGCAGGTATGGCCCGAGCTCGAGGATCTTGGCTGCCTTGTCGACGCGCGCCTTGATCTCGGCGATCGGCAGCTTCGCGATCTTCAGGCCGTAGGCCATGTTGTCGAAAACGGTCATGTGCGGGTAGAGCGCGTAGTTCTGGAACACCATCGCGACGTTGCGATCCGAAGGCTCGGCGTCGTTCACGACTCGTCCGCCGATCGCGATCTCGCCGCCGCTGATCTCCTCGAGCCCGGCCACCATGCGCAACAGCGTCGACTTGCCGCACCCCGACGGGCCGACGACCACGACGAACTCGCCGTCGGCGATTTCCGCGCTCACGCCGTGGATCACCGGCGTGGGCTTGGCCGCGCCGCCGTAGCGCTTCACAACGTTGCGAATCGAGATCGATGCCATCGGGGGTGTTGTTGTCTCTTGCGTGGCGCGCACTTCACTTTTCGGTGTCGACCAGACCCTTCACGAACCATTTCTGCATCAGCATCACGACGAGCGCCGGCGGGATCATCGCGAGCAGCGCGGTCGCCATCACGAGGTTCCACTGGTTCTGCGAGTCGCCGCCCGCGATCATCCGCTTGATGCCGATGACGACCGGGTACATCGATTCGTCGGTCGTCACGAGCAGCGGCCACAGGTACTGGTTCCAGCCGTAGATGAACTGGATCACGAAGAGCGCGGCGATGCTCGTCATCGAGAGCGGCAGCAGGATGTCGACGAAGAAGCGCATCGGGCCGGCGCCGTCGATGCGCGCGGCCTCGACGAGCTCGTCGGGCACGGTGAGGAAGAACTGGCGGAACAGGAAGGTCGCGGTCGCCGACGCGATGAGCGGGATCGTCAGGCCCGCGTAGCTGTTGAGCATGCCGAGATCGGCGACCACCTTGTACGTCGGCAGGATGCGCACCTCGACCGGCAGCATCAGCGTGACGAAAATGGCCCAAAAGAAGAACTGCCGGAAGCGGAAGCGGAAGTACACGATCGCGAATGCCGACAGCAGCGAGATCGCGATCTTGCCGACCGTGATGAGCAAGGCCATCACGAGGCTCACGAACATCATGCGGCCGACCGACGCGTTCGAGCCGTTGCCGTGGCCGCCGAAGAGCGCGGCGCTGTAGTTGGCGATGAGGTGCGGGCCAGGCAGCATCGGCATCGGCACCTGCACGATCTCTTCGGCGCTGTGCGTCGACGCGACGAAGGCGATGTAGAGCGGGAACGCGACCGCCAGCACGCCAGTGATGAGGATCACGTGCGCGAGGATGCCGAGCTTAGGGTGGCGCTCGACCATCTAGTAGTTCACCTTCTTCTCGACGAACCGGAACTGCGCCACCGTGAGCGCCACCACGATCACCATCAGCACCACCGACTGCGCCGCCGAGCCGCCGAGGTCGAGCGCCTTGAAGCCGTCGTAGTAGACCTTGTAGACGAGGATCGAGGTGTCTTTTCCCGGGCCGCCTTGCGTGGCGGCATCGACGATGCCGAAAGTGTCGAAAAACGCATAGACCACGTTGATGACGAGCAGAAAGAAGGTGGTCGGCGACAGCAGCGGGAATTGGATCGACCAGAAGCGCCGCCACGGTCGCGCGCCGTCGATCGCGGCCGCTTCGACGAGCGACTTGGGGATGCTCTGCAACCCGGCGAGGAAGAACAGGAAGTTGTACGAGATCTGCTTCCACACAGCGGTTGCGACGATCAGGGCCATCGCCTGCTTGCCGTTGAGCAGGTGGTCCCAGTGCACGCCGAGCCGCTCGAGCGCGTAGGTCACGACGCCGATCGACGGCGAGAACATGAAGAGCCACAGCACGCCGGCAATGGCCGGTGCCACCGCGTACGGCCAGATCAGCAGCGTGCGGTAGAACGCGCTGCCCTTGACGACCCGGTCGGCGAACACCGCGAGCACGAGCGCGATGCCGATGCCGAGCCCCGCGACAAGCAGCGAGAAGATCGCCGTGGTCTCGAACGACGCGAGGTAGCCCGCGTCGTTCCACAGGTTGCGAAAGTTGTCGAGGCCGACGAACTCGACCTTGGTGCCGAACGCGTCCGACTGCTGCAGCGATTGCAGCACGGCTTGCGCGGCCGGCCAAAAGAAGAACACCGCGATGACGATCGCCTGCGGCGTGAGCAAAGCCCACGGCAGCCAGCGCGACCTGAAAACGACGCGCTTCTCAGAGGCCATCGCGGTCGTGCTCGATCAACCGTTGTGGCTGATCGACGACCTCAACCTTTGTTCGCTTTCTGGAACCGTTCCAACAGTTCGTTGCCGCGGGTCACGATCCCATCGAGCGCTTCATTCGCCGACTTCTTGCCGGCCCAGACCTGCTCGAGTTCCTCGTCCTCGATGGCGCGTATCTGCACGTAGTTGCCGAGGCGGATGCCGCGCGACTTGTCGGTGACCTTGCGGATCATCTGCGTCACCGCGACGTCGGTGCCCGCGTTGGTTGTGTAGAAGCCCGACTGCTCGGTGAGCTGGTAAGCCGCCGTCGTGATCGGCAGGTAGCCGGTGCGCTTGTGACTCGCCGATTGCACGGCCGGGCTCGACAGGTAGGCGAAGAATTTCGCCACGCCCTTGTAGTCAGCGGCCGGCTTGCCCGACAGCACCCAGAGGCTGGCACCACCGATCACGGTGTTCTGCGGCGCGCCGGGCACGTCGGGGTAGTAGGGCAGAGGGGCCAGCGCATACGCGAACTTGGCGTTCTTCGCGACGTTGCCGTAAAAGCCCGATGACGTGTTGATCATTGCGCACTCGCCCGACACGAACGACGCCTCCGGCACGTTGCCGCGGCCTTTGTAGACGAAAAGCCCCTGCTTGGCCATGTTGGCCAGGTTCTCGATGTGGCGCACGTGCAAGGGCGAGTTCACCTTCATCCGCGCATCGAGACCCGCGAGGCCGTTCTGCCGGGTCGCGAACTCGACGTTGTGCCAGGCCGAGAAGCTCTCGAGCTGGGTCCAGCCCTGCCATGCGGTCGTGAAGGGACATTTGTGGCCGCTCGCCTTAAGCTTGGCGGCCGCCGAAACCACCTCGGGCCAGGTGCTCGGCATCTTGTCGGTCGGGATGCCGGCTGCCTTGAACGCGTCCATGTTGATGTAGAAGATGGTGGTGGAGCTGTTGAAGGGGAAGCTCAGCATCTGCCCGTTCGGCGCGGTGTAGTAGCCGGCGACGGCCGGCACGTAGGCGGAAGGGTCGAACTTCTCGCCGGCATCCTTCATGACCTGGCCGACCGGCACGATCGCGCCCTTGCTCGCCATCATGGTCGCGGTGCCGACTTCGAACACCTGCAGGATGTGCGGTCCGTTGCCGGACCGGAACGCCGCGATCGCGGCCGTCATCGATTCGTCGTAGCTGCCCTTGAAGGTCGGCACGATGCGGTATTCCTTCTGGCTCGCGTTGAAGTCGCGCGCCAGGTCGGCCACCCATTCGCCGTTCACCGCGACCATCGAATGCCACCACTGGATGTCGGTCTGGGCCCGTGCGCTGCCGAGGCACGCAAAGCTGAGGGCCAGGGTCGAGAGAACGGCGGTCTTGGGTGTCATGATTCGTTTCGGTAGGGGCGCGGATGCGCCTCGATGATGGCGGCGCCGGGTGACAGCACGACGACGCGCACGGTTATCCGTGGACGGCCGTGCATCGGCAACGGGGAATACCCGTCGCCAGCAGGTGATCACCAAGCCCAAGCCGGCTTGTGAGGCAGCGCTGCGTTAGGATCCGACGTTGAACGCACCCTGGGCGTCACGTGGCCCGCGCCCCATGAACGCACCGTTGCCGTTGACCCAGATCGCCGCCGCCGCCGAAGCGGCGGGCAGCGCGCCCCGCCTGCGTGAGATCCCGTACAACTACACCTCGTTTTCCGATCGCGAGATCGTGATCCGCCTGCTGGGCGAGCGTGCATGGGACGTGCTTTCGCGCTTGCGCGCCGAGCGCCAGACCGGCCGCTCAGCGCGCATGCTCTACGAGGTGCTGGGCGATATCTGGGTGGTACAGAGGAACCCCTACCTGCAGGACGACCTGCTCGACAACCCGCGTCGGCGCAAGCTGCTGATCGAAGCCTTGCGCCACCGGCTCGGCGAGATCGAGAAGCGCCGCACTCCCACGGTCGATGCGCCGCGAGACGCCGCGGTGCAGGAGTTGCTGAAGCTCGCGAGTCACGCCGTCACGTCGTTCTCCGACCAGTTCTCGGTGGTGCACGACCTTCGCAAGCGAACGAACCGTGTGCTCGGCCGCGTGACCGCGAAAGACAACATCAAGTTCGACGGCCTCTCTCGTGTGTCGCACGTCACCGATGCGACCGACTGGCGCGTCGAGTACCCCTTCGTCGTGCTCACGCCCGACACCGAGGCCGAGATGGCTGCGCTGGTCGCCGGCTGCACCCTACTCGGCCTCACCATCATCCCGCGCGGCGGCGGCACCGGCTACACCGGCGGCGCGATCCCACTCACTGCCACGAGCGCGGTCATCAACACCGAGAAGCTCGAGGCGATGACCGAGGTCGAGATGACCCGGCTGCCTGGCGTCGACCATCCCGTCGCGACGATCTGGACCGAGGCCGGCGTCGTCACGCAGCGCGTCGCAGATGCGGCCGAGCGCGGCGGCTTCGTGTTCGCGGTCGATCCGACGTCGGCCGACGCGTCTTGCGTCGGCGGCAACGTCGCGATGAACGCGGGCGGCAAGAAGGCGGTGCTCTGGGGCACCGCGCTCGACAACCTCGCGTCATGGCGGATGGTCACGCCCGACGCGAGGTGGCTCGAGGTGACACGGCTCGACCACAACCTCGGCAAGATCCACGACGTCGAGGTTGCGCGCTTCCAGCTCAACTACTTCGATGCGAGCGGCAAAACGCTAGAACGCACCGAGCGGCTCGACATCAAGGGCGCGACTTTTCGAAAGGAAGGCCTCGGCAAGGACGTGACCGACAAGTTCCTGGCCGGCCTGCCGGGCATCCAGAAGGAAGGCTGCGACGGCCTCATCACGTCGGCGCGCTGGATCGTGCACCGCATGCCGAAGCACGTGCGCACCGTGTGCCTCGAGTTCTTCGGCAACCCGAAAGACGCGGTGCCGTCGATCGTCGAGATCAAAGACTTCATGTTCGCGGCGGCGAAGCAGAACCCGCCGGTGCTGCTCGCGGGGCTCGAGCATCTCGACGATCGCTACCTGAAGGCGGTGGGTTATTCGACCAAGAGCAAGCGCGGCACGGCGTATGTCAACACGTCGGCGAACGCGGCGCCTTCTGAGCGCAACGAACCGAGTGACGGCGAGTCGGCCGCTCGCGTCGATGGCTCGGGCGGCGGACCGCGCGGGGCCGGCGCCGCGCGCGACAGCGCCGCCCGCGCGTCATCCGTGTTGCCGAAGATGGTGCTGTTCGGCGACATCGTTGGCGACGACGCCGATGCGGTCGCGCGCGCCACCAGCGAGGTCGTGCGGATCGCCAACGGCCGCGCCGGTGAAGGCTTCGTCGCGGTAAGCCCCGAGGCGCGCAAGAAGTTCTGGCTCGACCGCAAGCGCACCGCCGCGATCAGCAAGCACACCAACGCGTTCAAGGTCAACGAGGACGTGGTGATCCCGCTGCCGCGGATGGGCGAATACACCGAGGGCATCGAGCGCATCAACATCGAACTGAGCCTCGCCAACAAGCTCGCCCTCGTCGACCGGCTCGAGGCCTTCTTCGAGACCGGCAAGCTGCCGCTCGGCAAGACCGACGACGAGGGCGGCGTCGCGTCCGCCGAGCTGCTCGAAGACCGGGTGCAGCAGGCGCTGGTACTGCTGCGACGCGTCGGCGCGCAGTGGCGGCACTGGCTCGCGCACCTCGACGCGAAGCCGAGCGACGACACGCGCGACGCGCCCTCGGCATTCGGGGACGGGGCCTCGCCGCGCGATGAAGACATCTCGCGCACCTACTTCGAGCTGCTTCAAGACCACACGCTGCGCGCGTCATGGAAGACGCAGCTGCGCGCGCCGCTGCGCCTCATCTTCAGCGGGCAGGCGCTCTCGCCGATCGTCGACGAGTGTCAGAAGATCCACGGCGAGGTGCTGCGCGGCCGCACCTGGATCGCGCTGCACATGCACGCCGGCGACGGCAACGTGCACACCAACATTCCCGTCAACAGCGACAACTACGAGATGCTGCAGACGGCGCACACGGCCGTCGCCCGCATCATGGTGCTGGCGCGCAAGCTCGATGGCGTGATTTCCGGCGAACACGGCATCGGCATCACGAAGCTCGAGTTCCTGACCGAAGCCGAGATGGCTGACTTCACGGCCTACAAGCAGCGCGTCGACCCCGAAGGCCGCTTCAACAAGGGCAAGCTGCTGCGCGACTCGTTCGACGGCCAGCTGCTGAAGGCCGACCTCACCAATGCGTACACGCCGAGCTTCGGCCTGATGGGCCACGAGTCGCTCATCATGCAGCAGAGCGCGATCGGCGAGATCGCCAACTCGGTGAAGGACTGTCTGCGTTGCGGCAAGTGCAAGCCGGTGTGCGCGACCCACGTGCCGCGCGCCAACCTGCTCTACAGCCCGCGCAACAAGATCCTCGCGACATCGCTGCTGGTCGAGGCCTTCCTCTACGAAGAGCAGACGCGCCGCGGCGTGTCGATCAAGCACTGGGAAGAGTTCGAGGACGTGGCCGACCATTGCACGGTATGCCACAAGTGCCTCTCGCCGTGCCCGGTCGACATCGACTTCGGCGAGGTCTCGATGAACATGCGCAACCTGCTGCGCAAGATGGGAAAGAAGACCTTCCGGCCGGCGAACGCGGCCGCGATGATGTTCCTGAACGCGACCAGCCCCGAGACCATCAAGGTGATGCGCACGGTGATGGTCGACGTCGGCTTCAAGGCGCAGCGGGCCGCCAACAACCTCTTGCGCGGCCTTGCCAACAAGCAGATCGCCGCACCGCCATCGACGGTCGGCAGGGCGCCGCTCAAGGAAGAGGTGATCCACTTCATCAACAAGAAGATGCCGAGCGGCTTGCCGAACCGCACCGCGCGTGCGCTGCTCGACATCGAAGACAAGAACTACGTGCCGATCATTCGCAATCCCGGCAAGACGACAGCCGAGACCGAAGCCGTGTTCTATTTCCCCGGGTGCGGTTCGGAGCGGCTCTTTTCGCAAGTGGGCCTGGCCACGCAAGCGATGCTCTGGCATGCCGGCGTGCAGACGGTGCTGCCGCCGGGCTACCTCTGCTGCGGCTATCCGCAGCGCGGTTCGGGCCAGTTCGACAAGGCCGAGAAGATCATCACCGACAACCGGGTGCTGTTCCACCGCGTCGCCAACACGCTCAACTACCTCGACATCAAGACCGTTGTGGTGAGCTGCGGCACCTGCTACGACCAACTGCAGGGCTACGAGTTCGACAAGATCTTCCCGGGCTCGCGCATCATCGACATTCACGAGTTCCTTCTCGAGAAGGGCATCACGTTGAACGCGACGACGGGTGCGGACGCGGGCTATCTTTTCCACGACCCGTGCCACAGCCCGATGAAGCTGCAGGAGCCGATGCTGACGGTGAAGTCGCTGCTTGGCGAGAACGTGGTGAAGAGCGACCGCTGCTGCGGCGAGAGCGGTACCTTCGGCATCACGCGTCCAGATATCGCGACGCAGGTGCGCTTTCGCAAGGAAGAGGGCTTGCGGAAGGACGAGGCTGCGTTGCGTGCGAAGTCGACCGTGCTCGGCCCCAAGGAAAACGTCAAGATCCTCACGTCGTGCCCGAGTTGTCTGCAGGGCCTGCAGCGTTACAAGGGCGACCTCGAGAACGGCCTGCTCGAGGCTGACTACATCGTGGTCGAGATGGCGAAGCGAATCCTGGGTGACGAGTGGATGGGTGAATACGTCGAACGGGCGAACGATGGCGGCATCGAGCGCGTGCTGGTGTAGCTGATGGCGGTGTGAAGGTGCAGGCGCTCGCTGGCCGTGTCGGTGCCGAACGCTGCCCAACCTAATCAGGGATCGCAACTCGCCTGCAACAGGGTCTTTTATGTTCGTGACGACCGCGCGACACCTATCACCACCTTGGGCGTCGGGCCGGGAGCGTGTCGCTAGACTTGCCGCCCACACCGCGCGTGCCGGTGCCAACCACTTTTGCGAACCGCCCATGGCCGGCCTCACCGCCCACTCTCCGACGCCCACTGCCATCACGGTGCACCAGCACTCGCGCGTGCTCGAGGTCGCGTTCGACGACGGTGCATCGTTCCGCATTCCCTTCGAACTGATGCGCGTGTACTCGCCATCGGCCGAGGTGCAGGGTCACGGGCCTGGTCAGGAGGTGTTGCAGACCGGCAAACGCCTGGTCGAGCTCACGGGGCTCGCCGAAGTGGGCAACTACGCGGTGCAACCGACGTTCAGCGACGGCCACGAGTCGGGCATCTTCTCGTGGCCATATCTCTATCACCTCGGCGAGCAGCAGGCGACGCTCTGGCAGCAGTACGAGAGCCGCTTGGAGCAGGCGAATGCGAGCCGCGACGTGCCGACGTATGGCGGCGCGAAAGCGGTCAGCGCGGCGAATGGCGCGGTCGTCAGCGCATCGGGCCCGGGCGAGCCGCATGTGCACTCGGCCTCGTGCGGCCATCACCACTGAGCGGCCGGCGATGAGCGAAACCCACTTCGGCTTCGAGACGGTCGATCAAGACCAGAAGGCAACGCGCGTGCGCGGCGTCTTCGATTCGGTCGCGTCGAAGTACGACGTGATGAACGACCTGATGTCGATGGGCCTGCACCGGGCCTGGAAGGCGTACGCGGTGGCCGTCGCGAACCTGCGTGTCGGCGACAGCGTGCTCGATGTCGCGGGCGGCACCGGCGATCTCGCCAAGGCGTTCGCGAAGAAGGTCGGCACCAACGGCCTCGTGGTGCACACCGACATCAACCAAGCGATGCTCTCGCAAGGGCGCGATCGGTTGCTCGACGATGGCGTCGTGCTGCCCTCCGCGATCTGCGACGCCGAGACGCTGCCGTTCGCGAACGACAGCTTCGATCTCGTGAGCGTCGCCTTCGGCCTGCGCAACATGACCCGCAAAGACAAAGCGCTCGCGGAGATGAACCGCGTGCTGAAGCCGGGCGGGCGTCTGCTGGTGCTCGAGTTCAGCCAGGTGGCTGCGCCGTTGCGCAAGGCCTACGACTGGTACTCGTTCAGCATCCTGCCGCGCATCGGTCAGCTGGTCGCCGGCGACGGCGCGAGCTATCGCTACCTGGCCGAGTCGATCCGCATGCACCCGCCGCAAGCCGAACTGAAGGCGATGATGAAGGCGGCCGGCTTCGGCCATGTCGACATCCACAACCTGAGCGCGGGCGTGGTGGCGTTGCACGTGGGCATCAAATGCTGAGCCGTGTCGGACCGATGGGCCGGCGCTTCGTGTCGCGCGTGGCGCTTTGCTTCGGCATCGCTGCCGCGATGGTGCTCGCCGCCGATCCGGCGCTGGCGGCCGGCACGTTGGTCGGTGGCGTCAGCACGCTGCTCGGCTTGCTGGCCGGGGTCTGGGCCGTGCTGGCCGCGCGCGGCTCGGCGCTTGAGGCCAATGGTGCCGCGGTGTGGCTCGTCGGCGGCGCGGTGGTGGGCGGAGCCGGTTGGGCGGGTCGACGCCTGCTGCTGGATCGGCTGGTCGAGTGGTGGCGACTGGGCCTGGTGCAATGGGCCGGCTTGCTGAGGTGGGTCGACGGCCGCGCCGTGCGCATCGCCGGCTTGCGCGTGGGCGACATCGCGCCAGGCGAGCGTGCGCCGCAAGCGCGTGAGGCCTCGACGACGCGCTCGGCGTCTTCGGTGTCCACGCGGTCGCCGTCATCGACACCGGCGCCGACCGCGACGCTCATCCACCGATGTGCCGACACGACCTGGCCGGCAGCGCTCGACCGCGATCAGCTGATCGCCGAGGCACGTCGCTGCTTCCTCGCGCTGCAGGCCGCATGGGACATCAACGACACGGCACGTCTCGCGGCGCTGACGACCCCCGACATGCTTGCCGACGTGCAGTCGCTGCTCGACGCGCGCGGCCACGCGCCGAACCACACCGACGTGCTCACGCTCGACGCCGAGTTGCTCTGCATCGAGGCGATCGGCTCGTCGTGGTGCGCGAGTCTCGAGTTCTCGGGCTTCATCCGCGAATCGACCGATGCCGCGGCGGTGCCGTTTCGCGAGCTGTGGATGCTGGCGTCACCGATCGACGGTGTACGGCATTGGCGCCTGGCAAGGCAGCAGGCGCTGCTCTGACATCGCCCTCGACGGGCCTTGTGATCAGACGTTCAGCGTCTCGCGCAACATCCGGTCGACGCCTTGTTGCCATGCCGGCAACGTGAGCCCGAATGTCGCCTGGAACTTGCGCGTGTCGAGCCGCGAGTTGCTCGGCCGTGTCGCTGGCGTGGTGTAGGCGCTGCCGGGCACGCCTTCGATGCGATCGGCCTGCACTCGAACAGGCTGACCGGCGGCGCGAGCGAACGCGATCACGTGCTGCGCGTAGCCATGCCACGTGGTCTCGCCGGCCGCGGCGACGTGATACGTGCCCGAAATCTCCGGTCGCAGCGCCGCGACCCGCAACGCCAGCGCGCTCGCATCGGCCAGCAACTCGGCGCCGGTCGGCGCGCCGTGTTGGTCGGCCACCACGCGCAACTCGTCCTTGCTCGCGGCGAGCTTCAGCATCGTCTTCGCGAAGTTGCCGCCGCGCGCGCCGTAGACCCAGCTGGTGCGAAAGATGAGGTGCCGGCAACCACTGGCGCGGATCGCGGTCTCGCCTCCGAGCTTGCTATGGCCGTACACGTTGCACGGCGCGGTGGCGGCGTCTTCGCGCCACGGCGCGGTGCCGCTGCCATCGAACACGTAGTCGGTGCTGAAGTGCAGAAGCCACGCACCCAGCAGCGCCCCTTCGCGCGCGAGCACGCCAGGCGCGGTGGTGTTGATCGCTCGTGCCAGATCGGGCTCGCTCTCGGCCCTGTCGACCGCGGTGTGGGCGGCGGCGTTGACGATGATGTGCGGCCGAAGCGTGCGAACCGTCTCGGCCAGCGCGTCGACGTGCAACAGGTTGCCGTAGAGCGGCGAGGCGTCGGCGCTGCCGAGTGCCGTCACGTCACCGAGCGGCGCCAGCGACCGTTGCAGCTCCCAACCCACCTGGCCGTTCTTGCCGAGCAGCAGGATCTTCACGGGCCGAACCCGTTCGGATTCTGCTGCTGCCACCGCCAGCTGTCGCGGCACATCGCGTCGAGGCCGCGCGTGGCCTGCCAGCCCAGCAGCTCGCGCGCGAGCGACGCGTCGGCGTAGCAGCTGTCGATGTCGCCGGGCCGCCGCGCGACCATGGCGCAAGGCACTGTGCGCCCACTCGCCGCTTCGAATGCACGCACGAGTTCGAGCACGCTGAACCCGCGGCCGGTCCCGAGGTTCACGGTTACGGAGCCTTGGTTCGCGAGCAGATGACGCAACGCCGCGACGTGGCCTTCGGCGAGGTCGAGCACATGGACGTAATCGCGCACGCCGGTGCCGTCGGGCGTGTCGTAGTCGGTGCCGAACACCTGCAGGCGTTCGCGCTTGCCGACGGCGACTTGGGTGATGTAGGGCATCAGGTTGTTCGGCGTGCCGCGCGGGTCCTCGCCGATGGTCCCGCTCTCGTGCGCGCCCACCGGGTTGAAGTAGCGCAGCAACGCGGCCGAGAAGCCCGGGTCGGCAGCGGCCACGTCGCGCACGATGGTCTCGCCCATCCATTTGGTCGCGCCGTACGGACTCGTCGCGCTCAAGGCCGCGTCTTCGCGGATCGGCAAGGTCGCCGGCTTGCCGTAGACCGTGGCGCTCGAGCTGAACACGAGCCGACCGCAGGCCCGCTGCTGCATCGCCGCGAGCAACGTGACGAGCCCGCCGATGTTGTTCGCGTAGTACGCGAGCGGCTTCTGCGTGCTCTCGCCGACGGCCTTGAACGCGGCGAAATGAACCACCGCGTCGATGGTGTTGCTGTCGAACACGCGCTCGAGTGCGAGGGCGTCGCCCACATCGCCTTCGATGAAGTTCGCAACGTTCGCGCCCAGGGCCTGCAGGCGCTCGAGGACGCGGGGCGAGCTGTTGGCGAAGTTGTCGATGCCGACGACCCGCATGCCGGCGGATTGCAGGGCCAGCCAGGTGTGGGAGCCGATGTAGCCAGTGGCGCCGGTCAGAAGGATGGTGGGTGTCATCGCGCTTCGATTCTCGATGAAATCGGCGCTTGGCTTGCGGCGCTGCGTGTCGTGGGCAGAAGACCACAGCGAAGGCGAAGTTCCAACACGAGCGCGCACTCGCCGTCGGGTGCCTACAATCCCGAACCATGTTCGATGCCGGCAAATCAACGCTCACCAAAGCCGTGATGGACCGCCTGGTCCTCATGATCAACCATGTGATCGCCGCCGAGCCCGTCGCCGTCGGCCGCCTCATGCCGCATGCCGGCAAGAGCATCCGCTTCCGCTTCGACGGCTGGCCGAGCCTGCTGCCGGCGCTGCCGAATGCCCTGTTCACCGTGACGCCCGCCGGCCTCATCGAGTGGCGTTCGGAAGACGAGGCGCTGGTCACCGAAGATCTGACTGTCAGCGTCGACGCCTCGAACCCCGCGCGCGCCGCGTTTCGCGCTTTCACCGGCGACAAGCCCGACATCACCATCGCCGGCGACGCCGCTCTCGCAGGCGACGTGAACTGGCTCGTCGACAACCTGCGCTGGGATATCGAAGACGACATCGCGAAGCTGATCGGAGATGCTCCGGCGCGCGAATTCTCGCGTTTCGCGGCGGCCGTCAACGGCGCGTTGAAGAAGGCGGCCGATGCCGTTCGGGGCTTCGGCAAGTCGGCCGCGCCGGGCGAACCCGGAACGTCCGGCAACGGCGGCGAGGGCGAGCCACCGGTGCAGAGTCGTGATGGCCCGGGCTGGCCGCCCGGCCCATGAGGCACATCGGCCGCCTCGTCTTCATCAGCGTCACGGTTCTGCGCTACGGGCTCGACGAGCTGGCGCTATCGACCTTTCGTCAACGTTGGATTCGCGCGCTCGTCCGCGTGATCACGATTGGCAGGCGACTCGACGCGCCGCGCGGGGAACGCTTGCGCTTGGGCCTCGAACGACTCGGTCCGGTGTTCGTGAAGTTCGGCCAGGTGCTCTCGACCCGACGCGACCTCCTGCCCGCAGACTACGCCGAGGAACTCGCGAAGCTGCAAGACCGCGTGCCGCCGTTCCCCGCGAGCGTCGCTCGCGAGCTCGTCGAACACGCTTTCCGGCAACCAATCGAAGCGGTGTTCTCCAGCTTCGACGCCGAACCCGTCGCGAGCGCATCGATCGCCCAGGTTCACTTTGGCGTGTTGAAGGATGGCCGCGAGGTCGCCGTCAAGGTGCTGCGCCCCGGCATGCTCGAAGCCATCGACGACGACGTCGCGCTGATGCGCACCATCGCACGCTGGGTCGAGCGCTTGTCGGCCGACGGCAAGCGCCTGAAGCCGCGCGAAGTGGTGGCCGAGTTCGACAAGCACTTACACGACGAACTCGACCTCGTGCGCGAAGCCTCGAACGGCGCGCAGCTGCGGCGCAACATGCAAGGCCTCGGCCTTGTCTTGGTGCCCGAGATGGTGTGGGACTATTGCACCCAGGGCGTGATCGTGATGGAGCGCATGAAAGGCGTTCCGATCAGCCAGGTGCAGCGCCTGCGCGATGCCGGCGTCGACATTCCCAAGCTCGCGCGCGACGGCGTCACCATCTTCTTCACGCAGGTCTTTCGCGACGGCTTCTTCCACGCCGACATGCACCCCGGCAACATCCAGGTCTCGCTCGCGCCGGAAACGTTCGGCCGCTACGTGAGCCTCGACTTCGGCATCGTCGGCACGCTCACCGAGTTCGACAAGGACTACCTCGCGCAGAACTTCATCGCGTTTTTCCAGCGTGACTACAAACGGGTGGCCGAGCTCCACGTCGAGAGCGGCTGGGTACCGGCGGCGACCCGCATCGACGAACTCGAAGGGGCGATCCGCGCGGTCTGCGAGCCGCACTTCGACCGACCGCTCAAGGACATCTCGCTCGGCCAGGTGCTGCTCCGCCTGTTCCAGACCTCGCGTCGCTTCAACGTCGAGATCCAGCCGCAGCTCGTGCTGTTGCAGAAAACACTGTTCAACATCGAGGGCCTCGGTCGCGACCTCGACCCCGACCTCGACCTGTGGAGCACCGCGAAGCCGTTCCTCGAACGGTGGATGAACGAGCAGGTCGGCTGGCGCGGCCTGCTCGCCAACCTGAAACGCGAAGCGCCGCGCTATGTGCAATTGCTGCCCGATCTGCCGCGCCTGATGCACGAGGCGTTGAAGCCGAGCCGCCACGCGGCGCAGCACCAGCGCGCGCTCGACGCCTTGCTGTTCGAGCAGCGGCGCACCAATCGCCTTCTGCAAGCGGTGATCACGACGGCTGTCGGCTTCTTGCTGGGGCTGCTGCTGATGGCGGTGTATTGGCATCGTTGACCGTCATGCAGGTCGCAACAGAGCCTCGCCGCTTATACTGAAGGGTTCATCTTTTTTCGACCTCACGAGGCCTCTCGATGCCGATCTACGCCTACCGCTGCACCACGTGTGGCCACGCGCAGGATGTGCTGCAAAAGATGTCCGACCCGCTGCTCACGGTGTGCCCGAACTGCGGCAATCCGACATACCAGAAGCAAGTCACTGCCGCCGGCTTTCAATTGAAGGGTTCGGGCTGGTACGTCACTGATTTTCGAGGCGACAAGTCGACCGCGCCACCACCGCCGAAGGGCGGTGACGAAGCGGGCGGTAAGGGGGCCGAAAGCCCGTCGTCGGAGGCGAGTGCGAACACCCCGAGCGATGCGAAAAAGAGCGACTCCGGCACGCCGTCGAATGCGCCGTCGCCGTCGCCGTCGCCGTCGCCAACGTCCGCGCCCGCAGCGAGTGCCGCGCCCGCCTCGCCGAGCGCCGCGCCGTCGTCCAAGCCCAACTCCTGAATCTCGCCCGTGAAGAAGTACCTGCTCGCCGGCCTATTGGTCTGGCTGCCGCTCGCGGTCACGATCTGGGTGCTGCAAGCCGTGCTCGGCCTGCTCGACGGTGTGTTCGCCTGGGTGCTGTCGAGCTCGCTCAACATCCTGCCGCAATCGGCCGAGCCGACGGTGCGCCAACTGATGGCGGTGCATGGTCTTGGCGTGCTCGCAATGGTCGTGGGGCTGTTGCTCACCGGCGTGTTCGCGGCCAACATCTTCGGCCAGTGGGCCTTGCGTCAGGGGCACCGGGTGCTCGGCAAGATCCCGATCGTCAAGCAGATCTACAACTCGGTGCAGCAGGTGTCCGACACGCTGTTCTCGAGCAGCGGAAATGCCTTTCGTGAAGCGGTGCTGGTGCAGTATCCGCGGGCCGGTTCGTGGACCATCGCGTTCGTCACCGGCAAGCCGGGCGGCGAGGCGGCCACGCATCTGCCCGGCGACTACCTGAGCCTCTACGTGCCGACCACGCCGAACCCGACCTCGGGCTTCTTCCTGATGGTTCCGCGCACCGACGTGATCGCGTTGGCGATGTCGGTCGACGAAGCGCTGAAATACGTGATCTCGATGGGCGTGGTCGCGCCGCCGATCCGCATCGATGCGGCCGTGTCGGCGCCGTTGCCGCTGCGAAATTGAATCGCGATGCCGTGCCGGGCCCGCGGGCCCGCACGGCATCGCTCCGGCACGCCGCGCGGCGAGAAGGATGCTCGCGCGGTCTCCTACCCCATCGGTTCAGTTGCGCCATGCCCGCGAACGACCCGAAGACGAAGAATCATTGGAGCTTTTCATGAGAACCACGTACTGCGGACTTGTCGGCGAATCACTGCTCGGACAGACCGTCACGCTGATGGGCTGGGCCCACCGGCGCCGCGACCACGGCGGCGTCATCTTCATCGATCTGCGCGACCGCGAAGGCCTGGTCCAGGTCGTCTGCGACCCCGATCGCGTCGACATGTTCAAGGTCGCCGAAGGCGTCCGAAACGAGTTCTGCCTGGAGGTCGAGGGCGTCGTGCGCGCACGGCCCGCCGGCACCGACAACGCTAACCTCACGAGCGGCCGGATCGAGGTGCTCTGCCACACGCTCGAGGTGCTGAACCCGAGCGTCACGCCGCCGTTCCAGCTCGACGAAGAGAACCTCTCGGAAACGACCCGGCTCACGCACCGCGTGCTCGACCTGCGGCGCCCGCAGATGCAGCGCAACATGATGCTGCGCTACCGGGTCGCGATGGAGATCCGGAAGTTCCTCGACAAGAACGGCTTCATCGACATCGAGACGCCGATGCTCACCAAGAGCACGCCCGAGGGTGCGCGCGACTACCTGGTGCCCAGCCGCGTCCACCCGGGCCAGTTCTTCGCTCTGCCGCAGAGCCCCCAGCTCTTCAAGCAGCTGCTGATGGTCGCCGGCTTCGACCGTTACTACCAGATCACCAAGTGCTTCCGCGACGAAGACCTGCGTGCCGACCGCCAGCCCGAATTCACGCAGATCGACGTCGAGACCTCGTTCCTCTCCGAGGAAGAGATCCGCACGATGTTCGAGGAGATGGTGCGCAGCACCTTCGAACACGCGATCGGCGTGGAGTTGCCGGAGTTCCCGGTGATGAAGTACGCCGACGCGATGCACCGCTACGGCAGCGACAAGCCCGACCTGCGCGTGAAGCTCGAGCTCACCGAGCTCACCGACGCGATGGGCGACGTCGACTTCAAGGTGTTCTCCGTGCCCGCGAAAACGACAGACGGCCGGGTGGTGGCGTTGCGCGTGCCGGGCGGTGGCCAGGCCAGTGGCGGGTTGAGTCGGGGCGAGATCGACGGCTACACCGAGTTCGTGAAGATCTACGGCGCGAAGGGTCTGGCGTGGATCAAGGTCAACGAGGCGGCGAAGGGCCGTGAAGGGTTGCAGTCACCGGTCGTCAAGAACCTGCACGACGCGGCCCTGGCCGAGATCCTGAAACGCTGCGGCGCGGTCGATGGCGATCTGATCTTCTTCGGCGCCGACAAGGCGAAGGTCGTCAACGATGCGATGGGTGCGTTGCGCGTGAAGGTCGGGCACAGCGAGTTCGGCAAGGCGCGCGGCCTCGTGCAGGGCGAATGGGAGCCGCTCTGGGTCGTCGACTTCCCGATGTTCGAGCGCGACGACGCGGCCGGCCGCTGGAACGCGGTGCACCACCCCTTCACGTCGCCGAAAGATGGCCACGAGGACTGGCTCGAGACCGATCCCGGCCGCTGCATTGCTAAAGCCTACGACGTGGTGCTGAACGGCATCGAACTCGGCGGCGGCTCGGTGCGAATCCACCGCGAGGAGGTGCAGAGCAAGGTGTTCCGTGCGTTGAAGATCGATGCCGAGGAAGCGCAGGCGAAATTCGGCTTCCTGCTGGATGCGTTGCAGTACGGCGCGCCGCCGCACGGCGGCATCGCGATCGGCCTCGACCGCTTCGTGATGCTGATGACGGGCGCCGAATCGCTGCGCGACGTGATCGCGTTCCCGAAGACGCAGCGTGCGCAGGACCTGCTTACCAACGCGCCGAGTGCGGTCGATGAGAAGCAGTTGCGCGAATTGCACATCCGCCTGCGCAATGCGCAGGCGGCTTGAGCATCCATTCGTCATCGGAGGCCCGGCATGCATGCCGATGCGTTCGCATGAGTGACGGTGGCGCGCGCCCGTACAAGATCCCGGAGTCCGTGCTGGTGATCATCCACAGCGCCGAGGCCGAGGTGCTGCTGATCGAGCGCGCCGATCAGCCCGGGTTCTGGCAAAGCGTCACGGGCTCGAAAGACGATGTTGCCGAGGCGCTCACGACCACGTGCATCCGCGAAGTCGTCGAAGAAACCGGGATCCACATCGGATCGGCGGCCGTGCCACAGTCGTGCCTTCGCGATTGGCAGCTCTCGAACGTGTACGACATCTATCCGGTGTGGCGCTACCGATACGCGCCCGGCGTGACGACCAACACCGAGCACGTGTTCGGCCTTTGCGTGCCGCGCGACGCGGCCATCATGCTCAACCCGCGCGAGCATCTGCAGCACCGCTGGTTGACGCTGCACGACGCGGCCGATGCGTGCTTCTCGCCTTCGAATGCGGAAGCCATTCTGCAGTTGCCCCGTTTCCTCGGCTGCACGTCATGACCTTCCAGTCGCAAGCCCACTCGCGCGGCTTCAACACCAACACCACCCATTCGAGCGTGCTGCGCGTGGCCACGTACAACATCCACAAGGGCGTGCGCGGCGTCGGCCCGAAGAAACGGCTCGAGATCCACAACCTCGTGCTCGGCATCGAGGCACTCGACACCGACCTCGTCTTCCTGCAGGAGGTGCGGCGCATGAACCGCGCGGTCGCGCGCGAGTTCCCCGACACCCACATCGGCTGGCCACGCGTGCCGCAGGCCGACTATCTCGCGCCCGAAGGCTACGAGGTGGCCTACCGCACCAACGCGGTCACGCGCGACGGCGAGCACGGCAATGCACTGCTGTCGCGCTGGCCGCTCGGCGACGTCGGCCACCACGACGTCTCGGACCACCGCTTCGAGCAGCGCGGCCTGCTGCATGTGCCGGTGCACTGGAACGGCACCGTCGTGCACGCCATCGTCGCGCACTTCGGCCTGATCCACGCGAGCCGCGTGCGGCAGGTGCAGCGCCTGGCCGAGTTCGTCGAGGCGACGGTGCCGAAAGGCGAAGCGCTCATCGTCGCCGGAGACTTCAACGACTGGGGCGACAAGCTCGATGGTCTGATGCACGGCTGCGATCTCGCGCGCGGCATGGTGCCTGGCGATCCGGCCGCGCGCATCAACACCTTCCCGTCGCGGATGCCGATGTTCTCGATGGACCGCTTTTACCTGCGCGGCATGCGTTGCCTCGGCACCTCGGTGCCGCGCGGCGCGGCGTGGGCGCGCATGTCGGATCACCTTCCGCTCGTGGCCGAGCTCGAAATCGATTGAACGCGCCGCGCGTCACGGCCCCGGCCCCGGCCGAACGCCGCAGCACGGTCAAACCGTGGCCGCCCGGCCGCGAGCGCCGCCTGTCGCTTCTGCGCAGGCAGCAGCCGGTCGACACGCGGATGCTGCGGCCGAGCCACAAGCTCACGCTGCTGAAGGGCGGATCTGAATTCTTCGCGAGCCTGGTCGAGGCCGTCGACAACGCCCGCGCAGAGGTGCTGCTCGAGACCTACATTCTCGAGTTCGCCGGCGCGGTGCTGCCGGTGGCCGAGGCGCTCGAACGGGCCGCGGCCCGCGGCGTGGTGGTGCGGGTCGTGGTCGACGCGTTCGGCACGCCAACGATCCCACCCGAGTGGCAAACGCGGTGGCGTGCAGCCGGCCTGCAGTGGCGCAGCTTCAACGATGCGCGCGGCTGGCGCATGCTGATGCCGCGCAAATGGCGGCGCCTGCATCGCAAGCTTTGCGTCGTCGACGGTTGGATCGCGTTCTGCGGCGGCATCAATCTGCTCGACGACTACGTCGACCCCAACCACGGCGCGCTCGCCGAGCCGCGCCTCGACTTCTCGGTCCGCGTGATTGGCCCGCTCGTCGATGATGTGCACGAGACCATGACGCGGCTCTGGCTGCGCGTCGAGGCGGCCCGCGATGCACGCCGCCACGACGTGCGCGCCGCGTTGCGATCGGTGCGTGCCGCAGTGCGGGCCGGGGCCGATTTCACCGACCCCGAGATGCTCGAGCACTTTCCGCCCGAAGTCGACGACGACGAGCGGGGCCCCGGACCGCGTGGCGCGGGCGCTGCCGGCAAGCTGGCCGGCCTGGGTTCGACCGCGGCCCTGGTGCTGCGCGACAACGTTCGCTACCGTCGCCGCATCGAGCGTACGTACCGCTTCGCGATCAACCAGGCGAAGACCGAGATCCTGATCGCCAACGCCTATTTCGTGCCTGGCGTGAAGCTACAGCGCGCGTTGCTTCGCGCGAGGAAGCGGGGCGTCCACATCACGCTGCTGTTGCAGGGTCGGTACGAGTACTTCATGCAGCACCACACCACCCGTGCGCTCTACGGGGTGCTGCTCAACCACGGCATCGAGATCGTCGAATACAAGGCGAGCTTCCTGCACGCGAAGGTCGCCGTGTTCGACGGCACGCACGGCGCGATCGCGACCGTCGGATCTTCGAACCTGGAACCGCTGAGCCTCCTGCTCGCGCGCGAGGCCAATATCTTCGCGCGCGATGAAGCCTTCGTGGCGGCGCTGCGCGAGCATCTGATGAACTCGATCGCCAACGAAGGCCAGCGCGTCGAGAGCCGATCGCACCTGGGCCGGCCGTGGGCCGCGCGCGTGTTGAGCTGGCTGGCGTACGGGATGATGCGGTTCGCGTTGTTCATGACGGGGAACCGGTATTGACGGTTTTCGCGCCCACGCGAGGCCACGGGCCCGGACAGACCGGCGGACCGGACCTTGTTTTGTCGGACGACTTCCCGCCCGGTTGTCGGACATCAGGCACACTGCTTGCCCATCGAGAGCGGTCGTTCCTGACCGTGATTGCACGTTCCAACCATGTCGGATGCCGCCCGCGTTCTCATCGTCGAAGACAACATCGATGTGGCCGACATGCTGGAGGCGATCCTGGTCGGCAACGGGTATGAGGTCTCGATCGCCCACGACGGGCTGCAGGCGTTCGAGATGGTGCAGGCCCACCAGCCCGACTGTGTGTTGCTCGACGTCGGCCTGCCCGGCATGGATGGCGCCGAGCTGTCACGCCGGATCCGCGAACGTCACGGCGACGACGTGATCCTGATCGCGATCACCGGTCACAGCGCCACCGATCAGCGCGTCGCGAGCGCGTTCGCACGGGTCGACCACTACCTGCAGAAGCCGATCGACATCGGCCTCCTGAACAAGGTGCTGCCCCGGGTGACCTAGCGTTTGAAGGCTTTCAGAAGCCCGGCCGCTGGCAGCTGCACTTCGGCGATGGCGTTCAGCAAGGCCTCGGGATTGACCGGCTTGGGCAAGTGGCGCTGAAAGCCAGCCGCCCTGGCCTTGCCCGCGTCGCTCGGGTGCGCGAACGCGGTGAGGGCGATGGCCGGAAGCTGCTGCAGCGACGGGTTCGCATCGGCGCGCACGCGCCGGATCAATTCGTGTCCGTCGACGCTCGGCATCCCGATGTCGCTGATCAGCAGGTCGGGTGACATGCGCTGCAGCAAGAGCAGCGCCTGTTCGGCGGAATCGAGTGCGGTGACGCGCGCCCCTTCGCGCTCGAGCATGCGCGTCAGCATGTCGCGGCCATCGGCCTCGTCCTCGATCAGCACGATGTGAAGTCCGGCCAGCGGGTCGGTGCCGCTGCGAGGAATGGCGTCGGGTGGCGGCCGATCCGGATCGCCCGGCGCGTGGGCGGCGTCCGTGCCGATCGGCAGGCGCACCGCGAACGTCGAGCCCAGGCCGGTGCCGGGCGATGTCGCCCTCACGCTGCCGCCGTGCAGCTCGACGAGTTGGCGAACGATGGCCAGACCGAGACCGAGCCCCCCGAACGACCGCGACGAGGTCGATTGCTCCTGACGAAAACGCTCGAACACATGCGGCAGGAACTCGGGCGAGATGCCGGCGCCGTTGTCTTGCACTTCGAGCACCACGTCAGCGGCCGCTACCTTCGCCCGCACCGCCACACGGCCACCGGCCGGCGTGAACTTGACGGCGTTCGACACGAGGTTCCACAACACTTGCTGGATACGCTGCGCGTCACCGACCATCTCGATGCGCTGCGGCTCGACTTGCACCGCCAGCGCGACGCGTTTCGCTTCGGCCGCGGGCTTGAGGGCTTGCATCACCGCATCGAGCACTGGTCCCAGCTGCATGACGGTTGCCTCGAGCTCCAGGTTGCCCGAGGTGATGCGGCTCACGTCGAGCAGGTCTTCGATGAGGCGGGCTTGCGCTTTCGCGTTGCGCTCGATGATGGTGGACGCCTTGGCCACGTCGGCTGCGCTCGCCCCAGGGCGCGACAGCAGATGGGTCCAGCCGATGATCGCGCTGAGTGGCGTGCGCAGCTCGTGGGAAAGCGTGGCCAGGAATTCGTCCTTCATGCGGCCTGCGCGTTCGGCCTCGAGGCGCGCCGCGCGCTCGCCCGCCAGCAGGGTTTCGCGTTCGTCTTCGAGGCGCTTCTGGCGGTCGATGTCAAGCGTGACGCCGTCGAAGCGAACCGGCTCGCCACCCGCGTCCCGATAGACCCGGCCCTTGACCCGGATCCAACGCACGGCACCGGTCGGCGAGACGGTGCGGTGGTCGATGTCGTACGGAACCGAACCGGTCACGGAGCGCTCGATCGCCAATTCGGTCATGGTCAAGTCGTCACGATGGACGCGGGCGAGGAAGTTGGCGAGAGTGGACTCGTCGTTTTCGTTCATCCAGAAGTGCGTTCGGCAAACCGCGTTGGCTTCCACGCGCGCCAATGGAAACGGGCAGTGGAACGTGCCGAGTTCGCCCGCTTCGAGCGCCACCTCGAAGGCTTGTTTGACGGCGAGCGTTTCGGCGTTGGCCTGGCGTTCCGACGCGCGGGCGGCAAGTTCGGCAGCCATGTGCGTGCGGGTGGCGTATTGGCGGCGTCGCGCCCGCATGGCCGCTCTGGCAGCACTCACCAGCGTGTCGGTGTTGAGCGGGCGCTCGAGGAGGACCACGTTGCCCAGGTCGCGCAGCGTGGCGGCCGCGCCGAGGGGCCGACGGCCGACGCGTCGCGTCGCAAGCACGACGAACGGAAAATCGGACCAAGGCGGCTGGCGGTCGATCCAGTCGACCAGCAAGGCCAGTTCCGGACCCGCCAGCGCCTCTTCGGTCAGCAGCGCGATGTCGGCACCGAAGGCGAGCGCCGTCACCAGGGCGGGCAGATCGGCGCACGGTTCGCAACGCAAGCCGAACGTCGTCAGCAGTTGGCCCACCACGTCGGCATCGCGGCCTCGCGGCGCCAAGACCAGCACCCGCGACTCTGGATCGGGCGTCGCCCCGCGGATCATCCCTGCCGACCCTCCAACAGTTGGGTGCTGCCGCTGTAACGCGGCAGCCCGCCGAGGACGCCATCGAAGCCATGCAACGGTTCGCCCACTTGCAGCCCGTCCTTGAAGCTCAGGCGGAACTCGCGAATCGTGTGTTGATTCGGCCCGGTCCGGCTCTTCAGCGCGGTGATGGCCGAGCGGACGGCGCCCTCGGCCTCGAAGAAACGATACAGCACGGTGGCGTCGCTCAGGTAGCTGAGGTCGATCTCGGTGCGCACGTCACCGATCACGCCATGCTGTCCGACGACGAGCATGGTGGTCACGCCGCGATGGTTCAGGAACGTCAGCAATTCGTGCATGTGCAGCAACAGGAAGCTTTGCCCCGGCATCGCCTGCAGGTAGGCGTTGAGGCTGTCGAGCGCGACGAAACTGGCGCCCCTGGTCTTCACCGCCTCCACCACCATCGACGAGAACTCACCGGTCGAGAGCTCGGCGGGATCGATCTGCACGATTCGGCACTGGCCGGAATCGACGAACGGCGTCACGTCCATGCCCAGCGCGCGGCCGCGTGTCATCAGGGTGGCCAACCCTTCGTCGAAGATGTAGTACGTTGCGTGTTCGCCGCGGGTGAGGGCGGCGTGCATACAGCGCAGAACCGTCGTCGTCTTGCCGATGCCGGAGGGGCCGAGCAGCAGCGTGCTGGTGCCGCGCGTGAGCCCGCCGCCAAGCATCTCGTCGAGCTGGGCCGAACCGGTCGACACGTGTTCGTGATGCACCGCAGTGCGGTGCTCCGAAGCGACCAGCCGAGGGAAAACGGCGACGCGACCGGTGTCGAGCACGAAGTCGTGCAGGCCACCCTGGAACCTCTGGCCGCGCATCTTGATCACCCGCAGCCGCCGCGATTCGGTGCCGAATTGCTGAATCACCTGCTCGAGGCTGATCACGCCGTGCGAAATGCTGTGCAGTTGAAGGTCACCAGGGTCGGAGGTCTTGTCGTCGAGCAGCAGCACCGTGCATGAACGCGTTCCGAAAAACTGCTTCAGCGCAAGCACCTGTCGCCGATAGCGCAACGGGTCTTGCGCGAGCAGTCTCATCTCGGAGAGGCTGTCGAAGACCACCCGCGTCGGCGCGGCACGTTCGATCTGAGCGGTGATCTTGCCGATGGTTTCGCCAAGTTCCACTTCCGACGGGTAGAGGATCGACTGCTCGGCGTCGGGGTCGCGGCCGCTTTCGTCGAGCAGCTCGCACACATCGATGCCGTCGAGCGACCAGCCATGTGAGGCGACCACTGCCGCCAGTTCATTTGCCGTTTCAGACAGCGTGATGTAGAGGCCTTTTTCACCCGCCGCGACGCCGGCGAGCAGGAAGCGAAGCGCAAACGTGGTCTTGCCGGTGCCGGGTGTTCCTTCGAGCAGGTAGACCCGGTTGCGGGTGAGTCCACCGCCCAGGATCGCGTCGAGGCCGTCGACACCCGTCGATGCGCGCGAACCGGAATCGCCGGTGGGCGAAGGAATTTGCGTGTACATGGAATGTGGTGGTGTGGTGAGTGGACGCGGGAGCGCCACATGCCCTTCGCGGTCGTCGACCGCACGGCACAAGGTCGATCGTTCGCGACCGGACCATTGGCGCCGCGCTGCCACTGTACCGTCGTGCCGGCTCGACGGTGGCGACTCGACGCTCTGGCAATTGGGCGACCTGCCGGACCCGGTGGCAGCGCGACCCGCGCGCCCGCATTACCCTTGTCGATTCATGGTGCATCCAGACGACCTCGTCATCCAACGCCCCGAGGGCCTCTATTGCCCGCCCGGTGATTTCTACATCGACCCGTGGCGCCCGGTTGATCGCGCGGTGATCACCCACGCGCATGCCGACCACTCGCGGCGAGGCCATGCGCATTACCTCGCGGCAGCGCCGGCCGAGGGCGTGCTGCGCGCCCGGCTCGGCGAGATCGACCTGCAGACGCTCGCCTACGGCGAGCAGATCGATCACTTCGGCGTGCGCGTCAGCCTGCACCCGGCCGGCCATGTGCTCGGCTCGGCGCAGGTTCGGCTAGAACACCAGGGCCGCGTGTGGGTCGCGTCGGGCGACTACTACGTGGCCGGCTCGAGCGCGGACGCGGCCGAAGACAACGCCACGTGCGCGCCGTTCGAGCCGGTGCGTTGCCATTGCTTCATCACCGAGTCGACCTTCGGCCTGCCGATCTACCGGTGGCAACCGCAAGCCGAGCTCTTCGCGTCGATCGACGCCTGGTGGCGCGCCAACGCCGAAGCCGGCCGCGCCAGCCTGCTGATGGGCTACAGCTTCGGCAAGGCGCAACGCATCCTAAAGGGCGTCGATCCGTCGATCGGGCCGATCATCGTGCACGGGGCGGTCGAGCCGTTGAACCGCGCCTATCGCGAAGCCGGCGTCGCGTTGCCCCCGACGCAGCTGGTCACGGAGCTCGCCGACAAATCGATGATCAGGCGCGCGCTGGTCGTCGCGCCGCCCTCGGTGCAGGGCGCCATCTGGACGCGCCGCTTCGGCGACTACAGCGATGCGTTCGCGAGCGGCTGGATGCAGTTGCGCGGTGCCCGTCGGAGGCGATCGGTCGACCGCGGTTTCGTGTTGAGCGACCATGCCGACTGGCCCGGCCTGCAGCGCGCGATCGGCGCGACCGGCGCCGAGCGCGTGATCGTCACGCACGGCTACGAAGCGGTGATGGTGCGATGGCTCACAGACCAGGGCCTCGAAGCGGGCTCGTTCGCGACCGAGTACGGCGACGACGACGACGAACTGCCGGGTGGCGCCGGCGACGCGAAGGCGGCTTCAGAGCAGGCGGCGGATGAGGTGGCCGCGACGCTGAGCGACGACGAGGCGCACGCGCATGCCGTTGACGCGCTAGACCTTGACTCCCTCTCCCCCCGGGAGAGGGTTGGGGCGGGGGAGAGTGCAGCACCGTCCTCACCCCAGCCCCCTCCCGGAAGGAGAGGGAGCGAAGATGCGTCGCCAGACGAGTCGTCGAGCGACGACGCTTTGAGATGAAGCGCTTCGCCGCACTCTTCGCCGAGCTCGATCAAAGCACCGCGACGCTTGCGAAGGTCGATGCGCTGAAGCGCTATTTCGGGGTCGCTGCGCCGCGCGACGCGGCGTGGGCGGTGTACTTCCTTGCCGGGGGCAAGCCCCGCCAGGTGGTGCCGAGCGGCGTGCTATGGGCGATCGCCTGCCGGCGCGCCGGCATCGACGACTGGCTCTTCGATGCGTGCTATCAGGCGGTGGGCGATTTCTCGGAGACCGTTGCGCACGTGTTGCCACCGCCTGCGCACGAGAGCGATCTCGGCCTGGCGGAGTGGATCGAAGAACGCCTGCTGCCGCTGCGAGGCCTGGCGCCCGAGGAGCAGACCGCACGCGTCGCCTCGTACTGGGACGAGCTCGACACCGCCGGCCGCTTCCTGCTCAACAAGCTCATCGGCGGCAGCTTTCGGGTCGGCGTCAGCAAGCTGCTGGTGCAGCGGGCGCTCGCTGAGCAGGCGGGCGTCGATGCCAAGCTCGTCGCGCAACGCATGATGGGTTACACCGACGGGCGCGTGAGTCCGAGCGCCGAACGCTACGCGCAGCTCACGGCCGCCGCCGGCAACGGCCCGCTCGACGCCGGCCAGCCTTATCCTTTTTTCCTTGCGCACCAGCTCGACCTGCACCACGGCGCCTTCGACGCCAAGCTCGGAGTTCCCGGCGAGTGGATCGTCGAGTGGAAGTACGACGGCATTCGCGCGCAGGTGGTGAAGCGCGCAAGCCAGGTGTGGATCTGGTCGCGTGGTGAAGAGCTCGTCACCGAGCGCTTCCCGGAGATCGTCGCGAACGCGATGCAACTGCCCGATGGCACCGTGCTCGACGGCGAGATTGTGGTGTGGAAGGACGACCGCGTCGCGCCGTTTGCGTTGCTGCAGCAGCGCATCGGCCGCAAGACCCTGACGAAGAAGGTGCTCGCCGATGCGCCGGTCGGCCTCATCGCGTACGACCTGCTCGAGCTCGGTGGCGTCGACCTGCGCGAGCGCGGGCAAGCCGAACGGCGCGAGCTGCTCGAGAGCTTGGTGAAGCAGCATATGACGATCCATCTGTCGCCGGTCGAGATACGGTCGAGCTGGGCCGAGCTCGCGGCCTTGCGCGAGGAGTCGCGCGAGCGTGGCGTCGAAGGCTTCATGCTGAAGCAGCGCGGCGCGCGCTACGGCACCGGCCGTCGCAAGCAGGACGACCTTGGCGGCGGGACGTGGTGGAAGTGGAAGATCGAACCGCTCCGCGTCGACTGCGTGCTCATCTATGCGCAGGCCGGCCACGGCCGTCGAGCGAGCGTGTACACCGACTACACCTTCGCGGTGTGGAACCGCACGCCGCGCGATGCGGCCGAGGCGCAGTCGGTCGTCGATGCGATCGCCAGACGCGAGCCGCCGGAGGCCGATGCCCTGCAGCTGGTCGCGTTCGCGAAGGCCTACTCGGGTCTCACCGACGAGGAGTTCCGCGGCGTCGACAAAGTGATCCGCGCCAACACGCTCGAGAAGTTTGGCCCAGTGCGCAGCGTGAAACCGACGATGGTGTTCGAGCTCGGCTTCGAAGGCATCAACCGCAGCGCGCGACACAAGAGCGGCATCGCCGTTCGGTTCCCGCGCATGCTGCGCATTCGCTCTGACAAACCCATTCACGAGGCCGACACGATGGCCTCGCTCGAAGGCCTGCTGGCGTTGCACCACGGCACGGCGACGGCCGGTGCCCGCGCGCCTAGCGACCTGGCAACGCGGCCCGAAGAGCCGGCGTAGCGCGCAGCGCACCGACCTCGATGCCGTTCCAGTTGCGCAGCGCGAGGTCGCTGAAGCCGCGCATGAAGGTCGCGTCGGCATCGTCGAGGGCCAGGCAGGCTTCGATCACCGCGGCCATCACCACTTCGGCGGCGCGCGCGTTGTTGCCATCATCGACCTTGATCGCGACGCCGTAACCCGGCTCGGGAAACGCAGCGCAGAACACGCCTTCGGCGCCGACCTTCGTGAACGCGCGCGCGCCGAGTTGCCGCATCACCCGGGTGTCGAAGCGGCGGGTGCCGCCGACCATGAAAGGCGACTTCGCGACCGCGGCACGCAGGCGACTGGCGGCCGCGGCATGGCCGGCTGACAGACCGTGGCCGGTGCCGACACGCGCGAACGCATGCGCGAGATGGCGCAGCGGTATCGCGAAGGTCGGGATCGAGCAGCCGTCGGTGCCGCGCGGGGCGGCGGCGAGGTCGAAGCCGGTCGTCGCCTGCAGGGCCGCGGTCACGTCCTGCATCACCGGGTGGTCGGGCGCGACATAGCCCTTCACGTACTGGCGCCGATCGAGCGCGCCCTTTTTCATGCAACCGAGGCACAGGAACCCGGCGTGCTTGCCCGAGCAGTTGTTGTGCAGCGCGCTCGGCTTGTCGCCGTTCGCGGCCAGCGCACGCGCGGTGGTTTCGTTCGAGGGCCAGTGCGTGCCGCATTCGAGCGCGTGCGCGTCGAGCTGGAGCTTGGCCAGCAGGCCGGCCACCACGGTCGTGTGCTCCGGCTCGCCATTGTGCGAGGCGCAAACGATCGCGAGCTCGTCGTCGGTGAGCTCGAGCCGATCGGCGGCGCCGCTCTCGACCATCGGTAGGGCCTGCAACACCTTCACCGCCGATCGAGGGAAAATCGGGCGCTCGATGTCGCCGATCGCGCAAACGACATGGCCGTCGCCATCGACGATGGCCAGAGCACCGCCGTGGACCGATTCGACCGCAGGGCCGCGGAAAGCTTCGACAAGGATGGGGTTCATGGCGCGACAAGGGACCGACGGTTGCAGGACCTGGGCGCCGATGGCCGGCTGCCACGGTGGGTTCGGGTACAGCCGCTATTTAACGCTCCCTTTCGGCTGCCGCGTGCAGGGAGCTTGAAGTCAAGAATCGGGTATGGCTCACGCGCTCCTCGCCGGCATCGACTTCACCTGTGCGCCTTCGAAGCGCAAGCCGGTCACGCTGGCGACGGGTCGCTTCGCGAAGGCCTCGCTCATCGTCGAATCGCTCGAGGCGCTGACGACGCTCGACGCGTTCGACGGCTGGCTGCGCACGCGCACGAAGTGGATGGCGGCGTTCGACTTCCCGTTCGGTCTGCCGCGCGCTTTCGTCGACGCGAATCACCTCGGCGCCAGCGCCGCCGAGGTGACCGCCGAAGTGCATCGACGTTGCCCGACCCGGATGGCGTGGCGCGCCTTCATCGACGCGTGGGTCAACGCGCAGCCGGCCGGCGCGCGACTGCCGCATCGGCGCACCGACGCGGCGTCGGACGTGAGCTCGACGAGCCCGCTGCAGTCGCGCTACGTGCCGGTCGCGTTCATGTACTTCGAGGGCTTTGCGCGCATCGTCGAATCGGGCGCGCACGTGCCGGGCTTGAGGGAAGGCGACCCCTCGCGCATCGCGCTCGAGGGCTATCCGCGTCGGCTCGCGCACGCGGTCATCGGCCGGCGCTCGTACAAGAACAGCGCGTTGCCGGACCGCGCCGACGCGCGCCGGGCGGTCGTCGATGCACTGATGCAGGGGCACGCCTCGCTCGGCTTCTCGTTGCGCATCGAACCGGAACTGCAGACGGCCCTGATCGACGACCCCACGGGCGATCGGCTCGACGCCGTGCTCTGTCTCGCGCAGGCGGCCTTCGCATCGAGCCGGCCGGGCTTCGGCGTGCCGAGGGATGTCGATGTGGTGGAGGGCTGGATCGTCGGGGCCTGATTGACCAGCCGTTCAACGCGGCGTGTGCCGTGGGAAGCGTGAATCTTCCACGGCCGGCCCAGCTGAAGTGCAGGCGCACGACTGCGCAGGCGCATTGCTTGCGCATCGGTTGCACACCGAGCTCAAGTTCGTCGGCGAGGCGCCGAATTTAACGGTGCCGCCACTGCGCAAAACAACATCGGAGGTTGCGGCGCGCCCGCAGGCGTGTCACCGGTGCCCCGCGATGAATGCTTCCAGTCTTTCCGTCCCGCCGTCACCGTCGCCGCCGTCGAACTTCGTTCCGTTGAACGAAGAAAAGCCGGCTTGCACGGGCTGTTCGCCAGCCGAATCGCTGCCCTTCAAATTCGGCTTCGCTTACCAACCCATCGTCGATCTCGCGTCGCACACGGTCTATGCGCACGAAGCGCTCGTGCGTGGCCCGGCGGGGGAGACCGCCGGCTCGGTGCTCGCGAAGGTGAACGACCACAACCGCTACCGATTCGACCAGGCGTGCCGGGTCAAGGCGATCAAGGGCGCAGCAGAGATCGGCATTCGCGAAAAGCTCTCGATCAACTTCCTGCCGAACGCGATCTACAAGCCCGAGGTCTGCATTCGCACCACGCTCGAAGCGGCGCGCGCGACCGACTTTCCGGTCGAACGCATCATTTTCGAAACGACCGAGGGCGACCGCGTCGACGACGCCAAATGGCTTGCCGAAGTGATGCGCGAATACAAGCGCTGCGGCTTTCTCACCGCCATCGATGACTTCGGCGCAGGCTACGCGGGCCTTACGCTGCTCGCCGACTTTCAACCCGACCTCATCAAGCTCGACATGGCACTGGTGCGCGGCATCGATACCAGCGCGCCGCGCCAGGCCATCGTTTCCGGCCTCGTCAAGACCTGCAGCGACCTCGGCATCCGCATCGTCGGCGAAGGCGTCGAAACGGCCGGCGAGCGCGACTTTCTGTATGCCACCGGCATCACGCTGCAGCAAGGCTTTCTCTACAGCTGGCCGATGTTCCAGGCGCGCGGCGAGATCAACCCGGTGGCGTGGATGGCGTGATGGCCGGCGGCCGCCGCTCGCGATGTCGCGGCGGGACCAATCGCCGCGGCACCCGAGCGCGGCACCCGAGCGCGACGACCGAGCGCACCGGCGTTGCCCTGACCCAATCCGAAACGCCGGTGCGCCCTCTGCTAAGGTCGTCTGCGCGACGCATGAAGCGCCCGGTGTTCGGGTCGCAGCGCCTCGGGCCCGAGCGGAAGACCTTCGCTTGGCGACACCGTCGCAAGCAGGACTTCCATGGACTTTGCGGGATGGGCAGCACTCATCGGGCTGCTGCTGGTGGGCATGGCTTTGGTGGAGAACCGACTTTCGCGACTGCCGCTCAGCACGTCGATGCTCTACCTCTCGGTGGGCGCGGCGACGAGCCCGCTCTGGCTCGGCTGGAGCGCACTCACGCTGCCTTCGCATCGTGTGCTGCTCGAGCATGGCGCCGAAATCGTGGTGCTGCTGTCGCTGTTCACGTCGGGCCTGAAGATGAGCGTGGGCCTCGGCGATGGCCGCTGGCTGTTGCCGTTGCGTCTGGCCGTCGGCTCGATGCTCGTGACGGTGGCGCTGATCGCGGCGACCGGTGTTTACTGGCTCGGGTTGCCGCTCGGTGCAGCGGTTCTGCTTGGCGGCATCCTCGCGCCGACCGATCCGGTGCTCGCGTCCGAGGTGCAGGTGGCCAATCCCACCGACCGCGACCGGTTGCGCTTCGCGCTGACCGGCGAGGCCGGGCTCAACGACGGCACCGCGTATCCGGTGGTGCTGCTCGGCCTCGGTCTTTTGGGCATCGGCAGCGAAGCGAGCTTCGGCTGGCTCTCGTTCGGCGTCGATCTGGTGTGGGGGGTGTTCGGCGGCATCGGTATCGGCGCGCTGTTCGGCAATGCGATCGGCTGGCTCGTGCTCCATCTGCGCCGCACCCGCAAGGAAGCGGTCGGCGGTGACGACTTCCTCGCGCTCGGACTGATCGGGCTCGCCTACGGCGTCTCGGTGCTCGCCAACGCCTACGGCTTTCTCGCGGTGTTCGCCGCGGGCGTGGCGCTGCGACGTCTCGAGCAACGCGCGAGCGTTGAGAGCCACGCCATCGGCGACGCGACCGACCAAACCGCGTCGGCAGCGGCAGCGCTCGACGAAGCGCCGAAGCCGAAGCGCGTCGCTGCCGTGGCGGCTTCGCGCCGCAAGCGCTCGGCCGAGGTCGCGGCGGAGGCGCACGCCAACCCCGATGCGAGCCATGCGGAGCAGGTCGCGACCGACCCCAAGCACGCGCCGGCGTTCATGGCGCATGCGATGCTGAGCTTCAATGAGCAGATGGAGCGCATCGGCGAGGTCGCGGTGGTGATCGCGATCGGCATGCTGTTGTGGTCGGTCGACTGGCGGCTGGCGTCGTGGGGCTTCGTCGCGTTGCTGCTGTTCGTGATACGACCGCTTTCGGTGATGGTGGGCTTGGCGGGCTCGAAGTCGCTGCGCTCGCAGCGCGCGTTGATCGGCTGGTTCGGGATCCGCGGCATCGGCTCGTTGTATTACCTCGCGTATGCGATCAACCATGGCGTCTCGGCCGGGCTGGCGGCAACGCTCGGCGCGTTGACGTTATCGGTGATGGTGGTCTCCATCGTCGTGCATGGCGTGTCGGTGACGCCGTTGATGGCGTTGTATGAACGGCGCAAGAAGCCGGCGCACGCGCGCGCGGCCGAACCGCGGTGAGGTTTCGATGAGGGGCCTGCGCGCGGCCAAGCGCAAACACATCGTCGCGCCGGCCGGCGACGCGGGGCCGGTGATCGGTGCGCCACCGTTGAACGCGCGGGATGGCGCCGTGCTCGACCCGGCGGCGCCGCCGCGCCAGCCCGACCACGCTCTCGAGCCCGCTCGCCACCCGATCGATTTCACCGACCCGCCATCGCCCGACGCTTGGTTTACCGCGCTCGGCTGGCAACCGTTCCCGTTTCAGCGCGAGGTCTGGGCCGCTGCGGCCGCCGGCCGAAGCGGCCTGCTGCATGCGACCACGGGTTCCGGAAAGACCTATGCCGTGTGGTTCGGCGCCGTGCTGCGCGGCCTGGCGCTCGGCGTGCCGGCACGGCCCGCAACGGCACCGAAGCTCGGCGTGTTGTGGCTCACGCCGATGCGCGCGCTGGCCGCCGATTCGGCGCGGGCCATCCGCGAACCGCTGCGCGAGATGGGCATGACGTGGAGCGTCGGCGTCCGGACCGGCGACACGCCGGCCGCCGAGCGCGCGCGCCAGGACCGTCGATTTCCGACGGCGCTCATCACGACGCCCGAATCGCTGTCGTTGATGCTGACGCGCGAGCATGCCGCCCTCGAGCTCGACGGCGTGCACACCGTGATCGTCGACGAGTGGCACGAGTTGATGGGCAACAAGCGCGGCGTGCAGGTGCAGCTCGCGATCGCGCGATTGAAGAACTGGAACCCGTCGCTGGCGGTGTGGGGCCTGAGCGCGACGCTCGGCAACCTCGAAGACGCCATGCGGGTGCTGCTCGGCGGCGACGCTGGCGAGATGGTGCGCGGCCGTGTCGACAAGACGCTCGTCATCGACACGCTCTTGCCCGACAACCCGGGTCGCTTCTCGTGGGGCGGTCACCTGGGCAAGCAGATGCAGCACCCGGTCGTCGAAGAGATCGAGCGTTCGACGACAACGCTGGTCTTCGTCAACATGCGTTCGCAGGCCGAGGCCTGGTACCAGCTGCTGCTGGCCGAGCGGCCCGAGTGGGCCGGCGTGGTCGCGCTGCACCATGGGTCGCTCGACAAGGAGGTGCGTGACTGGGTCGAGCTCGGCTTGAAGGAGGGGCGGCTGAAGGCGGTCGTCGCGACCTCGTCGCTCGACCTCGGCGTCGATTTCCTGCCGGTCGAGCGCGTGCTGCAGATCGGCTCCGCGAAAGGCGTCGCGCGCCTGCTGCAACGCGCCGGCCGCAGCGGCCACGCGCCGGGCCGGGCGAGCCGGATCACGCTGGTGCCGACAAACACGCTCGAGCTGGTCGAGGCGGTGGCCGCCCGCCGCGCCGCGCAGGCGGGCAAGATCGAGAAACGCGCGACGCCCGACAAGCCGTTCGACGTGCTGGTGCAGCACCTGGTGACGGTCGCCCTCGGCGGCGGCTTCACGGCCGATGCGCTCTACGACGAGGTGCGTCGCGCGTGGGCCTATCGGCACCTCACGCGCGACGAGTTTCAGTGGGCGCTCGACTTCGTCGAGAAGGGCGGATCGAGCCTCACCGCGTACCCGGAGTACCACCGCGTGCAATGGGTCGACGGCCGCTACCGCGTGCCCGATCGCGGCGTCGGCCGCCGTCACAAGCTCGGCATCGGCACCATCGTGTCGGATTCGTCGATGCAGGTGAAGTACCTGTCGGGCGGGCGCATCGGCACCGTCGAAGAGGGCTTCGTCGCGCGCCTGCGGCCCGGCGACTGCTTCGTTTTCGCGGGCCGCAACCTCGAGTTCATCCGCGCCGAGGAGATGACGTGCTACGTCAAGCGCAACGAAACGAAGAAGGCCGCGATGATCAGCTGGGCGGGCGCCAAGATGCCGCTTTCGAACGAGCTCGCCGACGCGGTGCTCGAGGTGCTCGCCGGCGCCGCGCAAGGCGATTTCGACGAGCCCGAACTCCTGGCTGCGAAGCCGATGCTGGAAACGCAGGCGCACCTGTCCGCCCTGCCGACGCCATCGACGCTGCTGATCGAGCGCTTCCGGTCGCGCGAGGGCCAGCACCTGTTCATCTATCCCTTCGCCGGGCGCAACGCTCACATCGGACTCGGCAGCCTGCTCGCGTGGCGGCTCGCGAAAGAGGCGCCCAACACCTTCAGCATCTCCATCAACGACTACGGTCTCGAGTTGCTGAGCGCGTTGCCGGTCGACCCGGCCGCGTTGCGCGATCAAAGCCTCTTCGACGAAGCCGACCTGCTGCGTGACGTGTTCGCGAGCCTGAACTCGAGCGAACTCGCGCGCCGCCGCTTTCGCGAGATCGCGCGGGTCTCGGGGCTCATATCGACCGGCTATCCCGGCCAGCCGAAGAGCGCGCGCCAACTGCAGGCCTCGAGCACCTTGTTCTACGAGGTGTTCAAGAAATACGACGCCGACAACATGTTGCTGACGCAGGCGCAGACCGAGGTGCTGAGCCAAGAGCTCGACATCCGGCGCCTGGCCGAGGTGCTGCAGCGCATGCGCGAGCAACGGGTGGTGTTCGTCGACCTGAAGGTGCCCAGCCCGTTCGCGCTGCCGTTAATGGTCGAGCGCTTCCGGGAAAAGCTGTCGACCGAGAAGCTGAAGGACCGGCTCGATCGCATGCTGAAGGACATGGAGCGCGAAGCGAACCATGCCGAGCTGGTCGTGACCGCACCCGGCGGCGACGCGACAACGGCGATGCCGCGGGCCAGAAAACGCGACGCGACCACGGCCATGCCGTCGGCGAGAAAAAGAAGGCCCGCGCGCGCGCCGAGCTGAACACGGGTCGCCGACGGCTATCCTTCCGCCATGCCATCCATCCTGTCGATCGCCCACGTGTCGAAGTCGTACGCGTCGGGCTTTCAGGCGCTGCAAGACGTCAACCTGGAGATCGAGCGCGGCGAGATCTTCGCGCTGCTCGGGCCCAATGGCGCCGGCAAGACGACGCTGATCAGCATCGTCTGCGGCATCGTCAACGTGTCGAGCGGCAGTGTCACCGTCGACGGCCACGACATCGTGCGCGAGTACCGCGCGTGTCGTTCGTTGATCGGCCTGGTGCCGCAGGAGCTCACGACTGATGCCTTCGAATCGGTGTGGGGCACGGTCTCGTTCAGCCGCGGCCTGTTCGGTCTCGCGCCGAACCCGGCGCACATCGAAAAGACACTGCGAGCGTTGTCGCTCTGGGACAAAAAAGACAACAAGATCATCACGCTCTCGGGCGGCATGAAGCGGCGCCTCTTGATCGCGAAGGCGCTGTCGCACGAGCCGAAGATCCTTTTCCTGGACGAGCCGACCGCCGGTGTCGACGTCGCGCTCCGGCGTGACATGTGGCAGCTCGTGCGCGACCTGCGCGAGACCGGCGTGACGGTGATCCTCACCACCCACTACATCGACGAGGCCGAGGAGATGGCCGACCGTATCGGCGTGATCACCAAGGGCCGGGTCATCCTCGTCGAGGAGAAGGCCGAACTGATGCGCAAGCTCGGCAAGAAGGCGCTCACGCTGCAATTGCATTCACCCGTCGCGAGCGTGCCGGTCGCGCTCGCCTCATACGACCTCGCGTTGTCGCCCGATGGCACCGAACTCACCTACACCTACCGCTCGGAAGACGACCGCGCCAGCATGGTCGACCTGCTGAAGGACATGGAAGACGCCGGCATCGCGTTCAAGGACCTGCGCACCAGTCAGAGCTCGCTCGAGGACATCTTCGTCGACCTGGTGAAGTCATGAACATCCACGCCATCCGCGCGATCTACAACTTCGAGATGCAGCGCACGCGCCGCACGCTGATGCAGAGCGTGATCTCGCCGGTGATCTCGACCTCGCTCTACTTCATCGTGTTCGGCGCGGCCATCGGTTCGCGCATTCCGGAAGTGGGCGGCACCAGTTACGGCGCCTTCATCGTGCCCGGCCTCGTGATGCTCTCGCTGCTCACGCAGAGCATCTCGAACGCGTCGTTCGGCATCTACTTTCCGAAATTCAGCGGCACCATCTACGAACTCCTGTCGGCGCCGATCTCGCCGCTCGAGATCATCATCAGCTACGTGGGCGCCGCGGCGAGCAAGTCGATCGGGCTGGGCCTCATCATCCTGATCACGGCGCGGCTCTTCGTGCCGCTGCACATCGACCACCCGTTCTGGATGGTGCTCTTCCTGTTGCTGACGGCCGTCACGTTCAGCCTGGTCGGCTTCATCATCGGCATCTGGGCCGACGGGTTCGAGAAGCTGCAGGTGGTGCCGCTGCTCATCATCACACCGCTCACGTTTCTCGGCGGCAGCTTCTACTCGATCGACATGCTGCCGCCGTTCTGGCAACACGTCGCGCTCTTCAACCCGGTGGTCTACCTGATCAGCGGGTTTCGTTGGAGCTTCTACGGCAGCTCCGACGTGAGCCTCGCAGTGAGTCTCGGCATGACCGTGCTGTTCCTGTTGGTGTCGCTCGGCATCGTCGCGTGGATCTTCCGCACCGGGTATCGGCTGAAGTCGTGAACGGCTGCTCGGACTTGAGCAGCGCGGTCGCGGTTCAACCCCATTGCACGATGACGACAAGACGGTCGACGATTGCATGGCCGAGCCCTGCCCCAAACTGCAGTGTTAGCGAGATGCCGGATCGATTCGCCGCGCACCGCCGCTGAAGCACCGTCGTCCCGGAAAGGCCAGCCATGTCGACCACGCCCATCCTCTCGATCAAGCCCCTCGGCTTCCCGTGGGTCACCATCGACCCGTTCCTCTTCTGCGTCTATCACGACGACGCCTATCCGAAGGCCAACGCCGAGATGGGTCCCGACGCCTCGCTCGCCGGGCGCGACCTCGGCCAGGACTTCAGCCGCCGCGACGGCTGGAGCATGTACCACGGCCATCCGGTGCCCGGCTTCCCGGGCCATCCTCACCGCGGCTTCGAGACCGTCACGATCGTGCGCAAGGGCCTCATCGACCATGCCGATTCGCTCGGCGCGATCGCGCGTTTCGGTGGCGGCGACGTGCAGTGGCTCACGGCCGGCAAAGGCATCGTGCACAGCGAGATGTTCCCGCTCGTCGACACCGGGAACGCGAACCCGCTCGAGCTGTTCCAGATCTGGCTCAACCTGCCGGCCAAGAGCAAGATGGCCGAGCCCCATTTCACGATGTTCTGGCACGAAGACATCCCGCGCACGACCCACACCGATGCCGATGGCGGCACGACGCAGGTCGCGTGCATCGCCGGTCGCTTCGATGCGAACGAGCGCTTGACGCCGCTCGCACCACCGCCGGCGTCGTGGGCCTGCGAAGCCGACGCCGACCTGGCGATCTGGACCCTGCGCATGGCACCGCACGCGCGCTTCACGTTGCCCGCCGCGCAAGCGGCGAGCACGCGGCGCAGCCTTTATTTCTTCAAGGGCTCGTCGATTCAGGTCGCGGGTGACACGGTGCGCTCGCATGCGGCGATCGAGCTGCGCGGTGAGCGGCTCGTCGAACTCGTCAACGGTGGGGTCGAGGCCGAGTTCCTAATGCTGCAGGGCCGGCCGATCGGCGAGCCGGTCGTGCAGTCGGGTCCGTTCGTGATGAACACGCAGGCCGAGATCGTGCAGACGCACGCCGACTTCCGCCGCACCCGGTTTGGGGGCTGGCCTTGGGACGACGCGGCGCCGACCCACGGGCGCGATCCGGCGCGTTTCGCACGCCATGTCGATGGCCGGCACGACCGGCCGCGGGCCGGCGCCGACGTCGGCGATGAACCGGTCATCGTGCCGGTCGAGCCCGAGACCACGCTCGACTCCGCGCCGATGGCCCGCTGAGCACCGCACTGGTGGCGCCGATCGGCCCCGTCGGCAGCTGCTTCGCCGTCAGCGACCGAACCACATCCGCTGCAGTTCGCGCTCGCGATCGAACCACTGATGCTTCAGCGCGCCGACGATGTGGGCTGCCAGCAGCGCGTACAGCACGTAGCCCAGCACCGTGTGCGCTTGCCCGAAAACGGTGTGCAGTTGCTCCTTCAAACCGGGTTCGATCGACATCACGAAGCCGATGCGGGGCCACGGCATCAGCCCGTACCAGCGCATCGGATGGGTCGCGGCGTCTTTCCAGGCCGAGTCGTGCAGCCAACCCGAGAGGGGCAGCAGGATCATCAAGGCATAGAGCGAACCGTGAACGGCGTGCGAGAGCGAGCGCTCCCAGCGCGCATACCCCATCGGCAGGCTCGGCGGCGGATGGGCGAGGCGCCACAGCACGCGCAACAGCACCAGGCCGAGCACCGTGATGCCGGTCGACTTGTGCGTATCGACGACGCTTCGAACCCAGTCGTCCGGCAACGAATCGACGAGCAGGCCGAGCACGACGTTGGCGAGGATGAGCAGCGCGATCGACCAGTGCAACACGACCGCGACGCGGCTGTAGTGGCTCGCCGCGGGCGCGTCGGGCGGTCGAAAGGCGGCGTGGGGAGGCGGCGACATGGGCGACGCGTGGGGTGAGAGCGGTGTGTCGGACATGCCTCGATTTCAACACCGGACAGAACTTTGCCCGCTCGAATGCCCCTCGGCTGCGTCCGGCTGCTTGCATCCCGCTTAGGCTTGGTGACGTATTTGCCCCCGGCCCGTGCGGGGCCTTCGCCCTCGTTTTGTTCCGTTCTTCTTCCGAGTGTCGTGACGTTGCCCATCTCCGATCCCCTCGCTGCCGCGCTCGTTCGCGCATCGTCGCGCCTCTCGCCCCCGCCCACGCCGGTTCGCACCGTGGCCATCCACGGCGCGGTGCTGCTGGTCTGGATCGGCCTGTTCGCGGCCGCGTTCGGGCATGGCGGGTTGCTGGCGTGGGCGGTCGGCGGCGCCTACATCGCCTACGACACGATGCTGCAACTCTTCGTCGGTTGGCACACGTGGACCTTGCTGCGCGCGCGCACGCCCGTCGGCCCCGCGGCGCCGTGTTCCATCGGCGTCATCGTCGCGTCCCGCAACGAAGCCGCGGTGCTGCCCGTCACACTCGAGGCGCTGCTGGCGCAAAGCGACGCGCCCGAGCAGATCGTCATCGCCGACGACGGTTCGACCGACCATACCGCCCGGCTGCTCGGCGAGCGCTATGGACTCGTCGAACCCAAGACTGGCGAATTTAGCGGAGCCAGCCCCACCCACCCGACCTTGCAATGGCTGAAATTGCCGCATGGCGGCAAGGCAGTCGCGCTCAACGCAGCGATCGTGTGCATGGAGACCGACGTGGTCTTGACGGTCGATGCCGACACCTTGCTCGATCCACACGCCATCGCCGCCGTGCGCCGGGCGTTCGCGGCCGACACGCACCTCGTCGCCGTCACCGGCGTCATCACGCCTGTCTGCAAGCCCACGCCGTCGGGCCGCGTTCTCGAGTGGTTCCAGACCTACGAGTACATCCGCAACTTCCTGTCGCGCTATGCGTGGATGCAGGTCGAGAGCCTGCTGCTCGTCTCGGGCGCGTTCGCGGGCTTGCGACGCGAGGCGGTGGTGGCGGTCGGCGGGTTCGATCCGGCCTGCATGGTCGAAGACTACGAGCTCGTCCACCGCCTGCGGCGCCACGCCGTCGAGCGTGGCCTCGACTGGCGCGTGCGCGTGCTCGGCGACGCCCAGGCACGCACCGAGGCGCCCGGCAGCGTCGGCGCGTTCCTGCGCCAGCGCCGGCGCTGGTTCGGCGGCTTCCTGCAGACGCAGTACTGGTATCGCGCGATGGTCGGCGACAGGCGCCACGGCTGGCTCGGCGTCGCGATGCTGCCGGCGAAGGCGATCGACACGCTGCAGCCGCTCTACGGCCTCAGCGCGTTCGTGCTGCTCGTCGTCTACGCGCTGACCGGCCGGCTCGACGTGATCGCGCCGGTCGCGGTGCTGATCGGATCGAAGATCGCGCTCGACCTTGCATTCCACCTGTGGTCGGTGCACCTTTACCGGCGCTGGGTCGGCGATGCGACGCGCGCGAGCTTCGGCTGGGCGCTGGTCGCCGCGCTCGCCGAGCCGTTCACGTTCCAGCTGCTGCGCCACACGGGCGCGGCGCTGGGTTGGGTTACCTTCCTCACCGGCGATCGACATTGGGGCCGGCAAACGCGTTTCGGTCTCGACGACGGCAAGGTCGCCGCACCGGCCGCCGAGGGCAGCGGGCCGCGCGACTGATCGCCGTTCGACGCCGCGCGCGCCGCCGCCTCAGCGCGGCTTCACGCGGCCCGAGCCGCCGATCGCGCTGCTGACGGTCGGGTTGCCCATGTAGGCGACGTCGCCCGAGCCCGACACCGCGACCGCGAGCGAGCGGCGCGCATCGACCTTCGCATTGCCGCTGCCCGAGACGTTGACGGCCGCTTCGTCGCTCGCGAGCCCGAACGCATCGATCTCGCCGCTGCCCGAGATCTTCAGCGAGAGCTTGCCGGTCTTGCCGGCGAGGCGGGCGTCGCCGCTGCCCGACACGCGCACCGCGAGCTCGACCGCCTCGACGTGCTTCATGTCGACGTTGCCCGAGCCCGAGACGCTGATCTCGAGCGCCGACGTCTTGATGTCGCCGACCGACGCATTGCCGGAACCCGACACACTCAGCGCCTTCAGGTTGACGACGTCGATCGTCACCACCGGGTCGATATTCGCCGACCAAGACGTGTGCTCGCGTTCGCGGATCTCGAGAGTCGGCACGCCGTTGCGCTCGACGACCCGCGTCTCGATGAGGGCGAGCAAATTGTTGTCGGCCCGGACCTCGACCCGCTCCACTGCGCCCTGCCGCAGCACGAGCTTCAACGAGCCTTTCAGCGCGATGCCCTGAAAGCCGGTGATCGCGCGCGTCTCGGTCTGGAGCTGTCCCGAACCCTTGACGCCGCCGAAGCCTAAGCGCGAGGCCCAAGTGCTGTTGTTTTCGGCGTGCGCCGGCGTTGCCAGGTTCAGACTTGCGGCGCCGATGGCGATGGCGCAAGCCAGGTGGCGCGGGATCGCAGGGCGCACTCCGGCAGGGAAAAGGGTGTGGGTCATGCCGACTCCAGGGAACGGAAGGGCATGGTGCCGACCCGGGACCGGCGTGTCACCCGAGTTGCGACGGACTGCGCCCTCGCGCGACGGACGGTGCTGCGAAGGTGGGTGGGCGATCGCCTTTTGGCACGACCGCGCCGACGTGCATCGATCACGCCAAGACACAGGGTGTCCCTTGTGTACGATCGACCGCCCCTTCGCCGAATGACACCCACGAGGTCTTCATGCCACCTGCCGCGCCGCGCCCCATCGTTCACGCGTCACTGACCGCGGCGCTCGCCACCGCAGCCCTGGCGCTGCTCTCGCTCGCGGCGTGCGGCAAGTCGGAGACCGCGCCGCCGCCGAGCGCCTCGGCGTCGGCGCCCGCCGCAGCGGCCGGCCGCGTGTACGCCGTCGGCACCGACGCGGCCTACGCGCCCTTCGAGTCGCAGAACGAGAAAGGCGAGATCGTCGGGCTCGACGTCGACATCGTCGCGGCCGCAGCGAAGAAGGCCAGCCTCGAGGTCAAGTTCATCAACACGCCCTGGGAAGGCATCTTCAACGCCCTTGCACAGGGCGACCGCGACCTGCTGGTCTCGGCCATCACCATCACCGATGCGCGCAAGCAGACGATGGACTTCACAGCGCCGTACTTCGATGCCTTCCAGCTCATCGCCGTGCGCGGCGATTCGACGGTCGCGCACCTCGACGACCTGAAGGCGCTGAAGGTGGGCGTGCAGACCGGCACCACCGGCGACGAAGCGGTTTCGAAGCTGCAAGGCAAGACCAGCGCGAACCTGAAGCGTTTCGAATCGACCCCTCTCGCGCTGAAGGAACTCGAGGCGGGCGGCGTCGATGCGGTGGTGGCCGACAACGGCGTGATCGTCAACTACGTGGCCAACAACGCCGGCGCGAAGTTCAAGACCGTGACCGACCCGTCGTTCGTGCCCGAGCACTACGGCATCGCGGTGAAGAAGGGCAACGCCGAGTTGCTCGCGAAGCTCGACAAGGGCCTCGCTGACATCAGGGCCGACGGCAGCTACGACCGCATCGTCGCGAAGTACCTCGGCGCGAAGCGGTGAGGGTGCCGCGCGGCGCCCCGAACCGCAAGCCGGCTCGCGGCGCCGGCAGGCGGGTGCCGGTCGCTCGAGGGCGCGGGGCATCCCCCGGCGCCGACGGGTCCTAGTTCGTGTTCGATCTGCGCTGGGAAATCCTCGCCGGCTATGGGCCGCTCTTCGTTGCCGGCCTCGCGATGACGCTCGAGCTCACCGCCATCAGCATCAGCGGCGGGTTGTTTCTCGGCGTTCTGCTCGGCCTCGTCAGCAGCTCGGCCGACGCGCCGCGCGCGCGCTCTGCGCCGCTGGCCGCCGGCTGGACGCTGCTGCGCCTCGTGACACGGGCGTACGTCGGCTTCTTCCGCGGCACGCCGCTCTTCGTGCAGATCCTGCTGGTCCACTTCGCGCTGATGCCGGCGCTGGTCCAGCCCGATGGCGGCCTGCTGCTGAGCGGCGAGGCGGCGCGCGAGTTTCGCCAGAACCACGGCGCGTTCTTCTCGGGCGCGCTCGCGCTCACGCTGAACGCCGGCGCCTACGTGTCCGAGATCCTGCGGGCGGGCATCCAGAGCATTCATGGCGGGCAGACGCAAGCCGCCTACAGCATCGGCCTCAACCACGCGCAAGCGATGCGCTACATCGTGCTGCCGCAGGCGCTGCGGCGCATGGTGCCGGCGCTCGTCAACGAAGCGGTCACGCTCGTGAAGGACTCGTCGCTGGTCTCTGCGATCGGTCTGGGCGAACTGGCCTTCGCGGCGCGCACCGTGGCGGGCGCTTATTCGCGCTATTGGGAACCTTACCTGCTGATCTCGGCGATCTACCTGGTCATCACGCTCGCGCTCTCGGCGTTGGCGCGTCGCCTAGAGGCGCCGGCACACCTGCGCGGCAAGTGAAGCCGATGCGTCGGAGCTAAGCGGATGCGGCGGCGGCACCGTGCCGCTTCGCTTCGATCGTCGCGATCACCTGCTGCGCCAGGAAGCGAAGCGACTCGAGCTTCTCGGCATCGACCTGGCGCGGCTTGGTGTCAACCACGCACACGGTGCCGATCGCATAGCCGTCGGCAGTGACGAGCGGCGCGCCCGCGTAGAAGCGGATGTGCATGTCGCCAGTCACGAGCGGGTTGTCGGCGAAGCGCGGGTCGGTGCTCGCGTCTTCGACCACCATCACCACGTTCGGCTCGTTGATCGCGTGGGCGCAGAACGCGACCTCGCGCGGCGTCTCGGTCTCGGTCAGCCCGACCTTCGACTTGAACCACTGACGGTTGCGGTCGATGATGGACACCATCGCGACCGGCGTCTCGAAGATGCCGGCGGCAAGGCGCGTGATGTCGTCGAGCGCGACGTCGGCGAAAGTGTCGAGCGCGAGCTTGTCGAGCGCAGTCTGGCGGGCAACTTCCGTCGGGGAAGAAAGGTCGGTCATCCGCTAGTCTATTCTGCCCAGCAAGCGCGTGGCGCCTGCGCGGGGCTTCCTCAGCCGCCGGGCGTGATGGAACGCGCGGTCGCCTCGGCCAACTGGCGCCGCCGCGTCTCGCCCTGTCGCTCGAGCATCCAGCCGGGGTATTCGGGCGGCAGCGCCGTCACCGCAGCGATCCGTTCGAGCTCGCCGGCGTCTAGCGCAACGTGGGTCGCGCCGATGTTGTCGGTGAGTTGCCCGGTGTTCTTCGCGCCGACGATCACGCTGGTCACGCGCGGCTGGTGCAGAAGCCACGCGAGAGCGATCTGCGCGACCGACACGCCACGCGAGTCGGCCATGCCGCGCATCACGTCGATGGCATCGAACGCACGTGGCTTGTCGACCGGCGGAAAGTCGAACGCGGTGCGGCGATCGCCGGCGGCGCTTGCCTGGTCGCGGCTGTACTTGCCGCTCAGCAGGCCACCGGCCAGCGGGCTCCAGACCATGAGGCCCAGGCCTTCGCTATGCAGCATCGGGATCAGCTCGCGCTCGAGGTCACGCGTGGCCACGGTGTAGTACGCCTGCAGGCTCTCGAAACGCGAAAGGCCGAGGCGCTCCGCGATGCCGAGCGCCTTCATGATCTGCCAGGCCGCCCAGTTCGAGACGCCGACGTAACGCGTGTGCCCGTGCTGCACCATGGTGTCGAGCGCGCGCACGGTTTCCTCGATCGGCGTCGCCGGGTCGAAGCCGTGGATCTGGTACAGATCGACGTGGTCGAGCTGCAAGCGCTGCAGGCTCGCCTTCAGGCCCGCGACGATGTGGCTGCGCGTCGCGCCACGCATGTTGGCGCCGCTGCCCATCTCGCCGAACACCTTGGTCGCGACCACCACGCTCTCGCGCGGCACCTTCAGGTTTCGAAGCGCCTGGCCGGTGATCTGCTCCGATCGGCCGGCCGCGTACACGTCGGCGGTGTCGATGAAGTTGACGCCGGCATCGATCGCTGCGCCGACGATGCGCTCGGCTTCGTCTTGCTGGAGTTGCCCGATCTTGCCCCAGATGCCTTCGTCACCGCCACCAAATGTCATGGTGCCGAGGCAGAGCTCCGACACGAAAAGGCCGGTGCGGCCGAGCGGCTTGGTCTTCATGCGTGGCTCCTCCTCATCGATCAGCCGCGCTTCAGGAACGCGAGCAGGTCGGCCTTGAAGCGATCCTTCTCGGTCACGAGCAGGCCGTGCGGCGCGCCGTCGTATTCGATAAGCGTCGCGCTCGCAATGCCCTTCGCCGCGGCGCGGCCGGTCGGGTCGATTGGCACGGTCTTGTCGCTGCTGCCGTGGATGATGAGCGTCGGCACCTTGAAGGCCGCGAGGTCGGGGCGGAAGTCGGTGGTCGCGAAGGCACCCGCGCAAGCGAGCGTCGCTTTGTAGCTCGCCTGCATCGCAGTCACCCATGACAGGTGGACCTGTTCTTCGCTGGTCGGGTGCGAAACCATGCCGACGCCGTAGAAGTCCTTCAGAAATCCCGCAAAGAACTTGGCGCGGTCCTGCTGCATGCCCTTGGTCATCTTTTCGAACACCGACGCGTCGGTGCCTTCCGGGTTGTCGGCCGTCTTCAGCATGTAAGGCACGACCGACGACACCAGCACCGCCTTCGCCACGTTGCGCCCGCCATGGCGCGACATGTACCGAGCCACTTCGCCGCCGCCCATCGAGAAGCCGACGAGAGTCGCGTTCTTCGCGCCGGTCTGCTCGATCACGGTGGCGAGGTCGTCGGCCATCGTGTCGTAGTCGTAGCCGGTCCACGGTTGGCTCGAGCGGCCGAAGCCGCGTCGGTCGTAGGCGATCGCGCGCATGCCGCTGTCAGCGACGGCAGTCATGTGCTCGTCCCAGCTGTCGGCCGAGAGCGGCCAGCCGTGGATGAAAATGACCGGCGAGCCGCTGCCCCAGTCCTTGACGTAAAGGCTGGTGTGATCGGCGGTGGTGATGTAAGGCATGGGGCGCTCCGTGGGACGAGTCGGCGACTTTGCCTCAACGGCAATCGTCATGCGTTGGTCAGGTGCTTTCCCGTCAGCGCAGCAGGCGCCGGTAGGCGCTCAGGTGGCGCACCGCCTTCTTCGCGTCGCCTAGGTTCTCGTGCAGTCGCGCGGCGTTGAAGTGGGCATCGGCGAGCGCCGGGTCGATGCGCAGGCAGGCCTCGTAACCGGCGAGCGCTTCGGCATCGCGGCCTCGATCTTCGAGGGCGACGGCACGGTTGAAATGCAGCGACGCGTCGGCCGGAAAACGCCCGATCGCCCGGTCGAAGAGGGCGATCGCTTCGCCGCAGCGCCCGGTCTCGCAAAGCAGCGCGCCGAGGTTGAGCACGATGTCGGCGCGCTCCGGGGCGGTCGCCATCGCATGACGGTACACCGCCTCGGCGCCGGCCTTGTCGGTCGCTTCGAGCGACTCACCGTGAGCGAACAGCGCAGCAGCCTTGTGGTTGCGAGCCGCCGTCGCATCGTGGGCCGGGAGCGGCAGGATCGTCACGCTGCCCTTCGCAGGCGCGAGCTCGAAGTCGAGCAGCTGCTGGCCCGACTCGGCCTGCCAGCGTGCGCCCGCAGTGCGCACCGTCACATCGCTGCCGATCGCGCTGATGCGCAAGCCAGTGAGCGGCAGCTCGGCCGGCAACGCGGCCCGCAGCTTCTTCAGCGACGCGACGATCTTGCGCGGCCCGATGTTCGCGGCCTGCAACTCGACCGCGGTGCGCAGCAGCACCACGTCCTGGAAGCTGAAGCGCCAGGCGTTGCGCGGCCCGCGCGAAGGCGTCACGAAGCCGGCGGCGATGAGCCCGGCGATCACGCCACGCGAGAGGCCGAGCGTGTCCTGGACGTTGCGGAGCGACAGGTCGGTCGACGCGGCAGCTGCCGGCGTCGACCCGGAAGGCGAGGTCACTTCCTTGCGCGCGCCCGCACCGGTGCTGCCGCGTCGGCGACCTCGGCCTTCGCGGCACGGCGCACGCCCTTGCGCTCCGTCGGTGCGCTCGCGGCGAACGACCCGTTGGGCGCGGTCGCCGTGCTCGACGCGTCGTTCGCAGCGGCCGCCGTTTGCGCCGATGCCTGCGCCGTTGCCTTTGCCGACGCCTTGGCCGTCGACGCCTTCGGTACCGCGACCTCCGCCTTCGCACCACGCGCGCCGAGGCTCGCCCGCAACGCGTCCATCAGGTCGATCACCTGCGCGCCGCCACCCGCCGCTTCGACCGGCTCGTTCGCGACGATGTGCTTGCCGGCGATCTTCTCGTCGATCGCGGCGAGGATGCGCTTCTTCTCCTCGTCCTCGAACATCGTCGGGTCGTAGGTGTCCTGCGAGATCTGGTCGATGAGCTGCATTGCGAGCTTCAGCTCGGCGGCCGAGACGGTGGTCTTCTCGATCGCGAGTTCCTTCATCGAGCGCACCTCCTCGGCGTATAGCAGTTGCTGCAACACCAGGCCTTCGTCGCCCGGCCGCACCTGCACCACGTACTGCTTCGCTTTCCAGGCCCACTTCGCGAGCGCACAGCGGCCGCTCTCGCGCATCGCTTCGAGCAGCAGGTTGTACGGCTTGGCGCCGCGCTTGTCGGGCGCCAGGAAGTAGGCCTTGTCGTAGAAGATCGGGTCGACCGCCTGCGATGGGATGAACGCGACGATGTCGATCGTGTGGCTCGGGCTTTCCTGCAGCGCCTTCAGCTCGTCGGGTTCGAACAGCACGAAGTGGTCGGCCTCGAACTCGTAGCCCTTCACCATGTCGGCGCGTTCAACGACTTTCTGGTCTTTCTCTGAAACGTATTGCTGCTTCAGCCGCGAGCCGTCCTTGGCGAGCATGTTGAAGCGAACCGAGGCGGCGCTCTCGGTCGCCGAATAGAGCTTGACCGGGATCGACACGAGGCCGAACGACAACGAAAGCGAGGCGATTGAACGGGCAGCCATCGGGGGTCTCCTTGTAGCGGCCGCCGTGGCCCCGGTTGGGCTGGGCGGAGGTTGAGCATACGGGCAAGCGCAGGATCGGCTCAATGCCGGGCTGGCCTCACCTGTGGGCTCGGTGCGACAGCCCGAATGCCGAACAAGCCTCGATGCTTGACTTGCTGCGTGCGCCCGCCACCGCCGTTAAACCCGATCAGGCCCCGCGCTCGGCGTGCATGCGAACGTATTCAATGAAAGCCCGTGGCGCCGCCGCGAGGCTTCGGTCGGTACGCCACACCACCTGCCACGAGCGCTCGATCGGGAGCGTGTCCACATCGACCACGGCCAGCCCGTCGCGCGTGGGGTCGGTGGCGAGGGCGTGCCGCGAAACGATGGCCACGCCGAGCCCGGCGGCGACCGCGTGTTTGATGGCCTCGTTGCTGCCGAGCGTCATGCGGGCCTCGATGACGACGCCATGCTCGGCGGCATGCAGCTCGGTGACGCGCCGGGTGCCCGACCCGGGTTCGCGCAGCAGCAGCGGACCGGCGAGGAAGTCGGCAAGCGGCAAAGGAGAACGGCGCCTGGACCCTGCGCGGCGGGCCCACGCGTGCCCCTCGCTCACGATGGGCACCAGCGGGTTGGCGAGGAAGGGCAAGGTGTCGAGGTGGCGATCGACGGGTGGCAACATCATGATCGCGCAGGCGTCGTCGCCGCGACCCAGGCGCTCGACCACCTTGCCTCGGTTCTCCACCGCGAGTTCGATCTGAACGTCGGGAAACTGCGCGAGAAAAGCGCGCAGCAAGCGCGCGACGAAGTATTCGGAGGTCGTGACGCCGGAGATGCGAAGCACGCCGCGAACGTGCCCGGTGCGCTGGTGCACGGCCTCTTCGAACGCCCCCCAGCGCTCGAACATCTCGCCGACCACGCGCTGCAACTCGAGTCCGGCGTCGGTCAGGCGAATGCCGCGGCCGGCTGGCACCACAACCGCATGGCCGAGGCCGCTTGCCAGTTCCTTCAGTTGCGTTGAAACGGTCGGCTGGGCCAGATGCAGCTCGTGCGCGGCGCGGGTGACGCTGCCGAGGCGCGCCACCGCCTCGAAGCTTCGAAGCTGCACGAAGGTGGCTCGCGGAACCGAAAATCGATTCATTGTGAAATCCGATGAAAAACATCGACAACGATCATTAGACGCCAATGCGTTTGCCTTGCACAGTCCGACCCATGCCTGACGTCGTCGTTTTGTTTTTCGTGCTCGGCGTCATCGCTCGCTTGGTGAAGAGCGATCTCACCTTGCCGCCCGCATTTCTCGAGGCGATTTCGATCTATCTGCTGATCTCGATCGGGGTTCGCGGCGGCGTCGAGCTCGCTCACGCGGCCTCATGGAGCCTGGTGCCGCAGATCCTCGCCTGCGTGGGGTTCGGGTTCGCGACGCCCTTCGTGCTGTTTCCCGTGCTGCGCATGCTGGGTCTCGGCGCCGTCGACAGTGGCGCCGTGGCCGGGCACTACGGCTCGGTCAGCGTCGTGACGTTCGCGGTCGGCACCGCGTACTTCGCAGCGCAAGGAGAAAAACCAGAAGCGCACTCGGCACTCTGGGTCGCGTTGATGGAATCGCCCGGGATCATCGCCGGCATCTTGCTCGCGCGCGTCGGGTCGGGCGCGGAGCGGGGCACGCTCAAGGCCATCTGGCACGAGGTCTTCTTCGGCAAGAGCGTGTTGTTGCTGGTGGGCGGCCTGGTCATCGGTGCGGCCGTCGGCAAGGCTGGCATCGTCGCCATCGAGCCTGTGTTCTATGCGGCTTTCAAGGGCGTGCTCGCGTTCTATCTGCTCGAGCTCGGGTTGGTGGCCGGCGCTCGCCTGGGCGCGTGGCGCTCGCATTGGAAGCTGGTGCCGTTCGCCATCTTGGCGCCGGTCTTGCTCGGCGCGGCGGGTGCAGCCGTCGGCACCTGGCTCGGCCTATCGGTCGGTGGTGCCGCCACGCTGGCCACGCTCGCGGCGAGCGCCAGCTACATCGCGGCGCCGACGGCGATGCGGACCAGCCTTCCGCAAGCCGATGCGTCGCTGTCGATCGGGCTCGTGCTCGGCGTCACGTTTCCGTTCAACGTGCTCTTCGGGGTGCCGATCTATCTCGCCATCGCTCGCGCGCTCGCGTGAGCCGGCATCGGGCACGCCGGCGCGGGCTCGAGCGCCTGCAAGCGACGCCGCCTTACGGTTTCCAACCCAAGGTCTTCATGCCTACCGTGAGCGTCTGTCGGCAGGTCCAATAGCCGAGCCACGGATCGACCTGCTCGAAGCTCACGTACTCACGCGCGGTCGTGATGCTCCATTGCGCGCCGCTCTTCAAAGTCATCAGCTGGTCCCAACCGACCGGCATCGAGACGCCGAGCCCTGGCCGCGACCTTGCCGAGAACGCGGCGGCGGTGGTCTGCGCGCGGCCGTTGCGGATCCAGTCGACGAAGATCTTGCCGACGCGGTTGCCGCCGCCGCTCTTGGCGACGAATCGCTGCGGAATCGTCGTCGCGAGGTGCTGCACGACCGCTTGCGAAAAGCCCTTCACCACCTCGTCGGCGAGCTTCGGTGCGAGAGGCACCACCACATGCAGGCCCTTGCCGCCGCTGGTCTTCAGCCAGCTCTGCAATGACAGCGCATCGAGCATCGCGCGCACCAGCAGCGCCGCTTCCTGCACATGCGCCCAGGTCACGCCTTCTCCGGGGTCGAGATCGAAGATCACGCGGTCGGGCTTGTCGATTCGTTTGACCGTCGAATTCCAGGTGTGGAACTCGATCGAGTTAAGCTGCGCCGCCGCCAAGAGCCCTTCGACGCTGTCGATGCCGAGCATCGACGCATGGCCGGGCCAGAGCGAAGGGTCGAGCTCTCGCACGCCCGGCATCCGGCCTTCGAGGTGCTTCTGGAAGAACAGTTCGCCGGTGATGCCTTCAGGCGCGCGCACCAGCGAGACCGGCCTTCCGGCCAGGTGCGGCAGCATGCGTTCGGCGATGCTCTCGTAATAGCGCACGAGCGCGACCTTGGTGAGCCCGGTCGAAGGATCGATGACGCGTTGGGGGTGGGTCACCTTGAAGCTTGCGGCTGGCTTGGCCGGCTTCGACGAGACGCCCTTCGGCACGCCAGGCATCGCCAGGTCAGCGGCGATTTCGCGCACCACGCCGGCCGCCGACTTGTCGAGCCGCAAGCCCTGGAACACGGCGTGTCGCACGTGCCGATCGGGTGTCCATTCGCGAAACGACACTTCGGCCACCAGGGTCGGGCGGACCCAGCGTTCGGTGCCCGACGTGCGACGCGACCAGCGGCCGGGCAGGATCGCGGCGGCGTCGAAGAGTGGCGCCTTCACCTCGAGCTTCGAGAGTTTTTCGTGCAGCTCGTGGCCGGTCTTCGCGTTCCAGCCGGTGCCGACGTTGCCGGCGTATGTCAACGTGCCGCCGTCGTACACGCCGAGCAACAGGCTGCCCACATCGTTCGTCGAACCCGAGCGGTCGGTGAAGCCGCAGACCACGAACTCCTGGCGCTGCGCGCACTTCAGCTTCAGCCAGGTTTCAGTGCGTAGCGACTCATAAGGCGCATCGGGCCGCTTCAGGATGATGCCTTCGAGCTCCATCTTGCAGGCCGCCTCCAGCATCTGCGCGGGTTGCGCATCGAAGCTCTGGCTGAGGCGCACGCAGTCGGGGGCGTCGTCGGTGCGCGCCGCGGCGCCGCTTTCGATCACCTGCTTCAACAGCGCGCGCCGTTCGATGAGCGGCACCGCGCGCAGGTCGAGGCCGCCGTGGAACGGCAGGTCGAACACGAAGTAGTCGATGTCGGCGCTGCCGGCGTTGTCCATCGCGTTTTGCAAGGCGTTGAAGTCGGGCACGCCGCGCGCATTCATCACGACGATCTCGCCGTCGAGCCACGCGCTCTCGATGCCGAGCGCGTCGATCGCTTTCGCGAGCGCCTTCATCTTCCGAGTCCAGTCGTGGCCGCCGCGCGTGATGAGCTGCGTCTGGCCCTTGTCGATGCGTGCCATCACGCGATAGCCGTCGAACTTGGTCTCGACGATCCAGTCGCCCGCCGGCGCGGCCTTCGCCAGCGTGGCGAGCTGCGGCGCGAGCTTGGCCGGGAGCGCAGCCTTCTTCGCGTTGGCGAGATCGGGTCCACCCGCGCGCGCGCTCGCCAACACAGGTGCGGGTCGGCCGATGCGTGGTTCGCGCTCTTCGACAGGCCCGAGAGGGTTCGCGATCACGCTGTCGGGCAGTGCGGTGATCACGTCGTAGTCGGCGAGCGGCCGCGCCCATTCGTCCTTTTTTTTGAACAGCATCCAGGGGTCCTGCTTGTCGCCCGGCTTGGCGATGCGCACCAGCTCCCACAGGCCGGCGAGCTTCTGGCCGTGCAGTCGAAAGATGAGCTTGCCGGCCTGAAGGCCGGCCGCCACGTCGACCGTCGGCTCCCACCCGCCGTTGTCCCAGACGATGACGGTGCCGGCGCCGTATTGCTTCGGCGGGATGGTGCCTTCGAAGGCCGCGTAGTCGAGCGGGTGGTCTTCGACATGGATCGCGATCTGCATCTTCGACGGGTCGTACGACGGGCCTTTCGGCACCGCCCAGCTGAGCAGCACCCCGTTCCACTCGAGGCGAAAGTCGTAATGCAGGCGGCTCGCCCAATGCTTCTGGATCACGAACGCCAGCACGTGTCCTGTCTTGGCGCGAGCCGCCTTCGCGCCGCGCGGCGCAGACGGCTCCGGCGCCCTGCCGGCAGGCTCCGACGTGATGCCGAAATCGCGCTTCGCGTGGTAATGCGCGAGCGGCGCGCTCGGCGTCTTCGGAGGCTTCGGCATGACGTGGGCAAGCATGCCATAGCGATGCTGCGGACGAGTGCGATGCAGCCGGCAGGCGCGACGGCGTGCGTCCTGCCCGGCCACGGCGGGGCGGGGTTCTAGACTCGCGGCTTTTCACCGTGGCACTGCCACCCGGAGCTCACCATGTCGAGCGCGTGCAAGCCCACCGACGTGTCGATCCGGCGCGCCTTCACGCATGCCGTGCTACTCGCGGCACCGGTCGCGCAAAGCTGACCGCATGGCGACCTCGGCGCGTGACGACAGCGACAACGGCGCGGTCGCGGTCGTCGCCGGCACGCTTCGAATCGAGGTCGGCGCGACGGTCCAGCACGTCTCGTCGTTGTGGTGCCGGCCGCCCGACGCACGGCGCTGCCTGGTGCTCGCGCACGGCGCCGGGGCCGGCATGACGCACGCCTTCATGGGCGCGTTCGCGCTCGGGCTGGCGGCACGTGGGGTCGCCTCGTTGCGCTATCAGTTTCCGTTCATCGAACGCGGCTCGAAGCGCACCGACCCCCCCGCCCTCGCGCACGCGGTGGTGCGCGCGGCGGTCGACGAAGCAAGGCGCCTCTGCCCCGACCTGCCGCTCTTCGCCGGCGGCAAATCGTTCGGGGGCCGCATGACCTCGCAAGCCCAGGCGCTGCAGGCAATGCCCGGCGTGCGCGGCCTCGTCTTCGTCGGCTTCCCGCTGCATCCGGCGGGCAAGCCGTCGATCGAGCGCAGCGCGCATCTGGCGGCGGTGCAGGTGCCGATGCTCTTCCTGCAAGGCACGCGCGACGAGCTCGCCGAGTTGCCCTTGATCGAAGGCGTCTGCGCGACGCTCGGCATCGGCGCCGAACTGCATGTTGTCGACGATGCCGATCACGCTTTTCACGTGCGCGCTAAGAGCGGCCGCAACGATACCGCCGTGCGCGAGGCGATGCTCGATGCGACGGTCGAGTGGATGTCGCGCACTGATCGAACACCGTCGGTCGCAGCGCCGCGCTTTCGATGAGCGCCTTGCTCGACACGCCGAGGTGCTCGACATCGGAGCCGACCTCGCGAACTTTGCCGACACCGCCGCGGTGATCGCGAACCTCGATCCGGTCATCACGGTCGACCCCGCGGTCGCGCATCTGGCCGGTGCGCTCGGTAAGCCGTGCTGGGTGCTGTTGCCGCATCACATGACCGACTGGCGCTGGCTCGCCGAGTGCAGCGATTCGCCGTGGTACCCGGGCGTGATGCGACTCTTCTGCCAGCAGCGAACCGGCGACTGGCGCGCGGTGCTCGACGACGTGGGCAAGGTGTTGCGGGTTCGGCTTGCGCGTTGAGCCGTCGATCGACGCGCCTCAGCGCGCGTCGATCGACGCCAGAAAGTCCCGCACGATCGCCACCGTGTAGCGGCTCGCCACCTCGCTCACGAACCGCATGAAGTCGACCGGCGCCGCGGCGTCGGCGCGGTCCGAGACGGTCCGCAGCACCGCGAACGGCAGCGCCATGTCGTGGCACACCTGCGCCAGCGCCGCGCCTTCCATCTCGACCGCGAGCGCGTCGGGCAGGCGGTCGCGCAGATCGGCGTTCTCGCGCGCGCTCGAGACGAAGCGATCGCCACTCACGACCAAGCCACGGTGCACGCGTGGTTCGCCGATGCCGAACGAGGCGAGCGCGGCGTGCAGCGCCGTCGGCTGCGCCGCGCGGGTGTCGCTCGAAAAAAGCGCTTCGGCCGAAGCCGCCAGCGACGCCGATAACGCCGGGTCGCTCGTGAACCGGGTGAGGCCAGTGAACGGCACCTCGTAACGCGGGAACAGCGGCGAAACGTCCAAGTCATGCTGCAGCAGTTCGCTCGCAACGACGACATCGCCGATCCGCGCATCGGCGTGCAGGCCACCGGCGGTGCCGGTGAACAGCGCGAGTTCGACGCCGAACTCGCCGGCGAGCAACGCCGTGGTGGTCGCCGCCGCGACCTTGCCGATGCCCGACAGCACCATCACCACCTCGTGGCCGTCGAGTGCGCCGATGCGAAAGTCGCGGCGCGCGCGGCGCACCGTGCGGCCCTCGGGCATCTGCGCGAGCAGGGCAGCGAGCTCCTCGTGCATGGCGCTGACGACGGCGATGCGGGTCATGCCGCATCATCACTCCGAACCCGGCGGCGCTGTCCTTGCGCTGACGGCAAGTGGCCCCACGTCGACCCGGGTGAACCGACGCAGCTGCCTCGGCCCGGAACTTGCGAAACCCTCGTAACCCCGCGGACACAATGACCGCCGCGCATCCATAGAATCCCAGCGCTTTCAAAGAACCCCGTGTCGCGGCACGGGATTCGACCTTTCATCTTCCGGGCGCGATCTTCGCCATCGGGCTCCTACCGGGAACGAAGCGCCATGAATACCACTCGCCGCCCATCGATCCGCCGCGTCCACGTCGCCCGCGGGCTTGTCGCCGGCCTCGTGGTCGGTGCCGCCTTCGTCGGCGCAGCCGTCGCGGCCACCGTGCCGGCCGGCACGATGCTCGCTGCCAAGCAGGAGTTCACGCGCAACAACGGTTCCGAGCCCGAGTCGCTCGACCCAGCGGTTGCCGAATCGGTGGGCGCCAACAACATCATGCGAGACCTGTTCGAGGGTCTCACCGCCATCACCACCAGCGGCAAAATCGTGCCCGGCGTGGCCGAGTCGTGGAAGCAGACCGACCCGGTCACGTGGGTCTTCAAGCTGCGCGCGAACGCACTCTGGTCTAACGGCCAGCCGATCGTCGCGGAAGACTTCGTCTATGGCTGGCGCCGCTTCCTCGACCCGAAGACGGCGTCGACCTATTCCGCGACCTACGGCCTCTTCATCCTCAATGGGCTCGACGCCGCCAAGGGCCTGAAGCCGACGACGTCGATCGGCATTCGCGCTATCGACAAGAGCACCGTCGAGGTCAAGACTTCGTCGCCGCTCTCCTTCCTGCCCGACCTGATGACGAACACACAATTCGCCCCAGTGCATAAAGCGACCGTGGAGAAATTCGGCAAGGAATGGGTCAAGCCCGGCAACATGGTCGGCAACGGCGCCTTTGTGCTGAAGGAGTGGCAGGTCAACAGCCGCGTCGTGATCGAAAAGAACCCGAAGTACTGGGACGCCGCAAACGTCGTGCTGAGCAAGGTCACCTACCTGCCGGTCGAGGACGGCAACGCCGACGTGAAGCTCTACCAGTCTGGCGAGAACGAGATGGTGTACCAGCTGCCGCCCGGTACCTACGAGCCGCTGAAGGCCAAGTACCCGAACGACGTCAAGAACGGTGCCATCCTCGGCATCCGCTTCTTGGCGCTCAACAACAACGACCCGCTGATGAAGGACGTGCGCGTGCGCAAGGCCCTGTCGATGGTGATCGACCGCGAGATCCTCGCGAAGAAGGTCACCGCCGACGGCCAGGTGCCGATGTACGGTCTGACGATGAGGGGCCTCAGTGGCGCTGACGTCACCAACTATGACTGGGCCACGTGGCCGATGGACAAGAAGGTCGCCGAGGCCAAGAAGCTGCTCGCAGAAGCCGGCGTGAAGCCCGGGACCAAGATCAAGTTCACCTACAACAACAGCGAATACCACAAGAAGATGGCGATCTTCGCCGCTTCCGAATGGAAGACCAAGCTCGGCCTCGACACCGAGCTCGACAGCCTGGAGTTCAAGGTGCTGCTCAGAAAGCGCCACGACGCGGCCTATCAGATCGCACGTCACGGCTATCTGGCCGACTACAACGATGTCAGCACGTTCCTGACGCTGGTTCAGTGTGGTTCGGATCAGAATGACCAGAAAAACTGCAACAAGAAGGCCGACGAACTCGCCGCGCAGGGCAACATGACGACCGACCCCGCGAAGCGCACGGCGCTGATGACCGAATCCGCCAAGCTGATCATGGACGACTACCCGTTGATCCCGCTGCTGCAATACACATTGCCGCGAATGGTGAAGACCTACGTCGGCGGCTACGACGAAGCCAACCCGATGGATCGGTATCGCAGCAGAGACTTCTACATCGTCAAGCACTGAGCCGGGCTGCTGCCATGTGGTCCTATGCCCTGCGCCGCGCGCTCGCGACGATCCCGACGGTGCTCGCCGTCGTCACCGTCTGCTATCTGATGCTGCACGCCACGCCGGGCGGGCCCTTCGATTCGGAGCGCCAGGTGCCGGCCGCGGTGCTCGCCAACCTCGAAGCGAAATACCACCTGAACGAGCCTCTGTGGAAGCAGTACCTGCTCTACCTGAACAGCCTCGTCCACGGTGACCTGGGCGCCTCGTTCCGTTATGCCGACTGGTCGGTGAACAGCCTGGTCGGCGATGCGTTGCCGGTCTCGCTCGCGGTCGGTGGCATCTCGATGCTGGTGTCGGTGTTCATCGGCGTCGCGATCGGCATCTTGGCGGCGTTGCGCCAGAACAGCTTGCTAGACCACGTCGTGATGCTGCTCGGCAACATCGGCAGCGCCTTCCCGTCGTTCGTGATCGGGCCCGCGCTCGTTCTCGTGTTCGCGTTCTGGCTGCCGTGGTTGCCGTCGGGTGGATGGAACAACTTCGAGCCCCGCTACATGGTGCTGCCGATCGCGCTGCTCACGTTCATCAACGTCGCGACCATCGGCCGCGTGATGCGCGGCGCGATGATCGAAGTGATGAGCTCGAACTTCATCCGCACCGCACGCGCGAAGGGCTTGCCGCTGCGCACCGTGGTGCTGCGCCACGCGATGAAGCCGGCGCTGCTGCCGGTGGTCTCGGTGCTGGGGCCGCTCGCGATCTCGTCGATCACCGCGGCCATCGTCACCGAGAGCTGGTTCTCGCTGCCCGGGTTGGGGCGGCTCATCGTCAACGGCGCGTCGAACCGCGACTACACGCTGGTGCTGGGCCTAGTCGTGCTGGTGACGGTGTTGGCGGTGTTGCTGAACCTGCTGGTCGATCTGGCCTATGCCGTGCTCGACCCGAAGATCCGGTATTGAACGAACCGACCTCCATGAGCGCCAACTCCGCCACGTTGAACATCGGTCTCGCGCAAGCGCTGGCCGCGCCGGTCGGCCGCAGCCCGTGGGTCTACGCGCGTATCCGCTTCTTCAGGAACCGTGCAGCGGTCGCCAGCATGATCGTGCTGACGCTGATCACGCTGGCCTGCATCATCGGCCCGTGGGTGCTGCCGCACTCGTTCGAAGACACCGACTTCGAACTGATGGGCATCTCGCCGACGCTCGCCGGCACCCACTGGTTCGGCACCGACGATCTCGGTCGCGACCTTCTCGTGCGCACGCTGATCGGTGGGCGCATCTCGCTCATCGTGGGTCTGCTCGCGACGGTCGTCTCCGGGTCGCTCGGCGTGTTGTGGGGTGCCGTCGCGGGCTTCATCGGCGGGCGCATCGATGGCTTCATGATGCGCGTGGTCGACATGCTCTACGCGGTGCCGTATCTGCTGATCGCGATCCTCGTCGTCACCATCTTCGGCCGCGACTTCCTGCTCGTCGTTCTCGTCATCTCGTCGTTCTCGTGGATGGACATGGCGCGCGTCGTGCGCGGCCAGACGCTCGCCATCCGGTCGAAAGAGTATGTGGAGGCGGCTCGCGCGATCGGTGTGCCGACCTGGCGAATCATCCTGCAGCACGTGGTGCCCAACCTGCTTGGCATCGTCGTGATCTACACGTCGATCACGGTGCCGGGGGTGATCCTGACCGAATCGGTGCTGTCTTTCCTCGGCCTCGGCGTGCAGGAACCGATGACATCGTGGGGCGTGCTGATCCACGACGGTGCGGCTGTGATGTCGGCCACGCCGTGGATGATCCTGTTCCCCGCGGCAGCGCTCTCGATCACGCTCTACTGCGCGAATTTCATCGGCGAAGGGCTGCGCGACGCGCTCGACCCGAAGGATCGATGATGGGCTCGCCGATCCGGCTTTCGTCGGGCGCCCCGCTGGCGGGCGATTCGCTCGCCGAGACACCGGTTCTCGAGGTCGATGACCTCGGCGTCGAGTTCACCACCAACGACGGTGCCGTCTACGCCGTGAACGGCCTCAACTTCAAACTGGGTCGCGGCGAGACGCTCGGCATCGTCGGCGAGTCGGGTTCTGGCAAGTCGCAGACCGTGCTCGCGATGATGGGTTTGCTCGCAAAGAACGGCCGAGCGACCGGACGCGTGTTCTATCACGGGCAAGACCTGCTCCAGCTCGCGCCGAACGAATTCAACGCGATCCGCGGCGACCGCGTCGCGATGATCTTCCAGGACCCGATGACCTCGCTCAACCCGTATCTGACGGTCGAGCGCCAGATGAGCGAGGTGCTCGAACTGCACCGTGCCATGAGCCGCCACGACGCGGCCGTGCGCGCCGTGCAGATGCTCGACGCGGTGAAGATCCCCGATGCGAAGCGGCGTGTGCGCATGTACCCGCACGAGTTCTCCGGCGGCATGCGGCAGCGTGTGATGATCGCGATGGCACTGCTTTGCGAGCCCGAGGTGCTGATCGCCGACGAGCCCACCACCGCGCTCGACGTGACCGTGCAAGCCCAGATCATCACCCTGCTGCGGGACCTGCAGCGCGACTTCGGCACCGCGATCGTGTTGATCACGCACGACCTCGGCGTGGTCGCCGGCATCTGCGACAGCGTGATGGTGATGTACGGCGGGCGTGTGATGGAGCATGCGAGCGCCGACAACATCTTCTATCGGCCGTCGCACCCGTACACGCGCGGCCTGCTTGCCGCGTTGCCGAGGCTCGACGGCGCGTCGAGCACGCTGCTCAGCATCCCGGGCAACCCGCCGAACATGAACGCGCTGCCGAAAGGCTGCCCGTTCTCGCCACGTTGCCGGCATGCGCGAGACGTGTGCGTCAACGTGCTGCCGCCGCTGGAGCCGGCGGGCCACGACCCGGCGGTGCTGCGGGCGTGCCATTTCTCGCTGGCCGAATTGAATGCAGAGCGCGAGCTCGACACCGAATCGGACGCCGCCTCCAGGCTCGCTCAGCATGCTTGAACCTGTGTCGGGCGGCACCTCCGCCAACAACCCGGTCTCGAACGAGGCGCACGTCGGCGTCGACCTCGCGGGCGGCGACGTTCGGGATGCAAACGCCGGGCCCGACGACGTCAGCCGCGATCCGGCGTGGCGTCACAGCGACGCCACGCCGTCGACTGCCGCGGCAGCGGCGTCGCTCGGCCCCGCGCATCGCAGCACCGACCGCGCGGCCTTCGTGCCCGCCCCCGATACGCGTGTGCCACTGCTCTCGGTGCGCGATCTCAAGGTGCACTTCAAGATCCGCGACCGCAAGTCATGGCCGTGGCAGGCGCCATCGACGCTGAAGGCAGTCGACGGGGTGTCGTTCGATCTCTACCCAGGCGAGACGCTCGGCATCGTCGGCGAATCGGGTTGTGGCAAATCGACGCTCGCGCGGGCCTGCCTGAATCTCATCAAGGCCACCAGCGGCGACATCGTCTGGATGGGCGAGAAGCTCGCCGCCGGCGATACCGCTGGTTGGATGGCCGCGCGCAAGGACGTGCAGATGATCTTTCAGGATCCGCTCGCCTCTCTCGACCCGCGCATGACGGTCTCGCGCATCATCGGCGAGCCGCTGCGCATCCACAAGCCGGAGCTGAGCGACGGCGAGGTGCTGCAACGGGTTCAGAACGTGATGGCCGAAGTGGGCCTCACGCCGCAGCAGATCAACCGTTACCCGCACGAGTTCTCCGGCGGGCAATGTCAGCGCATCGGCATCGCGCGGGCGCTGGTGCTCGAGCCGAAACTCATCATCTGCGACGAGCCGGTTTCGGCTCTCGACGTGTCGATCCGCGCGCAGATCGTCAACCTGTTGCAGGACCTGAAGCAGAAGAAGGGCCTCTCGCTCATCTTTATCGCCCACGACCTAGCCGTGGTGCGTCACATCAGCGATCGGATCCTGGTGCTCTACCTGGGCAAGGAGATGGAACTCGCCGAGAAGCAGGCGCTTTACGACCGGCCCGCCCATCCGTACACCCAGGCGCTGCTGTCGGCGATCCCGCTGCCCGACCCACGGATCGAGCGCCACAAGACGGTCCAGCTGTTGTCGGGCGAAATGCCGTCGCCGATCGCCCCGCCGTCGGGCTGCGTGTTTCGCACGCGCTGCCCGAAGGTCATTCCGGCGTGCGCGGAGATCGTGCCACCGCTCTTTCAGCTTGACGCCGACACGCGCGCGGCCTGCATTCGGGTCTAGCGCTCGGCTGCGCTCCGCGCGATCTGCGCGACGCCCAGCGATTCGCGTTGAACTCAGCTGGCGGGTGCGTCGATCGGCGAGCCGTCGCTGAGCGTGGTCGGCTCGTCATGCGCATGGTGTTCCATATGCGGCTTCTTGCCCGGCTGCGGCTTCTCGTCGGCGCCTGGAGCGACGGCCTCACCCTTGTGTTTCTTTTCCTGCTGCACCTTCTTGTCGTGGGCGATGTTGCGTGGGTCGGTCATGGGACGTTCTCGTGAGTGGGATTCCAGTCTGCGGGCCCACCTCGGTGAATGCGATCGGACAAGCGCCCCCGGCGCGTCGGACGATGCCTCTCTCCGACCGTGACAGCGTGACCGTCACCATCCGGCTTTGCGCCTGCTAACGAAGGGCGGCTAGAGGCCGGCGAAACGTCAGCGCTCAAACCGAAAGCGTTCCCTCGATCGAATCGTCGAGCGTCTTTCCGATCGCCGCGCCGACCATCATCTTGATGCCGGCCACCGCGTTGCCGTGCTTGTTGTCCCAGTAATAGCCACCGGCAGGCACGACCCTGATCGCGGTGATTCGCGGGTCGTCCACGCCTTCGGTGAACCAGGTCTTCAAAATCGGCTCCCAGAGATCTTCGATCCGGGCCTTGTCGCGGGTGATCGAGGCGGTGCCGGTGAGCGTGAGAAATCCCGAATGTTCGGACGCCTGAAAGAAGAGCCGCACCGCGCTGTTCCGGGCGATCTCGTTGTTCTTGTGACTGTCGGCCGCACTCAGGAACCACAGGTCGCCCGCGTCGTCGACCTGCTGGACGCTCATCGGCCGCGTCGCGCCGGTGCTGCCGGTGCTCACCGCGGTGCAGAAGAAGCAACTCTCGGCCTTCTTCACCATCTCGCGGATGCGCTCAAGGGCTTCGGCCCCCTGCAGATCGGCGTGGTTGTCTTCGGGCTGGTTCCGGTTGATCGAGTCCATGGTGCCTTTCCAGGTTCGGTGCAGTGTTGCGCGTTGCCGGCATTCGGCGTTCCCGAAGGCGTTGAGCTGCGGCCACGACCGCGCCGTGGACGCGAAGGCCCGCGCGACGGGTTCGGACCGAGCCGTTAGATGGCGCTATCGTCGGCACCCACGCCGAAAATGGATGCGCAAAACGCCGAAGCTGGAGGGCTCAGGAGCCCGCGTCATGTCGGGGCCGGCGACGATCGAACCGAGCAGAACAAGGAGTGGCGATGCGTGTCGGTGTGAAGGTGAAAGCGGCATTCGCGCTGGCGCTCGTGCTGGCGTCGAGCGGTTGCGCCGTGTGGCGCCCGACCCGCGTGCCCTTGCGCGTGGTCGACCTGCCGGCCGCCTGCGCGACCCGGCCTTCGACCCTGCTCGTCTTCCTGCAGGGCTCGTACTCGATGCCCGAAGACTACGTCGAGCACGGCTTCGTCGATGTCCTGCGGCGCGCTCATGTCGCGGCCGATGTGCAACTCGTCGACGCGCATGTCGGCTATTACAGCGAACGCAGCATCCTCGATCGGCTGCACGTCGATGTGCTGTTGCCGGCGCGCGCGGCCGGCTACCGGCAGGTGTGGCTGGTCGGCATCTCGATCGGCGCGTACGGCTCTATGCTGTATTCGGCCAACGCGCCGGCGGGAGCGCCGAAGGTCGATGCCACGATCGCGATCGCGCCTTACCTCGGGCTGCGCGGCGTGAGCGAGCTGGTTCGCGTCGGCGGCGGCCTCGATCAGTGGCGTGCGCCCCGTGGAAGCACGCCCGACGAGGTCGACATCACGCTCTGGCAATGGCTTCAGCAGACGACGCGCATCACGCCCGAGCCGCCGCTCTACCTCGGCTACGGCCGCGACGATCGCTTCGAGTCGAGTGACCGCCTGCTCGCGGCCGCGTTGCCGGCGAGTCATGTGTTCACCGCGCCGGGCGGCCATGACTGGCCGGCATGGGAAGACGTGTGGGTGCAGATGGTGCCCACGTTGCCGCTGCCGCGAGACAACTCCTGTCGCGTGCCCTGAATCGCGGGCGCCGCGGCCAAGGCCTTCGATGTCGTCGGCATGTGCGCCCGCGTCGGCGCAGGTCAGTTTCTGCCGGTGTTGGACGCGAGCGGCGCCGCGCGGGCGGCGAGCATCGCGCGGAACGCGGCGAACACCTCGTTCATCGGCGCGCGCTTGTAGGGGAAGAGGTCGGCCGGGTCCATCGCATGCAGGACGGCGCCGGTGCAGACCTCGAACACGAGGAGCTCGCCCGCGGACGTTTCAGCGCAATCGATGACGAGGTAATCGAGGCCGAAGCGTTCGGCCATCAGACCGAAGGCTGCCGCGTGGCGCAAGCCGAATCCGGCCTTGAAGTCGCCCATGAAGCGCTCTTCTTCGGCGCGCTTGGGCGCGCTCTCCGCCATGCCGGCGTTCAGGTAGTGGACCATCCAGTGCGACGACACGCCCATGTGGCCGGGGTAGGCCACGCCGTCGATCAGCACCACGCGGTATTTGCGGAACTGGCCGTCGGCATCGCGGTAGTCGATGAAGCGCGAGACGAAGAACATGTCGTCGATTCGCCCGGCCAGATAACGCGTGATGTCGCCGGGCGCGTCGAGTTTTTCGAGGCCGCTGCCGGCGTGCGAATCGACCGGGCGAATGATGAGCGGCCATTCGCCGTCGAGCAGGAACGCATCGATGCCGCACGAGCCGTTCGCGACGCGCGCCAGCTCGGCGCGCGAGAGTCGCGTGGTGGCCGGCATCGCGATCCCGGGCGCGCCTTCGAGCACCCGGAAGGCGCGCGTGCGCGCCGTGTCGGGAATGCGCGACGGTGCGTTGACGACGCGCCTCGGCCAAGTGCCGACGACCTGCGCCAGCGCTTGGTGCAGCGGCGCTGCCCGTTCCGACTGCGACGCCGCGATGAAGACCACGTCGTGCGGCGGCAGCGCCGTCGGCATCGGCTCGTCGGCCGCGAGATAGATCTGCGTGAGGGCGACGTCGGAATCGGCGACCAGGAATTCGAGCGGCGTGTTGGTCATCAGGTCGCCCGGCAGCATCACCGCGAGCAATCGCAACGCGGGGGTTGCGTCGGCCGGCAATTCATAGTCGCGCCGGGTGGCAAGCGCTTGCGCCTGGGCCGCGAGGCCGATCTCGCGATGGCCCTGCAGTTGCAACACCGTCGAGAGGTCCATCAGCGCTTCGGCGTCGCCGGGGTCGGCGGCGGCCCGCTCGATGAGGTCGGCGGCCAGTGGCGCAAGATCGACGCCGTCGAACGCGAGCGTCATCAGGCGGGCGAGGCCGGCAAGGCCATGCGTGCGCTCCAGAACGGGCGTGGCGGCAGGCAGGGCGTGGGCGTGGCTCATGGGCGTGCCTTGCGAACGTCTTGGTATTCGCCGTTCGGACGGCCGGGCAGGCTCATGCGGAGTCGGCTCAGCGGCGAAGTGGCGGGGGCGCGGCAGCACGAGGCGGCGCGGTCGGCCGGCCGGGCGCTGCCGCTGCGGCGACCGACGCCAGCGGCGTGACGCGCGTTTCGTCGGCGCGCTCGGCAGCGGCCAGGGCGTCTAGCGCGGCGAGTTGCGAGACCGTCGCGCTCAGCGCTTGCAGTCGACGGGCAGCGAACCTGAGCGTCGCGTCGATCAACGCGTCGACGTCGCTTGCCACGGTTCGGTGGTTGACGATCGCGGCCCGGATCGCAACGCGGCCGCCGAGCACGGTGGTGGAAGGTGCGGCGATACCCGACTCCTGGAGGTCGGCCGCGATCTCGGCGTTGAACGCGTCGATGTCGTCGGCACTCTGCAGGGACGCGTCGCCGGCATGACGGAAGCAGACGACGTTGAGGCCGACCGGCGCGAGCAGCTCGAGCTTGGCCGAAGTGTCGACACGGTGGGCGAGGTGGCGCGCGAGCGCGCACGAATGCGAGATCGCCGCGCCGATGCGATCGGTGCCGTGCACGACCAGCGTGAACCAGGTCTTCAAGGCCCGAAAGCTGCGCGAGAGGTCGGGGCCGAGATCGCAAGGCCAGGCCTGCCCGGCTGCAAGGCCGCGCGGGTGTCGAGCGAGGTAGCTCGTCGGCGACGCGAACGTGGCGAGCTGATCGGCGCCGTCGCGCACCAGCACGAAGCCGGCGTCGTACGGAACCTGGCCCCATTTGTGGAAGTCGAGCGCGATCGAGTCGGCGCGCTCGATGCCTGCGAGCAGCGGTGCGACGTCGGGCGCGAGCATTCCGAGCGCGCCGAGCGCGCCATCAACGTGGAACCAGAGGCCTTCGCGCGCCGCGACGTTCGCAACCCACTCGAGGTTGTCGACCGCGCCGACGTCGACGCTGCCCGCGGTGCCGACGACGAAGAACGGCGTGAGGCCGGCCTTGCGGTCGGCGGCGATGCGGCGTGTCAACGCGGCCACGTCCATCCTGTGGTTGGCGTCGACCGGCACGCGGCGCAGCGCGGCGCTGCCGCAGCCTGCCATCGACATCGCATCGGCGATGCAGCCGTGCGCGGTGCTCGCCGCATAGGCCACGAGCTTCGCCTGGCCGATCCCGTCGGTGCGTGACGCGGCACCGAGCACGCGCGTTCGTGCGCACAGCAGGCCGATGAAGTTCGCCATCGACGAACCGGTGACGAACACGCCGTTGGCGCTGGCCGGAAAGCGGAACAGCTCGCGCATCCAGGACACCACCTGGCGCTCGACCTCGAGCGGCATCTGGTCGCGGCCACCGACGTTGGCGTTGAGCCCGGCCGCGACCATCTCGGCCAGCATCCCGACCGCGGTGCCGCCGCCGTGCACCCAACCCATGAAACGCGGGTGAGCATTGCCTACCGCGTACGGCAGCACGTCTTGCATGAAGCGCGCGTGTGCGTCGGCGAGATCGGTCGGTGCGGCCGGCAGCGCCTCGTTGAATGACGTGCGCACCGACGGCGGTATCGGTTGCCAGACCGGCTTCGTGCGCAGCGATTCGAGGTAATCGAACAGGTCGTCGAGCATGCGATGACCCTGCGCCCGCAGCGCTTGCGGGTTGGCGGGGTCGAGCGTGATCGAAAGGTCGTCGGGCATGCGTGGCGGCGGGTTCGGCGCCGTCGAGAACGCCTGTAGCGAGCATAGAAAGCGATGCGTTCGCGGCAAAGCCCGGAAAGAAGGGTGATTTGGTGCCAATCGCAACGCCGCGCCACGCCGCTCGGGGAGCCCATGCCCTACAGGGGGTTCGGCGTCCGACGACAGACGGTGGCACTCGGCTCGGCCAGACTACCGACCACTTCACCATTTCAAACACTCAATGACCGACTTCACTTTTCGCGCCACCGCCTTTGCTGCGGCCATCGCTGTCGCAACGTCCGGGCCGGTCTTCGCCGCGACTGCCAGCGCCGCCGACGCGCCGTCCAAGATGACGCCGACGATGATGAAGACCGGCACCCGGTTCAAGGCCGACGCCGACATGCAGGCGGTGCTCGACCAGCTCGCCTCGATGGGCGGCAAGCCGATCGAGACCCTGACGCCTGCCGAAGCACGCATGCAGCCCACTCCAGCCGACGCGGTGACGGCGATCTTGAAGAAGGCCGGCAAGGACACCACGCCGACGATGCTGGTGCAAGGGGTCGCGAGCACGGACACCACGATCCCGGGCCCGGCCGGCACGCTGCCGGTCCGCGTCTACACGCCCACCGGCAACGGGCCGTTCCCGGTCGTGGTGTACTTTCACGGCGGCGGATGGGTCATCGCCGACAAGGAGGTGTACGACGGCGGTGCGCGCAGCATCTCGAAGAACGCGCAGGCGATCGTGGTCTCGGTCGACTACCGTCGTTCGCCGGAAGCGAAGTTTCCGGCCGCCTGGGACGACGCGCTCGCCGCCTACAAATACGTGGCCGGCAACGCCGCCACGATGAACGGCGACCCGAAGCGCCTCGCGCTGGCCGGCGAAAGCGCCGGTGGCAACCTGGCTGTGGCGACCGCGGTCGCCGCGCGCGATGCCGGCGTGACGGCGCCGCTCGCCGTGCTCGCTGTCTATCCGGTCGCGCAGACGGGCAACCTCGACGATAAGTCGTATGTCGACAGTGGCAAGGCCAAGCCGCTCAACAAACCGATGATCGAGTGGTTCGTCGACAAGCTGCTCGCGAAGCCGGACGACAAGTCAGACCCGCGGCTCGACCTCGTCCACGCCAACCTGAAGGGCCTCCCGCCGGTCATGATCATCAACGCGCAGATCGATCCGCTGCGTGAGGATGGCGCGTTGCTCGAAGCCGCGTTGAAGAAAGCCGGCGTCAAGACTGCCCGCAAGGTGTATTCGGGCGTGACGCACGAGTTCTTCGGCATGGGCGCCGCGGTGAAGAAAGCGATGGAGGCCGAAGTGGTCGGCGGCATGGCGCTCAACAAGGCGCTGTACAAGTAAGCGTCGGCGTCGAGGCTGGAAAAGGGCGCCGACGCGGGTCGGTGCTCACGCGGAAAGGAAGAGGCGGTTGTCATCGATGGCGTCGACGTGAGGGTTGACACTATTCTCGCGGCGAGCGCTTGCTGCGCCCCAGGCGGGACTTAGCATGGCGCACCTCGACGGAGCGACGCATGCACATCAAATCCCTTTTCGCCCTGGCGGTCGTTCTGATCGCAGCCACGGTTCAAGCGCAGACCGGGACTGCCGTGGCTCCGCAGCCTCTCACGGCGATGCCCTACACACCCTCGCTCGACGTTTCCAGTCTCGACCGCAGCGTCGACGCCTGCACCAACTTCTATCAGTTCACCTGTGGCGGCTGGCAGAAGAACAACCCGATTCCGGCTGACCAGGCCTCGTGGAGCGTGTACGCCAAGCTCGGCAACGAGAACCAGCAATTCCTCTGGGGCATCCTCGAAGAGAACGCGAAGATGAAGACGCGTACGCCGGTGCAGCAGAAGATTGGCGACTACTTCGCCGCCTGCATGGATGAGGGCGCGATCGACAAGGCCGGCATCGACCCGCTTCGCCCCGAGCTGAAGCGCATCGCCGGCCTGAAGACCCGTGTCGATGTGGCGAAGGCGCTCGCCGACCTGCACCACGACACGCCGGGCTCCTTCTTCTTCGGCTCCGGCACCGACCAGGACGCGCTCGATTCCTCGCTCATCATCGTCGCGCTCGAAGCCGGCGGCCTCGGCCTACCGGATCGCGACTACTACGTGAAGACCGATGCGAAAAGCATCGAGATCCGCGGGAAGTACAAGGCGTTCGTCGCCGACCTGCTCGTGCTTGGGGGCGCCATGCCTGCCGACGCCGCGGCCGGTGCCGACCGCATCGTCGCGCTCGAGACTGATTTGGCGAAAGCGTCGCTCACGCGCGTGGAGCGCCGCGACCCGCACAACATCTACCACCCGATGACGCGCGACGAATTGACGGCGCTGGTGCCCGCGATCGACTGGAACCGCTACTTCGCCGTGCAGCGCGCGGCCAAGGTCGCGACCATCAACGTCGCGCAGCCGGCGTTCATGAAGGCGGTGCAGTCGCAGCTCGACAACGCGTCGGTGGAAGACCTGCGCGCCTACCTGCGCTTCCACGCGCTCGCCGGTGCCGCGCCCAACCTCGCGCAACCGTTCGCGCAGGCGTATTTCGATTTCTACTCGCGCACCCTTCGGGGCGTGCCGGCGATGCCGCCGCGCTGGAAAACGTGCACCCGGCAGGTCGACCGTTACCTCGGTGAAGCGCTCGGTCAGGAGTTCGTGCGTCGCACGTTCGCCGCCGACACCAAGGCCAAGACCAACCTGATGACGACGCAGATCGAGACCGCGATGGCAGAGGAGATCAAGTCGCTCGACTGGATGAGCGCGCCGACCAAGACCGAAGCGCTTAGGAAGCTCAAGGCCATTCGCAACAAGATCGGCTACCCAGACACGTGGCGCGATTACACGAAGCTCGAAGTCGTGCGCAACGAGCACTTCGACAACGTGCTGCGGGCGAGCCATTTCGAAGATGCGCGCCAGTGGGCCAAGCTCGGCAAGCCGGTCGACCTGAACGAGTGGGGCATGACGCCGCCCACCGTCAACGCCTACTTCAACCCGCAGATGAACGACATCAACTTCCCCGCCGGCGTGCTGCAGCCGCCGCTCTACGACGCCAGGATCGACGACGCGCCGAACTACGGCAACACCGGGGCGACCATCGGCCACGAGCTCACGCACGCGTTCGACGACGAGGGTCGCCAGTTCGACTCGAAAGGCAACCTGCGCGACTGGTGGACGGCCGACGACGCGAAGGGTTTCGAGGACCGGATCTCCTGCGTTCGCGACCAGTACGCGGGCTACGTGGTGGTCGACGATATCCACATCAACTCGCAGCTCACCAGCGGCGAAGACGTCGCCGACCTGGGGGGCACCTTGCTCGCGTACATCGCATGGCATAAGCAGATCGAGAGCCAGCGGCTCGCCGATGTCGAAGGCTTCTCGCCCGAGCAGCGGTTCTTCATCGGCATGGCGCAGTGGGCTTGCGAGGTGCAGCGCCCTGAGAACCTGCGCGTGAGCGCGATCACCAACCCGCATTCGCCGGGCTATGCACGCATCAACGGCGTGGTGTCGAACCTGCCGCAATTCGCGAAAGCGTTCAATTGCAAGGCGGGCCAGCCGATGGTGCACGCGCCGGTGTGCAAGGTCTGGTGATCACGACGCGGCCCCGCGCGGCGGGGCCGGCGCGGCGATGGCGAGCATCACACTTTCGTCATCGCGTCTAGCCCGACCGTGCCGTGGTCGCTCGCGAACGTCATCGAATTGCCGTGGTTCGAGCTCTGCGACTGCGCGAAGCCGCTGATGTGGTTCGGCCCGCTGTCGTAGATGCTGACTTGGTTGCCGTCTTTCACCGCCAGGCGGTGCTTGTCCGCGAAATACGCGTAGCTGGTGTCGTTGGCCGAACCCGAGCTGGAGGGCTCGCCAAGATCGGCAGGCCACCAAGGCGTCATCTTCTGCATCGGCGCCATCGGTTTCATGGGTTCCATCGGCTTCATCGGGGCCATGGGCTTCATCGGTTCCATCGTGATCTCGTTCGTGTCGTTACTGCAGCTCGTGCCGCGGGATGCGAATGGTGCCCGGCGTCGGGCTCGCTGCGTAGACCGCGGCGCCGCGACCGGGTGGCAGACTTGTCCGACATCGGTGCGCGCCACGGGAGAGAATCATGTGTCACGCGCACGGGTTTCCGTCGTGACGCATCGTGCAGAGTCGATGCATCTTCCATTTCCCTAGGTGCCCATGACGAATCGAATCCACGAGACTTGGGCGATTGCGGAAGTCGTGAGCATCGCCGCGATCGCGGCGGCGCTGGCCGGCTGCAGCACGCCGCGTGTCGCCATCGAGACGCAGGAGTCGTTCGATTCGACGACGACGTTTTCGCGCACCTATGCGGCGCTCGATGCGCAAGCATGCGAAGCGGCGCGCCGCGCGCTGTTGAGCCAGGGCTATGTGATTGGTGCGGCGAGCGCCGAAGGCGTTCGCGGCCGCAAGAGCTTTCAACCGGCGCCCGAATCGCATGCCGAGGTCGAGGTGACAGTGGTGTGCGCCAAGGAAGGTTACGCGGGGCGCCGGACGATCGCGTTCGTCAACGCGGTGCAGGAAAACTTCTCGCTGAAGAAGAGCAACAACTCGGCGAGCGTGGGCGTTTCGCCGTTCGGATCGCTCTCGCTGCCGTTCACCAGCAGCGACGATTCGCTCGTCAAGGTGGGCAGCGCGACGATCACGAACGACGTGTTCTACAACCGTTTCTTCCAGTTGATCGAACGCTATCTGACCGGCGACCCGGGCCAGCTGATCCTGCCTTCGACCGGTTCTGAAGCGCCGCCGTTGCCGGTGAGCGGCGCCGGGCCAGCCGCCACCCCGCCGCGTGCGGGAACGATCCTGTTGCCGCTTTCGGCGAGTGCGCCAGCGGCGTCGGCGCCGTGACGAGGTCGACAGCTGGCGTCGATCAACAGCCCGCGGCCGACCACAACCACGCCGCGCCGCGCACACCGGACGAATCGCCATGCCGGTTCTTCACGACGGGCGTGACGCAGGCGTCCGAGAACACCTGCAAGGGAAGGCGCGCTGCGAGCATCGGGTAGAGCGCGTCGATGTTCGACACGCCGCCGCCGAGCACGATGACATCGGGGTCGACGACATTGACGACCGACGCCAACGCCGCGGCGAGCCGATCGGCGAAGCGCGCGAGCGTGGCCAGCGCCAGCGCGTCGCCCGCCAGCGCGCGGGCGGCCAGGGCGTGCGCGTCGTGGTGCTCCCCGGTAACGCGCGTGTGATCGGCCGCCAGCCCGGGCCCCGACAGGAAGAGCTCGACGCAGCGACGGCGGCCGCAGTAGCAACGCAGGTCTGGAAGTTCGCTCAGTTCGCTCCGCGACGGCATCTCGTTGTGCCCCCACTCGCCGGCGATTGCGTTCGCACCGAGCCACGGCTGTCGTTGAGCCACGATACCGCCGCCGACGCCCGTGCCCAGGATCACCCCGAACACCACGCCGTGTCCGGCACCGGCGCCATCGCTCGCTTCCGACAACGCGAAACAGTTGGCGTCGTTGGCGACCCGCACCTCACGCTGGAGCGCATGGGCGATGTCGGCCAGGAAGGGCTGCCCGTTCAATGCGACCGAGTTCGAATTCCTGATGCGCCCGCTCGTGCGCGACAACGAACCCGGCGTGCCGATGCCGACCCGTGCCGCCTCAGCGATCTGCTGTTCCAGCGCGACGACCAGCTCGCACACCGCCTCGATGATCGACGCGTATCCGGCCGAGGGTGACGGCATGCGTCGCCGCGCCAGCTCACGGCCTTCGGCGTCGATGGCGATCGCCTCGAGCTTGGTGCCGCCAACATCGACACCGATGCGAATCACGCCAGGGCTTGTATGCGGATGACCGCGAGAGAGGGCGACGGTCTACGAGCGGTGTGACACGCGCAATGCACATCCCTCCGAGGAGGCTTCGCCGGGACACCCGTCACTGGTGCGGGTTACCCTTGCTGTTGATGGCGATCGTGCGGCCCGGCGGCGAGTTCGTCTGCACGTGGTGCTCGACGCCGCGGTAGTTGTAGGTCACGTCGTAGTACTGCGGCGTCTCGCTCGCCACGTTCTCGCAGCGCTTCACCTCTCGGCCCGATTGGGGGTCGCGGATGCGGTCGACGTTGGCCCCGAGTGCCGCGCCGCCGACCGCGCCGCCGATGGTCGCGACCGTCTTGCCCGTGCCACCGCCCACCTGATGGCCCAGGATGCCGCCGAGCACGCCGCCGATGAGTCCGCCCGGAACGTTCAGGTCGCGGCGCTCGCTGACCTGGGAGCGATCGACCCAGCACCGTTGCTCCGGCGCGCCCATGACGGCGCGCGCCGACGTGACCGGCACCTCGACGATGCGCTCGCTTGGGCGACGCCGGTATTCGTTGGTCGGCCCAGCCAGCGGTTCCGGCGCCGGATTGTCGTATTGGCGGTTCGGGTCGACGGGTCGAACCGAAGAGATGCGGTCGTCGAGCCCTAGGCCGCGCAGCGAGTCGTAGCTTCCTTGCCGCAACACCACGCAATGGCCATGGAAACCGGCGTCTTCGCAGACCTCCCAATTGCCCTGATCGACGACGACCGAAGAGGCACGGTCGTTGAAGCCGATGCGCTGGAAATTGTTAACCGACTTGGCGGTGTTGAACACGCGACCGCGGAAGCCTTCGTTCTCGTAGAACGTGACCTGAGCCGATGCGTGTGCAGCGGCCAATAGCGCTGCAGCGCCGACGAGCGTCTTCAGAGGATGGATGTTCATTGGTGTACCTCGAGGGTGAGCGCCGCCACATGGTGGCACGACGATGGCGCAGACGCTGCGGGACAGGGCTCCGTGGAGCCATGGGCAAGAGTCCTACAGGGCCGAAGGCACGTTCACCAGCCGAGCGCGAGTCGCAGTGGCAGGTAGGCCGCCAACCCCGCGAGCAGGGGCCCGAGCACGCCCGGCCGCCACGAATAGAAGAGCGTTGCCGCGAGCGCGGCCGGCAAGCGCGCGTCTTGCCACGTCGAGACCAGTTCGCCGTGCGCGAGGAAGAGTTCGGGCGCGATCACCGCGACGATCGCGGCAAGCGGCGCCACCTGCAAGGCGCGTCGCAACGGTTCAGGGAAGTGCAGCTCGCGTTTCGCGAACAGGAAAAAACCGCGCGAGACGACGGTGATCGCGGCCATGCCGAGAATGGTGATGGCCCCGCTTGCGGCGTCGGTCGTCATGGGCGGTCTCCCGCGTGGAATTGTCGGCGGCGCTTCATGCGCGGTTCTTCAACGCGTCGGCTGCCCTGGCGGCGCGCGTCATCAACAGGCTCGCCGCCACGGCGGCGGCGATGGCCACCAGGATGTTGAGCTTGAGCGGCAACGCGAAAGCCGCCACGGCGGCGGTCGCCGAGACGATGGCGGCGACCCAGGTCGCGCGATCCTTCAACATCGAGTACGCGATTCCGAGCATCGAGAGCGTGCCTGCGAAGCCCAGGCCCCATGCGGTCGGAATCATCGAAGCGAGCAGGATGCCGATGATCGATGCGACTTGCCACACCACCCATGTGAGCGCCGCGCCACCGGCGATGTAGCGGGCCTGGCCCGTTTCGCGGCGGCCGCTCGGCCATGCCTTCTGGAACACGACGAGGCTCAAGTCGGCGAGCACGTAGGCCAGCAACAGGCGCTGCGCGCGCGGCACATGGCCGAGGTGCACGCGCCACTGCGCGCTGAAGATGATGAAGCGCAGGTTCACGCACAGCGCCGAAGCCCAAATCACGGCCGTCGGTGCGTGCGAGGCGAACAGCGGCAACGACGCGAGCTGCGCGCTGCCCGCGAACACCGTGAGCGACATCAGCAGCGAAAGCGCGACGCCGAGGCCGCTCTGCGTCATCGCCACCCCGGTCACCATGCCCCACGCCGCCATGCCGGGCCCGAACGGCAGCATGTCGCGAACGCCGCGGCGGAAGTACTCGTCGTGAAAGAGCGCGCGCGGAGACATCGGCGCGAAGGCTACCAGCCGGGTCGAGAACGCCCGCCGGGCGGTCCAATCTGCGCGTGGGCGTTGCCGAAGCGGGTGCAGGTGTCGAGGCGCATGGTTCGTGGCTCTTTTGCTGGCCAGACCGGCAACAACGATAAGCCTGGGTGTTGGGTGGCATGTTGCATGGTTTGCGCTGCACCGCCGGCCGCCCACCCCGCCTTCGAGGGCCGTGCTGCTTGAAAAGTGGCGTGACACGCCGTGACGAACGCGCGACGCGCGGCGCCATCGCGCGCAACACGGCGCGAATAGCATCTCTCCAACTTGTTGAAGGGAGCTTTAAATGGATGACCGCATCGACTGGATGACCGGACGCCTTCACGGCATCGCCGCACTGACCTCGGTGGTTCTGCTCTGTGCCTGTGGTGGTGGTGGCAGTGCCGACAGCGTTGTGCCGTCCCTGACGGCAACCACGAGCACCGCGGAGGCGACGAGCGATGCGGCCAACGCCACCTACGTCTCGAGCTCGGCAGAGACGGCCATTGATGCGACCGTGATCACGGCGCAGTCGGTCGTCTCGATCCAGGCCGGGTCGGGTCCGATCACCATCACGCCCGCTGCGTTGAACGACCCCCGTGCGCAGGTGTCGGCGGTGACGAGCGTGCCGGTGACTTGCGCCGGCGGCGGCACCGCGACCATCACCATCTCGGGCGGCACGGTCGGCAGCCTCGTCAACGGTCGGTTCGACGCCGGCGAGGTCTACACCATCGTGTTCGCGGCGTGCCGCAACGCGAGCGCCGCGGCGTCGGTATCGGGCACGATCGGTGTCAACGTGCTGGCCGCGAGCGGCAACGATTTCACGCTCGCGCTCACCGCGACCGATTTGGCCGTCGCGTTGCCGATCGGGGTTGTCACGCTGAACGGCAACGCGACCGTGGTCGAGACCAGCACGACCAGCGGCGCGAGCCTGGCGCGCATCAACCACCTCACGTCGGCGTCGATCGACGTCACGACGCAGTTCAACGGCCGCACCGACCGATTCACGCTGACCAGCGTGGATCTCACCCGCGTTGCTAACTACGTGAGCAGCGTGTTGCAGTCGAGCACGTTCACGGGCACGCACGCGAGCACCGCGACCGTGGCAGGCGTGACCTTCAGCTATGCGGTGAGCGCGCAGACCGGCGCCACCTATTCGGCCACCGGCGTGCCGACCACCGGCAACTGGGCCATCACGCTGCCGCGCGCGCTGCTCACGCTGACGATCAGCGGCGGCGTGGCAACGATCGCGGTCGACGAAGGCAACAACGGCAGCGTCGACCGCTCGTTCAACGTGCCGATCGCGACCTTGCAGGCGAACGCCGGGTGACTGGCGCCTGCCGGGAGCGGGCCAGACCGAGCTCGATCGCACCCACAAATTCACGGCGCCTCGGCGTTTTGAGTCCCGGCGCATGGATTGCCATAGCGGCTGCTGCCGACGCTGACTACCATCGGCCGATGACATCTGCGAACGCCACGATCGCCGGCCTGATCGCCGCCGTCGCGCTTGCATCCGGCGCGACGATGCTGCTGCGCACGTCGGCGAGAGCGACCGGCGCGAACGTCGACGTGCAAGGCGCGCATGCACAGGGCACGTGTGGCACGCTCGGGCCCGGCTCGGGCCTGCGCGACAACAAGGGCTGGGTCGTCTCGATGCTGCCCGGTCACCACGAGTTCCGGACTCGCCGTGGTGGCTCCGTGTACGTCACCGTCGCGAGGCAGACGGTGCTCGAAGCGGACGCGGGCCGGCTCTATTACATCGTCGTCGAAGGCGCCTCAGCCGATACCGTGCTGGAATGGAAAACGCCGAAGAGCGACTGGGCCGCGATCCCGAAAGCGTTTCTATACCCGCCGCAGAACGTCACGAAGTGAGCTGCGCCCCGCGCATGCGTCCGAACGCCGGCAGCAGCGGTGGGGCCGCTTGCCGGTCGCAGCGTGTCAGACCGGGTTCGTCGTTTCGCCGCGACCGAGCAGGTCGGGCAGCGGCTCGCCGTGTGCGACGAAGTCGAGCGAGACCGAGTTGATGCAGTAGCGCATGCGCGACGGCGCCGGACCATCGGGGAACACATGGCCCTGGTGGCTGTCGCAGCGCGCGCACCGGATCTCGACGCGGCGCATGCCGTAGCTGTTGTCGGTCACCTCGTTCAGGTGGCTCTTCCTGATCGGCGCGGTGAAGCTGGGCCAGCCGGTGCCGCTCTCGAACTTCTCGGTCGCGGCGAACAGCGGCAACTCGCAGAGCTTGCAGCAGTAGACGCCGGTTTCCTTGTTGTCGAGCAGGCCACCGCAGAACGCTGCTTCGGTGCCGTGCTTCAGCAGCACCTCGCGCTCGGCGGGCGTGAGCTTGGCAGCGAGCGTGGCGAGTTGATCGGCGCTCGGCGGCGAGAGGTCGAAGGTGATGGCGTTGTTGACGGCGGTCGTCGTGTTCATGCGGGCAGCTCCGGTGCAGTGGCGTGGGTCGGAGTTTCACAGAAACCGCGGCGCGCGGTTCGCATGAGGGGCACCGCGCGTTCGAGACCTCAGATGGTCGCTGGACAGGCGTGCGCGGCGGCACCGAAGGCGTACGCGTCCATGCCGAGGCTGCCGAGCGTGTAGCTCTCGTGCAGACGCATCGGCGTGGCCTCGAGCCCACCGGCGCCGGCGGCCACATACCACGGCAGCAGATGCTCGTCGGTCGGATGCATGGTCGCCGCAGCCGGCGCTTGCCGTCGATAGTCGAGCAACGCCGGCCAGTCGCGCGCAGCACTCCTCGTGTGCATCCAGCTGCGGAATGCGGCGCTCTCCGGCATCTCGGGCGGCTGCTCGGGGCCGTAGCCGGCGGCGCGCATCACCAGGCGCAGGTTGTGCGTGATGCTGCCGGTGCCGAGCACGAGCACGCCCTCGGTCAGCAGCGGCGCGAGCGCCTGGCCCAGCGCGAACTGTTGCGCGGGTGCCTGGTTCGCCACGAAGGCGAGCGGCAGGATCGGCACGTCGGCATCGGGATAGAGATAACGAAGCACGGTCCAGATGCCGTGGTCGAGGCCGCCCTGCGCGACGCTCTGCACGTGCACGCCGGCGGCTTCGAGCAGCGCAGCCACGCGCGGCGCGAGCGCGGGCGCGCCCGGCGCGTCGTATGTCATGGCCGACAGCTCGGCGGGGAAGCCGCCGAAGTCGTGGATGGCGTGGTGCTGCGCGCCGGCGAGCAGCACCGGCTCGCGGTGGGTGGTGTGCGCGGAGACGGCGAGGATCGCGCGCGGGCGGCCGAACGTGGCGTCGATGGCCGGGCCAAGGCGCGCGATGAACGAACCGGCGAGCCCCGGCTCGAGCGCGATCATCGGCGAGCCGTGCGAGACGAAGAGGGCAGGCATGGTGTGGCTCATGGCGCAAATTACAGCACCGCAGGCGTGCGACGTGATCGCGTCCGGTTGCACGCAGCGTTCGATGAATCCGCACGTGTCGGCCGCGTCGCGCGCCGCCATCGACGCCTGCCGCCGCCGTGGCGGCACGCGCGATGCAATGGCCTTCGCCCGGCCCCGCGGAGCCTGCTTCGTGTAAGTTCCATCGATGACGTCCGATGCCGATCTGCCCCGACCCATCGCCCCGCCCACCAGGGTGCCATCGGCCTGGCAGCTCGGCTGGCGCCAGCTCACGCGCGACTTCCGCGCCGGGGAACTGCGCCTGCTCGTCGTCGCGGTGACGCTCGCGGTCGCGGCATTGTCGGCGGTCGGCTTCTTCGCCGATCGCATCGACGGCGGTCTCGCGCGCGATGCGCGGCAGATGCTCGGCGGCGACGCCATCGTCATCAGCGACCAGCCCGCACCGCCCGAATTCGGCGCGAAGGCGGCTTCGCTCGGCTTGCGTGTCGCGCACACCGCGGGCTTTCCGAGCATGGGGCGCGCGCCCGACGACAAGGGCGGCGCGACCAAGCTCGTCAGCGTGAAGGCGGTGAGCGAGGGCTATCCGCTGCGCGGCCAACTGCGCGTCAACGCCGGCCCCGACACGCCCGAGGAGGGCGTGACGCGCGCGCCGGGCCCGGGGCTGGCGTGGGTCGATCCGGGCCTGCTCGAATCGCTCGGCCTCAAGGTCGGCGATGAACTGCTGCTCGGCGATGCGAGCTTTCGGGTCGAGAAGGCCATCGCCAACGAGCCCGATCGCGGCGTCGGGATGGCGGCGTTCTCGCCGCGCGTGCTGATCAACGAACGCGACCTGCCATCGACCGGCCTGGTGCAGCCGGCGAGCCGCATCAACTACCGGCTCGCGGTGGCCGCGCGCGGGGCCGGCATCGACACCAAGGTGAACGAGTTCGTCGCCTGGGCCGACGCGCAGGCCAAGGTCGGCATCGTCCGCGGGTTGCGCTTCGAAACCTTCGAGACCGGTCGGCCCGAGATGCGCCAGACGCTCGATCGCGCGGGCAAGTTCCTGAACCTCGTGGCGTTGCTCGCCGCCTTGCTCGCGGCGGTGGCGGTGGGCATCGCGTCACGCGACTTCGCGAGCCGGCATCTCGACGACTGCGCGATGCTGCGCGTGCTCGGCGTGCCGCAGCGAATCATCGCGTGGCAGTACACGTTCGAGTTCGCGCTGCTCGGCCTCATCGCGAGCACCGCGGGCCTCGCGATCGGCTTCGCGGTGCACTACGTCTTCGTGCTGCTGCTCGCTGGCTTGGTCAACGCGTCGCTGCCGGCGCCGGGCGTGTGGCCGGCGCTGTTCGGCATCGGCGTGGGTTTCACGCTGCTCTTCGGCTTCGGCCTGCCGCCGGTGCTGCAGCTCGCGCGGGTGCCACCCTTGCGCGTGATCCGCCGCGATGTCGGCACGGTGAAGCCGGCCTCGCTCGCGGTGCTCGCGGCCGGCGCACTCGGTTTCGCGGCGTTGCTGGTCGCCGTCGCCAGCGACATAAAGATGGGTGCCATCGCGGTCGGCGGATTCGCCGCGGCGGTGCTCGTGTTCGCCGCGTTGTCGTGGCTCGCGCTGACGGCGTTGAAGCGCGCCGTTCCCGAGAGCCGCGCGCCGCGTTGGCTCGTGCTCGCGACGCGCCAGATCGCCGCGCGCCCCGCCTTCGCGGTGTTGCAGGTCTCGGCGCTCGCGGTCGGCCTGCTCGCGCTGATCCTGCTGGTGCTGCTGCGCACCGACCTGATCGGCAGCTGGCGCCAGGCCACGCCGAAGGACGCGCCGAACCGATTCGTCATCAACGTGCAGCCGGCTCAGGCGGAGGCGTTTCGGCAACGCCTCACGCAGTCAGGCATCACCCGATACGACTGGTTCCCGATGATCCGCGGCCGCCTGATCGCGATCAACGAAAAGCCGGTGCAGCCCGACGACCTGGTTGACGAGCGCGCGAAGCGCCTCGTCGATCGCGAGTTCAACCTGAGCCACAGCGCGTCGCTGCCGCCGCACAACGCCGTGTCCGGCGGGCGCTGGAGCGACGACGAGAAAGACGGTCTCAGCGTTGAGGAGGGCATGGCCACCACCCTCGGGCTCAAGCTCGGCGACCGCTTGAAGTTCGACCTGGGCGGCACGCTCGCCGAGGGCCGCATCACCAGCCTGCGCAAGGTCGACTGGTCGTCGATGCGCGTCAACTTCTTCGTGATGTTCCCGACCGCCCAGATGGCCGATGCGCCGGTGAGCTACATCGCGGCCTATCAGGCACCGAAGACCGCGGGCTTCGACAACGCGCTTGCGCACGACTTCCCAAACATCACGTCGATCGATGTCTCGTCCACCATCGCGCAGGTTCAACGCGTGATCGACCAGGTCGTGAACGCGGTGCAGTTCCTGTTCGGCTTCACGCTCGCGGCCGGCCTCGTGGTGCTGTTCGCCGCGGTCAGCGCGACCCGCGAAGCGCGCGGCCGCGAGTTCGCGGTGATGCGCGCGCTCGGCGCGAGCGGCAAGCTGCTCGCGCAGGTGCAGCGCGCGGAGCTGCTCGGCATTGGCGCGCTCGCGGGCGTGCTCGCGTCGTTCGCGGCGATCGCGGTGAGCTGGGCGCTCGCCCGCTACGTGTTCGAGTTTGCTTGGAACCCGTCGCCTTGGGTGCCGCTCGCCGGTGGCGCGTCCGGTGCCGTGCTAGCACTGGCGGCCGGCTGGTGGAGCCTGCGCGAGGTGTTGCGCCGGCCGGTCGTGCAGACCCTGCGTCAAGCCGCCGACGTGTAGCACGTCACGGGTGCGCGAAGGGGTCGTCGGGCCGGCCTCGGTATGGCGCTCGAGAGCGCTTTGCGAGAGCGGCAGTAAGGCACGCTCACCCTCGGCCAAACCCCGATCGACCCCAGTGCGAAGGCATACTGGCCGCCATGCCGAACCCGCTCAAGGACCGCGTGCTGCGCGTTCTTCACCTCGAGGACTCGGAGCTCGATCACGAGTTGATGAAGGCACAGCTCGCGCGCGGCGGCTTGAAGTGCAAGGTGGTGCGTGTCGAGGCCGAGCTCGCCTTTCTCGAAGCGCTCGACCAGGTCTGGGACATCGTCATCTCCGACTACAACCTGCCCGGTTTCTCGGGCCTGGTCGCGCTCGACCTGCTGAAGGCGAACACCCGCGACATCCCGTTCATCCTGGTCTCGGGCGAGATCGGCGAAGAGACCGCGGTCGAGGCGATGCGCAACGGCGCGAGCGACTACCTGCTGAAGAACCACCTCGCGCGGCTGGTGCCGGCGGTGGTGCACGCCGTCGACGCGACCGAGACGCGGCGCGCACGCGTGCAGGCCGACCGTGAGCTCGTCGCGTCGAAAGACCGCTTGCGCGCACTCGCGCAGCATTTGCAGACCAGCGTCGAGCACGAGCGCGCAGCGATCGCGCGCGAGATCCACGACGATGTCGGCGGCTCGCTCACCGCGTTGAAGTTCGACCTGGCGTGGATCGCACGCCATTCGACGGCGCCCGACGTGGTCGAGCGCGTGACGTCGGCGCTCGAGACGGTGACGCATGCCGTCGAGGCGAGCCAGCGCATCATGCACAACCTGCGGCCGGCCATCCTCGAGCAGGGCCTGGTCGCGGCGCTGCACTGGATCGCGTTGCGCTTCGAGCGCCGCACCGGCATCGAGTGCGAGATCCGTCTGCCGTCGAAGCCGCTCGACCTGCCCGCCGGGGTGCCGCTGGTGGCCTACCGCGCGGCCCAGGAGGCGTTGACGAACGTGAGCAAGCACGCCGAGGCGACGCGCGTGCAGATCGACCTGTCGCTCGCCGGCGGCGTGCTCTCGCTCGAAATCAGCGACAACGGCCGCGGTCTCGATCAGGAAGACCTCGCAAAGGCGCGCTCGTTCGGCATTCGCGGCCTGCACGAGCGCGCAGGCACGGTCGGCGGCTGGATCGATCTCTCGAGCGGCGGCCAGGGCACCTCGCTGATCCTGTCGGTGCCGCTGAAAGGCCACGAGAAGCCGGTGTTGCTCGACGAAGGCGACAACCGCGCGTACGACCCGAGCCAGTGGGGTGACATGTGATGGCGAACGGTCGTGCGACACAGGAGGAGCGACGAATGAGCAATCGACCCATCAGAGAGCGACCCATCAGGGAGCGACCCATCAAAGAGCGACATCCATGATCAAGGTCTTCCTCTGCGACGACCACGCACTGATCCGGCGCGGCATACGCGACACGCTGTCCGACGCGCCCGACATCGAGGTGATCGGCGAGGCCGGCGACTACGGCGAGCTGCGCGCGTTGATGCGCGAGAAGACCGCCGACGTGCTGGTGCTCGACATCAACCTGCCGGGTCGCAGCGGCCTCGACGTGCTGCACGCGCTGAAGGACGAGACCACCGCGATGCGGGTGCTCGTCGTCTCGATGTACCCGGAAGACCAGTACGCGATCCGCGCGTTGCGCGCGGGGGCGTTCGGCTACGTCAACAAGGGCGGCGATCCGGCACTCATCGTGAGCGCCGTGCGCACCGTCGCGCAGGGGCGCAAGTACGTGACGCCCGAGATCGCGCAGATGTTGGTCGAGAGCCTCACCACGCCCTCGGTGGAGAACGCGCACGAGAAGCTCTCCGACCGCGAGATGCAGACCCTCACGATGATCGCGTCGGGCAAGCGCCTCTCCGACATCGCCGAAGAACTGATGCTGTCGCCGAAGACCGTGAGCGTCTATCGCGCCCGCGTCCTCGAGAAGCTCGGTCTCTCGAACAACTCCGAGCTCACCGTGTATGCGATTCGGAGCGGCCTGGTCGGCGATTGAGCGGAAAACGAGCGCCGGCGTGACCAGCGCTTACAGATCATCGAAGGGCGTTACCCCTGAGGCGCGCGGGAGTTCGTAACATCGCGCGATGCGCTTTGCCACCGACCGCCGCGTCCTCTTTCGACGCCTGGCATGGTTCTGCCAGGTCATGAGCGTGGCGTTCGTCGTCGCCGCCTGCGGTGGCGGCTCGACCGGCAGCGCGACGCCCGCCTCGGCGAACACCGCGACTCCGATCACGACGGCCGGCGCCGGCGTCTCGACGCCCGGGGTGCCGGGTCCGGCGATCGACATGGCGAAAGTACCGGCCGCCGCCGTCGGCTATGCGTCGATGCGCGTACAGACCACGTGGCGCAGCTCGCTCTGGTACGACCCGCACACGGGCGCGGTCGACCCATCGTGCACGAGCTGGAACGACCACTGCGCGACCGACCGGCTCGATCCGAGCTGCGTCGCGTCGAACCCCAACTGCTACATCGTCGATGCGCAAAAGCCGGTCGGCCCGGGGGACATCGGCGCCTTCCGGGTGAACTGTGCCTTCGCGAAGATGACCAAGGACGATCCCATCGTGTTTCCGGGTCAGGCCGGTCGGTCGCACCTGCACACGTACTTCGGCAACACCGAGGTCAACGCGTCGAGCACCGCGGCCAGCCTGCTCAGCAGCGGCAACAGCACCTGCAGCGGCGGTACCGCCAACCGCACGGCGTACTGGGTGCCGACGATGATCGACACCAGGGACGGCACGCCGCTCGCGCCTTCGACGAACAACATCTACTACAAGGGCAGCTACGAATTCCAGGCCGCGAGCCGCCTGACGCAGCCGGTGCCCGCAGGTTTGCGCATGGTGGCTGGCAACGCCGCGAACACCGATCCGAATGGGGTCGGCGCACGCTACGCGTGCCGGGGCACGAACGGCGAAAACCCTGGCTGGAGCAGCACGATCACCGAAGCGGTGGCCCGCGCCAAGGGCACGTGCAACCCGGGCGCCGACTTCATCATGAGCGTCAATTTCCCGTTCTGCTGGGACGGCGTGAACCTGGATTCACCCGACCACGCAAGCCACATGTCGAACGCCGTGCGCAACCCCGGCGATGCCGATGCGCATTGCCCGGCCGATCATCCGGTCGTGCTGCCGACGATCTCGTACAACATCCACTACGCGGTGCCCTACACCGGCGCGGCCGCGAACTGGCGTTTGTCGTCCGACCTCTACGCCGCGTCGCTGCCGGCCGGCTTGAGCGGCCACGGCGACTACTTCATGGCCTGGGACCCGGCGACGATGAGGCAGTTCGTCGACAACTGTAACAAGCGATACCGCGATTGCCACGACGACCTGCTCGGCAACGACATGACGTTGTACTGAGCGCGCGCGCCGCCGCGCCTCACACGGCCGCTCGGCGCTTCACGCAATCGAGGTAAGCCTGGCCATCGGGCGGCTTACCGCTGCGTTGCGATTCCCACAGCATGGTGCCCAGGCATTCCATCACGTCGTGTTGCGCGAGGTGCGCCGAGCCGCGCCGCCGGCTCAGCGCGTCGAACGCCTTCCGGATGCCGCACGGCTGGTCGATCGAGATCTGTTCGCTGATCGACAGGTGCATCGAAAGGTGCAAAAACGGGTTCTCGCGGCCGCCCTCGGTGCCGTAGCTGGCAGCGCGCGCCAGGTTGGCATCGGCGAGGTCGCCCGCGTATTCGGGGTGCTCGGCGATCCAGTCGGCAGCGAGCGCTTCGAGAGGCGTGAGCGGCTGCGCCTGGTCGAGCTTGCGACGGGCGTCGCAGAAGAAATCGCGGACGTCGGTCTGGGACGGCGTAAACATGCGTGGAATTCTGGCACCGATGGCTTTGGGCAGCGCCCGCGGGCGTCGGTGCCGATGCGGCGATCGTTCACCGAACGCGAACGGCGTCGTCAAAACCGTGCGTCGATCGGGCGAGGCCAGGCGCCCACGATGTGGCCATCCTTTTCTTGACGACCGAGACCCCGATGAACATCACCACCGAACAGTTGTTCGACAACGCTCGCACACAGAACGCGTTCACCGACGCGCCCGTGTCCGAAGCGACATTGCACCAGCTCTACGAACTCCTCAAATGGGCGCCGACATCGGCGAACAGCGGCCCCGCGCGCTTCGTGTTCGTGCGCTCGCCGGAAGCGAAGGCGCAGCTCCTCGAATGCGTCGCGCCCGCCAACGTCGAGAAGACGAGATCGGCGCCGGTCAGCGTTGTCATCGGCATGGACCTCGAGTTTTACGAGAAGCTGCCGCGGCTCTTTAGGCACGCCGATGCGCGTTCGTGGTACGTCGGCAAGACGGCATTCGCCGAGGCGACCGCGCTTCGCAACTCGAGCATGCAGGGCGCTTATCTGATCCTGGCGGCGCGTGCGCTGGGCCTCGACTGCGGGCCGATGAGCGGCTTCGATCAGGCGAAGACCGACGCCACGTTCTGGGCCGGCACCACGGTTACGACCAACTTCATCTGCAATATCGGCAAGGGTGACCCGAGCAAAGTTTTTGCGCGCAGCCCGCGTCTCAGCTTCGACGAAGCGTGCCGTATCGAGTGAGCCGGCGCATGCTCCTTCCCCGCAGCGAGCTGGGTCTGTCCCCTCTCCCGCTTGCGGGAGAGGGCTTGGGTGAGGGCTTCGCGCAGCACGACCCTCACCCCACCCTCTCCCGGGGGGAGACGGCTTCTGCTTCGGCCGCCTGGCCATCGAGCGCCATCGACTGCGACTCCCCGGTCCAGCCCACCTGCGACTGCCGCTCCTTCGCCTGCGCCCGTTCGAGCGCGAAGAGCTCCTCGAGTTGCTGGCGGCCCTGCTTGGCCGCCGCGATCAGGCGCGCTTCGTCTTTGCGGTGCGGGGCCATCAGCTCGAGCTGGCGCACGTTGTGGCGGCGAAAGCGCAGCGCGAGCGTGCGCGCCTGGTGCGGCTCCCAGCCGAGCAGCTCGAGCGCGCTGCGCGCGCTCATCAACGCCGAGTCAAGGGTCTCGCGCTCGATCAGCTGCACGCCCTGCTCGCGCAGTTCGTAGAAGTGCTGCACATTGCGCGCGCGCGCCACGATCGTGAGCTGCGGGAAGTTCTCACGCGCCATCTTGGCGATCTCGACGCTGTCGTTCATGTCGTCGATCGCGAGCACGAGGAGCTTGGCCGTGTCGGCGCCCGCGATGCGCAACAGGTCGAGCCGCGTCGCATCGCCGTAGTACACGCGCCAGCCGAACTTGCGCAACGCCTCGATCGCCTCGGCGTCGTGGTCGAGCACGGTCGCCGACACGCCGTTCGCATAGAGCAGGCGCCCGACGATCTGCCCATAGCGGCCGAACCCCGCGATGATCACGGACGAGTTCTGCGGCTCGTGGATCTCCTCGACCTCGCCGCCGCGCGATGCCTTCGCGAGCAGCGGCATCCACCAGCGGTCGATGACGACCAGCAGCAGCGGCGTCAGCAGCATCGAGATCGCGATCGACGCGACCAGCAGCGACGAGACCTGGGCCGAGATCACATCGCCCCCCGTCGCGGTCTGGAACACCACGAAGCCGAACTCGCCGCCTTGCGCGAGCAGGAGGATGAAGAGCGGCCGCTCGAGCTTCGGGATCGGCATCGTGCGCGCCATGCCCCATAGCACGAGCGCCTTCACGGCGAGAAAACCGAACACCACGCCGAGCACCGCGAGCGGTTGCCTGGACACCACCGAAAAATCGATGCTCATGCCGACGGCGATGAAGAAGAGGCCGAGCAGCAGGCCCTTGAAGGGCTCGATGTCGGTCTCGAGCTCACGCCGGTATTCACTCTCGGCCAGCAGCACGCCGGCGAGAAACGCGCCGAGCGCCATCGAAAGGCCCACGTACTGCATCAACGACGCGGTCGCGACCACCAGCAGCAGCGACGCCGCGGTGAAGATCTCGGGCGTCTTGCTGTTCGCGATCCAGCGCAGCGCCGGGCGCAACAACAGTCGGCCGATCAGCACGATCGCCGCGATCATGCCGAGCGCCTTCGCCGCGCCGAGCCAGCCACCGCCGCCGCCGTGCCGACCGCCTTCGATGGCGAGGAACGGCAGCAGCGCGAGCAGCGGGATCGCGGCCACGTCTTGCAGCAACGACACGCTCAGCACGTTCTGCCCCGCGGTCGCGCCCATCATGTTTCGTTCGCCGAGCACGCCGAGGCCGATCGCGGTCGACGAGAGCGCGAGGCCGAACGAGGCGACGAGCGCCAGGCGCCACTCGATGCCGAACGCGAGCGCGATCGACCCGAGCAGCGCGGTGGTGCCGAACAGCTGCACGCTGCCCCAGCCGAAGATGGGTTTGCGCAGCGACCACAGGCGGTCGGGCTCGAGTTCGAGGCCAACCAGGAAGAGCATCAACACCACGCCGAGCTCGGCGAAGTGCAGCAGCTCCTGCGGGTCGGTCACGAAACCGAATCCCCACGGGCCGATGACGATGCCGGCCGCGAGGTAGCCGATGATGGAGCCGAGCCCGAGGTAGCGCGAGATCGGCACCGCGAGCACGGCCGCGGCCAGGTAGACGAGACCGCCGTTCAGCCACGAGCCGGACGCGGCGGCCCCCGCAGCGGGTTCCAATTAGGTCGCCTCGGCGAGGTTGAGCAACGGCCGCGCGGTGAGCGGCACGTTGCACGGCAGCTGCACGTCGTGGCCCTCGAGCTCTTGCCAATCGGGGTACTGCTGCAGGCGTTCGACGAAGGTAGCCGCGTGCGATGCGAGCTCGGCTTCGCTCGTCTTGTGCGCGCCGTGCAGCATCATCGGTGGCAGGAAGCGCATGCCGCAGAGCGCCGCGGTCTGCTCGTACGGCGGCAGGAAGGCGTCGAAGAAGTAGCGGTTGTAGCTGTTCGGGTGATACGAGTCCTCGGGGCCGCCGGTCGTCGCCACCAGCCACAGGTCCTTGCCATGCAGCGCGCGCCCGTCGAGCCCGTAAGCCCAGCCGAAGGTGAGCACCTCGTCGAGCCAGAGCTTCATCAAAGGCGGCATGCTGTACCAATGGATCGGGTGCTGCCAGACGACGAGCTTGGCACGGTCGAGCGCCGCCTGCTCGGCGGCCACGTCGATCAGGTAGTCGGGGTAGAGCGCGTAGAGATCGCGCACCTCGACGCGGCGCCGATCGTCCGTCGCGGTCGCGCGCGCCGCGCGCAGCATGCCGCGGTTGGCACGCGATTGCTCCATCTGCGGGTGCGCGACGATGAGCAGCACCTCGCCATCACCGTCGCGAGGCGTGCCGGCCGCCGGCGGTGGCGCCTCGGGCGGTGCGGGCTGGACCTGTTGGAAATGAGCCATGCGGGCCGGGTCTGCGGGGTAGGGAGCGTGCGGGTGGTGGTAACCGAGGTGAAGCCGGAACAAGCGGACCGCTAACATAACCGCAAAACGCGGAGGCTCGCATGCCGGTGTTCGTGGTGGCCAATCCCAAGGGCGGCGTCGGCAAGACGACGCTCTCGACCAATCTCGCCGGGTACCTCGCGGCGCGCGGCCACGCGGTGATGCTGGGTGATGTCGACAAGCAGCAATCGTCGCGCATCTGGCTCGAACGGCGCCCCGTCGGTCTGCCCGCCATCAAGACGTGGGAAATCAGCCACGACGACGTCGTGCGGCCTCCGAAAGGCACGACGCATGTGGTGCTAGACACGCCCGCCGGCCTGCATGGCAAACGGCTCGACGAGGTGATGAAGATCGCCGACCAGGTGCTGGTGCCGTTGCAGCCGAGCATCTTCGACATCGATGCGACGCACGTCTTCCTGCAGCAGCTGCTCGCGCACAAGCGCAGCGCGAAAGTCGAGATCGCGATCGTCGGCATGCGCACGCGCGAAGGTACGATCGCGACCGATCAGCTCCGCACCTTCCTCGAAGCCAACCAGGTGCGACAGCTCGCGTTCCTGCGCGACACGCAGAACTACGTGCACCTCGCCGCGCACGGCCTCACGTTGTGGGACGTCGCCTCGAGCCGCTTCGACCGCGACAAGGAACAGTGGGCGCCGATCGTGTCGTGGGTGAACTGATGGGAACGACGCGCTACGCGACGATCGCCGAGCTGGCAGCGAAAGTCGGGCAGGAGATCGGGTTAAGCGACTGGGTCACCGTGTCGCAGGCGCGCATCGAGCAGTTCGCCGAAGCGACCGGTGACCATCAATGGATCCACCTCGACGCCGAACGCGCGAAGGCCGGGCCGTATGGCGCGACCATCGCGCACGGCTTCCTAACGCTCGCGCTGCTGCCGCAGATGTCGAACGCCGCCATCGCCATCGACGAAGCCCGGATGGGCGTGAACTACGGGCTCGACCGCGTGCGCTTCCCGGCGCCGGTTTTGAGCGGCAGCCGGCTGCGCGGTCGCTTCAAGCTCCTCGCGTTCGAGCCGCTCGAGGGCGGCGCGCAGTTGACGATCGAGGTGACGATGGAACGCGAAGGCGGCGACAAGCCGGTGTGTGTCGCCCAATCGCTAACGCGCCGCTACCGGTAGCGTTCGCGGGCCTCGCGATGTCGACCGCGTTGCTGCCCGCGTCACCCGAGCCGTCGGAGCCCGCGCCGGCCCTCGCTTCGGGCCCCGCCGCAACAGCGTCGATTCCGGCAGACGCGTCGTTCGCCGACGCGCTGCAGCGTGAGAAGGTGAAGAGCGCCTTCGATTACCTGCCCGCGACGATGGCCGGCATGCTGGCAGGGCTCGGCGTCGTGACCTGGCTTTTCTACGACACCGCGCCACCCGGCCTGATGTTCTCGTGGCTCGGCGCCTTCATGGTGCTCTGGCTGCTGCGCCTGCTGATGCTGCAACGCTACCGCCGGGCGGTGCAGCGCGGGCGCGTGCGCTGGCGCTACTGGCTGCGGCTCTGGAACATCGCCACGCTGGTCTCGGGCCTGATGTGGGGCCTCACCGCGATCGCGTTCTATTCGCGCGGAGCCGGCATCCAACAAACCGGGCTCATCATCATCATCTACACCTACTGCATCGCGGCGGTGCCGGTGCTGGCGCCGCAGCCGCGCCTTTTCCTCGCCTTCTCGACGCTCTGCTTCGGGCCGATGATCGCGCGCATCGCGATCCACGGCGACCGCTACAGCTTCCAGCTCGCCGGTGAGTTGCTGCTGATCGTGAGCTTGACGACGCTGCTCGCACGCAGCTACCGCCAGGCGCTGCAACGCGTGACTGACGAGAAGGTGCGTGCCGACGGCCTGCTCGATGCGTTGCGTGTGCAGACCGAAGTGGCCGAGCGCGCGCGCCACGACGCCGAAGTGGCGAACCGCGCGAAGACGCAGTTCTTCACCGCCGCAAGCCACGACCTGCGCCAGCCGCTGCACGCGATGGGACTCTTCGCCGAGGCGCTGCGCCAGCGCACGCACGAGCCCGAGGTGGCGCGGCTCGTCAACAGCATCAATGAGTCGGTCGATGCATTGGAAGGCTTGTTTTCCGAACTGCTCGACATCAACCGCATTGACAGTGGCGGTGTCGACGTCAACGACGAGCACTTCGATGCCGCCGAAATCTTCCGCAAGTTGCGCTTGCACTTCGAGCCCGCCGCTTTCGAAAAAGGCCTGTCCTTGCGCCTGCGTGGCGGCCAACACGTCGCCCATGCCGACCCGCTGTTGGTCGAACGCATCCTGCGCAACCTGGTGTCGAACGCGATCCGCTACACGGTCGACGGCTCGGTGCTGGTGGCGTGCCGAAGGCACGCAGACCGCGTCGTGTTCCAGGTTTGGGACACGGGGCCCGGCATCGATGCCAATCAGCGCCAGCGGGTGTTCGAGGAGTTCTATCAAGTGCCGGGCAATGGACCTGTCACGGCCGATCAGCGTAAGGGCCTTGGCCTCGGGCTGGCCATCGTGGCACGCCTTGCGGCGTTGATGGGCACGCAGGTGGCGTTGCGATCGGTGCCGGGCCACGGCAGTGTGTTCGCGTTCGAGTTGCCGGGTGGGTCGGTCGCACGCACGTTGCAGCGGGCGTTGCCCGACAAGGGTCCGGTCGGCATCACGCTCGACGGGCGCACCATCGTCATCGTCGAAGACGAGCTGGCGGTGCGTGAGGGTCTCGAGGTGTTGTTGAAGGGGTGGGGCGCACGCGTGCTGTCGTTCGAAAGCGTGGCCGCCACGCGCGCTTGGGTCGAAGCGGCCGTCGACCCGCGAAACCCCGGCCCCGACGCACCGTCGCTGGCCATCGTCGACTACCGCCTCGAGCCCGGCTCGACCGGTGTCGATGCCATCGCGGCGTTGCGCGGTCGCTTCGGCGCGGCACTGCCGGCCATCGTGGTCACGGGCAGCAGCCTCGGCGGCCACGACACCGACGCGATCGAACACCGCTTCCACCTGCTCGTCAAACCGGTATTGCCGAACAAGCTGCGCGCGATGATCGCGTTCAAGTTGTCGACGGCGTGACCGGCACCTGCCGGCCGTTCATGTCGGCTGGTAGGCGAGCCGCACGTAGATCGGCGCGAACGCCTCCGCCTGCGTGACCTCGATCAGGTGCTCGCGCGCGAGTTCAAGCAGCGCGATGAAGGTGACCATCATCACCTGCGGGCCGCGTCGTGCATCGAAGAGTTCCTCGAAAAGCGCGAAGCGCCGCCCGTGCAGCGAGCGCAGCATGAGACTCATGTGCTCGCGCACGCTCAGCTGCTCGCGCGTGATGAGGTGGTGGGCGGTGAGTTGCGCGCGCTTCAAAATGTCGAGCCACGCCTGGCGCAGATCGAACACCGACACGTCGGGCAGCGGCACGAAGCCCTCTTCGTCGACCGTGACCTGCGCGCCGACGAAATCGCGGCCGATCAACGGCAACGCATCGAGGCGCAGCGCGGCGAGCTTCATCTGCTCGTACTCGACGAGGCGGCGCACGAGCTCGGCGCGGGGGTCTTCGATCTCCTTGCCGTCGGCCGTCTTCTTTGGCGGCAACAGCATGCGCGACTTGATCTCGATCAGCATCGCGGCCATCAACAGGTAATCGCTCGCGAGTTCGAGGTTGCTGCTGCGGATCTGCTCGACGTACGCGAGATATTGCCGCGTCACGCTCGCGAGCGGGATGTCGAGGATGTTGAAGTTCTGTCGACGGATCAGGTAGAGCAGCAGGTCGAGCGGCCCTTCGAAGGCTTCGAGGAAGACCTCGAGCGCATCGGGCGGGATGTACAGATCTGTCGGCATCGCGAACAGCGGTTCGCCGTAGAGGCGTGCCACGGCGACGCCGTCGACGGTTTCGGGGACCGCGTGTTCGGCCAGGGGTTCAGCGAGGTTCGACACCAGCGAGACAGCGGCGGTCAGCGCACCTTGGTCTGGTACACGTAGGGCGCCTGCGGGACGCGCGCGTCGTCGAACTCGGCCTGCACCGAGGCGTCGATGCGGCGATCCCAGAGCCGCGCGCGGCCGAGGCGCTGCTCGTCTTCGAGGCTCGGCCGCTTCGCCTTCATCTCTTCGATGAACGCCGTGATGTCCGACTTGTACGGCTTCCAGAAAAAGGGCATGGGTATCCGATGTGAAGCGCGCCGCCGACTGCCGACGCGAAGGGCGAGTTTACTGGCGCCTGGCCGAACGGCTCAGCGCAACGGCCGATCGAGCAGCCGTTCGAGCGTGCGCAGTGGTGAAAGCGACGGGTCTTGTTGCGCTTCGGGCTCGAGGTAGAACGTTTGCTCCAACATGTGCTGGCCGCCCATCGCCGCGTGCAGGACCTGGTCGCTCAACACGACCCACGTGGTGCCAGGCCCGAAATCGACATCGGCCTGCGGGCTCTCACGCTGGAACGCGGAGTCGGCCTTCGCGAGGTCGTGCAATTGCAGCATCACGTGGTCGTATTCGGTGCGGCGGCGCTTGGTGATGTGCAGCGTCTCGAGCAGCCATGCCGATGCGGGAATAGGCTTGACGATCTTCGCTAGATAGCGGCGCGCGTGCGCTTCGAACGGCTCGCCGACGCGCCAGCGACGCGGCGTTGTGCCCGGGTTGACGTTGCTGAACACCCGCAGCAGCCGCGTGCCCTGCATCGGGTTCGACGGAAAGGCATCGACGTGCAGCCGCGTGTCGTCCTGTCGCCAACTGGTTTCCCGGGCCGCCACGTCGAGCGGACGGAACGACGTGTTGCCGCGCTTCAAAGTGCCGCGGTAATGCGGAAAGAGCCGCAGCGCTAAGGCTTCGCTGGTCTCGGCGTAGCGCACGATCATCGCTTTCAGGGCGGCGAGGTCGACCGCGGCGCCGACAGCGCCGCGCAACTCGCCGCCGGGCCAGCGCACCGAGACATTCTTCGCGTCGGCGTCGGCCCAGCGCGGATCGAGAAACCTCTGCTCATCGCTTGTGAGCGCGAATGCGAGCTTCGAAAAGCGCAGCACCGACCCACCTTCGACGACGGCTTCCACATCACGCGTCGCGCCATGGCTGCCCCAGGTGTCGTCGTCGAAATCGCGCACGATGTCGACCCCGGTCGAAACCGGTTCCACCGGCGGCGTGCCGGTCAGCACGAAGCCGCCGCAGCGGCGCTGATCGGGCGGCACGGAGAACGGCGGGATCGTGATCTCGTCCATGCGTCTCTCCAATCGTCTCAACGCACCCGCATGCCCGGCGTAGCGCCGGGGAACGGCTCGAGCACGTAGATGCCGGGGTTGGCTTTCTCATCGGCGTGCGACGCCGCGAGCACCATGCCTTCACTGATGCCGAACTTCATCTTGCGTGGCGCGAGGTTGGCCACGAGCACCGTGAGCTTGCCGACGAGCTGCTCCGGCGTATAGGCCGACTGGATGCCGCTGAAGACGTTGCGTGTGCGCGCGTCACCGACGTCGAGCGTGAGACGCAGCAGCTTGGTCGAGCCCTCGACGCGTTCGCAGGCGACGATCTTTGCGATGCGCAGGTCGATTTTCGCGAAGTCGTCGATGCCGATCGGCGGCGCGATCCGTTCGCCGCCCGGTGCGGCGAGCGCGATCGGGTCGCCGCCGTCGGGCACCGGGACCGGCGTGGCGCCGATCGGCGCCTGTGCTTTCGAGGCCAGCGCTCGCGTCGACGTGGATGCCGCCGGCATCGTGTCCGCCGGAGCCGGCGCCTCGTCGACCGGCTTGTCGAACAAGCCTTCTAGCACCTTCGCATCGACCCGCTGGATCAGGTGCCTGTACTCACCGATCGCATGGGCGCCGAGCAGCCGGCTCGCGTCGGCGAAACAGAGCGGCTCGATGCGAAGCCACGCTTCGACCGCTTCGGCCAGGCCCGGCAACACCGGCTTCAGGTAGAGCGTCAAAATGCGGAACGACTCGATCGAGACCGAGCACACCTCGTGCAGCTTGGCGTCCATGCCGTCTTGCTTCGCGAGTTCCCAGGGCTTGTTCTGGTCGACGTACTCGTTGACCCGATCGGCGAGCAGCATGGTTTCGCGGATCGCCTTGCCGTATTCGCGGTCGTCGAACAGGCTCCTGATCGTGCCCGCTTGCGAAACCAGTGCATCGAGCAACGCGCAACCTGCATCGTCGGCGCACCGCGGCGCGAGCATGCCGCCGAAGCGCTTGCCGATGAAGCCGGCCGCGCGGCTCGCGATGTTCACGTACTTGCCCACCAGGTCGGCGTTCACGCGCGCGACGAAATCTTGCCGGTTGAAGTCAATGTCTTCGACGTGCGAATTGAGCTTGGCCGCGATGTAGTAGCGCAGCCATTCGGGGTTCAGGCCGAGCTCGAGGTAGCGCAGCGGTGAGATGCCGGTGCCGCGGCTCTTGCTCATCTTCTCGCCGCTCACGGTGATGAAGCCGTGCACGTAGATGTTGTCCGGTGTCTTCCTGCCCGAGAAGTGCAGCATCGCCGGCCAGAACAGCGTGTGGAAGTAAGTGATGTCCTTGCCGATGAAGTGGAACTGCTCGGTCGCCGGGTCGGCCATGAATTCGTCGAAGGTTCGCAGCTCGCCGTGGGCAGCGGCGCCGCCCTTGTCGAAGTAGTTCTTCAGCGATGCGAGGTAGCCGATCGGCGCGTCGAGCCAGACGTAGAAATACTTGCCGGGCGCATCGGGGATCTCGATGCCGAAGTAGGGCGCGTCGCGGCTGATGTCCCAGTCGCCTAGGCCAGCGTGGGTGGTCGCGGTGGAGGCATCGACGGGCGCCTCGGCCGCGCCCTCCGGCGCATCTTTCTTGAACCACTCCTTCACCTTGTTGAGCACCTCGCTCTGCAGGCCGGTCTCGTGGGTCCAGCGCTCGAGGAACTCGCTGCAGCGCGGGTCGGAGAGGCGCACGAAATAATGCTCGCTCTGCTTGAGCACCGGCGCCGCGCCCGAGAGCGTCGAGTACGGGTTCTTCAAATCGGTCGGCGCATACACCGAGCCGCAGACTTCGCAGCTGTCGCCGTACTGGTCTTTCGCGCCGCACACCGGGCACTCGCCCTTGATGTAGCGGTCGGGCAGGAACATCGCCTTCACCGGATCGAAGAACTGCTCGATGGTCTTGGTGGTGATCAGCTCGTTCTTGCGCAGCTCCAGGTAGATCTCTTTGGCGAGCGCGTGGTTCTCGGGGCCGTCGGTCGAGTGCCAGTTGTCGAAGCCGATGCGAAAGCCGTCGAGGTACTGGCGCCGGCCGGCCGCGATGTCGGCGACGAACTGCTGCGGCGTCTGACCCGCCTTCTCGGCCGCGATCATGATCGGCGCGCCGTGCGCGTCGTCGGCGCAGACGAAGTGCACGTCGTGCCCGAGCATGCGCTGGAATCGGACCCAGATGTCGGCCTGGATGTACTCCATCATGTGGCCGATGTGGAACGGCGCGTTGGCGTACGGCAGCGCGGTGGTGACGAAGAGCTTGCGGGGCATGGGGGATTCGGGGTTAGGCCGTGATTCTAGGAGGGGGCGCACTGCCGGGCGGCTCCCTCTCTCCCCTCGGGAGAGGGGACCGTTGGAGCTTGCTCGACGAGCGCCTCGTCCATCATCTTCGGGCCGGTGGAGAATGCCCGGTGGTGCTTCACGTATGAACAGCTCGCCCATGCCCATCCAAGAAACCGCCCTGCTCACCGCGTTGCGAGCCGTCGTCGATCCCCAGACCGGGCTCGACTTCGTCTCCACCAAACAGCTTCGCAACATGCGCATCGATGGCGGCAACGTCGCCTTCGACGTCGAACTCGGCTATCCCGCGAAGAGCCGCTTCGACGCGCTGCGCCAGCTGCTGATCGACGCGGCACGGTCGGTCGACGGCGTGGCCAACGTCAGCATCGGCATGAGCTCGCGCGTCGTCGCACACGCGGTGCAGCGCGGCGTGCAGCTGTTGCCGAACGTGAAGAACATCGTCGCCGTCGCGTCGGGCAAGGGCGGTGTCGGCAAGAGCACGACCGCAGCCAACCTCGCGCTCGCGCTCGCCGCCGAAGGCGCGAAGGTCGGCATCCTCGATGCCGACATCTACGGCCCGAGCCAGCCGATGATGATGGGCCTCTCCGGCAAGCCCGATTCGCGCGACGGCAAGACCATGGAGCCGCTCGAGAACCACGGCGTACAGGTCATGTCGATCGGCTTCCTGATCGAGGCCGACAACCCGATGGTGTGGCGCGGACCGATGGCGACGCAGGCGCTCGAGCAGCTCTTGCGGCAAACCAACTGGGGCGATCTCGACTACCTCATCGTCGACATGCCGCCCGGCACCGGCGACATCCAGCTCACCCTCGCGCAGCGCGTGCCGCTGACGGGCGCGGTGATCGTGACGACGCCGCAGGACATCGCGCTCCTCGATGCGAAAAAGGGCATCAAGATGTTCGAGAAGGTCGGCGTGCCGATCCTCGGCATCGTCGAGAACATGGCGGTGCACGTGTGCGAGAACTGCGGTCACGTCGAGCACATCTTCGGCGAGGAGGGGGGCAAGCGGCTCGCGGCCGAATACAAGATGGACTATCTGGGCGCGTTGCCGCTCAACCTGTCGATCCGGGTGCAGGCCGACGCCGGCAACCCGACCGTCGCGAGCGATCCCGACGGCGAGATCGCCGGTCTCTACAAGAGCGTCGCGCGGCAGGTGGCGGTGAAGATCGCGCAGCGCGCGAAAGACTTCTCGTCGAAGTTTCCCAGCATCACGATTTCGAAGGACACGTGATCGCGGTGCCACACCCAAATCATCGTTCGAGTCGGCGTCGCGACGCGACGCGCGGGCGCTAGGTATCGATCGGATTCGGCGCCTGGCAAAAACCTTCGCGTTAGAACACCAGCGTGCGCCAGCGCAGGTCCATTGCACGGGCCACGAACTGCACCGCGCCGCCGCGGTGCGTGCATTCGGCGATGAGCTCGGCGCCGGCGAGGCCATTGGCGGCGAGGGCGTCGCTGCAGGCGAACAGCATGGCGCCGTGGTCGACCGCTTCACGCATCGCGTCGTACACGGTCTTCGGGTGATCGGACGCGAGCAGTGCCGCGGCCACGCCAGGCTCGAGCAGCTTCACGCTGCGCGCGCTGAAGTAGATCTCGACCGGCAGATCGAACGCGGCCGCGGCGGCGGCGTGGAAGAACGGCGTCATCAGCCGATGCGGCTGGGCGGGGTCGCTCGCCCACAACAGGATGGCCAGGCCCGCAGCCGGGTGCGCAACGTGGCCAGGGCCAGGCTCGGCAGCGCTGGTGGCGGATGCGGTGGCGTTCATTCGGCGGCTTTCATCGCCTGCCAGTGTCGCTGCATCTCGAGCGGCACCTGCTCGCCACCCACCAATCGCGTGCGATCGCGTTCGAAGTTCACGAGCGCGATCTTCGCAACCCAGCCGTCGCCGTACGGATCGCGGTTCACGAGTTCGGGCGTGGCCTCGAGCAGCGGATTCGTCTCGACAAGTGTTCCGCTGACCGCGGACTTCACCGACACGATCGCCTTCGCGAGCTCGACCACGCCGACCGAGCGACCTTGCTCGATCACCGAACCGACCGGCTTGGCCCGACACATGTAGATCTCGCCCGCAAGCCGGATGCCGATTGCGGTGATGCCGACCGTCGCGCTGCCGTCGTCGTGCACACGTGCCCACACGTCGTGTTCGACGAGGTAGAGCAGGTCGGCCGGAAAGGCGGCTTCGTTCATCGCGCGGGCCCGCGACGGCGGAGGGGAATGGGAGTCGAACCCACCCGGCGACGCGTGGCGCCACCCACCGGGTTTGAAGCCCGGCCGTCCCACCAGGGACGTTTCCCCTCCGTTGATCGTTGTCGTGTCATGGTTCTTCCGGCCTTTATGCCGCGGTCGCGGGCGACGGCGATGTGGGGCTGAAGAGCATGGTGTCGGGCCGCAATCGATGCTCGTCGCCGACGCGCCGCAACAAGCCGATGCGGTCGAAATATTCGAGGATCTGGATCGCGCGCTTGCGGCCGAGGTCGGTCGCGTCGCGGAAGCGCGCGGCGGTAACGATCCCTGCCTGTGCATCGCTCACCGCGCGCGCCTGCGCGGCCAGCTTCACCATCGTGGCGTTGTCGAAGAACAGGTCGCGCACCACCTGATGCAGCTCGCCGCGCTGCGCGAGGCGCGCGAGCGTGCTGCGCAGCAGCGCTTCGCTTTCGTGCGTGTCGCGGGCGAGGTCGCGCGCCCACGCGCCTTCGAAAGCGCGCGTGGCAAGCAGCGGCGCGACCTTTTGTGCGAGTCGCTCGTCTGTGGCCGAGAGTTTCAGGCCGTGCTCGGGCAGATGCACGAACGCGCCCTGCACGGCGATCTGTGTATTCGCGTTGAGCGACGACAACAGCGCGCGCCACAACGGTTCGGGCAGCCGCGGCGCGACGACGCGGCGCAGGCGCGCGGCATCGATGCCGAGCAGCTCGGGCTCGCGCGCGTGGAAGCTGCGCAAGGCATCGGTCACCTGCGCGGCCAGCGCTTCGCGGCGGGGCGCACCGAGCAGCCATGTGCCATGCACGGTGTCGATGACGCGGAGCGATGAAGACAGCGACGAAGACAGCGATAACGACAGCGGTGACGATGACGGTGACGATGACGATGACGATGACGATGACGATGACGATGGTCCGCCTCCCACCATCGTGTCGAGGCAGGCCGCTCCGCCGATGCCTTCGGCCACCGCCCAACGCGACACCGACAAGCCTGTCGGCGCCGCATCGACCAACCCATCGAGCCGTGTCATCGGTGTCGGCATCGACCAGGCCTCCAGCTCGGCCAGACGTTGCGGCGTTCGCCGATAGCGCGCCGGCGCGAACGGATCGAGCACCACGCCGCCCGCGAGGGTGCGGCTCGCCGACGCATCGCGCAACACGATGCGGTCGCCATGCCACGCCGCCACGGGCTCCCGCAGCACGATCTGCACGAGCCCGGTCGCGCCGGGCTCGATCGCGTTCCCGTCGGCGCGCAGCACCGCAACGCTGCCCATCGTCGCGGCGGCGCCGATGTGCACGTGGACCGGCGTGCCGGAGCGCAAGGCCTTCGCTTCGCCGCGCCACAACGTGAGCGTGGCATCGAGGCGATCGCTCGCCAGCGCCACGTCGGGCGCCACCAGCCACTGGCCCCGCTGGATGTCGTCCTTGGCGATGCCGGCGAGCGCGACCGCGCAGCGCTGGCCGGCATGGGCCCGGTCGACCTGCGCGTTCTGCGCATGCAGGCTGCGCACACGCGCCGTCAGCATGTTCTTCGCTGGCACCAAGGCCAGCGTGTCGCCCACCGTCACGTCGCCTGTGTGCACGGTGCCAGTCACGACGGTGCCGATGCCGGCGAGCGTGAACGCACGGTCGATCGCGAGGCGGAAGGCGCGTGTCGGGGCGGCGCCGTCCTGCGAGTCGCTCGCCTGTTCGCGGTCGAGCGCACGCGCCGCGTCGAGCAACGACGCGAGCAGCCCTTCGATGCCGAGGCCGGTCGCTGCCGACACCCGGTGCACGTCGCAGCCCGCCAGCGACGACGCCGCGACGAGCGCGGCCGCCTCGTCTGCCACCGCCTCGACCCGATCGGCGTCGGCGCGATCCACCTTGGTCACCACCACCGCGCCCTTCGTGATGCCGAGCATCGAAAGCACCGCCAGGTGTTCGCGCGTCTGCGGCATCACGCCGTCGTCGGCCGCCACCAGCAGCAGCGCGTGGTCGATGCCGGTCGCGCCGGCGAGCATGGTGTGCACGAGTCGCTCGTGGCCGGGCACGTCGATGAAGCCGATGCGCTCGGCACCGGGGCCGTCGAGATAGGCGTAGCCGAGCTCGATCGAGATGCCGCGTGTCTTCTCTTCGGGCAGGCGATCGGTGTCGACGCCGGTCAGCGCGCGCACCAGCGTGGTCTTGCCGTGGTCGATGTGACCGGCGGTGCCGACGATCATTTCTTGTCGACGATCATGTGCGCAAGGCCTCGCGCAACGCGGGCAGCTGGGCGATAAAGGCATCGCTCGATTCGAGGCACCGCAGGTCGAGCAGCAGACGGTCTTCGGCGATGCGGCCGAGCACCGGCAACGGCAATGAGCGCAACGCGACGCTCAACGCCTCGAGCGCGCTGCCGATGCCTTTATTCGACGTGCCGCTCGGCGTGATCGCGAAGCCGGCCGAGGGCAGTCGGTCGACCGGCAACGAGCCGGACCCGATCTGGCTCTTCAGGCCGACGATCGCGACCTCGAAGCGCGGCGCGACCGCCGACGCGACGGCCGGGAGCAGCGACCCGGCCATCGCATGGATCGCCTCGAAGGGCCGCGTCAAGAGGCGCAAGGTCGGCAAGTCGGCCGCCAGACGCTCGGGCCGCAGGTAGAGCTGCAAGGTCGCTTCGAGCGCCGCGAGCGGCAGCTTGCTGATGCGCAGCGCCCGCTTCATCGGGAAATGGCGGATCGCTTCGATCGCCTGGCGGTTGCCGACGATGAGGCCCGCCTGCGGGCCTCCGAGCAGCTTGTCGCCCGAGAACATCACGACGTCTGCGCCATCGGTGATGAGCGTCTGCGCCATCGGTTCGCGCGGCAGGCCGTGCAGCGATAGGTCGATCAGCGCGCCGCTGCCGAGGTCGGTCGCAAGCGGCAGCCCTCGCGCATGCGCGATCGAGGCCAGGGTCTTCTCGTCGACCGCGGCCGTGAAGCCCTCGACCGCGTAGTTGCTGGTGTGTACCTTCATCAGCAGCGCCGTGCGCGCATTGATCGCGTTTTCGTAGTCGCGCGGATGCGTGCGGTTCGTGGTGCCGACCTCGACCATCTTCGCGCCGGCGCTCGCCATCACGTCGGGCATGCGGAACGCGCCGCCGATCTCGACCAGTTCGCCACGCGAGACGATCACCTCGCGGTCGCGCGCGAGCGCGGCGATCGTCAGCAGCACCGCGGCCGCGCAGTTGTTGACGACGGTCGCGGCCTCGGCGCCGGTCAACGTGCAGAGCAGCTCCTCGACGACAGAGTCGCGCTCGCCGCGGCGCCCGCTCGCGAGGTCGTACTCGAGATTGTTCGGCTGCGCCATCAACGTCATCAGCCGTTCGAGCGCGGCGCTCGCGAGCACCGAACGGCCGAGGTTGGTGTGGATGACGGTGCCAGTGAGGTTCAGCACCGGCGTGAGGCGCGGCGCGAGGCGCGCGTCGACCCGCGCCCGCAACGCGCCACCGATCTCCTGATCGCTCACGCACTCGATGGCGAGCGTGCCCGCCAGGGCCTCGGTCCGCATCGATTCCAGCAACGCGCGCGCTTGCTGCGCCACCAGCGTGTGGCCGTGCTCGGCCACCAACGCCTGTACCGCTCTGCCGCGCAGCAGCTTGTCGACCGAAGGCAGATCCGCGGGCCGGGCCTTCGAGCCGTGAACCACGGACTCTTCAGGCGATGCCATCAGGGGCCCGCGGGGTCGCTTGTGGCGTCCGGGTCGCCGAACAGCAGCATCAGGTTCACGCCGTGCCGTTCGAAGCGGGCTTCCGAGACCAGCAGGTCGAGCGTCAGGGTCGCGAGATCGTCAGCCACCGGTTCCACGTTCGCGTCGCGCTCCATGTGCACGATCTTCAGGTAATGGCCGCAGGTGTCGCACGTCTCGGCCTCGACGACCGCTTTCGCTTCGCTGGCAGCGATTGTCTCTTCGCCGGCCGGCCGCAGCGATTGGTAATGGATGCCAGCCGTGCTCTGGCAGCGCGTGCACTTGATGCGCACCATGTGCCACTGCGTCGAGCACAACGAGCAGTGCAGGTAGCGATGCCCCGCCTGCTCGGCGCCGATGCGCGAGACGCTCGCGGTCGGCAGGCTCGCGCAGCACGGGCAACGCGTCGCGTCATCGGTGCGGCCGAACGGGGCGAGGCGGTCGCTGCCACGCGCGGCTGCGGTTGCGATCACGAGGTGCACCCACTGCGTCTGCAACGCAGCGGCGATGAACGGCGCGGCGGCCATGTCGAGGCCGAGCATCGCGCCGCCGAGCAGGCGATCGGCCTGCTGCTCGAGCCAGGCATCGCTCGCGTGCCGCAGCTGTTCGATGCGCGCCTTGTCGTCACCCTCGCGACCCTTCGAGAGCCCGGGCAGCAGGCTCCGGACGAATGCACGGTAATCGGCACGCCACGCCGCGTCGCGCGGCCACAGCAGCGCCGGCAGCGGCGCCATGCCCGCGCGCGACGCCGCATCGAGAGCCGCCGCGTCGGGCAGCGGGATCGCCCGGTAGCGCTGCAGCGCGTCGTGCTGCGCCGACATCAACCCGGCTGCGAACAGCAGGAAATCGCGCATCGGGTGATCGGCCGCGCGCTGGCGCACGCGCATCGCGCGCTCGGCGAACACGGTGCTGCGTTCGGGCACCTGCAGGAACGGGATCTGGTGGCCGGCCCGAACGGCGATCTCTTCGGGCGACAGCAGCTGGGTCGGGGTCGCGGTCGGCATGGGCGTCAAGCGTAACCGCTGGAACGACGGGCGCGGTCGGGTTGGCGAAGCGGGCCTTGTGCGAACGCGGAGAACTCGAGGTTGCACGCTCCCTCTCCCAGAGGGAGGGGGGACCAGAGCCGAGGACTATCGCTTGCCCGTCATCTCGCGGTACCAGAGCGGATGGTTCTTCCGCGCCCACGCTTCGCTCACGGTGCCGCGCGTCATCGCGCGGATCGTGCCCTTGACCCAGATCGCCGCGTAGATGTGTGAGATGACGCTCAGGATCAGCACCGTGGCCGAGAACGCATGCACCACCACCGCGACGCGCCGCAGCGGGATCGGAAAGAAGTCGGCGAACCACGGCTGCCAGAACATGAAGCCGGTGACGATGAGCAGCACCAGGCTTACCGCGAAGACCCAGAACACCGCCTTCTGCCCCGCGTTGTACTTACCGACCTCGGGCATGCTCTCTTCGTCGCCGGTCTTGATGAGGTGGGGCGCGGCCTTGAGCCACTCCGTGTCGCGTTTTTTCCAGAGGTTGTCGCGCCAGACCTGGATGAAGAGGACCGTGAAGCCGATGAACATCAACACCCCCATGAAGGGATGCAGGATGCGCGTCCAGGTGCCGCCACCGAACAGCATGCCGAGGGGGTAGAGGGCCGGGTGGAAGACGGCCAGGCCCGACAGCCCGGCGCAGACGAACAGCATCGCCACCGCCCAGTGGTTCAGACGCGTGTTGTCCTTGTAGCGCAGCACTTGACGCGTCATGGTCGTGGCTCCTGGAACGTGGCGGGCGGCGCGCCTTCATGGCGAACGTGGCGATGCGCATCGGCATTCACGTCGCCGTGCGGCTCGGGCAGGTCGTCTTCCACTTCGATCGGGCCGACCTTGTTGTAGTGGAAGAACCCGGCGATCGCGGCACCGATCATCGCGGCCACCGCGATCGGCTTCGCCGCGCCCTTCCACAACGAGACCCACGGGCTGATGCTCGGGTTCGCGGGCAAGCCGTGGTAGAGGTTCGGCTTGTCGGCGTGCTGGAGCACATAGACCACGTGCGTGCCGCCGACCCCTTGCGGGTCGTACACGCCGGCGTTCGAGAAACCGCGCTCCTTCAGGTCGACGACGCGTTCGGCGCCGTAGTCGAGCATGTCTTCCTTGCTGCCGAAGTGGATCGCACCGGTCGGGCAGGCCTTCACGCAGGCCGGCTCGAGACCGACCGCGACGCGGTCGGAGCACAGCGTGCACTTGTAGGCCTTGTTGTCCTTCGTCTTGTTGAGACGCGGCACATCGAACGGGCAACCGGTGATGCAGTTGCCGCAGCCGATGCAGTTCTCCTCGATGAAGTCGACGATGCCGTTCGAGTACTTGACGATCGCGCCCGGCGCCGGGCAGGCCTTCAGGCAGCCCGGATCGGCGCAGTGCATGCAGCCGTCCTTGCGGATCAGCCATTCGAGGCCGGTGACGACGTTGTCGGTCGTCGTCGGCACTTCGGAGAAGCGCATCACGGTCCACGACTCGGCCGTGAGGTCGGCGGGGTTGTCGTACACGCCGACGTTGTGGCCGATGTCGTCGCGCAGGTCGTTCCACTGCATGCACGCCACCTGGCAAGCCTTGCAGCCGATGCAGCTGGTGACGTCGATCAGCTTGGCGACTTCGGGGATGTGCGCGCGTGCATGCGGGCTCGGCGTGGTCGTCGCCGAGCGGAGCGCGATGTCTAGTGATTGAAGGGAGGACATGTCAGGACTCCCGCCGGGCCGCCCCAAGGGTGGCGTGCGCCCCCTCGGGGGGTTGCGAACGAATATGAGCTTGGGGGTCCATGTCTACACCCTCTCGATGTTGACGATGAACGACTTGTACTCGGGCGTCTGCGTGTTCGCGTCGCCGACGTAGGGCGTCAACGTGTTGACGAGATATCCGGGCTTCGCGAGACCGACGAAGCCCCAGTGGTTCGGCAGGCCCACGGTGTCGACCTTCTGACCGCCGCAATCGAGCTGCGGGATGCGCTTGGTCACGACCGCCACCGCCTCGATGAAGCCGCGGTTCGACGACACCTTCACCCTGTCGCCGTCGCCGATGCCCTTGGCCGCCGCGAGCGCTTCGCCGATCTCGACGAACTGCTGCGGCTGGATGATGGCCGAGGTCTGCACGTTCTTGGTCCAGTAGTGGAAGTGCTCGGTGAGGCGGTAGCTCGTCGCCACGTACGGGAACTCCTTCGGCGTGCCGAACGACTCGAGGTCGTTCTTGAACACGCGCGCCGCCGGGTTGGCGCGGGCGACCGGGTTGTTCGGGTGCATGGGGTTGTTCTTCAGCGGCGACTCGAACGGCTCGTAGTGCTCGGGCAGCGGCCCTTCGGCCATGCCGGTCGGCGCGTACATGCGGGCCACGCCTTCGGCCGTCATGATGAATGGCTGCACGCGATCGTCATCGCCCGGGTTCGCATCGGGGCGGATGTCGGGGACGTCGGAACCGCCCCAGGCCGCGCCGTTCCATTGCACGAGCTTGCGCTTCGGGTTCCACGGCTTGCCGTCGGGTGCGCTCGACGCTGCGTTGTAGAGGATGCGCCGGTTCGCCGGCCATGCCCAGGCCCAGCCGAGCGTCTGGCCGATGCCCCACGGGTCGCTGTTGTCGCGCCGCGCCATCTGGTTACCGGCCTCGGTCCACGCGCCTGCGAAGAGCCAGCAGCCGCACGAGGTGCTGCCATCGTCGCGCAGCAGGCCGAAGCCCGAGAGCTGGGTGTCGGCCTTGGCGAGCACCTTGGCCGGGTCCTTCGGGTCGGTGACGTCGATGATCGCCTTGCCGTTGTATTCCTTCGCGAGCTCCTCGGCTGACGGGCTGCTCGGGATCTTGTAGTTCCACGTCAGGTTGACGATCGGGTCGGGGAACGCGCCGCCGTCCTTCGCGTACGCGGTCTGGATGCGATGGAAGATGTCGGCGATGATTTCCGGGTCGCCGCGCGCTTCGCCCGGCGGCTCGGCGCCCTTGAAGTGCCACTGCAGCCAGCGGCCCGAGTTGGTGAGCGAGCCGTCTTCCTCGGCGAAGCAGGTCGACGGAAAGCGGAAGACCGTGGTCTGGATCTCTTCGCTCTTCACGTCGTTGTGCACGCCGTAGTTCTTCCAGAATTCTGAGGTCTCGGTCGTGAGCGGGTCGATGATCACGAGGTACTTCAGCTTCGAGAGACCGGCGACGATCTTCTTCTTGTTCGGGAACGAGCCCACCGGGTTGAAGCCCTGGCAGATGTAGCCGTTGAGCTTGCCGGTGTTCATCATCTCGAACGCCTGCAGCACGTCGTAGAGCTTGTCGATCTTCGGCAGGTAGTGGAAGGCCCACGAGTTCTCGGCCGTCGCGGCCTTGCCCCACCAGGCCTTCTGCAGGCTCACGAAGAACTTCGGATAGTTCTGCCAGTAGCTCATCTGGTTCGGCCTGAGGGGCTTCAGAGCGCGTGGCTTGTAGTACGTGTCGAGGTCCTGCTCCGCATCGGTCGCGAGCGAGAGGTAGCCCGGCAGCGAATTCGAGAGCAGGCCGAGGTCGGTCAGGCCCTGGATGTTGCTGTGGCCGCGCAACGCGTTCATGCCGCCGCCGGCGATGCCGATGTTGCCGAGCAAAAGCTGCACGATCGCGCCGGTGCGGATCATCTCCGAGCCCTGGCTGTGCTGGGTCCAGCCGAGCGCGTACATGATGGTCATCGCCCGCGTCGGGGTCGACGTGGTCGCGATCATCTCGCACACCTTCAGGAACTTGTCTTGAGGCGTGCCGGTGATGTTGCTCACCATCTCGGGCGTGTAGCGCGAGTAGTGGTGCTTCATCACCTGGAGCACCGAGCGCGGGTGCTGCATCGTCGGGTCGACCTTGGCGAAGCCGTTCTCGTCGAGCTCGTAGGCCCAGCTCGCGTTGCTGTACTTGCGCTTCGGCGCGTCGTAGCCCGAGAAGATGCCGTCTTCGAAGCTGTAGCCCTCGCCGACGATGAACGTCGCGTTGGTGTACGCCTTCACGTACTCGTGCTGGATCTGGTCGTGGCTCAGCAGGTAATTGATGACCCCGCCGAGAAAGGCGATGTCCGAGCCGGCGCGGATCGGCGCGTAGAAGTCGGCCATCGCGGCCGAGCGCGTGAAGCGCGGGTCGACGACGACGAGCTTGGCCTTGTTGTGGTGCTTGGCCTCAATGACCCATTTGAAGCCGCACGGGTGCGCTTCGGCGGCGTTGCCGCCCATGATCAGAACCAGATCCGCGTTCTTGATGTCCACCCAATGGTTGGTCATCGCACCGCGCCCAAACGTCGGGGCCAGACCGGCCACCGTCGGGGCGTGTCACACGCGCGCCTGGTTGTCGAAGACGAGCATCCCCATCGAACGCATCGCCTTGTGCGTGAGGTAGCCCGATTCGTTGGAGGAGGCCGAGGCGCACAGCATGCCGGTCGTGGTCCAGCGGTTCACGAGCTTGCCGTCGGCGTTGTTGGCGATGAAGTTGGCGTCGCGATCGGCCTTCATCAGCTTGGTGAGGCGGGTCATCGCGTCGTCCCAGCTGACGCGCTTCCACTCGAGGCTGCCGGGCTCGCGGATCTGGGGATACTTGAGCCGGTTCGGGCTGTGCACGAAGTCGAGGAGCCCCGCGCCCTTCGGACACAGGGTGCCACGGTTGACCGGGTGATCGGGGTCGCCTTCGATGTGGATGATGTCGGTCGCGACGTTCTTCGCGCGGTCGCCGAGGCCGTACATGATGATGCCGCAGCCGACCGAGCAGTACGGGCAGGTGTTGCGCGTTTCGGTCGTGCGGGCGAGCTTGAACTGGCGCGTCTCGGCCAGCGCCGCGGTCGGCGAGAAGCCGAGCGCGACCAGCGTCGAGGCCGCGAGCCCCGCACCGCTGACGCGAAAGAATTGCCGTCGGTTCATGTCCATGGGTTCGAGTCTCCGGTGGCCTCGGTCGAGGCGCTGGGTGTCGGCGAGATGCCGGCAGGAATTGAAATCAGAAACGGATCGCGGCCGCGCATCGCCGCGAAGGGCCGATCGGTGTGCCGAGCTTCGCCGGTGCTGACAGTAGTCACTTGCCGTCGCCGCTGGTCTTTGCGGGCATCCCCCCGGTCGGAGCAGCGCCGCCGTTCGAATGGCTGTCGCTCATGCCGCCGACCGCGACGGTGCCGTCGGCAGGGCTGTTCGTCTTGGCTGCCGGCATGGCATCGCCGAGCGGAATCACGCCGGGCAGAGGGTTGCTAGAAGCGCGGCCCGGCGATGCCAGCACGACTTTCGACGGGTCGCCGTTGATCGGGCCCGCCGCCGCACGACGTTCGCAAGCGGACAAAGCCATCGGCAGCAACAAGACCAACAGCAGTGCACGCGGCGAGGTGCGGCGAGGAGCGGGAAGCACGCTGACGGTCATCGTCATCCTTGGCAACGTCGCCTGGGTGGCGACCGATATTCAACGCCGTTCGGATAGGGTCATCCAGCCGGGCCGAAGGCAGTCTACGGCAGGACTTGGTCTCGTGTGCGCAGCCGGGGATCGGGTGCGGGAAAGCCCTTGCAAATCGGGTCGCGGGCACAGAAACTTCTTCCACCGGCTCAGCTGCGCCTATGTGCCATGACCATCGAACTCGACAAGGAAACGCGAATCGCCGCCGTGCAATCCATCGAACGCTATTTCGAAGACGAGCTCGAGGAACGCATCGGCAACATCCGCGCGGCCGCCTTGCTGAACTTTTTCATCGAAGAGATCGGCCCGAGCATCTACAACCGCGCGGTGAGCGATGTGCAGGAACGTCTGGCACTGCGCGTCGCCGAGGTCGACATCGAATGCCACGAAGACGAGTTCGCGTACGGGCAGCGGAAGTCGAAGGCCGCTCGGCGCTGACGAACACCGAGACCAGGGATTGCTCATGGGATTGATCGGCATGCTCGATTCGGCGGCCTTTCAACGCACACCGAAGCGCGAAGGCTCGGTCCGCTCATGAGCCTGGCCCACGCGCCGATAACGCGTGACCAACCGGTGATTCGTCTGGGCCGCTTCGCGTACGCGACGGTGTTCGCGTTCACGATGGCGCTGGTGCGCTTCTTCTGTGCGACCCAGCGTTCTTGAGACGAACCCACGTGGGCGTGCCCGTCACGCCGCGGTCGGTGATTCGAAGCGCTAAGCAGGAGGGCAGCACATCGCCCCGGCGTCGGGCGGCCCCGCGCGCAGCGATCAATTCGGGTCGACAACCAACAACGTCAACGTGTCCTTCAGCATGGGTGCCCTGGGCCGCGGCTGCTCCGCGGCTGCGGGCGTGGCGCCGAACGAGGCCGTCACCAGATAGAGCCGGTGGGAGCTGGGTCGAGCGCCGACGTGCGGAAGCCGGGGTTCAGCTCCTGCGCGAGCGCCCGGCCATGCACGCCGGCCATCGCCGCGATCTCGGACGCCATCAAGTGCGCATCGGCGTCCCAGACCTGGACGCCGTGCGCCATCGCGTGATGAACACGCGATGGCGCACGGCGACGAAGGCCATGCAATCCCGGCCGCCGGGCCCGCCGAAGACATGGCGGTCGATCGTCGGCATGCCTCCGGTCGCTGGCGCAGCCGCCCCGGCCGCGGCCGGCAGCAACGCGGCGGTCAGCGCGGTCAGCGCAGACCCGATGAAACAGGCGATCGGTCGAATGGAGTGTCGTGTCGTCGGAGTCCAGTCAGGCGCTTTGGTCGAGGGTTGCGGTCTAGAACTGGGGCCGCCGAGCTCGCGCTACCCGGACATTGCAACGCAGGCCAATCTCCCGGGCGGTCGCGCACATCCGGCACCTGGATTGCCAACCGACGACATGAACGCGAACACCGCAAGCGATTTGAATGAGCAGTGGGGCAAGGTTCCTGAAGTCACGCTCTGGTTCTGGGTCATCAAGATCGCAGCGACCACCCTCGGCGAGACCGGCGGCGACGCGGTCACGATGTCGATGAACCTCGGTTACCTCGTCGGCACTGCGATCTTCGCGGTTCTCTTCGTGGTCGCGGTGGCGGCGCAGATCCGCGTGCGCCGCTACCACCCGTTCCTGTTCTGGGCCGTGATCGTCGCGACGACGACGGCCGGCACCACGCTCGCCGACCTGCTAGATCGCTCGCTCGGCATCGGCTATCTCGGCGGCACGACGATCTTGCTGGCCGCGTTGCTGGGCACACTGTATTGGTGGCACCGTTCGGTCGGGTCCGTCAATGTCGCCCACATCGCATCGCGCAAGGCCGAGGCCTTCTACTGGGCCACCATCATGTTCTCGCAGACGCTGGGCACGGCGCTCGGCGACTGGATGGCCGATGGCAAGACCGGCCTCGGCCTCGGGTACGAGGGCGGTGCAATCGTGTTCGGCGTGGCACTGGCCATCGTTGCTGCGGCCTATCTGTGGACCCGCGTGTCGCACGTGCTCCTGTTCTGGGGGGCGTTCATCCTGACCCGGCCGCTTGGCGCGACCGTCGGCGATTTCCTCGACAAGTCCCACGCCGCCGGCGGGCTCGAGATGAGCCGTTACTGGGCGACGGCAGCGCTCGCTGGCTTCATCGTGCTCTGCATCTCGGCGTTGCCGCAGCGGGCTGAACGTCGACCGCCAGTGCAGCGTTAGACGAGGCCGTCGAACGGCCATACCTCGACCACGTCGCCCGGGCCGATGTCACCGCGTTCGTGCGGCAACACCACCAGCACGTTGGCTTCGCTCATGCTGCGCAAGATGCCCGAGCCCTGCGAGCCGGTGAGACGCACCTGCGGTTCGCCCGCGGCTCCCGGCGTGACGGTGGCGCGTAGGAATTCCGTGCGGCCGGGCGTTTTGGCGATCGCGTCGAGGCTGGTCGCGCGCCATGCGACGCGGGGCACCGCGGTTGCCCCGGCCATCTCGAGGATGGCGTCGCGGACGAGGGCGTAGAAGGTCACCATCACCGCCACCGGATTGCCGGGTAGGCCGAACAGCAGCGTCGGCTCGCGCTTCGGCGTGGCCGGTGACGGCGCCAGGCGCCCGACCGCCATCGGCCGTCCCGGGCGCATGGCGAGGCTCCAGAACAACACGTCGCCGAGTTCCGCGATCGCCGCGCGCGTGTGATCGGCATCACCGACGCTGACGCCACCCGACGTGATGACCGCATCGGCCTCCGCCGCTGCGGCTCGCAACGCGGTTTGCAGCGCGTGCGGCTCGTCGCGCACCACGCCCAGATCGATCACGTCGACTCCGATGCGTTCGAGCATCGCGGTCAGCGTGTGCCGGTTGCTGTCGAATACCGCGCCGGCCTCGAGCGGCTCGCCGGCGGAGCGCAGTTCGCTGCCGGTCGTGACGATCGCGACGCGCACGCGGCGACGCACCGCCGCGTGCGCGTGCCCGAGCGAGGCGAGCAGTCCGAGGTCGGCCGGCTTCAACACGCGCCCGGCACGCAGCGCGAGCGCGCCGCTCGCGAGGTCTTCGCCGGCCCGGCGGCGGTGGTCGCCGACGCGCACCACGCGGGCCGGCACGACCACGTGGTCGGAGCGGCCGCCGGTGGCCGACGCACCGCTCACCCTCTCTTGCGGCACGACGGTGTCGAGGCCGCTCGGCATCACCGCGCCGGTCATGATGCGCACGCATTGCAGCGCGCCGACCGCA
>CBDFFO010000002.1:0-30206 GCA_965246805.1 Caldimonas sp. | reverse complement strand
GAGCGAAGGCTGCGGCGTCGCGTTGAGCGTGATCGTCACGCCGATCGTCTGGCCGGCCTTGATCTCGATCTTCGTGGCGCCCGTCGAATCGTCGAGCAGCACGTGGTGCTCGGTCGACTTGAGCTGCACCTTGCCCGCCGAAGGCTTGTCGTCGAGCAGCAGCTCGCGCTTGGCGTCGGAGCGCAGCACCACCTGGCGCTCGTTCGCCTTGTCGTGGAAGCGCAGCTGGTTGTTGCCGGGCGTGACGATCACGCGGTGGTCGGCGTCGGTCTCGGGCGAGGTCTGCTCGCCGTTCCAGAGGTAGCCGAGCACGTAGGGGTGGTCGAAGTCGCCGTCGCCGTGGCACACGAGCACCTCGTCGCCCTTCACCGGCATGAAGAGCTGGCCGCGGCCCTTGCCCGACATCGGCGTGGCCACGTAGGCCCACGGCGACATCAGCTTCTCCTGGATGCTGCGGTACTCGACCTTGACGCGGCCCTGCTCGGCGTCGACCTCCTCGACGAACGCCGTCACCACGCCGCTGCGTCTCGTCATGGCTTGGCTCCATCGGCTGGGGCTTCACGCCGCGCGGTGAACTTGGTCGTGTAGCCGCTGTCGCCGAGCGTGTGCGTGGTCTTGGTGACGAAGTAGATGCCCGAGAAGCGCGCACCGAGCCCACGGATGAGCACGCGCTGGCCGGAGCGCAGGTCGGGCAGGCCGACGGTGGTGCCGCTCGCCTCGACGAGCTGCTTCAAGCGATCCGAGAGCACCGCTTCCGCGCGTCGCTTGGCCTGCGCCTCGGTGAACTGCGGCTCGTTGACGACCACGTCCTCGCGTGCCGGCGCGCTCTTGCCCTGCAGCAGCGGCAGCAGGTCCTGGTTGGCGAGGCCGGGCGTCTTGAGGTCGACCTTCGGCTTGATCGCGCGGTTCTTCTGCCGGTCCCAGCTCTTCACCTCGACCGAGCTCACCTGGTTCGCGGTCGAGAGCTTGGGCGTGAAGTCGATCAGCGACACGCCCCACTCGAGCTCGTAGCTCACCGCTGCGGCGCCGGCATGGCGCGCATCCGACGGCGCGAAGCGCAGCACCTCGCGGGTCTTGCCGGCACCCGCCGGCTCGGTGTCGACGAAGACGACGTAGCCGATGTTGCGCGCCTCGAGCAGCAGGAAGTCGATGTCGTACTGGTTGTCCTGCGCGCAGTAGTCGAGCTTGGGCTCTTTGCCCTTTGCTTTCGCGTCGGTGCGCACCGGCAGCGGGAAGCGCTTCTTGCCGTCGGCGTCGTTGCGCTTGCCGATGTCTTCGGCGATCTCGCTGATCTTCTTGCCGACCCAGTGGTCGCGGTACTTCTTCGTGCGCAGGCGGTGCAACACGTTGAGCGCGCGCACCGTGAGGGTCGGCGCGCCGCTGCTCGGGAACTGCGGCTCGAGGCTCGTGGTCGCCCCGGTCATGATGGTCACGAGTTCGCTGCCGTAGCCGAGCCGCAGCTCGAACTCGCCGGCGCCGGGGTTGAAGAGCTTCTGCAGCGGCGTGTCGCCGACGCCGGTGCGCTCGGCGCCACGTACTTGAAGTCGCGCGCGACCGGGTCCCAGTTGTTGACGGTGAGGTCGAAGCTGTCGATGTCGGTGGTCGAGTCGTTGTAGGTCACCTGCGTCACGTCGCGCAGCACGCCGGGCGCGAGGCCGCCGGTCGACGCGACGATTTCGTAGCGCGGCACATAGAAGTCGCCGAAGCTCTTCGAGACCTTGCGGACGGTGACGGCGGCCATGGCTTCGTGCTCGCTTTCAGCGCAGTGGCGGCACGCGCAAGAAGGCACCCGGCCGCGTGCGGCGCGGGTCGGCCACGCCGTTCGCATTGGCGATCACGCGCCAGTCGGTCGGCTTGTCGTAGTAAAGCGTCGTCACCGCGGCGAGCGTTTCGGCCTGCTGCAGCACGTGCACGTGGGTGCGGTCGGGCGAGCTCTTCTTGATCTGCGCGAGCTGGTCTTCGAGCGTCTTGTATTCGCGCAGCGTGACCGTGAGCGTCGCGCGCAGCGGCACGCCTTCGGGCGAGAACAGGGTGAACTTCTGCTTGATCTGCTCGAGCACGCAACGAAAGCCGTTGCGGCGCTGGCCGACCAGGCCAACCCCGGCCGCCGCGACGGCCGACGCCGCTGCGCCGGCCGCGCCGAGCGCGGGCGCGACGGCCGACGCGGCGCTCGCGATGCCCGCACCGACCGCGCGGAGGCCAGCAGCCGCAGCACCCGAGCCGGCCGCGCCGCCGATCGAGCTGCCGGGGAACTGGTCGTTCCAGATCCACGTGAGGATGGGCGGCGCGTGCCGCGTCGGCTCGATGCGGATGAGCTGGTAGATCTTGTCGGTGTCGGTGGTGACGCTGGTCGCGCCCGCGCCCATGCCCTTCTCGGTGCTGTCGAAGAACAGGTCGAGCGTGAGCTTCTCGGCTTGGCCGCGCACGAACTGCTGCAGCGGCGCGTCGATGCCGGGGATCTGGATCTCGCCGAACTGCGCGCTCTTGTCGATCGAGTACTCAGTCGGGTTGTACTGGACCTCGATGTCTTCTTTCTTGCCGTTGGCCCACTCGACATGGAAGGCGGCTTTCTTGAGCTGCGTCATTCGTCGGCTCCTTCGGCGTCGTGCGAACCGTTGTGCGAGCCGCCGCGCGCGCCACCGATCCGGGTGTCACGGCGGCGGCTGCGGTCGTCGTCGCGGCTCGCTTCGAGCGCCTCCATCACGGCCCGCACGATGCGCTGCATCAGCTGCGGCGAGAGCAGCGACTCGCCGTCGACGACGCGCATCGTCGCGTTGATTTCGTGGATACGGACGTTGCTCATGGAAGTGCGTCGGTCAGAAGTTGGCGGCCGCGCCCGCGGCGCTGCCAGCACTTGCCACCAGCCCGCCCGCGCCGCCACCGGTGAGCGCCGAGGCGAGGCCGCTCGCCGCGCCGACGAACGGGATCTGCCACAACCCTTCGTGCGCGAACTCGATCGACTCGATCGCGACCGCGCTCTGCGTCGCGTTCAGCGACGGCCCCGAATACTTCACCGGCAAGCCGCGCCGGAAGAACCAGATCGCCGCGGGCACGTGCAGTTCGTTCAGCAGCGCGATGACGCCGTCGCGCCGCTTGCCCTGGCCGACCACGAAGCCGTAGTGCCAGTCCCAGAGCGCGCTCGACGAGCCGAGGCCCTTCTTCAGCGTGAGGTTGCCCCACGACACGCGGCCGGGGAACTTGAGCACGGTGCCGTTGTTGCCGCCCTCCATGTAGTCCTCGGTCTTCATGCTCATCTCGAGCCCGCTGCATTCGGAGAAGCCGCCGACCGCGATGTCGAGCACCGCCGAGAGCGCGGCCGACGCGAGCGTGGCCAGCACGCTCGAGGTGTCGAGCAGGCTGATGACGAAGTTGTGGTTGAGCACGGGGTCCGTGCGCAGCGCGGTGGAGGCGAGGGCGGCCATGGCGTGATGTGGCGGGAGGTGACGTGGCGTGTCTTGGCGTGGCTCAGGCGGCCACTGCGAGGTCGTCTTCGCGCACCGCGAAGCCGTTGGCATCGCGGCCGATGCGCAGCACGATGAATTCGAAGGGCACCGCCGGCGCGATGCCGACATCGATCACGAGCATGCCGAGGTCGCGCGTGTCGGCAGGGTTATTGGTTTCGTCGCAGCGCACGAAGAAGGCGGCGTCGGGCGTGGCGCCGACGAACGCGCCGCGCGCCCACCATTCGCGCAGGAACGAGCCGATCACGAGCACGAGCTTGGCGCGCGTGCGCCAGTCGTTGGGCTCGAAGGTCGCCCACTGGATCGACAGGTCGATCGCCTTCTCGATCATCGCGACCAACCGGCGTACCGGCACGAAGCGCCAGTCGGTGTCCGACGACAGCGTGCGCGCGCCGAGGATGCGCAGGCCGCGACCGGCCTGCGCGCGGATGGCGTTGATGCCGAGCTCGTTCAGCAGCGCGTGCAGCGTGTCGCCGATCGGGAGCGATACGTCCTGCACCCATTCGAGCGGCGCGTTTGCAGGCGCCACGTGCACGCCGGCACGCAGGTCGGTTGCCGCGAACACGCCCGCGACATGGCCGCTCGGCGGGATCGCACGCGTGAGGCCGAGCTTTCCGCCCGGCCGTCGCGCCTGCGCGCGCAGCGGGTCGACGACGAGCAGCCACGGCGCGTAGAACGCGGCGAAGGCGCTGTCGAAGCGCTGCCGCCATTCGCGCAGTTCCGAGGCCACGAACGAGAGCCGGCTCACGGCCTCGAACATCGGCTCGATGAGCGCCATGCGGTCGCGCCGGCGCTCGCACTGGTCGATCATCGCGGCCTGCACCTGGTGGACGTCGGCGGCGCTGAATCGCGGTGGCACGTCGCCGATCGGGCGCGGCGGTGTCGTGGTTGGCGTCGGCCCCGTCGGCAGGCATCGGTCGACCGCGCAGCTCGGCGGCGGCGCGTATTCGGCGGGAGGGCTGGGCCGGATCAGGATATCGGGCACCGCGAGCAGCGCGACCTCGTCGACGGCGGCGAGCGTCGCGAGGCCGCGATGGCCGTCGGCCCACGCGTCGTCGCTCGCCTCGGGCGCCGTCACCGCGCCGGTGAAGTCGCGCACGGTCAACGCCGCGAGGCCGTCGGCGCCGCCGGTGAGCAGCGTCGGCGTGGCGGCGGCCGCACCACCCGCACCGACAAGCAGGTTCAACGCCGCGCGCGCGGACGCGTCGCGCAGCTCGCGAATCACGATGGCCGGTCCCGTCGCCGCGCCGCGGTTTCCCGGTGTGCGGAAGAAAGTGTCGGCGGCCGCGAACTCGGCCCGCATCGTTGGCGGCTCTTCGGGGTGGATCGGGTTGGCCGGCTGCCACGGCAGGCGCAGCACGCGCGGGCCGTAGCGCGGGTGGCTGACCGCGAGCGCCAGGTCTTCGTACAGCGCGGCCCGCCTTCCATCGGCGAAGACCTCGATCGAATAGGCGACCGTCTCGGCCGTCATCTCGGCCGAGAGTGCGAACAGCGCCAGCGGTCGATCGAGGCGAACGATGCGGCGGAGGGCATCGACATCGACGACGAGCGCGCGTTCGCGGACCGTGCCGGCGCGCAACTCCACGAGCGTGCCGGCGCCGAAGCCGGTGACCGACGGCGTGCGGATCGCTTGGCGGTCGACCGCGTCGACGAGCGCCCGCACCGCGACCCGGCGCACCTCGCTCACGCGCACCGCCATGGCATTGCCGAACACACCCGGCGTCGAGGCCTCGACGCGCCATGCCGGGCCGACGGCGTCGTTCAATGTGAGCGACGCGACATCGGCCGCGGCCGCGACGCGCACCACCCACATGCGGCGGCCGCCGTTCTCGAAGAAGGCGCGCGCGCAGTAAGCGAGGTAGCCGTTGTCGAACACGTCGCCGTACCAAGCGAGGAATTGCTTGTAAGACTCGACCGGCAGCGCGATGCCGACCGGGCCGCGCTGCGCGATGCCGACGAAGCCCGCGACATCGGTGCGCAGCGGCGCGACGCCGCCCACCGATGCGTCGGCGCGCTCGAAGTAGACCCCGGGTGTCTGGTAGGTGGGCATGGCGATGCGGTGTCGGCGGCGTGGCGGTCGCAGGCGCGGTGGTGATTTATGTGGCGGTGGAAGGCGCGCGTGTGTGTGCGTGTGCGCAAGGTCGCGCTCAAGCTTCGAGCGTCAGTCCTTCGTGGACGAGCTCGAGCGACTCCATCGCCACGTCGTTGCTGGCGGCCTTCAGCGACGGGCCTTCGATCTTGTTGATCCACGCGTTCTCGGCGTGCCATCGCAGCACCGCCTCGCGCCGCTCGTTGAGCAGCGTGATCGTCACGTTGCGGCGGTCGGCCACGCCGTTCATGATGTTCGTGTACCACTGCCAGAGCGCCTTGTCGGCGGTGTAGCCGCGCTTCAGCGTGAGGTTGGTGTACTTGCGAAGACCCGGGAGCTTGCGCACGTTCTGCTGCAGATCGCTGCCCTCGCGGTAGTCGACGCTGTCGCCTTCGGCCGTGAGGCCGCCGACTTCGGAGAACGCGCCCTTCGGCACGTTGTCGATCTCCAGCAGGAAGTTGTAGCCGCGGTAGGGGTCGTTGCGTTGGTCGGTGGCGGGCATCGGAGGCTCCTCGTTCAGTCGTGGGCAGGCTCTGTCGTCGACGGGTTCAGTCGTCGGCGTGCGCGGTCCAGAGGCCGATGCGCACGATCACGAATTCGGCCGGCTTCACCGGGGCGACACCGACAAGGCAGATCAGCCGGCCCTGGTCGATGTCGGTCTGCGTCATCGTCGTGCGATCGCACTTCACGAAGAAGGCCTCGCTCACCTTGGTGCCTTCGAGCGCGCCGTTCCTCCACACGAGGGTCAGGAAGTTGGTGATCGAGCGGCGCACGCGCGCCCACAAGGGCTCTGCGTTGGGCTCGAACACCACCCATTGCAGGCCTCGATCCAAGCTGGCCTCGATGAAGATCAGCAAACGACGCACGTTCACGTACTTCCAGTCCGAGTCGCTCGTGATCACGCGGCCGCCGTAGACGCGGATGCCGCGGTTGTTGGTTCGGAAATCGCGGATCACGTTGATGTTCACTGGGTACGGGTTGAGGATGTCGTGCTGCTCCTTGTTGAGGATGCGTTCGAGCCCCGTGACGCCGCGCACCACCTCGTTGGCCGGCGCCTTGTGCACGCCGCGCTCGACGTCGGTGCGCGCATAGATGCCGAGCATGTGGCCCGACGGCGGGATCGGGAAGTCGCTGAGCGGCCCCGGCGCCGGTGGGTACGGGTTCGGAATCAGCAGCCACGGGTGGTAGAGCGCCGCGTACTTGCTGTCGAACTGCGCGCGTTGCGCCTGGATGTCGGCGATCGAATCGTCGGGCGGCGGGTGCCCGTCGAGCACCGCGAAGCGGTAGCGCATCCGCTCGCAGTGGTTGATGAGCGCGTTCTGCACCGCGAGGTCGCTGATGCCCGGCGCCGCGACGATGCTGATCTCCTCGACGTTGCTGAGCGACTGCAGGCCGGTGCGCAGCTCGGGGTTCGGGTCGTCGAGGCCGATGAAGTTGTCGGCGATCAGCGTCGCGATGGCGTCGTCGCCGGCTTCGAGCGCGTGGCGGGCGGCGGGTCGGCGACCGTCGGGCAGCACGTCGAACAGCGTCTCGGGGCCGACGCGCACGCCGTTCTGCGTCGCGAGCACGGTGCTGGCATCGGCCAGGCGGATGAGCCACGAATCGCCTTCGGGCCGGCGGTCGACGCGGCGCAGCGGCCCGCCGATGGTGCCGATCACGCGCGGCGCGTAGTGGCTGTGGCGCGGGTCCATCGAGAGGGTGCGATAGTCCTCCTGCTGGATCACGGTGGTGTCGCGCGCGGGCACCAGCGGGTCGGGCCTGCGCAAGAGCTCGACGCGCAATCGGAACTCGCGCGACACGAGCCGCATGAACTGCCCCGGCGGCAGCGCCGCGATCGCGGCCTGCTGCGGGGGGTCGAGCCCTGCACCCTGCAGCACCACGCGCCCCGCGGTGCGGTCGACCGACTGCACCTTGAGCAGCGCACCCACCGTCGGCCCGTTGTTCGGCGCGAGCATCTGAAGCACGCTGCCGGTCTCGATGCCGGCGAGCGACGCGACGCGCAGCACGTTGGGCAACATCAGCACCGTCGTGAGCGTGGTGTTGCAGAGGCCGTTCGGTTCGTCCTGCACGGCGATGCGCAGGCGGTCGCCCCAGCGGCCCACGTCGAGCGCTTCGACGTCGAGCAGCTGCAGCCGCTCGACCACCGGCGAGCCGACCGGATGCGATCGGTTGAGCGATTGTGTGAGCTCGATCATCGTCGGCGTCGCGGTCGCCGCGAGTGCGGCGATGCGGTAGTACGAAGTGGCGCCGTCGGGCGTGCGCAGTGCGATGAAGCGGCCGGTGGCGGTCGGCGTGTAGCCGTTGCCGTCGGCGAGCAGCAGGCGGTTGGCACCAGCGTCGACGTCGAGCGTGGTGACGGTCGGCTGCAGCGTGCCCGCGGTCGGCGCGAGCATCTGCGTGACTTTTGTCAACGCGATCGGATACGCATTGCCGAGCGGCGTGCGCAGCACCACGTTGCCGGGGTCCGGCTTGACGCCGGGTGCCGCGGGGTTGGGCACCGCCGCGACGACCACGTACTCTTCGACGCCGCCCGACGTGATGCGCAGCACGTCGTTCGCGACCAGGCCGAGCCGGTTGTCGAGCGCGAGGAAGGTGGTGCCCGCAGTCGCTGCCGCCTGCAGTGAGCGCAGCGGCACGACGTTGTCGCCCGCGGTCGGCGCCGCGGCCAACGCGGGTGTGATCACGATCGTCGCCGCCGGCGCCGCGCCCGGCGTGATCGCCGTGATGGTGCGTTCGACCGCACCTGGGCCGATGAGCACGCGCTGCCCCAGGTTGAGCCGGCTCGCGTCGCTGACGTTGAAGCTCGTCGTGGTCAGTGGAGGACCCACGGTCACCGTGATCAGCGAGCTCGGCACGAGCGCCGCTTCGGTGACGACGCTGCCCGATGGCGCATCGATCGTCACCGGGCTCGCGAGCGTCGCTTCATGCAGCTCGCCGATGCGTCGCACCTCCTGCTGACCGACCACGCCTTCGTCGACGATGAAGAGATCGGTCCGCGTGTTGAACGCGCCGCCTCGGTTGCCGACGAAGGCGATCGCCGAGCCGCTTCCGAGTGCAGGGGCGAGTGCCGTGACCGGCGCCGCGCCAGGGATCGTGATGAGCGTCACCACGCCGGCGCCGCCGGCGTGGCCGAGCGCGAGGGGGGCGTCGAGCGTGAGGCGTGCGGTCCGGTTGCCGGCGCCCGAATCGACGATGTCGGTGATGGCCGCGATGAATCGATACTCGCCCGCGGCGGCGGTGCCGATCAGCACCAACTGGTTCAGGGCCAGGGCGACGATGGTCGCGCTCGGCGCCTCGACCTGAACGATGGTCGCCCCCGCCACCACGCCGGCCGCCGGCACGAGCGCGAGTGCGGTGCCCGCGGCGCCCGTGAACTGGCGCACCGCGGCGGCGTTGGCATGCGCACGGGCGAGCGGCAAGTGCAGGGGCACGACGACGGTCTCGCCGGTGATGGTCGCGACCTGCCGGTACTCGCTCGCGCTGCCGTCGCCGACGCGGACCCGGTCGTTGACGTTGAGGTTGGTCGACGAGAGCGCGATGAGCCGCGGCGGGTTGACGGCGCTGCCGGTGAATTCGGCGCTCGCGCGCAGCAGCACGGTGTTCGCAAGGTTGGTGGCGCCGTTGTCGTAGTAGAGCGAGAGCACCGAGCGCCGAGCGAGCGATGTGTCGGCCACGCGCGTCACGTAGGCGCGCTTGCCGCCGTTGACGAAGAAGCCTTCGATCGCGTGCGGCAGGTAGGCGTAGGCGCCGAACTCGTCAGCGGGAAGGGAGTCGCCGAACCAGCGGCGGTACTCGCCGTAGCTCGTGACGAGGATGGGCACGTCGACCGGGCCGCGCTCGGTGACGCCGACGACCCCCGTGGTGCTCGTGCTCACGCCCTCGATCGGCTTGGTGCCTGTGTCGACTTCCTCGATGTATACAGCGGGCGCAAGGTATTCGGGCATCGCGTCTCTCCTTCAGTTGATGAACACGACCGACAGCGCGTTGTCGCCGTCGTAGTCGAGCCCGTGGTCGATCGTCAGCGGCACGTAGCTCGGGTGCAGCGCGCGCACGCGCAGCTGCGCCACACGGCCGAAGGCCGCCCATTCGAAGCGACCATCGACATCGATGGGCGCGAGGTCGGTGAACACGGCGTCGTTCGGCGTGCGCGGCGGCTGCGTCGCGACATGCCACGACTCGAACGGCGTGCCGCGGCCGACGACGACGAGGCCGGTCGTGGCGGCGAGCGCCGCGAGGCCGTTCGCGAAGACGACGGCGTCGCCGCGCTGCGCCTCGCGGGTGGTGGTGCCGAGCGACGTGAACGCGCCCGGCGCGACCACCTGCACGGTCGCGCCGGGCCGGTGCGCGTACGCCGTCGGCGTGCGCAGTTGCACCGTCACGGGCGCGGTCGGGTCGAGCGAGGGCAGGGCCGAATCGGTGACGACGATCTCGCTCTCCGCGAGCCACGGCACCTCGATGCGCAGGCGATCACCGCCAAGCGGGGCGAGCAGGTTGTTCGGCGCGACGAGGAGCTCGTCGGCACCGGCTTCGGCGGCGGCTGCGAGCGTGCGCACGGGCACGACGGCGGCGGCACTGCTGAGCTCGATCGACGTGCCGGGCCCATGGTCGGCGTAGAGCGGTGGCGTGATCGAACAGAAGTCGGGCGCGACCGGCGGCGTCGCCGTCGTCGACGGGTACGTGAGCCAGACGCCGCGGATCGCGATCTGTGCGGCCGGGGCCGGCACAAGCGTGCCACCGGGGCCCGGTGTGCGCCGTTGCGCGCGGCCGAGGATCGTGATCGGCCGCGCGCGGTGCAGCGGCCGATCGGGCAGCAGCATCGGCACGCCGGCGACCGCCCGGCCGACGGCATGGGCGCCGGTCAGCGCGGGCGCCACGGCGATGGTGCCGAGCGGCAGTGCCGGCACGACAGCTTGCGCCACGCCGATCTCGTCGGCCGCGGTCAGCGCGTTGCGTTCGACGACCACGCCGCGACCCGGCGCGAACTGATCGGCATCGGTCGCGACGGGTGCGGCGAGCTGCAGCTGCGGGGCAGGTGGCACGACCCCGACGCCGACCGAGCGTCGGGCTCGGTCGATCGCGGCCGTGAGGTCGTGCGTGAGGTAGCCGGGTGCTTCGAGCCGTGCGGTCCAGCCGCCGCTCGTCAACAGCAGGTGCGCGACGTCGCGGGTGCGGGCGACCAGGCCGCACAGGCCATCGCGGGTGCTGCGTGACGTGATGCGCGGCGCATCGCCCGTGAACGCCACGGTCGATTCGCTGCGCAACCGAACCGTCACCCGCGGGGGCGCGGTCGTGAGCTCGTCGACGGCGCGCGTCTGCAGCACGGCCGAAGGAAAGAGGCCCGGCGCGGGCGCGTCGTCTTCGTTGACGGTGAACGCCATGTCGCCGACCATGAACGTGCGGCGAGTCATGCGAACACCTCCGCGGCGCGCGCGACGAGCCGGTGCGCGATCACGGCACCAGCTCCGACTCGACGATCACCGCATAGCGCGGCTGCACCGTCTGCACCAGCTTCGCCGGATCCGGATCGGCGCTCGAGTCGATGTTCACGAGCGTCACTTCGTACGAGACGCAGAGCTGGAACGAGCCGTCGAGCGCCTGCCACACCAGCGAGAGCTCGTCGAGCGACAACGCCTCCAGGCGGGTGTGGACCTCGGCGCTCGTGCCGACGAGTTCGGCCTGCAGGTCGGCGCCCGACAGGATGGGCCGCGAGTGCATGGTCTGCAACGCGCGGCCGAGGATGCGCTGTTCGGTGTCGGGCGCCGACGACGCGAGCGCGGTGAGAAGGTAGTGCAGCCGCAGCGGCAGCGGGGGCGGCACGATCTCGACGCCGCCGCCGGGCAGTGGCCGGATCGTCGGCGGGTCGTTGAGCCGGAACTCGTCGCGCACCACGCGGTACAGCCAGACCGAGAGGCCTTGCTGGCCGGCGACGCGCATCTCTTCCGGCGTCGACAGCGCGACCACGCGCTGCGCGCCCGAAAAGAAGGTGCCGAGGCCGTTCGGGCCGATGTCGGTGGTCATCGCCACCTCGAGGCGGTGGCGCAAGGTTTCGCTGGTGGCGTAGAGGCTCGAGTACATCAGCGGGTCCCCGAGGCCGGCGGGGTTTCGCCGTGCGCCGCGTCGGTCGCGGTGCCGGCTTCGTTCGAAGGGAGCGCTTCGCTGGTCGGACCATCGCCGATGCCGAGCGCCTGCAGATGCGGCTGAATCAGTGCGACCAGCGACGGCAGGTCGCGGAAGAACGACTTGCTGCCCGACTGCGCGTGCTCGATCGACCCGCGCCACGGCTTCTCGCCCGGGCCCTCGCCGCGCTCGCGCCAGATGCGAACGATGAACGACGCCGTCTGGTCTTCGAGGAGGCTCATGTGCAGCGTCAGTTCGGCGGCGTTCATCACCGACGAATGCTCTGCCTCGGCTCTCACCGCGGCATCACACGGACATCACGGCGTGATCACGTGGGGCGGTGGATTAATTGAGAGCGTTCGGAGACGGGGATGCCCTGCGTTTGCAGAGGACGCCCTGACGTTGCTGGCCAGGCGACCCTCACCCCGGCCCGTTACCGCAAGCGGGAGAGGGGGCAATCGATGGCTCGCTATCCCACTTGCGGAAGTGGAAGCACCCAACGGACCCCCTCTCCCGCTTGCGGGAGAGGGCTGGGGTGAAGCTGCTCGCCAACAACGGTGGCGCGTCAAGCGTGGGCTCGAACGAAGGGGAACCGTCGGCGTGTAACGCCGCGCGTCGAAAAGTCGTTCCAGACGTTAATGCGGACGCCTTGCTGGACGCCGATGCCGGCGCAGCGCTTCAGGCGGCTGGCTTGTCCAACCCGTGAAGCGCTTGACCCAGGCGCTGATCGGCCACTTGCAGATGCGAGCGCGCTGCAACGATGCATTCCCGGGTGCTGCGTGCAGGCTGATCGCCTTCAGGCAACGTTGCACCGAAGGTGCCCGATCGCACGTGCCCCATCGGACTCGGCGGCAACGACTCTTCGGCGAGCCGCCGATACAGCTCGAGCGTTTCACGCATCGGCGCGATCGCGAGCTCACGTCGCAACGCATCCCGGCACACCTCGAACTGGCGCAGCGCGAGTGTGCGCTGCCCGTTGGCGACGAACAGGTTCATGAGCTGACGATGAACATCCTCGCGCAGCGCATCGTGGTGGAGGATCGCCTGCCCGTGCCCTATGGCCTCTGCATAGTCGGCCGCCTGCGCGCTCACCTGCATCAGCCGGCCGAGCGCGTTGAGGTAGTGCAGGCGATGCCGCTCGCGGGCGCGCAAGGCCCATTCGTCGTGGCACCCGCTCAGGATGTCAGCGCGGTACAGCGCGACGCCTTCTTGCATGCGGGCGATGTCTTGCGCGTCGAGCCGATCGAGCGGCTTCGCGAGCCCCGCCGCGGTCAGCGACTCGAAACGCTTCACGTCGACCATCACGTCCGCGCTCACCGACAGGCTCAGCGCACCGCGCCGGTCGCAAGCGATCACCGAACCCGACTTGGCAGGCGGCTTTTCAACCGCGCAGCGCAGGCGCCACAGCGTGGTGTTGAGCGCGCCGGCGGCGACGTCGTCGCAGCGGTCGGCCCAGAGCGACGCCTGCAGGTCGCTGCGCGGAAAGAAGCGGCCCGGCTCGAGTGCGAGGAATGCGAGCAGCCTCGCCGGCCTGCCGTTGAGGGGAATCACAGCCGTTCGGCCATCGATTTCGCTCGCTTCGACCAAGAGAAGCCCGAACAGATGCAAGTGCAGGACGCGGGTTGCCGACATGTTTTACTCCGTGAACCTCGAACGCAGGCGTGCCCACGCACGTGCGCCGCGGGGCAATGAACACACCGTTGCCGCAGGCTCGAACCACTCTGAGAAATACGGCTCGACGACGCCAGACCGGACACCGCCGAGGGAGCGGCCATGGCGCCTCTGAACGGGCGCGGCTCTGCCGCCGAGCCGCGCAGTAGAGCGCATTTCAGGGGGGGTGGCAAGCGCGGTTTGGGGGCGCTCCGGGTCGCGCCGAGTCGGTTGTGCGATCAATACACGACCGTGGTCGAGGGCGCCGACGCGAGCAGCGAATCGGCAGCCGGCGGCGTGGCGTTGGACAACACGGCCGAGAAGAGCGTGAAGGTGATCGCGACCGAGGCGAGGGCGGCGGCGAAACGTTGCTGGACGGTGGTCTTGGTCATGGTGTGCTTTCGAGGGTGTTTGGTGTTGCGGTGTCGATGTGTGTACTGTGCCGACCGCGCCCACGCCAGTCCTTTGCCGAACTGAAAGAAATCTGAAGCGTTGTGAAGCTCGAACCACCGGCCCCGGTTCACGTGCGTCGCCTTGCGCGCCGCGCTGCTGTGGCTGACGCCGATCGTGGCCGCGACCCCAAGGCGAGCGCGCCTCGGCTGCCGATCGGCGCTGGCTCGCTGCCGCTTCGGCGGTACAGTGAATTTCGATGAGCGTCGCCAAGCCCCGTTCTGCCGCAACATCGCGTGTTCGTCCGTTGGCGCGGTTTCGCATTCGCGTGACGACGGGCGCCTCGATCGCGATCGGCCCCGGCAAGATCGAGTTGCTCGAAGCGATTCGCGACACCCGGTCGATCACCGCGGCCGCGAAAGCGATGGGCATGTCGTACCGACGCGCCTGGATGCTGGTCGATGAACTCAACAAGTCGTTGAAGTCGCCCGCGGTGGCTTCGGTGATCGGCGGCGGCACGGGCGGCGGCAGCGAGCTCACCGCGACGGGGCAGCAGGTCGTCGAGGTCTATCGACGCATCGAGGCCGGAGCGACGGCCGCGTGTGCGGCCGAGCTGCACCTGCTGACGCGCTTCGTGCGCTAGCGCGCCGGGTCTGGCCCGATGCGGCTCGCGTCCGACGGCGCCGAGACAATGCGGCCGGCCTCCAGGTGAATGACCTCATCGGCGAACGCCTCGACATCGGCGCGGTCGTGCGTGATCAGCAGGATCGGCAATGCGACGCGTGATTGCAGCTCGCGCAGTTCGTCGCGCAAGCGTGCGCGCAGAGGGATATCGAGGGCGGCGAACGGCTCATCGAGCAGCAGCGCGCTCGGCTCGGCGACGAGAGCGCGCGCCACGGCGGTACGCTGGCGTTGGCCGCCCGAGAGCTGGTCGGGGTAGCGATCGCCGAGGCTGCGCAACGCCAACGCGTCGAGCCATCGATCGACCGCCGCGCTCGCCACCCGTCGAGACGGGTTGCGCCACCCGTGGTCGAGGCCGAACGCGATGTTCTGGCGCACCGTCAGGTGCGGGAAGAGCGCGTGGTCTTGGAACAGGTAGCCGAGTCGGCGAGCGCGAGCCGGTACGTCGACGGCGTTCGCCGAATCGAACAGGGCGCGACCGTCGAACGCGACGCGGCCGTCGTCGGGTTCGAGCAGGCCGGCGATGGCCTTCAGCGTGAGCGTCTTGCCGGCGCCCGACGGGCCGAACAACACCAGGCGCGACGCATCGCTGCGAAAAGCGATGTCGAGCGCGAAAGGGTGGGCCGCGTCGCCGATCGATTTGCGGATCGCCACCTCCCACTTCATCGCGCCGGCCTCACGAGCGACCCGGCACACGTGCCGGCGAGATACGGGCTGCGAGCAGCAGCACCGCGATGCAGGTGACCGACGTCAACAGCACGAGGCCGTTGGCGAGCTCGTCCTGCCCCGCCTGCACGGCTTCGTAGACCGCGATCGAGAGGGTCTGCGTCTTGCCGGGGATGCTGCCCGCCACCATCAAGGTCGCGCCGAACTCGCCGAGCGCACGTGCGAAAGCGAGCAGCACCCCGGCCAGGATGCCGCGCCACGCGAGCGGCAAGGTCACGCGAAAGAAGATCGCTGCCGCGCCGAGGCCCAGCACCTGCGCGGCCTGCTCGAACTGCACGTCGACCGTTTCGAACGCGGCACGCGCCGATTTGCAGACGAACGGAAACGCGACGATCGCCGCGGCGAGCACCGCGCCTTGCCACGTGAAGATCAGGTGGATGCCGAACGTGCGTTCGAGCCAGCCGCCGAGCCAGCCGCGTCGGCCGACGACGACGAGCAGGTAATAGCCCAGCACCGTCGGCGGCAGCACCATCGGCAGCAGCAGGATCGAATCGACCAGCTCGCGGCCCGGGAAGCGCAGGCGCGCGAGCGCATAACCGGCGGCGACGCCGGCCACGATGTCGATCGCCGTCGCCCAAAGCGCGACCTTCATCGAGAGCCCGAGCGCGATCCATGTCGCCTCCATGCGGGCCTCGTCTGTGCGCTCGAGCCGCGCGCGTCAGGGCTTGCCGAAGCCGTGCTTCGCGAGCACGGTCTGGCCGGCGGGCGATGCCACGTGCGCGACGAATTTCCGCGCGGCGTCGAGCTGTTGCGAAGCCGCCAGCACCGCGATCGGATACAGCACCGGCTTCTCGGTCGGCACCGTGAACGCGACCTTCACCTTGTCGGGCATCAGCGCCGCATCGGTCGAATAGACGAAGCCGGCTTCGACTTCGCCGCGCGCCACGTAGTCGAGCGCCTGGCGCACCGACTGCGCACCGACCATCTTCGCACCGACGGCCGTCCACAGCCGCGCCTTCTCGAGCACCGCCTTCGCGTAGCGGCCGACCGGCACGCTCGTCGGCACGCCGATCGCGACGCGCTCGTAGGCGGGCAGGGCGAGGTCCGCGAGCGTCTTCGGCGCGGTCGCTGCAGCGGCCGGCACGATCACCACCAGCACATTCGTGGCGAAGTCCACTCGCGTGCCGAGCTTCAACAAGCGCTGCTGCTCGGCCTGGTCCATCGTCTCCTCGTCCGCGCTCGCGAACACGTCGACCGGCGCGCCCTTGGCGATCTGCTGCAGCAACGCGCCCGATGCGCCGTGGTTGAACTGCACGTGAATTCCAGGGTTCGACTTCTCGAACGCGATGCCGATGTCCTTGAACGCGTTGCTGAGGCTGGCAGCGGCCGAGACGGTGAGCTCGGTGGCCGATGCCCTGGTGCCGGCAGTGGCGAACGCCAACGCGATGGCAAGCGGCGCGAACACGTGGCGGGCGAAAAGCAGCGACGAGAGCGGAGCGGCCATGGGGGGTGTGCCAATGCGAGGAGCGGGGTAACGAGCAAACGGGCATCGATGTATACCGCCGACTATAACGGCTGAGTTTGCCAAAGGGAACGCATGTGTCTCCCGGCGCATCGACCTTGGCGCGTTGGTCGCCGTGCGTTCCATCGCGCCACGCTCGATGATCGATGTCACACCGATGACAAGCCGCCCCTTCAGGGTCACGGGCATGACATGAAGCGCTTGCAGCATCCGCCCGAACACCACTGGAGCACCGATGCAGCAAGCCGAGTCGATCGTGCGTGACGTCGTAGGTTCATCGTTCAAGATGGAGGCGGTGTGGGCCCAGTCGCCGGCCGACGTGCGGCTCGCACAGCAATTGCGATACCGCGTGTTCGCGCTCGAGATGGGCGCGACGCTCGAAGTGCCGCGCGGCACTCCGCCGGGCCACGACGCCGATCGCTTCGATGATTTCTGCGAGCACGTGCTCGTGCGCGTCACTTCATCGTTCAACGCGGCCGGCCACGTTGTCGGCACCTACCGCGTGCTCACGCCAGACGCGGCGCGCCGCGCCGGTGGTTTCTACAGCGAAACCGAATTCGATCTGCGCCGCCTCGCCTCGATGCGCCCGCGCATGGCCGAACTCGGTCGTTCCTGCATCGACCCCGCCTGGCGCAAGGGCGGCACCATCCTCACGCTTTGGAGCGCACTCGGCGATTTCATGACGCAGCGCGGGCTCGATGTCGCTTTCGGCTGCGCCAGCGTGTCGGTCGCCGACGGCGGCCATGCGGCGGCCAGTCTGTGGCATCGCCTGAAGTGCTCGCACCTTTGCCCGCCGGAACGCGCGGTGACGCCATTCCACCCGTTGTCGCTCGGCTCGTTGCAGCACGAGCTCGAGATCGACACGCCCCCGCTCATCAAAGGCTACCTGCGGTGCGGAGCCGAATTTCTAGGCCCGCCGGCGATCGACCACGCGTTCAAGACCGCCGACATCCCGATGTTGATGACTCTGGCCGGCTTGCCGAAACGGCATCGCCGCCATTTTCTGGGCGACACGGGTGACGCGGCGCGCATGCCACTGCTGGCCTCATGAAAGAGATGTCACGCCGCTGTCACATTCGGCCCGAAGAATCGATCGGGTGCTGACCCCCCTGCGTGCCCTCGTCTTGTGGATCGTGGTGGCGTGTCCTATCGCGGTGGCCTCCGCACAAACGGCAGCGTCGTCCTCCGATTGGCGTGTGGTCGCCGTTCGGTTCGACGAATTCTTCCGCCATCCCATCGGGTCCCGCGGACTCGAATGGAGTCCGTCGCTGCTGGCAGCCGACACCCGACAGGTCCGCCTCGTCGGCTACATGGTGAAGCAGGACCAGCCTCCGAAGGGTCGCTTCCTGCTTGCGCCGCGACCCGTGCAGATGAGCGAGGACGCCGATGGCGTTGCCGACGACCTGCCGCCGGGCACTGTGACCGTGCTGCTCGACCCGACTCAGCGCGAGCGCAGCGTGGTGCACCAAGCTGGCCTGATCGCCGTCACCGGCCGGCTCGACATCGGGCGGCATGAGGCGTCGTCGGGCCGTGTCACCTGGATGCGTCTGCAACTGGCGCCCGACGCGCTCGCCGCCCTTTCGCCCTGACCCGCGCAGAAGCTGCATGAACACCTGGATTCGAACGTTGCCGATCGCGGCCGGAGTGTTCTGGCTCTGCGGAGCCCAAGCAACGCCCACCGTTTCTCGACTGACACCTCCCAGCGAGCTCTTCGCGAGCGGTCGTGCCGACCCGGTCATCGCCCGTTTTCTGCCCGGCCAACGGTTCGATCTTCAGGCGACGGTTCGGCCCGACGCGAACCAGCGCATCACGTCGATCCGCTTCATGGTCGACGGCAAGCCGGTCACCGCACCGAGCTCGCTGCGTGAATGCGCCGCCGGTTGCGTGAAAGGCGTGCCGCTAGAAGCCATGATCGCTTCGGTGCGCGCGATCAGCGTCGACAAGCCCGGCCGCCACGAATTCTCCGTCGTCGCCACGCAATCCGACCAACAGACCGTGACGGCGCGCGGCAACTTCGAAATCGTGCCCTCCATCACGCCGCTCGGCCCGAAGGTGAAGAACATCATCATCATGCTCGGCGACGGCATGGGTGCTGCGCAGCGAACGGCCGCGCGCATCGTTGCCGGGGGCTATGCACAAGGCAAGGTCATCAAGCCGCTGGCGATGGACACGTTTCCCGCTACCGCACTCGTCAAGACCGCTTCGCTCAATTCGGTGGTCACCGACTCGTCGCCGGGCATGACGTCTTATGTGTCGGGCAACAAGAACAACAACAACGAGGAAGGCGTGTTCCCCGACGACACGATCGACCCCTTCGACAACCCGCGCATCGAATACCTTTCCGAGTACCTGCACCGGACAGAAGGCAAGGCGCTCGGCATTGTGACGACCGCCGACGTGTTCGACGCCACGCCCGCCGGCAATGCCGTGCACACGAGCAACCGCGGCGCCGGCACCGGCATCGTCGATCAGTACTTTGACGATCGTGACCACACCGGCCTCGCGGTGCTGATGGGCGGCGGCCGCAAGTGGTTCCTGCCAGCCGGCACGCCGGGTTCCGAGCGCGCCGACGCCAACGACTATGCGTTCTCGTCGACCGAGCCGCACACGGCGGACATCGTCCGCCGCTGGGGTGTCTCGACCGGCGCCAAGGACAAGGGCCGCGACCTCATCAAGGACTTCGAGTCAGCCGGCTTTCGTTACGCTGCGACCAAGGGCGATCTCGACAAGGCGGGGGGAGTCGACCGCCTGCTCGGACTCTTCGCGTTCTCCAACATGAACGTCGCCCTCGACAAGATCGACGGGCGTCGTGGCCGCAAGCGCGGACTCTCGGGCAGCGTCGTCGAAGACTACGGATTCCCCGATCAGCCGATGCTCGACGAGATGACCATCCGTGCCCTCGAGGTGCTCGACAAACAGCCGAAGGGCTTCGTCTTGATGGTCGAAGGCGCGTCGATCGACAAGCAAGCGCACAACATGGACACCGAGCGCTGGATGCTCGACACCATCGAATTCGATCGCGCGACCGCGGTAGCTCAGGCGTACGCGCGCGAGCGCGGCGACACGTTGGTGATCGTGACTGCCGATCACGAGTGTTCCGGTGCCGCGTTGATCGGCGGCTCGATGTTGACCGACGAGTCACTGAAGGCCGCGGCGCGCGCTCGTGGCACCGCCAATTTGCGCGACAAGGTGGTAGGCGTGTACGAGAAGGCGGGCTTCCCGACGTATCGCATGGAGGCCGACGGATACCCGCAATCGACGGACATCGATTTCAAGTTGCTGGTGGGATACGGCGCGAACGCCGATCGCTACGAAGACTGGCGCGCCAGCGCCACGCCGATAAGAGATTCGCAACAACCGATGGTGAAGCTGGAGCCGTTGAAATGGTATGCGCCGAACCCGCTGGAACGCAACAGCGCGCAGGGCAACTATCTCGTGACAGGCCAGGTGCCGGGCGACTCTGCGGTGCACACCGCCACCGACATCCCGCTCTCTGCGTTCGGGCCGGGCGCACTCGCCTTCACCGGCGTGATCGACAACACCGATGTGTTCTTCAAGCTGGCGCAGGCGGTGGTCAGAGGGACAACGGCACCAGCCGATGCGAACGGTTCACCGAGGCCGGTCAAGGCTTCTAAGCGCTGACGCCACTCATTCGCGGCGGCGAAAGGCGATCCAGCCCGCCAGCGCCGTGATGGTCGCGATGACCGCGACGACAATCCAGAATCCGAGCGGATTCTGCGCGAGTGGCACGCCGCCGACGTTCATGCCGAGCAGGCCGGCGACGATGTTGATCGGCAACGCCAGCACGGTGACGATCGTGAGCGTGAAAAGACTTCGGTTGGTGCCTTCGCCGAGCTGCGCGGCGATCTCTTCCTGAAGCAGCTTGATGCGCTCGAGCAGCTCCGACACATCGTGAACGATGAGGCTGAACTCCTCGGTCGCCTGACGCAGCTCGTCGACGTCGCTTGCCGCAATCCATGGGGGTGGCATGCGAAGCAGACGAAAGAGGGCACCGGGCTCCGGGGCGAGGAGGCGTCGCAGGCGGACCAGTACGCGCCGCAGCTGGCCGAGCTTCACGCGTTTGTTCGGCAGGCGGCCACCGAGCAACGCGTCTTCGATCGAATCGACCTGCAAGGTCGCGTCGCGCACGATGCGCACCAGCACGTCGCCTTGCTCGCGCATCAGGTGGTTGAGGAAATCGACCGAAGATGCAAAGCGGCGGCCGTCTTTCACGGCTTGGCGCAAGCGGTCGATCGAGCGCAGCGGATGAAACCGTGCACTCACCGCCATGCGCGGCGCGACGCTCACCCAAAGCGTTGCGATCTCGGACGGGTCGAACGCAAATTCGTAAGCGACGTCGTTGACGACAGCGATCAAGGCGTCGTGCGCGTCTTCGATGCGCGTCGAACGCGAGCCGTCGCGCAGCGCCTCGAAGAATTCGGGGATCACATCGAGCTGCTCGCGGATGCATTGGCTTGCCGACGCATCGGCCAGATTGAAATGCAGCCAGATGAAGTCGCCTGGCTCGCTCGGCGCCGTCTGTTTCAGCCACGCGACGGCGCCATCGAGGTCGATCGCGGCGGGCTCCGCATCGGGCCTGAAGCGGTATCCGCAGATCAGCCCGAACCGGGCGGGGCCGAAAGTCGGAGGTATCGGGAGCATGGCATTCGAAACAGCGCGCGAATATAGCCGGGATCGATGACTAGACGATGACGTGACGCCGCACCGCCAGCCTCAAGCCATGGACCGTGAATTGCCGGTCGTGCGTTGCACCCGCCTCCAAGATGGCGTGACGTTTGCCAGCTTGCCGCGGCGTCTTCACGTCGCTGTCACGTGGGCGTCTTCGGAGCCGGCCTAAGCTCGCACCTCGAATGAAGCAAGCGAGTATTCACGCCATGAACCCTGCCGTGCTCGATGACCTGTTGACCACCACCTGGATAGCGTGGGCCGCAGAGCGTGCCGAGAAAGAGCGGCCCGCTACGGTGGTGCCGAACCCCCAGCGTCCGACGCGGTCGACGAGCGAAGACGCTCGAGCACGACCGTTCGGACCGACCCGCGGTGCGCGGCGCTTGGGCCCGGTCGAAAGGTCGTCGCGCTAGGCCTCTGGGTGCTTCTTGGGCCGACCCGTCTTGATGCTTTCGATGGCATTGAGGGCGGCGAGGAACGATCTGTCGCTCATCTTCGCCAGCGCCGCAATGCCGGCGCGCAGCACCTCGCTCTTCTTGGTCGGGCGAGCCAACGCCGCGGCACGCACCTTGAGCGATTCCAACACGAGGTATTCGGGCTTCGGAATCGTGAAGCCGTCGCGGATGAGCTTTTGTTTCGGCTTCGGGGGGCCGAGTGCAGCGGCTTTGCGAGGCGTCGGCCTGGCCGCCGATCGGTCGGGCAACGCAAGCGCAGCGACTTCCGCTTTGGTCTTGAAGGCCGGCATGGGCTTGGTTCGCGGCGCGGGACTCGTCTTTGCGACAACGGGATGCGATTTAGGATGGTTCATCGGGTATTCATCAAAGCGTGTATACGGTTTATACAGTTTAATACGCTCTTCGCGAACGCTGGCTTGGGATTTGCACAGCCCCGATGCTCTCGGACGCTTTCGCCAGGGAGGTTGACATGCACGCAAGTCAGGTCTCGCTTCATTACATGCCCTCCTCGGTTGGTGCCCTGATGGACCCCGCGTTCCTGCGCGATGCCATGCTCGACGCCGACGGCGAAAGACACGGGCCGTCGCGGCCCCCGATACCCGAGCCCCTGCGTCGCGCATGGCGCGCGCTTCGCGCCATCACGGCCCGTCTGCGGCGTCACTGACCGCACGGCACGTTGCATCAGCGATACCGTGCTCGGCGCACGCTCGCATCGGCTCAGCGCAGACGCTCGAACGTCAGCCGGTTGATCAGGCGCTCGTGGCCTTCGGTGTGATGCTCGTCGACAATTTTCACCAGCCCCTCTGAAGCCATCGCTTTCAGCTCGCGCGCAGACGCGTCGTACACATAGGGGTTCTCCAGATGCGAACCGACACGGGGCAGTTCATGCAACCCGCCGAACTCGGAGTCGAGGTAGAAGGTTTCGGCCAATGTGGTCATCGGTTACTCCACGAAGGCGCTGGGCGCCCTGGTTAGGGAACTGCCGGGCAGTCGATCACCAGGTTGCCGCTGGTGGTGAATCGCTTCTGGCGCTCAGCCGATCTTGACGTCGGGCGCGAAGTTTAGCGCGCGGCCTCGGGCACCATCGCATGCAAGAAATTGCACATTTCGGGCGGTCGCGATCGACATGTGACGGCTTTCGTCAATGCCTTGTCGCGACAGCGTCAACAAAATGACGAGACCGAGCCGGACAACCAATTGGCGTTCATGTCATGCCCCTGCGACGTGGCGTCAAAAGAATTGCATGAGTCTAAGACCGTCCTTGATGGAGCGATGCGCCCCTAGGCTTTAGATTCGGGGCTTGGCAACACGCGAAAGCAAGGAGTCAGTCAAATGGCCAAGAACACGATTTGTCTCTGGTACGACGGCGAAGCCGAAAGCGCCGCCCGCTTTTATGCGGACACCTTTCCCGAAAGCCGCGTCGGCGCTATCCACCATGCGCCGTCAGATTATCCAGACGGAAAGAGAGGCAAGGTACTCGTCGTCGACTTCACGGTCTGCGGGATCCCGTGTATGGGCCTCAACGGCGGGCCTCGGTTTCAGCACAACGAGTCGTTCTCGTTTCAGATCGCGACCGACGATCAGCACGAGACCGATCGTTACTGGAACGCCATCGTCGGCAATGGCGGGCAGGAGAGCGAATGCGGATGGTGCAAGGACAGGTGGGGCCTGAGCTGGCAGATCACGCCGCGGGTGCTCACCGATGCGATGGCGAAGGGCGGCGACGTTGCAAAGCGCACCTTCGACGCGATGATGAAGATGCAGAAGATCGACATCGCGGCGATCGAGGCGGCGGTGCGCGGCTGAGCCCGTCCACAACGTCGGTTCAAGTTGGCTGGCGCTGAGGCGGGCTTGCCAGTTTTGCCATCAGAACGGCAATCGGCTGCACATGCACCCGCGAGCCATGCCGCTGCCAGTGGGGTTCTGCCCCACGGGGTCACGGTGTGTGCGCAGCATCGCTTTTAGCGACCGGCGACCACCTGGCTCGAGTCGCCGACCGGTCCTTCGAGCCGCACCCCGTTTGAACGCGGCCAGTGAATCGGCGCGATCAGATCGGTTCTTTCTTCTTCAGTTCGGCCTCGACTTTGTTGCGCGAGTGCCCGACCCTGCCGACAGCCTCTTTGACCGCCTTCTGCGTGACCTTGTGTTTCTGCGCGAGGTACTTGACTTCATAGTCTTCCATCGTCGACACGAGCTTGGTATCCATCTTTCTGGCGACCTTCTTCGCCGCAGTTTTCGATCCCGTCTTCGCGGGTCGTCGAAGGGTCGGCTGGCGCTCGTCGGCGAACACACTGGCCACTGCCTCGATGGCCGTCTCGATCATTCCCTTCTTCTGCGTCGCCATGTCCGTCTCCAGGTCGACCGGCACATTGCCGGCCGGCCAGTATGCACGGGTGAAGCATGGGTGCATCTCGCGGCCGGCGAGCACGTGGGCCCTGGTCCCGCCGACAGGAATCGAACCTGTATCTGCCGCTTAGGAGGCGGCCGTTCTATCCATTGAACTACGGCGAGGGAGGTGCTTCCACACGAGGCGGGTGCGTCGCAGTCGGGCCGCTCATCGCGCATGGTCAGCCCTGTCGAATGCCGCACTCAGTGTAAAACCTCTCGGGTCAGGGTCGAGCGAATGCCAGGCGCGCTGGCGGAGAGCCCCCAAGCAAGCGCGCGTGGAGGTGGCGATCGATCAGGCGCTTGTTCGAGTGCGACGCACCGACCTCAATGCCAACGCCAGGTCCAGATCAGGTCGACGGAGTTGTCCTCGCCCGCCTGGGCGCGCACCGTGATGCGTTGAGCGACGCGGTAAATGAGTTGCCACGTACCGGTCGTGGCGTTGAGGCCGCGCTCGTAGCCGACGTACCAGCGTTTGGAGATCTGCTTGCCGAGGCTCACGACCGTGTTCCTCACGTCGCCGTCGGCTTGCCTAACACCGATCGAATCAAGGCCGATGGCCTTCGTGAGGCGGTCGGTCACGCCCGGACCTTCGCCCGAGAGCAACGCGAGCGCGGCCTGTTGCAGCAGCGCGGTCTGGCTGCCGCTCGCGCCGTCGCTCGCGCTGCCGGTGACAAGGTAGCTCAGCTTGTCGACATCGCTCATGTCGGGGTCGGAGAACAGGCGGATGCGGGGGTTCTGCGCGCTGCCGCCGACGATCACGCCGACGCGCACGTCGAGGTCGGGCCGCGTGGCTTCGATGTCGAGGCGCGGGTTCTCGACTGGGCCGGTGAAGGTGAGCACGCTCTTCGTGATGGCGAGCTTCTGCCCGTAGGCCTGATAGGTGCCGTCGACGGCCTGCAGCGTGCCGTTCACGAGCAGCCCGCCGTTGCTGGCCGAGGTGAGCAGCAGTTCCCCGCGCAGCAACGCGTCGAGCCCGCGGCCGCGGATGCGCAGCTTCTCGCCCATGCCGACGCGCAGGTCGAGCTCGACCTTGCGCGCGGAGGGCCCGGGCAAAGCGACCGGAAGCGTGACGTCGCTCGATGAGGTCGATGCGGGCGGGGGTTCGACAGCGGCCGTCGCGGCGCCACCTGCGCTGGGCCGGCGCACCACCTCCACGTCTTCACCGAGCGTCGGCGCGTCCGCCCGAGTGAAGTCGATGAGCCCCTCGTCGATCTTGAAGTTGCCGTCGAGCGCTATCGTTTTGGCGTCGAGCTTCATCGCGGCGCGGCCGCTCGCCACCACGCGTCGGTCGACGCGGCCCAGCACCTCGAAGCGTTCGGCACTCAAGCTCAGGTTGGCCTGCGGCGCGCCCTCGAAGCTCGCATCGCCTTCGAGCTTCAGCGTGCCGCTGCCGCCCTTCGCGGTGAAGTGCTCGATGTGCGCGCTATCGCCTTTCAAGGCGACGCCGACGCTGCCGTCGATGACGTTCACGCCTTGCAGGAAATTGCGCACGCTCAAGTCCTTGCCGTCGACGTGCCCCGTGTACTCCGGCGTGCCGAGCGTGCCGCCGACGGACGCGTTCGCATGCAGCTCGCCGCCCAGGCGCCAGCCCGAAGGCACCCACGGCCCCCACGTGCCGAGGTTGGCGACGCGCAGCTCGAGCACGCCGCCGATGGGCGTGGTCGCATCTGGCCAGGCATTGCGCTGCGCCGGCCTGGCCGAGACCGCGCCCGAGACCACGCCAAACGCGCCGCCCGCGAGGCCGGCGGTGAAGTTCCAGGTGCCGCCGTCTGCCGCGATGCCGAGGCGCAGATCGGTGAGGCCGAGCTTCTGCGTGCCGAGCTCGTCGGCCACAGAGAGGTCGCCCCTGGTTCGTTCGACGACCACGTCGACCCTCGGCGCCGAGCCTGCCGCGCCCGCATGCACGTCGACGCGCGCGGCCACGGCGAGGTCGCCGCCCCAGCCGAATTCGGGCTGCGCCGCTCGCAGCAGCGGCGCCACGGGAATGGCGTCGACGGAGGCTTTCAGATCAATCGTCGCTGGCGAGCCGCCGCTGCCGGCCTGCCAGCTCGCACGGTTCCAGCGCACGGTCGCGCCGAGCACCTCGGCCGTGCCAGGGTCGAGCTCGGCGTGCGCAGGTCCGCCCGACCAGAACACCGCGCCGTGCAGTTCGCGCGCCCTCAGCCAGGTGCGGCTGGCCGTGCTCGAAGCGGAGGCAAGCGATTGCGCCGTGGCTTCGTACACGGTGCCGCGCCAGCCGGCAGCGCGCTCGTTGTTCGAGGCCACGAGTCCGCCTTCGATGGCGACGAGGAGAACGCTGCGCGCGTTGGGGTTGGCCGGGGCCGAAGAGGCCGACGAAGCGGATGCGGCGATCGAACGCGACGGCACGGCTTTCGGCGCGTCGATGGCGTTCGGTGTCGTACCGCCGCGCACGACCAACGCATCGGCCCACGTCGGTGGCAACGCCGCCGATTCGACGCGCAGCTCTGCGCGATGCGCGCGCGCCGTTCCGCTCAGTCTCGCGACGATGCGCTCGAACGCGCGGCCGGCGGAGGTGACGCCGTCCATCGTGATGGCGCCATCGAGCGGCGCATCGTCGGCGCTGCCGAGGTGCCACTTGCCCGAAGCCGCGCGCACCGTGAGCGTGTCGACGCGAACATCGGTGGCCTGCAGATCGCCCTCGCTCGTGAGCTCGGGCCAGCGGCCGCGCAAGTGCGCGTTGGCGACGAGCGAGCCGGCGATGGGCGTTGCGTTCGCGCCTCTGGCCGCGGGCTTGATCGGGCCGAGCAGGGGCGACAGGGCCTCGAGGTGCGGCGCCTCGATGGCGAGCTGCCAGTCGTCGGCCGCGTTGCCGGCCGCTTTGTCGGTGTTCGCGAGCGTGCCACTGCCGCGCAGCCGGTTGCCGCCGAGCAGGAGGTCGATGGTGGGTTTGGCGTGGCCGTCGGTGTTGAGCCAGTGCGCCGAGCCGGAGAGCGCCACGCCGGCGAGCACGCTGTCGGTGATGTCGAGGTCGGCCTTGCCACGCAGCTGGGCGAGCGTGTCGTAGACCGAAGGCCCGGACGCGGCTGTCGGCGTCTTGCTCGACGCCGTGTTGCTCGGCGTCGTGTTGCTCGACGCACCCGTGGCCATCGGCACCGCGAGATCGAAGCTCGCCTTCGCGTCGATACGATTCGCGCCGCGCGTGAGCAGCGAGTCGGCCGCGCCGGGCCACCACGGGGCCGGATCGAACGCGACGAGTTCGGCCTTGCCGCTCGCTTGCCATGGCGCGTCGATGGCACGGCGCACGAGCTTGCCGTCGAGCGCGGCACGCGCATCGCCGAGGCGGGCTTCGGCAGAACGCAGCTCGATCGCAAGCGCGGTGATGTGCGCGGCCAGCTTCACGCGCGCGGCGCGCGGCGCGTCGCGCGGGAGGCGGCGGTCGGCGAGCTGGCCGGCGAGGTCGGCGGTCACGTCGATCACCTCCGAGTCGGCGACGGTGGCGGCGAAGCCTGTACCGGTCAACGCGACCTTGCCGCTCAGCGCCGTCTCCGCCGCCCGCGCATCGAGCGCGGCCGGGCGCACGCCGTCGAGCATCGCGGTGAGTTGCCATCGACCCGCGTTCCATTGGCCTTCGCCGGCGATGCGGCCGCCGTTCAGCAATGCCGAGCCGAGGTCGGCGGTCAGCGCAGTGACGTCGAAAATGCGCGGGTCATCGGGCCTTGCGCGCAGCTCGCCGTGCAGGCCGCGCAACGGCAGCAGGCCTTCGTTCCAGCGCCCTGCGCGGCCGTTGGTCAGCGCGATCGCGATCACCGCGGGTTGGTCGATGCCGCTCGACGCGATGGTCGCGTCCGCAACGAGCGCGGTGGCGGGTGCTGCGCTCGTGAAAGCCGAAAGGTCGAGCGCCTGGGCATGCGCGTGCAGCTCGCCGAGCGGCCATGTGGCGAAAGGATGCACAACGGCCGTCGCGTCGAGTGCCTGTGGCGGCTTGCCGTCGGCCGGCAGCACGCGCGCGATAGCGGTGACGTTCAGCGCCGCCAGCGGCCCGCGTGCGGCCGCGCCGGCGCGCCACGCAGGCAACGAGCCGCGCGACGCGAAGCCCATCTGCGCGGTGACAGTCAACGGCGCGTCGGCCCCGACGATGGCCGAGCCCAGCATCGACGCCTTGACGACGTTCGCGCTCATCGCTTCGATGCGATGCGTCGCGCCGCCGTCGGCGCCGAGATGGATGCGCGCGTGGACTTGTCGCACCGGTGCCGCGTCGGCGCCGCCGATGCGCAGCTCGTCGATGCGCGCCTCGGCGATCTCGATTTCGACGGGCAGGCGGAGCGACTGCAAGGGGGCCGATGGCGTGGCGGCCGGCACCGGCCTGGTGGCTGGCAGGAGCGTCACACGATCGGCATGCAACGACGCGATCACCAGATGCAGCCATCGCCCGTGATCGCCGCGGCGCGCATCGAGCGCGTGCCAGCGCGGCGCGTCAATGCGCAGCACGCGGCCGTCGGCGAGGGCGACGTCGATGCGCTCGGCCGCGAAATCGCCGACCAGCGAGCCGTGCGGGCCGACGACGGCCACACCCGGCACGAGTCGGGTCGCCCACGCGCTGCCGCGCTCGGGTGTTGAGCGCCCAGAAGATCGTCGCGACGCCGATTGCCAGCAGCGCGAGCAACGCGATCACTGCGCGCAGTGGCCAGCGATACCGGTGCCAGCGCGAGCGCACGAGCAGAGCGGTCGAAGCGGTGGGTTCAACCATCACGCGCGCTCAGAACGTCACACCCACGCTCAGGTGCAGCCGCAGCTGGTGCACCTTCTGCCCATACGCCACGTCGACCCGGATCGGCCCGACCGGGCTGCGGTAGTGCGCGCCGACGCCGAAGCCCACCACCGGGTGCAGCTCGTTCAACTTGTCGGCCGCATTGCCCGCATCGACGAACACCGCGCCGAGCAGCGTCGGAATCTTGCTGACGATCGGGTGCTCGAACTCGATGCTGCCGGTCGCGAGCACGCGGCCGCCGACGACCGCGGTGTTCACGGTCGGCCCGAGCGTCCGGTAGCCGTAGCCGCGCACCGAGTTGTCGCCGCCGGCGCGGAAGAGGATGGTGTCGGGAATGCCGATGCGGTCGTGCACGAAGACCTGTCCGGCCTCGAGGCGCGCGTTCGCGAACCACGCGCCGAACGGGCGGTACACGGTGAAGCGCGTGTACGCGCCGCACAAACGGGCCCTTGCTCGTGAACACCGCGCCGGGAATGTCGGCGCGCGTCTCGTTGCCGTGCCCGTAGCCGACGCCGCCCTGCAACGAGAGCGCGGTGCCGATGGTCGGCTGCAGCACATTGTCGACGTCGCGGCGCAGCCAGTTGTAGTTGCCCGAGACGGCGTCGCTGCTGGTCGTGAGCGGCGCGCTGTCGACGCGGGCGTGCGAGGCCTCGAGGTAATAGAGGCGTTCGAAGCGCGTCGTGTCCTGCGAGCGCCCGATGCGCGCGGTATAGCTGTTGCGGTTCTCGTTCGCCGCGTGCAACTGCTCGACGTTGCCGGCGACGAGGTCGCGCCATTGGTCGTCTTTCGGATAGGAGGTGAACTCGGTGCCCAGCGACTTCAGGCTGGGGCCGAAGGTGAGGGTGCTGTGCGCGATCCACGGCTGGCCGAACACCTTGCGGTCGTAGTGCTCGACCGTGAAACGAGGGCCCGTGTTCGCACTGAAGCCGACGCTGAAGTTGGCCTGTTGCTGCTGCAGCTCGGTGACCTTCACGAGCACCGGCGCCGCGTCGGGCGAGCCGGTCGCGTCGAGCTCGACCGAGGCGCCGCCGAAGAGGCCGATCTTCGCGAGTTTGTCCTGGTATTCGAGCAGCAGGCGTTCGTCGTACGGCTGGCCGACGCGGAAGGTCGCCATGTTTCGCACGGCGCTGTCGTCGTAGCGCTTCAGGCCTTCGATGCGCAGCGGCCCGAGCAGGAAGAGCGGTCCGGGCTCGACGAGCAGATCGAGCGCGGCGGTGTCGGCGGTGGCGTCGACCCTGGCGTGAGTGGCTCGCCAGTTGGCGGTGGCGTAGCCGTCGGCGCGCAGCTGGCCTAGCGAGGTGGTCTTGGCGGCGCGCCACGCCGGGTCGCGAAAGTACTCGCCGACGGGCATGGACCATTTCTCGCGCAGGTT
>CBDFFO010000001.1:0-11936 GCA_965246805.1 Caldimonas sp. | reverse complement strand
CGCCCTTCTTGATCGCTTGCAGGTCGTCGCCCGAGTTCGGCAACTGCAGCAGCACGAAGCCATCGGTCATCGCCGCGACCATCGCTTCGCTCTGGCCGATACCGACGGTCTCGACGATCACCACGTCGAACCCGGCCGCCTCGACCACGCCGATCACCTCGCGCGTGCGGGCGGCCACGCCGCCCAGCATGCCGCTGCTCGGGCTCGGGCGCACGAACGCGTTCGTGTGCACCGAGAGCTTCTCCATGCGCGTCTTGTCGCCAAGGATCGAGCCGCCCGAGACGCTCGACGAGGGGTCGATCGCGAGCACCGCGACGCGGTGGCCGAGCCCGATCAGGTGGAGCCCGAACGCTTCGATGAAAGTCGACTTGCCCACACCAGGCACACCGGTGATGCCGATGCGGAGCGACCGACCCGAACACGGCAGCACGGCGTTCAACAGCGCTTCGGCGCGCGCCCGATGCTCGGCTCGCGTCGATTCGAGCAAGGTGATCGCTTTCGCCAGCGCGCGACGCTGAGCGTCGCCGGGCGGGCCGGCGATGGCGGCGGTCAGCGGGTCGACGTCGGTGGCGGGCATCGGTCGCTCCGTCTGCTCCCTCTCCCTGCGGGAGAGGGTTGGGATGAGGGTCGCCGAGGTCCTCCGATTCTCGAGGGCCGATGCCACACGTCCCTCACCCTAGCCCTCTCCCGGAGGGAGAGGGGACCGGATCCGCCTCGCCCAGAGGGAGGGAGGAGCGGGTCGTCGCGATGCGGATCTGCTCCAGCACGTCCTTCGCGCTCGCGACGATCGGCGTGCCCGGGCCGTAGATGCCCTTCACGCCTGCTTCGTACAGATACCCCTGGTCCTGCGTCGGAATCACACCGCCGACGAAGACGATGACGTCGCCAGCGCCCTGCGCTTTCAGCGATTCGATAATCGCCGGCACCAGCGTCTTGTGGCCGGCGGCCAGCGTGCTCACGCCGACCGCATGCACGTCGTTCTCGATCGCCTGGCGCGCACACTCGTCGGCGGTCTGAAACAGCGGACCGATGTCGACGTCAAACCCGAGATCGGCGAACGCGGTTGCCACCACCTTCGCACCCCGGTCGTGGCCGTCCTGCCCGAGCTTGGCGATCATGACCCGCGGGCGGCGGCCCTCGTCGATCGCAAAGTCCGCGATCTCCTGCTTCAGCCTTTCCCATCCCGCGGCACTGTCATAGGCTTTCGCGTACACCCCACTCACCTTTTGCGTATCGGCACGGTGGCGGCCCCAGACCTTTTCGAGCGCATCGCTGATCTCGCCGACGGTCGCGCGCAGGCGCACCGCGTCGATCGAGAGCGCGAGCAAGTTGCCATCGCCCGAGATGGCGGCCCCTTCGATCGCCATCAACGCGCGCTCCACGGCGCCGCTGTCGCGCGACGCGCGAATGGCCTTCAACCGCGCGACCTGGTTCTCGCGCACCGCATGGTTGTCGATGTCGCGCGTCTCGATCGCGTCTTCGGTCGGGAGCCGGTACTTGTTGACGCCGACGATCACGTCGCGACCCGAATCGATGCGGGCCTGCTTCTCGGCCGCGCTGGCCTCGATGCGCAGCTTGGCCCATCCGCTCTCGACGGCCATCGTCATGCCGCCCATCGTGTCTACCTCTTCGATGATCTCCCACGCCTTCGTGGCCATCTCGGCGGTGAGCGATTCCATCATGTAGCTGCCGGCCCACGGGTCGACCACGCTGGTGATGTGGGTCTCTTCCTGGATCACCAACTGGGTGTTGCGCGCGATGCGGGCACTGAACTCGGTAGGCAACGCAATCGCTTCGTCGAGCGCATTGGTGTGAAGGCTCTGCGTGCCGCCGAACACCGCGGCCATCGCCTCGATGGTCGTGCGCACGACGTTGTTGTACGGGTCCTGTGCGGTGAGGCTCCAGCCAGAAGTTTGGCAATGGGTGCGCAGCATCGAGCTCTTCGCGTTCTTCGGGTGGAAGGCCGACATGACGCGCGTCCACAGGAGGCGCGCCGCGCGCAGCTTCGCGACCTCGAGATAGAAGTTCATGCCAATGCCCCAGAAGAAGCTGAGGCGGCCCGCGAACGCATCGACGTCGAGGCCTTTCTCAATGGCGGTCTTCACGTACTCCTTGCCGTCGGCGAGCGTCAGCGCCAGCTCGAGGGCCTGGCTCGCGCCGGCCTCCTGGATGTGATACCCCGAGATCGAGATCGAGTTGAACTTCGGCATGTGCCGCGCCGTGTACTCGATGATGTCTCCCACGATCCGCATGCTCGGCGCCGGCGGGTAGATGTAGGTGTTGCGAACCATGAACTCCTTCAGGATGTCGTTCTGGATCGTGCCGACGAGGTCCTTTTGTTCGACGCCCTGCTCTTCCGCCGCGACCACGTAGCCGGCGAGCACCGGCAGCACGGCGCCGTTCATCGTCATCGAGACGCTGACCTTGTCGAGCGGGATGCCGTCGAACAGGATCTTCATGTCCTCGACACTGTCGATCGCGACGCCGGCCTTGCCCACGTCACCGACCACGCGCGCATGGTCGCTGTCGTAGCCGCGGTGGGTGGCGAGGTCGAACGCGACGCTCACGCCCTGCGCGCCGCCGGCGAGCGCCTGCCGGTAGAAGGCGTTCGACGCTTCCGCTGTCGAGAAGCCCGCGTACTGCCGAATGGTCCAGGGGCGAACCGCATACATCGTCGCTTGCGGGCCGCGCACGTAGGGCGCGAAGCCGGGCAGCGTGTCGGTGTCGGGCAGGCCGCCCAAGTCGGCCGCGGTGTAGAGCGGCTTCACGACAATGCCTTCGGGCGTGGTCCAGCCGAGCGCGTTCACATCTCCGCCGGGGGCAGATCGAGACGCGGCCTGTTGCCACGCGGCGAGGGCTTCGGCGCTCAAATGCTGGGGGTCGCTCATGCTGTCGTTCGCCGCGTTATCCGGCTCGGATTATCACGGCGTCGCTGGGACGGCGCGGGCCGCTCGCACATTCACAATGCGGTCCATGCCCGCTCCGCAATCACCGATCGCCGTGAGCCTGATCGCCGCTGTCGATCGACAGAACGGCATCGGCCGCGCCAACGACCTCCTGGTGCGCTTGCCCGAAGACCTGCGCCACTTCAAGCAGACGACGATGGGCGCACCGATCGCGATGGGACGCAAAACGTGGGACTCGATCGGCCGACCCTTGCCGGGCCGGCAGAACATCGTCGTCACGCGCAACCCGGGGTGGCGCGCCGATGGGGCCCAGCGCGCGGCCTCGATCGACGAGGCCATCGTCATCGCGTCGTCTGCGGGGCCGGCCCAAACGGCGACCGCCGCGGGCCGCATGCCCAAGCTCTACGTGATCGGCGGCGCCGAGATCTACGCGCTCGCGATGCCCCTCGCGCAGGAGCTGGTGTTGACCGAGCTCGATGCCTCGTTCGAGGCCGACACCTTCTTTCCGCCCTGGCCGCGCCACGCCTTTCATGAAACGTCTCGCGAGCATCACCGGAGCGCGCAGGGGCTCGCGTTCGCGTTCGTCACCTACCAACGAAACTGAGGAGACCTTTCCATGTCAGGAGACGGCTTTCACGTGCATGGCCCGCACGATCACGAGCTCGAGCACGCGTCGCATGCCGAACCGAGCAGCATGGCCGGCCAGCTGGCGGTGGCAACCGCGATCATCGCCACGGTGGGTGCGCTCTTCGCCTACATGGGCGGCTTGACGCAAACCAACGCCGGCCTGATGAAGAACGACGCGGCGATCCGCAAGACCGAAGCGGCCAACCAGTGGGCGTTCTACCAGGCGAAGAACAACCGCCAGAACCTCGCCGAGTTCGCGGTGGACGCGGTCCCAGAAGCCCGGCGCGCTGCGTACGCGGAAACGGCGAAACGCTACGCCGGCGAGAAGGCCGGCATCATGGCCGAGGCGAAGCGGCTCGAAGCGGAATCGAAGCAGTTCGACGAGAGGAGCGAGCAATCGATCCACCAGCATCACCGGTGGGCGCAGGCGACGACCGCGCTGCAGATCTCGATCGCACTCGCGGCGATCGCGTTGCTCACGAAGAGCCGCTGGTTGCACAAGGGTGTGTACGGCGTGAGCGCGATCGGCATCGTGATTGGGGTGATGGCTGCGCTGCACGTCTAGCATCGATCGCAAAGCCACCACCCCATTCACTCCCGGAAGTGGACCCCCCGGTCCACCTTCCACCAACAGCAAGTTGACGGACGCGAAGCGATCCGTCGAACGCCGCGCCAAGAAACCGGACGCCAGCGTCCGGTTTCTAGTCGTCGAGGCCCAGCTCCTGGATCTTGCGCGTGATGGTGTTGCGGCCGATGCCCAGCTTCTGCGCCGCTTCGATGCGGCGCCCGCGCGTGATCTCGAGCGCGGTATGGATCAACTGCGCTTCGAACTTGCGCGTCAGCGTGTCCCATACCATCGGTTCACCCGCCTGCAGCAAGGCGCGTGCATCGTCTTTGAGGCCGTGCAACCAGGCACCGCCCGCGCGGTTCGCGAGCGCGGCGGCACCCGCATCGGCGACATGCGTCGACGCGGCGAAAGCGACCGTCGTCGACACGATGCTGTCGACGTCGCCATCGAGCACCGAGAACGAAGACGGCGTGCCGCTGCGACTCGTCTCCGTCGCCGAGCCGGAGGGTGGCGCCGGGTTCGTCCGCAACGCCGCCGGCGTCGCATCGACTGGCGCGGGCCGCGCGGCGACGAGGCCCTGAAACTCCGGCGGCAAGTCCTTCGCTTCGATCAACTGGGCCGGCGCCATCACCGTGAGCCAGTGGCAGATGTTTTCGAGCTGCCGCACGTTGCCTGGAAAGTCGAACGACATCAGCCGGGCCAGCGCGGCGTCGGTGATGCGCTTGCCTTCGACGCCAAGCTCGCGGGCGCTCTTTTGCAGGAAGAAGCGCGTCAGCGGCGCGATGTCCTCGGTGCGTTCGCGCAGGGCCGGCAAGCGCAGGCGGATCACGTTCAGGCGGTGAAACAGGTCTTCACGGAACGCGCCGGCCTTGACGCGCTCTTCGAGGTTCTGGTGCGTGGCTGCGATCACGCGCACGTTGCTCTTCATCGGGTTGTGGCCGCCGACGCGATAGAACTGGCCGTCCGACAGCACCCTCAGCAGACGCGTCTGCAGGTCGAACGGCATGTCGCCGATCTCGTCGAGAAAGAGAGTTCCGCCATCGGCCTGTTCGAAGCGCCCGCGCCGCGTGGTCTGCGCACCGGTGAAGGCGCCGCGCTCATGACCGAACAGTTCGGACTCGAGCAGGTCTTTCGGGATCGCCGCGGTGTTGATCGCGACGAAGGGGCCGGTCTTGCGCGGGCTGTGCTTGTGCAGCGCGTGCGCCACGAGCTCCTTGCCCGAACCCGACTCGCCGGTGATCAGCACCGTGACGATGCTCTGCGAGAGCCGGCCTATGCCTCGAAACACGTCCTGCATGGCCGGTGCCTGGCCGAGCATCTCGGGCACATCGGCGTTGCCGACCTCGCCGACGATCTCCTGCATGCTCTCTTCGACCGCACGGCGGATCAGGTCAACCGCCTTGGGAATGTCGAACGGCTTGGGCAGGTAGTCGAACGCGCCGCCCTGGAACGCGCTGACTGCGCTGTCGAGATCGGAATAAGCCGTCATGATGATGACGGGCAGTTCGGGCAGGCGGGTCTTGATCTTCGCGAGCAGATCGATGCCCGAGCCGCCCGGCATGCGGATGTCGGACACCAGCACCTGCGGCAGGTCGCCGTCGTCGAGCGCGTTCAGCACATCGCGCGGGTTCGTGAAGCTGCGCGTGATGAACTCTTCCCGCGCCAGCGCCTTCTCGAGCACGAAGCGAATGGATTGGTCGTCGTCAACGATCCAGATCGGTTTCATGCGGCAGTGGGCAGTGAGTTGAAGCTCGACATCGACGTCGTTCGTGGGGCCTGGAATCGCACCCACGACACGCATCACGGCATCGGGATCACGATCTTGAAGTTCGTCCGGCCCGGTACGCTTTCGAATTCGATGGTGCCGTGGTGTTGTTGGATAAAGGTGCGCGCCAGCGTGAGGCCGAGCCCCGAGCCGCCTTCGCGACCCGACACAAGCGGGAAGAAGATCCGTTCGCGGAGGGACTCCGGCACTCCCGGCCCGTTGTCCTCGATATGCAATTCCAGTGCCAATCGGTAGCGGTGTTTGCCGAGCGTGATCTGGCGTGCGATGCGAGTGCGAAGCGTGATCTGCGCATCGCCCGCGACGATACGCTCGGTGAGCGCGTGCGCCGCGTTGTGAGCGATGTTGAGCACGGCCTGGATCAACTGTTCGCGGTCGCCGCGGAACTCCGGGATCGACGTGTCGTAATCGCGTTCGGTCGCGAGGCCCCGCGGAAACTCGGCCAGGATCAATGCCCGCACCCGTTCGCACACCTCGTGGATGTTGACATCGCTCACCACATGCGGCTTGCGATGCGGCGCAAGCAGCCGATCGACCAGCGCCTGCAGGCGATCGGCCTCCTTAATGATCACTTGCGTGTACTCGTTCAGCACGCGCGACTCGCCTTCCATCTCGAGCAGCTGCGCCGCGCCGCGAATGCCGCCGAGCGGGTTCTTGATCTCGTGCGCGAGGTTGCGGATGAGTTCCTTCGTCGCGTCGGCCTGCTCGAGCGCCCGCTCCTCGCGTTCCTGGCGCGTCTGCTGCACGATCTCGAGCAACTCGATCACGACGTTGTCGGTGCCGTCCATGCGGTTGACGATCACGTGAACCGGCAGACCTTCGCCGTGCGTCGCGCCGCCGCGCTTCACGGTGGCTTCGAGGCGGCTGGTCGAGAACGCGTTGCTGCTCACTGCGGTGACGGTGTCCTGCAGCGTCTGCGCGTCGTAGATCCAGTCGAACAGCGAGGCGCGCTGCACATTGCGCCGCGACATGCCGAGAACGCTCTCGAACGACGAGTTCGCGAACAGGCACTCGCCGTCGGGACTCACCACTGCGACCATGGTCGCGAGCTGGTCGAAGGCCGCGTACGCGACGCCCATGTCGATCGGCGACGCCTCCGGCGCGACGGCGGGCGGCGTCCTCACGGCGTCACTTCGGCAACTTCGCGATCTCGCGCTTGATGGCGGCGATGTCGGCTTCCTTGCGTGCAACCGCGGCCTTCATGTCGTTGACGCGCTCCTGGTACTTGGCGTAGTTCTTTTCGTTGCCTTGGCGGTCCGGCTCGCCGCCGTTGAATTCCTTTTGCAGTTCGGCGAGGCGCCCCTCTTCGGTTCGCAGCTCGCCCTCGAGAATGCGACGGGCGTCGCTGTCGCGTTCGCGCTGGGCCGCCGGGTCGACCCGGGTGCCCGATGCGGCCGAGCCCGACGGCGACGCCGAGATGCCGCTCCGCGGCTTCACGCTCTGGATCACCGTGATCGGCACGCCCTCCAGTTTCTTGCATCCCAGCTGTGCCGCTGCCTTGGCGCTGATGGTGTTCTTGTATTCGTTGCCCGGGCAGCGATAGGTGGTGCTGCCATCGGCGTTCTGTGCCAGGGTCAGCGTGGGCGCCAGCGCCACGCAGGCCGACAGCACAACCGTCCAGAGGCTCGCGCAGCGAATCAAATCAACGGGGTTCATGCGGTTCTCCATGCCACGGCAACGCGCCACCTTCGCGCGGCGCGGACAAGGCGCCGATTCTGGCGCAGCCGGCCGGCGCGGAACCGGCACGGCCGTCGACGTCGTCGAGCGCAGCGCGGATTGCGTCTCACCAACGCACGCAGAACCGACGCCACAAAAGAAAAGGGACGCCGGAGCGCCCCTTTCGGTCATCGCGTCGCCTAGAGCGAGTAGTACATGTCGAACTCGACCGGGTGCGTGGTCATGCGAAAGCGCGTCACCTCCTGCATTTTCAGTTCGATGTACGCGTCGAGGTACGCGTCGGTGAACACGCCACCCTTGGTGAGGAACGCGCGATCCGTGTCGAGGTATTCGAGCGCCTGGTCGAGGCTGGAGCACACGGTCGGGATCTTCGCGTCTTCTTCCGGCGGCAGGTGGTACAGGTCCTTGGTAGCGGCTTCGCCGGGGTGGATCTTGTTCTCGACGCCATCGAGGCCGGCCATCAGCAGAGCCGAAAACGCAAGGTACGGATTGGCCAGCGGATCGGGGAAGCGCGCCTCGATGCGACGGCCCTTGGGGTTCGCCACGTAAGGGATCCGGATCGACGCCGAGCGGTTGCGCGAGCTGTAGGCGAGCTTCACCGGTGCTTCGAAGCCCGGCACCAGGCGCTTGTAGCTGTTGGTGCCCGGGTTCGTGATGGCGTTCAACGCGCGCGCGTGCTTGATGATGCCGCCGATGTAGAACAGCGCGAACTCCGAGAGCCCGGCGTAGCCGTCACCCGCGAACAGGTTCTTGCCATCCTTCCACACCGACTGGTGCACGTGCATGCCCGAGCCGTTGTCGCCGACGATGGGCTTGGGCATGAAGGTCGCGGTCTTGCCGTACGAGTGCGCGACGTTCTGGATCACGTACTTCTGCAACTGCAGCCAGTCGGCGCGCTGGATGAGCGTCGAGAAGCGGGTGCCGATCTCCATCTGCGCCTGTGCGACTTCGTGGTGATGCACCTCGACCGGGATGCCTAGCGATTCGAGGATCAGGCACATCTCGGATCGCATGTCCTGCATCGAGTCGATCGGCGGGGTCGGGAAGTAGCCGCCCTTCACCGTCGGCCGGTAGCCGGAGTTGCCGTGCTCGTATTCCTTGCCGGTGTTCCACGACCCTTCTTCGGACTCGATCTTCACGAAGCAGCCCGACATGTCGACCTGCCAGCGAACCGCGTCGAAGATGAAGAACTCGGGCTCGGGACCGAAGTAGGCGGTGTCGCCGAGGCCAGATGCCTTCATGTACGACTCGGCGCGCTTCGCGAGCGAGCGCGGGTCGCGCTCGTACGGGGTGCCGTCGCTCGGCTCGACGACGTCGCAGGTCATGAAGAGCGTGGGCTCTTCGAAGAACGGGTCGATGTTGGCGGTGTTCGGGTCGGGCATCAACTGCATGTCCGACGCTTCGATGCCCTTCCAGCCGGCGATCGACGAGCCGTCGAAGGCGTGGCCGCCGGTGAATTTTTCTTCGTTGAAATGCGAGACCGGCACGGTGACGTGCTGCTCCTTGCCGCGGGTGTCAGTGAAGCGGAAGTCGACGAACTTGACTTCGTTCTCCTTCACCATGTTCATCACGTCGGCGACCGTTTTGGCCATCAGTCAATCTCCTGAGCGGGGGAATAGCGGGTGTGGAGGAGCGAAGAGATCGCTGAGCGACCCGAGCTGGCTTCCACTCGTGAAAATACGCACGCAAATGTAGCAGGATGCATGCCAAGTGCCCGTCTCGATGCATCGCCTGCGAGATCTCGGGCTAACGCACCAATTCCGGGCCGATTTCTGCACCATGATCAGCAAGGCCTTCGAGCAGTTGCGCATATGCGCCATCGAGTTGAGAGGGCTCGCCCTTCACGCCGAGCTCGATGTGTCGACCCCAGGTCGGGTGATCGACGCTCGGCAGGCTAAACACCTTGATGGCGTCGAAGCGCTGCTCGATCGCGAGCATCAGAGGCGTCAGCGCGGCCTCCATGGCGCCCATCACGATTACCGAGCGCTCGCGCCGGAGCCGCTCGGTCGCAAGGTGCGCGGCGCGGGTGTCGAGCACCCATTCGATCATCGGCCACGCCATCACCGGAAAGCCCGGCACGAAATGCACCCCGGCCGGTGCTCTTGCGTCGCGTGCGGTCGACGGCAGCCAGAACCCGGCGATCTTGTTGTACGGGTTTGGAATGATCTCTGCGCCCTCGGGAAACACGCCCATGTCGAGGCGATGGACGTTGTCTGCGCGGTCGGGCTCGTAGGGCACGCCTTTTTCGCGCGCCTGGTCCTGCATGCGTTCGAGGATGAGATCGCGCGCCCGGTGGTGCAACGCCAGCGGCACCCCGAGCGCGGCGGCGGCGCACGCGCGTGTGTGGTCGTCGGGCGTGGCGCCGATGCCGCCGCACGAGAACACCACATCGCCCGACGCGAACGCGTCAACGAGGTCGTCGGTAATGCGCTGCGGGTCGTCGCCCACGTAGCGGGCCCAGGCGAGGTCGATGCCGCGCGCGCCGAGCAGTGCGATCACCTTCGGCAAGTGCTTGTCTTCACGCTTGCCGGAGAGGATCTCGTCGCCGATGATGAGGAGACCGAAGTTCATGCAGTGGGCCTGACGGTGATGGGTTGGACGTCGATGACGTCAGCGGGTGAGCAAGCCGGGGTGTCGCGCGCCTCGACCGCGCCGGGCAAGTGCCGCATCGCGTGCAGCGCGGCGAGGCCGAAGTGCGCGAACCAGAGCGACGAGAACGCGAACAGCAGCGTGTAGAGCCAGATCGAGACCAGGATGAGAAAGGGCGCGAGGACGAACGCGAACGCGCTCGTCGCCCAGATCAGGGTGGGCACGGCGCCTAGCATGCCGGTGGCGATGCCCATCGCGAGCAGCGACCATCGGTGCTCGACGCGCACCGCGTGTCGCTCGGCGGTCGATGCATGCTCGACGAGCGTGTCGAACGTCAGCACGCGGTACGCAAGCCAGCCCCAGATCGCCGGCGGCAACACCAGCGCCAGCGGCGGGATGAACCAGAGCGGGAGCGAGACCACGAGCGCTGCGAGCGCGACGACCGAAAAGCCGAGCGAGGCGGCGACGCTGCGCAGAAGGCTCGCATCGCCGCGCGCCTCAAGCCATTCGAAGCGGCGCCTGACGACCAGGCGAACCATCGCCGGCGTCATGAGCCCCGCGACCAGCACCAGCGACGCCACCACCACCATCGGCACAGCGAGCGCGACGATCACGAGCGGCGCCAGCACGCTGCGCAAACCGCCGGCGCCGATCGCATCGAGCCACTTGAAGAGCGCCCCGAGCAGCGACGCGCTGTCGATGGTTTCCCGCACCGCCACGACCGCCGGTTCCCAGAAGAAAAAGCCGAGCGTGAACGTGATGCCGCCCACGATCAGCAGCGGCATCAGCGAGAGCAGGATCACCTTCGGGTGCAGGCAGTAAAAGGCGGCACGCCAGAACGAATCGACGAGCGCTTTCATCGTGAGCGCGGGGCGTGGCCGGCGACGAACAGCGCGACCTATCGCGCGCCGACCATGCGTCGCAAGCCCAGCCACTGCTGGTGCCAGAAGCCGCGCCCGTATTCGCGCGCACCGTGCTCCGGCAGCTGATCGCGAATGCCGGTCGGGTCGTAGCGCGGGCTGAAATCGGCGCTGCGGAACACCACGTCCCAGACCGGAAACAGCACCGCGAAGTTGTGGCCGCCGAGCGTGCCAACGCCTTGCGATTCGTGCCCGGCGCCGATGCTGTGGTGATACCTGTGGAACCGCGGGCTCACCAGCACGCGCTCGAACACCGGCCCGAAGCCCGCGCGCCAGTTCGCGTGCGCGAGGCTTTCGAGCAACTGCGTGCACACCACCACCGCGATGAATTGCCCCGGCGCGATGCCGATCGCGTGCGCAACCAGCACGATGACGGTGTCGCGGATCACGTCGTCGAGCAGGTGGTTGCGGTTGTCGCTCCACATCGTCATCTGGCGCTGGCTGTGGTGCAGCGAATGCAAGCCCCACCACCAGCGCAGCCCGTGCTGGCCCCGATGGATCCAGTAGTCGATGAAGTCGAAGGTGACCAGGTAGGCGATGAACGCGAACCACGCGGTGTCGGTGAGGCCCGGCCACCACGGTGCCACGGCCTCGTCGAGCTGCCACGTCTGCCAGCCCATCAGCCGCATGTGGCCGAAGAGCAGATCCTGCAGCGGGTCGATCGCGAAGAAAAGGCCGACGCGGAAAAGGCCGAGCCGATGAATGAGCGTGTACAGCACGTCGAGCCGGACACCGGCGCGGTCTTGGACCGGCTCGACCGGCCGCCAACGCTCGAGCGTGCCGATGACGACGAGCAGCACGGCGATCTGCAACAGGCCGGCGAGGAGCCAGCCGGTGCCGTCGTACGCGTCCTCGAGCAGGTTGCC